>NZ_JAXOUF010000003.1:0-735118 GCF_034424805.1 Labrys sedimenti
ACTCCGCAGTTCCTGCGGAACCGCTAGGGGTCCCGGCAGGGGGATGAGGGGTCTTGCAGACCTCTCAAAGTCCGGCGTCTCCACCCCTCATCCGGCGCTTCGCGCCACCTTCTCCCACAAGGGGAGAAGGCGAATAGCCCGGCGTTTGCGCTTCTAGAACAAGGATCTTCACCATGAATATCGGTTTTGTCGGACTGGGCATCATGGGTTCCCCGATGGCGGGGCACCTGATCGCGGCCGGTCACACGCTCTTCCTCACCACGCTCGGCAATGTGCCCGAGGAACTCGTCAAGGCCGGCGGCAAGGCCGAGCCGACCGCAGCCGACGTTGCCCGCAAGGCCGACATCATCATCACCATGGTGCCCGACACCCCGGACGTGGAAACCGTGCTGTTCGGCAAGAATGGCGTCGCCGAAGGCCTCTCTGCCGGCAAGCTCGTCATCGACATGAGTTCGATCTCGCCCGTTGAGACCAAGAAATTCGCCAAGCGCATCAACGAGCTCGGCTGCGACTATCTCGACGCGCCGGTCTCGGGCGGCGAGGTCGGTGCCAAGGCCGCATCCCTCACCATCATGGTCGGCGGACCGGAAGCCGCCTTCGAGCGCGCCAGGCCACTGTTCGAGACAATGGGCAAGAACATCACGCTGGTCGGCGGCAATGGCGATGGCCAGACCACCAAGGTCGCCAACCAGATCATCGTCGCCCTCAACATCGAGGCGGTCGGCGAGGCCCTGCTGTTCGCCTCCCGCGCCGGCGCCGATCCGGCCAAGGTGCGCGAGGCTCTGATGGGCGGCTTCGCCGCCTCGCGCATCCTGGAGGTGCATGGCGACCGCATGGTCAAGCGCACCTTCGACCCGGGTTTCCGCATCGCCCTGCACCAGAAGGACCTCAACCTCGCCCTCACCACGGCCCGCCAGCTCGGCCTTTCCCTGCCCAACACCGCCACGGCACAGGAACTGTTCAATGCCTGCGTCTCGCATGGCGGCGCGGCCTGGGACCATTCCGGCCTGGTCCGAGCCCTGGAGATCATGGCCAATTACGAGATCGGCGCGCCGGTCAAGGGTTGACGCCAGCACGCGCCGGCTCTCGACCGGCCGTAGCGTTGTCCCGCGCCCTGTCCCCGCTCGGAGTGGACTGGGGACAGGGTGAGGGGCGGCGCGACACACATAATAATTCGCAAAAGCTTTTCTTCCTCTGAAAGGTTCGCCATGTCGGAGCGGGCATTGTTGACATCGATGTTCGAGGCGGCAGTGGCGGCGGCGACGCCTTCTGCCTGCATGCCGGCCTTCCTGCCGCGGCCGCCGAAGGGGCGGACCATCGTCGTCGGCGCCGGCAAGGCTGCTGCCGCCATGGCCAAGGCCCTGGAAGACACCTGGGACGGGCCGCTTCAGGGCGTGGTGGTGACGCGCTACGGCCATGCCGTGCCTTGCCAGCGCATCACGGTGATCGAAGCCGCTCATCCCGTGCCGGATCTCAACGGCGTCAAGGCCGCCGCGCGCATGCTGGCCCTGGTGGAAGGGGCCGGGGAAGACGATCTCGTCATCGCCCTGATCTCGGGCGGCGGCTCGGCCCTGCTCAGCCTCCCGGCCGATGGGCTGCTGCTTTCCGACAAGCAGGCGATCAACAAGGCGCTGCTCAAATCGGGCGCACCGATCGACGAGATGAACTGCGTGCGCAAGCATCTGTCCGCCATCAAGGGCGGGCGGTTGGCCGCCGCCGCTTTTCCGGCCCGCGTCGTCAGCCTGGTGATTTCCGACGTGCCGGGCGACGATCTCGCCGCCATCGCCTCCGGCCCCACCGTGGCCGATCCCACCAGCTTTGCCGATGCCCGCGCCATCCTCGTCCGCTATGGCATAGACGGGCCAGCCCCCGTGATCGCCCATCTCGAGGCAGCACTGGAGGAGACGCCCAAGCCCGGGGATCCGCGCCTGGCGCGCTGCGAGACTCATCTGATCGCTTCGCCCCAGCAGTCGTTGCTCGCCGCGGCGGCGGTTGCCCGCAAGGCCGGTATCACGCCGATCATCCTGGGCGATTCCCTGGAGGGGGAAGCCCGCGATGTCGGCATCGTCATGGCCGGCATCGCCCGCCAGGTCGCCCAGCACGGCCAGCCCGCCGCCGCACCTTGCGTGCTGATTTCGGGCGGCGAGACCACGGTCACCGTGCGCGGCACGGGCCGGGGCGGCCGCAATGTCGAATATCTGCTCTCGCTCGCCGTCAAGCTCGGCGGACAGCGCGGCATCCATGCCCTGGCCGGCGATACCGACGGTGTCGACGGCGCCGAGGAAGTGGCCGGTGCGGTGATCGACCCCACAAGTCTTGCACGCGCCCGCGCCGCCGGACTCGATCCGATCGCCAGCCTCGACAACAACGATGCCCATACCCTGTTTCAGGCCCTTGGCGACCAGATCGTCACCGGTCCGACCTTGACCAATGTCAATGATTTCAGGGCTGTTCTCGTGTTGTCCGAGGGAATGAAGCTGTGATGAGACTAGCCCTCGCGACACCAGCTATCTCCTGTGGAGACCGTGCCATGGTCCCGCTCGACGAGCTGGCGGTCTGTTCCACCGACAAAGGTGCGCTGACGCGGCTCTATCTCATGCCGGAGCATGCCGAAGGAGCCTCCCCCGCCAGCGGGAGGCTCTTTGGATTCGTGGTGCTCTCCGTCCCGTTTCGCCGTTTTCGGCAGGGGCCGCGCCACGGTATAGCGGCCGCGGGGCGGGATTCTCTCTCGCCGATACAGGACGCAGCGCACCTGCCTTTTCCTGCGAAGTGCGGGCGTCGGCGCGCTTCCCGATAGTGCGGTGTTTCTTTTCCGCGCCGTATGCCGGAAATGGCGCGGATATCCCTTGCCGGCTTCGGCTGTCTGATCCACCCGTCTGGCAATTTCAATATGGAGCGCAGGAATCCTTCCCCGACGTCGTGGAAGCTGTCACCGCGCAGCGGCGACGGAAGGGGGAGAGTGGCGCCAACAGGTCGGAGGATGGCAAGATCGCGCCACTCGACCTCAACCTCAACTCCACCCGACCTCGCTGTGCCCGGCCACCCTCCCTGACGTCAGGGAGGGTGGCCGGCGCCCTATCCGCCCATGCTGCGGTGTGCGGCAGCCGAAGCCAGGGACGAAACCTCGCGCGCCTTTCTCGAACCACGGGACGTGGGCATGCGGCAGCCTCTGGCGAGAAAGGCGGTTTCCGCCTTTGCTCGCTCTGCTTCGATCAACCCGTCGCCGAAACGGATGGGCACGCCGACCGGGTGCTCGGCGATAGGACATTGGCCCAAGACAAAAAAAGGCCCCGCAAGCGGGGCCATCGCACATGTCGAGGGAAATAGGAGGGAAACTAACGCCGAGACGGATTCAGCGGACGGCGAGCTGGACGGCGGAACCCGTTGCTGCAGACTTGGCTTCAACTGCTTTGGTTTCGGCGGACTTGCCGGCGTCGACCGGCGTGGCCTGCGCTGCCGCCTTCTCGCTCCTGAGCACCCAATCGCGCAGCACGCGGCGTTCGTTCAGGGTCATTTCGGTCACGTTGTTGGGCGGCATGGCATGCGTCATCACCGATTGCACGAAGACTTCATGCTCGTTGCGGGCGATATTGGTGGGCGAATCCAGGAGCACGCCCTTGGGCGGCATGTTGATGCCCTGATAGACTGGCGTCTCGGCATGGCACATCGAGCAGCGGCTGGTGATGATATCGTGCACCGGCCCCGGCACGGTGGCGGCGAGCGTGGTTTCGGTTGCCGCCGGCGCCTCGATGGCGCCGAGGTCGAAGGCATCGCGGAAGGCCGGCGAGCGGAAGGCGCTGATCCAGATGGCGCCGAAGATCAGGATGGCCGCAAGCGCCCAGGTCCACCATTTGTCGCCGCGACCGGCATGGCGTTCGTTGTAGAACACGCGGATCAGAGCGCCGGCGACCAGGATCAGGCCGACCACCAGGAAGGCGTAGGGGCTGGAATAGGTAAGCGGGTAGTGGTTGGACAGCATCAGGAACAGCACGGGCAGCGTCAGGTAGTTGTTGTGCGAGGAGCGCTGCTTGGCCGCCTTGCCGAGCGCCGGATCGGGCACCTGCCCGGCCTTGAGCGCGGCGATCACCTTGTGCTGGTTGGGGATGATGATGAAGAACACATTGGCCGACATCATCGTTGCCATCAGCGCGCCGGTATGGATGAAGGCGCCGCGGGCCGAGAACATCTGCTGGAAGAACCAGGCCATGAACACCACGAACACCAGGCCGATGCCGGCGAGCAGCGTCTCGTTCTTGCCGATCGGGGATTTGCACAGGAAATCGTAGACCAGCCAGCCGGCGGCGAGGCCGCCAATGCCGACCACCAGGGCCACGGCCGGCGACAATACCCGCACGCTGGGATCGATCAGGAGCAGGCTGGATTGGGCGTAATAGACCCACAGCAACAGGCAGAAGCCGGTCAGCCAGGTCGAGTAGGACTGCCATTTGTGCCAGGTCAGGTGCTCGGGCAGGAAGTCAGGCGCCACCAGATATTTCTGCACCTGGTAGAAGCCGCCGCCATGGACTTCCCAGGCCTCGCCGCCTTGACCCGCGGGGATCTTCGGGGTGGGGCGCATGCTTGCGTCCAGATGCATGAAGTAGAACGAGGAGCCGATCCAGGCGATGCCGGTGATGACATGGGCCCAGCGCAACATCAGACTGCCCCATTCGTACAGGGTCATCAGCATAGGTTATTTCCTCCCATTTCCGTCCCTGCCTGGAAAGCGGCACTTTACGACCGGCTTACACAAGGCATGATTATTTCCTACAGTCACGGCAAGAACCGCCGGCCCGAAGGGCTGACAAGCAAGAGTCTCGCCAGTTTGAGTGTCCTCGATCCGCATTCTATTCATCGAATGAGGTCGAGAACGAAGAGTCGGCTCCGGCCGCAGGCAGAACGAGGGGGAGCATGATCAAGCACAAGCAGTCTTTGGCCGGGCGCTGCATCCGTTTCGATCAACGAACAGCAGTCGCCGCCGATCTGTCCTACGGAACCGCCCGCCATGCTTGAAAATTTCCGTTCCTTCGCCCGCGCCGTCGAAGCAGGCAGCTTCTCCGAAGCCGGCCGCCGCATGCGGGTTTCCGCCAATGTGATCAGCCAGCGCATCCAGGCGCTGGAAAACCACCTCGGCTGCCGGCTGTTCAATCGCACGACCCGCAATATGGGCCTGACCGAACAGGGCCGGATCTTCTACGACCATGTCATCGACGCCCTGCACACCATCGACATGGCCGAGGCCAATATCGGCGAACTCGGCGCCATGCCGCTGGGTTCGATCCGGGTCGCCGCGCCGCTCGGCCTGGGTCGGCGCCTCGTCGGCCCGACCGCCGCGGCCTATCGCGACACCCATCCCCAGATCGACGTGCAATTGCGCCTGTCCGAGCGCCGCCTCGACATCATCGCCGAATCCTGCGACCTCGCTTTGCAATTCGTCACCTATGCCGACGGCTCGATGATCATGCGCAAGATCGCCGATGCCGAGCGTGTCCTGTGTGCCTCCCCCGCCTATATCGAGCGCGCCGGCATGCCGATGACGCCGGCCGATCTGGCGCGCCACCAATGCCTGCTCCTGCGCTTTCCCGGCTCGCGTGAGTTCCGCTGGTCCCTCAGCCAGGATGGCGACGAAATCAGCGTTCCGATCAAGGGCTCGCTCGACGCCGACGACGGCGACGTGCTCACCGCCTGGGCGCTTGACGGGCGCGGCATCGTGCTCAAGCCGGTCTACGAAATTGCCGATGCGCTTGCCCAAGGTCGTCTGGTTCCTGTTCTGACCGCCAATCCGCCACCGCCTGCCACGCTGGCCGTGCTCTATCCGACGCGAAATCTGGTGCCCCTCAAGGTAAAGGCTTTCGCCGACCTGCTGGTCGAGCGTGGCCGACGCTATCTCGCGACCGAGCTCGCCCGGCTGGGGCCCTTGCCGTCCGGCCTGTCATCCTTGCAGGAAAATGAAGCCTGACACGCTCCATCAAGCCTCAGGACGGCCTGCAGCAGAAGAGTATTCTTTATCGAAACATCTTCACAAAATATTTGGAAATGCCGGGCGGCAAAGTCGCTATGGTCTGGGGTGCGGCCTGATGGGCCGTGCCAGCGAAAACATTTCGCGGTCCGGGCGGATCGCAAGGGTGTGCTCGAAGCCACCCAAAGACAGGATCGGGTGAGGACGACATGGGAAGGCTCTCCACGCATGTGCTCGACGTCTCCAGGGGCAAGCCCGCGCAGGGCGTGACCATCGAACTCCAGCGGCTGGATGCAGCGGGTGGGCGCGTCAGCGTGACGACCACGACGACGAACCAGGATGGCCGCACCGACCAGCCTTTGATGGTGGGCGATGCCTTCGTGCCGGGCGTCTATGAGCTCATCTTCCACATCGGTGCCTATTTCCGCGGTCTCGGCGCCATCGGGGCCGGCGAATTCCTCGATGTCGTGCCTTTGCGCGTGACGCTCGCTGACAAGGATGGCCACTACCATGTGCCGCTGGTCTGCTCGCCCTTCAGCTATTCGACCTATCGGGGCTCGTGAGTGATGACCGCAATGACGCAAGAAACCTATGATCGCGACCTCATCGGTTATGCCGGCAAGCCGCCCCACGCGGCGTGGCCCGGCAAGGCGAGGGTCTGCCTGCAATTCGTGGTGAATTACGAGGAGGGCGGCGAGAACTGCATCCTGCATGGTGATGCGGCCTCGGAGGCCTTCCTGTCCGAGATCGTGGGCGCCCAGCCCTGGCCGGGCCAGCGCCACATGAACATGGAATCGATCTACGAATATGGCTCGCGCGTCGGCTTCTGGCGCCTGCACCGGATGTTCACCGAGCGCCAGATCCCGGTCACCGTCTTCGGTATCGCCAGTGCCATGCAGCGCAATCCCGGGGCCGTGGCCGCCATGGTCGAGGCCGGTTGGGAAATCGCCAGCCACGGCCTGAAATGGATCGATTATCGCGACTACACCAAGGAAGGCGAACGCGAGCACATCGAGGAGGCCATCCGCGTCCACACCGAGGTCACCGGTTCCAGGCCGCTCGGCTTCTATCAGGGCCGCACCTCGGCCCGGACGCTGCAATTGACCATGGAGGAGGGCGGCTTTCTCTATTCGGCCGATTCCTATGCCGACGAACTGCCCTACTGGGTCGAAGGGCCGCGGGGGCCCCAGCTGATCGTGCCCTATACGCTCGACGCCAACGACATGCGCTTCGCCACGCCCCAGGGCTTCAACAGCGGCGACCAGTTCTTCGCCTATCTCAAGGACAGCTTCGACACGCTCTATGCCGAAGGCACCGAGCAGCCGGCGATGATGTCCATCGGCCTGCATTGCCGCCTGGTCGGCCGCCCCGGCCGCGCCGCTGCGCTCGCCCGCTTCCTCGATTATGCCCGCAGCCATGCCGATGTCTGGTTCGCCACCCGCCTCGACATCGCCCGTCACTGGATCCGTCAGCACCCGCCGGAAGGCGGCTATGTGCCGACGCGCCTCAACCGCGCTCTGTTCGTCGAGCGCTTCGGCGGCGTGTTCGAGCATTCGCCCTGGGTGGCGGAAGGCGCCTACGACAAGGGCCTGACGCCGGCCGAGGACACGGCCGAAGGCCTGCATGCGGCGATGATGAAGGTGCTGGTCTCGGCGTCCGACGAGGCCAAGCTCGCCTTGATCATGGCGCATCCCGACCTGGCCGGCAAACTGGCCCAGGCCAAGATGCTGACTGCCGAATCCTCCGCCGAGCAGGCTTCCGCCGGCCTCGACCGCCTCACCCCCGCCGAGCTCGAGCGGTTCACCGAGCTCAACGACGCCTACAAGGCCCGGTTCGGCTTCCTGTTCATCATGGCGATCAAGGGACGCAGCAAGGCCGAGATCGTCGCCGCCTTCGAGCGGCGCCTGCAGCATGACCGGAACCAGGAATTCGCCGAGGCCGTCAAGCAGATCGGCGAGATCGCCCGCCTGCGCCTGAAGGACATGCTGCCGGGCTGAGCGGGAGGTATGGCGGAGGACAGGTGTGCCGATCTCCAGATCGGCACACCGATTCCGCACCTCGCCCAGCAAAATCCGGATTGCCGCCTCATGCCTCCAGGAAACGGCCGATATTGTTGAGAGGCCCGACCCCATCGCAGATGATCTTGAGGATGGCGAGCATCGGAACCGCCAGGATGGCCCCTGGCGCGCCCCATAGCCAGAACCAGAAGATCAGCGCCAGGATGATCAGCACCGGGTTGAGGGTGAAGCGCTTGGCCAGCAGCATGGGCGTGACGATTTCGCCCTCGATCAGGTGGATCACCAGATAGAGGCCGGCCGGCAGGAAAGCTGTCAGCATGGTGTCGAACTGCAGCAGGCCGGCAAAGGCGAACAGGGCAACTCCGAAGAAGGGGCCTATGATCGGCACGAAATTGAGGGCGAAGGCAACGACAGCCCACAATACGGGGTCTCCGAGCCCGGTGGCCCACATGGTCAGGCCGGTCGCCAGCCCCACCAGCCCGTTCATCACGGTGATCGTCGCCAGATAGATCGAGATGTTTTCCTCGATCTGCTGCGACAGCGTCACGACCTGCCGCTTGTCGCTGAAGCGGGGCAGGATTTCGACCATCCGGCGCAGGAAGGTGTCGCCAGACACCAGCAGGAAGTACAGGATCAGGATCGTCTCGAAGAAGCCGCTGGCGAAATGCTGCGTGCCGCGGAAAGCCGCGCCGAGAATGTCGACATTAGCGCCCCCGCTGGCGCCGATCTGCTGCATGAAGCTCTGGAAGGTCTGGATCGGCTGGTTGAGGAAGGAAAGGCGCTGCTGAAGCCGCGGCAGGGCGTCCGGCAGGCGGGTGGCCCATTCGGTGGCGGGACCTGCGACCGCGGCCCCCAGCCCCACGAACAGGCCGAAGAAGACGAAGATCATCAGGAGGGCGGCGATGCTGCGCGGCAGGCGGAACCGCTCGAGCTGGCGCATGATCGGCTGGAACAGCAGTTTCAGCACGAAGGCGAGCACCAGCGGCAGGATGATGTCGGCGGCGACATAGGCGATCGTCAGGCTCGCCAGAACGAGCAGGCAGGCCTGGATGGCCGTCTGGGGCGAGACGCCGCTGGGCCCCTCGTCGAGCTCGACAGGGGCAGCGGGCGGCGCGGCGGGCTTGTCGGCGGAAAGGGAACTGGTCTGATCTTGCATACATGCCCCTGCTGGTGGCCCGGATTCGTTGTCTTCTCATCGGGAGTGCCTCGTTAGCACGCCACGGTCAGGCCCAACACAATGGGAGGCCTGAGAGTTCCGGCCTATATCAAATGGAAGGCGATCGGGCCGGGTTCCCGGCGTTGATACAGCTTGTCGAGCCTTGGGATGACTGCCGGCTGGGGCGTGTCGCGAAGCGTGCGGCACTTTTCCGACCCTGGCGCGTTTCATGTGAAACCGGATTTGCAACGAAGCCCAAATGCTTGCATCGCTCCATGTTGCAGTGCAGTGTGCCGCCGTGATGCGCGGTACCTCTCGCTGCTCTATGAGCGGGTGGTCCGCAGGACGGCCGAACGGGAGACGATGGCATGACCCAGCTCTTCGGCACGCGGATCCGTGAAGGACATCCCCACCCGCGAGGGGCGATCTGGGATGGGGCGGGCACCAATTTCGCGCTGTTTTCGGCGAATGCCACCAAGGTCGAGGTCTGCCTGTTCGATCCGAGCGGCGTCGAGGAGCTCGAGCGCATCGAATTGCCTGAGTTCACCGACGAGATCTGGCATGGTTATCTGCCCGATGTCAGCCCCGGCATGCTCTATGGCTATCGCGTGCACGGCCCTTACGAGCCCGAGGCCGGTCACCGCTTCAATCCCAACAAGCTCCTGCTCGACCCCTATGCTCGCGCCCATGTCGGCGCGTTGAAATGGGATCCGGCCTTGTTCGGCTATACGCTCGGAGAGGGCGATCTCAGCTTCGATACGCGCGACAGCGCCCCCTTCATGCCCCGCTGCATGGTGGTGGATGCGCGTTTTGACTGGCCGGGCAATCGTTCGCTGGTGCCCTGGGACCAGACCATCATCTACGAGACCCATGTGAAGGGCTTCACCAAGCGCCATCCCGGGATCGCGCCAGCCTTGCAGGGCACCTATGCCGGCCTCGCCTCGATCCAGTCCCTCGAACATATCCGCTCGCTCGGTGTCACCACCGTCGAGCTCCTGCCGGTCCATACCTTCGTCGACGACGATCACCTGCTCCAGCGTGGCCTGAGAAACTACTGGGGCTACAATTCCATCGGCTTTTTCGCGCCCGATCCGCGTTATGCCGCCGACCCCGCTGGCGTGCTGGCTGAATTCAAGCAGATGGTGGCGCGTTTCCACGATGCCGGCCTCGAGGTCATCCTCGACGTCGTCTACAACCACACCGCTGAGGGCAATGAACTCGGCCCGACCCTGTCCTTCAAGGGGATAGACAACGCCTCCTATTACCGGCTGATGCCCGATCAGCCGCGCTACTACATCAACGATACCGGCACCGGCAACACCCTCAATGTCAGCCATCCACGCGTGATCCAGATGGTGACGGACAGCCTGCGCTACTGGGTGAACGAGATGCATGTCGACGGCTTCCGCTTCGACCTCGGCACCGTGCTGGCCCGCGAGGTCGATGGCTTCAATCCCGATAGCGGCTTCCTCAAGGCTGTCAGCCAGGATCCGGTGCTGGAGAATGTCAAGCTGATCGCCGAACCCTGGGATGTCGGGCTCGGCGGCTACCAGGTCGGCGGCTTCACGCCCGGCTGGGCCGAGTGGAACGACGTCTATCGCGATACGGCGCGCGACTTCTGGCGGGGCGAGGCCCGGCCTGCGGCCCTGGCGCCGCGCCTGTGCGGCTCGCCGGACAAGTTCGACCATCGCGGTCGCAAGTCCTGGGCCTCGGTCAATTTCGTCACCGCCCATGACGGTTTCACGCTGCGCGACCTGGTTTCCTATAATGACCGCCATAACGAGGCCAATGGCGAGGATAATCGCGACGGCAGCTCCAACAACCGCTCCTGGAATTGCGGTGTCGAGGGGCCGAGCGAGGATGCTGCCGTCACAGATCTGCGCGAGCGTCAGATGCGCAATTTCCTGGCGTTGCTGCTGCTGTCCCAGGGGACGCCGATGATCGTGGCCGGCGACGAGTTCGGCCGCAGCCAGCAAGGCAACAACAATGCCTACTGCCAGGACAACGAGACCAGCTGGCTCGATTGGCAGGCGGCGGAAGAAGGCAAGGCGCTGACCGACTTCGTCCGCAGGCTGACGGCGCTCAGACGTAAATATCCCATTCTGCGGCGATCACGCTTTCTGATCGGCGAGCGCATCAACGAGGCGATCGACGTGCGCGAGGCGACCTGGATCCATCGCAGCGGCGAGGAAATGACGCGGTCGCACTGGGACGATACGGGTGAACCTGCCTGCTTCGGCCTGTTGCTGGACGGCCGGGCCCAGGCCAGCGGCATCCGCAAGCGTGGATCGGACGCCACGCTGCTCGTCCTGCTCAATGCCCATCACGAGACGATGAGCTTCACCATGCCTCCCTGCTATGACGGTTCGGCCTGGAAACGCCTGGTCGCCACCGACGATCCGGGCCTGCCCGAAGCCGACATCGCCGTCGGTGACGCCTATGCGCTTGCCGGCCGCTCGCTGGTCCTGTTCGAGCGCGTCGATTGAGCGCGCTCCTGTTTTCCCGGCCAGATCGTCTATAGTGGTTCGAGCGCCCCGGGGCGCCCATTTCAGCAGCTAGTGATTCTCAGTTCCGGAAGCGGTTTCCGGCTGCAATTTCGATTTGAGTCCGAGATCCGAAGCATGGCCGATCACGACAAGAGAACCATCCTCGTCGTCGAAGACGAGGCAGTCATCCAACTGCTCGTCGTCGATATCCTGAACGATCTCGGCTTTGCCACGCTGGAGGCCAAGGATGCCGATGCGGCCCTTCCCCTGCTGGAGGGTGCGCAGAACATCGATCTGCTGATCACGGATATCGGGCTGCCGGGCATGAACGGATGGGATCTAGCCCGGCGGGCGCGCGAGGCAAGGCCGGCGCTGAAGGTGCTCTTCCTCACCGGTTATGAAGCCGCCGAGCGGCAGGATCTCGAAATGGATGAAGGACAGGACGTCGTCGTCAAGCCCTTCGAGACCGGCGAATTCGAGGCCAAGGTCCGGTCGATGCTGCCCGAAGGTTGAGTCGGAACAAAGGCCTGCTTCGGGCGTTCGTTCCCCAGAGCAGACGAGCATTCCCGGTTGAATGCTCGTTTGCCTCAACTCGTTGTTTCGAAACGCCTTTGCGATGCCGATCCATTGCGGGACGTCCTGACGGAGCCTGAGGGGACAAGAGCCGTGAAACAGCAAGCCTTCGCCGAGCCAGCCATGCACAACGCGCCGGAACATCGCACGGGCCCACGCAAGCCGGTCCATGGCGGTCCCGGCGCCGAATCAGGAGGCGACGATGTCGACGGTGCCCCTCCGGTCACCGTGGTGCTGGTCGATGACGACAAGGATGTCAGGCTGATCACGGCCGATTTGCTCGAAGATGCCGGCTTCAGGGTGCTGCAGGCCGGTCGCGCCGAAGCTGCGCTCGACATCCTGGCCTCGAACGGGGATGCCCGGGTCTTGATCACCGATGTCCGCATGCCCGGGCCGATGAGCGGCTATGATCTTGCCTTGAAGGCCAGGGAACGCTGGCCCAGTCTGGAAATCATGTTCGTCTCCGGCTTTGGCCTGCCGGAGCGGCGTCGGCTCTATTTCGACTGCCTCCTGGTCAGCAAACCCTTCAATCCCGACGAATTCGTCCATCAGGTGCGCGGCCTGGCTGAGCGGTCGAACTGAGCGGCGTGCGCCGTCAGGCCATGTCGGGCAGGGCACGCAGCCTTGGCACGCGGGACAGCAGGATGACCAGGAGCTGGACCAGGAAGCCGATGGCGGCCGCGCCCAGGCAGGCTGCTGCGCCGGCGTGAGCGGCGATGAAGGCGCCCGCCGCCGCTCCGACCGGCCTTGCTCCGAAGGTTGCGGTCATGACCAGGGCCGAGACCCGTCCCAGCATGGCGTTGGGTGTAATCGCCTGCCGGAGCGTCGTGGTGGTGATCGTCCACAGGATCGGCCCGGCGCCGAACAGGAAATAGCTGAATGCGGCCAGGAACGGGGAGGGAAACCATACCGTCCCGAGCATGAGGAGCGCGGCGCAGAAACCCCCGAGCGGTCCGAGCACGATCATGGTGCCGAAGGAGACGCGTCGCGCCAGTGCCGGTGCGATGCCGGCGCCGGCAATCATGCCGGCCCCATAGATGCCGAGGGTGATGCCGACTTCCAAGGCCGTCAATCCGAGTACCTGCACGGCGTAGGCGACATAGACGGCCTGGATGCAGAACCAGCCAATATTGAAGAAGACGGCGGTCAGGAGAATCGGCCTCAGCAGGTCGTGGCGGATGACGAAGGCGGCTCCCTCCTTGAGATCGTGCAGGAGCCTGCGACCGGTACGGGCCGCCATCTCTTCCTTCGGCAGGCCGGTGAGCAGGAGCACCGCCCAGATCGAGAGGATGGCGGAGAGGACATAGGCGACGGGCGCCCCGGTCCAGCCGACCAGGGCGCCGCCCAGGGCCGGGCCGCCGGCATAGGCGGCGCTGCGCGCCAGTTCCAGCCAGCGATTGGCGTCGGCAAGCCGGGCGCGCGGCACCAGCGTGGGGATCAGGGCCGGGGCGGCGACGCTGTAGCACACCGTGCCGATCGCACCGATGCAGCCGAGCAGGGCCAGCAGGAACAGGCTCATCCGGCCGAGGCCGAGCAGCAGGACGGTGAGCGCAAGCGAGAGCGCACGCAACGCCTCCGATGCCGCCATCAGCCTTCGCCGCGAAGCCCGATCGGCGATCAGGCCGGCGGGGATGGAGAGCAGGAGAAAGGGCAGGGTCTGGGCCGTCTGGAGCCAGCCTGTCTCGGCGGGGCCGGCGGCGAGCAGGATCACGGCCGCGAGGGGCGCGGCGGCAAGGGCGATCTGCTCGGAGAGCTGGGCAAGGAGGTTCGACCAGCCGATGCGCCGGAAGGCCGGTGGCAGGCGGTCTGTTTCGGGCATCTTCATGACAAGCCTCGGCAAGGAAAGGATCGCCGAGACAAAAGCCGATAGCCCGGGTACCAGCCACCCGTTTCCTGTGCTTGCCGAAGAAGCCCGTGTTTATCGGGCTGCTCGTCGCGGGGCGAGGCCTCGGCCCTCGCAGGGAAGGCGATTCAGGCCGGGCGGATGCTGGCCCGTTTGTCGAAGAACAGAGCCTGGCTGATCGTGGCCTTCACGATTTCGGGCCGGAAGGGCTTGGTGATCAGGAAGGTCGGTTCCGGCTGCTGGCCGGTCAGCAGCCTTTCGGGATAGGCCGTGATGAAGATCACCGGCAGTTCCACGCTCGTCAGGATCTCGTTCACGGCCTTCAGGCCGGAGCTGCCATCGGCAAGCTGGATGTCGGCGAGGATCAGGCCAGGGGAGTGTTCCGCCACCTGGGCGAGCGCCTGGGCATGGGTACGGGCGATGCCGACGACGCTGTGCCCAAGTTCTTCCACGATCGATTGCAGGTCGAGCGCGATGATCGGCTCGTCCTCGATGATCAGGATCTCGGTGGCGATCTGGCGGGCGATCTCCTCGGTCGCCTCGACCACCAGGGTGATCACTTCCTTCTCGTCGACGCGCATGATGATGGCTGCCTCTTCCGAGGAAAAGCCTTCCATCGTGGTCAGCAGGAAGGCCTGGCGTGAGCGCGGGGCCAGGCGTTCCAGGCGTTGCTCCGGCGAAATGCCCTCGACCTGCTTGGCCGGCTCCATGTTCAAAGCCAGGGAAGACCACAGTCTCAGGAATACCTGATAGAGCGCGATGCGCGGCGGCAGGGCGCGCGGAAAGGAGCCAGGATCGGCAACCAGGGTCTCCAGCGTCTCGACCACATAGGCGTCGCCGCTGGCCTGGCTGCCGCTCAGGGCCCGGGAAAAACGCCTCAGATAAGGCAGTTGCGGCGCGATCTCGGCTGCGATCGACATTGAACATGCTCCCAGAGCAAAGCGCGTCATGGTGAAAAGCGCTTTTATTCTAACTCTTTGTTTCCAAGCCAATCCAACGGATTGGACAGTGCGTCCTTGCGATTCTCAGGTGATCCCGTCCCATCGCAAAACGCTTTGATCGGTCGCTCATGCGGCATCGGAAGAGCACCACAGACGAATAGTTCCTGACAATGAATTTATTTCTTCGACAGGATGGAACGTATTCGGCATGGGATGCGTTTCGCCGGTTGGCATTGCATTGTGTCTTCACCGACGACGGGCCTTCACCTTGCCCAGGCAGAGTTTCCCGGTGGAGCCCGTGGACGGGCTTCACCAAAAACTCTGCAAATGTTCGGTGTCGTGCAGATTCCTCCCGAGCGGGTCCATGGCCTGATCGAGAGGAATCTGCCTGGAAGCAATGGCGGTGCCAAGCCGTTTCACGGGAGTAGTAATGTCGAGGAATAAGAAGCCAGACGAGGATCTGCCCGATCAGAGCCCCCCCGATGGCGGCAAGCTCGATCCGCAGATCCGCGACTATGTCGCTCGCTCCCTGCAGGCCCATTACGAATCGATCGTCCGGGCGCCCGTGCCCGACAGGTTTTTGACACTCCTGGCCGAGCTCGAAGAGCAGGAGAAGAAGGCCGGGGAGGGCAAGGACGATGAGCGGCGATAGCTTCAAGGACGGGCTCATCGCACATATTCCCAGTCTGCGTGCCTTCGCCGCGTCCCTGTCGGGTTCGATCACCCTGGCGGACGATCTGGTGCAGGATACGCTGCTCAAGGCCTGGGCCAATGCCGATAAGTTCGAGCCGGGCACCAATATGCGAGCCTGGTTGTTCACCATCCTGCGCAACATCTACTACTCGCTCTACCGCAAGCGTTCGCGCGAGGTGCAGGATAGCGATGGGGTCTATGCCGAGCGCCTTGCCGTCCATGCCGACCAGGAAGGGCACCTGGCGATCGCTGATTTCACGGCGGCCCTCGCCAAGTTGCCCGAGGAACAGCGCGAGGCCCTGATCATGGTGGGCGCTTCGGGTATCTCCTATGAGGAGGCGGCGGAGATCTGCGGCGTTGCGCTCGGTACCATCAAGAGCCGTGTCAACCGGGCGAGGTCGCGGCTGGCCGAGATGCTCTCGACCAGCGATGCGGATGAAACGGGGCCGGATGCCAAGATGCTGGCAGCGCTACGGGCCGGCGGGCGCGAGCCTTCCTCGTGACGGCCCGCTTTCGCCAAGTCTTCAATAGGATCTTGGTTATCAATAAGATCTTGGCCTTCGATACGGTCCAGGCCAAGCTACTGACCTTCTTCCTGATGGTCGCCATACCGGTCGGCGCCATCACCAGCATCATCGCGGTGGTGACCTATCGCGACGACGTCAAGACGATCGAGACATCCCAGGCACAGACTGTCGGCAATTTCGTCGTGCGCATGGGCATCTGGTATGTCGGCGTGCTCAGGGGGCTGATGATCTCGGCTGCCGAAGTCACGACAGGCGCTTCCTGCGAGGCCGTCGGCAAGGCCAATGTCGGACAGCTCGACGGCTACCAGGCCCTGCTGATCCAGGGCGATGGCAGCCCGGCCTGCCTGTTTTCAGGTATATCCGGCCTGGACCGGTCCACGCTTGCCGCCGAATTGGCGGCACAGGCTGCCAAGCCGGTGGTTCAGCCCCGCGCCGTGTTGTCGCCCGTAGCCAGCCGCTATGATTCGGTGGTGCTCGGAGGCGAACGCCGGCTCGTCGTCTATGCCCGGCGCGAGGGCAAGCCTGATGCGCCGGGCTGGCAGGCGCTGCTGGTGGTCGCCCCGCAGGCCCTCGATCGTGTCTTCAACCTCGGTGACGGTGCGCGTGACTTCGTCGCTGCCCTGATCACCGTGCATGAGGACATCGTGTTCGCGCGGGGGCGTCCGGCGGGCGACAATGGCTGGCTGCCAGCCAAGGGGACCTTTCCCGTGACCCGTCAGCGCTGGGTTGCCGTCAGCGGCGCAGGCCAGACGCGGATCTACTATGCCATGCCGGCCGCGCCCGATCTCTATATCGTCGCCAGCTTCCGAGACATCCATCTGCGTGCCGCCCGCTCGCAATTCCTTTTCCTGCTGCTGGCTCCTCTCGCCGCGCTGCTGTTGCTGCTGGTCGTCTTTGCCCGGGTAATGAAGCGGCATCTGGTGCAATGGCTCAAAGGCATCGAGGCCGCATCGCGGGCCAGGCGCCATTCCGGCTGGGGACGTGTGCCGCTCAGTGCCCAGATGCCGTCGGACATTCGCAATGTGGTGGTGGCCTTCAACGACATGGTCGAAGAGCAGGAAGCACGCGAGCACCGCCTGCAGACGGCGCTTGCGGCCAACCATGCCCTTACCCGCGAGCTGCATCACCGGGTGAAGAACAATCTCCAGGTGGTGCAGAGCTATATCGGCCTTTCCAAGAATGCCTATGCCGGCGATGCCCGCATGGCCTTGAGCGAGGCCGAATGCAGGGTTCACGTGCTGTCGGCGGCCTATCGCGGCGCCCTGTCGGAGGGCGAGATGCATCCGGTGGCGATCGAGCCCTTCCTGCGTGATGTCACGCAGGTGATCGGCAGGCTGCTGTGCCGTCCCGGGCAGGCCATGATCTTACGCGGCCGGACCGAGATGGTGCTGCCGGTGGATCGCGCCATCCCCCTTGGCCTGCTCGTGGTCGACCATGCCTCCGCCATCCTCCACGCGGGCTCGGCACTCGTCCTCACGCTCGACATCGGGGATCTCGATGGCGGGCGGTTCGGCTTCGGATTTTCGGCCGACAGGCCGGTGGAGCCGCCACAGCCCTCGCGCATCCTGCTGGGTCTCGTGCAGCAGCTCGATGCGGCCGAGATGAAGGACCTCGCCTCGGGCGACCTGGGCGCTTGGGAGCTTGCCGCTGCCGACGATGCTGAGAAGCAGGTGGGAGATCGGGAAGCCTAACAGTTTGCCCGGCGGCTCTTTCCAATCGGCTCTTCCGCAGCGGAATAACCCTTGCCAATGGTCATGGAGTGCCTATGTTCCTTATGAGGGTACCGGCAGGCGATCATCGATTAGGCGATGTTCTCCCACCGGCGCTGCTCAGGCTAGGTGCCGCCTCATGTTCGGTCGGTGCAGGATTGTTAGGAAATTGTAACTGAACTTTGCGCCTGCTGGCGCGTTAACAATTCAGCATGATCGGACGTTTGGCCGAGTATCAGGGGTATAGAACATGATGAACACTCTGCTTGCGGTTCTCTCGACCTTGCTGGCCACGGGGCTTTGCACCCTCGCGGTAGCGTCGATGCGCCAGCCGGCCCGCGTCAAGGTCGTCGCGCGGCGCAACAGGCGGTCCCTGCCCCGGGATTGAGCCGGTTTCGTAGCAAGTAGGACGGAATGGGGGAGGAACTCGTGTTCCTCCCCCATTCCGTTTGATGGAGCAGGAACGGCCACCCTCATCCGTCGATTGCCGCCCGGATGCGGCGCGAGAGCTGGTCGATCGAATAGGGTTTGTAGAGTGGCCTGGTGTCGAGGCCTGATATCTCGACCCGGCCATTGTCGTCAGGGGCGTAGCCGGTGGTGAACAGCACCTTGATGCCGGGGGAATGGGCCCGGGCGCGGCTCGCGAGTTCGCCGCCATTCATCCCGGGCATGACGATGTCGGTGAACAGCAAGGTGATGGGCCGACCGGCCGCGACGAAACCGAGGGCTTCGCTCGGCGACGCGGCTTCGAGAATGGTGTAGCCGAGCCCGCGCAAGGCTTCCACTGCCATGGAGCGCACCCTGTCCTCATCCTCTACCACCAGCACCGTTTCGCCGGCATGGCCGTGGAAGGTGGTGGGAAGCCCGTCCCACAGAGGGGGATGTGTCTCGGCAGCTTCCGAGCGTGGTAAATAGAGCCGGATCGTGGTGCCCTGACCGAGCGTCGACTCGATCGTGACATGGCCGCCGGTCTGGCGCACGAAGCCGAAGACCTGGCTGAGGCCCATGCCGGTGCCCTTGCCCACGCCCTTGGTGGTGAAGAAGGGGTCGAAGGCCCGAGCAGCCACGTCTTCCGACATGCCGATGCCCGTATCCACCACCGCCACGCTGAGATAGGGGCCGGAGGCGATGCCGAATTCCTCGGCCTGGGTGCGGCCCAGCATGGCGTTGCTGGTTTCGATGGTGAGTTCGCCACCATCGGGCATGGCGTCGCGGGCGTTCACCGACATGTTGAGCAGGGCGTTTTCCAGCTGGCTCCTGTCGGTCTCCACCGCCCAGCCGTCCGGCGCCAGGATCGTGGTGATGTGGATATGCTCGCCCAGCGTGCGCGACAACAGGTCGGCCATGTCGGCGATCATGGCGTTGGGCGACACGGCTTCCACCGTCAGCGGCTGCTGACGGGAGAAGGCGAGCAGGCGCTTGGTCAGTGCGGCGGCGCGTTCGGCGCCGTCGAGGGCGCCGTCGATATAGCGTCCGACATTGGTCTGGCCGCGCTCCAGCTTGCGCTTGAGCAAAGTGAGGCCCCCGATGACCACGGCGAGCATGTTGTTGAAATCATGAGCGATGCCACCGGTGAGCTGCCCGAGCGCCTCGACTTTCTGCAACTGATGCAGGCTGTTCTCGGCCGTGGCCCGGGCGGCTATGGCGGCCTGGACCCGCTGTTCCAGCGTCTCGTTGAGTTCGCGGAGCCCGGCCTCCGCCTCCCTCTGCCTGGAAATGTCGGTATTGGTGCCGAACCAGCGCAGGATCCGGCCGGTATCATCCCGGACCGGGGCGACGCGGGTAAGGAAAGGGCGGAAGATGCCGTCCCTGCCGCGAAGCGGGAAGACCATCTCGAAGGCGCTGCCCTGTTCGAGCGATTCCCGCCAATGCGCGATGATATCCGGCAACTGCCTGCGGTCATGCACCGAGCGCCAGCCCCATCCCTGCATCTGCTCGAGCGACGATCCCGTGTAGTCATACCAGCGTTGATTGTACCAGTAGATGCCGCCATGCGCGGCGGCCATCCAGCACAGGATCGGGATGTTGTCCGCCAGGGTGCGGAAATTGGCCTCGCTTTCACGTAGGGCGGTTTCGGCTGCCCGGATGCGCAGCAAGGCTCGGACGGAGGCGACGAGTTCGACCGGTTCCCAGGGCTGGGCGAGGCAGGAATCGGCACCCGCTTCCAGCGCCCGCATGCGATTGTCGCCCGAAACGAAGGATGCCGAGGTCTGCAGCACCAGAGTCTCGGGGTAATCCTGCTTGATGATACGGCAAAGGTCATGGCCGCTCATGTCGGGCAGCCTCTCTTCGAGCAACACCAGGGTTGGGCGTCGCTCGCGGACGAGGACGAGGGCATCGAAGCCCGAACCTGCTTCGATCACGTCGATTTCGCTTGCCCGGCCAAGGGCCTCGGTCTTGGCGCGCCGCTCGACCACGTGGTCGTCGAGGTTGAGGACGAGATGGCGTCGAAACTCCATTGTACCCACCAAGATCACCGCCCTGTCAGGGGCTGCATTCCCATCTGCATCCTAACACGGATGCCTGAGGCGTTTTGTGATTAGACGGACGCATCAAGGATCACAAAGACGCACTCGCCAATCCGTGGATTGGCTTGGAAACAAGGAACTAGAGCAAGCAAGCGTCCAATCGTGAACGCGTTGGCTCTGAAGAACGCTCCTGCGGGATGGAAGGTTCCGGGCTCGATGCCACCGACTGTTTCGACCGTTCGGGGTGCCGTGGACACTGCCATCATACCCTGAACTTGCCATGCTCAGGCGCGCGGTCTATCGTTGTTCATTCAGTGATAAGGGCTATCAAAGCGCTTTGAGATATCGATTTTGATTGAAATCTGACTTCCTCACCCTATCTTAACCAGGTCGCGCATCCGCCTTCCGAAGGTTGCTCCGTTGAGGGGGAAGGAAATTGATCGCAGCGGGGAACCGCCGGGATCATGGCGGGTTGAGGCTATGTGCCCTCGCGCGATGCTCGCCGCGCCCGGCTTGTTCCGGGCACCTGGACGATAGGTGTTTTGAGTTCGTCCGCGGGGACCGGAAGCCGCCGGTCGCGGTAGATTCAGGTTTGAGCCTGACAAGGCCAGACAGACTCTAGGCCATGGGCGTTACTTGCCATAACCCAGACCGGGAGAGACATTGATGAGCAATGAGATAGAACAGAAGATCCGCGACAAGGCCCATGAATTATGGGTCTTGGACGGACAGCCGGAGGGGCGCGAATTGTTCCATTGGGACCTCGCACGCCAGCTGGTGCTGCAGGAGAATACGGCCGAGTTCACGTTGGTGCCGACACCGCCTTGCATCGAGGATCTGATCGACCCGCTGGCCGCGCCGGACAATCTGCGCGAGATCCCGGACCTCACCCATCTCGGGGAAGATGCGTTGGAACCCGAAATGCCGCTCAAGAAGGTCGCCGGGGGGCGGGGCTGAAACCGATCGCCGAGAGCATGGCTCTCGTCATGCGGCCGGAGCGCGAAGGTGCGTTCCGGCCTCGAGCTGTGGCTGCCCGTCCAGTGCCGATGATGGCCCTGGCTTTTCCAGGCCCAATCCTTGAAATTCGCCCTTTCGGGCGGCTGAAATCGCAAATTCCACCCCCAATGCCCGCCTGACGCTTGCCTCCGGGCGCCAAGGTGCTTACTGCGAACGCTGACCGAATTGATAGGAAGCGTCCGCATGTCTGCCTCTTTGAACCGCCTCGTCGACGAGATGTTGGCGAATGCCTTTTCAGCCTGTGGATTGCCGACCGAGACTGCCCGCGCCACCCGCTCCACCCTGCCTGATCTCGCGGACCTGCAATGCAACGGCGCGATGCCGCTCGCCAAGAGCCTCAAGCGCAATCCGCGCGAGCTTGCGGCCGAGATCGCCGAAAAGCTCCAGGGCCTGCCGGCCTTCAAGGAAGTCTCGGTGGCCGGCCCCGGCTTCCTCAATCTGCGCCTTTCCGATGCCTTCCTCTCCGAATGCGCCGCGGCCCAGGCTGCCTCGCCCGATCTCGGCATCGTGCAACTGCCGGCTGATACGGTGGTGCTCGACTATGGCGGCCCCAACGTCGCCAAGCCGTTGCATGTTGGCCATCTGCGCGCGCTGGTGATCGGCGAGAGCCTGCGGCGCATCAACGCCGCCCAGGGCCTCAACACGGTTTCCGACATCCATCTCGGCGATTGGGGCCTGCAGATGGGCCAGCTGATTTCGGAAATCCGGCTGCGCTGGCCTGATCTCGGCCCGGGCGAGGCGCCGGACCTGACCATGGACGACCTGCAGCGGCTCTATCCGGAGGCGGCGGCGGCCTGCAAGGCCGATCCCGCCCGCATGGAACTGGCCCGTGCCGCCACCGCCGCCCTGCAGGCCGGCGATCCCGACGCCACGGCGATCTGGCAGAAGCTGCGCGACATCTCGCTGACGGCCCAGCGCGTCGACATCGATCTTCTCGACACCCATTTCGATCTGTTCCTGGGCGAAAGCGACGTGCAGCCGCTGATCCCCGGCATGATCGCCGACATGCGCGCCAAGGGCGTGGCGGTGGAAAGCGACGGCGCCCTGATCGTCGACGTCGCCACCCCCGGCGACAACAAGCCGATGCCCCCGCTCTTGCTGCAGAAGAAGGACGGTGCCGCCCTCTACGCCACCACCGATCTCGCCACCATCGTGGCACGGGTGCGCGACCAGGATCCCAAGCGCATCGTCTATGTCGTCGACCAGCGCCAGGAGCTGCATTTCCGCCAGGTCTTCAAGGCAGCGGAGCGGGGGGATCTGGCGCCGGGCGTCGAGCTGATCCATGCCGGCTTCGGCACGGTGAACGGCTCGGACGGCAAGCCCTACAAGACGCGCGATGGCGGGGTGGCCCTGCTCAAGGACCTGATCGGCGAGGCGATCGAGAAAGCCGGCGAGCGGCTGGTCAATGACGATCCGACGCTCGACCGCATCGAACTCGCCAAGCTGGTGGGCATTGCCGCGCTCAAATTCGCCGATCTCTCATCCTACCGCATCTCGGGCTACATCTACGACGCGGACCGCATGGTCTCCTTCGAGGGCAAGACCGGGCCCTATGTGCAATATGCCTGCGTGCGCATCGGCTCCATCCTGGCCAATGCCGAGGCCAAGGGCTATCAGGCCGGTGCCCTGCAGGTGACGGCTCCGGCCGAGCGCGCTTTGGTGCTCGAATGCGCCAGGCTGCCTGAAGTGGTCGCCTCGGCCGGACGCAACAATGCGCCGAACGAGGTCGCCGACTACGTCTTCTCGGTGGCGCAAGCCTTCAGCCGCTTCTACACCGATTGCCCAGTGCTGGCGGCCGACACGGAAGCCGAGCGGGCCTCGCGCCTGGCCCTGTGCGGTCTCGCCCGCGCCGTACTGGCCAAGGGGCTGTGGTTGCTCGGCATCGCAGTTCCCGAGCGGATGTGATGCGCCGAGCGCGGGAGTCCCTTCCCGCGCTCGCGATTTGCTGCTACGCACGCCTCGAATTGACTGACAAATAGAGGCGACCTTCATGAGCCAGCATTCCATCGCCATCATCGGCGTCGGCAAGATCGCGGTCGACCAGCATCTGCCTGTTATCGCCAAGAATCCCGCCTTCCGGCTGGCCGCGCTGGTGAGCCAGCGCGGCATCGAGCAAGCGGGTGTGCCGACCTTCCGCACCCCGGCCGAGCTCTATGCGGCGATGCCGGATCTCGACGCTGTGGCGATCTGCACGCCGCCCTCGGTGCGCCACCAGGTGGCGCTGGAGGCGCTGAATGCCGGCATGAACGTGCTTCTGGAAAAGCCGCCGGCGCCTACCGTCAGCGAATTGGCCGACCTCGTGCGCCAGGCCGCGGCGCGGCGCTGCGTGCTGTTCGCCACCTGGCACTCGCAATACAATGCCGGCGTGGAGGAGGCGAAGAAGCGCCTTGCCGGCCGCAAGATCGCCTCCCTCGCCATCACCTGGAAGGAAGATGTGCGGCGCTGGCATCCGGGCCAGGAATGGATCTGGCAGCCCGGCGGCTTCGGTGTGTTCGATCCCGGCATCAACGCGCTGTCGATCCTCACCGAGATCGCGCCCGAGCCCTTCTTCGTCACGGCCGCGACGCTGACCTATCCTGCCAATCGCGATACGCCGATCGCGGCCAGACTCACCTTCGCCTCCGATGCCGGCCTGCCCGGCGCTGAACTGACGGCCGAGTTCGACTGGCGCCAGACCGGCGACCAGACCTGGACCATCGAGATGGTCGTCGAGGACGGCACCCGGCTCACCCTGATCGACGGCGGCTCCAAGCTCGCCGTCAACGGCAACCTGACCGTGGCCGAGCCGATGGCCGAATATGAAGGCATCTATGCCCGCTTCGCCGGCCTGCTCGATCGCGGCGAGAGCGCGGTCGATGCCGCGCCCTTCCATCTGGTCGCCGACGCCATGGTGGTGGGCAAGCGCGAGACGACCGACGCCTTCGAATGGTAATCGCCCGAAGCGGCCTCAATAAGTTGCCCGGCCGCCGGAAAGATCGAATACCGCGCCCGTGGTGAAGGAATTCTCCTTGGTGGCCAGCCAGCAGATCATGGCGGCCGCCTCGGTGAGCTCCAGCATGCGTCCGCGCGGGATCTTGGAGAGAATCATCTTCAGGAAGTCCGGATCCTGGCTCATCGCCATCGTGGTCTTGGCCACGGCCGGCGTCACGGCATTGACCGAGATGTCGTATTTGGCGAGTTCCTTCCCGAGCGACTTGGTCAGGGCGAGCACGCCGGCCTTGGTGGCGGAATAGGCGGGCGCGCCGGGATTGCCTTCCTTGCCGGCGACCGAGCTCAGATTGACGATGCGCCCGTAATTGCGGGTGATCATGTGCGGCACCACGGCATGGCAGACATGGAAGGTGCCGATCAGCCCGACATGCACCACTTCGGCGAAGGCTTCGGGTGGGTATTCCCAGGTATTGGCATTGGGGCCGACGATCGCGGCATTGTTGATGAGGACGTCGATCTGGCCGAAGCGCGCCAGGGTCTGCGTGACGCCGGCCTCCACCGAGGCGAGGTCGCCGATGTCGACATTGAGGGCCTGGATCTTGCCCTCCCGGCCATATTTGGCCTCCAGGGCCTGCAGCAGGGAAGCGTCCCGGTCCCAGATCGAGACGTTGCCGCCGCCGGCCAGGATGCGTTCGGCGACCGTAAGCCCGATGCCCTGGCCACCTCCGGTGACGATGGCGGCCTGTCCTGCGAAATCGTAACTGTTCATGGGAACGTCCGGGGAAACTGGGATAAGGGAAGGCCGGCGCGAGATGTCCCGCGCCGGATCGGAATCAGAAGTTGAACTGGTCGATATTGCCGGCGTCGAAGGTGGTCAGCTCCGCCTGGGTGTTGATGATGTGATCTGCCCCGACGGTGATCTCACCCAGGCCGGGAACCTCGAACTTGGTGCCGGGCTCGTTCTTGATGGTGCCGTTCTTGACGCCCACGGCGAAATAGGAGGTGAGCAGGCCTTCATTGTAGGGGCTCCAGAGCTGGAAGGCCTTGAGCGTACCGTCCTTGATGAAGGGGCGCATCTGGTTGGGCGTGCCGAGGCCGGTGAGCGTGATCTGCTTGGCCTTGCCCTGGGTCTGCAGCACCTGTGCCGCCGCGGCGACGCCGACGGTGGTCGGCGAGATCACGCCCTTGAGGTTGGGGTATTTCTGGATCAGCGCTTCCATCTCGGTGGTGGATTTCTGCGGATCGTCGTCGCCATAGGCCACGGCCACCAGCTTCATCTTGGCATATTTGGGATTGCTGGCGAGGCTGTCCTTCATCGCCGCGATCCAGGTGTTCTGGTCGGGCGCGTCGGTGGTGGCGGAGAGGATGGCGATTTCGCCTTCGTAATTGATCTGCGAGCCCAGGAGCTCGACCTGGCTCGGCCCGGTCTTGGTGAAGTCGACGGGCAGGATGCCGGCATCGCGATGGTCGAGATTGCCGACGAGGTCGCCATTGACCGCCAGCACCAAGATGCCGCGCGAGCGGGCGCGGTCGAGCACCTGGTTGAGGGCATCGGGGCTGTTGGGGGAAATGGCGATCACGCCGACGCCGCGCTGGGTCTGCGCGGTGATGAAGGGGATCTGCGAAGTGGCTTCGGCGGTCGCCGGGGCCTGCATGTCGAAGTCACAGCCGACCTTGGCGCAGCCGTCCTGGAAGCCTTTCACCAGCGAATCGAAATAGGGATTGCCAGTGTTCTTGGGAATATAGACGATCGAGACCTTGTCGGCTGCCTGCGCACTGACGGCGGCGGTCAGGGCGAATCCGAGCGACAGCCCGAGTAGAAGCGTTTTCCTCAGCATGGTTCCCTCCTGATGATGGTCTAAGGCCGTTCTGTGCCGGCTATCTCTGGTTGCGGGCGTAGATCGTGTTGGTGGCGATGATGGAGATGATGAGCAGGAGGCCCATCACCGTGAGCTGGTAGGTCACCGGGATGTTGGCGACCGTCATGCCGGTGGCGATGATCACCAGCAGCCAGGAGGCGATGAAGGTGCCCGCGATGGTGCCGCGGCCGCCGAAGATGTAGGTGCCGCCGAGCATGACGATCAGCACCATCTGCAGTTCGCCGCCGGTGGCGAGATCGTAGCGCACCGAGGCCAGCCGCGAGGCTGCGAGCAGGCCGCAGAGTGCGCTGGTAAGGCCCATCGCCAGGAACAGGCCGAATTTGATGCGCCGGACCTTGATGCCGGCATGGCGGGCGGCGATCTCGCTGGTGCCGATCTGGTAGATCTGCCGGCCCAGGATGGTGGCGCCGAGCACGAAGGCCAGGACCAGCGAGGCCGCGACGAAGACCAGCACCGGCACGGGTACGCCGAAAAGGGTGCGATAGTCGATGCCGACGAACCAGGCCGGGAACTTGCCGATGGACCTGTCGCCGGCCAGCACCTGGGCGAGGCCGCGATACATGATCAGCGTGCCGATGGTGACCATCAGCGAGGGCAGGCGCAGCCACAGCACCATGAAGCCGTTGAAGGCGCCCATCGCGAGGCCGGCGGCAAGGCTCGCCGCCATCGCCCAGCCGATCGGCAGGCCGGCCTGGCACACGGTGCCGAACAGGCAGGCCGTCAGCGCCATGGTGGAGGCGGGAGACAGGTCGATCTCGCCGGCGATGATCACCAGGGTCAGCACCAAAGCGATGATCGAGAATTCGGCGTAGTAGGTGGCGCTTTCCAGGATGAAGGTCAGCGAGGCGAAGAAGGGCGAGAGCAGGCAGGCGATCACGAAGGCGGCGGCCAGCAGCACCAGGGTCATGGTCTCCGGCCGCACCAGTACGCTGCGCCAGAGCGGCAGCGGCTTGGCCGCGTCCTGCGGCGAGACGGCGGTGGCGGAGGAATTGGTGCTGGTCATGCCGCATCCCTCGCCAGCAGGCCCTTGAGGCCGCCCTGCCTGACGCTGCGGTCGATCACCAAAGCGGCGAGGATCACGGCTCCGTAGATCGCCTGCTGCCAGAAGCCGGAGACGCCGAGGATCGGCAGGGCCACGCTGACGGCGCCAAGCAGGAGTACGCCGAGCACGGTGCCGGCGACCGAGCCGGAGCCGCCATTGATCGAGACCCCGCCGATCACCACGGGCGCGATCACCGTGAACTCGAAGCCGACGCCGGTGATGCCGGGATTCACATAGCCGAAGCGCGAGGCGTACATTACGCCCGCAAGCCCGGCGAGAGCCCCGGAGAGCACGAAGACCAGCACGGTGATCGGCGTGGCGCGGATGCCACGCAGCGGCGCCGCCACCGGATTGGAGCCGATGGCGTAGATCTGGCGGCCGAGCCTGGAATGACCGAGGAAGAGATAAGTGGCGAGCGCCACGGCAAAGGCGATCAGGATGATCCAGGGAATGCCGAAAACGGGCGAGGTCTGGCTGAGTTCGATCAGGCCTCGCGGAATGTATTGCGGATCGACCTGCCGGGCGCCGGAGATGAAGAAGACCAGGCCGCGATAGAGGCTGAGCGTGCCGAGCGTCACGATGATGGAGGGGAGCCTGAAGAGGGTGACCATCAGCCCGTTGAGCAGGCCCAGCGCGGCGCCCACGGCGATCGCGGCGATGACGCCGACCATGATGGGCAGCTCCGGATGGTCGCGCCAGAGCATGCCGGCCACGATGGCGGAGAAGCCGAGGATCGAGCCGATCGAGAGGTCGACATGGCGGGCGACCAGCACCATCATCTCGCCCATCGCCGCCACCATGATCAGGGGCACCGCGAGCAGCACGATGCGCAGCGTCTCGGTGGAGAGGAAGCGCGGCTGGATCAGGCCGACGATGATGGCGAAGAGCGCGATCATCACCACGATGCCGGCCTCGCGCCGGCGCAGGAGGCTGGCGATGTTCATGCGGCGTCCCGTTCATCCCGGTTCGACTTGCGGCGCGGCACGGCGGCATGCATCACGCTCTCCTCGCTGGCCTCGTCGCGGGGGAGATTGGCGGTGAGGCGCCCTTCCGACATCACCAGCACGCGGTCGCTGAGCGCCAGCAGTTCCGGCAGTTCGGAGGAAATCAGCAGCACGGCGCGGCCCGAAGCGGCCAGCTCGCCGATCATCTCGTAGAACTCGGCCTTGACCCCGATGTCGATGCCGCGCGTCGGCTCGTCGAGGATGAGGATCTCGGGATCGGTGAGGAGCCAGCGGGCCAGGATGGCCTTCTGCTGGTTGCCGCCCGAAAGCTCGCCGATGGGCTGGCGCAGGCTGGCGAGGCGGATGCGCAATTTACGGACCTGTTCGCGGGCGATCGAGCGTTCCAGGGCGCGACGGATCACGCCGCCGGGCGCGACCTTGCCGGGTACCGCCGCCGTGATGTTCTGCTCGACCGGCAGGCTGCGGAAGATGCCGGCGACGGCGCGGTCCTCCGGCACGAAGGCGAGGCCATGGGCAACGGCATCCGCCGGCTCGCGGATGGTGACGGCCCGCCCGCCAATCTCGATGCTGCCGCTGGCCGCGGGAACCACGCCGAACAAAGCGCGGGCGACATCGGTGCGGCCGGCACCGACCAGGCCGCCGAGGCCGACGATCTCGCCCTTGCGCACCTCGAAGCTGATGTCCTCGAACTTGCCGGGCAGGCTGAGGCCGCGAACCGCCAGCGCCACCGCGCCGATCTGCGATTTGTGCTGGGGAATATAGCCTTTCACCTCCCGTCCGATCATCAGGCGGATGATGTCGGCATCGGAGAGGCTGGCGGTGTCCTCGGTGGCGATCTTGCTGCCGTCCCGGAAGATGGTGACGCGGTCGCACAGCGCCCGCACTTCCTCGAGCCGGTGGCTGATGAAGATGATAGTGCGGCCTTCCTGGCGGAGCTGGCGGGCAATGCCGAACAGGGTTTCGACTTCCCTTGGCGTCAGCGGGGCCGTCGGCTCGTCCATGATGATCAGGCGGCTGTCGCTGGCCAGCGCCCGGGCGATCTCGACCATCTGCTGGTCGGCGATCGAGAGGCCGCGCATCGGCTTGCCGACATCGATGGCGATGCCGAGCCGGGCCATCAGGCTGTCAGCCTCGCGCCGAAGCTCGCCCCAGCGCACCCGCCCGAGCGCCGGGCCTTCATGGCGGCCGAGCACGAGGTTTTCTGCAACGGAAAGATCGGGAAAGGAGATCGGCTCCTGATGGATCAGGGTGATGCCGAGCTTCTGGGCGATCAGCGGCGTCGCCACCTCGACGGGCGTGCCGTTGAGGGCGAGCGAGCCGCGGCTGGGCCGATGCACGCCGGCGATGATCTTGGCGAAGGTCGACTTGCCCGCGCCATTCTCGCCGAGCAAGGCGTGGATCTCGCCGGGATGGAGATCGAGATCGACATCGCGCAACACTTCGACGCCGGCAAATTGCTTGGAGATGCCGCGGGCCGAGATCAGGATCGGCAGCGCTCTTGCAGGCTCGCCCGCATGGTTCATGGCGTGGGCGCGTCCTTGTCGATCAGGCCTTCCGCCTTGAGGTCCGACCAGAAGCCGTCGGGGATCGGGGCGTGATGCGAGGCGACGTTCTCGACGATCTCGCTCGGCTTCACCGCGCCCGGAATTTCCGAGACCACGGCGGGATGCGCCAGCACGAATTGCAGGGCCGCCGCCGGCAAGGCCACGCCGTGGGCCTTGCAGACCGCCTCGATGCCGCGCACCTTGGCCTGTACGGCTTCCGGCGCCTTGCTGTAATTGTAGTTGGCACTGCCGCCCGAGCCGGTGACCAGGATGCCCGAGGCGAAGGGCGAGCCGATGATCACGCTGACCTTGCGCCTCACGCATTCGGCCATGCCCGTATGCAGGCAGCCCTGGTCGATCAAGGTGTAGGGCATGGCCACCAGCACGAAATCGAGATCGACCAGGGGCGCCACCGTCTCCAGGGCGTCGGCGGTGTTGATGCCCATGCCGATGGCCTTGATCTCGCCGCGTCTCTTCAACTCCTCCAGCGCCTTGATGCCGGAATAGACGAGATCCTTCTTGCGATAGCCGAAATCGGGGCCCTGATAGGCGGCGTCGAGGTCGTGGATGACCAGGGCATCGATGGTATTGAGGCCAAGCCGCATCATCGACTGCTCGTAGGAGCGCATGATGCCGTCATAGGTGTAGTCGTAGCGATGCTGGAAGGGCAGGCCGCCGAGCCACATCTCCGACTTGAAGGTGGCCGGATCGAAGGGGCGTTCGAGGATACGCCCGACCTTGGTGACGAGCTGGTATTCGTTACGCGGCCGGTGCCTGAGGCCATAGCCGAGGCGATGTTCGGAGAGGCCGAGACCATACCAGGGCGCGGTGTCGAACAGGCGCACGCCCGCGTCCCAGGCGGCGTCGATGGTGGTGATGGCATCGGCTTCCGTCACCAGGCTGTAGAGCTCGCCCAGATGCGCCGCGCCATAGCCGAAAGTTGGTACGGACATCGATGTCTGGCCGACGCGGCGGTGCTCGAATTCCTTGGGCATGACGGCTCTCCCGGGCATTTCTGGATCTGCGGCTCCGGGTGGCCCGGTCGCGTTTGCAGATAAGTTGTCAGACAAAAATTAGTTTGACAAGTTTTTACTGGCTGGCTGAGAATGGCCTAAACGCGGATGCGAAGTCGCGCTCACACGCCGAGGATGCCATGCCCGATTTTCCCATCATCGACACGCATCTTCATGTCTGGGACCATTCGAAGCTGAAATACACGGCCTTCGAGGGCAGCCCCCTGTTTTCCAGGGACTATCATGTCGAGGACTACCGGCGCGACCTGGGCTCGGTCGAGGTCGAGGCCATGGTCTTCCTCGAATGCTATGCCGATTTCTGGGAGGGCGGCGGCCAATATCTCGACGAGATCCGCTTCGTCGAGGAGGAGGCCCGGCGCGACCCCGGCATCAAGGCGATCGTGCCGATGGCGCCGCTGGAATGGGGAGGCCGGGTTGAGCCGATCCTGGCGGAGATGAAGGAAAAACATCCGGCTGTGCGGGGCATCCGCCGCATCGTCGAGTTCGATGCCGATCCCCGTGCCTTGACCCTGTCGGACAGCTTCATCGAGGGCGTCAATCTTCTCGAAAAATTCGGCTACCATTTCGAGATCAACGTCCATCACCATCAGATGGACATCGTGCGGGACTTCGTGAAGCACATTCCGCATGTGCCGATGATCCTCGACCATTGCGGCAAGCCCGGCATCAAGGAAGGCGCCATTGCCCAATATCGTGACGATGTGAAGGAGCTGGCGCGCTGCTCAAACCTCTTCATCAAGCTCTCCGACCTGCCGGTGGAAGCCGACCACGCGACCTGGACCGATGCGGATCTCCGTCCCTTCATCGACGCCACCTTCGAGAGTTTCGGCGTCGATCGCACTGTCTTCGCCATGGACTGGCCGATCTGCCTGCAGGCCACCAGCATGACGCGCTGGGTCGAGACGCTCGACCGGGCCCTGGCGGGCTTCTCCCAAGGCGATCTGCGCAAGTTCTACCGGGATAACGCCAATTCCTTCTACCGCCTCCATCTGTGAAGCAGTAAGGCAGTCCAGTGAGCAAGCTGATCAAAGATCCCGATTTCAGTGATCTGGCCGCCCTGGATCCGAGCGAGGCCTTCGCCGAGCCGTTCGGCGGTGGCGCGCTGGAGCGTCGTCCGATCGCCGAGCAGGTCGCCACCCGCATCATGGGGATGATCAAGTCGGGCAATCTTCGCTCCGGCGACCGCCTGCCGACCGAGCAGCAGATGGGCATCGCCTTCGGCATTTCGCGCCCGCCTCTGCGCGAGGCGCTCAAGGCACTGACCCTGATGGGGGTGCTGGAAAGCCGCCAGGGCGGGCGCTACAGCGTCACCGACCTGTCGCCGAGCCGCCTGGTGGCGCCGTTCTCGACCATGCTGTCCTTCGCCGACTACGACGTACGCGAGCATTTCGAGGCGCGGGTGGTGGTCGAGCTCGAACTGGTGCGGCTCTGCGCCGAACGGGCGGATGATGAGGCGCGGGCGCGTATCCTCGAACTCGCCGTGGACGGGCGCGCCTTCCATGACGATCCGGTCGCCTTCCGCCTGCTCGACATCGAGTTCCACCGGGCCCTCTATGGTGGCGGTGGCAGCCGGCTGCTTGCCGCCATGGCCGAGGGGCTCTACGATGTCGGGCTCGACGTGCGCCGCGTCGCCAGCGCCTTGCCGGGTGTGATCGAGATCAGTGTCGCCCAGCATGTCGAGATCGCCGAGGCTGTGATGGCTCGCGACGCCGAGGCTGCGATGGCAGCCTATCGCCGGCACCTGGAACATGTGCGCGACACCTCCAGCGAGGCGCAGGACGTCATCGGCGGCGAGGCCGCCGCCAAGCGCTGAATCGCGGCTATCGAGCCTGCGATGAATTGCCCTCAAGGGAACGTCTCAAGGAAACACACCATGCCGGACCGCATCGCCTTTCGCATGAATCTCCATCCCGGCCAGGCTGCCGAATACGAAAAGCGCCATGACGAGATCTTTCCCGAGCTGGTGGCGCTGCTGAAAGAGGTGGGGATCTCCGACTATACGATATGGCTCGACCCGGAGGATAACCATCTCTTCGCCATCCTCACCCGCAGCGACGACCACGGCCTGGGCCGCCTGCCCGACGAGGCGGTGATGAAGCGCTGGTGGGCCTTCATGGGCGACATCATGGCCACCAATCCGGACAGTTCCCCGGTGCAGGTGCCGCTGAAGCGGGTGTTCTATTTGCCATAGAGCCGGTGAGAGACAGGCGGCACCTAAACGTTTTCCTCGCTGTCCCTTTCATAGAACAGCGCGTAGACCTCATATCCGGGCCTGGTCCGAATGGCCTCTGCGCGAATGATTTGCGCTCGGACGAAAGGCTCATCCACTCCGCCGGCCCTGAGGATCGCATCGGGTTGGATGCCCTCCAACCAGGTTGTCACGGTGGAACGCGGCTGAGACGTTGCAATGAAAATATAGCCGAGAGTCGCCCAGTCTTCTTCGTCGCCAAATCCCCAGATCTGGATGGCAACGTCTGCCACGTCATCACGACCGCGGACATCCATGAGGCGGTCGCGAAAGGCCTCTATGCCGAAGGTGAGAATGGCCCGACTGGGGACGGCGTTACGTGTGATTCCTGCTGTAAAGAAATCTTCGATGGCGACAATTGGCAGTCTGTTGGTCCCATCTCGCTTGAAGACGTGATCCTGCTCATGCACGAGCCGGCGCAAGTTCGAGCGGTTTCTTTGGACGTCCTCCGCTTTCGCCGGCATCCCCGCTCACCCGTAGCGGTGCAGCCCGGCACCATGCGACTTCAGCCAGGCCCGGGCTTCCTCGGTACGGGGACAGAGCTGGTGGCACAAGCGCCAGAAGCGGGGCGAGTGGTTCATTTCCTTCAGATGCGAAACCTCGTGCGCAGCGAGATAGTCGAGCACGAAGGGCGGCGCCAGGATCAGGCGCCAGGAGAAGGCCAGCGCCCCGGCCGAGGAGCAAGAGCCCCAGCGGCTGGTGGTGTCCTTGACGCTGATCGGGCCGTGCTTGACGCCGAGCGCCGCGGTATGGCGCGCGACAATTGCCTGCAATTCGCGCAGAGCCTGTTTCTTCAGCCAGTCGGTCATCCGGCGCGGCAAATGCTTGATATCGCCATGCACGACGAGGACAGGCGGAGAGCCAGCCTCGATCTTCACCGTGCCGCGGCCCTCGCGATGCTCGATGCGGTGCGGCACGTCGCGGAAGGGCACCATGGCGCCGTCGGCGAAGCTGACGTCCTGGGCGAGCTTGGCCAGCTTCAGGGCAATCCAGCCGGCATGCTTGTCGGCGAAGGCCTTGGCGGTGGTCAGGCTGCCGCGCGCCGGCATGGAGAGCACGATGTCGCGCTGGGCCGTACGGACCCTCAGCGTGTAGCGGCGCGCCGAAACCAGCCGCCGGACGGCGACGGGATAGGTCGTCGCCCCGATCCGCACGGTGATCTGCTCGGGTTGGGGCGTCGGATTGCGTCGAAACAGCGATATCATGCTCGAATCAGATTTGAGGCGACATCATAACCCGGATTGCGGTTTTGCCGCGGCTGGCGTAGGGGCGGAGGGAGGTTTGTAAAGCCGGTCGGTGGCGTATCGCTTCTCCGATCGGGCAAAGTAAGGCGCAACAATCCTTCCCCGGTTTCGGGGAAGGTGGGCCGGCGGAGCCGGACCGGATGGGGGCGGGTGGCACAATTCTGCGGTTCAATCGTGCCTGTAGCGCCACTCTCCCCCTTCCGTCGTTGCTCCGCAACGACACCTTCCCCGAAGCCGGGGAAGGATTCCCGCGCCATAAGAGGATTCCTTCATGTCTTCAGCCTCCACCCCCTGGTGGCAGCCATCGGCTCATCAGGATCGCCGACCCTTTCTGATCGGGCGCAACCGGTTGATGACGGCGTTGCGCGGCTTCTTCATCGCTGAGGATTTCACCGAGGTCGACACGTCAATCCTGCAGGTCTCGCCCGGCAATGAGGCGCATCTGCATGCCTTCGCCACCGACCTGATCGATGCCGATCTCAGCGTACGGCGGCTCTATCTGCACACCTCGCCGGAATTCGCTTGCAAGAAACTGCTGGCGGCCGGGGAGAAGCGCCTGTTCACCTTCGCCAAGGTCTTCCGCAACCGCGAGCGCACCGGCACCCATTCGCCCGAATTCACCATGCTGGAGTGGTATCGCAGCGGCGAGCCCTATCAGCTGCTGATGGACGATTGCACCCGCCTGCTGGCACTGGCCGCCGAAACCGGCGGCCTGAAGCGCTTCCGCTATCGCGGCGTGGAGACTGATCCCTTCGCCGAGCCCGAAAGGCTCAGCGTTGCCGAGGCCTTCGAACGCTTCGCCGGCATCGATCTCCTGGCGACGCTCGCAGGGGATGGCGCCAGCGACCGCGACGCCCTGGCTGCAGCCGCCCGCATGGCGGGCCTGCGCGTGGCCGAGGATGACACCTGGTCCGACATCTATTCCGGCGTGCTGGTGCAGAAGATCGAACCCCGTCTCGGGAATGACAGGGCCACCATCCTCCACGACTATCCGAGCGTGGAGGCGGCGCTGGCCCGCCGCACCGACCATGATCCGCGCGTATCGGAGCGCTTCGAGCTCTATGCCTGTGGCGTAGAACTCGCCAATGCCTTCGGCGAGTTGACCGATGCCGACGAGCAGCGCCGGCGCTTCCAGGCCGAGATGGATGAGAAGGAGCGCGTCTACGGCGAGCGCTACCCGATCGACGAGGATTTCCTGGCCGCCCTCGCCATCATGCCGCAGGCCAGCGGCATTGCGCTGGGCTTCGACCGGCTCGCCATGCTGGCGACGGGTGCCAGCCGCATCGACCAGGTGATCTGGACACCGGTTGCCTAGAGCGTTTTGCGATTTGGTGGAATCACCAAGAATCGCAAAGACGCGTTGAACCAAAGAGTTAGAGCAATGCAGCGTTTCCGTCTAAACGCGCTTTGCTCTAGTACCGAGTTCGCGTTTTGGGTTGTGAATAACGGGGATATGTTACGCGAGAGGCCACAATCTCGACAAAAGGAGCTGTGAGCTTCCACCCCATGCCGTTGACGCGGCACGAACTTGATCCGCGAGAGACCTCATTGCACCCGCCGGCCGCCAGGTCGGCGGTTTTTTCTTGGGAACGCGGACATCTCAGCGACATGCTTGCATGTCGCGATGTCCGCCTCTTCCTCTCCTGCAGGTACAGCGTTTCCAAGAGCGGACAAGATGTCCGCGCTCCGAAACTCGCCCTCACAAACAAAAAGGGCCGGTGCTGAGACCGGCCCTTTTCAGCATTCGTTCGTCGGCCCTTACGCAGCCGCTTCCTTGGCGCGATCGGCCTTCTTGCGCTCGTTGGGATCGAGGATGGCCTTGCGCAGGCGGATCGACTTCGGCGTGACTTCCAGGAGCTCGTCGTCCTGGATCCAGGCGATCGACTTTTCCAGCGTCATACGGATCGGCGGCGTCAGGCGCACGGCCTCGTCCTTGCCGGAGGCGCGGACGTTGGAGAGCTTCTTGCCCTTGAGCACGTTGACTTCCAGGTCGTTCTCGCGGGTGTGCTCACCCACGATCATGCCCTGATAGACCTTCCAGCCGGGCTCGATCATCATCGGGCCGCGATCTTCCAGATTCCACAGCGCATAGGCCACGGCCTCGCCGGCATCGGTGGAGATCAAGACGCCGTTGCGGCGGCCGGCCACCTCGCCCTTGAACGGGGCATAGGCATGGAACAGGCGGTTCAGCACGGCGGTGCCCTTGGTGTCGGTCAAGAGCTCGTTCTGATAGCCGATCAGGCCGCGGGTCGGAGCGTGGAAGACCAGGCGCTGGCGGTTGCCGCCGGAGGGGCGCATCTCGATCATCTCGGCCTTGCGCTCCGACATCTTCTGCACCACGGCGCCGGAGAATTCCTCGTCGACGTCGATCACCACTTCCTCGATCGGCTCGAGGATTTCGCCGGTCGCCTCGTCCTTCTGGAAGACGACGCGCGGGCGGGAGACGCCGAGCTCGAAGCCCTCGCGGCGCATCACCTCGATCAGGATTGCGAGCTGGAGTTCGCCGCGGCCGGAGACGATGAACGAATCCTTGTCGGCCGATTCCTCGATCTTCAGCGCGACATTGCCCTCGGCTTCCTTGAGCAGGCGGTCGCGGATGACGCGGCTGGTCACCTTGTCGCCCTCGGTGCCGGCGAGCGGGGAATCGTTGACGGTAAAGGTCATCGACACGGTCGGCGGATCGATCGGCTGAGCCACCAGCGGCTCGGTGACTTCGAGCGCGCAGAAGGTATCGGCCACGGTGCCCTGGGTCAGGCCGGCAATGGCGACGATGTCGCCCGCCTCGGCTTCCTCGACCGGCTGGCGTTCGATGCCGCGGAAGGCGAGCACCTTGGACACGCGTCCCTGCTCGATCACCTTGCCGTCGCGCGACATCGCCTTGATCGCCATGTTCGGCTTGAGCACGCCCGACGAGATGCGGCCGGTCAGAACGCGGCCGAGATAGGGATTGGCTTCCAGGATGGTGGCGAGCATGCGGAAGGGGCCGGGCTCGACCGTGGGCTGCGCGACATGCGTGAGCACGAGGTCGAACAGCGGGGCCATGCCGGCGCTCTGGTCGGCTTCCGGCGAATTGCCCATCCAGCCCTGCTTGCCCGAACCATAGAGGATGGGGAAGTCGAGCTGCTCATCGGTGGCGTCGAGCGCGGCGAACAGGTCGAACACCTCGTTGATCACTTCGGAGGTGCGGGCGTCGGGCTTGTCGACCTTGTTGATGGCGACGATCGGCTTGAGGCCGATCTTGAGAGCCTTGGCCACCACGAACTTGGTCTGGGGCATCGGGCCTTCGGCGGCGTCGACCAGCACGATCGCGCCATCCACCATGTTGAGAATGCGCTCGACCTCGCCGCCGAAATCGGCGTGGCCGGGCGTGTCGACGATGTTGATGCGGGTATCCTTCCACACCACCGAGGTGGCCTTGGCCAGGATGGTGATGCCGCGTTCTTTTTCGAGATCGTTCGAATCCATCACACGCTCGGCCACGCGCTGGTTGTCGCGGAAGGCGCCGGACTGCCGCAGCAGCTGGTCGACCAGCGTGGTCTTGCCGTGGTCGACGTGGGCGATGATGGCGATGTTGCGAAGTTGCATAGGTTAAACCGGGTTCCTGCGCCAGCCGGGATATTGGCCGCGTTCAAAAGGGATCGTCTGTCGGATTTTGCGCCGCAATATCACAGGAGAGGGGGGCGCGGCAATGGCGCAGCCGGCAAGTAACGGCCTCTAGCCATCCTTTTCCGGCTCGTATTCGAGGAATGTCGGCAGATCATCGGCCGTGGCGAACCAGGAAATCTGGCTGCGGGTCCAGATATGCTTGCGAGGCGGCGCCGCGGAAGGATCGTCGAGCGTGCCGGTATTGATGCTGATCTCGGTCGGATTTTCGCGCAGCCGGAAGCCGAGCGAGGCGCCGCAGGTGCCGCAAAAATGCCGTTCCCCGAAACTGGAGGAATGATAGATGCGCGGCTCGCCCTTCACATAAGCGAAAGCCCCGGCGGCAAACAGCGCCCAGGGTTGGGCCGGCGCACCGGAAATACGCTGGCAGATGCGGCAATGGCACCAGCCGGCATCGAAGGGCGCTTCCTGCGCCTCGTAGCGGATGGCCCCGCATTCGCAGCCGCCGGTTAGCAAGGCCATGGCATCCCCTCCCCGGGCCGGCGACGCGCGGCCTTCCCTCGCAGTTTACAGCTTCGCGCGACGATGGGGGAGGTGGGTTTTACGGAACGATGTTCGGATGAAGACCTGCGGTATCGGCTTTCATCGGCGATGAGGCCGATACCGCAGGGACGGGCGAGCGTCGGCTGACAGGGCGGAAAGCCTAGCGCTGCGCCACGAAGACTGCGTTGTCGAGGACGAAGGAGCCATCCGCCTCGACGGCGAAATGCTGGCGCACTTCCTCCGACATCGCTGCCTGCAGGGCACGGATGGCCTCGACGAAAACCGGCGGTGTGCGCATGCGGGCGATCCAGGAGGAAAACTCCAGGGGCTGGTGCCCGGGCGTGGTCGTCGTCACCGTGAAGCCGGCAGCGGCGAGCATCGCCTGCCATTCCCGGATCGAGTAGTCGCGCACATGCGAGGGGTCGCGCAGCATCTCGAACGCCTGCAGGAAGGTGTCGCAGACGACCCGCGCCGGCGCGACGGCATCGGCCATCACCAGCGTGCCGCCCGGCTTCAGGACCCGGAAGGCCTCGCGCAAGGCGGCCGGCACGTCGCCCCAGTGATGGGCCGAATAGCGGCTCAGCACCATGTCGAAGCTGGCGTCGGCGAAGGGCAGCCGCTCGACAGAGCCCTGGTGGGTGGCGATGTTGGCAAAGCCGCGCCTAACCGCTTCCTCGGCGACGGCCGCCAACATTTCCGAGGAGAGGTCGTAGGCGACGACCTCGGTGGCGACCGGCGCGGCCGCAAAGCTGACATGGCCGCCGCCGCAGCCCAGATCCAGCACGCGGGAGGGTTGCCGGGCCGCGATCGCCTCAGCCACCAGCCGGAGATCCTCGCCCTTGGCGTGAACAGAACTGGCGACATAGGCGGCAGCCTGGGAGCCGAATTGGCTCGTGACCAGGTTTTCCAGGGTGACCGATCGGGCCATGGCTCTTCCTCCAAAGACTGAACATGCGGCTGAAGCGTTGTAATGCGAAGATGCGATACAGGGCAGCAACTGCCCTGATTGAAGCTCGCCCGGCGCCCGAGACCACACTGGAACGTCTCTAGATTCTGATTTACACTGGTACCAGATCCTTTTTTATCCTGGTATGAAAGTTGCCATGACAACGGAGTCGGATCAGGCGCGCCGCCAGCAGCTCGGCGAATTCCTGCGGTCCCAGCGTGCCCGGCTCACACCTGACCTCTTTGGCCTGCAGGGTGGGGCGCGGCGGCGCACGCCGGGCCTGCGGCGCGAGGAAGTCGCCCAGCTCGCCGGGCTTTCGACCACATGGTACACTTGGTTGGAGCAGGGGCGGGATATTTCGCTTTCGGCCCATGCCTTGGGCCGGCTCGCCAATGTCCTGAATTTCTCGCCCGCCGAACGGGCCTATCTCTTCGACCTCGCGGGCAAGCGCGATCCGCAGGCCAACGCCGAGGCCGAGCCGGCGGCTTCGCCGGCGCTGCTCGCCGCCCTCGAGACGATTGCCGGCCCAGCTTACCTGCTCGATCATCTGTGGAATGCGCTCGGCTGGAATGCGCACGCGGCCGAACTCTTCACTGGGTGGCTCGACGGCGACCATGACCGCAATCTCCTCGCCTATATCTTCCTCAGCCCGGCGGCCCGCGACCTGATCGAGGATTGGGAGGGACGGGCCCGGCGGGTGATCGCCGAGTTCCGCATCGACTATGGCCATCATATCGAGGAGGAGGCGATGCAGGCCCTGGTCGGCAGCTTGGCGGCGCGAAGCCCCTTTTTTGCGCAGGCTTGGCCGATTCATAGCGTGATCGGTCGTGAGGGCGGGCTTCGGCGCTTCAATCATCCCACGCGCGGTGCGCTCGAATTCCAGCAGATCACGCTCAATCCGACGACGCGTCCCGACCTGAAATTCGTGATGCTGGTGTAGCCGTCCGGGCTTTGGACACGGCTCGCCTTGCCGCGGCCCTGTCGCTCGGCTAGGTTTCGGGCCGATTTCCCCAAGGGTATACCTCCATGTCCCTAGAGACCGATCTCCTGGTCGACAGGCGTGTCCTGCGCCGCAAGCTTTCCGTCTGGCGCGTGCTGGCGTTCCTGTTCCTGGCCATTGCGTTGGTGGTGGCCTATCTCGCCATTGCGGGCACCAGTGCCCTGCAGCATCGCAGCCCGCATATCGCCCGCATCAAGCTCGACGGCTTCGTCGGCGACCAGACCGCCAACCTCAAGCTGTTCGATCAGATCGCCCAGTCGCAAGCCCAGGCCGTGATCGTGCGCATCAATTCGCCCGGCGGCACGACATCGGGCGGCGAGGCACTCTATGACGGCCTGCGCAAGCTCTCGGCCAGCAAGCCGACCGTGGCCTTCATCGATGGGCTGGGGGCGTCCGCCGCCTATATGGCCGCCGTCGGCACCGACCATATCGTGGCCCGGCGTTCGTCCCTGGTCGGCTCGATCGGCGTGCTGGTGCAATATCCCAATGTCTCCAAGCTGCTCGACAGCATCGGCGTCAGCGTCGAGGCGGTGAAATCGTCGCCGCTCAAGGCTGCGCCGGACGGCTTCACGCCGACCAGCCCCGAAGCCCGCGCCGCCCTGGCGTCGGTGGTCAATGACACCTATGGCTGGTTCAAGGATCTGGTGAAGGATCGCCGCAAGTTCGACGATGCCGGCCTTGCCGCCGTCTCCGATGGGCGCGTCTTCACCGGCAAGCAGGCGCTCGACCTCAAGCTCATCGACGAAATGGGCGACGAAGCCACGGCGATCGCCTGGCTCGGCAAGGACAAGCCTCGCATGAAGGCGCTGCCGGTCGAGGATTGGGACAAGCCTTCCACCTCGTCCTCCTTCCCCTTCGCGCGCACGGGCGTGGCCTGGCTCGCCGACAGTGTCGGTCTCGCCAGCCTGGGCGATGCCATCCGCTCCGCGCCTGAAACGCCTCCGGCCGCGCTTGACGGGCTTGTTTCCGTTTGGCACCCTTGAGCCACTCGTGTCTCACGGTCTGTCCGGACCAGCGTAGGGTGTCTAACCAGGACGAAGGACGGGGGAGCCTTTGGGTTCGATCCGCATCATGCTGTAAGGGAAGCTTGGACGCGATTCGCGTCGAGCGAACGTAACTTCACAAGACCGGCGACTGACGGGAACGAAAATGATCAAATCCGAACTGGTTCTGAAGATTGCGGAAGCCAATCCGCACCTCTATCAGCGCGACATCGAGAATATCGTCAATGCCATCCTCGACGAGATCGTCCAGGCCATGGCCAAGGGCGATCGGGTCGAGCTGCGCGGCTTCGGAGCCTTTTCGGTGAAATCCCGTCCGGCCCGCATCGGGCGCAATCCGCGTACCGGCGCCCATGTGCCCGTGGACGAGAAATACGTGCCTTTCTTCAAGACCGGCAAGGACATGCGGCTGCGGCTGAACAAGTCGCCGGCCTGAGCGAGAGCAAAGCGCGCCTTGGCGAGAATGCTCGTTTGCTCTAACTCTTTGTCTGGATGCGTCTTTGCGATTCCTGCCGATGCCGGGCAATCGCAGGACGCTTTTGCGATCATGCCGGAGCGGGGCAGGCCATGAAGCGCCTATTCTATTATTTCATCCTGGTCCTGGCCTTGATCGTGATGGCGGCCTTTGCCATCGCGAACAAGCAGTGGATCGCCGAAGGCGTGGCGCTCTCCTATGATCCGAGCGCACCGGGGGCCGAAGCAAGCACGCTGCATCTGCCGATGTTCCTGATTCTGTTCGGGGTCCTGGTCATCGGCATGTTGATCGGTGGCATCACGGTCTGGTTGAAGCAGAGCCGTTTTCGCCGTGCCGCGCGGGTTGCCCAGGTCGAGGCCGAACGCCATCGCAACGAACTCGACCGGCTGCGCAGCCAGGCGACTCCCGCGGCCGAATCGCGCGACAGCCACGCCATCCTGCCCTCGAGCGTGCCGTTCTGAAGCCCGGAACCGCAGGCGAGACCTTCGCGGTCCCGCGTAGCTAATCCAAGCCCTAAGTCGGATTGCTATTGTTGCGCCAGGCGCTTCAGTTCGGCTTGCGCGAAGCGATACTCGACGAACGCCTTCGGGCAGGTGTCGATGGTCTGCTTCAGAAGGGGCGCCGCATCACTCGCCTTGTGTTGCAGCAGCAACCATTCGCCCCGATAGAAGGTGGCTTCGCAGCGCTGGTCGTCCGTGTTGGCCGCTGACATCATGGCATCCGCATCGCGCTGGCCGAGATAGAATTCCACAACCGGATAGGGCCAGCTTGTGTCCTTGATACCGTCGGTATCTCGCTTGAGCTGGCCGGTGGCATCCTCTCCCGCCCTGGATGACGACACATACCGCCAGAGCTTTTTGTAAACATGGCCGTCCCGCTTGATGGCGGCTGCAAAATCTTCGGCGGCGGCGTGAAACTTGCCCATCGAAAAAAGGACGATTGCCCTGTTCGAGTAGCCCACGGGGTCATCGGGAAATTGCGCGATTTTATCTTGGGCGGCCTTTAGAGCCCGGTCGAGGTCTCCGGTCAGGTCCAAGGCGTCCGAGCGCAAGTCGTAGACCGGCTGTAGTTTTGGATCGAGCTGGATTGCCTTGTCGAAATCCGCAATTGCCGGTGATGCATCGCCCTCACGCAGATACGCCAGACCGCGATTGGCATAGGGCAAGGCCATGTCCGGCTTAAGCTTGATCGCCGATGTACAGCTGGCGATGGCGCCAGCATAGTCCATCGTCGAAATAAGAGCGCGGCATCGCTCGCTATGCCCCACAGCACTTCCCGGTGAAAGCGTGATGGAGGTATCAAAATCGGACAAGGCATTCTTATAGTTCTGCTGCTGAGAAATTTTGTCTTGTTCTGCCGGCAGATTGTCGCCGAGCGCGAGATAGGCACTGCCGCGCTGGACGAAATTCTTGGCGGTCGATGGCGATAATTCGATCGCGCGCGTGCAGGTCTTCAGCGCCTCCGAATACTTATCCGTTCCCCGCTGCAAAGCGCAAAGATTGTCCCAAGCCAGATTTAGTTTTTGATCGATATTGATCGCTTGGCTCAGATTCATGCCCGCGCTAACCATATATCCTGCCTGCATATCGAGCGCAGCCAGATTGTTATAGGCCATTGCGAGATTAGGCTGCAGCTCGATTGCTTTCTTGTAGTTCTCGCGAGCTTGGTCTGCTTTAGCAATGTTCTGATAGGCGTAGCCACGGTTGAAATAGGCCGTCGGCAAGTCGATGGTCCGTATTTGCAGGATATTTTGCTTGGAATTTTCCGCCCTGTTGATGACCTGCGTGCAGCCGTCTATCTTTTTCGCGAAATCTTGTTCTTGCAGGCAATTTGCGGCCTCGGTAACGGATTCGCGAAAGGTCTGGTAGGCAAAATAGCCACCGAAGATAACCACCAAAGCGCCAACCGCGCAGGCTAAAGTGACATTCCGCACCCGTCCCTCGTTCCGCAAGAGGAAAGGCCTTCTCGTTCAAGATAAGCTAGCGGATTATTCTTCGGATAGCCAGAGGCTTGCTTTTTCGTTTTAGATGTTGCGCCACGCGCCTGCATCTTTTTCTGGTTCGGTCGTTGTATATTACCGGTCGAGCCTGATCCCCCGGCACATGCCTGGAACAAGCTCGGTTCTTGTGGCGGAGGCTCAAGGGGAACGTTGTGCCGCCTCAGGCGGCGTCGCTTTCCTGTTTCTGGTGCAGGTCCAGAGCTTCGCGCAGCCATTCCAGCCAGTCCTTGAGGGCCCCGGCCTGGCCGGCTTCGAGGCCGGTGGTGGCGGCGATCTGGGATGGCACGGCCCGGGCCTTCTCGCGCAGGGCCTTGCCTTCGGCCGTCAGGGAGATGCGGACCTGGCGCTCGTCATGGCTGTCGCGCCGGCGCTTCAGCAATCCCGCTGCCTCCAGCCGCTTGAGCAAGGGGGTGAGCGTGTTGGTCTCAAGGAAGAGCCGGGTGCCGATCTCGCCGACCTTGAGCCCATCCCGCTCCCACAGGCAGAGCATGACCAGATATTGCGGATAAGTCAGGCCGAGCGGGTCGAGCAGGGGTTTATAGGAGCGGCCAAAGGCATTGTTGGCGGCGTAGAGCGCAAAGCAAAGCTGGTTCTGCAGGAGCAGTGGCGTAAACTCGTTGGAAGACGGTTCCATCGGTGCCTCCTCTGGCGCAACGCATGTGACGCAACGTGTGGATGTCAGCAAATGCGTGACGCACTTTCAATCGTCGCGATGCCGGCTGCAAGACATGACCGGCGGCTGTCAGCTGCGAATCATATCGCACGCGACAGGGAGGCAGAATCATTTTCGCAGGCTTTCCCGATAAAAATCGTCTCGGTCGGCAAAATAAATATCGCGCACGATATAAATGTGTGCGATATACATCTCCGTGTTCAATCCCCGAAGGGAGTTCTGTCATGAAGGTTCTCTACACCACCGCTGCCCGTTCCGATCACAATGGCCGTGACGGTGGCCGTTCCGGTACCGTGGATGGCCATTTTTCGGTCAAGCTCGACCTGCCCAAGGAGCTGGGCGGCGCCGGGGGCCCCGGCACCAATCCCGAGCAATTGTTCGCCACCGGCTATGCCGCCTGCTTCATGGGCGCGCTGCGCTTCGTGGCCGGCAAGGAAAAGGTCGCCCTTCCCGAGGATGCCAGCGTCACCGCCACGGTCGGCATCGGCCCGCGTGACGATGGCGCCGGTTTCGGCCTCGACGTTGCTCTCGCGGTGGCCTTGCCGGGCATCGAGCACGCCCGCGCCGAGGATCTCGTCGCCAAGGCCCATATCGTCTGCCCCTATTCGGAAGCGACTCGCAAGAATCTCGACGTTCGCCTCAGCGTGGTCTGAGGCCGCGTTCGCGAGCGGCGTACGGATCGGGCGCGCGGATCCTGTGGGGGACGCGCGCCCGCCCTGCGAGCGGCATGGCTGGTGTGTTGATTCGGCGCTAAGCAGGGAACTCTGCTCGGAGCTCCTCCATGTCGCTGCCTCGCCCCTGGCGTGAAATCCTGCCGCAACTCCTGTCGACGGCTTTGATTCCGCTCACCGTAGCCGGAATCGGCTGGTACTATACGCGCTGGCAGCAGAATCTCGCCGATCTGCGCACCATGATCGACCTGATGACGGACGCCGCGCCGGAGAAGCGGAAATATGGCGTCGCCATGTTCGAATATCTCCTCAAGAACGACAAGGTGCCGGTGGAATTCATCACCGCGCAGCTCGACTACGCCAACTCCTCTTCCGATCGCGACCTGCTGCCTTTGCTGGAGAGCGCGGTGCAGAAGGCGTCCCTGGTCAACAATTCGGTGAAGTCGGCCTATGAGGAGGCCACCGCCCGGCTGCCGAGCCGCGTCTTCGTGCATGCGCTCACTGACAGCCAGCGCCCCTGCGCCGGCATTTTGCTCGACGAGATGAAGGACGGCGACAAGTCGGCCATCACCTTCCCGTCGGTGGTACTGGCCAAATGGTCGGGCGAGACGCATGAACTGCGCTATTTCAAGGTATCCGACCGCAAGCGCGCCGAGGCCTTGGCCGAGCTGTTTGCCACCGTCGGCCTGCAGCTCACCGCCAAGGACCTGTCGACGAGCTGGAGCGGAGCGCGGGATTCGCGCCCCAACACCTTCGAGATCTGGTTCGGCAATCCGGCGCTTCCGGCGAACTGCCTGCAGTCGAAGAAATAGGCGAGGTCAGGCCGCCAGAGGCGTGAGACGCGCGGCGATGCAGGCAATGTCCCGAGCAAGACGGTTGGCATGGGTGACCATCACGCCATGGGCGACGCCCTCATAGACCAGCAGATCGGCGCCTGGGATCAGGGCTGCGTAGCGCCTGCCTGTGAGGTCTAGCGGCGCCGAAGCATCGCGGTCGCCATGGATAAGTGTCACCGGCAGCGCGAGGGCGGCGGCTTCGGTGCGCAAATCCGCCTCCACGATCGCGCGCTGCAGATCGAGCAGCACGCGCCGGCAACAGCCGAATACGCCGTCGATCAGCCGGTCCAGCGCGCGTCGGTCGGCTCCGGGGGCGAAGGGCTCGATATTGGCGTCGAGCCAGGCCGGCAGATTGTGGGCGAGTTCGGCCATCAAGGCCTCGATGGCTTCCCTGGGAATGCCTTGTTCGTTGCCTGGCCCGGCGGGCAGGCATGGGCCCTGGGCTCCGACCATGACGATGCGCCCGATTCGATCGGCCCCGTGGCGGCCGACATAGCGCAGCACTTCACCGGCGGCGCAGGAATGAGCGACCACGGTGAGATCGGTGAGGTCGAGCTGGGTAATCACCGCGGCGAGGTCGTCGGCCAGCGCGTCGAAATCGACGCGGCCGGGATCGCTGGAGCGGCCATGGCCGCGGCGGTCATAGGCGATGGTGCGCAGGCCCTGGGCGTTGAGCCCGATCATGGTTTCGGCCCACACGCTGGAATCCATCGCCCAGCCGGCGAGCAGCAGTACGGGAGCGCCCTGGCCCCAGTCGCGAACGAAAAGACGGTGGCCGTCGGCAATCTCGACGAAAGGTGCGGTCATGGCGGTTTCTCCGGGTTGAGAGGCCCGATCCTGCCCGGTCATGCGGCGCTCGGCGATTACCCGGCAGGTAATCGCCTTCCTCGGCCAAGTCGCTACTGTCGGCGGTGTTGCGGCGGGAATGCCGCGGGAGGACAGTCGAATGAGCGTGACCTATCTGATCACCGGCATCGTCAAGCCTGAGCAGCGCGAGCGCTTTCTCGTCATGCTCAATGAATTGCTGGACACCATGCGCCACGAAGAGAATTTCGTGAACGCCACGCTGCATGGCGATCCCGAAGATCCCTGCCGTTTCCTGCTCCACGAAACCTGGGCCGATCACCAGGACGTGCTCGACATCCAGCTCCATCGTCCCTATCGGCAGGCCTGGCATGAGGCCCTGCCGGAGCTGCTGGCGAAGCCGCGCGAAGTCTCGATCTGGCAGCCCTTGCGCGTCGATCGGAAAGACTGAGCGTCCGCTACCACAGGTTGCAGCCGTCGATCATGGTGACCGGCACGGCGTCCAGGTCGAAATCATCGAAGAGCCGGGCATTGATGCTGATCTTGGGATTGTCGAAATCGGGCTCGCCGGTCGACCAGTCCGGCGTCTCAGTATAAGTGCCGCAGCCGCAGGTTGTGCAGAAATGGTGCTGGATGGTCTTCGAGCCCTGGAGCAAAACGCATTCACGACGGAATGCGTTTTGCTCCAGTTCTTCGTTTCGACGCGTCTTTGCGATTTGAAACGGTCCGCTCAAATTGCAAAACGCTTTAGCGATAGGTCGCAACCTGTTCGGGCGGCGAGGTCAGCCGGAATTGCTCGGGCTTGTAATAGGCCCAGAGCGAGCCGCGCTTGGAACAGAAGCTGCAGGTGCAGCGCGTCACCTCCTGCGGCTCCTCGCTCAATTCGAATGTGGTGCCTCCGCAATGACAGCTGCCTTTGAGAGCCATGGCTTGTTCCTTCCCGATCTTCGCGCTAGCTCTTGATAGACACAGCCTGCTGCCAACTTCCTGTCAGCAGCGTTTGCGCCGAAACGAGAGCTTGATGAGCGCTGCCCGCAAGATCCACACCTTGACCTTCCACCTTCTCGGCATTGCCGACGAGGAGGCGATGGATGATATCATCGATGAGATCGAAGAATTCGCCGATGGCGTGGACTGGCCGATCGAGGCGCCGGATGCCTTCAAGCACAAGGTCAGCGAGACCGATCCGGATATGGGCTGCGCGGTGGAACTGCCGGTGCGCGCCAGCCTGGCCGGAGACACCATCGCCGGCGAGAAAGCCGACTTTGCCGGCGCCATGGCGCTGATCGAGCATTTGCGCGAGCTTTCGGCCCGCCATCGTTTCGACGTCGAGATCGCCTTCGACAAGGACATCGTCGGCACCATCGACAAGGGGGCCTATAGCGAGGCCCTGCGCCAGGGTCTGGTCGAACCCTGGCAGGCCGGGTAGCTGTTTGCCCCGGCGGTCCATCTGGCGCGCCACTGTCTCGGGGCTGGCATCCGGCCTGGTGCTGCTCGGCTTGGGACAAATTGCTTCGGCCCGATCCTTCGTGAGCGATGACGGCCTCTCGGACCTGCCCCTCGTGGTTTCGGCCGCGCCGTCCGGGCAGAGCGCGCTGGTGCTGTTCCTGTCGGGCGACACTGGCTGGGGCGGGCTGGAGCGGAGCCTGGCCCGCCGCCTCGCCCGGGCTGGCATCGGCGTCGTCGGGCTCGATGCGCGCCGCTATTTCTTCACCGGGCGCTCGCCAGCCGAACTCGCCCGGGACATCGAGCGTATCCTGGCCGTCTATCGTCGGCGCTGGCATGCCAGACGCTTCGTCCTGGCCGGCTATTCCTTCGGTGCCGATGCGCTGCCTTTCGCTTGGCCCCTGCTTTCGGCCAGGACGCAACGGGAGACCAGGCTGATTGCCCTGGTCGGCCTGTTGCCGGAGGCCAATTTCCGCATTTCGCTGCTGGAAATGCTCGACCTGCCGGCTTCTGATGACAGGCCGGTCGCGCCGATGCTTAAGCATCTGCCTCTCGGCAAGGTGGTCTGTCTCTACGGCCGGGAAGAGCATAGCGCCTGCATCCTGCCTGAGCTTGCCGGCGCCGAGCGCATCGCACGGCCGGGTGGGCATGACCGTAACGGCGACGCCGGCGCCGTGGCGCAGGCGATCCTGCGCCACCTGGCCGTCAGCCCGCCAGCTCGGCCACCACCGCATCGAGCAGCGGAAAGCCCGCGCGGGTAACGCGGACGCGATCGTCCCGGCGTTCGATCATGCCGTTTTGCTGCAGGCCCGTCAGCGTCGCCTCCGCCATGGGCCGGCCGCGCAGCCGGGCGAGGCGGGTGAGATCGATGCCCTCGGCCAGGCGCAGACCCATCAGCAGCATTTCGTCGCCTTGCTGGTCCGCCGTCAGGGCCTGGTCGTCGACGAGGCCATGGCCGCGCTCGCGCACGCCGGCGAGCCATTTCTCCGGGCTGCGCTCGGTCGACAGCGCCCGGCGGACACCTTCGGCATCGATGAGGCGGCCATGGGCGCCGGGGCCGATGCCGGCATATTCGCCATAGCGCCAATACACCAGATTGTGCCGGCATTCGGCGCCGGGGCGGGCATGGTTGGAGATCTCGTAGGCCGGCAGGCCGCGCCGCTCGCAGGTCTCGCGGGTAATGTCGAACAGGACACGGGCATCCTCGTCCGGCATCGGGATGAGCTTGCCGGCGGCGACCAGGCGCTCATACATGGTGTCGGGCTCGATGGTGAGCTGATAGAGCGAGAGATGCTCGGCCGCCCGGTCGATGGCCCGGTCGAGCTCGGCTTGCCAATCTTTCGGCTGCTGGTCCGGGCGGGCATAGATCAGGTCGAAGGAATAGCGCTCGAAGGATTTGGCGGCGATCTCGACGGCCGCCATGGCCTCGGCCACCGAATGCATGCGCCCCAGGCGCTTGAGGTCGGCATCGTTCATCGCCTGCACACCGAGCGAGACGCGGTTGACCCCGGCGGCGCGGTAGCCGGCGAAGCGGGTGGCGTCGACACTGGTTGGATTGGCTTCCAGCGAGATCTCGGCGTCGGGGGCGATGGTCCAGGCCCCGCCGATGGCATCGAGAATGGCGCCGACCGTTTTCGGCTCCATCAGCGAGGGCGTGCCGCCGCCGAAGAAGATCGACTGAACCTGCCGCCCCGGCGCGATGGCGGCCATATGGGCGATTTCCTTGAGATAGGCCTCGACATAGCCAGCCTGGTCGACGCCGCCGGTGCGGACATGGCTGTTGAAGTCGCAATAGGGGCATTTGGCCAGGCAGAACGGCCAATGCACGTAAACGCCGAAGCCGGGCTCGAGGGATGTGGGGATCATTGGGCTCAAGTGGCAGTTGCTCGGGGCTACGTCAATCCCGGAGCGCGGACATCTTGTCCGCTCTTGGAAGCGCTACGCTGCATGGAAGAGGCGGACAAGATGTCCGCGCTCCGGGCGAGTTACGCCGCAAGCGCCCCGAACAGCTGCTTCAGCGCCGTATTCGCCTCGAAGCCGATCCCTTCGGCCTGCGGCAGCGAGGCGTAGCCCTCCGCGATCACGCAGTCATTCGCGAGGCCGCTGAAGGGGTGGAAGGCGAAGGGCGTGACCTCGGCGCCGCCGAGGCCCAGCGCGGCGGCGAGATGCAAGCCGAACAGGTGCCCGCCATGCGGCCAGAAGGCCTGCCGGGCCCAGCCCATCGCGGTCATCGCCTCGATGATCTGGAGATAGCCGGGCAGGCCGTAGCAATGCACGGGGTCGAACAGCAGCACGTCCCGATCCGGGCGCAGGCCGCCATGGCGGGCGAGGAGCCGAGCTTCCGCGGCCGAAAACAGAGCCTCGCCCGCGCCGATCGGCGGCGCGTAGGCCGATGCCAGGGTGGACTGGGTCGCCAAGTCGAGCGGGTCGCAAATATCCTCGAACCATCTGAGGCCCAGGGGCGAAAGCCGGGCCGCTGCCTCCAGGCTGCCAGGCCGGTCATAGGCGTTCATGGCGTCGACGGCGAGGCGGCCGGACGATCCCAGTGCGGTGGCGGCCACCTCGATGCGCCGGAAATCCTGGTCGAGGCCGGCGCTGCCGATCTTCATCTTGGCATTGACGAAGCCGAGGTCGGTGAAACGGCGCATCTCGTCGGCCAGCATGGCGAGGTCGTTGTGGGGATGAAGGTAGCCACCGCCGGCATAGACCCGGACCCTGCCGCTTCCGGCAGGGGCGCTGCCGAGCCGATCGGCCAGATGGGCATGAAGCGGCTGGCCGGTCGTCTTGGCGGCGATGTCCCACAACGCCATGTCGAGGGCACCGACTGCGATGCAGCGCTCGCCATGCCCGCCGGGTTTTTCGCCCGCCATCATCACCTGCCAGGCCCTGAAGGGATCGAGACTCCCGTCCTCCCCCAACAGGGCATCCGCCGGAGCCTGCCTGAGGCGCGGGGCGAAGCGCTCGCGGATCAGCCCACTCTGGGCATAGCGGCCGACTGAGGCGTAGCCATAGCCGGTGAGGGGCCGGCCGGCGCGGGTGATGTCTGTGAGAATGGCGACGATGCTGGTGGTCAGTCCGCCCGGCTGAGCCGGGCCGGCATAGCGGGAGATCGGGATGCTGCGTTCGCGGATGTCGAGAATACGCATGGCTGATCCCGCAAGGTGGGCCGGTTCGTGCGCTGCCGCTTCAATCCCGCTGCACGCGCGAGTCCTGGTAGCGGTGACGGGCCACTTCACTGCACAGGCCCGACCATTCGCAGCCCACACAGGCCGAGCGCGTCAGATTGGCGACGAAGGCGCCCCGGAAGCGGGCCAGCAGGGCAGGGGTCAGGGCGATGCGGGTGCCGGTGCGGACGGGCCGGCGCATCAGGGCGCCGACATCGCGGATGGCGAGTTCGTCGCGCTGGTCGATCCGCGGCTCGTGGCAATGCGAATCGGGTTCTCGTACAAGCGGGGCGCAGATGTCGTCCGGCCCCGCCACGATCACGATGTCTTCCCCCTGGCTCAGTCGCGCTGCGATGGCGTCGTAATTGGCGACGAAGCCGGAGCTGTATCCCTTGCCGACATAGGTCAGCATGCAGAGGAGATGGTGGGCGCGAAGGCGCACCGTCACCGGGCGTTGCCGGCCTTGCCACGTGCGAGAGCCGTCAGCGTGACGGCGCCGATAACCGACTTCAACAGGCCGCCGAGCAGGAAGGGGACGACGCCGAGCAGCAAGGCCTTCTCGATGCCGATCTGCGCAGCAAGCCAGGCGCCGCCGATGGCAAGGCACATGAGATTGCCGAGCGCCATGCTGGCGAAGGCGAGAACCGGGCGGTTGCCGTTCCAGCCACGCTCGGCCAGAAAGCCGCAAAGAGCGGCGACGAGCGGGAAGGAGATCAGGTAGCCGGCGGTCGGGCCGACGAACAGCAAGGTGCCGATGCTTCCCGTCGCGGTGACCGGAAGGCCCATCCAGGCTTCGGCCAGCCAGGCCAGCACGGTGATGGCGCCGAGCCGCCAGCCATAGAGCGCGCCGATCAGCGTCACGGCCAGCGTCTGCATGGTCATCGGCACGGGGAACATGGGAACCTGGATATGGGACGCCAACGCCAGTACGGCCGTGCCCGCGACCACGGCAGCCGCCTGCCAGCCGAACGAGCGCCGGGAGATGTCGAGGGGGCTGAAAGCCGGCGCCAGGGAGGAGGTGACGGTGTGCGACATGGGAGCTCCGCGCAAATTATAGATAATCTTGAATCCGATAATCTATAGAGGTCACAAAACGAGGCGATTGGCAATATCCGGGTGAAGCGCAGGAGTATTCCTGGGAGCGCGGACGTCCTCGTCCGCTCTTGCTCGCCAAGATACGCTGCGTCTCCAAGAGCGGACGAGGACGTCCGCGCTCCCAGGTTACCCGATGATGGCAAAGGCTTCGCGCGTCGCGCCGGAGGACGAGCGGACGGGCTTGAGGCCGACGCGCTGCACATGGCGGGCCAAGGTGACGGCGGCATCGTCCAGCTTGCCGGCGCGCAACGCCGAAAGGATGGCGCGGTGGTCCTGGTCGGTCGGGGTTTCCCATTCCGAGCGCCAGGCCGCGAACAGGAAGCGGGCGCTCGCGGCATGGAGGTCATCGATTGCCGCCAATAGGCGCGGCATGCGGCAGGGGGCCAGGAGCAGGCGATGGAAGCGGCGATTGGCCTCTTCCCAACTGCGCACGTCGCGCGAGCGGTCACCCGCCTTGGTGGCTTCCTCGGCTTCGTCCAGGATGGTGGCGGTGAGGTGCGGAGCGGCCTGGCGCAGGGCCAGCACCTCCAGGGCCGCGCGCATCTGCGCGACCTCCTTGACCTCTTCCAGGTCGAAAGCGGCGACGCGCACGCCGCGCCTGGGCTCGCTCACCGCCAGGCCTTGCGCCTCCAGGCGCCGGAAAGCTTCGCGCACCGGCACGTGGCTGGTGGCGAATTCCTCGGCGACGTGGTCCTGGCGCAATCGGGCGCCGGGCTCGATCGCCCCGGAGATGATGCGATCCGCCAGCACCTTGGCGATGCGGATGGCGATAGTGTCGTCCTTGGGTCCGCTCATGATTTATAGATAATTTTGGAGAGGCCGATTTGTCGAGGGATGTTGTCGGAGCGTAGGATTGGTGTGCCGATCTGGAGATCGGCACACCATGTCTCGAATGCCTTGCCGCGCGAGGTCGGCGCTCGTCGATTCGGCGCCTGGAATTTCGCTCTACCCCGCCGCCACCGGCAGGGCACGCTTGTGGGCGCTGGCGCGATAGGTCGACAAGATGCGCTGATGCGAAGCCTCGGCGATGGCCTTGCCTTCCAGGAAATCGTCGATCTCGTCATAGGTCACGCCATAGGCGTCCTCGTCGGGCTTCAATGGCACATTGGTTTCGAGATCGGCGGTCGGCACCTTGAACACCAGCTCGCGCGGGGCGCCCAGATGGGCCGCGAGGGCCCGTACCCGCCTCTTGTTGAGGCCGGCAAGCGGCAGGATGTCGGCCGCGCCGTCGCCGAATTTGGTATAGAAGCCCATCACCGCCTCGGCGGCATGGTCCGTGCCGATGACGATGCCACGTACCGCCCCGGCGAGGCCGAACTGGGCGATCATGCGCTGGCGCGCCTTGATATTGCCGTGATGGAAATCGGCGCGCGGACCCTCGATCAGGTCGCCGGCTTCGCGCATAAGCTCGGCCAGCATCGCGTCGGCGGCCGGCTTGATGTTCACGGTGACGACGCGGTCGGCCTTGATGGTCGCTAGGGATTGCTGCGCATCCTTTTCGTCCGCCTGCACGCCATAGGGCAGGCGCATGGCGAGGAACTGGGCGTCATAGCCTTCGGCCCGCAGACGTTCGACCGCGGCCTGGGCCAGCAGGCCCGAGGTAAGCGAATCGACGCCACCGGAGATGCCGAGCACATAGGCGCGCCCTCCCGAAGCCTTGAGATAATCGGCCAGGAAGGCGACGCGCCGCTCGGCTTCTACAGCGGGATCGAAGGCTTCGGGCACGATGATGTCGGGCGTGAGCGGTTGCGGCATGGTCGGCTTTCACGTGATTGAATCAGGCGACAACAGGCCATGTTCGTTCCGCAGCGTCAATATGGGCGCGGTGGCGGGTCGATCCGGAGATCGGCCACCTATCCACAAGCCTCCGGCCCCGGCCTCGTGCTCCCTTCAAGCGCATCTGCTAGCGTGCGGCCATGACCTCCTCGCCCCAAAAACTCGACACCGCCGAGGCCTCGGCGCCCGTCACGCCGATGATGGCGCAATATCTCGAGATCAAGGCCGGCCATCCCGGCGCCTTGCTGTTTTATCGCATGGGCGATTTCTACGAGCTGTTCTTCGAGGACGCCGAGATCGCCTCCAAGACGCTCGGCATCGTGCTGACCAAGCGCGGCAAGCACCAGGGCGAGGACATCGCCATGTGCGGCGTGCCGGTGGTCAGGGCGGACGAATATCTGCAGCGCCTGATCGCCCATGGCCACCGCGTCGCGGTTTGCGAGCAGATGGAGGATCCGGCAGAGGCGAAGAAGCGCGGCTCCAAATCGGTGGTCAAGCGCGGCGTGGTCCGCCTGGTCACACCCGGCACCATCACCGAGGAAACCCTGCTGGAGCCGACGCGCACCAATCTGCTGCTCGCTTTGGCGCGCCTGCGCATCTCCGACGATGAGGCCCGCTATGGCCTTGCCTTCGCCGATATCTCCACCGGCGAGTTCGGCCTGTCCGAATGCGACGAGGCGGGGCTGTCGGCCGAGCTCGCCCGTCTCGACCCGTCCGAGATCGTGATGGCCGAGACGGTGCATGAGGATGCCGACCTGGCCTCGCTCTGGCGCGAGAGCCGCGCCGCTGTCACCCCGGTCGGGCGTGATGTCTTCGACGGTTCCCAGGCCGAGCGTCGTCTCGCAGCCTTCTACGATGTCGGCACCATCGATGGCTTCGGCAGCTTCTCCCGGGCCGAGCTGGTCGCCGCTTCAGGCCTGGTCACCTATATCCTGCGCACACAGGTCGGCCAGAAGCCGGCGCTTGAGCCGCCACGCCGGGATGGCGCCAGCGCCCATATGGCGATCGACGCCGCCACGCGCGCCAATCTGGAACTGACCCGCACCCTGGGCGGCGACCGCGTCGGCTCCCTGTTCGATGCGGTCGACCGCTCGGTGACGGCGGCCGGTGGCCGCCTGCTGGCGCAGTGGCTGGCGAGCCCGCTGTTACAGCCCGAGGCCATTGCGTTGCGCCAGGATGCGGTGGCCTTCTTCGCCGAGCAGGCCCTGCTGCGCGGCCAGGTCCGTGCCCGGCTGAAATCGGCGCCGGATATCGCCCGCTCCATGGCCCGCCTTGCCCTCGATCGGGCCGGCCCGCGTGATCTCGCCGCCCTCCGGGAAGGCTTGACCGGCATTGCCACCATCGAGGCCCTGCTGCGGCAGCGCGAGACCGAATTGCCGCCGGTGCTCGCCGGCATTCTCTCGGCCTTGGCCAAGCCGGACCAGGGCCTGGCGGCGCGCCTTGCCGCGGCACTGCAGGACGATCTGCCGCTGCTCAGGCGCGATGGCGGCTTCGTGCGCGCCGGCTATGACCAGGCCCTCGACGAGACCAGGGCCCTGCGCGACGAGAGCCGGCGCGTCATCGCCGGCCTGCAGGCGCGCTATGCCGAGGAGAGCCAGGTCCGCCAGCTCAAGATCAAGCACAACAACATGATCGGCTATTTCGTCGAGGTGCCGCAGCAGGCGGGCGAAGCCTTCCTGCAGCCGGGCCTGCGCGAGACCTATGTGCACCGCCAGACCATGGCCGGCGCCATGCGTTTTTCGACCGCCGAGCTCTCGACCCTGGAATCGCGCATCGCCTCGGCGGCCGAGCGCTCGCTGGCGAGCGAGCTTGCGATCTTCTCCGATCTCGCCGCGGCCCTTCTCGGTGACGGCGCCGCCATCCGGGCCGCCACCGAGGCCCTGGCCCTGCTCGATGTCATCGTCGCGCTCGCCGTGCTGGCCGACGAGGAAAACTATGTCCGTCCCGTCGTCGACACCTCGCTCGCCTTCGCCATCGAGGGCGGGCGCCATCCCGTGGTGGAACGGGCGCTGAAGCGTGAGGGCAAGCCCTTCGTCGCCAATGATTGCGAGCTCAGCGGCGAGGGCGAGGGCAGCAAGGCCGCCGGCAAGATCTGGCTGCTCACCGGTCCGAACATGGCCGGTAAGTCGACCTTCCTGCGCCAGAATGCCCTGATCGCCGTGCTGGCACAGATCGGTTCCTTCGTGCCGGCGAAGTCGGCCCATATCGGCGCGGTGGATGCGCTGTTCTCGCGCGTCGGCGCCGCCGACGACCTGGCGCGCGGGCGCTCCACCTTCATGGTGGAAATGGTGGAGACGGCGGCCATCCTCAACCAGGCCGGATCGCGTGCCCTCGTCATCCTCGACGAGATCGGCCGCGGCACCGCAACCTTCGACGGCCTCTCGATCGCCTGGGCGGCGATCGAGAATCTCTCGGCCGTCAATCGCTGCCGCGCCCTGTTCGCCACCCATTATCACGAGCTGACCCAGCTGACGAAGAAGCTGCCCCGGCTCGCCAACGCCACCATGCGGGTGACCGAATGGCATGGCGACGTCGTCTTCCTGCATGAGGTGGTGCCCGGCGCCGCCGACCGTTCCTACGGCATCCAGGTCGCCAAGCTCGCCGGCATGCCGGCCGCCGTGGTGGAACGGGCGCGAGCCGTGCTGGCGCAACTGGAAGCGACCGACCGCCAGGCTCCGGCGGCCCGCCTGGTCGACGATTTGCCTCTGTTCGCCGCGGCCCCGCGGGCACCGGCCCAGCCTGCGGTCAAGGTGCCGGATGAGGTCACGGAAGCCCTCGACGCGCTCGATCCCAATGACATGACGCCTCGCCAGGCGCTCGACGCCTTGTTTTCCTTGAAAGCCAAGCGCGATAGCGCCAAGAAGGGGTAATTGGAGCGCGGACATCTTGTCCGCATTGCCGCCATCCACGCCTGGTAACGCCGCATCCGCAGGATGGGAAGAGCGGACAGGATGTCCGCGCTCCGATACTCTCCTTCCTAGAGCAAAGTGTGTTTAAGTGTGAACGCCCATTTGCTCTAACTCCTTGTTCCAACGCGTCTTTGCGATTCGAGGTGACCCCCCGTCAAATCGCAAAACGCTATAAGGCCTGCAATGCTCGACAAGCCCGATCGTGAGCTCCACCTCGTCCTCGACCGCATGGCGCTCGAAGCCGAGATCGACGCCTTGGCGCTGGAGCATGAGGGCAATGCCGACGCCCTCAGGCTGGCGGTGGTCACCCTGCTCAAGGCCACCCTGCGCGACGGCCGCGAGACCATCCGCACCTGGTTCAGCGAGGACCGCCTCGGCACGGCCTGCGCCCAGCGCCTGTCCTGGCTCGAGGACGAGATCATCCGCGCCAGCTATGCCTATGTGACGCGCTACGTCTATACCACCCACAACCCCACCGCTGGCGAGCGCATGGCCGTCATCGCCGTCGGCGGCTATGGTCGCGGTACCCTCGCACCGGGCTCGGACATCGATCTGCTCTTCCTGTTGCCGGCCAAGCAGACGGCCTGGGGCGAGAGTGTCACCGAGGCCATCCTCTATGTCTTGTGGGACCTCGGGCAGAAGGTCGGCCATGCCACGCGCACGATCGACGAGTGCCTGCGCCTCGCCCGCGGCGACATGACCATCCGGACCGCCTTGCTCGAGGCGCGTCCGATCCTCGGCGACATGGGGCTGGCCAGCGAGCTTGCCGCCCGTTTCGACCGTGAACTCGTCCAGCTCACGGCGGCCGAGTTCGTGGCGGCCAAGCTCGCCGAGCGCGACGACCGCCTGATCAAGGCCGGCAATTCGCGCTACCGCGTCGAGCCCAACGTCAAGGAAGGCAAGGGCGGCCTGCGCGATCTCAACACGCTCTACTGGATCGCCAAATATGTCTATCGCGTCAGGGATGCCGCCGACCTCGTCGAGGCCGGCCTGTTCACCCGGCGCGAATATCGCCAGTTCACCCTGGCCGAGGACTTTTTGTGGGCGACGCGCTGTGCCCTTCATTTCCTCACCGGCCGCGCCGAGGAGCGGCTGACCTTCGACATCCAGCGCGAGATCGCGGCTTTTCTGGGCTATTCGGATCGCGGCGGCCTGCGCGGCGTCGAGCGCTTCATGAAGCATTATTTCCTGGTAGCCAAGGATGTCGGCGATCTCACCGCCATCGTCTGCGCCGCACTGGAGGCACGGCAGGAAAAGCCCAAGGCGATGCTGGATCGCTTCATCGCCCCCTTCCGCCGCAGTCAGCGCCAGGCCCTGATCGGCACCAAGGATTTCGTGATCGAGACGGGCCGGCTCAACGTCGCCAACGACCAGGTGTTCGCGCGCGATCCCGTCAACCTGATCCGCCTGTTCCACCTCGCCGACCTGCATTCACTCGCTTTGCATCCCGACGCGATGCGTCTCGTCACCCGCTCGCTCAAGCTGGTGAACGCTTCGCTACGCGAGAATGTCGAGGCCAACCGGCTGTTCCTGGAGATCCTGACCTCGCGCAATGCTCCCGAAACCGTGCTCCGGCGCATGAACGAGGCCGGCGTGCTCGGCCGCTTCATCCCCGATTTCGGCAAGGTCGTGGCGATGATGCAGTTCAACATGTATCACCGCTACACCGTGGACGAGCATCTCCTGCGTTCGGTCGGTGAGCTCGCCGACATCGATCGCGGCGAGGGCGGCGACGAGCATCCTCTCGTCAACGAGATCATGCCGACCATCCAGAACCGCACCGCCCTCTATGTCGCCACCTTCCTGCACGACATCGCCAAGGGCCGGCCGGAGGACCATTCGCTCGCCGGTGCCAAGATCGCCAAGCGATTGGGGCCCCGCCTCGGCCTGACGCCAGGCCAGACCGACACGGTGTCCTGGCTGATCGAGCAGCATCTGGTGATGTCGATGACGGCGCAGTCGCGCGACATCTCCGATCGCAAGACCATCGAGACCTTCGCCGGCACCGTGCAGACGCTGGAACGGCTGAAGCTGCTGCTCATCCTCACCGTGGCGGATATCCGGGCGGTGGGGCCGGGCGTGTGGAACGGCTGGAAGGGCCAGCTCCTGCGCTCGCTGTTCTGGGAGACCGAGCTGGTGCTGGCCGGCGGCCATTCCAATGTGGACCGGCGCGCCAGCGTGCAGCTGTCCCAGGACGAGCTGAGGGCAGGCCTGTCCGACTGGAGCACGGCGGAGATCGATGCCTATGTGGCGCGCCTGTATCCGCCCTATTGGCTCAAGGTCGACCTGCCGCGGCGGCTGCGCCATGCCCGCTTCGTGCGTGCCGTGCGCGAGCGCGGCGAGACGCTCGGCACCGAGGTCGCCACCGACGCCTTCCGCGGCGTGACCGAGCTGACCATCCTCGCCCCCGACCATCCGCGCCTGTTGTCGATCATCACCGGTGCCTGCGCCGCTTCCGGCGCCAACATCGTCGATGCCCAGATCAACACCACCACGGACGGTCTCGCGCTCGACACCATCTTCGTCAGCCGCGAATTTCCGCAGGATGAAGACGAGCTGCGCCGGGCCGGCCGCATCGCCCAGGCGATGGAGCAGGCACTCACCGGCACCATCCGCCTGCCGGATGCCGTGGCCAAGCGCAGTGCCATCAAGCCGCGGCAGAAGGCCTTCCAGGTCGCGCCCGAGGTGGTGGTCGACAATGAATGGTCGAACCGGCACACCGTGGTGGAGGTCTGGGGCCTCGATCGTCCCGGCCTGCTCTACGACCTCACCACGGCGATCTCGCGGCTCAACCTCAACATCGCCTCGGCCCATATCGCCACCTTCGGCGAGAAGGCGGTCGACGTGTTCTACGTCACCGATCTCACCGGGGCGAAGATCACGTCGGTACAGCGTCAGGACAGCATCCGCAACAATCTGCTGGCGGTGTTCCGGCGCGAGGGGAAATCGGGCTGAACGGGCTGCAGGCCGGCGCTGTGCAGCGGCCTTTCCGTGATTTTTGAGCGAAGTCCTTATTGCAGCCTCTGCACCAGTTGCTGGTAGAATTTCTGCGAATCCCTGCCCATCGGAAGGTCGTTCTGGGCATCGGGGCCAACCAGGTCGGCGGTGACCACGCGAGCCCGGTCGCGCAGGGCCGACCAGTCCGGCAAGGCCCATTGGGCCTGCGTGATGGTCGAGAGGATGTAGAGCACATTGTAGCGCCCCGTCAGCGTCAGGCTCTGGACGGCGGGTCGGGCCAGCATGTTGACGAGGGCGCCGACCAGCATGCGCTGGTCGTCGGGCGAGACCGTCCCGTCGCGCAAGGCCCGCACGAGATTGTCCGTGGTCGCCCGCCGCACGTCGCCATCGGGACCATCGATCAGGTTGACGTTGGCGAGCAGTTGCTCCCCGGCCGTCAGCTGGGGCATGGGTGGCGGCTTGTAGGCGCGGGACTGGTCGATGGCCTGCGTCAGCACGGCATTCGAATCGCGCAGATACATGTGCTGGGTTGGATTCAATGTCGGTGATGGTGTCTGAGCCAGGGCGAGCTTGGCCTGGGCTTCCTCGAGCGCGCTTTTCAGCGCCAGGAGCTGATCGTTGAGGTCCTTGAGTTCGGCTGCATGCTGAAATCGCTCGGTCTGGAGCCGAACGTCGGCCGCTAGGAAACGCTGGGCCCGTTTGTCATTGTCCGCCGACAATTCCTCGGCCTGTCCGCGCAGGCGATCGGCTTCCTTGCGTGCATCGTTCTCCCGAAGGAAGGAGATGAGCGCGAGGATGGCAAAGGCGACGGACAGGACGAGCGTGACGATGAAGCCCATGCGAATATGGCGCGTCCGGCGTTCGGCCGCCGCGCTCGCGCTGACGAAGGCCTCGATCTCAGGGTCCTTGTCGCGATATCCGGCGGCTTCCACCAGGGCATTGCCGGTGAGCAGGTAGCCGGGCGCCCGGTTCGATCGGCGCCATTGATAGGCCAGGGCGCCGATGCGAATCTGGGAGCGGGCATCCTGCGCCGTCGCTTGTCGCTTCGGTTTCCTGGCCGGTGGTGTGCTTGCTGGCGAGGGCGGTTCTGGCGAGTCGAGATAGGGCGCGAGCGGCAGGTCGAGATCCGGCCTCGCGCCGTTCGTCGACCAGGTCAGCAGTTGCGTGCTCCAATAGTCGATGATGCCCTGGGCGGCCTCGCGGTCCTCCTCCTTTCCAAGCCGCGCGCCGGCTGCCGCGATACCATCCCGGAAATCGGCAATGCGATCGCGAAAGGCCTCGATTGCTTCCGGGCTATCGTCATTGCGCTGGCTGCTGGACCTGAGCAGTTCGAGATGTTCATGGCTGATATCCGCGAGGCTTGCGAAATCGTTCGGCGGATGAGCAGGCGTCTCGGTCATGGCACGGCCCCCAGAATGCTCCTCAGGCGGTCGCTGATCTGGAAGATGCTATCGAAATCCGCCTTCAGCCGGCTGTCGAGCGCAAAGAACTGAGCGCTGGCATTCTTCTGGAAACCCGAAAAGGACCGCTGCAGAGCCCGGATCGCCGGGGCGCTCTTGAGGTTGAACGCGGTATCGCGCTGCGCGATCTCGACATCCTGCAGGCAGGCGTCGATCTTGTCGCAATCTTCCGCGTCCACGGTCAGGTCCGCCCGCTCCAGGCCGAGCACGGCCAGGTTCAGCAGCATCGCCCTGGTCTCCGGCCACAGCGCAGCGATCTCGTCCACGATCAGGACACCGGGATCGTCCAGGCAACTGGCGAGGATCGAGAGGTTCTGCTCCACTTTCTGCAAGCGATTATGGGTCGCGATCCGGCTCATCAAGCTACGCTGCAGGGCCCCGAGGGCGACGATGGCCTCGTCGAGCGCAGCCAGGAGGCCAGTGTCGGCTGCGCCGATTTCGACCAGGGCGCTCGCCAGTTCTGGCAAAGGCAGCTTCGTTGCTGCGTCGAAAATGCCCTTGTTCAACTGCACCGACTGGCTGTCGCTGATCGCGGCGATCTGCCGGATGGCGATGAGCACCGGCCCCGGCCTGTCGGCCTCGAGCCCCTCCTGGCAGCGCTGCGAACTGCTTTCCAGGTCGTCGACCCAGGAAAGGTCGAGGCCGGCCAGGATCTCGTCCGCACCCGGCCTGGCGATCTGGGTGCGGATGGCGATGACGGCGGCGCGCACCTGCGAGATATAGACCTGCACCGTCTCGTAGCTGATCGGATTGTCCATGCTCGCCACGGCCTGCAACAGGATGCGGGTGTGGTTGATCTGGATGTGATGGAGGCTGTCGTGCAACCCCTTGTAGGCGGCCAGCAGGTTGATGCGCTGGCCGATTTCGGCAAGCCGCTGCTTCGATATGCCTGCCTTCTTCCGAACCTCGTCCTTGGCCAGGTAGGCGGCGAGGCTGTCGAGGCCGGAGACGACGGTGCCGACCTGCGAGGCCACGCTCGGCGGCGCGGTCAGGGCATCGGGGATCAGTTGCGTGACCAGGTCCCTGAATGCGGTATTGTCATTCTTGGCATGCAGGACGATGGCGACGAAATTCGTCAGGATCCCGCATTTTTGTGCCCAGTCGACGCAATCCCGGGCGACCTTGCGCCGGGGCTGTTCGGCAAAGCTTACCCCGGTGATGGCGACCGACGTGCCGTAGCAGATCTGCATGAGGTCGCCGAGTTCGCGAAAGGTGCACAGGTCTCCGATGGCATTGGAAATCGAGATGACGCTCTGAGGGGGGAGTGTGACGACGCCCATGCCGTTCTCCCTTCCTCAGGCCGGCGGGATGGCCGCGGCGAAGCCGGCCGCCTCGATATCCGCCCGGATCAGGCCCGCCGGGACGCCCTGGTTGAATTTCGGGTCGCTCCAGGCCGGATCGCCGAAATGATGGAGAGCAAGAAGCTGCCACTCCATGCTCAGGCAAGGTGAGCCCGAAGAGCCCGGATCGGTGTTGGTGGCATAACGCAGCCTCGGCCGGCCCGGCGGGGCGGGCGTGGGCAGGATCGCCTCGGTGTCGATCGCCAGTTTGACGGGGCCGCCATGGGGATGCTGGGCGATGATCAGGGGCGAGCCTTGGCTCAGGGCCTCGTCCCGCTTCGGCAGGGCGAGCCAGCCGCGCTTGGTGCCGGCGGTCCCGGCGAGCTGCAGCAGCGCAAAGTCGAGCTCGGTCGTCGTGGGTGGCGGCTCGTCCGGCGCCTCGGTCATTTCGGCGGGCGCATAGGGACGATGGTGCAGCAGCGGCGTGGCGGACAAGGCGACCGCCTCGCCCTCGTTGAAGGAACCGTCGGCCTTGCGGGCATAGTCGAAGCGGCAGGAAATGGCGGTCATGCCGTTCTGTCCGGCGGCGGCCTCGACGACATGCCAGTTCGTCAGCACGGCCTGCGGCCCGACCAGGAAACCGGTGCCGGCCGGGCTGCCGTCGATCTCGATGCGGCAGACCCGGCGCAGCGTCTCGTTCATTTCGGCGATCCACAAGGCAGGATCGAGCATTCGCAGATGCGGCTTGACGTTGCGCTGCAGGCCGGGGCCCAGGGTCTCGGCGCTGGGCTGCGTGCCGCGATGATCCTTGTCCAGCACCACCAGGTCATAGGGGTTGGTCAGGGTTTCGGCCGCCGCTTCCGGCGCCAGCCTGATGATGAGCTGGCGAATATCGTCGCGATGCGGGCGGTTGACGTAGATCGCCTTGAGGAAATTGCCGGTCTGGCCTTCCTCTTCGAGGCGAATGACCAGTTCGCGCAGCACCGAGACCAGCGGCTGCCTCACATCGGTCCAGTAAACCTCGAGCTGATCGCCGGTCGCCACATAGACGAAATTGCCGAGATCATCGAGATTGACGGTTGTCGAGAGGGCCTTGGCCAGTTCGGAGACTTGCACGCCTGTGAGCTTGTCCACCTTCGCCCCCCTCTTGCCGCCTGGCGCTTGCCGCTCGCTCGACTGTCCCGATGTCGGCTCCGGGCTGAGCGCCTGCTTGCTCGAGCTCCCTGTTTCGACGCGCCCGTGCGGTTCCAGCTGTCTCCGTCCAATCGCGAGACGCTTTAGCATAATCGCGTGAGAGCGCCGTGAATCCCGGCAGGGGCCGGACTTCAGCATGGGGCGGAGGACGTCGAGAGGACTCCATGGCGCCAGATGTGGATGCCGGTGTTCGGTGAAGCCGAGACGGCAAGCGCCACAATGAGAACCGCCTCCGTCACGCATGTAACGGAGGCGGGAAGGCTTGAGGCCCCGGCGGATCGGTTCAGGTGCGGGCGCTGCCGGAAGAACGCAGGCGGTCGAGGGCGACGGCGCCGATGATCACCAGGCCCTTGATGATGAATTGCCAGATGTCGGAAATGCCGATCAGGATCAGGCCGTTGGAAAGCACGGCGATGATCAGGGCACCGATGAGGGTACCCCAGATCGAGCCGATGCCGCCGACGAAGCTGGTGCCGCCGAGGATCACCGCCGCGATGGCGTCGAGCTCGTAGGACTGGCCGAGTTGCAGGCCGTTGGCGGCATAGAGCTTGGCGGCCGACATCGCTCCGCCGAGGCCCGCCAGTAGGCCGGAAATGCCGTAGACGATGAGCAGGATCGACCAGACCTTGATGCCGGACAGCCGCGAGGCCTCGGCATTGCCGCCGATGGCGTAGATGCGCAGCCCCAGCACGGTGCGGCGCAGGATCAACCAGGATACCACCACCGTGGCGAGCGCAATCACCATCAGCCAGGGCACGCCGAAGATCGTGCCATTGCCGATGAAGGCGAAGGGCAGGTCGGGATTGAAGATCGTCTTGTCCGCGCCGAACAGGCGGGCGAGGCCGCGTACCGCCGTCATCGAGCCGAGGGTGACGATGAAGGGTGGCAGGCGCATGAAGGCGATCAGCGCGCCATTGGCGAGGCCGAGCAGGCCGCCGGTTGCCAGGGCGGCCACCACCCCCATCATGCCCCAGCCCGGGATCAGCGAGACGATCAGGGCGATCATCGCCGAGGCTGCGAGCACTGAGCCGACCGAAAGATCGATGCCGCCGGTGAGGATGACGAAGGTCATGCCGGCGGCGAGCACGGTGTTGATCGAGGCCTGCTGGGCCACGATCGACAGATTGTTCCAGCTCATGAAGCGGCCGCTGGTCCAGGACAGGCCGCCGGATTCGACATAGCCCGACAGGAGCTGAAACAGGATGGCGATCAGCACGAGGGCGGGCAGCATGCCTAGGCCCCGCAGGGTGCCCGATAGGGCGAATTTGCGGCGGGCGGTATCTGCGGTGGAAGGGTTGGTGGATGTCATCGCACAGTCCTGCCTGTCTTGGGGGCTGTCTCGTCTTGCCGGTATGTCGTGGTGCGGGATCGTCGGGTGGAAGCCGGGTATCTCATGCGGCATCCTTCGCGGCTGAGGTCGCGATGGCCATGATGTTCTCCTGGCTGACCGCTTCGGCATTACCGCCGCCGCCGAGTTCCCCGGCGATGTGGCCTTCGCGCATCACGATGACGCGGTCGCAGATGCCGACGATTTCTGGCAGTTCGGACGAGATCACCGCCACGCCGACGCCCTCGCGAGCCAGCCGGTCGATCAGGCGGTAGATTTCCGATTTGGCGCCGATGTCGACGCCGCGTGTCGGCTCGTCCAGGATCAGCACGCGCGGCTTGGTCTCGAGCAGGCGCGAGAGCAGGACCTTCTGCTGGTTGCCGCCCGACAGGCCGCCGACCGGCGCGTCGGGCGAGGCGGTGCGGATGCCGGTGGCCTGGATCGCCTCGGCCGTGCGCCTGCGGCCCTTGGCGAGGTTGAGGAAGCCGCCGGCCAGGGCGTCGCGGGCGATCACGCCGAGATTGATGTTCTCGGCCACCGACATGTCCAGCATCAGTCCGAGCAGCTTGCGGTCCTCGGTGAGATAGGCAATGCCGGCCTCGATGGCGTCCTGGGGCGAACGGATGCTGACTTCCTTGCCATCGACCGTCACGGTGCCCGATATCCTCGCGTCGGCGCCGTAGATCAGGCGGGCCAGCTCGGTACGGCCGGCGCCGACCAGGCCGGCAATGCCGAGCACCTCGCCTTCGTGGATGTCGAAGGAGCAGGGCTGGATGCGCCTGCCATCGGCGATGTCGCGCACCGAGAAGATGATCCGGCCGCGGCTTTGGTGGGCGTCGTGCTCCTTCTTGTAGAAGGAGGAGAGGTCGCGTCCCACCATCATGCGCACCACCGCGGCGGGGGTGATCGCCTCGCGGTCCAGGGTTCCGACATAGGTGCCGTCGCGCAGCACCGAGACGCGGTCGGAGAGCTCGTAGACCTCCTTCATGCGGTGGCTGATATAGACGATGGCGAGCCCCTCCTGCTTGAGCTGGCGCACCAGGGCGAACAGCCGCTCGGTCTCACGCTCGGAGAGCGTCGTGGTGGGCTCGTCCATGATCAAGACGCGCGAGCGGGCGTGGACGGCGCGGGCGATCTCCACCAGCTGGCGTTCGGCGATGGAGAGTTCGGCGACCTTGTCGCGTGCGCTGAAGGTGGCACCGAGGCGCTGCAGCACGCTCTCGACGCCGGCTACCATGGCGCTACGGTCGATCAGGCCGGCCCGGCTCGGTTCGCGGCCGAGATAGATGTTCTCGGCCACGGTGAGATTGGGTGCGAGGGCAAGCTCTTGGTAGATGATGGCGATGCCCAATTGCTTGGCCGCCATGGGACCCGAGATCGCCACCTTCTGTCCATCGATCAGGATTTCCGAGCCTTCATCCGGCGTGTAGGCGCCGGAGAGGATCTTCATCAGGGTCGATTTGCCGGCGCCGTTCTCGCCCATCAGGGCATGGATCTCGCCAAGCTTGACATCGAGCGATACGTTCTTCAGGGCCTGGACCCGGCCGAACGTCTTGGAAACATTGCGCATTTCCAGGAAGGGATGCGTCTGGCCTGGGTTCATCCTGCCCCCGTTCTCATGCCGTTATCTCAGCAGTTGCGCCAATGTTGCAGCTGTTCCCTGGCTTGCCAATGATTTTGACTGGATTTGGTAAGCGGCGACGAAGGCAGGGCTCTCGCGAAGGCCGAGGCCGGCAAAGGCCTCGATGTCGAGCACGGCCAGGGGATCGCCGCTTTTCAGTCGCTGCCAATCGGCTTCGCCGATGCGCGGCTCGAAGATGTCGAAGGCAACACCCTGATCATCCACGCCGCCGAGATAGCGGGCAAAGCAGGCAAGCAGGAAGGCTTCGCGCGCCAGGTCCGAGCCACCGGCGATCAACTGGCCGATGGTCTTGCCGTGGAAGACCACGATCTTGGAGGCACCGTCGCCGGCCACCCGGAGAAGCTGGTCCTTGATCGCGGGATTGGCGAAGCGCTCGATCACCGTGTCGGTGAAAGCTTTCGTCGAATAGCCCGCTGGCGGTTCGACCAGGCGGCGAACATCGCGCTCCCAGAAGGCGTGGAGCAGACGGGGAACGTCGGGATAGCGCATGCCTTCGTCGACCAGCCGCCCCCCCATCAGCAGGGATGGATAGCACATCAGCATGTGGGCGGCGTTGGAGAGCCTGCCCTTCACCGCGACATAGGCCGGCACTTCGCTGCTGAACACCACGCCGGCCCGTTCGAGCTCGGGGCGGCCGGCGCAGAAGCGATCCTCCACCACCCAGCTCGTATAGGGTTCACAGGTGGCGGCGACGAGATCCTCGACACCGATGCCGGCGGTGATGCGCCGGCGTTCGTCCTCCGGCACCTGCGGCGCGATGCGGTCGACCATCGAGTTGGGGAAGGCGCCGTTCGCCTCGATCCAGTCGGCGAGGCCGGGGTCGAGGGCGCGGGCAAAGCCGATCACTGCAAGGCGCGAGGTGTCGCCGTTGCGGGGGAGATTGTCGCAGGACATCACGGTGAAGGGCGGCAGGCCGGCCTCGCGACGGCGCGCCAGCGCAGCCGCGATGTAGCCGAACACCGTCCGGGGCGGGCCGCCCTTGAGATCGTGGCGGACGTCGGGGTGATCGAGACGAAAAGTGCCGGTGGTCTCGTCGATGTTGTAGCCGCCTTCGGTGATGGTGAGCGAGACGATGCGGGTAGCGGGATCGGCGAGACGGGCCAGCACGGCTTCCGGATCCGCCGGGGCATGCAGATAGTCGATCATCGCACCGACGATCTGCGTTTCCGTCGGAGCCGGGGAGGTGAGCTGCGTCACGGTGTAGAGATTGTCCTGCCGGCGATAGGCATCGGCCTTGGCCCGTGCGGCGGGGCCGTCGGTCAGCCCCACGCCGCAGATCGCCCAATCCTCATGCCCAGGATGATGCAGGCAGGCCTCGATGGCGATGGCCTGGTGCACGCGGTGAAAATTGCCGACCCCGAAATGCACGATCCCGGCCCGCAGCCGGCTGCGATCATAAGTCGGCCGGGTGACGGTCGGGCCGAACGAGGCAAGCGTCGATGTGTCGAGCGGAGGCATTTGCGTGCGCTTTCAGGCGTTGAAAAGGCCTCCCCCCGGGGGACGGGGGGAGGCTATGTTATGTCAGGTGGCGACGTCAGTCGTCGTGCTTGGCATTCCATCCCTTGTAGTCACCGACATTCTCGCGGGTGACCAGGGCGGAGGGAATCAGGATGACGGGTTTCTCGGGCTTCTTGCCGTTGACCAGGTCCATCGCGGTCTGGGCCGAGACCTTGGGAATGGCGTAGAAATCCTGGCTGGCGGAGGCCTTGATCATGTCCAGCGCCGGATCCTTCAAGGCGGCCTCGATGTCGGGAGAGCCGTCGACCGAGGTGATGAAGAACTCGCTGCGGCCCGCCTGCTTGGCGGCGAGCGCCGTGCCGATGGCCTGCGGATCGTTGATGGTGAAGATCGCGTCGATCTTGGGGAAGCGGGTCAGGTAGCCCTGCGCCACGGCCATGCCGCCGTCGCGCGATCCCTTGCCGTCCTGGTCGTCCGACAGGATCTTGATGTCGGGATATTTGGCCAGGACCTGCTTGCAGCCCACCACGCGGTCGATCACCGAGGAGACCTGCGGCCCGTTCTGGATGACGACATTGCCGGCGCCCTTGAGCTTATCGGCGATATACTGGCAGGAAACGCTGCCGGCCATGATGTTGTCGGTCATCACGATGGCATCCGCGCCCTCGGCACCGGTGTCGAAGGCGATGACCGGGATGCCGGCCGCCTGGGCCTTCTTGATGGCGGGCGTGATCGCCTTGGGGTCACCGGGGTTGAGCAGGATGAAATCGGCGCCGGCCGCGATGAAATTGTCGATCTGGTTGACCTGCTTGCCGAGGTCGTAGTCGTAGCCGACGGTGGTCACCTGCGCCTGGGGATAGGCCTTCTTGATGATCCGGGTCGCGGTGTTGGCGATGATCACGAAGCCGGGATTGCCGAGCGATCCCACCGATATGCCGACCGTCTTGACCTCCTTGGCCAGGGCAGGGGCCGATATGCCCGTGACCAGGGCCGCACCGGCCATGGCGATGCCGGCGAGGCATTTCAAAGCCTTCATGATTTCCTCCTCATGAATGAGATCGATCTCATTTTATTATAAAAACTTACAAAAAGATTGATGCACGAGAAGGTAGGCCTGTCAACGCTGGTCCGCGATCAAGGCGCGAGATCGAAGACCGATTCCCGGTCGATCAGGATGGTCGGCATCTCGACATCCCGGCCGGCTTCGCCGCCCTGAATCTGCCGAACCAGCAAATTGACGGCTGCGCGCCCCATTTCATGGATCGGACGCTGCACCACCGAGATCGCCGGCGTGAGGGCGCCCGACCACGGCGATTCGTCGAAACTGATGAGGGCGACATCCCGCCCCACCGCCAGGTTCAAGGCGCGGCAGGCGGCCAGCACCCCGATGGCGATTTCCTCGCATGTCGCCAAGATCGCGGTGGGCCGTGGATCGGCACTGAGAATCGACGTCGCAGCGTCGATGATCATCTGGGGATTGTTCGGCGTGTAGCGCAGCCAGTCCTTCGGCAGGTCGAGGCCGGCGGCCGCCAGGGCTTCGCGCGCACCGAGGACGCGATCGCGCGCGCTCGAGACGGCGCCCCGCGGCTCGCTTTGCCGATGCGAGGTGGCAGCCGCAGTCAAAACGACGAGGCCGATGCGGGTGTGTCTGCGGGCGATGAACAATTCCACGGCCTCGCGGGCGCCACCGCGGTCATCCGTGGTCACGGCGCTGACCGGAATGTCCGCGATGCGGCGGTCGAGCAGCACCATGCGTCCCTCGCCTGCGCCCGCCTTCTGCAGATGCTCGTTGTGGTCGGGCGAGGACGGTACCACGATCATGCCGGCGACGCGCTTCTCCATCAGGGTCTGCACGGCCTCGATCTCGGTCTTGAGATCGTCGTCCGTGTTCACGATCAGGGTCTGATATCCCAGGGAGGCGCAGGTATCGATGATCGCCCGGGCCGCGCTGGCGAAGAAGGAATTGCTGATGTCCGCGAGCACCACCCCGATGACCTGGGTGCGGCCCGCCCGCATGGCCCTGGCCGCCTCGTTGAGCCGGTAGTTCAACGTCCGGGCCGCCGCCGCGACGCGCTCGCGCGTCTCCTCGGTGACCAGGCCATAGCCGCCGAGAGCACGCGCCGCGGTCGCGCGGGAAACCTTGGCAAGACGGGCGACGTCCAGGAGGCGGGCAGGACGGGAAGGACCGGCTGGCGGGCTTTCCTCGTCGGCTTTCTTGTTTTGGGTCATGCCTCTACTTGGTGCAGGAGGCTTTCTTTGGCCAAATTGGAAAAGTATTTGCAGTCGCGGGAAGCCTGCCTACTCCCTTTACGGTAGAAAGGCAAACCATTCGCGTCTGCTGGAGGACGATCCCGCCCGGTCAAGATCAGGCCGCCGGCTGTTCAGCAAAGTTTGGAAATAGTCGGCCTTTTTAAAGTCATCGGTTCGCCGCGATGGCAGCGGACACCTCGCCGATACTGCCGCCGCCCTGAATGGGGGAGGCGATGGTGACGAAGCAGGACCTTGACCCTGCGCGGGTTGTTTTCAATCGTTTCGGCCTGGGACCTCGCCCCGGCGACCTGGCGAGGCTGGGCGGCGATCCGCGTGCTGCCCTGCGGGCGGAACTCGCCAGGCCCGATATCGCCCTGATCCCGGCTGCAGCCGATGCGAACCTCCTGCCGGGCAGCGCCGCGGCCATCCAGGCTGTCATGAACGAGAACCTGCAGCGTAAGATGGAGCGGATGGCAGTGCCCGCGGCCACCGTTCAGATGGGCCCGGAGGGCAATCTCGCCGCTCCCGTTCCGCAGGGGCCGATGAAGCCGGAGCAGCCCGTCGAGGCCCGGCTGCTGAAGGCGGAGGCGCAGGCACGCATTGCCAAGGCGATTGGGGCGGAAATCGGCTTCGTCGAACGCTTCGTCGCCTTCTGGTCCAACCATTTCTGCATCTCTGTCGCCAAGGACAACATCGTGCGGGCGGCTGCGGGCGCCTTCGAGCGCGAGGCGATCCGTCCTTTCGTGCTGGGCCGCTTTGCGGATATGCTAGTGGCCGTCGAGCATCATCCGGCGATGCTCTATTACCTGGACAACCAGCAATCCATCGGCCCGGACTCGCGGGCGGGACGCAACCGCAACCGCGGCCTGAACGAGAATCTCGCCCGCGAGATCCTCGAACTTCATACGCTCGGTGTCGGCAGCGGCTACAGCCAGGCCGACGTGACCGCCTTCGCGCGCATCCTCACCGGCTGGATGGTGGCGGGGCGGGAAGGGCGGCTCGGCGAGCCTGGCAGCTTCGTCTTCAATGCCAGCACGCATGAGCCGGGCGACCAGGTCTTCCTCGGCAAGACCTATCCGGCTGGCGGCATGGGCCAGGCCGAGGCCGTGCTCAACGATCTCGCTCGCCATCCCGCCACGGCCCGGCATATCGCCACGAAGATCGCGCGCCATTTCATCGCGGACGATCCACCGGCCCCGATGGTCGCGCGCCTGGCGGAGATTTTCATCAAGACGGACGGCGATCTTCGCACCCTTGCCATGGCGCTGGTCAACGCGCCGGAAGCCTGGTCGCAGCCCCTGGCGAAGATGCGCTCGCCTCTCGATTTCGTTCTCGCCTTGCGGCGCGGTATCGGCCCTGGCCCGGATGCTGATCCCGGCCAGACCCTCAATTGGCTGGCGGCGCTGGGCGCTCCCCTGTGGCAGCCGCCCGGCCCGAACGGCTTTTCCGATCTCGTCGATGCACAGGCGTCCCCGGCGGGCATGGCGATGCGCCTCGACATCGCCTGGCAGGCGGCGCGCCAGGCCAGGAGTCTTGCCGAGCCCGCCGATCTCCTGGATGCCCTCATCGGCCCCTCGGCATCGGCCGAGACGCGCCAGGCCGTCAGCCGCGCCGAATCGCGCCAGCAGGCGGTGGCATTGCTGTTGATGGCCCCCGAATTCCAGAGGAGATAGCCATGCATCCATTGTGCGAGCGTCCGCATCCCTCCCGTCGCGCTGTCCTGCTGGCCGGTGGCGCCCTCTTCGGCTGGGCCTATCTGCCGCGTTTTGCCCGAGCGGCGGGCACGAGGGATCCGCGCCTGGTCGTGCTCGTTCTGCGCGGAGCGCTGGACGGGCTCTCGACCGTGGCGCCGGTCGGTGATCCCGATTATCGCGGATTGCATGGCGATATCGCCCTGGCGCTCGATGGACCACATCCAGCCCTGCCCCTGGACGGGTTCTTCGCTCTCCATCCGGCCCTGCCGACCTTTGCCCGGCTGTTCCAGGCCCGGCAGGCGCTGGTGGTACACGCTGCTGCCACCGGCTATCGCGAGCGCTCCCATTTCGACGGGCAGGACGTGCTGGAGAGTGGCTTTCCGGGGGCAGGCCATACCGCGACGGGTTGGCTCAACCGCGCTCTCGCCAGCCTTCCTGCCGGCGACCGTGTCGCGCCGCAGGGCGGTCTCGCCGTCGGGCCTTCGACGCCCCTGGTGATGCGGGGCGCCGCACCGGTGCTCGGCTGGGCTCCGCAAGTGCTGCCGGATGCGGGCGATGATCTCGCGGCGCGCCTTCTCGATCTCTACGACCACCGTGATCCGATCCTCGCCTCCGCCTTGCGCAGGGGGCTCGAGGCTGAACGCATGGCGGCCGGGGATGGCATGGGCATGACCAAACGCAAGGGCGGGCTCGACAGCGCCGCCGGCATGCGCCAGGCGGCCGAGGGGGCTGCCCGCCTGATCGCGGCCGATGACGGTCCGCGCGTGGCGGCGCTCGCCTTCGATGGCTGGGATACCCATGTCAACGAAGGTGGAGCAACGGGCCGGCTCGCGACCCTGCTCGGCGGCCTCGATGGCGCTTTTGCAGCGTTCGAAAGCGGCCTGGGCCAGCATTGGCAGGATACGGTCGTGGTCGCCGTCACCGAATTCGGCCGCACCGCGCGCATCAACGGCACCGAAGGAACCGATCACGGCACCGGGACGATCATGCTCCTGGCGGGTGGTGCACTCAAGGGAGGGCGCGTCGTCGCCGACTGGCCGGGCTTGAAGATCGCCCAGCTTCACGAAGGCCGCGATCTCAAGCCGACCACGGATGTGCGCAGTGTGCTGAAGGGATTGCTCGCCGACCAGTTCGGCCTCTCGCCGATGGTGTTGGGATCGGCTGTCTTCCCGGATTCGCTGTCGGTTCAACCGCTGGCTGGGCTTGTTGCCTGAAGCGTCGGGGTCGTAATCAAATCAGTCAATCTGTTCAGGATTGTGGCTTAAATCTGTCTATTCGTCACAATAATTACTGATTTATTAGGAATAGATATTCAAAATAAACCATTGTTGTTCATCGAGCCTTAAGATGGATCGCGATATTTTACTGACAATGCTGGGGTAATCAAATCGGAGTTCCTGTTACAATGACGATGAAGATCTGCCTTTCAGCCGCAATGCTTTGCGTGACGACGGCATTGGCGGCCACGCCGGCCTCTGCAGGCGACGGCCGCACCGGCGCTTTTGTCGGCGGCGCAGCGCTTGGGGCGGTCGGCGGCGTCCTGCTCGGCCAGGCGCTGGCCGATCGTCCCGCCCCGCCGCCGCGGCCTGCACCGGTGTATGAGCCGGCCCCGGTCGCCTATGATCCCTATGTCGACCGCCTCGATCGTCTGCATGCAGGCTGCGACAGGGGCGACCGCCGGGCCTGCGTCCAGTTCGGCGAAATGATCGGCGCCCATCGCGAGCGCGTGTCGGAATGGCGCCGGACCCATCCAGACTTCTTCGAGTGGGAATAAGGCATTTTGCATCCCGGGAAACGGGCGTTTCGGAAACGCCCGTTTCCCAATTATCCATCCGATGCGAGCTGAAGAAAGTTCAGCCGGTCGGCCTCATCGTGATCATGCAGGCAATGCCGGGGCTCACCACGAAGCGCTGGTTGAGACAGCGGATGGTGGCGAAGCCCTCGGTAACGACCCGGGCCCTGCCGATATCGCCATCGGAATCGCCGCGCATCACGCCGAGATCGAGCGTGTCCTGCTCGATGTCGTAATCACTCTTCTCCGGCTCGATCGTGTGAAGCAGGCTTTCAAGGTGGGCGGTGAAGTTGATCAGGTCCGCCGGGCTAGCCCGGTCGCCCACCAGGCCGATCGAATCGATCGCATTGCCGGCGAGGACGATGGTCATCGAGGTGGGTGAACGGGACGTGCCGATCGAGCCGGTGACATCGCCCCTCGGCGTGATCGTCGTCAGATATTCGGCGTCGTCGAACGTGCAGGCATAGGACTCATCGTCCTTCCCTCGGCAGGCCCGGATCGGATCCAGCCCGTCCCGGACGAGGCGCGCATCGAACATGTCAATCAGGCGTCGTTCCGTCAGCGGTGCGGATTGGGCCTGGACTGCGCCGAACAGGGCGCTCGTAAAGAATATGGATAGCAGCAGGCGCATGGCCGTAGCGAACTCCGGCCCCCCGAGGGGATTAAGCACCTGCTGCCTTAAACATTGATGAAAGCGGCCGGTCGATGCCACTCGTCACAGGACCCCGCCGCCTCAGGCCGCGCGGACTTCCTGCACTTCGGGCACGAAATGGCGCAGCAGGTTCTGGATGCCGTTGCGCAGCGTGGCCGTGGAGGAGGGGCAGCCCGAGCAGGCGCCCTTCATGGCGAGATAGACTACGCCTTCGCGATAGCCGCGGAAGGTGATGTCGCCGCCATCGGCCGCCACGGCCGGGCGCACGCGGGTCTCGAGCAGGTCCTTGATGGTCTCGACCGTATCCTCGTCCGCCTCGTCGAAGAACTCCTCGCCTTCCTCCAGCGGCGCGACATCCGCATTGAGGATCGGCACGCCGGAGAGGTAATGCTCCATGATCGCGCCGAGCACGGCCGGCTTGAGGTGCTGCCACTCCACACCCGAGCGGGTGATGGTGATGAAGTCCGAGCCGAAGAACACGCCGGCGACGCCCTCGATGGAAAAGAGCTTCTGCGCCAGCGGCGATTGCACGCCCTCGGCGGCATTCGTCATGTGCAGCGTGGTGCCTTCGGGCAGCACTTCGCGGCCGGGCAGGAATTTGAGGGTCGAGGGATTCGGCGTCGCCTCGGTCTGAATGAACATCTTTCTCTCCGCTCCAGCAACCGGGTCAAGGCCGGTCAGGACCTCTCAATTATAGAAGGAGCTGCGATTTGGGCGCAATGCCCTCCACCGCTTCGACCAGCTTGTCGAGATCCTGCGGGCGCGACAGGCGATGGTCGCCATCCTTGATCAGCGTCACCGTCACGTCGTCCTCGGCCAGACTCTCGACCAGTGCCATGGCATGCTGCCAGGGCACGTCCGGATCCTCCATCCCCTGCAATATATGGACGGGGCAGCCGGTTTTCACCATGTCGCCGAGAAGAAGATGATTGCGGCCTTCCTCGATCAGCGCGCGGGTGATCGGATAGGGCTCGGGCGAATAGTCGGAGGGGCGCAGCCAGGCGCCCTTGTCCATGATCTCGCGCTTCACCGCATCGGGGAACTGGTTCCACATCAGCCGCTCGGTGAAATCGGCGGCGGGGGCGATCAGCACCATGCCGGCCGGTGCCAGCGGTGTGCCGGCCAGCGCCCGCGCAGCCAGCAGGGCGATCCAGCCTCCCATCGAGGAGCCGACCAGGATCGGCGGCGTCTGCACGCCTTCGCGGATCACGGCCAGGGCATCCTCGAGCCAGGAGCCGATGGTGCCCTCCTCGAAGCGGCCACCTGATTCGCCATGGCCGGAATAATCGAATCGCGTCACCGCCCGATGGTGACGTGCGCCCCACTCGGCCAGAAAACTGGCCTTGGTCGCCTGCATGTCGGAGCGGAAGCCGCCGAGCCATACCACATCCGGGCCGCGTCCGGGCTGGTGACGCCAGGCAATCGTGCGGCTGGACGGGCCTTCGCCGACACTGATCATGGCGGGGTTGCTGGTCATCCGGTCACTTCCTCTTGCTGGTGCGGCGGCGCGTTCTGGGGGGACGCCCGAAAAAATATGCAGGGCCGGCCCGAAAATCCTGCGCTGCATCACCTTTCATTTAGAACATGGGGCGCTCTATAGAGGGTGTCATGGACCAACGTCCATTGGCCACCCTCATCATCACGCCGAACCAAGCCGGAAAAATCTGCACCCATGTCCGATTTCTCGTCCAAAGCTCGCCCGGTCGGCCGACGGCCGAAGGAGGAACGCTTTGCCGGTATCACCGTGCTGCAGATCATTCCGGCTCTGGATGCCGGTGGTGCCGAGCGCACCACCATCGACATCGCCGATGCGCTGACGCGGGCGGGTGCTCGGGCCTTGGTCGCCACCGAAGGCGGTCGGCTGGTCGGCGAGCTGCAGGCCCGTGGCGGCCTTTGGATCCCGTTCAACGCCTCGACCAAGAATCCGCTGCGCATCTGGGGCAATGCCCGCCGGCTGGAACGCCTGGTCCGCGAGGAGAAGGTCGATCTCATCCATGCCCGCTCGCGCGCGCCGGCCTGGTCGGCCCGCCTCGCCACCAAGAAGCTCAACCTGCCCTTCGTCACCACCTATCATGGTGCCTATTCGGCGAGTTCCGAATGGAAGAAGCGCTACAACGGCGTGATGGCGCAGGCCGATGTCGTCATCGCCAATTCGAATTTCACCGCCGCCACCATCAAGGAAAACTGGCCGGAGGCGGCGGAGCGCCTGCGCGTCATCCATCGCGGTACCGACCTGACGGCCTTCACGCCCTCGGCCGTGTCTTTCGAGCGCGTGGAGACGTTGCGCCGGGCCTGGAACGTGGCGCCGCATCAGCGCATCGTGCTGCTGCCCGGCCGTCTCACCGGCTGGAAAGGCCAGCGCGTGCTGATCGACGCCGCCGCCCTCCTCAAGCAGAAGGGCATCGAGGATACCGTCTTCGTCCTGGCGGGCGATGCCCAGGGCCGGGATGGCTATGTCGCCGAGCTCGAGACGCGCATCGCCGAGCGCGGCCTCAAGGGGCTGGTGCTGCGCGTCGGTCATTGCTCGGACATGCCGGCCGCCTATCTCTCCGCGGCAGCGGTCGCCATTCCGTCCACCAGCCCGGAAGCTTTCGGACGCACGGCGGTGGAAGCGCAGGCCATGGGCTGCCCGGTGGTGGTGGCCGACCATGGCGCCACCTCCGAAACCGTGCTGGCTCCGCCGGAGATCGTCGGCAATCTGCGTACGGGCTGGCGCACGCCCGTGGGCGATGCCGAAGCCCTGGCCGAGGCCCTGCACGAGGCGCTGACCCTGGGCGCTTCGGCCCGCGATGGCCTTGCGGCGCGGGCCCGCGCGCATGTCGAGGCACATTTCTCGCTGGACGTGATGTGCAATGCCACGCTCGATGTCTATGCCGACCTTCTGATGAAGAGCCGCAAGCTCAAAGACGAGTGAGCCAAAAGCCGCGAATTGTTCGCCGCATGGCGAGCCCGTGACAGTCTATCGGGCTGATTTGTGATCTAAATTTCGCGCATCGGGCATGAAAGCGTTGACTTCCGGGCGCTTCGGCAACATCTTCCCGCATCCGGGCGCGGGCTTCGACGCGAAGCCGCCGGCTTGCCCAAATCAATTCATGGTAGAGGAGTTTACCGCCATTCGTCGCCCTATGAGGACAAACGCACCCGTCGTCAAGGACGGCCCGCGCATCAATGAGGAGATTCGGAACCGCGAAGTCATGCTGATCGATCAGGACGGGCAGAATCGCGGTGTCACCGACACCAGGGCGGCGATCGCCATGGCCTTTGAAGCCGGACTGGACCTGGTCGAGGTGGCCGCCAATGCCGAGCCCCCGGTCTGCAAGATCATGGACTACGGCAAGTTCAAGTTCAACGAGCAGAAGAAGGCCGCCGAGGCCCGCAAGAATCAGAAGACGGTCGAGATCAAGGAGATCAAGCTCCGGCCGGCCATCGACGATCACGACTATGACGTCAAGATGAAGGCCATGAAGCGCTTCTTCGAGGAAGGCGACAAGGTCAAGGTCACCTTGCGCTTCCGTGGCCGTGAAATGGCGCATCAGGAGATCGGCTATCGCCTGCTCAACCGCGTCAAGGATGACACCGGCCTGATCGCCAAGGTGGAATCCGATGCCTCGCTCGAAGGCCGCCAGATGGTGATGGTGCTGGCGCCGCGCTGATCGAGCCGGATAGATGGAGTGTCGACCTCTCAGCTCCATCGATCGATGGGTCTGAGAGGTCGACACGCCATATCCATGGCGGTTCCGGGCCGCCATCGTCGCGCCATGTTCCGGGCACAGGAACAGACAGTTCATCTGTTTCGTGCCGTCCCATGGTCCGTTCCCTGACATTCCGGCGTTTCGCCTTTCTGACCCTTCTCGCCGCGGGTGGCGTCTTTGTCGACGCAAAGGTCCTGCCGCGCTGGTTTCCGCAGGCTTTTGGCGGGGTCTGGGGTGGATTGGCCGCCCCCGACAATGCCAATGTGCCCGCCTCCTTGCGCGACCTGCCGGTCGTCGTGATCAAGGGCAAGCGCGATGACGGGCCGGTTGCGATCCTGCTATCGGGCAATGGCGGCTGGTGGGGCATCGACGACGGTATCGCCGAGGGACTTGCCCGCGCCGGCGTGACCACGATCGGCCTGAACAGCCTGGCCTATTTCATCCATCGCCGTTCTCCCGAGGAGGTTGCGGCCGCGATCGACAGGATGGCAGCCGCGATCGGCCCCGGCCGGCCGGTCGTCCTGGTCGGCTATTCCTTCGGCGCCGATATCGCAGCCACGATCTATGCGCGCCTGTCCGACGACCTGCGTGCGCGCATTCGCCAGGTCTCGCTGCTCGGCCTCTCGCGGGAAGCCGACTACGCCGTCGGCTTCATGAAGGTCGCCGGTGGGCGCAGGGGGACGATCCCAGCCGTCGCCGCCATAGACGGCCCCCATATCCAGTGCTTCCATGGTGCCGATGAAGGCGCGCGGTCGGGCTGCAACGATGTCGATGCCGGCAAGGTGCAGGTGGTCGAGGTGCCGGGCGGCCACCATTTCGACGGTGATTACGACAGGATTGCCAGCCTCATCCTTGACGGCATGCCGTCCCCGCCGCCCAACGATCCGATTCGCTATGCGGGGATGGACCGATTCGCCTGGCTGGCCCATCCGGCAGGGATGGACCTTCAGGCTGGAAAACACCGAAACGATTGAATCCCCCGGTCGCGCTATTTATGTGTGGGCAGCAGTTTCTTGTTTCCAAGCCAATTCGTCGGATTGGCTCGGGCGTCTTTGCGATTCCCGGTGACACCGTTCAATCGCAACACGCTCTGGCACAACGCGATAATGGCTCCAGGCGGGTCGATCCATGTCCACCACTCTCGTCGGCAAGCGCATCCTTCTGATCATCGGCGGCGGCATCGCAGCCTATAAGGGCCTCGAACTGATCCGCCGCCTGCGCGAGCGCGGTGCCGATGTGCGGGCGGTCCTGACCAAGGCCGGCGAAGCCTTCGTCACGCCGCTCTCCGTCTCCGCCCTCACCGGCGACAAGGTCTATACCGACCTGTTCTCGCTGACGGACGAGGCCGAGATGGGGCATATCGAGATGTCGCGCGATGCCGATCTGCTGGTGGTGGCGCCGGCGACGGCCGATCTCCTCGCCAAGATGGCGCAGGGGCTCGCCAATGATCTTGCTTCCACCACGCTTCTGGCGACCGACAAGAGCGTGCTGGTCGCCCCGGCCATGAATGTGCGCATGTGGCTGCATCCGGCGACCCAGCGCAACATCGCCCAATTGCGCGAGGACGGCGTGCTCTTCGTCGGCCCGAATGACGGCGAGATGGCTTGCGGCGAATACGGGCCGGGCCGCCTGGCCGAGCCCCTGGAGATCGTCGCTGCGATCGAGAAGGCGCTGGCGGGGCCGACCTTCATTCCGCTGCCGGGCTCGGTACGCGCCGATACGCGCCTGTTGCCGGCCCTGCCGCTCGCCGGCAAGCATGTGCTGGTGACGGCCGGGCCGACGCATGAGCCGATCGATCCCGTGCGCTACATCGCCAACCGTTCGTCCGGCAAGCAGGGCTATGCCATTGCCGCAGCGGCCCTGGCCGCGGGAGCGCGCGTCACCCTGGTCTCCGGGCCGGTTGCGCTGCTGCCGCCGCCCGGGGTGAACCTGGTGCCGGTGGAAACGGCGCGCGAAATGCTGGACGCCGTCAGCACCGCGCTGCCGGCCGACATCGCCATCTTTGCGGCGGCGGTGGCCGATTGGCGCGTGGCCGATGCCGGTGCCCAGAAGATCAAGAAGGGCGCCGAGGCCACGCCGAGCTTTTCGCTGGTGGAAAATCCCGACATCCTCGCCACCATCGCAAAGGACAAGGCGAATCGGCCGTCCCTGGTCGTCGGTTTCGCGGCGGAGACCGAGCACGTCGTCGAGCATGCCAAGGCCAAGCTCGCCCGCAAGGGCTGCGATCTCATCGTCGCCAACGACGTCTCGCCGGAGAGCGGCGTGATGGGCGGGGACCGCAATCGCGTCCATCTGGTCTCGGCCTCGGGCGTCGAGACATGGCCCGATATGGACAAGGATGCGGTCGCCCGGGCGCTGGTGGCCCGCTTTGGCGAATTGGCCGGCGCGCCGGTCGCCTGATCGCCTGATCGCCTTTTTCCTCCGCGTGCCCGCAGATTTCCTCCCCGAATGCCGGTTCCGTTCGATTGGATTGCCGATGGCGGACATCGGCACACAGCCTCTAGGATTGCCATGACCCTGACCATTCCCGTCAAGAGACTCGCCCATGCCGGTGACCTGCCGCTGCCCGCCTATCAGAGCGAGGGGGCGGCGGGTCTCGACCTGCCGGCAGCGCTGGGTCCTGGGGAAACCCTGGTTCTTGCACCGATGATGCGTGCTCTGGTGCCGACCGGGCTGGTTTTCCAAATTCCACAGGGCTATGAAGGACAAGTGCGCCCACGTTCCGGATTGGCTGTGAAAAGCGGAATTACCGTTTTGAACGCACCCGGTACGATAGACGCCGATTATCGCGGTGAGATTAAAGTCGCCCTGATCAATCTGAGTGTAGAATCCTTCGCCATCACCCATGGCATGCGAATCGCCCAGTTGGTCATTGCGCCGGTGACGTTGTCTGTCCTGGTCGAAACGGCGGAAGTCGATTCGACCGCTCGTGGCAGCGGCGGCTTCGGTTCGACGGGCACCGCAACCTAAAGCGTTTTGCGGTTCGAGAAAATCACTCGAATCACAAAGACGCGTCGAACAAGAAGTCAGAGCAAATGGGCATTCAGTCATGAACGCTCTTTGCTCTGAAATAGGACCGTATCAGGGGGTCGACATGCAATTGCTTTCGCGCCGTTCCTTGCTTGGCCTCGCCGCCGTGGTGGATATCGCCCATCATTCGAGGCCCACGCCGGTCGCGGCCAAGGCTCTTGCCTCCCGCCATGCCTTGCCGCCGCGCCATCTGGAAACCTTGCTGCAGACCCTGGTGCGCCACAACATCCTAAAGGGCGTACGCGGTCCCAGGGGCGGCTATGAACTGGCGCGCGAGAGACGACGCATCAGCGTCGGCGACATCGTGCGCGCCGCGATGACCGATGCCGCCGGCGAGGAGGATCCCGCGCCGGTCTCGACCTTGGTCGACCAGGTCATCGCGCCGGCGGTGAACCAGGCCTCGCAATCCTTCCTGGCCGAACTCGACCAGATCACCGTCGAGGATCTGTGCCGGGATGCCGAGCGAAAGCACGTCTTCGGCGGCACACCGGCCAATATCGACTTCGCGATCTGAAGATTTTGTCACCTAAAGAACATTTAATATCTGTAATTCAATATTAACCTCGACATTTTCGTGGATTAATGTTGAATTCCAGCCGCTTTCAATCAAGGACGTTCCCCATGGCGAATGCCAATCATGTGCCCGGCCGCGGCCGCATCTACCAGTCGATCACCGAGACCATCGGTGATACCCCGCTGGTGCAGCTCAACCGGCTGGCCAAGGCCAAGAACGTCAAGGCGCGTATCCTCGCCAAGCTCGAATTCTTCAATCCGATCGCCAGCGTCAAGGACCGCATCGGCGTCAGCATGATCGATGCGCTGGAGAAGTCGGGCCATCTCAAGCCCGATACCGTGCTGGTCGAGCCGACCTCCGGCAATACCGGCATCGCTCTCGCCTTCGTCGCCGCTGCCCGCGGCTATCGCCTGATCCTGGTCATGCCGGAATCGATGTCGATCGAGCGCCGCAAGATGCTGGCTTTGCTCGGTGCCGAACTCGTTCTCACCCCGGCTGCCCAGGGTATGCGCGGCGCGGTCGCCAAGGCCGAGGAGATCGTCAAGGAATTGCCGAGCGCCATCATTCCCCAGCAATTCCGCAATCCCGCCAATCCCGAGATCCATCGCCTCACCACGGCCGAGGAAATCTGGAACGACACCAAGGGTGACATCGATTATTTCGTCTCGGGCGTGGGCACCGGCGGCACCATTACCGGCGTCGGCCAGGTCCTGAAGCCGCGCAAGCCCGATCTCAAGATCGTCGCCGTGGAGCCGGAGGATTCGCCGGTGCTGTCGGGCGGCCAGCCCGGCCCGCACAAGATCCAGGGCATCGGCGCCGGCTTCGTGCCGGATGTGCTCGACCGCTCGGTGATCGACGACATCATCACCGTCGGCAACCAGACCTCCTTCGACACCGCCCGCCTGCTCGCCCGCATCGAGGGCATTCCCTGCGGCATCTCCTCCGGCGCGGCCGTTGCTGCCGCCCTGGAACTGGCGGCTCGCCCCGGCATGGACAACAAGTCCATCGTGGTGATCGTGCCCTCCTTCGCCGAGCGCTACATTTCCAGCGCCCTGTTCGAAGGGCTGTAATTGTCCCTGCATTCGGGCAGAGATGCCCCTTGTCATGCAAAAACCCCGACCATCTGGCCGGGGTTTTCTTATGAACGATCGCCCTTCATATCGGGCGGCGATCAGATCCAGCTGTCGTCGCTGCCGCCGGAATCGTCTGAATCATAGTCGCCATCATCGTCGTCGTCATTCGAATCGTAACTGGCGTCGCGCACATTGTCGTCGTTGTCGCGGCCCTTGTCGGCGCTTTCGTTGATGATGGTCTCGTTGATGGTGGTGTTGCCTTCGCCCCAGGGGGCCGAGCTGCCGCCACCGAACAGGCCGCCACCGCCACCGAACATCGAGCGCACGCCCTCGAACAGCAAGGCGCCGCCGGCGACACCGGCCGCCGTCTGCAAGGCACCCTGCAGGAAGCCGCCGCCACGCGCGGGCTGCTCGGCCTGCTGCGGAGGCACCTGGCCCGGCTGGGCCTGGTTGCGCTGGCCACCGAAGCCCTGCAGGGCCGAGCCGGCGCGCTCGAGGATGGATTGCGGCTGTGCGGGCTGCTGAGGCGCCTGCGGAGCTTGCTGGGCGGCCGTTTCGGCGGCCTGCACCTTGGCATGCGCCTCGCGCAGGGCGTGATCCTGCACCAGCACCGTCTGCACCAGCGCATAGGCGGCGCCCGGCGAACGGGCCATCTCGGCGGCGATGGCGGCTTCCGCCTCGTTGTCGCGCCCGGTGGGGGCGGAACTGCGCAGGCGATTGAACAGGTCCTCGATGAGGGCTTTTTCGTTGGGGGTCATCCTGACTCTCCTTCGCGGCTGCTTCCTGAGGGGGGTAGGCCGCAACGCCTCCCATGTGGGTGCTGCACCTCAATCCGACAAGAACCGGCCGGAATTGGGGCGCGTTACAAAGGAGTAATCGTAGGAGGCCCAGCTTCCCAATGTCATCCCGGACGCGCTGCGGCGCGCAGTGCCACTGCGCAGATCCGGGATCGCCTGCCGATAGGACGCATATTTCAACGCGGTTCCGCATCTGCGGTGCAGCACTGCGTGCGGAATGACCCGATAGCTCAATGCGCCTCTTCCCAATTGCCGGCGGCCCGCGCATCGACCTGCAGCGGCACCTTGAGTTGCAGGGCCGGGAGGGCCGCATGCTCCATCACCTGGGAGACCACGGGCAACGTGGCCTCGACTTCCTCCTCCGGCGCCTCGAAGACGAGTTCGTCATGCACTTGGAGCAGCATCTTGGCCGAGAGGCCGGCCGTGAGGAGGGCGGCGTCCATACGGCTCATGGCGCGGCGGATGATGTCGGCGGCCGAGCCCTGGATCGGCGCATTGATGGATTGCCGCTCGACGAAGGCCCGCTCGGAAGGGTTCTTCGATTCGATTGCCGGAAAATGCATTTTGCGGCCGAAGACGGTCTCGACATAGCCGTTCGCGCGGCATTCGGCCTTCATCCGGTCCATGTAATCGCGGATGCCGGGGAAGCGCTCGAAATATTTCTTGATATAGGCGCTGGCTTCCTCGCGCGGGATCGAGAGTTGGTTGGCGAGGCCGAAGGCGGAAATGCCGTAGATGATGCCGAAATTGATGGCCTTGGCGCGTCGCCGTACTTGGGGATCCATGCCTTGTACCGGCACGCCGAACATTTCGGAGGCCGTCATGGCGTGAATGTCGACGCCATCCTCGAAAGCCTTGGTCAGCTGCGGGATTTCGGCGACATGGGCGAGCACGCGCAGTTCGATCTGCGAATAGTCGGCCGAGATCAGCTTGGCGCCGGGGGCGGCGATGAAGGCCGAGCGAATCTTGCGGCCTTCCTCGGTGCGCACCGGGATGTTCTGCAGATTGGGCTCGGAGGAGGACAGGCGCCCCGTGGTGGTTGCCGCCAGGGAGTAGGAGGTGTGCACCCGGCCGGATTTCGGGTTCACATAGGTGGGCAGCGCGTCGGTATAGGTCGATTTGAGCTTGGTGAGCTGGCGCCAGGCCACGATGCGGCGCGGCAGTTCCAGGCCCTGGTCGGCCAGGTCCTCCAGGACCTGGGCCGAGGTCGCCCATTGGCCTGTTGGGGTCTTCTTGCCGCCGGGCAGGCCCATCTTGCCGAACAGGATGTCGCCGAGCTGCTTGGGCGAGCCGACATTGAAATTCTCGCCGGCAAGCTCGTGGATCTCGGCCTCGAGCCGGGCGGCGCTCTGGGCGAATTCACCCGACAGGCGCGCCAGGATCTGGCGGTCGATCATGATGCCGCGCGATTCCATCTTGGCGAGCACGGCGACGAGCGGGCGCTCCAGCGTCTCGTAGATGGTGACCAGGCCTTCGGCGACCAGGCGGGCCTTGAGCAGCAGCCACAGGCGCAGCGTGACGTCGGCATCCTCGGCGGCATAGGCGGTGGCGCGCTCGATGGTGACCTGGTCGAAGCCGATCAGCGACTTGCCGGAACCGCAGACCTCGGAAAAGGCGATCGGCTTGTGGCCGAAATGGCGTGACGAGAGTTCGTCCATGCCGTGATTGCCGCGCCCGCCATCGACGACATAGGACATCAGCATGGTATCGTCATAGGGCGCGACCCTGACGTTCTCCTCGCCCATCACCAGCGTGTCGTATTTGAGGTTCTGGCCGATCTTCAAGACGCCGGGGTCTTCGAGCAATCCCTTGAGCCGCTTCAGCGCCTCCGGCACATCGACCTGGCCGGCCATCATGCCGCCGCCGAACAGGTCTGCCTTGTCGCGATGGCGCAACGGCACATAGCAGGCCTTGCCCGGCTCGACCGACAGGGAGAAGCCGACGAGATCGGCCTGCAGGGCATCGAGCGAGGTGGTTTCGGTGTCGAAGGCGACATAGCCAAGCTCACGGGCCCTGCTGATCCAGCCATCGAGCGCTTCCAGGCTGGCGACGGTTTCATAGGAGCCGGCGTCGAAGGGGATGGCCGCGAGCCTGGCCTTGACGCTCTCCACCACGGCAGAGGGCGTGCCGGCCCCGGTGGCAACCGCCGGAGCAGGAACGGCGCCGTCGGCGCTCGGCCTGGGCGCCGGCGCCCGGGCAGGGGCGGGCGAGAAATCGCTGTCGGGGATCTTCAGGGCCTCGTCGGCCGGGATATCGGCGACGTCGAGGCCGGCATCCTCGGCGATGCGACGGGTCAAAGTTGAGAATTCCATCGCCTTCAGGAAGGCGATGGCGCCCTTGGCATCGAGCCCGGGGGCGATCAGGTCCTCGATCGGCGTTTCCAGGGTGACGTCGGTGACCAGCTTGACCAGTTCGCGCGAGATGCGGGCGAGCTTGACGTTTTCGGGATCGGTCAGGCTCTCGCGACGCTTGGGCTGCTTGATCTCGCCGGCCCGGGCGAGAAGCCCTTCGAGGTCGCCATATTCGTTGATCAGCTGCGCCGCCGTCTTGACGCCGATGCCGGGCACGCCGGGGACATTGTCGGTGGAATCGCCGGCCAGGGCTTGCACATCCACCACCTTGTCCGGCGTCACGCCGAACTTTTCGAGCACTTCGGGCTCGGCGATCAGGCGCTCGGGGCGCGAGCCCTTGGCCTTCTGGTCGCCCGAAGCGGGATCGAACATCACCACGCCCGGCCGGATCAGCTGCATCAGGTCCTTGTCGGCGGAAACGATGGTGACGTCGGCGCCGGCCTTGACGGCGATGTCGCAATAGGTGGCGATCAGGTCGTCCGCCTCGTAGCGCGTCTGTTCCACCGGCTTCAGGCCGAAGGCGCGCACGGCGACGCGCATCAGCGGGAATTGCGGCACCAGCTCTTCCGGCGGCGGCGGCCGGTGGCCCTTATAGGGCGGGTAGATCTCCTTACGGAAGGAATCTTCCGACTTGTCGAAGATGATGCCGAGATGGGTGGGCTGCTTGCCCATCACCCCTTCCTTGATCATCTTGTGCAGCACGTTGCAAAACAGGCGCACCGCGCCCGTCGGCAGGCGGTCGGAGCGGTAATTGTAGCGGGCGTCCTGGTTGATCGACTGGAAATAGGCCCGGAAGATGAAGGACGAACCGTCGACCAGGAAGACGTGGTCGCCCTTTCCGGGGGCGCGCGGAGCAGAAGTCATCGTGGCCTCGTCTTCGGTCTATTCAGGACTGATTCTTGGAGCGCGATCATACAGGCTCGCATCGAGAAGGCGAGCATGGGAGCAATGATCGGAGCGCGGACTTCCAGTCCGCTCTTTCTGTCCGCAAGCGTCGGGCGTGATAGAAAAGCAAGAGCGGATATCGCGACATGCAGGCATGTCGCCGAGAAGTCCGCGCTCCGATCATTGCGCCCTTTCGGGCAAGTATCTACATTTGCCCCATGGCATTCTCATCGCAAGAGCTGGAGCGCTACGCCCGGCATGTCGTCATGCACGAGGTCGGCGGCGCCGGGCAGCAGGCCCTGTCGCGGGCCCGCATCCTGGTGGTCGGCGCCGGCGGGCTCGGTGCGCCGGTGCTGCTCTATCTGGCGGCGGCGGGCGTCGGCATGCTCGGCATCGTCGATGACGATACCGTCTCGCTCTCCAATCTGCAGCGCCAGATCATCCATGCCACGCCCGATATAGGCCGGCCCAAGGTCGAGACGGCCAGCGAGGCGATCGCAAGGCTCAACCCGCATGTCACGGTGGTTCCGCATGCCCTGCGCATCGATCCTGCCAATGCGGCGGAGCTGATCGCCGCCTATGACCTGGTGATCGATGGCTCGGACAATTTCGACACCCGCTATGCCGTCTCCGATGCCTGCTTCCATGGCCGCAAGCCGCTGATCATGGGCGCGCTCGGCGTATTCGACGCCATGCTGACCACATTGAGGCCCTTCGAGACCAATGCCGAGGGGGAACCCAATCCGACCTGGCGCTGCCTCTTCCCGCAGAAGCCGCCGCCGGGGACCATTCCGAGCTGCTCGGAGGCCGGCGTGCTCGGTGCGCTCGCCGGCGTTGCCGGCTCGATGATGGCGCTGGAGGCGATCCGCGAGATCGTCGGCTTCGGTACCGGCCTCACCGGCCGCCTGATCCACCTCGATGCGCGCGACATGCGTTTCGGCGAGACCCTCTATGGCTGGGATCCCGACAATCCGCTGAATGGCAGGGTGGCGCCAGCAACGGGCGAAACGGCGATGGCCATTCCCGGCTGAGTGTGTCATGTCTCGCTGCCATGACCGAACAGCGATCCTATAGCCGCGTCTTTCTGCGCGCCCTCAATCTCGAAGCCCATATCGGCTATTACGAGCATGAGAAGGGCGTGACCCAGCCCCTGGTCGTCGATGTCGAGTTGACTTTGGCCGAAGCCCGTTTCGGCGACGACGATATCGAGGGCACGATCGACTATGACAAGATCGCCGCCATCGGGCGGGACCTGGCCGCTGGCCATGTCGACCTGCTGGAGACGTTCGCCGAGCGGCTGGCGCAGCGCTGCCTCGCCTTCGACCGCGCTGCTGCGGTGCGCGTGCATGTCGAAAAGCCGCGCGCCGTGCCGGGCGCCATGGCCGGTGTCGAGATCCTGCGCCTCAAATAGCCGGCTAGTCGGCCTTGGGCCGCGATACCCATCCGACTCGATTACAATTTGGCAAGGCTGGGTTCCCACGCCGGGCGCGTCCCTCTATTTTGCCCGCGATTGTTCAATCGGGTTGAGATTCCACATGGAAAAAATGATCGAGCGCTGCCTCGTCGCCTCGCGCTGGGTGCTGGCGCCCTTCTATATCGGGCTGGTTATCGCCTTGTTCGTCGTCCTGCTGAAATTCGGGCAGGAACTGCTCCATTATGTCGTGGGCGCCTATGGCTTCACGACCGAGGAAACGGTGATCGGCGTGCTGGAGCTGGTCGATCTGGCCCTGCTCGGCAGCCTGATCCTGATCGTCATCTTCTCGGGCTATGAGAATTTCGTCTCGAAGATCGATGGTACCGAACATCTGTCCTGGCCGTCCTGGATGACCAAGGTCGATTTCGCCGGCCTCAAGCTCAAGCTGCTGGCCTCGATCGTGCTGATTTCCGCTATCCAGCTCCTGAAGGGCTTCATGCAGATCGAGAAGCTGACCGACCGCGACCTCTACTGGCTGGTCGGCATCCACATGGTGTTCATGATCTCGGGCGTATTGCTGGCCTTTTCCGACTTGCTGCAGGCCAAGGCGGGCCATCCCGACGACTGACCTCGTCTCGCCCCGGGCACCGCCCGTTTCCTTGCGTGCGGCGCCGTGGACCTATGGCGCCGCAATCACCTGGCTGCAGGCGGCGGGCAGATCGCTCAGGGTGAGCTGGCGCGGCGGGTGCGGAGGCTTGGGGCGGGGCTTGGGATGCAGCACCGCATCCGAGAACCAGTAGTCGAGTTCCTTGCCGCAGCCCTCGTCGCCTGTCGGCGGCTTTTGCGGCGTGCAGGTCGGGCTGCCGCGCGGGCAGGTGATGCGGACATGGAAATGATAGTCGTGCCCATACATCGGGCGCACCTTGCCGAGCCAGGAGCGGTCGCCGGTGGCGTCGCGGCACATCGCCTTCTTGATGGCGGCGTTGACGAAGATGCGTTCGACCGCCGGATCCTGGGCGGCGGCGCGCACGATGCCCATCTGGCCGGCGGTCCAGGCGCGCGAGACGTCGAGCCGGTCCTGGCGTACCATCATCACAGCACTCTTGGTCTCACGCTCGGCGACGCTCAGCCGGCGGTTCGGCATGGGGGTCAGCCAGATGTCGGCGTCGAGGCCAATCTGATGCGAGGCATGGCCCGTCAGCATCGGGCCGCCGCGCGGCTGCGCCATGTCGCCGATCAGGATGCCGGGCCAGCCCGCCACGGTCGGGGCCTTGGCCGCGAGATTCTTCACCACCCGGATGACGGCAGCATTGCCCCAGGCGCGATTGCGCGAGGGGCGCATGACCTGCCAGGTCGGTCCATCGGCCGGCAGTTCCACGCCGTTCGACAGGCAGCCCTTGGCGTAGAAACCGATGGAGCCGAGGCCGATATTGGCCGGCGTCTCGGCGCGGCCGAAGAGCTGCTTGGCGGGGGTGGCAGCAGTCACCGCGCCGAGTGGCGGCAGTTTGTAGCCAGGCGGAGTAATGTCCTGCGCCACACCCGATCCCCCCATGGCCAGGAGCGGCAAGGCGGCCAGGGCCAAGCCGCATTTGAGCGACGGGAAGGTCCGGACGAAACGGCGCATGCGTGCTCCCGCGAAATGATTCGTGCCTGCATCCTATCCTGTCTTTTCCCAAACGGCAGCATCGACGGTTGGGGGGCGGGGGGCTCGATTCCGCAAACCAGCCCGCGGGAAGGCGAACCGAAACCGAAAATTAACCATGTTCGATTCATGCTTTGTTCGGTTTCGGATCGACTCGCATCCTGTGCAAAAGCGCATGGCGAATGAGGGCCCGGTACGGCCAATGTCAGCGAACCGCATTGAGGAACCTGTCATGCCTGCCCTGTATCTGAGCGCGAAATTCCGCTGGATCGCCGTTGCCTTCACGCTCTTCGCCGCCACGCTCTGCCAGCTGGCCCCGGCCTCCGCCGGCGTCGTGGCCAAGGTCGATATCGCAAGACAGCGCATGACCGTGATCGTGGACGGCAATGTCGAGGCGGTCTGGGCCGTGTCTACGGCACGGCGCGGCTACTATACCCCGCGCGGCGTCTACCGTCCCAAGCTGCTCAAGCGCATGCACTACTCCAAGAAATACGACAATTCGCCGATGCCCTATTCGGTGTTCTTCAAGGGCGGCTATGCGGTGCACGGCACCTATTCGGTGAAGCAGCTCGGCCGTGCCGCCTCCCATGGCTGCATCCGGCTGGCGCCATCCCACGCAGCGGCCCTCTACCAGCTCATCCGGCACCGAGGCATGTCGGATACGCGCGTGGTGATCGGCTAGCCCGCGGATTTCACCGGGCGAGGCCGGTAATAGCCACGAATCTGCATATCAGCCGTGCACATTCGCGCGAGAAGCCGTTCCGCTCCTTGACGCTGGGCCGGTGCATTCCTAGCTTGAGGGCAACGGATATTTGCATGGCGATTCCGCCATTCCCGCTGTGGAGATTCTCGAAATGGGTGCCAACACGATCAAGGTCACGGATGCCTCCTTCGCCAATGACGTGCTGAATTCGGCTGAGCCGGTCGTCGTCGATTTCTGGGCCGAATGGTGCGGCCCTTGCCGCATGATCGCGCCCGCCCTCGACGAGATCGCCACCGAGATGGCCGGCAAGGTCAAGATCGCCAAGCTGAACGTCGACGAGAACCCGCAGATCGCCTCGCAGTTCCGGGTGATGTCGATCCCGATGCTGATCGTCTTCAAGGATGGCAAGCCCGTCGCCCAGAAGGTGGGTGCCGCTCCCAAGGGCGAGTTGTCGCGCTGGGTTTCGGCTTCGGCGGCCTGAGGCGAGAATTCGCTTCACCATCTGTTCTGTGAATGAAGGCGGCCTCATGGCCGCCTTTTTTCATGCGGTCAGCGTCGCCGCACGCAGGGCATCCGCATCGCCGATCCTCAAGCCGGCAGCCTCGATGGCCTGCCGGGCCAGCGCCACCAATTCGGCATTGTCCCGGGCGAGCGTGCCGTCGGGACGATGGAGGTTGTTCTCGAAGCCGACACGGGCGTGCCCGCCCAGCAGGGCTGCGGCGGTGACGCAAGCCGCCTCCTGGGGCCCGAAGGCGCACAGGCTCCAGGGATCGAAGCGTGGCATGTCCTCGGCGAGGAAGGGCAGGAGATCGGCGGGGCGTGACGTCTGGTCCGTCATATAGCGGCCGAGCACATAAAGCACTGGCAGCTTCTCGTAGGGGATGAGGCCGCGCCGCTGCAGGTCGGCAAGGCGCCTGGCTTCGTCCGGCGTGTAGAGGATGATCTGCGGCACGGTGCCGATCAGCCTGAGAAAAAGCAGCAATTCGGCAAAGGCGGCTTCCTCGCCGGCATCGGGCACCAGTTCGCGCAGGGCGAGCGATACGGCTTCCGGCCGCGTTTCGCGGATGACGGCCCGTTGCTCCGCCGGCGAATAGAGGCCGAGCGCCTCCGAGGTGACCTGCACCACGAGATCCTTGCCCGTCGCGGCGGCAATCGCGGCGATGACGGCGCGATAGGCCTCGGCATCGAGCAGATGGCTGCCATCCCTACGCCGGACATGGACATGGATCATAGCCGCGCCGGCCTCGAGACAGCCTGCCGCCGTCTGCGCCAGGGCGGAGATCGTCATCGGCAGGGCGGGATGATCCGCCTTGGTCCGCCGGCCGCCATTGGGGGCGACGGCAATGAAACGCGGGGCGCAATCCAGCGTAGCCGACAAAATCTGTCTCCGAATAAGGATTCATTTGTATCAATATGATAGCATATGCTACGTTTGTTTCAATAATCCTTCCGACGGAGCGCAGGGCATGAACGGGCTTGTGGATCTCGACGGCCTAGCCGCGGAGATCGTCAGGGGCTTCGACGCGATGCCGGCGCAGATCAGGGCCGCTGCCCGTTACGTGCTGGAGAATCCGCGCGATGTCGCCCTTTTGTCGATGCGGGAACAGGCGCGTCGCGCCGGCGTGCAGCCGGCGACCATGATGCGTCTCGCCCGGCAATTGGGCTTTGACGGTTACGAGGCCCTGCGGGAACTGCATGCCGACACATTGCGGGAGGCGCCGACGGGCTTCGCAGGCAAGGCGGGAGACCACCTCACCCGGCAGGAGCGCGGTGGCGACGAAGACCTGGCCGCCGCCATGCTCGGCATGCTCGGCGCCCAGCTTGGCGGGCTTGCGGCAGCCAGGCCGCTTGCCGCATTCGCCGGTGCCGCGCAGGCTCTTGCTTCGGCTCGCCGCATCCATTGCCTCGGTCTCAGGGCGAGCCATCCCGTTGCCTGGCACCTGCACTATGCGCTCACCCTGATCGGCAGGCCCAGCGTGCTGCTCGACGGGATCGCCGCCATCGGGGCCGACGCCCTCGTCGATGCCGCTCCGGGCGAGGTGATGGTGGCCGTCAGCCTGCAGCCTTATACGCGCCTAACCCTCGAACTCGCCGAGCATGCCGCTTCGCGCGGGCTGTCCATCCTCGCCATCACCGACAGCGAGGTGGCGCCTCTGGCCAGGATCTCCCGCCATCATCTCGTCGTGCCGACGGCCAGCCCCTCCTTCCTGCATGCCGTGACGCCGGCCTTTGCCGCGGCCGAAGTGCTGGCCGCGCTGGTGGCGGGCCATGACGGCGAGGCGGCGCTCGCCGCCCTGCGGCGCGCGGATGCGCATCTGGCCGCCCTCGGCACCCATCTGACCCGACGTCCGCAGCCGAAACTTCCGGGAACCTCGCCATGAGCCATCTGCTCCATCGTGCCGCCAACGCCGTCATGCCGGTCGCCGTCGGTGGGCATGGCATCGAGCTGATCGATGCCGCCGGCAAGCGCTATATCGATGCTTCCGGCGGTGCCGCCGTCTCCTGCCTCGGCCATGGCCACCCGGCCGTGCTGGAAGCCCTGCACCGGCAGCTCGATAGGCTTGCCTATGCCCATACCTCCTTCTTCACCACCGAGGTCGCCGAACGGCTGGCGGATTGCCTGATCGCCCATGCGCCGGCCGGGTTGGAACGGGCCTATCTCGTCAGTGGCGGCTCGGAGGCGGTCGAGGCGGCCCTGAAGATGGCGCGGCAATATTTCGTCGAGAAGGGGCAGCCGCGGCGCCGGCATGTGATCGCCCGGCGCCAGAGCTTTCACGGCAATACGCTGGCGGCCCTCGCCGCCGGAGGCAATCAGTGGCGCAGGGCCCAGTTCCAGCCGCTGCTGATCGAGACCCACCATATCGATCCCTGCTTCGCCTATCGCTTCCAGGCGCCGGGCGAGAGCGACGAAGCCTATGCGGTGCGAGCCGCCCAGGCCCTCGAGGACAAGATTCTCGAATTGGGGCAGGACGAGGTCATCGCCTTCCTGGCCGAGACGGTGGTCGGCGCCACGGCGGGCGCAGTGCCGCCCGTCGCCGGCTACTTCACCCGCATCCGCGAGATCTGCGACCGCCATGGTGTCCTGCTCATCCTCGACGAAGTGATGTGCGGCATGGGGCGCACGGGCACACTGCATGCCTGCGAACAGGAGGGGGGGGCGCCCGACCTCATGACCATCGCCAAGGGCCTCGGCGGCGGCTACCAGCCGATCGGCGCCGTCCTGCTCAGCGGCGCCATTTTCGAGGCCTTCGCCGGAGGCTCGGGCTTTTTCCAGCACGGCCATACCTATATGGGCCATGCCATGGCTGCCGCGGCCGCACTGGCCGTGCAGGAGACAATCGCGCGCGATAATCTTCTCGCCAATGTCGCGGCCATGGGCGATCGCTTGCAGGAACGGCTGGAACAGCGTTTCGCCAACCATGCCCATATCGGTGACATCCGGGGACGCGGCTTGTTCCGCGCCATCGAGTTCGTCGCCGATCGCAACAGCAAGCAACCCTTCGACCCGGCGCTGAAATTCCACGCCGCCGTCAAGCGCGAGGCCATGGCGCGGGGGCTGATGGTCTATCCGATGGGCGGTACCATCGACGGCGTGCAGGGTGACCATGTCCTGCTGGCGCCGCCCTTCATCATCGAACGCAACCAGGTCGATGCCGTGGTCGAGCGCCTGGGCGATGCCGTCGAGGCCGCCTTGGCCGGGCTGCCGGCGGCAAGGGCCTGACCATCTTCCCGGCCGTGCGAAGGCCAAGGAGACAAAGCTCTATCGACGCAGGCCGGAATCCCGTCTAGCAATGAAGCCTTCGGAGCCGTGCGCTGCCGACAGGAGGGGAAAGCGGCCCACGCCGAGAAGGCCGGCACTCCGGAGAAAACCGGGGTGACTGGGGCCTGATTCGCTCGCCCCGTTCGAATCAGGCCATGAATTTCAAGGAAATCGGCGCGGCGTTCCGGCCTCGGGGGGCGGAAACCGCGCCAGTCAGAGGAGGAGCCTATGCACCGCGTCCGTCCGGTGACCGTCACCGGTCTTGTCGTCGCACTGACCTTCGCACCCCTTGCCGGGGCCAACGCCGCTTCGCCGGCGCCGGTGGAGGCCGAGCACGGCATGGTCGTCACCACCCAGCACCTGGCCACCCAGGCCGGCGTGGATGTCCTCAAGAAGGGCGGCAATGCCATCGATGCCGCCGTGGCTGTCGGCTACACCCTGGCCGTGGTCTGGCCGGAAGCCGGCAATATCGGCGGCGGCGGCTTCATGACCATCCGCACCAAGGACGGCAAGTCGACCTTCATCGATTTCCGCGAGCGGGCGCCCAACGCTGCCACCAAGAACATGTATCTCGACGACAAGGGCAATCCGGTGAAGGGCGCCTCCACGGACGGCTATCTCGCCGTCGGCGTGCCCGGCTCGGTGGCCGGCTTCGAATATGCCCGCGAAAAATATGGCTCGCTGCCGCGCAAGGATTTGATGGAAGCCGCCATCCGCTATGCCAAGGATGGCTATGTGCTCGGCCAGGGCGATGTCGCCTCCGTCAAGGAGAATGCCGACTGGCTCAAGCGCGACCCGAACGCGGCCAAGATCTTCCTCAAGGCCGACGGCACGCCCAATGCGGTTGGCGACACCTTCAAGCAGCCCGATCTCGCCGCCTCGCTCTCTGCCATCGCCGAGAAGGGCCAGGACGCCTTCTACAAGGGCGCGATCGCCGATGCCATCGTCAAGGCTTCCGCCGCCAAAGGCGGTATCCTGAAGAAGGAGGATTTCGAGCAGTACAAGGTTCGCGAGCTCGAGCCGGTGAAGTGCAATTATCGCGGCTACGACATCATCTCCTCGCCCCCGCCGAGCTCCGGCGGCGTGATCATCTGCGAGATCCTCAACGTGCTGGAGGGCTATCCGCTCTCCTATCTCGGCGCCGATTCGGCCAATACCGTACATCTGATGGTGGAGGCGATGCGCTATGCCTATGTCGACCGCAATTCCAGCCTGGGCGATCCCGATTTCGTCAAGAACCCTGTCCCGCACCTCCTCGACAAGAACTACGCTGCCGAGATCCGGGCCAAGATCAATCCCTACAAGGCCGGCGTCTCCAAGGAGCTGATGCCCAAGGGCATGGGCGAGTCCAAGGAAACCACGCATTATTCGATCATCGACAATGACGGCAATGCCGTCGCCGTCACCTACACCCTCAATGGCTCCTACGGCGCCGGCGTGGTGGCTGAAGGCACCGGCATCCTGCTCAACAACGAGATGGACGATTTCACCGCCAAGCCCGGCGTACCCAACCTCTACGGCCTCGTACAGGGCGAGGCCAATGCCATCGAACCCAAGAAGACGCCGCTCTCCTCGATGAGCCCCACCGTGGTCACCAAGGACGGCAAGCCCTTCATGGTGATCGGCAGCCCCGGTGGTTCGCGCATCATCACCATCACGCTGCAGGCCATCCTCAACGTGATCGACCACGGCCTCGACATCCAGGAAGCCGTCGATGCGCCGCGCATCCACCATCAATGGCTGCCCGACCAGATCTATACCGAGCCCCAGGCGCTCTCGCCGGACACGGTGAAGCTGCTGGTCGAGATGGGATATAAGGTGGACGAAGGCGATCCAGCCTGGCCGGTCTGGGGCAAGGCGGCCGGCATCCTGGTCGGCGGCAAGGATCTCGCCACCATCAAGAAGGGCGACGGCGCCCGCTACAACGGCGCCATGGACAGCCGCGTCGAGTCAGGCCTGGCGGCCGGCTATTGAGGCTGCGTTTCTTACCCTCCCCCTCCAGGGGAGGGTAAAACGCACTCCATACGTCGCCGTCGATCAGGCCTGCTTTTCGGCTTCGGCCGCCACCGGCTTCGGGCCGCCGCGGGCGACACCGACCATGGCCGGGCGCAGCACGCGCGAGCCGATCGAATAGCCGACCTGCACCACCTGGGCCACGGTGCCGTTGGGCACGGAGGGATCGGGCACCTCAAACATCGCCTGATGGAAGTTGGGATCGAAGCGTTCGCCCTTGGGGTCGAGCTTCTTGACGCCGTGCTTTTCGAGCGAGCGCAGCATTTCCTTTTCGGTGAGCTCGACGCCCTGCATCAAGGCCTTGACGGCATCGTCGCTCTCGCGTGCTTCGGCGGGGACGCTCGCCAGGGCACGTTCCATATTGTCGGCGACGCCGAGCATGTCGCCGGCGAATTTGGCGATGGCATATTGGCGCGCATCGTTGAGTTCGCGCTCGCCGCGGCGGCGCACATTCTCGACCTCGGCCAGGGTACGCAGCAGGCGATCCTTCAGCTCGGCATTCTCGGCCTGCAGCTTGCTGAGGACCTCGAAGGCTTCGTCGTTCGCCGCGGTCTGGTCGGCGCCGGCCTGTTCGCCACCAACCTGGCCCGTGCTGTCGGCCGTCGGCGCCGCCGTGGCGGCCGCCTCGGCCGCAGGGCGGGTCTCGGTTTCGGCTGCGGGTTTGGTCTTGCTGGTCATTTCACCTTTTCCAACTCATGTTCGGCCGGGATATCAGCGTCCTGGCCGATAAAATCAAGGGTTGATGCTGCGAGCAACCTCAATCCGCCCATTTTGAGTCAACGCCGATGGCGCTCGACCAGCGCCAGGGCGGCGGCGAAGGCGCTCTCGACATCGAGGGCGGTGGTGTCGAGCACATGGGAGTCGGGCGCTGGCTTCAGGGGAGCGTCGGCGCGGCCGGCGTCACGGGCATCGCGCTTGCGGATATCGGCGAGCACCGATTCGAAAGGGGGGGCATCGCCGCGCTTCACGAGCTCGAGATGGCGCCGGCGTGCCCGGATCTCGGCATCGGCTGTGACGAAGATCTTCACCTCGGCGCCGGGCGCGATCACCGTGCCGATGTCGCGGCCGTCAAGCACGGCCCCGCCGCGCTGATGGGCGAAGCGCCGCTGCAGATCGAGCAGGGCCTTGCGCACCTTGGGGTGGGCGGCGACCACGGAAGCCGCTTCGCCCATTTCCCGGCCGCGCAGCCGGTTCTCGTCGAGGCTGGCGACGTCGAGCCCGTCGGCGATCTCGGCGGTGGCGTCCGCATCCTCGAGATCGAGGCCACCATCGATGGCGGCCCGCCCGACGGCGCGATAGAGCAGGCCGGTGTCGAGATGGGGTAGGCCGAGATGGGCGGCGAGGCGCTTGGCCAGGGTACCCTTTCCGGAGGCGGCGGGGCCATCAATGGCGATGATCATGACGAGGCACCAGGATTACACATCAGCGGGAGTAAGGCGGTGTTTCCGCCGGCAGGGTGACGACCGCGGGCCGGAGCGTGGGGCGGCCTTGCAGCACGATACGGTGTCCGGAACCCTCGGGTGATGTGGCGACAGCCGCCCCGAAAAGCGGGAGCAGGTACCCGGCTGCCTCTCCGGCCCCTCGCGGTGCGATGACGCTGGTCTCGCCGGGCGCGTTGAGGCCGGCGAGCAGCACGGCCGAGGTTATCAGATCCGGCGTTACCGGTGACGAGGTGTCGCCATCGGGCACGCGCCAGAGGATCGGCACCGCGTCGACGGCGCCGCGTAGGGTCAGGGGCAGGCGCGTGCCCTCGGCCGAGGTGACGATCTCGGCGCCCATCCGCATCAGGGGCGCCAAGGCAGGCGTTATGGCACAGGCCCGCACTGCGGGCTCACCATCGAAACTGGCCGTGACGCCATGGCCTGCGACAACGCCCATCATCAGGACTGCGGCTGCCAGGGATCCTCCCAAATCGAGGCTACCTTCCGGGGAGAGCAGGCCGCCGACCCCGACGCCGTGAATGCGCCAGCTTCCCGCTCCGGCGCGCTCGATCGCCGCACCCAGCCTGCGGCAGGCTTCGGCCGTTGCCAGAATGCCATCGCTTTCGGGAAGGGTCTCGATGCGCGTCTCGCCCACGCTGAGGAGGCCGAGGATGATGGTAAGCAGACGGGCCGTATCGTCGCACGTCACCCGGGTCGCCTGAGCCGGCCCGGAGGACCGGCGCGCGGGAAGCGGAGCGGCTTGGGGGGGCGATGCGAGCAAGGAACGGCTCCGGACGGGCGGAAGAAATGTGCGGCAAGGCAGAATGCCGGTGGCGGGACTCTTGCTCCCGCATGAGCGAACCTCCCAGTCCACCCGGACACACGCCCTAGCATGGATGGCCCGGAGGGCAAAGCCGGCGGTGGGAGGAAATCTTGATTCAACCCCTTGCCAGATCGCGAAAAAACGCCATCTTTGCGATTCTGATTGACATGGGGCCTTCTAGTCTGTAGCGGCCTCGCACTTCGATTTCCGACATAAGGTACACGCCGTGGCCAGACCCGAACTTGGCACGAAACGCGTCTGTCCGACGACTGGGCGCAAATTCTACGATTTGAACAAGGATCCGATCATCTCGCCCTATACCGGCCAGGTGGTCACCATTGCAGCACCGCTCCTGCGCGGTGGCCGTCCGGACGTGGTCGCTCCGCGCGCCGCCGATCAGACCGAGGACGACAACGATCTCGATCAGAACACGGACGCCGAACTGATCAGCCTCGAAGAAGCCGATGACGAGACGAGTGCCGCCAAGGCCGTGGTCGGCGACGACGACATCGATGTCGAGGATGATCCGGTCTCCGACGACACCTTCCTCGAGGAAGACGAGGACGAGAATGACGACGTCACCGATCTGATCGGCGACGGCATCGAGGACGACGAGGAAAGCTGAGGCTCGCAACGGGCCCCTTCAGGGACGCGGAACCCGCCAGGAGCCGCGTCTTTTCCTCAATCGAAAGATTTTACAAAATTTCTTCACAAGACGTCTTGCATCGGGCCGCGAAACGTGACAAACGAGCGGCCCGTCGGCGGTGACGCCGAGGGACACCGAAGCAGCTCCCAGGCCGCTTCGCAAAAGTGGGGTCATAGCTCAGCTGGGAGAGCGCTACAATGGCATTGTAGAGGTCGGCGGTTCGATCCCGCCTGGCTCCACCACTTCTTCTCGGTCTTCAACGACAGAAGTCAGGTTCCACCAAGCCCGCCGGCATCGAGCGGGCTTTTTTATTGCGCGACGAAAGCACCCCGAAGGATTACATTGCCTGTGTCCTGGCGAACGCCTAGGGTTCGAGGGCATTCCGTTCGGTTATCTCGCATGCCGGTGGATCATCTCAGCTCGACTGCTGCTTGCCGAGGGCCGCTTTGCCCGGTGTTTCGTAGGCGATAGCCCGGATGAGCGGGATCAGTGAAGATAACCGAGGCAAGAGATGCCAAGCAAAGGGAGATAAAGCATGCGCTTTTCACTCAAGGCCTTGTTCGCTGTCGTCATGATGCTCGGCGGACTGGCTGTCACCTCGACGCCGTCTTCGGCGCTGCCGGTGGCGCCGGTCGAGCGGGCGGCCCCCATGGCGAACACCCTGGAAGGCACGGCCCAGGCCCAGCAGGTCCAGTATTATTACTACCGGCCACGCTACTACCGCCCCCGCTACTACCGGCCCTACCGGTACTACCGCCCCTATCGGCGCTATTATCGGCCGCGCTACTACTATTACCGGCCCTATTATCACCGCCGGTACTATTACGGCTATTGAGCCCATGGGCTTCGTCGTCGGGGGGCCCGCTCGCCGGGCCTCCTGATTCGACACGGAACCATGACCCGATCCATGCGTTCTCACCCCGGGACCAGCAGGGTCCCGCCTTGGTGCCATAGCGCCTTGCGGAACCGGCGTCCCTGTCGGCATTCGCAGGAATATGCCGTCAGCGGGCATGCTTGGCGCCAAGTCTGACAAAGGGGGGCAGTATGGAGAATCCGCAAGTGGGTTGGATCGGAGCCATCATCATCGGTGGCCTCGCGGGGTGGCTGGCCGAAATGTTCATGAAGAGCAATATGGGCGTCCTCATGAACATCATCCTCGGCATCGTCGGTGCGGCCGTTGCCAATCTGGTGCTGGGTATGTTTAGCGTGGTGCTCGGTGGCTGGATTGGTTATCTCATCGCCGGATTCATCGGAGCCTGTATCCTGATCGCGCTCGGAAGAATGCTGAAACGGTCCGCCTGAGGCGTCGGCGGCTGGCGCTCAGCTGTCACGGGGAACCGGTGCGGGGCACGGCCCAGCCAGCGAACGCTGCTGGAGAACCCGGCCGGGCCGTGGCAGGGCGAGAGAGAAGCCCGATGCCCGGCCATGCTATCTTTGGCTTGTGACAGTTTCGTAACAAGCGTGGCGGCGACGCCCGGCTTCAAGGGCTGCCGGCTTGCGCCATAAAGTGGTCGAGCTCGATGAAGCCAGCGCTTCCTTCCATCGGCCCCTGCACGGTCACGGTGTGGGCGCCGGCGGCATTGGCATAGCGCAGGGCCTCCGCAACCGGCTTTCCGAACCGGCGTGCCACCAGAAATGTCGCGCCAAAGCAGTCGCCCGCACCGGTCGGGTCAATTTCGGTCACCGCAAAGCCGGGCATGTCGGTGCGGCCCTCCCGGCTGAAATGGCTGGCTCCGCCGGCGCCGCGTTTCAGCACGATCTCCTTGACGCCCGCCGCCAGCAGGCCCGCCACCGCCTTGTCCTCGTCGCTCTCGCCGGAGAACAGTGACAACTCCTCGCCTGAGGGCAGGAAGAGATCGGTCGCTGCCAGCACGGTATGGAAGATCGCCTTGCTGCCGTCCCGCAGCGTCTCACGCCGGATGTTGGGGTCGAAGGAGACGGTGCCGCCGCGTGCCTTGAGCCCCGGCAGGGTCTTCAGGATCATGTCGGCGACCGCCGGCACCGGCAGTCCGGATCCCATGATGTGGAGATGGCCTGCTTCGGCAAGCACCGCCTCGGCCTCGGGCGTGGCGGCGATGCGCCCGGCGGCGCTGTCGCGCATGTTGTAGACGAAGGCACGGCCGCCATCCGGCCGGTAGCGCACGAAGGCGCTGCCGGTGGCCGCTCCCGCATGCACGGCCACGGCCGAGACGTCGACACCGTCGCGCCGCAGGCGCTCGAGGTTCAGCGTGCCGAAATCGTCGTCGCCCACGGCCGAGACGATCGCGGCGGGATGGCCGAGCTTGCCGACCTGGTCGATGAAGATTGCCGGCGCGCCGCTCGGAAAAGGACCGACCAGGGGTTGCGGCTCCAGGAAGCCGTTGCCGGTGGTGGTCGCCATGATCTCCACCAGGATCTCGCCGATGGTGACGATCTTGCCTGCAAGCATGGGAGGTTCCTCGATATCTGAGAAAAGGAGAGCGAGCCTAGGGCCTAGCTCTGGAACAGCGTGATCGGCTGTTCGCTGGCATAGATCGCGCTTTCGTCGATGGAGAACATGCGCTGATGCATCAGGAGGGCGCCGCCAAGGGCGGGGCCTTCGACGCCGAGGCCGGAAACCTCGATGCGCGGCAGCGGAAAGCCCTCGAGCAGTTCACGCTGCATGGCCTCGCTCACCTCGGTGGCGACATGAGGAAAGACCGCTGCGACAGAGCCGCCGAGGATGATCAGGCCGGGGTTGAGCACGCTGGTGACCTGGATCAGGCCGGCGGCGAGACGCTCGCCCCAAACCCGTGCTGTGGCGATCGCCGCCTCTTCTCCCCGCGCAAGACCTTGCAGCAGCCTGTCGAGATCGGCTTCGCCGCCCCGGATGCGATAGAAGCCGAGAATGGCGTCCTTGCCGATATAGCTTTCCAGATGGCCCGGCTTGGAGCGGCCGGCCGGGGCACTGTCGCCGCCGAGCACGATCTGGCCGAATTCGCCGGCAAAGCCCGCCGAGCCGCGCAACAGGCGGCCACCGATGACGATGCCACCGCCGGCACCGTTCTCGATCAGCAGGAAGGCTACGGTCTCCGAGCGATGCGTGGTGTCGCGATAGGTCTCGGCGATGGCGAAGGCATTGGCGTCGTTCTCGATCGAAATGGCGGGATCGAGCGAGGGGAAACGCCGCTTCAATCGATCGGTGACCATCTCCTTCAGCTTCACGTCGCGCCAGCCGAGCATGAGCCCGTTGATCACGGTGCCGTCAGAGGCGAGCAGGGCCGGCAGGGTAACGCACAGGCCGCGCAGGCGCTCAGGCCGGTCGAGGCTGTCGACGGCTTGCGCGATGAGCGCCACCATGCGGTCGATGCCGGCCTCCGAGGTTTCGCGATAGGTCGGGAAGGGCAAGGTGAGGCGCAGGATCTCCTTGGCCAGCATGTCGATGACGACAACGGTGAGCCGGTCGACGCCGATCTCCGCGCCCAGGAAGCTGGCGCCGGCAGGATCGATCTGCACCCGGATGCCGGGGCGGCCGGTCTTGCCGGCATTCTCGCTGCGCGGTTCGTCGCGGCGCTCGACCGCAAGGCCCTCCGTCATCAGGCCGGTGATGATATTGCCGGTGGTCGAACGGTTGAGGCCGAGCGCCCGGGCGAGGTCGGCCCGGCTCATGCCGGCGTCGCGGAACAGGGCATTGAGAGCCCTGATTTCATTGAGATGACGGACGGTTTGCGGCGTTGCCAAGATGGGGAGATCCGCTCGGAGGGGAGGGGGAGACTACAATGTCTTGCGACTCGATGGAATCGTCAAACCGCGCAAAGACACGTCGAAACAACGTGTTAGAACGGCGCTGTTCCGGTGGGTTCCATGAATGGTATGCGATGCAGACGGCCTGGACGAGCGCTGGAGAAGGCTGCGTTCCAAGCCATCTTCACGGTGTGCGGGCCGTCTCGGCCTTGCGTCGGGCTTCGGCGTAGCGATCGTCGATGAAGGCCTTGGCACGCTGGGCGAGCTCGACATTGTCGGTCCAGGTGTTGCGCCAGATCGCGCAGATGATCGAAAGGTCTTCGTCGACCACTTCGGAGGAAAAGCTCTCGAAGGTGATCCAGTCGTCATAGCCGCTGGCGACGAGGGCGTCGAAAATGGCGGGGAAGTTGATCACGCCCGAGCCGAGATAGCCGCGATTGCTTTCGCCGATGTGGAAATAGCCGAGCTTGTCGCCGGCGAGCCGGATGGCCTGCACGGGATCTGCTTCCTCGATGTTCATGTGGAAGGTGTCGAGATGCAGGAAGATGTTGTCCGAACCGGTGTCCTGGATGAAGGCGAGGCCCTGCGCGGTGGTGTTGAGCAGGTTGGTCTCGAAGCGGTTGACGATTTCAAGATTGAGGCTGACGCCGGCCTGTTTGGCCTTGTCGGCCAAGCGGGACAGCGTGGCGACGCTGTTGTCCCAGCCCTTGCGCGTCGGCAGGCTGCGATATTTGGTATGGGCCGAGAAGATGATGCCGCCGAGCTTGTGGCCGCCCAGATCGCGCGTGATGGCGACCGCATCGGCGAGGATCTCCTCGCCCCGGCGCACCACGGCCGTGTCCTCGCTCGAAATATCGCCTTCCAGCGGCAAGCCCATGGTGACGGTCACGGCGAGATCATAGTCCTTGAGGCGCCGCGCCAGCCAGGACACATCGAATTTGCGGGGGTCGAGACGGGGAAATTCGATCAGCTTGTAGCCGAGGCGATGCGACTTTTCCATCGCGCCTTCGAGATCCTGCTGCGTGGTGCCGCCCGTCCATACGAAGGAATGAATGCCGAGTTTGTCCATGGTAGATCCTGCCCTGTTGCGCCGGCCGGGTTCCGTCCGGAACGTGCCGGCTCGATCATGCTTTTTGGTCTTATTTTGTTGTGAGTAGCAGCAAACTGGCTTCCATTCAAGCAAGGCCGCCCGTCTCTTCTCGACGGCCCTATCCGATGGTCGTCACGCCCAGTCCCGGCCGCTCGGCGCGGGCGGCAACGAAACGAAGGCCCTCGCGCGCCCGATGAAGGGCGGGGTTGTCCCGCCGGGCGGCATGGAGCGCATAGATCGAATGGGAGAAGGCCGGCGCCCCCTTTACCAGCCGCAGGCGCCCATCGGCGAGGAAGGGCGTGACCGCGCCGGCGCGAAAATAGCCCGAGCCTCCCACCGAGAGAATGTGGGTCAACGCCAGGGGACCGAGCGAAATTGCCAGGGGGGCGGCGGCGAAATCGGGAAAGGCGGCGCGGTGGTTGAGGGCGAAAGCCGGTCCCCAATCGACCTGGATGTAGCTGTCCCGATCCACCGTGCCGTCGGTGGCGGTCGTCACCAGCACCAGTTGTTCCTCCACCACCAACTCGGCGACGATATCGCGATATTGCGGCGGGTTGTAGAGCGTGACCAGATCGAGCGAGCCTTCCCTGACGCGCTCGACCAGCCGGGATGGCGTATCGACCTCGACGCGCAAAGCGACGCGCGGGCATTCGCGGTGCATCCAGGCCAGCCAGTCGGCGAGCAGGGGATGCCAGAGGCTGAGCTCGCCGCCCAGGCTGATGCCCTCCTCCCGCCCGGGCGGCAGCGCCACCTCCTGCCGGGCGCGTTCCCAGACCTGAACCAGGGCGGCGGCGGGCCCGACGAAGCGCTCGCCGGCCGGCGTGAGCCGGGCTCCGGCCTTGTTGCGGACGAAAAGACGGCGGCCGATCTGCTGCTCAAGGGCCCGGATGCGCGCGCTGACCGCCGTCTGCGTCAGATTGAGGCGCTCGGCCGCGGCGGCGAAGCTGCCATTCTGCGCAATTTCCAGGAAGGTTCGTGCAAGCCCGATATCCATGAAAATAAGATTATGGATATTGCATTGAACTGCAATAACAATGCGTTTGTCTGAGGTCATTTCCGATGCCACAACTCCAGGACGACCGGATGCCGGCAGTACCGATCCGCCGCGCGGCGGGGTGTCGGCCCGGTATCAGGCCCGGCAGAAGCAAGACGCGTTTCGATCGAGGCGCGGTGGTATCGAGTGAAATGGCATGACGGACGACAGGTCTCCCGAAACGATTGCCGCCAGCAACGGCATGGCGGCCGACAAGGCCTTCCGCGCGGTGGCTCCGCCTCTCTACCTTGCCAGCTCCTATGCCTTTGGCGGCTTCGAACAGGCCGGCACCTACGAATATGGGCGTACGCGCAACCCGACGCGTGACCAGCTTGCCGAGACGCTGGCGGCGCTGGAAGGGGGGGCCGGTGCCGTGGTTGTCGCCAGCGGCATGGCGGCGGTCGACCTGGTGCTGTCGCGCCTCAATCCCCGCCAGACCATCCTGGCGCCGCATGACTGCTATGGCGGCACGCAACGCCTCCTGGCCATGCGGGCCAACAAGGGCCAGTTCAACCTCGCTTTGGTCGATCAGACCGACGAGAACGCACTCGATGCCGCCCTGGCCCGGCGTCCTGCCCTGGTGCTGGTCGAAAGCCCCAGCAATCCGCTGATGCGCGTCGTCGACATCGCCGCCATCGCCGGCAAGGCCCGTAGGGTGGGGGCAGCGCTTGCTGTCGACAACACCTTCCTCTCGCCGGCACTGCAGAAACCGATCGGCCTCGGCGCCGATTTCGTCATCCACTCCACCACCAAATATCTGAACGGCCATTCCGACGTGATTGGCGGCGCAGTCGTGGCTGCCAGGGCCGAGGACGTCACGGAGCTGGCTTTCTGGGCCAATATGATCGGTGTCACCGGTTCGCCCTTCGATGCCTATCAGACGCTGCGCGGCATCCGCACCCTGTTTCCGCGCATCGAGCACCAGCAGCGTTCGGCGGGCGCGATCGCGGCGTTCCTGGCCGGCCATGACGGCGTTGCCGCCGTGTATTATCCGGGTCTGACGGGCCATCCCGGCCACGAGATCGCCCGGCGGCAGCAGGCTGGTTTCGGCGCCATGCTCAGTTTCGAGATCGCCGGCGGCCCCCTGGCCGTCAAGCGCTTCGTCGAGGCCGTCAGGGTGTTCACCCTCGCCGAGTCGCTCGGCGGCGTCGAAAGCCTGGTTGCCCATCCCGCCACCATGACCCATCTCGGCATGGGTGAGGCCGCGCGGGCAGCCGCGGGAATCAAGGACAGCCTGCTGCGGCTTTCGGTAGGGCTGGAGGGCGAAGGCGACCTGCTGGCCGATCTCGCCCAGGCGCTGGACGCCGCTCGCCAGCCTGAGACTGGCCGGCAGCGGGCGTTTGGGACATGATAGCCGTACCTTCGATCAGGGAGCCGATGCCATGATGGAAGCCGATCGCGACGATGCCGACGAGGCTACGCATTCCTTCGCGTCGTCAGCCTGCTTCGCCCATGAGGTCGAGGGCGGCCAGCTCGATGCCGCCGCGCAGGTGCAGGTCGAGCGCCGCGCTGAGATCATGGCCTGGCGCAAGGGCGAGCGGGCCCGGCTGATTGCCGAGCGGCTGGCTATGCCTGTCGATCTGAGAACCGAGAAGGCCCTGGCCATCGCCGGGCATCTCGATAGCGTCGTCGGCGATGTCGCCGGGCGGGTGGTGAGCTTCTACTGGCCGTTGCGGGGCGAACCCAACCTGCGCGACTGGGCCGAGGCACTCGCTGCGCGGGGGGCGATCACGGCACTGCCCCTGGTGGTGGAAAGGAACACGCCGCTGGTGTTCCGCACCTGGCGGCAGGGCGAGAAACTGGTCAAGGGCTTCTGGAACATCCCGGTGCCGGAGGGCGGGCGGAAAGTGGTGCCCGACATCTGCCTGGCGCCGGTGGTCGGCCATGATGCCCGCGGCTTCCGGCTCGGTTATGGCGGCGGCTATTTCGACCGCACGCTGGCAAGCCTGCCGGCGAGCGTAGTGGCGATCGGCGTCGGCTATGCCGAGGCGGCGATCCGTACCATCCACCCCCTGGCGCACGATATCCCGCTCGACGCCATCGTTACGGATCGGGGCGTACGGCGCTACCCCAGCGATTGAAGACAGGCGCCCGTTCGGTGGGAAGCGGCGATTTCATCGGGAACCTTTGGAGGCGGGACGCATCCAATCACGCGTCCCTGACGAGGTATCGATTCCGATGTCCCATCCCGGTTTGCAGATTCATCCGGTCGACGACCTGATCGACAGGGCGATCCGGCGTGAGCCCGAGGCCATCCGCACGATTACGACGCAGCACAATCGCCGTCTCTATCGGATCGCCCGCAGCATCCTGCGTGACGACGACGAGGCGGAGGAAGCCTTGCAGGCCGCTTATATGCGAGCCTTTGCGGGGCTGCCGGCCTTTCGCCGCGATTCCAGCCTGGCGACCTGGCTGACGCGTATCGTCATGAACGAGGCGCTCGGCCGCGTACGGGCAAGGCGTCCTGCCATCGGGATCGAGACGGGCAGGGCCCTCCTGGCCGGCGAGGTGATCCCCTTCCCAATCCAGGCCGTGGCGGCCGATCCGGAGCGGACCATGGCCCAGAGACAGATCCAGTCCCTGCTGGAAATGGCGATCGACGAGTTGCCGACGATCTACCGGGTCGTCCTGATGGCACGGGTGGTCGAGGAGATGAGCCTGGAGGAGACGGCGGCATTGCTCGGCCTCAGGCCCGAAACGGTGAAGACGCGCCTGCACCGGGCGCGCCGCCTGTTGCGCGAGGCACTGGAGCGGCAGGCCGGCCCGCATCTGATGGACGCCTTCCCGTTCGATGGCTGGCGCTGCGAACGCATGACGCGAGCCGTGATCGAAAAAATTCTGTCCAATCCCTGAAGCGGCGGGAACCAGGTCGCGGCGCTGGCATCCAATCTCCTGCAAACGTCTACGCACAGGAGAAATGCCATGTTGATTGCGAGGCTTGCGGGAACAGCAGCCGTTCTCGCCATTCTGATCGCCGGCGCGCCGGCCCGGGCCGGCGGCCTTACCGATCCGCAGATCGCCCATATCGCCTACACGGCGGGCGTGCTGGACATCGAGACAGCCAGGCTTGCGCTGAAGAAATCGAAGAACAAGGAGGTCGTCGCCTTCGCCCGGAGCATGGTCCATGACCATGAAGCCGTGAACGGCAAGGCGCTGGCCCTGGTCAAGAAGCTGAAGGTCACGCCCGAAGACAACGATGTCAGCAAGGGCCTGGTCAGCCAGGCCGAAGCCAGGCGCGCCAGCCTTGCTGCCCTCGAGGGACCGGCCTTCGACAAGGCCTATGCGGACAATGAGATCGGCTATCACAAGACCGTCAATGCCGCCCTTGCCGATACGCTCATTCCAGCGGCCGGCAATGCCGAGCTCAAGAGCCTGCTGCAGACCGGGCTCAAGATCTTCCAGGGCCATGAACTGCATGCCGAACATCTGGCGGGCGCGCTGAAATGAGGCGCCACTCCAAGGCAGGAGCATCGCGCCGTGCCGTGCTCGGCATTGCAGCCGGCATGATACTCCTCTGGGGCGGAACGGCACGCGCCGCCACGATCGCGATCACGGTCAGCGATCTTGCCTTCGAGCCTGCCGTCGTCGAAGCCCGAGTCGGCGACGTCATCGAATGGCGGAACGCCGATTTCGTCGACCACACTGCGACAGACCGTAGCGGGCGATGGGACGTCGCCTTGCCGGAGGGAAAGAGCGGGAGCATCCCTGTGACTAGGCCTGGTGTGATGTCCTATTTCTGCCGGTTTCATCCGCAAATGACCGGCATTATCCGGGTGAAGCCGAAGCTGTGACGGCCAGACAGTGCCGGCAAAAGCGCCGGCATTGTCTTTTCTCCCCCTACGGGCGAGAGGCGGGCCTCGCCTTGCAGCCTGGCTCCCGCGGTGACATGCTGGGCTGCTGCCTATTCTCCGCGCAAGAAACGCACTTGCGCCGGCAGCCCTGGCATTCTATGTAAAATGCCCTAATTACACATTTTCCAATGTGAAAAGGGCCCATAGGCGCCAATGTCCCGCACCCTCTCCCCTCATCTCAAGCGGCTCGAAGCCGAGTCGATCGGGATCATCCGCGAAGTCGCGGCCGAATTCGCCAATCCGGTGATGCTCTATTCCATCGGCAAGGATTCGGGGGTGATGTTGCATCTGGCCCTGAAGGCGTTCTATCCCTCCAAGCTGCCTTTCCCGCTGCTCCATGTCGACACGACCTGGAAATTCAAGGACATGATCTCGTTCCGCGACGAGATCGCCAAGCGCTACGGGCTCGACCTGATCGTGCACATCAACCAGGACGGTGTCGAGCGCGGCATCAACCCGATCACCTCCGGTTCCTCCCTGCACACCCAGGTGATGAAGACGGAGGGGCTGCGCCAGGCCCTCGACAAATACAAGTTCGACGCAGCCTTCGGCGGAGCCCGCCGCGACGAGGAGAAGAGCCGCGCCAAGGAGCGCATCTTCTCCTTCCGCACCGCCAACCACACCTGGGACCCACGCAACCAGCGCCCGGAATTGTGGTCGCTCTACAACACCAAGATCCGGCAGGGCGAATCGATCCGCGTCTTCCCGCTGTCGAACTGGACCGAGCTCGACATCTGGCAATATATCTTGGAAGAGGACATTCCGATCGTGCCGCTCTACCTCGCCAAGGAGCGCCCGGTGGTGTTTCGGTCGGGCACCATGCTGATGGTCGATGACGAGCGCCTGCCGCTGGAGCCCGGCGAGGCTCCTCAGATGCGCCGCGTCCGCTTCCGCACGCTCGGCTGCTATCCCTTGTCCGGCGCCATCGATTCCGAGGCGACATCGGTCGCCGACATCGTGCGCGAGATGCTGACCGCCCGCACCTCCGAGCGCCAGGGCCGCCTGATCGACAATGACGAGTCGGCCTCGATGGAAAAGAAGAAGCGCGAGGGCTATTTCTGATGAACGCTGCTGCCCCCCAGACCCAGCTCTCGCTCGCCGAAATGCTCAAGCCCCGCGAAAAGGGGCTGTTGCGTTTCCTCACCTGCGGCTCGGTCGATGACGGCAAGTCGACCCTGATCGGCCGGCTCCTCTATGATTCCAAGCTGATCTTCGAGGACCAGCTTGCCACGCTGGAAAAGGATTCCAAGCGCCACGGCACCACGGGCGAGGACATCGACTTCGCCCTGCTGGTCGACGGGCTGGAGGCCGAACGCGAGCAGGGCATCACCATCGATGTCGCCTATCGCTTCTTCTCCACCGCCAAGCGCTCCTTCATCGTGGCCGACACGCCCGGCCACGAGCAATATACCCGCAACATGGCGACCGGCGCTTCCACCGCCGATCTCGCCGTCTTGATGATCGATGCCCGCAAGGGCGTGCTGGTGCAGACCAAGCGCCATGCCACCATCTGCTCGCTGCTCGGCATCCGCCACATCGTGGTCGCGGTCAACAAGATCGACCTGGTGGATTATGATCGTGTCGTCTTCGAGAAGATCGTCCACGATATTCTGGCTTTCACCGCCAATCTCGATTTCACCTCGGTAACCCTGATTCCGATCTCCGCGCGCTTCGGCGAGAACGTCTCGATGCGCTCGACCCATATGGACTGGTATCACGGACCGATCCTGATCGAGCATCTGGAGACGATCGACGTCGCGTCCGACGCCGTAAAGAAACCTTTCCGCTTCCCGGTGCAATGGGTGAACCGGCCCAATCTGGATTTCCGCGGCTTTTCCGGCACGGTCGCCTCCGGCGCCATTCGTTCGGGCGACAGCGTCACGGTGGCGGCGTCGGGCAAGACCTCGGTGGTCACGCGCATCGTCACCCAGGACGGCGACCTCGAGGAGGCCGTTGCCGGCGATGCGGTGACCCTCACGCTCGCCGACGAGATCGATGCCGCGCGCGGCGACGTGTTCTCCCGCACCACCGAACGGCCCGATGTCACCGACCAGTTTGCCGCCCACCTGATCTGGATGTCGGAGGACGCCCTGCTGCCGGGCCGCTCCTACATGCTGCGCATCGGCACCAAGTTCGCACCGGCGACCATCACCTCGATCAAGCACAAGATCGACGTCAACACACAGGAGCATCTGGCGGCTCGTACGCTGCAACTCAACGAGATCGGCGTCGTCAATGTGGCGACCGGCGTGCCGGTGGCGATCGACTCCTATGTCGACAACCGCGAGACCGGCGCCTTCATCCTGATCGACCGCGCTACCAACCAGACCGCGGCCGCCGGCATGATCGATTTCGCCTTGCGCCGGGCCACCAACATCCACCGCCAGTCGCTCACAATCGACAAGCTCGCTCGTTCAGCGCTCAAGCACCAGAAGGCGGCGATCGTCTGGTTCACCGGCCTGTCGGGCTCGGGCAAGTCCACGATCGCCAATCTGGTCGAGGCCGAGCTTGCCCATGCCGGCCATCACACCATGCTGCTCGACGGCGACAATGTACGCCACGGCCTCAACCGCGACCTCGGCTTTTCCGACGCCGACCGCGTCGAGAACATCCGCCGCGTCGGCGAGGTGGCCAAGCTGTTCGTCGAGAGCGGCACCATCGTACTGTGCTCCTTCATCTCGCCCTTCGAGGCGGAGCGCGCCCTCGTCCGCTCCCTGGTGGAACTCGGCGAGTTCGTCGAGGTCTTCGTGGACACCCCGATCGAGGATTGCATCAAGCGCGATCCCAAGGGCCTCTACGCCAAGGCCCTGGCGGGCGAGATCAAGCACTTCACCGGCGTCAGCAGCCCCTATGAACGGCCTGAGAATGCCGAGATCGTGCTGAAGACCGTCGGCGAAAAGCCCCGGGCGCTGGCCGAAGCCGTGGTGAAGGCCCTGCGCGAGCGCGGCCTGCTCGACCACCAGGACGATTGGGGGCTGTAATCTATTTTCGAATTGGCGCTGGTGCCGGATACCGCCGCGATCTAGCATAGGCTGGCTCATCGTGATGAGATTCTCACATGAGGAGCCGGCCCGTATCGGGCCGGCCCGGGGATCCGGCAAGGCGTTGTCGGGCCGGCAGCGTTGGTTATGAGGCGTGATGGCTGGTTTGTTTTCCTTCAAGGGCCGCATCGGCCGGCACGCCTACCTTCTCGTTACGGTACCATTGGCCTTCGTTTATCTGGTCTGGGTTGCCTGGTGGCTGTTCGCCACCTCCAGCTTCGACGACGAGGGGCCTGCCAAGATTTTCCGCATGAGTGCTATCGGCTGGGTCGTCTGCGCTTGGCCCTATCTGGCCGCCGGCTTCAAGCGTTGTCATGACCGCGGTAAATCCGGCCTGTGGTATGTTGGCTGGACTGCGGGCTGCCTCGGTTTCTGGATCGCGGCGATCATAGTTCAGCCCTGGCTGGCCTGGCTGGGCAACCTCATCGCGCTGTGGACGCTGGTCGAGATGGGGTTCATCAGGGGAACGCCGGGCCCCAACCGCTTCGGCCCACCCGCCGACGAATGGCCCCCGCAAGCATAGATCCTCGCGATTTGACGGAATTGCTGCCGGGCAGGCGGGGCGCCGAAATCTCTCCCACTACAGGTTGCAGGCAGTTGGCGCTGTATGGCTCCAAGTGTATCCTGACCGGGAAACGCTAGGCGCGACGAATGCAACATGGCACAGGCCGGTGCAAATGATGGCGGCATGACCGTCGGGCGAATGTTGCTCAGCCCGAGAGGACGCATTCCTCGCTTCGACGCCCTGTTCGCCTATGCCTGCCTGTGCATGATGTTCGCGGCGGCTGCCTTCGTCTGGGGCGGATGGGTGTTCGCCTATTACCGCCGCGATCCGGCAGCGGCGTTGCAGGTGATGCCCTGGCTTCCGCTCGGTGGGCTCAGCCTGTTGGCGGGCTGGATGGGCTTCTGCATCTTGGCCAAGCGCTGCCATGATCGCGACCATTCAGCCTGGTTCCTGCTGATCGGACTGATCCCGCTTGCCAATCTCTGGCTGCTGGTCGACCTGTTTTTCTGGCGCGGTACCCGCGCTGCCTATCGCTTCGGCCCCGAACCGGAAGGCATGGCCAGCCAATGGCGGGCAGCAAATGAGGATCGTTGAAGTCAAACCGACGGCCAAGGTCCAGGAATGCTGGAGAGGTTTCCAGCCTATGGTCTGGAACGCCAAGGTGAGATGAAGACTATGGTTTGTATTGCGACAGTTTGCTGAATTGTAAAATATTCCCAATCCGAGCGCTTAGCCCGCTGTTCTTCTGTCACGCCGGAAACACGCTTCTCCATTGATCGGGATTGATGCCTTGTTTTCAATCGGCCGCACTGATAGGCCGGCAGCATTGAAATCGCATGAGCTTGTGATCAAGGGGGTTGAGCGCGATGAATGAACCGACGCTTGTGGAGAAATTGTTCAGTTTTCAGGGCCGGCTGCGTCGCAGCAATTACTGGATCTATCATCTCCTGCAATGGGTCGCCCTGTGTGTCATCGTGGGAATCTTCTATGGCCTGGCGCTGACCGTTACGCCGGACAATCCGCTGATCTATGTGCTGGGCGTGATCGGTGTCGTGCTCTATGTCGGCTTTGTCTGGTCCGGGCTTTCCATCGGGGTTCGCCGCTGCCATGACCGCAATAGGAGCGGCTGGTTTCTGCTGGTCAGCTTCATTCCCCTCGTCGGCGCCATCTGGGTTCTCATCGAACTCGGCTTCCTCGACGGCACCCAGGGTCCCAACCAATATGGTCCCTCGCCCAAGGGCATCGGCGGCAACGAAGTTGCCGGCGTGTTTTCCTGAACAGCAAAGGGGCCGAACCCGTTCGGCCCCTGGTTTTCGGCGCTGGAGTGTTTTGCCCTGAAGCATCGTGCCGAAAAGTGGAGGCCGATTTTCGGCACGATGCGACAACAATAACCTATGGCATCAGATCTGATTCCGAAATCGGATCTGACGCTGTAGATGATGCCGTCGCCTACGCCGCTGCGCTCAGACCAGTTTCCACGCCAAATAGAGCGCGGCGAGAGCGATCAGCCACAGGGCGGCATTGCCCCAGCGATTGCGACGGGCCTCGGCCTTGCCGATCGCCTCGATGCTGTCGGGCAGCAGGGCAAAGCCCCTTTCCGCCGCCTCGTTGAGGCGTTCGGCCAGGGTTTCGGCGCGATTGAGCAGGCTCGGCAGCAAGGTGAACGACTTGCCCGCCTCCAGCGTCTGCTGTCCCAAATCGCCGAGCTTGCCCAGAGGCCCGAGATTGCGCTCGATCCAGTCGCGCACCACGGGGTCGGCCGTCGCCCACATGTCGAGCTTGGGATTGAGCCGGCGGGCGACACCCTCGACCACCACCATGGTCTTCTGCAGCAGGATCAATTCGGGCCGGGTCTTCATGTCGAAGAGCTCGGTGATCTCGAACAGCAGCGTCAGGAGCTTGGCCATCGAGATCTCGTCGGCCCGCTTCTGGTGGATCGGCTCGCCGATGGCGCGGATGGCCTGGGCGAAATCGTCAATCGAATGGCTCCGAGGCACGTAGCCCGCCTCGAAATGCACTTCGGCCACCCGCCGGTAGTTGCGGGTGATGAAGCCGTGCAGAATCTCGGCAAGGAAGCGGCGCTCCTTCAGGCCGGCCCGGCCCATGATGCCGAAATCGACCGCCACCAGCTGGCCCGAGGCGTCGATCATCAAATTGCCCTGGTGCATGTCGGCGTGGAAGAAGCCGTCGCGGATGGCATGGCGCAGGAAGGACTGGATGATGATGCGGCCGAGATCGACGAGATCGAAGCCGGCCGCCGTCAGCCTGTCGATGTCGGACAGGGGAATGCCCTCGATCCACTCCAGCGTCAGCACGGTGCGGGCGGTGCGGTTCCAGTCCGGTGCGGGGATGCGGAAATCGGGATCGTCGACGATATTCTCCGCCATTTCCGACAGGGCAGCCGCCTCCAGGCGCGAATCCATCTCGAAGGCGACGGTGCGCGCCAGCATGTCGACCGTCTCGACAGGCTTGAGGCGCTTGGAGCGCGGGTCGAGCCGCTCGATCGTACGCGCGGCGAAATAGAAGGTGGAGAGGTCGGAGCGGAAACGCCGATCGACGCCGGGACGCAGTACCTTCACCGCCACTTCGCGCTCGCCGTCGGCGTCGCGGATGACGCCCTTGTGTACCTGTGCCACCGAGGCGGCAGCGACAGGCTCGGAAAGCTCGGCGAAGAACTGATCCAGCGGGCCGCCCAGCGCCCTCTCGATCTCGGCGATGGCGACGGCGCGTCCGAAGGGCGGCATGCGGTCCTGCAACTCTTCCAGGTCGCGCGCCACGGCAAAGCCGACGACATCCGGCCTGGTGGCGAGGAACTGCCCGAGCTTGACCCAGCTCGGCCCGAGCTTCACCAGGGCAGCCGCCAGGCCCTTGCCGCCGCTGACATTGCGTTTTTCGACCAATCGGCCGAGGCGCACCGCCAATCGCGCCGGTGCCGGCAGATCATGGATGTCGACGAGGCCGAGCGCGCCTTCGCGGGCCAGCGTCCAGCCGGCGCGCATGAGACGAAAAGGGTCGAGGAAAGAAGCCAAGGGTACCAGCCGAATGAATTCGCGGGGAGGTCGATAGCACGCGCAGCCGCATTGGCAAACCTTCTCCCGGTTTGGGCTTCAAGCTCTTCTCCCTCTTGCACATCGTCTTGCGAGGGTTCTATTTGCGATCTGACCCAATGATATCGAGTTCAGGAAGCTTCCGTGACCATTCGCTACCACCGCGGCGATCTGCCCGACCTGTCCCGCTACACCACCAGCGCCGCCATCGATACCGAGACCATGGGCCTCAACCCCCATCGCGACCGGCTCTGCGTGGTGCAGCTCTCGCCGGGGGATGGCACCGCCGATGTGGTGCAGATCGCCCAGGGCCAGAAAAGCGCCCCCAATCTCGAGCAATTGCTGGCCAACCCCTCGGTCACCAAGATCTTCCACTTCGCCCGCTTCGACATTGCCGCGCTGCAGAACGCCTTCGGCGTGGTGACCAAGCCCGTCTATTGCACCAAGATCGCCTCCAGGCTCACGCGCACCTACACCGACCGCCACGGCCTCAAGGATCTTGTGCGCGAACTGCTGGGCATCGACCTCTCCAAGCAGCAGCAATCCTCCGACTGGGGCGCCGACACGCTCACCGACGCCCAGCTCGCCTATGCCGCTTCGGACGTGCTCCATCTGCATGAGCTCAAGGCCAAGCTCGACGCCACCCTGGCGCGGGAGGGACGTTCGGACGTGGCACGCGCCTGTTTCGACTTCCTGCCGACGCGGGCGCTGCTCGACCTCAATGGCTGGCCGGAGACCGACATCTTCGCCCATAGCTGAGGCCAGCGTCGCGCCTCGCTCCAGATCTGCGCCCGTCCGGGAGGCCTGGCGGGTGACGGCGGCGTGACGCGTTCCCCTCGGCACATTCCCCCTGCGCCTGAAATCTGCTATGAGGGCGCACCTGTTGCGATTTTCACCCAAAGTTGAGGAATTGCAGACAGGGATGGACGGCGCCTGTGGCGCCGGGTTGACGTCTCCACTTCGCATCGCAATATGATGGTCGGTGGCGATGGTTTCCCGCCGTTAGCAGCGTTTGGATAGGTATTCGTTTGGCCGATATCATGGATGCGCGGGTCAAGATCCCACAACCCGCCATGCCTTCGCGTGAAAGCGCTTTCAAAGCTGCCCGCGCTCACAGCAGGCTGGTGCGTTTCCTGAAGTTTGCCGTGCCCGCAATAGCGGTGGCCGGAGCGGGTATTTTTGTGTTTCTGGCAGTGTTCAACCCCTTCGCGCCGCTGCCCATCGTCGTTCCCGATCCGGTCAAGCCGTCCGGCGAAGGCATCCTGGCCGTCGAAAGGCCGCACCTGACCGGCTCCAACAATCGCGGGCAGAAATACGATGTCACGGCCACGGGCGGCACGCAGAAAGTCAACGTGCCCGGCGTGGTCAGCCTCACCGGATTGAAGGCCGTGATCACCGCGCCCGACCAGAGCGATGCCACGCTGAGCGCCGAAACCGGCACCTTCGACACGGTTGGCCAGCTTCTCGATCTCAAGGGCGATGTGCGCGTCAAGTCGACCAAGGGCTATGACGCGACCTTGAAGAGCGCCAGCATCGACCTCAAGGCCAGCACGGTGAACAGCACGGAGCCGGTCACCGTCAATCTCACCTCCGGTACGATTTCGGGCAATGGCCTGAGCATCGTGCAGGGCGGTTCGAAAATCCTGTTCAAGGGCGGCGTCAGCGCCAGCTTCAATGTACCCTACAAGCCGGATACGGAAGACGGCGCGGACAGTGCGGACACCCCCGCTACGCCGTCCGACGATGCTCCGGCTCCTGATGCTGCGGCTCCGCATGCCACTCCCCCGAATCCAGCCAACCCAGTGCAGGGAAATCCCACCCAATGACGATGAAAATCCGCCGCCTGGTGCCTCTCGCGGTGCTGCCGCTCGCTTTGGCCCTGACGGCTGCCGATGCCGGCGCCGCACCGAAGAAGGCGGCCAGCCCCTTCCAGGGCTTCTCCTCCGACAGTGGCAAACCCGTCGACGTCAAGTCGGACTCGCTCGAAGTGCATCAGGACGAGCAAAAGGCGGTGTTCACCGGCAATGTGGTGGCGACGCAGGGTGAATCCGTTCTGCGCACCAATGAGTTGACGGTCTTCTACGAGAATGTCGACAACAACAACGCCAAGGACGGCGCTGCCAAGGACGGCAAGGCCAAGGACGCCAAGTCGGGCGATGCAAAGCCGGCCGATGCCAAATCCGCGGATGCCAAGCCTGCCGACCCCAAAGCCGCCGATGCCAAGCCGGCAGACGGCCAGCCGGCTGGCGATGCCAAGGCTGCCGAAGCAAAGCCCACCGAAGCGAAGCCTGCCGACGCGAGCAAGGCGCCGGCCTCCGGTTCCGGCACGCCGGCCAGCTCCATCAAGAAGCTGGTCGCCCGCGGCAATGTCGTGGTCACCTCCAAGGACCAGAAGGCGACCGGCGCCAATGGTGTGATGGACATGGCCACCAATGTCGCCACGCTGACGGGCGGCGAAGTGGTGATGATCCAGGGGCCGAACGTGCTCAAGGGCACCAAGCTGACCGTCAACCTCAAGACGGGCATCGCCAGGGTCGAAGGCGGTGGCACCGGCGGTGTCTCGGGAGTCTTCACCCAGGGCAGCCAGAAGAAGAACAGCAACTGAGGGAGCAGGCCCGTGATGATGCGACCCAGCCCGACGTCTCGTCGCCTCGCTCCGGCGCTGTTGCTGCCTCTGGCATTGCTCGTTTCATCATTGGCCTTGCCGGCCGGTGCGCAGGAGAAGAAGCCTTCCACGCCTTTCCAGGGCTTCTCCTCCGACAATGACAAGCCGGTGAACATCAAGGCCGATCAGCTCGAAACCCATCAGGACGAGCAGAAGGCGATCTTCACCGGCAATGTGGTGGCGACCCAGGGCGAGTCGACGCTGACCTCGGAGGAGCTGACGGTCTTCTACGAGGCCGCGTCCCTGCCTGGCAAGCAGCCGGCCGATGCCGCCGGTACCAGCCCGGCCCAGCCGGCGGCCCCCTCGGCCGCACTGCCGGCCGATGCCTCCTCGACCGCGGAAGCCGCCGATGCCGACACGGCTCCGGCACCTGACAACAAGGTCAAGAAGCTGGTGGCCAAGGGCAATGTCGTCGTCACCGCCCCGGACCAGAAGGCCACCGGCGATGATGGCATCCTTGACATGGAGACCAACATCGCCACGCTGACGGGCCAGGAAGTGGTGATGACCCAGGGCTGCAACGTGCTGCGCGGCAAGAAGCTGGTGGTCAACACCCAGACCGGCCGAGCCACCGTTACCGGCGGCACCACGGGCCATTTCGTCTCGGGCGACCAGAAGTGCTGATCCAGGGACGTGCCGTCCCCAGAGCGTTTTCCAGAAAAGTCGATAGGCTTTTCGATAAAGAAAACGCGTCAAAACAAAGAGCTAGAGAGAAAATGCGATTCGGAGAAATCGCGCTTGGCTCTGGAGCAAAACGCTATAGGCGGCATGTTTTTGCCCGATGAACGAGATATTCACCGGCGTGCGGCAAAGCTGTGATTGGACACCGGAATGCGCAATGCAGGCCGGTTTTCCGTATGGGCAGCGTGATAACAGAAAAACGCGGCATCGGGCCCGATGCCGCAGGAAGAGTGCGGGCCAGACATGAACGAGATGGTGCAATATGCGGCTGACGGCGATGAAGCAGGGCCGGCCGTCAGTATCGAGGGCACGCTCTCGGTGGTGTCGATCGCCAAGACCTATGGCAAGCGCACGGTCGTGAGCGATGTCAGCCTGGAGGTCCGGCGCGGCGAGGCCGTCGGTCTACTCGGTCCGAACGGCGCCGGCAAGACCACGGTCTTCTACATGATCACCGGCCTGGTGCCGCCGGATCATGGTCGTATCGAACTCGACGGCCATGACGTAACGGCGCTGCCGATGTATCGGCGCGCCCGGCTCGGCATCGGCTATCTGCCGCAGGAAGCCTCGATCTTCCGTGGCCTGAACGTCGAGGAGAATATCCGCGCCGTGCTCGAGATCGTCGAGCCCAACAAGGCCGAGCGTGAGCGCCAGCTCGACGAACTGCTCGACGAATTCAAGATCGGCCGCTTGCGCAAGACCGCCTCGATCGCGCTCTCGGGCGGCGAACGCCGGCGCGTGGAAATCGCGCGCGCTTTGGCTGGCCGCCCGTCCTTCATGCTGCTCGACGAACCTTTTGCCGGCATCGATCCGATCGCGGTGGGCGACATCCAGACCCTGGTGCGCCATCTGACCAATCGCGGCATCGGCGTGCTGATCACCGACCACAATGTGCGCGAGACGCTGGCCCTGATCGACCGGGCCTACATCATCCACTCCGGCCATGTGCTGACCCAGGGCACGCCGCAGGAGATCATCGACAATCCCGAAGCCCGCCGGCTCTATCTGGGCAGCGAATTCAGGATGTGAGGCGGCCACGCGGTCATCCCGGACGCGGTGCGGCACATCGTGACGCTTCGCAGATCCGGATCGCTTGCAGAATACGGCTTTTAATCGTCCTGCGGTCCCGTGTCCGCACCGCAACACTTCGTGTTGCAGCGCGCACGGGATGACAATCGCCCTGATTCTCCTCTAGGTTCGACAGGCCAAACCGGAACGTCGATTTGCTCGCCTATGTCCTGCGCCGCCTCGCGCTGATCGTGCCGACCTTGTTCGGTATCATGCTGATCTCCTTTGCCATCATCCAGATCGTGCCCGGCGGTCCGGTGGAGCGCATGGTGTCGATGCTATCGGGCAATGCCGGGGGCGGGGGCGATCTCGGCGGGCCCGCGCCGAGCTTCAATGCCGGCGCCTCGCAATATCGCGGCTCCCAGGGGCTCGATCCAGCCTTTATCGCCAGCCTGCGCAAGCAATATGGCTTCGACAAGCCGGTCTATGAGCAATTCTGGCTGATGATCAAGAATTACGCCACCTTCAATTTCGGCCAAAGCTATTTCCGCGATACGCCCGTCACCACCCTGATCGCCGAGAAATTGCCGGTCTCGATCTCCATCGGCCTGTGGGTGATGCTGCTCTCCTATGCGATCTCGATACCGCTGGGCATCCGCAAGGCGGTCAAGGACGGTTCCTTCTTCGACGGCTGGACCAGTGCGGTGATCGTCATCGGCTATGCCATTCCCGGGTTCACCCTCGGCATCCTGTTGATCACCCTGTTCGCCGGCAGCGCCTTCTGGCAGATCTTTCCCAATGGCCGGCTGGTTTCCGACAATTGGAACGAATTGTCGCTGTGGGGCAAGATCGCCGACTATGCCTGGCACATGACGCTGCCGCTGATCGCCATGGGGGTCTCGGCCTTCGCCACGCTGACGATGATGACCAAGAACGCCTTCCTCGACGAGATCCGCAAGCAATATGTGCTGACGGCCCGGATGAAGGGCCTGTCGCCGCGCCGGGTGCTCTATGGTCATGTCTTCCGCAACGCCATGCTGATCGTGATCGCGAGCTTTCCCGCTGCCTTCATATCGGCACTGTTCACGGGATCGCTGCTGATCGAGCAGACCTTCGAGCTCAACGGCCTGGGACGGCTCAATTATGAATCGGTCATCAACCGCGACTATCCCGTGGTGCTGGCCTCTATCTACATCCTGGCGCTGGTGGCCCTGGTCATCAACCTGGCCACCGACCTGATCTACATGTTCGTCGATCCGCGCATCGACTTCGAAGCGCGTGAGGTTTGAGATGGCGGCTGCCACCCAGACCCGGCGAGGCTGGCTGAATCTGTCACCTCTCAACCGGCGGCGCCTCAACAATTTCAAGGCCAATCGGCGCGGCTACTGGTCGTTCTGGCTGTTTCTCACCCTCTTCATCCTGTCGCTGTTCGCCGAGTTCATCGCCAATGAAAAGCCGCTGCTGATCGTCGACAAGGGGCAGGTCTTCACGCCGGTTTTCGTTGACTATGACGAGACCGATCTCGGCGGGGACCTGCCGGGGCCGGCAAATTTCCGCGATCCCTACCTCGTCAAGCTGCTGGCCGATCGCGGCGCCTTCGTGCTCTGGGCGCCGATTCGCTATGGACCGCAGACCATCAACAAGAACCCGCCGGCCGGCGGCGTGCCCTCGCCGCCCACCTGGGCCCTGCGCGACGACCAGTGCCGTGATGCCGCCCAGACCGTGGGCGGTTCCACCTGCCGCGACATCGAGTGGAACTGGCTCGGCACCGACGATACCGGCCGCGACGTGTTGGCCCGCATCATCTACGGTACCCGGATTTCCCTGCTCTTCGGCCTGATCCTCACCTTTTTCTCCTCGCTCATCGGCGTGGCCGCCGGCGCGGTGCAGGGCTATTTCGGCGGCTGGGTCGACCTGATCTTCCAGCGTGCCATCGAGATCTGGACCAGCATTCCATCGCTCTACCTGCTCATCATCATCTCGGCGGTGCTGGCGCCGGGCTTCTGGGTGCTGCTCGGCATCCTCCTGTTGTTTTCCTGGATGGCGCTGGTGGCGGTGGTCCGTGCCGAGTTCCTGCGCGCTCGCAATCTCGAATATGTCCGGGCGGCCAAGGCCCTCGGCTTGTCCGACACCACCATCATGGTCAAGCATCTGCTGCCCAACGCGACGGTGGCGACGCTGACCATGCTGCCCTTCATTCTCTCGGGCGCCATCTCGACGCTGACGGCGCTGGACTATCTCGGCCTCGGCCTGCCCCCCGGCACGGCCTCGCTCGGCGAATTGCTCAAGCAGGCCCAGGCGAGGCCCAATGCCTATTGGCTCACCATCTCCGGCTTCACCGTGACGGCGTTGCTGCTGTCGCTGCTGATTCTGGTGGGCGAAGCCGTGCGCGACGCACTCGACCCGCGCAAGACCTTCGGCTGACCCCAGGAGAAAATCGCATCGGACGAAATCGCATCGGGCGATTGCAGGATGCGGAGCGATCGGCTAGAAGGACAAGCGAAGCACCCATAGCTCAGCTGGATAGAGTGTTGCCCTCCGAAGGCTGATGTCAAGCGGAACGATTGTGAGAAGGAGGTCGAAAAACACTTGAAATACAGCGCTTTGAGAGCACCGAGGTTGGCGCTTTCAACTCTCAGATTTTTCGCGTAAGCACCGCGTAAGCATAATGCACCCGTAGCTCAGCTGGATAGAGCGCCACCCTCCGAAGGTGGAGGCCACACGTTCGAATCGTGTCGGGTGCGCCACGCCCCTCAGGGCTGGCGCAATGGGTTAGAGCGAAGCTCCCCAGTGTCGGCTAAGACGGAAAGATTTCAGGCAGGTTCGTAAGTTCGCGATCAGCGACTTTTTGCTGTCGTGTCTCGTGCCGGTTGGATCACCTTTACGACGCTCAGCGTGCGTTCGTGTCCATCGCGATCTGGCCAAAGTATTGAGTCACCTTCGCGCAAGCCGATGAGCCCGGCGCCGACAGGTGTGATTACGGAGATCCGGTTCGCAGCAATATCGGCCTCGGCAGGGTAGACAAGTTCGACGGTACGACGGGTGCCGGTTGCCTGATCGACAAACTCGACCGTCGAACGCATGGTCACGACGTCAGGAGGAATGTCCTCGGCGGTGTGAATCCTGGCGCGTTCGATCTCGGCCATCAACAGGCGGCTAACATCTGACTGGCGGGCGTGGGCACGCATTCCGAGATCGGACAGCGCATCGGCTTCGGTGTCGATCATATGAATGGGAGGGCGCGCGGCAGCTTTAACAAGGGTCATGACGAAGGCTCGTAGTGTGAGGGTTGCGAACGCTGGCGAGGCGTGGCGGATCGGGCTATGCCCTTACCCCGAACCCAGCACGCGAACGTCCGGACCCGGGGCTAACAGCCCGACATGAGCTGGCACCCGCGATTGCAGAATCGGACGTGAGCCTTCGACGCTTGCATAACCAAGCGACCATGGGCTGCGGCCCTAGCCCCGTCAATCGCCCCGCGAGCCTCAGAGCGATGTGTTACGTAACCCGGTGAACCCGATTTGGCTGAGAACGGCGAGCGCACGGCCTTAGCTGACCAGCATTCTGAGTGCCGCGGAGCTGATCAGCATCAGGAGCAACATGGCGAAGACGTGATCCCACATGCAGAGGCTCGTACGCGAAACTGGCTGTCGCGTGACCAGCGCCACCCCAACGAGAACGAGCGCGGATGCAGCAAACATTAAATGCACGAAGAACAGGAAAAGAAAGGGCGGCCGATGATCGAGCGCAAAGGTTGGTGCGCAGAGTAGGAGGATCAATCCGACTTGCCCGCAAAACGCGCGGAGATGTATCCGCGAGCGGCTGTCCTGCTCACGCAACAACCTCATCCACCGGAATCGCGTGACCGCTTCCCACATGGTCGGCGAGTGCCCTATCATTGCTCCAAGGCTCGCCGGTCACGGCCGCGCGAGGCCAATGCAACGAACGGTAGCTCGACCGACATGAGGATGGCGTATGATCGGGCCAAACCGCGCAAATATTGCGTTAGGGCAGATTAGCGTCGTCTAAGACCTTCCCTTTCAGTCTTTCTCGTCCTGAGATCCTTTAAGTCGACCTCGATCTCCAGCTAGAGGTTCTTTTGGAGCCTCGGTTACCGACCGATCTTTGGCTTTGTTGATGAGCCGAGACTTCGCGAGCGTGTCGAGCTTCGCCATTATGCCTCGTGTGACTTGGCGTCGCCGTACGAACAACGCCACTAGCGACACGAGCAAAGCGAATCGCGCGAGCATGAGGATCCAGTCGCCGATATCAGGGTGAAAGCTGTTCAACGCCATGGACGGCGACCAAGGAAGGAGCGCCCGCTTCGTTTCCCCGGGATCAGAACGTAGATGATCCCGAGCGCAAGAAACCAAAGCAAGGCGACCGCGCGCAACGGCGTCGCGGCCGCTGGTATATGATGAGCCGCCACGAGCAGGCCGATCAGGCCTGAGACGCCGATGATCTTAACGGCCGCGGAAAGAATGCTGAGGGGCGGCATCCTATAGCACCCTGGGCGAGGTCGGTGCAAAAGCCTTATGAGCCGAAGGAAGCTCAGGCGGCGGCGCGCAGCATGGGTTGACGGGGCGATCACTCCACCGCTCCCTGACGGCCTTCGGCCTGGGCATAGGCGAGCAGAACTGAGGCCTCTGGCGAGAGGGTCTCCGGCCTCCATATTGCGTAGACCGCAGCGTGAGGCTCCGGAGCGCTGATCGGTCGGTAGATGACGCCGGGATAATAAACGCCTAGCGCGCAAGAGCGTGTCAGCGCGATCCCGAACCCCAATCCTACGAGATGCATGAGAGTGTCGCGATGGACCTGGGTTGGAATGATCAACCGTGGCCGGCCTTCGAGTATTGTCGCTATTTCGTTCGCCGTGCGGATGACGCGTGTTTCATCGATCGCCATCAGAAACGTTTCGCATCTGAGTGCTTCGCGATGAAGGGCGTGGTGACCGGCGAGCCGATGACCCTCCGGCAAGGCCACTACGATCGTCTCGTTCCAGCAGTGTTCGGACACGATGGACGCTTTATCCACCCGCTCTTGTATGAAAGCGACGTCAATTGTTCCGCGCGCAACTTGATCGGCGATATCGTCGCCGTCACCCTCGACAAAACGTACATCTATTGCTGGTTCTGTTTTTTGGAGCCGAGCGAGCACGTTTCGAAGCGGGCCATAGCTCAGGGAGGCGTCCAGTCCGATCCGAAGCGATGCCGATGTGCTGCCGCCGGTGAAATGACTGCAAGCGTCGCGCAGGCTATGTGAGAGCCTCTTTTGAGGCCCACCGGAAGGGGCGGACAACTTGAGAAAGCGGCGATTGTTGCTTGGCTCAAACGTTGTAGGGCATGTTCCAACTGGTCTATCCATACGTGGAATGCCTTCGGCTTTTTCGCTCGCGGGGACCGGCGGTCGGCGCTCCGGGCGAAGCAACAGGCGTGCTGCAATCAAGAGCACTGCCAAGAAGATGATGAGGACGGACGCGCCAGACATTGGTCATTCCGTGAAATCGAGCGGACGGTCAATCGAAGCCGCGACGTTGATCGAAGTTCGCTTGCTCTCAGGTTGATCGCGGCTGCTCCAATCATGTTTGCGATTTTTTCAGGCGGAGCGTTCCTCCGATCCGCGGTCTTTTGTTGCTTTGCGCCTGTCCCGGCGGCTCGCCAGAAGCAGCTTTACGCGGAGGTAGATGTTCAACCACAGCAACCCGCCGATGATGAGCAGGAGCATCAGGAGGCCTTCTGGATTCATCATTGTGCCTCATCGTGCTCCCCGCAGCAGAACCCGGTTGCTGGCGCGCGGCGGGCGCGGAGACACCGATGATGGATTGGCGGGCGCCACGGTCCATCTCATTGCGTCCGAGGCCTCCTCGGAGGGAATGTGGAGAGGTGTCGCCGGGGAGCGCCTCGGTAGCTCGATCTGATCAAAGATGTGGCGACCGAGCACGAGCAAGGCGCTGCCCGCGCTCATGCCGACGAAGCCCAACGCCGCCAGAAGCATCTCAAAGGGCGTGGCTTCATGCAGCGGAAGCACATGGACAAGTGCGTACAGGCGGCTCAACGCAAGTACGGCAATGATCACGCCCAGCAAGCCCGCTAGTCGTAACCCTGCATCCCTTGCATCAGTTGCTGCGATTGGCATGCCGCCCTCCATGGTGGCGGCAATCCAACTAACGGCACGATCATAAAGATTCGAGATCAGATTTTCGGGCTAGACGTAAAGATGGTGTATATATGCGACTTACTTCCTAAGTCGGCAGCCGTGAGGTATGCCGCGTCTTTGGCCTCAAGTAGTGTGGGCTATAGCCATCCAGTTTTTCGGAAGCGCCGGTAGAGTGTGAGGCATATCACGGCGATGATCGACATAACCGCAGGGTAGCCATAGACGGAATGCAACTCGGGCATATGCTCGAAGTTCATCCCGTAAATGCCAGCCAAGGCAGTCGGCACGGCCAGGATCGCCGCCCATGCCGCCAGTTGGCGGGTGATGGCGCCAGTGCGTTGTTGCTCCATCAGATTGCTGAACTCGAAAACGGAAGTCAGCACCTCGCGGAGACCAGTGTTCATCGTCTCCACCCGCCGCACGTGATCCAGCACATTGCCGAAATAGTGGCGAGCCTCGGCATCGATGCAAGGATGGTTGGTCTGAGCTAACTTACGGGCCACCTCCTCCATGGGTATCAGGATGTGTCCAAAGCGAGTGAGCTGACGCCGAAGCGTGAATATTCGGGCGATCTCGGTTCGACCCAAGAAGGCGTCGAGCGTGTGCTGCTCCATAGCCGAGACTTCTTCCTCGAGCGACTCGACCAGTGGAATGTACCCGTCGACGATGAAATCCAGCACTGCGTGCAACACATAGTCCGTGCCTTGGCCGAGGAGATCTGGCGACTCTTCCAGGTGCTTGCGCAGCGGAAGGTGTGATCGGGTTGAGCCTTGCCGCACCGTGATGATGTGACTGTGACCGAGGAACACGGCGGTCTGTCCGTAGGCAATAACGCCGTCGTCCAGTTGCGCGGTGCGCGCGATCAGGAACAACTGATCGCCGTAGATATCGACCTTCGGCAACTGGCCGTCTTTGAGCGAGTCTTCGACCGCGAGTGGGTGAAGATTGTAGAGGGCCTGTAACGCCATGACGTCCTCCGCGCATGGGTCCGACAAGCCTATCCAAACGAACTCGGAGCGATCCGTCGGGCAATCAACCCGTTCGCCGATGTCGACTTCGCGAACCCGACGACCGTCGCGGTAGAGATACGCTGCGATGACTGGCATCAGTCCTCTTTCTGTATGAGGAGGTGCGGCCCGAGCTTAGTCGCCTGACCTGCAGTCGTCATCGCGATGACCGGCGATTGTGTGCGGCTACAGCGCTTGTGACGTGCGGCTGATTGGCTCGCCGTGGTTCTAAGCGGCGCGGACATTGCGGTCGATGCCGGCTTGGGGAGCACCTCTGGTCGGGGCTTGACCTCGGTCTCGACGGCCGGCGGTAAAATCATGTTCGACCGATTGGATGACTCGCCTCGACGTCTCGCGCAGCCAACTCGCGGCGCGTTGCATATCGCGCGGCGAGATCGAGATGAAGTCTCTTGACCGCTACATCTGAAGCGTTGGCCGCTAACTCCAGTTCCTGTGCCGCCCGGCGGGCGAAGTATGCTTCGTCCGATACCGGATCGACGCTCCTCGCGTCGGTGCTCCGGACCGAGGAAGCAGTCTCCGATGGGCTGGCGGGGACGGGCTCTTCTTCAGCCGCCATGGCGGCGCAACCAGGCCCGTGCAGCCTCTTCGTCGCTAGCCGCGAAATGACGGGCTTCCATCTTGAGCAGCGGATCGAAGAGGTTGGTGAGGCGACTTATCCAATCGGGCCCGCCGACGAGCGCATATCGCTCGATATGGCGTAACAGCCCGATCTTCAGTTCGAGCAGCCTCGTATCAACGAGCAGCGACGGCTCGAAGCCGTCGTAGTGACGGACGATGCCGAGGAGGCGGCGACCGCCCCCGCTGCTGAACGCGGCCGAAAGCCTCTCGGCGAGATTTCGCGCATCCGCGCTGGTGATGCGGCCGTCGATCTCGAAGGTGAAAATATCGGAATCACCGTTCTCTAAGACCCGCAGGCTTTCAGGATGCGCGCAATCGACGTCACCGCGAACCCAGGCGAGGGCGTGCTCCCGACGATCGTGCGTATAGGACTGATACCTGACATAGGGCAGCAAGGCGTTTTCGATCCGGGCGGCGTTACGGATGCAAGCCTGGTCGCTGACGATGGCGATCCGTCCGAATTGTCTGAGCCGTGCCAAGTAGCGGAACGCGTTGCCAAGATCGCTACGCCACGCCTCCGAGGACATGCCCTTGAAGTTGCGGACTTCCGCGAAGACATGGACGGTGTCGCCGCGCTTAAGCGCCGTATCAAGCTGCCGCATGGCGGTTTCGACGTCAGCTTTCTCGATACGGCCGTCGGTGGCCAACTCGATGACAGTTTCATTCTGATTTTCGGCCATGATCTGGTCCTTGCGGATTGTCGGATTGATCCGGTTGTTCAGCGTCAGCTATGACCTGTCTCGGCGGCCTCCAGGCCGGACAAGCGGTATCCGACCTGCAATTCCGTCAGGAGGTGCTGGGGCTGCGACGGCTCCTCTTCGAGCTTTTGCCTGAGCTGCGCCATGTAGATGCGGAGGTAGTGGGCGCGTTCCGAGTATCCGGGACCCCACACCTCCATAAGCAGTTGGCGGTGGGTTAGCACCTTGCCGTGGCCACGGACCAACGCCGTCAGAAGTCGAAACTCGTTGGGCGTGAGATGGACGGGTATGCCCGCGCGCGCAACTTCGTGCGTGGCAAGATTGATGGTGACCGACCCGAACTTGGCTACGGGCGACGCTGCGCCGCCGTTCGATACGGTGCCGGCGCGCCGCAGTTGTGCCCGCACTCGCGCCAGGAGTTCGGGCACGCCAAACGGCTTGACCAGATAGTCGTCGGCGCCGGCGTCAAGCGCCTCCACCTTTTCGGTTTCCTGCTCGCGCGCGGAGAGTACGAGAACGGGCGCTGACATCCAGCCGCGCACTTCCCGGATCAGCGTCTTGCCGTCGCCGTCGGGTAGTCCGAGATCGACGATCATCAGGTCGGGCTTGCGACTGCCCGCATTCAACCGCGCCTCTTCGGCCGTGGCCGTCTCGAAGACATTCATGCCCTCTTTTTCCAGCGCCATGCGGATAAAGCGCCGAATATCGGCTTCGTCTTCAACGATCAGAATGCGCGGCTTGATCATGGATCGGTTCACTTTCGATCGCAGGCGGCGTCCCAAGCGGCAGTCGTATCTCGAACGCGGCTCCGTTTGGTTTGCGCTGTTCGGCTCGGATGCTTCCGCCGTGAGCCGTGATGATACTGCGGCAGAGCGCGAGCCCCAATCCAACGCCGGCGACCGACGACTCCTTCTGCCCGCGCGCGAACGGCTCGAAGAGCGTTTCCGGATCCCGCACGGGGAGCCCGGGGCCATTATCTTCAACGATAAGATACATGGTGTCCGCCGTAGCACCGGCCCGAACGTTTATCGTGCTATCGCGCGGCGTATACTTGGCGGCGTTGTCGAACAGATTGATCAGAACGCGCTCGATGAGCGTGGCATCGGCCTCTATGAGTGGAAGATCCGCCGGCAGATTGGTGCGAACCTTGCGAGGTTCGAGGATCGCGCGCGATTGTAACACGGCGCTGCCGACTATCTCGCTCAAGGAATTCCATTCCTTGTTGAGCCGCACGCCCTCGCTTTGCATGCGTGCCAGGTCGAGCAGGTTGGCAACGAGGCGCTTGAGCTCGTCGGCCTGAACCCGGATCGAGCGCGCCAGGTCACTGCGATCTTCGACTGGAAGCTCTTTGCGATGCTCGAGCGTCTCGGCCAGGCCGCGGATCGCGGTCAGCGGCGTCTTGAGGTCGTGCGATACGGCCGACAGCAGCGCGTTGCGGAGCTTCTCACCCTCCATCCGGACCAGGGTTTCCTGTGCGACTTCCATGAAGTGGATGCGCTCGAGCGTGAGGCCAATGGTCGAGCAGCAGGCATCAAGCAGACGGCGATCGTCCGGATCGTCGGGCAGCGGCGCGCCGACCGGCACGACCGCCAGCACTCCGCGCATGGCCATCGACGCTTTCAAGGGAAGGTACAGGGCGTGGGCGGCGCTCAAGGTCTGAGTGCCAAGGCCCGCTTGCTGTCCATGATCGAAAGCCCATTGTGCGGTCGATGTATCGACAAGGCCGGGGTCCTCGGTAGGCATCAAGCGCTCGTTCTTGTCGGGAACCAGAAGGATGATCCGCGCTTCGAACAGTGGTGTCAGCGCTTCCCGGCAAATCGCGACAACTTGGTCTATCTTGATCGCGCTTGAGAGGTCGCGGGCGATCCTGGCCAAGGCCGACGCCCTTCGTTCTCCGGCACGGGCTACACGAGCTTCCGATCGGAGCCGCGCCGCGAGTTGGCTGATCACGACTGCGACTACCAACATAAGCGCGAAAGTGAATATGTATTGCGTGTCGGTGACCGCGAACGAGAGCTTCGGCTCGACGAAGAAGAAGTCAAAGCAGCCCACCGAAAGCAGGGACGCCCACGCCCCGGCGAGGCGGCCGAGTCGCAAGGCGATGAACACGGTCGTCACCAGGAAAAGCATGACGACGTTGGAAAGATCGAAAAAGCCTACGAGCTGGGAGGCGAGGAAGGTCGCTGCGCCGCATGCGAGCGTGGCGATGCCAAGCGCCGCGATCTGCGTCTGCGGCTCCTCCGGTATCCAACGAACTCGGCGGGTCGCCCGGACTTCGTCAACGCTCAGCAGCAGGAGCCCAATTTCCGGATTGGCGCGGGCAAGCCGTTCCTGCAATCGACGTTTGAACGTAAATATGCGTCGGCGAGCTGTGTTTCCGATGATGAGCTTGGTGGCGTTGCGCTTTCGAGCATAGTCGAGGATCGCCTCGGTAATGTCTTGGCCAGGGACATTTGCAAACTCCGCGCCGGCTGATTGGGCCGTCTTGGCGATGACGAGCAGCGCCTCCCGGGATCGCGCATCATTATTTTGATAGGGCTGATCGACGTGGACGACGATCCATTTGGCCTGAAGCCGCTGGGCGAGGCGCCCGGCTTCACGGACGAGCTTTTCCTGGGACCGATCCGCGCTGACGCAGACCATGAGCAATTCCTGCGTCGGCCAGACCGTCGTGATCGCGTGCGAGACGCGGTAGGTCCGGACATCGGCGTTGACCCGGTCGGCGACGCGGCGGAGCGCAAGCTCGCGTAGCGCGATCAGATTGCCGCGGCGGAAGAAGTTCTGACGCGCGCGCTCGATTGACACGGGCAAGTAGACCTTGCCGGCGTTCATGCGGGCGAGCAGATCGTCCGGCGGCAGGTCGACCAGCACGACATCGGTCGCGGAATCGAAAATGCGATCGGGAACGGTTTCACGGACGCGAATGCCGATAATGCCGCCGACGATGTCGTTGAGGCTGTCGAGGTGCTGTACGTTGAGCGCGGTGTAGACATCGACGCCGGCGTCGAGCAGCTCTTCGACATCTTGCCACCGCTTGGCATGGCGGCTGCCGGCGACGTTCGTGTGGGCAAGCTCGTCGACCACCAGCAGCTTGTAGTCGGACGCCAGGGCGCCATCGAGATCGAACTCGGTGACAGGCCTGCCATTGCCCGGCAACGTCTTGCGCGGGAGAATGGCAAAGCCGTCGATCAGCGCCTCGGTTTCCTTGCGGCCGTGCGTCTCGACGATGCCGATCCCGACGCGCACGCCCTCAGCCTGAGCCTGCCGCGCCGCTTGAAGCATCGCAAAGGTCTTCCCCACCCCAGCGCAGGCCCCGAAGAAAATCTTGAGCTGTCCGCGTTTGGAGTGCTCTGCGTTACCTCTTACGGCCTCCAGAAGAGCGTCCGGATCAGGTCGCTGATCGTTCATCGTCTACTGCCTCACGCCAGTGCCGCACGCCGTTCGTCTAAAAGAACGGCGTGAGCACGAGGTCGATGAGCTTTATACCTATAAATGGCACGATAATCCCGCCTAATCCGTAGATGAGCAGGTTCCGACCGAGAAGCCGCGCCGCCGGTTCGGCGCGATACTTCACCCCGCGTAGGGCGAGCGGGATTAGCACGACGATGATCAGCGCGTTGAAGATGACCGCAGAGAGGATCGCCGAGGCTGGGCTGTGCAGTCCCATCACGTTGAGCGCGGCGAGCGGCGGATAGGTCGCGACGAAGGCGGCGGGAATGATCGCGAAATACTTGGCCAGGTCGTTTGCGACGCTAAAGGTCGTGAGCGCGCCGCGCGTCATGATCATCTGCTTGCCGACTTCGACGACGCGCAGCAGCTTGGTTGGGTTGTTGTCGAGATCGACCATATTGCCGGCTTCCTTGGCCGCCTGCGTACCGCTGTTCATCGCGACGGCGACATCGGCTTGGGCGAGCGCGGGCGCGTCGTTGGTGCCGTCGCCGGTCATCGCGACGAGCCGTCCCTCAGCCTGATACTGGCGAATAAGACGGAGCTTGTCCTCCGGCGTCGCCTCAGCCAAGTAATCGTCGACGCCGGCTTCGGCCGCGATGGTCGCTGCCGTCAACTGGTTGTCGCCGGTGATCATCACGGTCTTGATGCCCATCGCGCGAAGCTCGGCGAAGCGCTCCTTGATCCCGCCTTTGATGATGTCCTTGAGCTCGATCACGCCCAGGACATTGGTTCCGTCGCTAACGACGAGCGGTGTGCTGCCGCGGCGAGAAACTTCTTCGACGGTCGTGGTCACTTCCTTGGGGAAGACACCGCCCATCGCCTCGACATGGGCGCGGATCGCACTGGCCGCACCCTTCCGGATCTGGCGGCCGTCGATGTTGATGCCGCTCATTCGGGTTTGCGCGGTGAAACCGATTGTCTCCGCGCCCTGCAGCTCGCGGCCGCGGATGCCGAAAGCGTTCTTGGCCAGGATCACGATAGAGCGCCCTTCGGGCGTCTCGTCGGCAAGGGATGCGAGCTGCGCCGCGTCGGCCAGCGCGGGCTCTTTGATGCCGGGCGCGGGATGGAACTTCGTCGCCTCGCGATTACCGAGCGTGATCGTGCCGGTCTTGTCGAGGAGGAGGACGTCGACATCACCCGCCGCCTCGATCGCGCGGCCAGAGGTGGCCAGCACATTGGCCTTCATCATCCGGCTCATACCGGCGATGCCCACGGCTGAGAGCAGTGCTCCGATCGTCGTCGGGATGAGGCAAACGAGAAGCGCAATGAGCACCGTGATCGTCACCACCGTGCCCGAGCCGTTGATGATCGTGCTGAAGCTAGAGAACGGCAGGAGGGTGACGCAGACGAGCAGGAAGATGATCGTGAGTGCGACCAATAGGATCGTCAGTGCGATCTCGTTGGGTGTCTTGCCACGCTTAGCGCCTTCGACCATCGCGATCATGCGATCGAGGAAGGCCTCGCCCGGCTTGGCAGTGACCTCGACAACAATCCAGTCCGAAAGCACGCGTGTGCCGCCCGTCACGGATGCGAAGTCGCCGCCTGCCTCGCGGATGACGGGGGCGGACTCGCCGGTGATTGCGGACTCATCCACCGAAGCTGCGCCTTGCAGCACTTCGCCGTCGGCCGGGATGATCTCGCCGGCCTCGACAAGCACGTATGCTCCCACACCCAATTCGTCGCTCGCCTGAGGCCAGGATTCGGCGTCACGTCGCGGCTCCTTGAGCATCCGGGCGAGAACGCGCTGGCGGGTGGCGCGCAGCGCATCGGCCTGCGCCTTGCCGCGGCCTTCCGCCATCGCCTCGGCAGCGTTGGCGAAAAGGACCGTGAACCACAGCCATGCAGCGATTGCGAAGATAAAGGGAGCCGACGCTTCGCCTTTGCCGGTCACGGCCTGAATGAAAAGCAAAGTTGTGACGATGCTACCGAGAAACACGACGAACATCACCGGGTTCTTGATCTGAACGCGCGGTGACAGCTTCTTGAAGGCTTCCGCGGCCACTGAGGGCCACGGCACTTGCTTGACGTTTCCGCCGAGGACGGCGGCGCTCTGCGCCGTAGGAGTCTCTAGATCGGACATGATGCCACCTCGGTTTTATTGGGCAGCCGGACGGGCCGGCGCGGCAGCCGCGTCGAGCGCGAGATTGAGTGCAAGGACGTTGACGCGTGGATCGCCGAACAGACCGAACTGCGGTCGATCGACATTGTCATTGATCAGCGCCAGGACGCGGTCCATCGCCAGCCCTCGGGCGCGAGCGACCCGCTGCGCCTGGATGTTTGCGTTGGCGATCGAGATATGCGGGTCGAGACCTGAGCCGGACGCCGTCACGGCGTCGACCGGAACGGCGGCGTTGGCCGCCAGTCCGTTTTCCTGACGGTAGGCGATGGCGCGCTCTTCGACTGCGGTGAGGAGCTTCTTGCTGAGAACACCCTGGTTGCTCGCGGCGCTGGCTCCAGCGTTATACGGCTGGTCGACCGTCTTGGAGGGGTCCTGCGGGTCGGGACCGGACGTGGCGCTTGGCCGACTATGGAAATATTCCGGACGGGCAAAATATTGTCCGATCTGGCGAGACCCGATGGCCTGCCCGTTCCTCTCGATCAGGCTTCCCTGAGCCTGGCTCGGGAAGAGCAGATTGGCGACGCCGGTCGTCGCCAGCGGATAGGCCAGACCTGTCACGACCATGAACAGCAGGGCTGAAACAAGCACCGGCCGGGCGATGCCCTTGAAGGCGGGGGCGGCAGAGAGGTCGGCGGATGTCGATTGATCGTATTGCATGGCGATGTCCTCAGAATGTCGTGCCAGACAGCATCAGCAGATGCTCGACGATCGGGCCGAGCGCGAGCGCGGGGAGGAAGGTCAGACCCCCGACCACCAGCACCACGAACACGAGAAGCCCTGTGAACAGCGGCGTTGCGGTCGAGAGCGTCCCTGGGCCGGCCGGCACCGTCGTCTTCGCCGCCATCACGCCCGCGACCGCCAGCATCGGCAGCAAGGTCAGATAGCGCCCGACCAGCATCGCGAGCCCAATGGTTGTGTTGAAGAAGGGCGTGTTGGCGTTGAAGCCGGCGAAGGCCGACCCGTTGTTGGCGGTGCCCGAGGTATAAGCGTAGAGCACTTCGCTGAAACCGTGGGGCCCCATGTTCGCCAGACTGTCGACGGTGGACGGCATGACGCATGCGAGCGCCGTGAAACCTAGGATGCTGAAGGCATGGGCCAGAACAGCCAGCATCACGAACTTCATCTCGCGCGCCTCGACCTTCTTGCCGAGGAATTCGGGCGTTCGCCCGATCATCATGCCGACCAGGAAGACGGTCAGGATCGCATAGGTGACGAGATTGATGAGGCCGACGCCATCGCCGCCGAACACGTTGTTGAGCATCATCTGGGCGATCGGGACGAGGCCGCCAAGCGGCGTCAGCGAGGCATGCATCGAGTCGACCGATCCCGTCGTCGCCGCCGTCGTGGTGGTCACGAACAGGCTGGTCTGCGCGATGCCGAAGCGAAGCTCCTTACCCTCCATGTTGCCGCCGCCGAGAGTTGCGGTCTGCGCCTGATCAATCCCCAGCGGCGAAAGCATCGGATTGCCCGCATGCTCGGCGCCGTAGACCAGCGCTAGGAAGCCGAGGAACATGACGAAGAAGGCGGCGAAGAACGACCAACCCTGCTTGCGGTTGGCGATCATCGATCCGAAGACGTAGGTCAGGGCCGACGGGATCAACAACATGCTCAGGATGTGCAGCGTGTTGGTGAGCGGTGTCGGGTTCTCGAACGGATGCGCGGCGTTCATGCCGAAGAAGCCACCGCCGTTTGTGCCGATGTGCTTGATGGTCTCGAGACTGGCCACCGGCCCGATGATGAGTTGCTGGCGAGCGCCTTCGAGCGTCGTGACCACCGTGTCGGCCGTCAGCGTCTGCGGCACGCCCTGCCACACATAGATGAGCGCAAGGACGAAGCAGACCGGGAGCAGCAGGCGGTAGGTGACGCGCGTGAAGTCGACCCAATAATTGCCGATGTCGCCGGCGCTCCTGCGGCTAAGGCCCCGGATGAAGCCGCCCGCGGCGGCAACGCCGGTCGCTGCGCCGACGGTCATCAGGAAGGTGATGACCGCCATCTGCGACAGGTTCGAGAGGCTCGTTTCGCCAGAATAGGCCTGCCAGTTGGTATTGGTGATGAACGAGGCGACGGTGTTGAACGCGAGGTCGGGTGTCTGCGAAGAGCGACCGAGCGAATCGCCGGGCAGAAGTTGCTGGATGCGCAAAATCAGGTAGCCGAGCAGCATCATGGCGGCGTTGCTGAGGAGCAGCACCGCGCCATACCGTTTCCAAGACATCGGCTCGGCGGGATCGACGCCCAGCAACCGGTAGGTGCCGCGCTCGATAATATTGTGTCCAGGCGCGTTGAAGATGCGCGTGAGCCACGGGCCAGTCACAAAGACGAGGCCCGTCATGATCGCCAGAACGACGATGAATTGATTCAGATCGTATCCCATCAGAGCCCCCTCAAATTCGATCGAGGGCCACGATGAACCCTGCTGTGATTGCGAAGAATCCGAGCGTTACCGCTACGAAGATGAGGTCGCCCATATTTGCCACCTGCCGGTTAGAATGGATCGTTGACGCTCAGAAGCGCTCAGGCTTCATGAGGGCGTAGAAAAGGTAGATGAAGAGGCCGACCGCGCAGGCGCCGGCCAGAACAATCACAAGGGTTGCGGTCACGAGGGTTCTCCAAACAGCGCGACGACGCCGAACGATCGTCTCTTCGTGCGAGAGCGCGGACGCACGCGGCTCAGTAGACGCGCAGATCTCGGCTCCTCGGCCAGAAAGTTGCTGAGCATTTTGGCTGCAGCTCCAGTTTAGTGTCAGTCTGCGGGACGCCTTTAAGACGTTGCACGTAAAGGCGGCGCTGAGTTTTTATGCCCGTGTATAAGGATGGCGTAAGGAAGCATGTCACAGCCACCGCCCGCGACGTTTCTTGGCCGACCATGAATAGATGAATGCGAGTGAAGTGGAGTACGCACTGGAACTGGCGAATGAGGGTTGCGTTTACGCGGTCTTTGCGGTCGCCCCTCGAAACTCTACGTGATCCTTATGTCACCCGGGGTAAGCAGCGTTCTATAGCATCGCGTTCGACTCGACGCGTTCCAATTACAGGTAACGCCGAGATGCGCTGTAGCTTCCATCCCCACCGACATCGCTGCGTAGCCCGGCCCTTCTGGCGGTGAAGGCCTTTGAGCTAGAGCTTAGGCACATACGATACGTTGTGACGGCCGCCCGGTTCGGAAGCTTTCGCAAGGCATCCTCACGCCTTGGCGTGCGGGAGTCGACGATCAGTCGGCAGGTCAGAAACTTGGAAGACGGGTTAGGCTCCAGCTTATTTCTTCGCAAAAGGTCCGGCGTTTCGCTAACGCAAGCTGGGTCTATTTTTGTCGAGCATGCCCAAGCCGCGCTGAACGAGATTGATCGTGCGGTAGGCGATGTCGGCACGATCGGTCGCGGCAGGTCCGGTACGGTTCGCGTCGGCCTGTCATCTCCGCTCGCAACCGGGTTCCTCGGGGAGCTGCTTATTCGCTTTTGTCATCAACATGAAGCAGTGCAGCTTGAGTTTGTGGAAGGCACACATACACATCTCTTCGAGGACTTAGAGCGCGGCAATCTCGATATCGCGTTCATGGCCGCGCCGCTTGACACTGGCAGCCTCGCCACCAAACGGCTGTGGACCGAGGATGTGTTTGTCGTCTTGTCGGAGAATGATGCACTCACGAAAAAGAGCGAAATCGCGTGGAGTGACATCAGGCTGAAGCAGTTTCTGGTGACCGAAGCTGCGCCGGGACGCGATATCGAAGCGTTCGTTTTCCGGCACCTCTCATCCATTGGATATTCGCCACGGATACAGCGTGACCGCGTGTCGTCACAGACCCTGATGCAGTTGGTTGCGATCGGCAGAGGCATCTCGATAGCGAGCCAATCGGTCGCGGAGACGTCGTTCCCCGGCATCACCTATCGGAAGCTCGAAGGTTGCGCGCTGCCCTTCTCCGCGGTTTGGTCGACCGAAAACGATAACCCGCCCTTTCGTCGGCTGCTGAGCTTGACGGCCGGGCAAGCCGCTACCGCATAATGGTCGAAGTCGCCCGTGCTGAGGTTCGTTACCGCCAGGCGGTCTAAGCCGCGTCAAACAGTGCGGACGCTGCTCAAATATATATGCAATCCTTACGGCTCAACGTCAGATAAAGCGCCGACTTTATACGCGTAAAATTAGTGCTTCGCTGCATCTGCCCAAGCAAATGGGGATGCATATATGCCCGGACGTGCCGATTTCTCTGCTATTCGCAAGTCGACGCCGCGACACAAACGGTGGTTGACATCGCCCTCGACCCTGGCGCTTGGAGTGGCGTGCGCTACGCTCTTCGGCGCGAGCGCGGCATATGCAGATCCGGTTCCGTCACCGAGTTTTGCTGGCCCCCTCGTCCCTAATCCTGACGCCATCGCGCTTGAGGCAGGACCGTTCGGTCAGATTCTGGTGTCGGGCCAAGTGACGGGCATTGGCGTCGCGCAGACCAATGCAACGCACGCCGGCGGGATCGGCAACCGCGATGGCTTCGTCGATATCAGCAACGCGCAAGTCCAGTTTCAAACGACCCGGGGCCCTCTACAGTTCTATGTTCAGACGGGCATTTACTCCATCCCTTCGCTGGGTACGTCTTACCTGAAGGCAACCGAAGCGACGGAACAGCTTTTTGGTCCGGTTCCAGTGGCGTACGCGAAAGCGGTGATATCGCCCGAACTATCCGTGTCTGCCGGATTACTGCCGACGATGGTCGGCGCGGAGTCGACGTTCACCTTCCAAAACGTCAATATCGAGCGCGGCTTGCTGTGGAATCAGGAGCCGGCCATCAGCCGCGGCGTCCAAGTGAACTACGCCAAGGGAGCCGTCAGTGCAGCGGTCTCGCTTAACGACGGCTACATTTCGGGAAAGCTGAACTGGCTCTCGGGCACGCTTTCCTACGCGTTTGATTCCTCGAATTCGCTGAGCTTCGTCGGCGCTGGTGCGCTATCGCGTAATGACAAATCCTCCTTCGCGACGCCTTTGGCGCAGAACAATAGCAGCATTTTCAATCTCATTTACACCCATACGAGCGGTCCGCTCACGCTGACGCCGTATCTCCAATACAGCCACGTTGGCCGCGATGATCAGCTCGGCATCAATCGTTCCGCAGATACCTACGGCGGGGCGCTGCTCGTTAAATACGCGATCGACAAGGAGTGGTCGCTCGGCGCGCGGGCTGAGTATCTGAAGACTAGCGGGGGAAGATGCGGATCGGATGCGTCGTGTGCGCCAACGAACTTGCTTTATGGTCCCGGAAGCAGTGCCTGGTCGCTGACCTTCACGCCGACTTATCAGAAAGGCATATTCTTCGCGCGAGGAGAGGTGTCGTACACCCGGATCGGGAACCTCGAGGCGGGCTTTGGCTTCGGTCGTGACTTCGATCGACGCGATCAGGTGCGCGCGCTGATCGAGACAGGCATACTTTTTTGAAGGCCGCACCGCGCTATCGCGCACGTGCGAGCTGATCGATGGGACCCGCGAACGCATAGTTGGCGCGATGATGGCAGCGAGCATTCATGATGCCGCATCTAGACGCGGAGTCGCGCCTGACGCTCCGACGCTTCGCTACAAAACTCTGCGTCTCCTCTATTATTGGGCTATACAGCCGGGCGCATTATTTCCCAATGGTGTCGCTCGTACTCTCGCTTTACTCGATCTGTAGCGTCGTCTTTGCGATCACGCTCGGTGAGAAATTCCTGAGGCGTGATGGGTTCAACCATTGGGACGAGGCGCTGTGGCTGCTTTTGGTTAGCACCGCTGTTCGCGTCATACACGGAATATACTGAGGGGTCGTCCCCGTCAGTCCGGAGCTGACTTCCTGGCGGCTGTGAACGCGCGATCGGTCGCGATGAAACGCTGCAACATCGGCGCTATGAGCTTGATCGGATCTGAAATGGTTTGCCCCTGTTCGCGCCCCAGGACCTCCGCGTAGAGCACCAAGTCGCGATGCAGCGAGGCCGGCAGTTCGAGCGACACCTTAACAGCCTTGTCTTCCAAGAGCGCGCCAAGCTTGAGCTTCGCCATGATCACCCTCCATATGGTTCGAGTACCAGATCCAGCGTCACGATCACCCTGACCGGGAAGCCCGGCCGGATCGTGAGCGTCGGAGCGACGTTAAGCTGGCGGCGAACGATCTGCTGACCGGCATCGTTGATCGTGTCTTGGCCACCGTTGCGGATGGCTCGCAGCAGCCGGTCTTGATCATCGACGGCAAGTTCAGCACCGACGTTGAGGAGTGTGGACAGACCAGCGGCCTTGGCGAGATCCCACCAGTGGTAGTCCACGCCATCTTGAAGGCCGGCAAATCCTTGGGAGTCAGCTCCGGGTTGGCGTTCTAGCACGATCGAACGACCGTTCGGGAAAATCAGCCGGTTCCAGACCAAGAGCACGCGGCTCTGTCCGAATTGCACGCTGTTGTCGTACTGGCCCACGACGCGCGTGCCCTGCGGCACGAGAAGGATTCGCCCGGTCGGGCTGTCGTAGATGTTCTCGGTCACCTGCGCCGTGATCTGTCCAGGTAGATCGGAACGAATTCCGGTGATGAGCGCAGCCGAGATGACGGCGCCGGCTTGCAGAACGTTCGGAGATGGCGGCGCGACGACTCGATCGGGCGCCACCGTCCTGCGATCGGGCGCGGCATTGAGGAAGGCGTTCTGACGATCCTGGGCCGAAGGCGTTGCCGGCGGCGGCGCGAGCCCGAGGCTGGCGAGGTTTGGCGTCGGCGGAGGCACGACGGCCGGCGTTGTTGCGGGGGCACCGGCGCGGGACTCCGACCCGGAGAACAGCCGGCTGGTCCGGGCGGTTTCGATTTCCTGAAGGCGCCGCTGCTCCTCTTGACTAAGCCCGGGATTCGGAGTCGCGATGCCAGGGGCCGGAACAGGCTGTCCGCCGTTCGCCGGGCTGAGCATCGGCCGGCCGAGATCGCCGGGAAGCGGTGGACCAAGCCGAGGAACACCGCTGTAATCGCGCGGCAGGCCCGCGAGCCCGTCAGCCGTCGAGCGATTCTCGGTCGAGTAGAGTTCCTCATTGGGTCGGCCGCTGTCGCGGGTTTGAAGCGCGTAGATCAAGGCGCCACCGAGGCCGAGGCTCGCGACCAGGCCCACGCCAGCCAGGACCTTGCGCGATAGCCGGGTGACGCGGGGTGGATCCGCGCGCAGCCGCATCGGCGCCGCGCTGGCCGGTTCGCCGGTCAACGGCTGCGCGTCGTCGTCGGGCGCATCCTCATTCCGGAGAGGGTTCTCGCTCACGAAGTCGGCCTCCCGTCGGTGCGGGTGATGCGAACGCGCCGCTGCCGATCGCCGGAACCAAACCGCAGTTCAGCGGCGGCGAAGAGGCGGTCGACGATCATGTGGTGCCCGCGCACGCGGTAGTTCACCAACTCTGAGGTGTCGCCTTCCGCGCCAACGACGAAGAGCGGCGGCATTTCGCCCTGACCGATGCCGCGGGGAAACTCGATGAAGACCTGGCGACCATCATCGAAAGCGCGCAAGGGACGCCAGGGTGCCCGATCACCATCGATCGCATAGCGGAAGTTGACGTTGGCAAGATCGACACCGCTCGCCACAGGCTGCGCCGCCTGAGCCTCGGCGTTCTGCCGGCGCAGCGCAATGAGCTGGTCCTGCGGGTACTGCCAGGAGACCGATGCCATATAGGTGCGCTCGGTCGACCGAAGCTCCATGTGGTACGTGCGCATGTTGGTGTTGATGACGAGGTTGGTCATCAGTTCGGCGCGGGTCGGCTTCACCAAGATATGGATCTGCCGCGTCGCACCCGCGCCGCTCTCGGTGTCGCCGATGATCCAGCGCACGGTGTCGCCGGCGGCGACGGGGCCGGAGCCGACGAGCTGCTCGCCCGGCTGCAACGCGATATCGGTGATCTGACCGACGGCGGTATAGACCTGATAGAGCGCGCCTTGGGTGAAGGGATAGACCTGCATCGAATTGATGAAGCCATCGCGCACCGGCTGAATGCGCGCGGCGGCGTTGGCCTGGTTCACTCGCGCCGTCGGATCAGCGGGCTCGGCCGGACGCCGCGATGGCTCGACGCGCTGCAACTGGCCGGGCAGCGGCAGCGGGCGCGGCAGCTCGACCACGGTGACAGGTGCAGGCGAATCGACAGTCTGCACGGCGGGAGCCGCGTTGTCGTAGGAAATCTCGGGCGGCGGCGTGGTAGTGGCGCAGCCAGCGAGGGCGGTCGTCGCCAGCAGGATCGCCGGGATTGCGGCTCTGCGGAGAGCCGGAAATGCGAGACTGTGTGAAGCCGGGTTTCCGGCTTTACGGAAAGACGGCTTCATTGCCCAAGCTCCCGTGACCAATTTATTGCGTTGACGTAGATGCCGAGCGGGTTCGCCCGGAGGCGATCGGCGTTGCGGGGGATCTGGACCACGATCGTCAGGATCGCGGTCCAGCGCGTGGTCTCGGCGAGTTGGCCGTTTTCGTAGCGGCGCTCGACCCAGGCAACGCGAAAGCTGTCGGGTGACGCGCGAATGACGCTGGAGACATCGACGGCGATCTGCTGGCGGCCTACCTTCGCGAACGGGTCGTTCGACCGCGCGTAGTCGTTCAGGGCCGCAGCGCCGCGATCGGTCGTGAAATCGTAAGCTCGCAGCCAGTTTTGGCGGACGATGATGGCGTCCGCGGGAATCGATCGGACCTGCTCGATGAAGCGCGCGAGGTGAAAGGCGATTTGCGGATCGGTCGGACGATAGTCCGCCTGAGCGGGGGCAACCGCTTGCGCCTGGCCGAGCCGGTCGACTTGGACCACCCAGGGCACGATGGTCCCGCGGGCTGACTGTACGACGAGCGCGGTGGCGAATCCGGCTGACAGGAGCAACGAGCCAAACGCCATCAATCGCCAATTTTTGGCCTGGATGCGTGATGCGCCGATGCGCTCGTCCCAAACTTGGGCGGCGCGCTGATAAGGCGTCTCCGGCTCGGGGGCCTTGCCGTAATGGGTAGAGGGTCGTTTGAACATCAGCGATCGCCTTCGGACAGGTTGACGGACGAGCCACCGCCATGTGCGTCGCCTGAGCGAACGGCATGGGCTGTGGCCTGCGCGGCGTGGGTCATGTGTTGGGAGCGCCGCATGCGTTGCGCCCAGGCCGGAGCGCCGCCAGCGCTCGCGGGCGCTGCTCCGTCGCCGGCGGCATCACCGCCAATCGAGCCCATGGTGGAAGTTCCGCCTGTGGCCCCGAATGCCGCCTTGCCGCCAGCGCTGAAGCTGGAACGCATGCTTTCGGCAGCGCGCGACGCGGCACGGCGCAGCGGCGACACGGCGGCGCTGCCGCCGGCGCGGGCGACCCCGCCGAGCCCGGAAGCGACGCCGGCTGCACCGGACTGTCCGGCTGCGCCAAGGCTATATGCGGTCGATGCGCCACCCGCGAACGCGGCGCCGCCCCGAGCGGCGGCGGCGGCGCCACCAGCCAGTGCGGCACCGCCGGATGCGGCCGCGCCGACGGCGCCGGCGCCGAGAGCGACCATGCCACCGGCGGCAAGGCCCGTCCCGACGGCGGCGCCGGCGCTGAGTTGAGGACCGCCTGAGACGATCCCGCTGGCGATGCCGGGACCGAAGATGCCAAGACCGAGTAGCGACAGAGCGGCCAGCACGATCGCCATCGCTTCATCAATCGAGGGGTTCTGGCCGCCGAAACCGGACGTGAATTCGGAGAAGAGCGTCGAGCCGATGCCGATGATGACGGCCAGCACCAAGACCTTGATCCCGGACGAGATCACGTTGCCAAGCACTCGCTCGGCCATGAAGGCCGATTTGCCGAACAGGCCGAACGGGATCAGCACGAAGCCGGCGAGCGTTGTCAGCTTGAACTCGATGAGCGTGACGAAGAGCTGGATGGCGAGGATGAAGAAGGCGAGAAGCACCAGCGCCCAGGCCAGGAACATGCAGGCGATCTGGATGAAGTTCTCGAAGAACGACCAGTAGCCCATCAAGCTGGAAATGGAATCGAGCAGCGGCCGGCCGGCGTCCAGACCCGTCTGTGCGACCTTGCCCGGACGCAAGAGATCGGCCGTGGTGAAGCCTGTTCCACTGGCTTTGAGGCCGAGGCCCGCGAAGCTTTCGAAGATGATGCGGGCGAGGTTGTTCCAGTTGCCGATGATGTAGGCGAAGACACCGACGAACAGCGTCTTTTTGACCAGCCTGGCCAAGATGTCGTCCTCGGCGCCCCAGCTCCAGAACAGCGCGGCCAGCGTCACGTCGATCACGATCAACGTGGTCGCAATGAAAGCGACCTCGCCGCTGAGCAGTCCGAAACCGCTGTCGATGTAGCGGGTGAAGACCTCGAGGAAATGGTCGATAACGCCGGTGTTGCCCATGACGTTACCGAGCCTCGTCGAGCTGTGGGGTGAGGGTTGGCGCGGCGGGCGGCGGCATCGGAGGGTTGCGCTCATCAGGCTGAGGGGTGAGGCTCTCTCGCGGCGCGGACGGCATGTCCGGCAAACGCTCGGCCGGGCGGGCACCGGGCGCGAGGAAGCGGTTTCGGTTCTCGGCCCATGCGCGGCGGCACGCCGGATCGCGCGGTCCGTCTTCGCCGAGCGCCTGGCAGCGGATCAGGGCGTCGCGCAGCGGATCGACCCGCGCTTGAACGGCGCGGCCTGACGACCAAGACGCTGGCGCCTCCTCTTTCCGCGTCATCTCGATCGCGGTCGCGGTGATCGCGACGGCGACGAACACCGCCGCGCCGATCCTTGCGAGCATCTTGCCGTCCATGGCCGCGGTCTCAGTTGCCGTTCGGGAACATGCGGGCGTTGCCCGGCTGGTAGCCGCTGCCAGGCGTCAGGAAGCGACGGCGTTGCTCACGACCCTGCTCGGCCGCGGCCGCACGCTCGGCCTCGGACAGACTCTGCGCACGGCCGTTGGCGGCCACGACCGCGGTGAGGTCGGCAAGCTGCTGCGCCTGCAGGGCGAGAAGCTGGTTGCCGGCCTGGGTCGCCTGCAGCGCACCGGTCGCGCCCTGGCTCTGCCCGACAAGCGCGGACATCTCGCTACGGTTGGTGTCGATGTTGCCGACAACGCCGGCCTGGACGCGCATGGCGTCCTGCAAACCGCCGACGGTGTTCTGCCAGCGTTCACGCGCCTGCGCGACAAGCGCCTGATCGGAAGCCGACATCGATGCATTTCCGTAGGTGGTCTGGAACGCGCGATCGATTTGCTGGACGTTGAGGGCGATGCCCTGCGCCTGTTGCATGAGCTGCTGCGTGCGCTGTACCGATTGCTGAAGCTGCTGAAGCGACGAGTATGGCAGGCTCGCAAGGTTGCGGGCCTGATTGATCAGCATTGTCGCTTCGTTCTGAAGCTGCGTGATCTGCTGGTTGACCTGCTGGAGCGTCCGCGCAGCCGTCAGCACATTCTGCGCGTAGTTCGTCGGATCGTAGACGATGCCGCCGAATTGGGCCGCAGCTGGCGTGCTGATAAAGAGCGAGATAGCGACTGGTGTCGCAGCGATGATCGTGGCGAAACGCAGTGCGCGAGAGCGCGAACGGAATGAGCGTGTCATGAGAATACCTCCTGATGGGCTTGGGGGATGACGTTGGTGAGGTTGGGAATGAGATCGGCAGCCCAGGCGAGCCGGCTCGAGATCAGCCATTCGGAGAGGAAGCCGTCGGTGCCGCTTCGCGCGTGAACCTCGGCGATCAGCGCTTGGTGCTGCTTGGATGAGGCTGCGCACAGCGCCAGCGCGACATCGGATAGTCCGAGCTCGAACAGGCGGTTGCCGCGCCGCGACTGGCAGTAATACTCGCGCTTCGGCATGGCGCGGGCGAGGATCTCGATCTGCCGGTCATTGAGACCGAAGCGGCGATAGATGGCGGTGATCTGCGGCTCGATCGCGCGCTCGTTCGGCAGAAGGATGCGTGTCTGGCAGCTCTCGATGATCGCCGGTGCAATCGCCGAGCCGTCGATGTCGGAGAGCGACTGGGTGGCGAAGATGACGCTGGCGTTCTTCTTGCGCAGCGTCTTCAGCCATTCGCGGAGCTGGCCGGCGAATGCCTCATCGTCGAGCGCGAGCCAGCCTTCATCGACGATCAGGAGCGTCGGCCGTCCGTCGAGGCGGTCCTCGATGCGGTGAAAGAGATAGGCGAGCACGGCGGCGGCGGCGCCGGTTCCGATCAGTCCTTCAGTCTCGAACGCCTGGACGTTGGCCTCGCCGAGATGCTCGGCCTCTGCGTCGAGGAGGCGGCCATAGGGTCCGCCGACGCAGTAGGGTCGCAACGCCTGCTTCAGGTCGTTGGACTGGAGCAGGACGGACAGGCCGGTCAACGTGCGCTCGGAGACCGGCGCCGACGCCAACGAGGACAGCGCCGACCACAGGTGTTCCTTGACCTCGGGCGTGACGGACACGCTTTCGCGCGCCAGGATTGCGATCAGCCAGTCCGAGGCCCATGCGCGCTCTGCGACGTCGTCGATCCGGGCAAGCGGCTGGAGCGACACGCTGTCTTCGGCGCCTTCGGTGAGGCCGCCGCCGAGATCGTGCCAGTCGCCGCGCATCGCGAGCGCCGCGGCCCGGATCGACCCGCCGAAGTCGAAGGCGAAAACCTGGGACTGCGGATAGCGCCGGAATTGCAGCGCCATGAGCGCGAGCAGTACGGATTTGCCGGCGCCGGTCGGACCGACGATCAACGTATGGCCGACATCGCCGACATGGATGGAAAGCCGGAACGGGGTCGAGCCTTCGGTTCTGCCGTAAAGCAGTGGGGGTGCATCGAAGTGCTCGTCCCGTTCCGGTCCCGCCCACACCGCTGACAGCGGGATCATGTGGGCGAGATTGAGTGTGCTAATGGGGGGCTGGCGGACATTGGCGTAGACATGGCCGGGCAAGGAGCCGAGCCAGGCGTCTACGGCATTGATGGTCTCCGCCATCGCGGTGAAATCGCGCCCCTGAACGACCTTCTCGACCAGCCGCAGCTTCTCGGCGGCGATGCGCGGATCGTCGTCCCATACGGTGATGGTGGCGGTGACATAGGCTTGGCCGGCATAGTCGGCGCCGAGTTCCTGCAGCGCCATGTCGGCGTCGGCCGCCTTGTTGGCCGCATCGGTGTCGACGAGCGCCGAGGCTTCGTTGGTCATCACCTCCTTGAGAATGGCGGCGATGGACTTGCGCTTGGCGAACCATTGCCGACGGATCTTGGTCAGCAGCTTGGTCGCATCGGTCTTGTCGAGAAGGATGGCCCGCGTCGACCAGCGATAGGGAAAGGCCAACCGGTTCAACTCGTCGAGAATGCCGGGCGTCGTCGCGGTCGGGAAACCGACGATGGTGAGGATACGCAGGTGCGTTTGCCCGAGGCGGGGTTCGAGTCCGCCGGTCAGCGGTTGATCGGCCAGAAGAGCGTCGAGATACATCGGCGTCTCAGGGACGCGGACACGATGACGCTTCGTCGAGATGGTCGAATGCAGATAGGTGAGTGTTTCGGCGTCATCGAGCCACGCGCATTCCGGCATGAAGGCGTCGATCAGGTTCAAGATACGATCGGTACGATCGACGAAACCGCGCAGCACTTCGCGCGCGTTGACGCCGCCGTGGTCGCGACCCTCGTATAGCCATGCTTCGGCACGCGCCGCGTCTTCGGCCGGCGGCAGATAGAGGAAGGTGAGGAAATAGCTGGACTCGAAGTGCGCGCCTGCTTCCTCGAAGTCGGCCTTGCGTTCGGCGTCGACCAGCGCAGAGGCGCTGTCGGCGAACAGGCTGGAGGGATAGGTCGCGGCGTCGTGGCGTTGCGCTTCGACGAAGATGGCCCAGCCGGAGCCGAGACGTCGGAAAGCGTTGTTGAGCCGGCCCGCGACTGCGACCAGCTCGGCCGGCACGGCGCTGTCGAGGTCAGGACCGCGGAAGCGCGCAGTACGCTGCAGGCTACCATCCTTGTTGAGGACGACGCCTTCTCCGACCAGGGCGACCCAAGGCAGGAAATCGGCAAGCCGCGTATTGCGATTGCGATATTCGGCAAGGTTCATCATCGCGTCGTTCCCTCAGACCGACAGGTGACCGGGGACGCGTAGATGCTTGCGCACGACGTCGACGAACTGCGGATCGCGTTTGGCCGCCCAGACCGCCGCGAAATGCCCCACAGCCCAAAGCCCGAGGCCGACTAGCCATAGGCGAAGGCCGAGGCCGAGCGCGGCCGCCAGCGTGCCGTTGAGGATGGCGAGCGAACGCGGCGCGCCGCCGAGCAGGATGTGCTCGGTCAGCGCCCGGTGTACGGGAACGGAGAAGCCCGGCAGCTCGCCGCCATGATCCGCGCCGTCAGCCATCAGACGAGCGCCCCGCCGCCAAACGAGAAGAACGACAGGAAGAAGCTCGACGCCGCGAACGCGATCGACAGGCCGAACACGATCTGGATCAGCTTGCGGGCGCCGCCCGACGTGTCGCCGAACGCGAGCGTCAGACCAGTGATGATGATGATCATAACGGCGATGATTTTCGCGACCGGCCCCTCGATCGATTCGAGGATTTTTTGAAGCGGCGCCTCCCAGGGCATGGACGAGCCCGAAGCGTGGGCGGCGGGTGCCAAAGCGAGCGAAAGAAAAATCATGCACACCGCTGAGGCGATGTGCCGGCGGATACGCAAAGCGTGTTTGATCATGACGGGTCTCCTGCGGAGGGCTGGCTTGCGGGGGTGATACGGTAGTCGCCCTCAGGGCCGAGACCTTCGACGCGGGCGAGTTCGGCCAGGCGACGCGAGGCGCCGCGGCCGGAGAGCACGGCGACCAGATCGATCGTCTCGGCGATCAGCGCGCGCGGGACGGTGACGACGGCTTCCTGGATTAGTTGTTCGAGACGCCGCAGCGCTCCGATCGCGGTGCCGGCATGGATCGTTCCGACGCCGCCTGGGTGCCCGGTGCCCCATGCCTTCAACAGGTCGAGTGCTTCGGCACCGCGGACCTCGCCGATCGGAATGCGATCCGGCCGCAGGCGGAGCGAAGAGCGGACCAGATCGGAGAGCGAGGCGACGCCGTCCTTCGTCCGCATCGCCACCAGATTGGGCGCAGCGCATTGCAGCTCGCGCGTATCTTCGATCAGGACCACGCGATCCGAGGTCTTCGAGACCTCGGCGAGCAGAGCGTTGGTGAGCGTGGTTTTGCCGGTCGAGGTGCCGCCGGCGACGAGAATGTTGCGCCTGTCGGCAACGGCTTGACGGAGGGTTTCGGCCTGACCAGCCGACATGATCCCGGCCGCCACATAGTCGTCCAGGGTGAACACCGCGACGGCGGGCTTGCGGATCGCGAAGGCCGGCGCGGAAACGACCGGGGGCAACAGCCCTTCGAACCGCTCTCCTGTTTCGGGCAGCTCGGCCGAAACGCGTGGAGCGCCGGGATGCACCTCGGCGCCGACATGATGCGCGACCAGGCGAATGATGCGCTCGCCATCGGCGGGCGACAGTCGTTCACCCGTATCGGAAAGACCTTCCGACAGCCGGTCGACCCAGAGCCTCCCATCGGGGTTGAGCATCACCTCGACGATCGCGGGATCTTCGAGAAACGTGGCGATCGCAGACCCGAGGGCTGTGCGCAGCATTCGCGCACCGCGAAGAATCGCTTCCGATTTCTGGTGAGTTGCCGCCACGTCGTCCCCGTTCTCTTGCGGGTCCGCGATGTGCGGCCCTGGATCGGGGATGAGTAGAAGAGGAAGAAATCATGGCCTGACAACAACCGTCATGTGGTCGTCGTACTGTGGCGTACAAAGACAGGAGAACGGCGGAACGCTCGAATACTTGCGGCGCGCGCGTCAATGATTATTCCGCGTCGCGCGCGGGCGGGATGTCTTCCGAAATCTCCTGTCTGAGCTTCGGTCCTGTTGCGAGTCGACGGCCGAGCGCGGTCACGAAGTCATCATAGCGCTCCCCCGCCTTGGCGCGCGCCGCAAGCTGGGCCGGCTCGGGCAAGGGCGGATTGGACGTCAGCCAAAAGCGGATGAATACGGCGAGCGTCTCGACCGATATGCCGAGATCGCGCTCCATGCGCGCCATACGCCGGTCGAGCTGGTCGAGCCGCTTTGTCGTCGCCGCTTCCTGCCGCTCCGCAGCGTCGGGTGATAGGAAAGACGCGATGCCGGCCTCGGCGACCAGCGAAAGGGACACGTCGCGCCGCGCGGCATGGACAGCGAGCGCCTTCATGACGTCCGGATCGAGATAGACGGAAAGACGCTGCTTCTTCGGAGGCTTGCTCATCGGCGCCTCCTAAAGCTCGATGCCGTCGCCCGGATCCAGCGACGCCTGTCGAGCGACCTGGCGCATGGTCTGGGTCATGCGGCTGAGGCGAGCGGCGTCCTCCTCGACTTCATCGCGAGGATCGATCTCGAACTCGTTCTCGATGACCGGCTTACGCTCGACCGTCTTGGTGCGGCTCAGCTCAGGCTGGTGCCGCCGCTCCGAATCCGTGGGATCATCATCTCCTGCATCCTCCGCAGCGACGGGCGTGTTCAGCACCGGGCGTTCGGGCAAAGCCAGCGTGCTCCAATCGTCGGCCCTCGCGGTTGTCGGCTTGGTGAGTGCGGGCGGCGTCAGGATACGTTCCTGAAACCTGCGATCCTCGTAGTAGCGCGCCTTCTTGGCGCGGATCGGTGGAATGCCGGCGACCATGACGATCTCGTCCGACGGCGGGAGCTGCATGATCTCGCCCGGCGTGAGCAGTTGCCGTGCGGTTTCCGAGCGCGACACCATCATGTGGCCGAGCCATGGCGACAGACGATGGCCGGCATAGTTCTTCATCGCCTTCATCTCGGTGGCAGTGCCGAGCGCATCCGAAACGCGTTTGGCGGTTCGCTCGTCATTGGTGGCGAAGCTCACCCGCACATGGCAGTTGTCGAGGATCGAGTTGTTCGGGCCGTAGGCCTTCTCGATCTGGTTCAGCGATTGCGCGATGAGGAAGGCCTTCAGGCCATAGCCTGCCATGAAGGCAAGCGCGCTCTCGAAGAAGTCCAGGCGGCCGAGCGCGGGAAACTCGTCGAGCATCAGCAGCAGACGATGGCGCTGGCCCTTGGCGTGCAGGTCCTCGGTCAACCGGCGCCCGACCTGATTCAGGATGAGACGGATGAGCGGCTTGGTCCGGTTGATGTCGGAAGGCGGCACGACGAGGTAGAGCGTGGTCGGATGCTTGCCGCCGACCATGTCGGCGATGCGCCAATCGCAGCGGCGGGTGACCTCGGCGACGACGGGATCACGATACAGGCCCAGGAACGACATCGCGGTCGACAGCACGCCGGACCGCTCGTTGTCGGATTTGTTGAGCAGCTCGCGGGCCGCGCTGGCGATGACGGGATGCGGGCCGGCCTCGCCGAGATGGGCGGTTTTCATCATCGCCGCGAGCGTCGACTCGATCGGCCGCTTCGGATCGGACAAGAATGCGACGACGCCGGCCAGGGTCTTGTCAGCCTCTGCATAGAGAACGTGAAGGATCGCCCCGACCAGCAAGGCATGGCTGGTTTTTTCCCAGTGGTTGCGCTTCTCAAGCGATCCTTCCGGATCGACCAGGATGTCGGCGATATTCTGCACGTCGCGGACTTCCCATTCGCCGCGCCGCACCTCGAGCAGAGGGTTATATGCGGCCGACTTCACGTTGGTCGGATCGAACAGCAGCACGCGACCGTGGCGGGCGCGATAGCCGGCGGTCAGCGTCCAGTTCTCGCCCTTGATGTCGTGAACGATCGCCGAGCCCGGCCAAGTCAGCAGCGACGGCACGACGAGTCCGACGCCCTTACCGGAGCGGGTCGGCGCGAAGCACAGCACATGCTCCGGACCGTCATGGCGGAGGTAGTCGCGATCATGCTTGCCGAGGACGACGCCATCCGGCCCCAGCAATCCTGCGGCTTTCACCTCGTCAGGGCGGGCCCAACGGGCAGAGCCATAGGTTTCGACATTCTTCGCTTCGCGCGCGCGCCACACCGACATGCCGATCGCGACGGCGATGGAGATGAAGCCGCCTGATGCGGCGATGTAGGCGCCCTCGACGAAGATGGGCGGGGCATAGGCGTCGTAGAAATACCACCACCAGAAGAAGGATGGCGGATAGTAGATCGGCCAGCCCGCCAATTCAAACCAGGGGCCCCCGAGTTGAGGCTGAAAGCCCAGACGATAGGCGGTCCACTGTGTCGCGGCCCAGGTGGTCATCAGCACGATCAGGAACACGGTGAGGATCTGGCCCCAGAGGATTTTCGTCGCCGACATGGCAGGCACTCCGTTCTTGGTTGGGCTACATGCCGAGGCCGCGATTGCGACCGAAGCTCCAGTCGACGCCGCCAGCCCCGCGCGAGATGCCGGATACGTGCTGGCCGATGTGGCGTTCGAGGGATGGCGACCAGGGGACGAGCTGGAAGCCGAGGCCGTCGTCGATCATGGCGAAGCGGCCCGATGCGAGCGCGAAGCGCTGGCGATAGGTGCCCGCGACATACTCGCCCGCTCCAGCCTTCGAGAATGGCCGGCCGGTCTCGGCCGCGAGTTTTTGCCCCAGCGCTTCGACCTCACGTTGGCGCAGCGCTTCGATCAGTCCCGACGAGAAACTGACGCCCCGGCTCTGCCGCTCGGCGAGCCCTTCGCTGATGAGATGGTCAGCCCGCCGGTCCATCGCCTGACGCACCTCGGCGCCGAAGCCGCCGCCGCCAAGCGCGACCGGCTCGCGGGCGATGGCCTGCCGGTCTAGCCAGGTGGCGCCGGTCGCATGAACCTGCCGCTCGATGTCGAGATCGGAGCGGACGGCGAGCGCGACGCGGCGACGGCCCTGCGCGTCGTCGAACTTGCGCAGCTCGACGATCGAACCTGGGGCGCTGTCGCCGGCTGCGTCGAGATCGGGAAGCTTGATGTGATGGGTGCGCCCGTCGGTGCCGTCGACCACGGCGTAGGCTGTCCCCTTCAGCTCGTCGTCGAGGCCGCGATCGACCAGCCGACCGATGAGGGGATCGTCAACGCTCTCGCCGGCGAGCACATAGCTGGCCGCCCCGCGTTCGATACCGCGCTCGCTCAGGCCGCGATGAATGCGCTTGATAATGTCGCCGCGCTCGCCCAGCTCGCGCAGCGTCGCCTCGGCATTATCCGAGACGACCCATTGGCCGGGGCCGATCTGATCTGCAAGGCCGAGCGTCTCCAGCTTCCGCAAGCGGCCAACCTTCATCGCATGGAATTCGTCCGGCTGGCGGTCGGGATGCGGGGCGAGGTCGACGACGCCGGTGCGATAGGCATCACGCGAAAGCTGGCGGTCTAGGTTGGTCCAGCGCTCTGCGCCGACCTGCCGCTCAAGGTTGCGGCGGATCTCGTGGTCGGTGCGCGGCCCCAGCTCCTGGGTGACGAGATCCTGCGCGCGGGCGCGCATGCCTTCCTTGATGTAGTCGCGGGAGATGACGAGGTCCTGGCCGTCGTCGGTCCGACCCCGCAGGATGATGTGGACGTGGGGATTGTCGGTGTTCCAATGATCGACGCCCACCCAGTCGAGTTTCGTGCCGAGATCCTTTTCCATCTGCCCCATCAGGTCGCGGGCGTAGGCCTTGAGGTCGGACATCTCCGTGGCGTCCTCGGGCGAGACGATGAAGCGGAAATGATGACGATCGTCATGGGTCCGCTCGGCGAAGGCCTTCGGGTCGGCGTCCTCGGTCTCGGAACCGAACAGGCGAGCCTTCTCTCCATCCCGGGTCACGCCCTCGCGCTTGAGATAGCTGAGGTGCGCGCTGAGCGGCGCGATCCGAGCGCCATGACGGACGACTCGCGTCTTGATCACCGTGTTGCGCGATCGGCTGGTGAGCAGCCGGTTGGCCTGGACGGTCGCGCGCTGACCGCGCCCGAACCGCGAGCGGTTGCTCGAGCTGATCTTGCCGGAGCGGGAGACGCTGCCGCCGGCCCGCTGCGCGGCCGCCAAGGCCTGCGCGATGAAGGGCCGCGCCTGCTGAGCCCGGGTGGAGCGGATGCGACCAGGCCGGATGCGGAAATCGTCCTCGCCGCTCATGGCCGAGGCCCCGCACATCGCGCGAAGGCGCCGAAATTCTTGCGGAAATCGGGAAAGCGCAGGCTGTGCCGATCAGGCGCACCTCGCGCGGACGCGGAATAAGTCACTGAAAACACACGACCGCACCAAGCCGCACCTCGCGCGCTTTTATCTCGCCATCGTGCGGTTGTGCTGACTGCTCCTCCTGCGCGGACCGCCTTCCGTCCGCGAGACCACGCTATGGTGCGATGCGGCACGAACGCGATCATCGGGGGCCTCCATAGGCATTGCGCGCCACGAAAAGCCCATCGGATTGGGATGCGATCGCGCCCGGATCGGTCGTTGCGGCGTCGCCGGGCGCGCTTCCGCGACGCACTGGCGTTGCAGTCGCGCTGCTGGCAGACTGCACGACGAAGAGCGGCGCCCGCGTCCATGCGAGCGGATCGGCTGCAGCCACCCTGACGGGCCCGGCGAGTTCGCCGCCGCCGACAACGGGGGCGAGCGCGGCGACATAGGCGCGCGTTTCGGCAGGTAATAGTCGGCCGGCGAGATACTCCTCGTAACGACCGGGACCGGCGTTATAGGCCGCCAGGAAGCCGGGCGAACCGTAGCGATCGTGCATCTCGCGCAAATACGCCGCTCCGGCCAGGATGTTGTCGCGCGGGTCGTAGGGATTGCCGCCGAGCCGATGCCGGACGCGGAGTTCGGCCCAAGTGGCGGGCATTATCTGCATCAAACCCATCGCGCCGGCCGACGATATCGCGCGCAGATCGCCCGCGCTTTCGACGCGCATCACTGCACGAATCCACGTTTCGGGAACGCCGAACCGCTGTGCGGCCTCGGTGATGTAGGTGGCGTACGGCTCGCTTTGCGACGACCGCTCTGCCGGCGTTTTTTGCGCGCTGGCGGGGCCGGTTACCGGCATCGCTAATAACAGGCCGGAAAGGAGGAGGAAGGTTGTACGTCGGAGGGCGATCCTCCCCCCGACGACAGGTTGAATGCGGGCAGCGGACATCGCTCAGTCCCGCTCGCCGCGCTTTGGCGGGCGGTTCCAGTGCAGGCCCCAGGCGGATTTGTCGTCGGCCGACTGAAACAGGTTGGCGCGGATCGGATGTTCAAAGGTCGGATCGTCGAGTTGCAGCGATACGTACTCGCCAGCTTTCTCGCCGGTGCGCTTCCAGCCGGCGCCGATCTCCGCGCCGGTCTCGTTGCTGTTGGTGTCGAGCACATGGACGCGGAAGTCTGGCGCGTTCTCCGCATCGGACGGTTCGGCCGCGACGATGATGACGTCTTGGTGTAGAGACAGCGTCGTCAGGTGGCCGATGAAGCCGTCATTTTCGCGTATGAATTGACCGATCACGGGCATTGGTCGTCTCCTTCAGATTGCGGTGGACAGGGTCATGGGCGCGCCGTCACCGCGTCGGCGCGCGCCAGACGAAGCGGCCATCGCCGTCCTCGTCGGTGTAGAGAGGGGTGGCCCGGCCGATCACGGCGGAGGCCGGAAGCGGGCCGAAATAGCGACCGTCGAGGCTGTCGCGGACTTGCCAGTTCATCAGGAACAGTTCGCCGGCCGCGACCGAGCGGCAGCCCTGCCACACCGGGAGCGGGCGACCGCGACGATCGCGATCGAGCGCGTCGCCCATCGGCACGCCGTCGACGGTGATGGCGAGCCCGGTCCGGCAAACGCGCTGACCCGGGACCGCGGCGACGCGCTTTAAAAGCGGCACGCCGCGCGGCAGGTAGCCGCCATCGGACAGGAAGGTTGCGAGCGGCTCGGGCGCGTCTACGGCCACCAGATCGGTCACGTCGACCGCGCCCACATCGCCGATCGTGTAGAAGCCGACCGGCGTGCTGGCGGACGCGTTCCAGATCAGGCGCGGCGCGAACGAAGCGATCGAAGCTACGCCGATAAGCGAGACGGCCGCCGTCGTGATGACGGCGTAGGAGAGCCGGGTCATGCGCCGATCCTCCGACGCAGGAGAAAGGCGCGATGCTGGCGCGGACCATAGGCGCGCGGTGTTTCGCCGACGGTCATTCGGTTGTGGACGTGGCGCCAGTGGTCCGGCGAGACCTCGATCGGGTCGATGCCGCGCGCTTCGATGGCGTCGATGAGCTGGAGCATGCGCTCAACCTTCGGCCAGCCATCGACGTGCAGCAGGACCTCTGCGCCAGGCGTCACCGTCGGGACCGTCTGACACGGCGCGTCGCACTCGACTGTGCGCAGGATGTCGAGGCGCGAGACGACGGTGCCGTGTTCGTTCGCCGCCCAGCGCACCAGCGCGAGGACGTTGCCGGGAGGGAAGAAGAGGATGCGGCGGCGGCGGTCGAGGATCTGCTCGCGCTGCTCGCGACCGAAGCGAATCCAGTGTTCGGTCTGCTTCTCGACCCAGACGAGTTCGACTTGGGTGAACGCTTCGGGCGGCGGCTCGGCGGCAGCACGGCCGACGCGCATTGGCGCGGCGACGAGGCCGGTCATTGTCCTTCTCCTGACGGGGGTGGGAATTCACGCTCGAACAGCGCGCGCAGCATGTCGGCGACGGTCTGGCCGCGCTGGAAGGCGGCGATTTTGATGCGGCCCCGCATGTCCGCGGTGACGTCGATCGTCAGCCGCGCCGAGAAATCCTCGCTGGGGTGAGCCCGAAGGGAATGACGGCCGGGCGCCTTGATCCAATCTTCGGGATCGGCAGGACGTGCCGCAAAGCTGCGCTTGGAGGACCGCTCGCTCATGCACCGACCCTCGCGACTTCCGCCGCGAGCGCGGTGATCTCGCGCGCGCCAGGGCAATCCTCGTCCTGCTCGGCGGCGAGCCGACCGGTTTGCACGACGTCGGCAAACACGATGCGCTGGCCGATCGTGGTCGAGAGCAAAGGCGGGTGTTGATCCGCCAGCGTCTCGGCGGTCTCGCGGGCCAGGATCGTGCGAGCGGCGCAGCGGTTCAGCACGAAGCGCGCGGCGAGCTGCGGGCGATAGACGCGCGCCTCGCCGAGCAGCGCCAGCATTTCGGCCGACGCCCAGCCATCTAGCGGCGACGGCTGCACCGGGATCAGCACGAGATCGGCAGCAAGCAGCGCCGAGCGCATCAGGCCGGCGACGCGCGGCGGTCCGTCGATCACGACGTGGTCGACATCGCGCGCCAGCTCCGGGGCTTCTCGGTGGAGCGTATCGCGGGCCAGACCCACGACACCGAACAGCCGCTCCAGGCCTTCCCGGGCGCGCTGCTGCGACCAGTCGAGCGCTGAGCCTTGTGGATCGGCGTCGACCAGTGTGACACGCTGCCCACGTCGAGCCCATTCACCGGCCAGATGCAGGGCGAGCGTCGTCTTGCCGACGCCGCCCTTCTGGTTGAGCAGCGCCACGATCATGACGGTCTCCCGGCGATCGGGAACTCGTCCACAGCGGCCGAAAAACGCGGTCGCGTTAGAAAGATTCCGTAGGAATCTAGGTTAGATAAGTTACGGGGCTCGCAAGCTGCTGATTCAGCGCGAGGAATCGACGATTTCGGTCCCCGATAGCACGAGAGTCCGGTCCCCGATGGCACGATAGTGCCGGTCCCTGATAGCACGAGGCGATTCACAGCTTATCCCCAGGGTAAGATTTGGCGCGGCGACGGCGGCGCGGGATGCCAAGGGAATCCGGATCGGTCGGCACGAAGGAGAGGATTTCCGGACCGCCGAGGCACTGCTCGATCGTCAGCCGGTAACCGGGCAGCGGCTGGCGCTTGACGATGTCCCGCAGGTCGTAGGCAAAATGCTTGAGCGGCGAGAGGCTGCCCGACTTGGCGTGCAGATGGGGGAAGTCGAAGCTCCAGCCGAACTCCTGCTTGCCACCATGTTTGCGCACCAGGCGGTACAGCCAGCGTTCGAGGCCGCCGGTCAGGCCGAAGTAATTGCGGTCGATCGTCAGCACGAGTGCGTCGTCGAGCACCGCGCCATAGAACCAATCGGGCACGATCAGTTCGATACCGAGCGGGCGGCCGCGATGATCGGCGCGCTCCTTCCATTCGTTGATCCAAGAGAAGCGATGCATTCGCCGCTCGGTCGGCTGGCGAATCGAGGTCGCGACGGTGGTCGACTGGAGCCGGTCGAGCGCTGCCTTGAGGCGGTCGTAGTCGCGCAGCGACACGCCGCGGCCGATGAAGTTGAGAATCTCGTAAGGGGTGGTCGCCATCAGACGCGACGGGCGGAGCCCAACGTCGCGCGCCTCGACGATCTGTGACGCGGCCCAGATCAGGACGTCGGCGTCCCATATGGTCGCCATGCCATGCTCGGCGACGGCTTCGACGCGAATCTTCACCGCGCCGGCCTTGAAGTCGATCGGCGCCAAGCGCTTCGACTTGGCGAGCGAAAAGAACGGATAGGCCATGAGATCCTGCGCGTCGCGGGGCGCGAGATCGCCGGGCAGCGCCCGGAACAGATCGAGTTGCGCGCGCTCGCCGCTGTGATGCTGATGACTGGGCGACATGCGACCGTCTCAGCGCAGTGTGCGGCCTACGACGAGCGACGCGGCCTTCTGGGGCTTGGCGGGTGAAACGTTTCCGCTCGGATCGGAGGTCGAGGTGACGAGACCACGATCTGCCCAGGCTTGAAGGTCGTTTATGGAATAAACGACGCGGCCGCCCAGCTTGCGATAGGTTGGACCAGTGCCATACGTACGATGCTTTTCAAGGGTGCGCTCCGATAGGTTCAAGAAGCGCGCTGCTTCCTCGGTGCGCAGGTATCGTGGCGGTAGATTGGCGGCTTCCTCGCCCATGATCGAACCTCCGTGCTCTCGCGGCGGCCGCTACGGATGAGCGGCGGCCTGCGGGTACGGTGGCGAAAGAAGGCCGGGCAGTTGTCGTGGAGATTTGGGGGGAGCCTAATTCCCACACCGTGATCGGATCGTCGTCCGAGGCCGGCGGTCTGCGGCGCATCGCATGGCGGGCTGAGCCGGTTAGCCGCGGCGGTGGCGATGCCGAAGGAGTTTACGGTAACCACCCTCGATCATGCGTCTAGCTTCGCGTAGCAGAGACATGGTTGCATGTCGGCGCGACGAGGCTTGCCATTCGTCGCGACTGACATCGCCGATATCGAAGATCACCTGCGCAATTGACTGCTGCGTGGCGCCGTAGCGGAAACCGTCGAATGCTTGGAGCATTCTGCGAGCTCTGGCACGTTGCTGGGCTGTCAACCGCGTGTCTGGTGGCACGGCGCGGTGATGAAGCGTCGCGAGAAGGCGTTCAACCGACTCCAGACGGTCGAAGCCGCTGATGTCGAGCGGGATGACCGCGACCAACGGGGTGATCGTCGCCGACTCGCCGATCTGGATAAGCTGCAGCGATGGGACGTCAGCGTCATGCAGTCTGAAATCTGCGCCGATTGAATCAGATGCAAGCGGCGGCGGTAAGATCGCCGCTGTTGTCGTCGTCGCGAGAAGGTCTGGCGCCGTGTCGAGAATAACAGTGCTGGTATCGTCCGTAGGCGACCAAAGCACGGGAGCGGCCGGCGGCGGATCCAGCGGATCGACAGGGAAATCGCAACCCCCAACGGAGTCGGAAGTCTTCTAGATCTTGTTCGGGAGAGATGTCGCGATGCAGGAGCGCCGTGAAGTCACGGTCGTAGGCGTCATTGCGCCGAAGCCACTCCCAAGCAAGGTCAGACGCGCTCAGTCTATCGACGTGATCATAATTTGCCGAGGCTCGCCACTGAGAGGGATCCGGCGTCACAGCTTTGCTCCTCATCGTCTTCCGATCGAGTTCGGACTGACAATGATTACCGTGAGTTGCGTTGCGCGGAAGTCCAGGTTGAAGCAACAGGTGTTGCTCCCGAGGCATCGCGGGCGCTAACGGGCAAGGCTCTCTCTCGCGACTTCGCGGTAGCCGTGCTCGGACATCCAGCGCGCCCGTGCGAGGTGTGTCGCATGAACGCGACGGCAACGCTCCGGATCAGCGTCAGGATCGAGGCCGAACAACGTGCGTGTGGCTTCTCTCCAGTCGGCTCCGTCGCGCCATGAATCGATCAGGCGCAGGTACAAGGCCATATGCGCCCGGTCGTACGGCGTGAGAGCCGATCCCGTTGGTGCTTCATCCTTGAAGTCGTGCGTCGTCACCGCATCCCCCTGATGTCCGAAATATCCACTGTGGAGGGATTTGTTAACGATGATCTGACGCCGTTACGAATGCAAGCCGTGTCGCCGGACAATCGCGTCACGGCGGCGATATGCCGATAATCAGCGACGAACCTTATGATCGACAAGCATGACCCCTACGCCTTGGTCGGAGCTCAAGAAGACGATCCCATCTCGTTCCAAGGCTCGTCTCACCTCGTCGCGCGTGCTTTCGTAGATCCCGAGATTGCTCTCGGATTCCAATCGCTTGAGTGCGGTGAGGGATACACGGGCCTTGTCCGCGAGCGTCTCCTGTGTCCAACCCAGCAAAGCGCGTGCGGCCCGCGATTGTCGGGCGGTGATCATGCATGATCACCTCCCACTTGGACCTACGCGCACGCCAGAACTACGGCTATAATAGTCGCCTCTTAATGATACTTCCATCCGAATCGTGCTCTCGCGCCTGCCCGCGAGGCACTTTCACGGTGACTGATTCGGTCGCCTTTGGACGCCGAAGGCCCCGGCCTTTCGGCCGGGGCCTTGCGCCGGGCGTCAGTCGCCCCGGCGCCCGTTGGGGCGGGACCAGATCAGCGAGAAGGTGTCGCTGTCCTCGTCGTCGAAGAGGTTGGCGTAGATCGGGGCGTTGAAGCTCGGATCGTCGAGCTTGAGGCCCAGATAGTCGCGGCCCTCGTTGGAGCGCTTGGACCAGGCGGCGCCGATTTCGGCGCGGCCGACCAAGACCCGGTGGCTGGGGGCGTTCTCGCCGGTTGCGCGCTGGTCGGGAACGATGCGCACGTTCTTGGCCTGGACGCTGAGGGTGACGATTTCGCCGGTGAACTCGTTCGAGCCGGTCTTCTTGAAAGTGCCGATGGTCGCCATTGTAAGTCTCCGTTTTCCGTTTCCGAGCCCGCACCATTGCGGCCTCGATGGCGATCGGTTGGCCGGAGGCGATCGACGGCGCACCCCGCAGGGGCCTGACAGCTAAGGAGGGCTTTCTTGTCTCGCGAGGAATGGCGGCGCAGCCGGCAGGGGAAGAAAGTTTGACGCGGCTGTTGCGTCATAGGCGATCGGGGCTTTAGCCGGCCTTCGGCCAGATCAGGCCATTGAAGAGGCCGTTTGGAGCGGTCGAGACACGGTCACATGACGGAAGAGATGGCGGCCGTCCTGCATCGACAAACCGGCGCGTCGGCATGTCACCGGCTTCGTCCATCTCACGACAGGGGCCAGCACTGCTCTATCCTGACCTTCAGCCGCCGTTCGCAGGGGAGTGCCTCACCGGGTATTCTCTCGGCCGCTAAGACACGGGTCGCACGCAGGCAGCGCTTCAATGAGGGCCGTTTCTTCAGGACAGCGCCGATCCGCGCTTCATCGACCTATCGTCGCAAGAGGAGATGACGAAGAGGCCCCCCCGTAGCTCTGGCCCCTTGACGGGAATATGGGAGATCAGGCCCGTGCAAGGCCTCGGCCGGAAGGACCCGGGGCCGCCGCCATTCCCGCAACTCGTACAAGCGCGGTGATGCCGACAGCGACAGCGCCGATGACCGAGAACGTGATCTGCCATGCCTCAGATGGCATGAGGTGTTTCACGATGCCGTGGGTGGCGTGGAAGCCGGCAACAGCGGCAGGGGCGACGAAGACGATCGCTACGGTAAGCTTCAGCCACATCGGTTTGACGAAGGTGATCAGGAGCTGACCAGCGGCGAAGGTCGCGGCCGCGGCGACGAGGCCGACGGCGATCCCGCCGAGAACGCCTGCGCCGCTGCCGTGCGCCCACATTCCCACGGTTGCACCTACGAAGGTCGGCAGGGCGAAAATAGCCAGCGTGAATAGCAGCCAGCAGAGCACGCCGATTGCTGCGAGCGATCCGAGTATTCCGAGGATGATCATGACGGTGGCCTCCGTTCGAATAGGTTCAACGGTTTCGCCTGCCACCACCACCACGGCGCGATCGCACAATAGCGAAAGATAAAGGACGCCGGGAGCGGAAATCGCGAGCGACTTCCGCCTGGGGCAGCCAATTTTGCGGGGTCAGGGGGCAAACGGATCAATTTCATGGACAATCTCCGAAGCGCTGCCGTCGTATTCGCTGGCGGGCGTAACCGAAAGAGTGCCGTCACCGGCCTGGAAGATGACGATGGCTGCCATGAGCGTGGTGGCGAGGCTGAAGGCGAAGGCTTGGGCTTCGTTCGGGGACATCGGATCGGCTCCTGTCTTCGAGCGGAGGACCCTCCCCCGCTGACAGGCGCCCGAAGTGTCGGACTGGTCGCTGCAATCACCGCGCAGGCGCAGCCGGAGCGGCGGCATGCGCGCATAGCCGACCCTTTACGGGTTGATGGCGCCAAGCGACCCGTCCGGCCAAGGATTAGCGCATAGAAGCGGGGTGGTCCGCTCCGATCAGAGCGAGGTCGTGGTCGATGTTCACGCGAATGCGTTCCGAAGAATTGCTATCGCGAGAAACAGAGCGCCAATGGAAAGCACTACCGATCCTGAGACATAGGCGCACGCCGCAAGGTGCTGTCCGCGTTCGATCAGAAGTGCTACCTCAAGCGAGAACGCCGAGAAGGTGGTGAACCCGCCGATGATGCCTGTCGTGAGAAACAGGCGCGCATGCTGGGATAGCCCGCTGCGGAGCGCGAAATACTCGACGACGATCCCCATCAGGAACGAGCCGAGGACGTTGATGGTCAGCGTTCCGAACGGAAAACTGCTTGAGCCGAGCGTGCGAAGGGCCGTGACGTTGATCGCGTGCCGGGCCATGCCGCCGAGTCCCGCGCCGATGAAACAATCAGATAGTTCATGGTTGCCCTGTGCATGCGGCAACCAACAAGTCGAAGGCGAACACCTACCATCGACAGGCGGGTTGCCTGTGTTGGTAGGAGTCATCAGCCGGAACGGCGGTTATCGGGGAACTCCATCCCCGTCACCGTGCATGATATCGAAAGAGATCGGCTCTTGGTAGAGGTCGGGGCGGCGCTTACGCGCCGCCGAACCTCCAGACCGGGATGCCGAGCTTCTTGGCCTTGTCGGCGAGGTTGTCGTTGATGCCGGTGCCCGGGAAGTGGATCACGCCTTTCGGCACGATCTGCAGCATCTCGTCGTTGCGTTTGAACGGTGCGGCCCGGCCATGTTTCGTCCAGTCGGGTGCAAAGCCGATCTGTGGAACGTTGCGGGTCTTTGCCCAGAGGGAGGCGATCTTCTCGGCCCCTTTGGGGGATTTGCCGTGGATCAGCACCATGTCGGGATGCTTCGCGTGAACCTGATCGAGCTTGGCCGAGATGAGCTGGTGATCGTTGAAGTCCAGCCCGCCGGTGACGGCGATCTTCGGACCGGGAGGGAGGAGCACTTGCTGATCGGCGCGCTTCTTCGCCATCAGGAAGTCGCGGCTGTCGATCATCGCCGAGGTCAGATTGCGATGGTTGACCTTCGATCCGCTGCGCGGGAGCCATGACTTGCCGACGTGGCGTTCGTAATGTTCGGCAGCCTGGTCGCGCATCAGCTCGAAGGCGTTCTGGCGCTCGATCAGCGTCATGCCTTCGGTGATCAGGCGCTCAAGTTCGACCGACTTCACTTCGCTGCCGTCCTGTTCCCGCTGCGCCCGCTTCTGGGCCTGCTCGTTGTCGTCCAGTTCCCGACCGATCCGGTCGGTGGCGCGGTGAAATACGTTGGTGGTCGACCAGAGGAGATCGTCGAGGTCGGGTTCGAGGCGTGTGTCCTCCAAGGTGCTAATCAGGGCGTCGAAGATGTCGGCGACGGCGCCCGCGACTTGGTTGCCGTCGGGCAGAAGCCGTTGATCGGGCTCGTCGGCGAAGGGTCGGTAGCCGTGGAGCTGGAGTTCGTTGAGGACATGGTCGGTGGGTGAGGCTTCGTGGTGGGGTTCGTAATCGTCGTGATCACGCATGGGATGCTCCGTCGGTTGGACCGCGACCGTCGCGGCCTTCATGGCGACGAAGCCCACGGGCCGGACGGCCGGGCACCCGGAGCGCAAGCGCAGGGCTTGATGGCTAAGGCCGGCTATTTTGCCTCGCGATGGAAAGCGGCCTTCAGGCCGCGCCGGAAAATAGTCGGCCGCCGCCATTGCCCGGTTGGCCGGCTTGTGGGCCGATCGCCCTCTCGAAGGCCGAGGCGCGGTCCCCTCCGATGGATTGCCGCATCCGCTGAGCACGACGGCTAACCGCAGGCCCGTTCTCCTGCCGGCTATGCCGCCAATGCCATGAAGCGGACGACGTCCTGCGGCGCGACCTGCAAACGGGCTTCCATGCGCAGTGCGTTCAGGCCGAGCGTACGCAGATCCTCGTTGAAGTCTCCCAGCTCCGGCGAGATGACGATCGCTTCGATTCCGGCTGCGTGCGCTCGTTCGATCAGGGTGTCGCGCGCGCCGTCACCGGCCGGATCGTTGTCGCGGACGATGTAGAGCCGCCGCAGCGTGTCGGGGAACAGGATGGCGGCGAGGTGTGCCGCCGAGAGCGCTGCCAACATCGGCATGTCGGGTATAACTTGCCGGAGCGACAGGACGGTCTCGATGCCTTCGCCAGCCGCCATCACCTCGCCAGCGATGCCGAAGCGCACAGCGTTGCCGAGAAGATCGCCCATCGCCCGCCTCGGCGTGTCGATCGGCGCCTTGTCGCAGCGGCGGGGATCGAGCCAGGTGCGATGCGCCCCGGTGATCTTGTCGTCGAGGTCGGTGACGGACGCGATCATCGCCGGCCAGGTCTCGGTCGCTGCATGCTCGTCAGGGCGGTAATAGCAACGCGGGTGGAAATGCAGGCTTCCGGTTCCGCGTAAATCCGTAATGGCGCGTTCACGTAAATACGCTTGTACGAGCGTGCCGTAGATTGGCTGTGACATGTGAACGAGCCGGCGCGCCGCCTCGGGCGAACCATGCGGCGCCGGACTATGCCGCTGGTGTTCACGTTCTTTCGGCTCCGGGGGCGGCAAGCTGAGGAAGGTCCGCGCTTCGTCGACAACGTCCTTGAAATCGATCAGGCCGCAGCTTGCGCGGATGACGTCGAGAAGATCGCCATGCTCGCCGGTGGCTGCGTCAGTCCATTTTCCGGCGAGACCCTTGGGCGAGTCCTTGAGCCGGACATACATTGAGCGGCCGGGCGTGTTGCGCACATCGCCCACCAGCCAATAGCCGCCCTCGCGCCGGCCACTGCCGAGATAGTGGCGGCACACCGCCTCGGCTTGCCGGCCGAGACGATGCGAAAGATCGGAAGCATCCTGACGTGCCATCACGCAGCCTCCCGCTCGGAGATGCGCGCCACGGGGAAGGTGTCGAGCAGCTTGGCGAGGACGCCCGGGCCGGTGGCGTCCGCAGGCACGAAGAAGCGGAGCTTCCACGAGATGATCTCACTGAACAGGCCGTAGGCGCGCAGGCGATCCCGCATGGCCTCGGTGAAACCGGTCAGTTCTAGCCGATAGGCGCTCATGACGCGCGCGCGGCGAAGCTGAAGGCCATCGGCAAGATCGAGAATCGTCGTGCCGTCCATCAGCGCGGCGAAGGCCTGCTCCGTAGTCAGTGACGCGGCGCCCGTCGTCACAGCGTTCGCCGCCCAGGCGGGCGAGACGCGGCGACCGATGATGCGCTCGCCGGCATCGGTCTGGAGCCGGTAGACGCGTGTCGATTCGTTCGGCAGGCGCTTCCAGATCGGCAGCAACAGGCCGGCGACGATGTGGATCGTGCTGTCGGCAAATTCCGGCAGGTCGTTCACCTCCGCCCACCACGCTGCGGCGAAGACGGCGCGATCGGCTTCCTCCCAATGGCTCTCGTCCATCATGCGCAGCGGTGCGTAATGCTGCTCCATTGGGCGGAGCAGGCACACGCGTCGTTCGATTTCGCCATCGTCGAGCATCATTGACGGTGCGGGGATCTGCACGGCGGCGCGTCCCGAACGGCCGTTGACGAGGAGCCGCGCCCGGGGATCTGAAAGGTGATCGAGCGCGTCCGCCAGGCTCGTCGGCCGATTGCGCTCGCGCCGGGTGATGGTGAGCAGCCGCGTTTCCGCCCCGGTGCCCGGATGGGTATGGATCACCTCGCTGCCGGTGATGACGAAGCTCTCGGCCTGCAGCGTCTCGAGCCCGACGTCGTAGACGCCGCTGCGGATGGCGCCTTCGATCTTCGCCGTCAGGAGCTGCTCGAACGCGGTGAAGAGCACGCCCTGCAGATCGATGGTGAGCGCCAGCAGCCGATTGAGAAAGGTGGTGATGGGAGGCAGCTCGTCCTTGATGCCGTTGTCGTCCGTCAGCTTGAGCCCGGTGGCGGATTCGAAGCGGTGGAGCGAGCAGCCGTCGACCTTTCCCCGAACCAGCAGCAGATAGAGCTGGCGGAGCGCATTACGCGCGTAGGAGCTTTCGAGATTGTCCTCGGGCCGGAACAGGCCCTGTCCCCCGGTCTGGCGCTGGCCGCGCGTGATGGCGCCCAGCGTGTCGAGCCGGCGCGCGATCGTCGAGAGGAAGCGCTTCTCGGCCTTCACGTCGCTGGCGATCGGTCGGAAGAGCGGTGGCTGCGCCTGATTGGTCCGATTGGTGCGGCCAAGACCCTGGATCGCCGCGTCGGCCTTCCAGCCCGGTTCCAAGAGATAATGGATGCGCAGGCGCTGGTTTCGGGCGGCGAGATCGGCGTGATAGCTGCGACCCGTGCCGCCGGCATCCGAGAAGATGAGAACGCGCTTCTGGTCGTCCATGAAGGCGGCCGCCTCGGCGAGATTGGCCGATCCGGCCCGGTTCTCGACCGCGAGGCGCTCGCCCTTGCGCACCACGCGCCGCGAGCGTCCCGTCACTTCGGCGACGACGTCCGTCCCGAAGCGCTGGACGATCTGGTCGAGCGCCCCCGGGACCGGGGGCAGCGATGCGAGCCGCTCGATCAGCTCGTCGCGGCGGGCGACGGCCTCGCGGCTCTCGACGGGCTGGCCATCCCGATAGACCGGACGCGACGACAGATTTCCCTCGCTGTCGGAGAAGGGCTCGTAGAGCTGCACCGGGAAGGAGTGGGCGAGATAGTCGAGGACGTATTCGCGCGGCGTGATGTCGACCCGCACGTCGTTCCATTCGTCGGTCGGGATCTCGGCGAGGCGCCGCTCCATCAGCGCTTCGCCGGTCGAGACGATCTGGATGACGGCGGAGTGGCCGTCGGCCAAATCCTGCTCGATCGAGCGCACCAGCGTCGGCGTCTTCATGCTGGTCAGAAGATGGCCGAAGAAGCGCTGCTTGGCGCTCTCGAAGGCCGAGCGCGCGGCCGACTTCGCCTGCCGATTCAGCGTGCCGCCGTCGCCGGTGATATTGGCGGCTTGCATCGCCGCGTCCAGATGGTTGTGGATGATGGCGAACGCCCCGGCATAGGCGTCGTAGATGCGCGTCTGCTCGGGCGTGAGCTGATGTTCGACCAGCTCGTATTCGACGCCGTCATAGGAGAGCGAGCGGGCCGTGTAGAGGCCAAGCGCCCGCAGATCGCGCGCGAGCACTTCCATCGCCGCGACGCCGCCATTGTCCACTGCCTCGATGAATTCGGCGCGATTGGCGAAGGGGAAATCCTCGCCGTCCCACAGGCCGAGCCGCTGGGCATAGGCGAGATTGTGGACGGTGGTCGCACCCGTCGCCGAGACGTAGACGATCCGGGCGTTCGGAAGCGCGTGCTGGAGCCGCAGCCCCGCACGTCCTTGCTGCGATGGGGCGACGTCGCCCCGTTCACCCTTGCCGCCGCCGGCGTTCTGCATCGCGTGGCTCTCGTCGAAAATGATCACTCCGTCGAAGTCGGAGCCCAACCATTCGACGATCTGCTTGACGCGCGAAAGCCTTTCGCCGCGGTCGTCGGACCGTAGCGTGGCATAGGTGGTAAATAGGACGCCTTCGCCAAGCCGGATGGAGGTCCCCTGCGGGAAACGCGAGAGCGGCGTGACCAGCAGGCGCTCCATGCCGAGGGCTGACCAGTCGCGCTGAGCGTCTTCGAGCAACTTGTCGGACTTCGAAATCCAGACCGCTTTGCGGCGGCCCTGAAGCCAGTTGTCGAGGATGATGCCGGCCGACTGGCGGCCCTTGCCGGCGCCGGTCCCGTCGCCGAGCATGAAGCCCCGGCGGAAGCGGATGGCATTCGGCGCGTTATCCGGCGCGGCGCTAACAAGATCGCCGGTCTCATCCACGGCCCAGGCACCGGCGAGGAATTCGCCATGGGCTTCGCCGGCATAGATGACCGTCTCGAGCTGGGCGTCGGACAACACGCCGTCGGTGACGATCGCGGTCGGAAGCGTCGGGCGATAGCTTGGCTTCGGTGGCGCGACAGACGCCATTGCGGCCGATTGCACCAAATTGGTGGGATGGGGCTGAGCGTCCGGGATGCGGATCGACTGCAGCGCATAGGATTCGTAGATCGAGTCCGACAGGCGGCCACCCTCGGGTGGCGTCCACGCCACGGTCTCATAGTCGAGCGGCGCACCCTCGATCTGCGTAGTGCGTCGGGCGGGCGCGCCCGACGCGGCCCGGGCGAGATAGCCGCGCACGGTGCGCGGCGCGGACTCGGGCGCTTCTTTCGGCAGTGTGACTGCGAGCCGTGGCGGGACATGCCGCTCGATCCAGGCGAGCAGGGTCGCCACATCAGGCGCGATACCGGCGGTTTCGGGAAAGCGGGCCGGAATTTCGGCGGGTGCCTTATCGATGACGGTCAGGCGCGTCTCGATGGTCGTGCCGTGCTTGGCATAGACCGAGCCCGCTATCGCTGCGGTGAACACGACGCGACCGCGTTCCTGAAGGCGGACGAAGCTGTCCCGCCAGGCTGGAAGCTCGGGCGAGAAATTGGCGCCGGTGATCGCGACCATCCGGCCGCCCGGCGCGAGCCGCGCCAGCGCCGACGTCATATGGCGGTAGGCGGCGTCGGCTACGCGCCCCGAGACGTTCGCCATGACCGAAAACGGCGGGTTCATGATGACAACACTGGGGATGGCGCTGCGATCGAGATGATCGTCGATCTGGGCTGCGTCGAAACGCGTGACGGTCGTTGCTGGAAAGAGAGATGCGAGCAAATCGGCGCGGGTCTCGGCCAGCTCGTTGAGGATGAGATTAGCACCGGCAATCTCAGCGAGGACCGCGAGCAGGCCCGTGCCGGCCGAGGGCTCCAGCACCCGGTCGGCGGGTGTGAGCGAAGCGGCGGTCAACGCCGCCAAACCGAGGGGCGTCGGCGTCGAGAATTGCTGAAAGGCCTGGGTTTCCTCGGACCGGCGCGTGTGGGTCGGCAACAGGCCGGCGATCTTGGCCAGCGCGGCGAGCCGTGCAGTCGGAGACGCAGCTTTGCGGAAAAGCGGCTTTCCGTATTTGCGCAGGAACAGAACGGTCGCCGCCTCGCAAGCCTCGTAGGCCGTCTTCCAATCCCAGGCGCCGCCGGTGTCGGACGCACCAAAGGCCTGTTCCATGACGGAGCGCAGGATGGCGGCGTCGATGGGCCGGCCCTGTTCGAGATGCGGAAGGAGATATTCGGCGGCGGCGAGAATGGCGGCGGCCGGCGGCGCGTGGGACGCGAGCGGGAGCGAGGCCGCCGAAGCGGGTTCCTGGATCGGAGCGTGAAGCATGGAAGATACCTCGAAAGAGCGAAAGACGGGCGAGCCGGCCCGGCGCTCTCTCTCGACCGGACGGGCTCAACCCGTCCCGGCCGACCTCTCACTCTGGTGCGGTCGACGCGCGTCGTCATCGATCCGGCTTCCGGCGGACGCGATGGGACGCTAGTCTCAGTTGGGAGAATTGGCCGCGGCGCGCCCTTCGACAGGCTCGCCGCGCCTGGCGAGGAAGGTAGGCGGCATGAAGGGAAGCGTGATCGGCATCATTGCGGCCGGATGCCTGGCAGTCGGATTCGGCGCAGGCTTCGTTCTCCGGCCGGTGATTTCGCCAGTCTCGGCATCGCCGGCCATCGCTGCCGGCGTGGCGCAGCCGAGCGAGGAAGAAGCCACGGCCGCGGTAAGGCGCCATCGCTTGTTCACCGGCACATCGCTGGAGCGGGCGACGCTGAAGCTCGGCGACTGCTCGCCTGGCGGTGTCGGACCCGGCGTGACCTGTATGACGCAGCTTGTCATGGACCCGGCGAAGACCGGTGCGGCTCCGCAGAACCGTCCGATCGGCTTCGCCCGGGTCAACGGCCAGTGGGAGGTCGCGGTCTGGTAGGGCGGCGATCGCGCTCAGGTCAGGCTTCCGGCGGACGATAAAGCTCGAAGGGGTTGCCGTCGGCCAGGTGACCGAAGGGCGTAAGCATATAGTCATCACCCTCGCGCCCCACGGCGCAGATGACGTAGCGCGTCTCGCCGGTCGCGACCTCGGTGCATTCCATGAGCGCCAGGTCACCGCTGGTCGCGGCGTTTAGCAACGTTTCGAAGTTGGTGCGGGCATGAGCGGGGATGCTCATCGGGCATCCCCGTCGGCAAGGCGGTCCGCGAGCCAACGTCCGGTGCTCAGCCACTCGACCGTCGCGCCAGTTGAAAGTTCAAGGACATGGGCGCCCCCGTAGAACCCGTCGACGACAGGGTTGGAGGCGATGGTGGCCCATTGAAACCCCCAGCGCCCGGTCAGCCCAAAGGCTTTGGCGTAGCGCGTCACGAAGGTGATCGCGAGTTGCTGGTCGGCGCTGCCCGGGTCGCGCAGCCAGAGCCGGGCCGGCCCATACTCGGGCGTCAGCGAGAGCACAAACGGCTCGGCCGGCGGGTCCTCGCGGGCGTTCTCGGCCATCAACGCGGTGTAGATGTCGAAGGCGCGCACAGCGTTCGCGGGGGTGCCGACGTCGAGGAGGCAAGAAAAGCGGGTGAGAAAGTCGGTCATGGCGGGCTCCAGAAACGAAAAAGCCCGGCGCTTGGCCGGGCTCGGGAGGGTTCGGATTGTGGTCGGGCTAGTAGCCGAACTGCCAGGACGGCCAAGATTGGCCGTCGTCGGCGGCTCGCACGGCATCGTCGAGATAGGCGGGGTCGCCCTCGACGACGATGGGATCGCGGACCGGCGTCTCGTCGATGACGGCGACGCGAGCAACGAGCCCGTCCTCGACCTCGACATGCACGGGCACGAGATATCGGAAGACGACGCGTCGGGGCGCCGGTGGGGATTGCAACTTGGCGCAGCTCCTTGGTTGGAAGGATAGGCGGAGCGACCGGAGCCGCTCCGCTCTAGCGATCACTCGGCCGCGACGAGGTGGCGTTCGTCGTCTTCGCCGGCGGGCTCCTCGTCATCGCCCGCGAGGAAGTCGGGCAGCGCAGCACCCTCATCCTCGCCGCCGGTCTGGATCTCCGGCGCGGACGCATCGGCCTCGGCGACCAGGCGGAGCGGCTCCGGGAGCCATCCGGTGTCGACCAGCAGGCGCTCGGCCTCCTTGGCCATGTCGCCCTTCTTCAGATGGTCGATGAGCTGCGCGGCCTGCTCGCCGGCGCCCTCACGAACCGCCTGGAGGATGCGGGGCTTGGTGACCCGGTTGAGATAGTTGCCGAAGGTCGGACGCCAGCCGGCCTCGACGAGATCGAGTCCGGTCGCCTTGGTCAGGCGGTCGGCTTGGGTGAGCCGCATGTCGAGAGTGTGCTGGGACACGCCACCGGCGCTGTGCGGGTTCGGCCGCTCATAGAGCGCGTTGATGCCGAAGCTGACGCAATGCGCCAGGAGCGCCATCCGGCTGGCATCGTCCAGGCCCGCGAGCCAGTCCCACAGCGCGTCGTCGTCCTTCGGGATGTCGCCCGCCCATGCGGTATGGCGATCCTGCACGGCGCGCGCGGACGGGCTGTCCTTCAGCCCATCGTCCTGGGCGGGGAAGAAGATGTGCTTCACCCCGGCTTCCATGGCGCCCGTATACATGCGGGTCATGAAGCTGTCCGAGACGAGCTTGTGCAGCAGCGCGGTCATGGCGACGTGGGGGTTCTCCGCGACGGCGTTCCGCAGCGCGAGTGTGCGATAGGCCGTTAGCTCGATCACGAGACGCTCCGGTAGCGGCTTGATGAGGTCGTCCTCCTCGTCCTCCTCGGGTTCGGCTGGCTGGCCGCCGATGGTGATGATCGCGCGCTGAACCGCGGGTTCGCCCGGATCGCCGCCAGCATCCACGCCGGCCTCGCCCTCGGGCTTGATCGGCGCTTCGTCCTCGGCCCGCACGTAACCGCGATCGATGTCGAGGCTGCCGTCATGCGCGATGCTGATGAACACGCCCGCGCGCGCGATGTCGTCCGGCTCGAAACGCACCGGCCGGGTCTCGAACGCGGCGAGAGCCGTCTCGATCTCGCCGAGGCGCTGGTCGACCTCGTCCGGCAGCTCGTCGGCGCCCTCATATTCGCCCTCAAGCTTCTGATATTCGGCGTTGAGCGCGTCGATGGTGGCCTGTTCCTCGGCCGAGATGTCGAGCGGTTCGCCTTGCAACTCGCGCAGGCCCCGCGCGGCGTCATAGGGGAAGCTGACCGCCACTTCGATCCACTTCCAGCCTTCGGCGGCGATCGTCCCTGCCGTCGCCTTCAGCTTCTCGGCGACCAGCCGGTCGAGCAGCGCGGGGTCATGCAGCCAACCGCCATCGTCGGACTGGAAGAGATCGCGCATGATGACGCCGCCAGCCGCCTCGTAGGCGTCGAGCCCGACAAACACGGCTCGCTTGTCCGAAGCGCGCACCGTTGTCTCGGTGAGCATGCGCCTGATCTGGTACGGCTCTTTCGACCAGGAGTCCTTGATCGCCTCCCAGACCTGCTCCTGGCGAACATGGTCGTTCGAGACGGTGAAGGCCATGAGCTGCTCCAGCGTCATGCCATCGTCGGCATAGATGTCCAGCAGCGTCGGTGAGACCGCTGCAAGGCGCAGCCGCTGCTTCACCACCTGAACGCTGACGCGGTGGGCGGCAGCGATATCTTCTTCGGGCGTGCCCTTGAGGCGCATATCCTGAAAGGCGCGGAACTCGTCGAGAGGATGCAGCGCGGCGCGCTCGGCATTTTCTGCGTAGGACACCTCTTCGGCGAGGATCGGATCGTCGACCGGACGGACCACGCAAGGCACGAGGGCGGTCTTGGCGAGGCGCTTCTGCTTTACCAGCAGGTCGAGCGCCCTGAAGCGGCGGCCGCCGGCGGGCACCTCGAACATCCCGGTCTCGTTGCCGTCGCCATCGACCACGGGCCGGACGTTAAGGCCCTGGATAAGCCCGCGCCGGATGATCGAGGCCGCCAGGTCCTCGATTGAGACGCCGGCCTTCACGCGCCGAACATTCGACTGGCTCAGGACCAGTTTGTTGAAAGGGATGTCGCGCGAAGACGACAGGACGATCTTTTGAGCTGCACTAGCCATCGGGATTTACTCCGCGACGGGCGGCCGAGAGCCTCTCTCTCGACCTCCAACCCGTCACGAAATCCCGGCCCTCCTCTAACTCTCTCATCTTCCACTGTCGGCCAGCGGCCGATCGGACGACTTCACGCTCGTCTTGACACCATCGCTTTCGGAGAATGTCGAGCCCGACTATAATAGTCGTCGTAGAGACTGTTCGACGTCACTTCCCTTCGTCGGGCGGGATGCCGACGCTGGAGTTGATCGGAGACCGATAATGAGCACGACGGGCTGTTGAGGACGCGCTAAGGGGATTGCGCCGTTGGTTTGCGAATCTAGTGCAACGAGGCGCTAACCTGAGGCTATCGCGGGTGGAGCGCGCCATGATCGGCGCAAATGGCAAGGCGCTGACGATGTTGGTCACGGCGCTGCAGGCTCGCGGACATCTCAAGGTCGAAGAGTTCGCCGACACGCTGGCTGTGTTCAGCGTAGTGGTTGGGGAGGATAATGACCTTGAAGGGATGCTGCTCGCCGCGTGGGCGGGGATGATGAAGGAGAGTCTTTAGCGTAGAGAATGGGCAACCGGCCACGCGAAGAGACGCCGCGCGTTTGCGCGGCGTCTCTCGATAGGACGTGGAATGTGGTCGGCGGCAGAGGCCGCATTAGCCATCCCTGCGACTGGCGCGATGGGCTGCGTAGAGCACGCGCTCGGCGGCCCGGATGCTTCCGGTCCTTCGCGCCGCCTCGGCCCAGGCGGAGATCGGGAAAAGGCCCTCGAACAGGATGTCGCGCTCGATGCCAAGGCCGAGCGGTAGGCTCACCTCGGCCATTTCCGACAGGCTGAACGATCCCAACTCAGGTTCGCCGAGATCGGCTAGACCGAACAGTGTGTCGCCGTCGGCATCGAGTTCGGTCGCCAGCCATACCCCCTCGCCCAAGGGGTTGAAGAACTTCACCACGGGGATGGGATCAGCGTCGCGATCGCGGCCGTTGGCGAGGAGCTGCTCGCGCAGCTCGGTGGTGAGAAGGATCATGCCGCCCTCCTGTCGATCGAAGGGCCGGCTTGGTCGTCGCCCGGCAGGAAGCCGAGCAGCCAGTCCGCTGCCTTGCTCGCCTGCGATGCGGCGCGGACGATGGCGCGATTGTCTTCGCGCAACACCTCCAGCCACGAGCCGATATAATCGGCATGTCTGACGGTGGGTACGATGCCGATGGAGGCGCAACAGAAGGCGGCGTTCATCTCGGCTATCAACTCTTCGAACGCGTACTTCTTGGTGCCAAAGCCGCCTGACAGGTCGCGGCCCAGCCGCGAGGCGTGGCCGCTGGCGTGACCCATCTCGTGCAGCGCCGTGCGGTGCCAGTTGATCGGGTCGTAGTAAGCTTGCGGCGGCGGAACCTGCACATAGTCGAGCGCTGGGGCGTAGAAGGCGCGGTTGCCGCCGATGCGGAAATCGATGCCGGTGGCCTGGATCAGCGCCTCGACCCGGGGTTCGATCAGGCCCGGCGGCGGGGGAGGAGTGACGATTGCGACATCCTCAGGCAGGTTCTCGCACTGCGCGCTGTTGAAGACCGTGAAGCGCTTCAGGAACGGGATCGCCTGGGCGTCTTCGCCCGTGTCTCGCGCGCGTCGTTTCTCGTCGTCAGGTATGAAGCGGTCGGCGTATACCACGGTCGTGCCGCGCTCGCCCTTGCGGACGTTGCCGCCGAGCGCGAGCGCTTGGCGGAAGGTGAGCCAGCTCTGCCCGGGAAAGCTATGTTCGATGACGGCGCCCCACAGGATCAGCACGTTGATGCCGGAATAGTGCCGGCCTGTAGAGCCGTTCCGCGGCATGGCGAGCGGCGCCTTCGCCGCCGCCGTCCCCCATGGCTGGACCCACGGGACGCGGCCGACCTCCAGCTCGGAGATGATCTTGCCGGTGATTTCGTCATAAAGGCTCGTCCGATCCTGGCCGGCGCGAGCGGATGTGGTTTTTCTGGACATCGCGGATCTCCGCGACGGGCGCCGGGAGCCTTTCTCCCAGTCCTCAACCCGTCACGGCAAAGCCGGTCCGCACTCTCACTCTAGGGGTGTTGCGGGGTGTCCCCGCAGAAGGGGTCGGTCGAGACGAAAGGCTTGGCCCCAGGGGAAGGCTTTCCCCTCCAGCGATGATTACCTCTATGTTTATCTTGTTGGGTAAGCCGAACTTCACATCTTACGACTATTATAGTCGCATCCCTAAGTGTCAGTTGAGTTGGACGGCGACCGTGTTGTTGCATATCCAGAACAAGATATTGCGGATGATCGCCAACAGCGAACCTGTGGCTGACACGGCGCGCGAACTCTGTGCCGACATTGAGACACTGATGTCTGGCGTGATCTGCTCGATCCTGACGGTCGATCAGGCCGGACTTTTGCATCCGCTCGCAGCGCCGAGTCTGCCTGCGGACTATTCTTCTGCACTGGATGGGATGATGGTCGGCCCGGAGGTCGGGTCCTGCGGCGCTGCGGCTTATCTGCGCGAACCCGTCATCATCGAGGATATCCGACGTGATCTGCGCTGCGCCCGCTCCATGGGACTCATAGAAGGCCTTGGCGTGAGCGGATGCTGGTCCTTCCCTGTCGTCAACGCGGGCGGTGACGCCATTGCCGTCATCGGCTTCTACAGCGAGCAAGCGCGCTCGCCGAGCGCTTCTGAGCGCGCGCTGGCGGACGCCTGTGTCGATCTCTGTGGTCTCGCGCTTCAGCGGCATGAGCGAGCCGTCGACCGCGAGCGCCGCGCGAACATAGACGCGCTGACCGGACTTCCCAACCGCTCGGGCTACAACGTCGCGATGGCGCAGATTCCGTGTGACGTCCCGGGGGCCTGGGCCCTCTTCATTATCGACCTCGATAATCTGAAGATCGTAAACGACACGTTCGGCCATCTGGCCGGTGATGCTCTCATCAAGGCGGCGGGGACCCGGATCGCGCGGGCGATGGCGCCGGACGTCAGCTTCCGGCTGGGCGGCGATGAATTCGCCGTCATCATTCAGAACCCCGGCTCACTCGCCGATCTGAATGCGGCGGCGGAACGCGTGCTGACAGGATTGGAGCGCAGCGCCGATTGCGAGGGGCATGCCGTGGCGCCTCGTGCGACGATCGGCGGCGCGGTTCTGGGTGTCTCCGAACGGAGTGCCATGGCGGTCAACGAGGCCGCGGATTTCGCGCTCTATCACGCCAAGGAGACCGGGCGCGGCGGCTTCGTGCGCTACTGGCCGGGAATCGGCACGCGGATCACGCGGCGCCGGGACGCGATACGCGATGTGGCCGATGCGCTCGCCGATGATCGCATGGAAACGCATTACCAACCGATCGTCGGTCTCGATACGGGCGAGATCGTCGGGCTCGAGGCGCTCTGCCGCATGCGCACCGTGACGGGTGAACTCGTCAGTGCCCTCGCTTTTCGGGAAGCGACCAGCGACGCCCATATCGCTGCGGAGCTTACGCAACGTGTTGCGGTGACGGTTGCGCGGGACATCGCCTTCTGGCGGGATCGGGGTCTGGTTGTCCAGCAGGTCGGCCTCAATGTTTCGACCGCCGATTTCTATACGGGCAGCCTGGCTCAGAAACTCGAAGACGCCTTCGGTCGCGCTGGCGTCCCGCTCGGCGGTTTGATCGTCGAAGTGAGTGAGGACGCATGTATCGGCCGAAGTGATCGCGTCGTAGCACGAGAGATAGAGGCATTGCGCGCTGCAGGCGTCCGCGTGGCGCTGGACGATTTCGGTACTGGCCACGCGTCATTGACGCACCTGTTGAATATGCCGGTCGACATCATCAAGATCGATCAGGCGTTTATCGGCCGTCTATGGCCGGACGATCCGAGCTTGGTGATCGTGGAGGGCTTGATCGATATCGCCCGCCGCCTCGGTATCGAGATCATCGCCGAAGGGATCGAGACCGAGGTGCAAGCAAGCCAACTCTGGTCTATGGGCTGCAAGATCGGCCAGGGGTACGCCTTCGCGCGCGCCGGTGACCGCGATGCGACGGCGACCCTACTTCGCCGCCACGCCAACGGCGTTGAGGGCGCGACGCCTCTTTTCGCCTATGGTTCGGCGGACAGCACGCCGCAATCAAGGCGGCGCGCCGCTGCATCGTGAACGCCGCAGTGCATCGTACGTCTAGCGAAGGCGCGCGGCGTGTCGTCGAAGGATGGATGTGAAGGCGACGAGGCCATGGCGTTCGAGCGCGTCCACGAATTCGGTAACGGATGGCGTCGTGCGCCTGAGGTTTTCCCGAGCCCGCGCGATACTACTGAGAAGGGCTTTCGGATAGGCTCGGTGCAGGGCCGAAAGGAAGGCGTCGGGCGACACTGCGGCGATTCCGTGAGGGGCGATCTGCGGAGCGGGGAAATCCTTCAGGTTCCAAGTCACGATCGTCTCGGCACCGCCAGCGATCGCGGCCGCAAGCACATGCCGGTCATCCGGATCGGGCAAGGAAAGGCTCGGGATCAGGCTCCGATGGTTGGCGACATTGGCGTCAGGCAGGACGGCTTTCATCATGTCGCGGGTGGTCTCGAAGCGCGCGACCGGTGTGCCGGGGGAATTGGCGGCCAGATTGCGTATCCATTCCGCGTGAATGTCGTCGGTCCAGCGCGCGGCAACTAAGCCATCGAAGGCGCACTGGATCAGGACGTTGCGCAGATGGAAGGGATAGAGGACGCAGGCGTCGTAGACCGCGATGGGCGGTCTAGAGGCCATGGTTGACGACAAGATCCTCTGTGTCCTCAGCCAGGGCGTCCATCGCCTTCTGGCGGGCGTCCAGCGTCTCCTTCAAGGCCAGCACGTCCTTCAGCGATGCCCGGCGGTGCTTTCCGACGTAGCGGAACGGCAGATCGCCGATGTCCATGCGATGGACGACGAGCGGACGCGAGATGCCCAGGATCACCGATGCGTCGGTCGGGCTCAGCTCTTGATCTTCCGTGAGCACGGCGACCCTCTCGCCGTTCAGCAGGCGAGACAGCAGCGTCTCGACGGCGCTGATGGCGGCCGGCGGAAGGGACAGGGTCTGCTCCCGTCCATCGCGACGCCGCACATGCAGCTCCACGTGATCGCCCTCTGCCAAGGTTGGCAGAGGCGTCACGGTCTTGCGGTCGCGGTCGGACAGACCGGCGAACTGAACCACTTGGCTGGCCATGATCGTGTCTCCTGACCATCCAATATAAGGGGTGCGGGGCTTAACTGCAATAACTGAAACCCCCATCGCGCGATCAAGCTGCAAGCAACTGCTCCGCGTCCTCGGCCGTGTCCTGTTCCGTAGCGGCGGCCTTCTGGAGGAACCGCGCAAGGGCGGCTTTCCGTGAGTCGCGGTCCAGGGCGTAGGCCGTCTGTTTGAACTCGATCCCATCCAGAAGCCCCTGAATGTAGCCCGAGATAGTGTCGGCGGCCATGATGAGCGCGGTATCGAGCGTATGGATGTAGTTGCTCGTGACCGATCCCTTCGCATGCCCCACCAGCGCGGCGATCGTGACTTCGGTGAAGCCGAGATCGTTGGCGATACTGGCGAAGCTGTGCCGCAGGACGTGTGGGGTGATGTCGGCGAGCGCGGTGTCCGCGAATATCTGCTCCCAATGGTTGGGGAAGCTCCCGAACGCATTGTCATCGCCTTGGCCGGGGAAGACGTAGGTGCCGCTCCGCTCTTTCCGGCGCGCTTCGAGATACTCTACGACAGGTAGGCCGATAGGGCGGATCGAGCTTCCTTCCTTGCTGTCGATCAGGCGGAGGCAGCTTGAATCCGTATCAGCCTCGGTCCAAGCCAAGGTGATCATTTCGGTCCGACGGCATCCGGTCAGTGCGAGCTGCCGGATGATGTCGACCGACAACTCATACTTCTCGTTGGCGGCGGCTTTGGTCAGGATGTCACCGAGCAGGCGATATTCGGCTTCGGTCAGGCGCCGTCCGCGTACATTGTCCTTCGGCCGCCGAACGCCGTGGACGGGATTGATGTCGATGATGCCTGCTTCAACCGCGTAGGTGAGGATGCCGCCGAACAGCCCGATCGTGCGGGTAGCCGTTCCGGCGCCGCCGCGTACGATGGCGCGGCCGCGCAGCTTCTTCGTCTTGACGCTGCAGCGGGTCTTGCCGGCCATAATGTCTTTCAGGGCCTTCGTGATGTCGGCCTTCACGAGGTCCTTGACCCTCCGAGTGCCAAGCAAGGGCACGATGTGGCGCTCGATGCGTCCTGTATCCGAGAGGATCGTGCTCGCCTTCTTTGGCCGGCCACCCTTACCCAGGATGAGGCCAGCCTTGAGATCAGCGACGTAGAGGTCACACAGCTCCTTGACGGTGATCGCCTTGTTGTCGAGCTGCTTCTCCTCGGCGGGATCTTCACCCTGAGCAATGCGGCCCAGTTGGACCTTCGCTTCCTGGCGCGCGCGCTCGGGCGTCCAGATGCCATGCAAACCGATGGTGAACCGACGCGAACGCTTGCCGAGGCGATACTGGATGACGTAGCTGCGCTTGCCCGACGTGAAGACGCGGAGGCCGAAGCCGGGGAGTTCGTCGTCCCAGATGACGTAATCTTTGGAGCGGCTTTCAGCGGCGTCAACGACTCTTTTTGTGAGCTTAGACATGGGCTTTCTCCGACCCAACAGCGCTCTCTCGCGTAAGCACCACGTAAGCAAGCGGGCGAAAACTGTGGCGAGACAAAGCGTACCTCCGGCGGAAGGCGAAAGCAAATTCTTTAGCGATTACAGTGAGATAGGCGGTCATCGGCGGTTCCTGGCGTTTATTGGCGGAGCCAGCGATAATCCCTCCGAAGGCAAAGGTCGCACGTTCGAATCGTGCTGGGTGCGCCATTTCTCCCTTTCGCGATGATCTGCAGCCGCTCGAGACATTCCCGGGCGGCAAGGCTTGTTGATTGCAGGCGATGCGGCGAACCGTCGGCTCAGCCCGGATTCATGGCGGCGAAGACGGTCCCGTAGCGGCCGTCCCGCTCGGCCCAGCGGCGATCGCGATCGCGTTCGACCAACACCTCGCCTCGGGGATGGTCACCTTGTTCGAGCAACTGCATCACCTCGGCGACATAGGCATCGACGGGCATCGCGCGCGGATCGGAAGCCTGCTGGCTACCGGTGAGCTCTGTCTGCACATAGGGCGGCGCCAGTTCGAGCACCTCAACGGGCACCTTGCGAAGCTGGTGGCGCAGGGACTGGAGCCAGGAATGCAGGAAGGCCTTGCTGGCGCAGTAGGTCGGGAAGTCGGCGCGCGGTACGAAAGCAAGATTGGAGCTGGTCGCCAGGATCGCCGCGTCCGCCTGTCCCTTCAGGATCGGCAGGAGCGCCGCCGTCACGCGCAACACGCCCAGGATGTTGGTCTCCACGATCGCCTCGGCATCGCCGGCGTCCCAACCGTCCGCCGCCACGTTCTCGGCGCGCGAGACGCCGGCATTGGCGATGAGCATGTTGAGCTCGGGAAAGCGTCCGCGAACCTCGCTCGCGAGGCGTGACAGGGAGCCGGGATCGGCGAGGTCGAGCGGCAGCCCCACCAGGCCGGGCCGGCTTGCCGTGATCCGGTCAAGCAGGTCTTGGCGCCGCCCCGTCACGATGACGCGGTTGCCGCGCTGGTGGAAGGCTTCGGCGAGTGCGCGGCCGATGCCGCTGGTGCCGCCGGTGACGAGGATGGTGTTGCCGGTCATCTTCATGGGTACTCCGTCTCCGTTGAGCTGGGGGCACGGAAAAGCTGCCGCCGAGCCCGCGGGCCGCGTGCGATCCCGGGCAGGCATCAAGCATCGAGGCGAGGCTGGGCCGCGCCGGGATGGATGCCCCGGACGAGTGCGGGAACGCGAAGCAGGAGAGGGATGGCATGACCGTGGCGCCCTGTTGAATCGAGATCTCCCTGCTGGGACCCTCTCGACAAAGGACGCGTTGGATGACGGTAACGCCTACGGCAGCGTCATGACTGTGGCTGCAAGCCTTCCCCTAATATGACGCGTCGCAGCGGTCAAGGCGCCTCAACGCGAGTCGCGAGCGAGGCCGTTGGTCCTGGGGTCACCAGGCGTTCGGCTCACGCACCATGTGGACGATATTGGCGGGGTTGGTAATCCAGCCCCCCTTGAACCCGTCCGGCAGGGGCTCGATAGCGTCGCAGCGGACCACGCCGGCGCGGGACAGATGGTCGGCCGCCGTGTCGAAATTGTCCGTGAACAGCTCCAGCCAGATCTCGGCCTGGCTCAGCATTGGCGCCTCGTCGAGCCACAATTTGTTGGGGCCGAGTTCGAAGCCGATGGCGGGTGCCTTGTCGGTGATCGGCTTCAGGCCGACCACATCGCGATAGAACGCCACCGTGGCCTGATATTGATGAGGTGGGACCTTCATGGCGATGTCGATGCCGCCATAGATGTTCGCAGCCATGCTTGCTTCCTTTGTCTTGTCAGGGGGATGTGCAGCGCGGCTCGCTCGCCGGCACGCCGGCCAACTCGCTGCGATAATAGCCCTCGCGCAAATTGATGCCGTGTTCGAGGAACGCCTTCAGGCAGCACAGCATCTGCGACCATCCCTCGCAGTTGATATAGGAGGCGCGCTGGCCCTGGGCGTCCTCGCGCCAGCCCGTCTCGGCAATGGTGACCAGCGTGGCGTCGTTTTCCAGCGCCTGGAAATTCATCTCGATATGAGTCTTGTAGAGCACCACGCCATCGGCGGATTTGGGCCCATCCCAGCGCAATACGATGCGGCTGTCGGCCACCACTTCGTCCACCTCGACGGGAACCTCGCCCCACCACACCACCGTCGCGCCGGTCACCAGCGGCGCGCTGGCGCCGCCCACCGTGGTGAAATAGGCGCTGAGCTTGCCGGGGTTGACCACGGCGTCGAATACCTCGCGAACCGGCCTTGAGATCCGCCCGGAGACCCTGAATTCCGGCTTCATCGCGTTTCTCCCTGTTGCAGGAGGCGACAATATGTTATAAATTTATAACATGTCAAGCGAACTCAAAGAAGACCTGGTTTTCAAGGCATTGGCCCATCCGCGCCGGCGGGCCATGCTCGACCACCTCAAGGAGGAGGCGCGCACCACCGGCATGCTCTGCGAAGCCTTTGCGGATATGGATCGCTGCACCGTCATGCAGCATCTCAAAGTGCTGGAGGAGGCCGATCTGGTCATCGTCAGGCGGGAAGGGCGCGAGCGCTGGAACCACCTCAACGCGCTGCCGATCAAGCGCATCCACGACCGCTGGATCAGCGGCTATGCCACCCAAGCCCTCACCATTCTCGACAAGCTCAAGGCCGATCTGGAGGGGTGAGCTTGTGGCCGCAGATGCGCCCGCCGGCCTTGAACGTTATCCTCAAGGCGAGCGCGGGTCGACGAATGAGCGGTCGCTCAAGACGGCGCCGTTCTCTCAGCCTGTCGGGATGCCAGGGGCAGGTCGATTTCCAGGCAGGCGCCGCCCGTGCGGTTGTTGGATGCGGCGATATGGCCGCCATGCAGGCGCACGATCTCGCGCACGAGGTTGAGACCGAGCCCCGCGCCGCGACCGTCCTGGCGCAGGCGATGAAACGGCTCGAAAATCCGTTCGGTTTCCGCAACGGGAATGCCGTCACCTTCGTCGCAGACCTCGATGCGGCCGCCGCGGTCGACGCGCACGCTGATGGTGCCACGGCGTCCGCCATGATCGATGGCGTTCTGGACGAGATTGGTCAGCGCCCGCTCGAGCGAGGTCTGGTCGCCGTTAATCAGGATCGGCCCGTCGTCGGCCTTGAAGTCCATCTCATAGCCGGCGGCAAAGGCCAGGGGGGCGAGATCGACGATCACCCTTTGGGCGAGCGCGGCGAGATCGACCGCCGTCGTCGGCCTGTCCTGCTGGTCCAGGCGCTGGAAATCGAGCAATTGCCCCGTCAGCACAGCCAGCCGATTGGCATCTTCCAGAAGCCGGCTTTTCTCCGCACCCGACGGCAGCGAAGCGATGCGGGTGGTCAGGATGGCGATCGGCGTTCGCAGCTCATGTGCCGCGTCCGCGAGAAAGCGCTGATGCCGTTCATAGCCATTGTCGAGGCGAACCAATGCGTCATTGACGGCCTTGACCAGAGGCAGGATCTCGGCGGGCACGCCAGACAGAGGCAGACGGACGCCGCGCTGGGCGATGTCGATGCGCTCGGCCTGCATTGCCGCCGCGCCGAGCCCCTTCAGCGCCCGTCGCACCACGATCGGTGTGACGATCAGGGTGACCAGCGCCATCAGCACGAAGAGCGGTCCGATCACGGTGGCCGAACTCAGCGATACGCCCCAGAACAGATGTTGCCAGGACATATGGCCTTGCGTGCCCGTGAGGATCTGCACGCGGCCGGCGGCGCTCTCGACCCATTTGAGCACGGCATCCGGCTTGTCGATGCCGGGCTGGTCCTCGCCGAGCCGCATCTGCTGGATAAGGCCGATGTCGGCCACGATCGCGGCGTAGTCGGCGGGAACTGTGCCTTCTTTCAGTTCCCGGCCCTGCTTGTCTCGGATGACGAACCACAAATCGGGGGCATCCTCCCGCAATCGTGCCAAATCGCCGGTTTTCGCCAGAGCGAGCCCACCATCCGCCTGGCGGACCACGGCATCGCGAAGCACATCAAGGGCACTGTCTTCATAGGCATCTACAATGCGTGCCGTACCCCAGACCGCAAAGACCAGGATCACCACGATGAGTGTGAGCATGACGGTCTGGAAGGCAACCAGCCGTTTGACCAGGCGCCAGCGCAAAGAGGGCGGGGCGGTGGCGATCATGGCGTCTCGCGCAGGAGATAGCCGACGCCGCGAATGCCGTTGATGGTGACGCCGGCGTCGGCGTCGGCAAGCTTGCGGCGCAAGCGTGAAACATGGGTATCGAGTGCGTTGGACTGGATTTCGTCATCCATGCCGAACACCGCTTCCATCAGGAAGGAGCGCAGCACCATGCGCCCCGTGCGTCGCACCAAGGCTGCCAGCACCAGCAGTTCCCGCCGTGGCATTTCCAGCGGGATGCCGGCAACGCTGGCCTCCTGATGAGTGAAGTCGAAGCAGAGCCGCCCAACCCGCACCACGTGGGACTGCAGATGGGCGGGGCGGCGCAGCAAGGCCCGCAGCCGTGCCAGCAATTCCTCGAATGCGAAGGGCTTACCAAGATAGTCATCGGCGCCGTGTTCCAGCCCGGCGACACGATCGGGCAGGTCGCCCCGGGCGGTCAGCACCAGTACCGGCAGGGCATTGCCGCTGGCGCGCAAGGTGGGAATCAGCGACAGGCCGTCACCGTCCGGCAGCTGACGATCGAGCAGCATGGCATCATGCACGCGATCGGAGAGCACGCCTTCGGCGGCGGCAATGCTCGAGACATGGTCGACGATCATGTCGTGGCGAACCAGGGCGGAGCGCAAGGCCGACACCATCTCCGGTTCGTCCTCTACCAGCAATACCCGCATTGTCCGTTCCGCCTTTTCTGTTCCGTTCATATCATTTCGCGCAGAAGCACATTACGCCGCCAGCATTGCATCAACCTTGCAGAGAAATCTCGCGCCCCCGGCGGACAACGGACCGGAAGCGCCCCGGCGACAGGCTCCCGCAACCCAGGCATGGGACCAGTTGGTAATCGATTCGGTCACCTGAGAACCCATCGGAACCCCCTCGGCCGGTCGATCGCCCGTTCATTGGGAACGGGAACAGTCCTCATACCGTGGATGACCCGAGAATGTTATCGAGATTGATCGGCCGACCCGTCGCGCAGAGCTTCGATCCCGCCGAGCCTCTCCTGCCCAAGGGAGATCATGATGCCGGTTTCTGACGCATTGCCATTCTTCCGGGCCTGGATCAGCAACCCGCTTCGCGTGGCTGCCGTGGCTCCCTCCGGCAACGCCGTGGCCTCCCTGATGACGCAGGAGATCACGCCAAGGACCGGGCCGATTCTGGAGCTTGGCCCCGGCACGGGCCCCTTCACCCAGGCTCTGCTCGAGCGGGGTGTGCCGGAGCAGAACATCACCTTGGTGGAATATGACGCGACCTTCGCGCGCCTGCTCGGCCGCCGCTTTCCCCTGGCCCGGGTGTTCCACATGGATGCGGCGGAACTGGCAACGACCAGTCTCGATGTCGGCGCACCGGTTGGCGCTGTGATCAGCGGGCTCGGCATCCTGGCGATGCCTTCGGACAAGGCTTCGGCCATTCTCACCGGCGCTTTCGCCTGCATGGCTCTCGGCGGGGCCTTCTATCAGATCACCTACGGTCCGCGCTGCCCGGTTAGGCGGGAAATTCTCGACGGCCTGGGCCTCGAGGCCGAGCGTACCGGCTGGACCATACGCAATCTTCCACCAGCGTCTGTCTATCGGATCAGGCGGCGCCGGTCCCTACTGCCGTCCGGGCTGTGAACCGGTCATGGAGATGTCTCCCGCCATCGTCGCGATGCTCGGTTTCGGCCTCGCCGGCATTACCTGTCTGGCCATCGCGGAAAAATTCCTGCCGGTCATACCTTCCTACATATTGCTGATGTTTCTGGGCATGGCAGCGCGCGATGGCCCCGCGCTCGCGGCCATGGTGATCGCCACCACGGTCGGGTCGACGATCGGGTCCGTGGGCTGGTATGGATTGGGCCGAACTCTCGGCCCGCACCGGGTGGAAACCCTGGTGGCCGCCTACGGACGTTTCGTTCTGCTGCCGCTGCCTTTGTATCTGCGTCTGGTCGAGCGCTATCGGCGCAATCAGTTTTGGGCAACCCTGGTCGGCCATACGATTCCGACCGTCCGCGTCTATCTCGGCCTGCCTGCTGGTGTATTCCGACTTGAACTGCGTCGGTTCATCCTGGCGGCCCTGCTCGGCAGTCTGGCCTGGAATATCCCATTCCTGAGTTTGGGCTTCATACTGAAGGGCAGCGACCGTGATCCCCTCAGTCTAGGCCTTCTGGTCGCAATCGTGCTCGTCGGCGGTGAGTTCGCCATCCTTTGGGGAGTACGCCAGGTGCGACGGATGGAGCGCGTCCGGCTCGAACGGCTCGATGAGATAAGGCGTAGGGCGGATCATGACCGGCCAGCCCCTGCCCGCGACGGGCGCTCTTAAAAAAACGCAGCGCCGGCGATCATGCAAGGCTCCTGCAATTGAGGGCCCGGAAAGTCGGTGTCGCTCCCTGCCAGCCCCCGCGCTGCGGAGGGCTGTTGCAGCGTTCCCGAATGCGATGATGATTGCCCCTCCTTCACGGCGCCCCGCCTCCCGCCGATCATCCCTGGTCACCGCACGCCGGTCACACCTGGTGGTGTTTCTGGCGCTGGCTTGCCTGCTTGCCGGGTGCGCAGCACCGGATACGCGGCCAACCAATACACCGCTCGGACTCGTCACGGGCTCCATCCCGGCAAGCAGCCCAGCGCGGGGAGGCGATGTTGCAATCGTGCTCACCATTTCCGGTGGTGGCGCCCGTTCGGCCTCTTTCGGCTACGGCGTGCTCGCCAGCCTCGCCCAAACGCCCTCGACCGTCGCCGGCCGTAGCCTGGCCGATGATGTCGCCGTGGCGGCGGGCGTGTCGGGAGGCGCCATGCTGGCTTCCTATTTCGCTCTGCATGGGCCGGCGGGATTGCCCGGCTTTCGGCGCGATTTCCTGGCGCGCAATGCCGAGGCCTCGCTGCGCACCAGCCTGAGCCCGACCAATCTGCTGCGCGGTTATCGCGGCGGCGTCAACGATCGCAACGGCTTGCCGCCATGGCTGGATGCCAATCTCTATCATGGCGCCACGCTGGGGATGCTGGATCGACCTGGCCGCCCCCGATTGGTGATCCATGCCACCGACCTCTACAACCGTGCGCCCTTCATCTTCGACCGAACATCCTTTGCCGCCATCTGCAGCAATTTCGACGATTACCCCCTTGCCTATGCGGTGGCGGCATCCGCGGCGGTACCCGTTGCCTTTGCGCCCATCACGCTGCGCAATTATCGTTCGAGCTGCCCGGCCGATGCCGAGGTTGTCCCGGCAGCCGGCGCAAAGGCGGACATCCGTGCCCAATCGTTGGTTGAGCAGCAATATCGGGAGGCGCTCGATCGCTATCGCAGTGCCGGGGATCTCAACTTCCTCAAGCTCTATGATGGCGGGCTCGTTGACGGCATCGGCACGTCGGCGCTCCTGCATCTCCTGAACCGGGGGGCACCTGAACCGCTGCCGGCGGAGACGGCGAGCCGGGTTCGGCACCTGCTGTTCATCGTCGTGGATGCCTCCACCCGTCTTGGTGGCAATCTTTCCGAGACGTCGGACAGCCCCTATGCCAAGGACGCGATCGTGGCGGCGACCGATGCCCTGATGAACATTCCCAATCTCCAGAGCTTCGACGAACTACGCCGCCGCCTGCCGTCCTGGCGGCGGGAACTGATGAGATGGCGTTGCCGCGGAACAACTCACCTCACCTGTCGCGACCTCGATGTCGCGATCATCCGGGTCACCCTCGCGGATGTTCAGGAGCCTGCCATGGCGCGGCGAATCCTCGCCTTGCACAACACGCTCGCCCTCAAGCCCGAGGATACGGTCTTCCTGAGCGATCTTGGCAGCAGCCTTCTCGCCCGGCAGCCCGGCTATCAGCGTTTCCTGGCACGTCTACGCCGGCGGTCGAATTCGGTTGCTCTCGCAAGCACCGATGCTGATTTGTCGCCGTGACAACCCTCATGACCTCGTTGTCGCCCGGCTGAGGACCAGGGCGACGACGATGGCTGCGATGGCCGCCACAATGACGAGCAGGCCGGCCGATCGCCAGCCATAGGCATCGATGAGCCCACCCACGGCGACCGACCCCGCCACTTGGCCGAGGCTGCTGCCTTGCATGGCGAGGCCGACCACGATGGGAGCCAGGGATGTGGCGGGCGCCACGACAGGTGCGGAGGACAGCAATGTCGCCGGGATGATGCCGCCCACGGCCGAGAACAGGATGCACAGCAGCAGCGTCGGGCCGTCCGGAAAGATCTGCAGGAACACGCTGGGCGCGGTGATTCCCATCACCAGGCTGGCGCCCGCGATCAGGATGGCGCGGCCGGCACCACGTGAAAGGAGAAAGCCTGCCGCGAGATTGCCGATGATGTTCGATGCGCTTGCCAGGGCGCTCAGCATGCCGGCGGCACCGTAACTCAAGCCCATATGCTGCATCAGCAGCACAGGCAGGAAACTGAACAGGGCAAAGAACATCAGGCTGTAGAGAGCAAAGCACAAGGCAAGCAGTGGGGCCCCGCCGGCCGTCACCACGGCAAGGACATCCCGGCCGAGGTGCTGCGGCGGAGGCGCACTCGACTGCTGTCCGCCCGGCACGGTGAGCAAGGCCGCCACGATAGCAAGGCATGCGATGATCGCACCGGACCACCAGATGGCACGCCAGTCGCTGAAAAGCGGGCCGGCGAGCATGGCGAGGGCCATGCCGGCCGGCATGAAACAACTCCACACGGCAAAAGCGAGATCGCGCCGCCCGACCGGGCAGATCCGGTTCAGGATGGCGGGACCTGCCACCGTGACCATCAGGAACCCGAGGCCTTCGACGATGCGTGAAGCGACCAGTGCACCATAGTGGGAGGCAAGGGCACCGAGGCCGCTGCCGGTTGCGATGGCGCCCAGGCCCAGCAAGAGCACGCGGCGATCCCCGAAACCTGTGATGATCGCACCCGTCGGTACGCCGCCAACCAGGCTGAGCAAGGCAAAGATCCCGGCCAGCCAGCCAATGGCGCCAAAGGTAAGGCCGAGATCGGCCTGCAGCATGGGCGTGGCGATCAGCGCCTTGCCGACCTGCAGCGAGGCTGCGATGCCGCAGGCGACCACCACCACCATGGCCGGCCAGGCCGTGGTGGTGCTGGGCAGCGGGATGGTCGTGACCATCAGGCCGCCTCCTGGAGCCGCGCGGCAGCAAGGGCCCGGGCGAGATTGGCGACATGGCGCCCCTGGAAGCGCGCGCCGTCGAGTTCGTTGGCGCTGGGTTCGCGATTGCCGCCGCGACCGTCATCGGCCAGCGTCGAAGCGCCGTAGGGTGAACCGCCAGTGATCTCGTCCATGCGCGACTGGCCCTGGAAGGTATAGGGCAGGCCTGCAACCACCATACCCAGATGCAGCAAGGCGATATGGGTGGACAGGATCGTGGCCTCCTGCCCGCCATGTTGGCTGCCGGTGGAGGTAAAGACGCTGCCGACGCGCCCGACCAGCGCGTTGCGCGCCCACAGCCCCCCGGCTTGATCGAGAAAGTTCTTCATCTGCGCCGCCATCATGCCGAAACGTGTCGGCGTGCCGAAGATGATGGCATCATGGTCGGCCAGTTCGGCAACGTCGGCAATTGCTGCGCGCTGGTCTAGCTTGTAGCCGGCGCGGATGGCGACGGCGTTGGGCACGATTTCCGGCACCCGTTTCACCATGGCGCGTGCGCCGGTTTCACGCACGCCTTCGGCCACCGCATCCGCCATGGTCTCGATATGGCCGTAGGAGGAATAGTACAGCACCAGCACGGACGTCATCGTCAACTCCTCGTCATTTCCTGGATGGCGGGAGAATGGCATTTCTGGCTTATCGATCGGAGTGATATAATTGGCATCAAACTGATCGAAAGAATTGATCATGATCGATGCTCTTACCTTGGATCAACTGCGCACCTTCGTGACGGTCGTTGACAGCGGCAGCTTCCGCTCTGGGGCTGTCAGGCTCTCGCGCGTCCAATCGGCGGTGAGCCATGCCATCGCCAATCTGGAGGCCGAACTCGGGCTGGCCCTGTTCGATCGCACCGGTCATCGCCCGGTGCTGACCGGCGAGGGCAAGGCGCTGCTGGCCAATGCCCGTGACATCCTTCTGCGCGTCGACGCCATGCGTGCCCGTGCCCGAGGATTGGGCGAGGGGGTGGAACTCGAACTTTCGCTGGTGGTGGACACGCTGTTTCCGGTTGCCTGGGTCGGCGAGGCGCTCAGGGTGATGCGACAGGACTACCCTTCTGTCGCGATCCGCCTGGCCTTCGAGCCCCTGGGTGGCCCGCTCACGGCCCTGCTGGCCGGGCGCAGCACGCTGGCTGTGATCACCGGTGAGAATTTCCGCGATCCGCGCGTGGTGCTGCAGGGCCTCGCCTCGATCGAAATCGTGGCGGTTGCCGCGGCGGGACACCCGCTGGCCACTCGGATCGACGAGCAGGCGATCGAGGTCGCCGAACTCGCCGATCATCTGCAGATCGTCCAGGTGGATCCAACCACCCTGACACAGGGGCGGGATTTCGGCGTGTTGTCGCCGCAGACCTGCCGCGTCGGCAGCCAGGACACCAAACACGCCATGATCCTGGCGGGATTGGGGTGGGGGCGCCTCCCCTCCTGGCAGGTGGAACGGGATCTGCGGGAAGGCCGTCTTGTGCGGCTGCACACGAAGGATCTGGGTCGCCATGCCAAAGTGGGCACGCAGGCCTATCTCGCCCATCGTCTCGATGAGCCGCTCGGGCCGGCCGCCCGCGCCTTCGGCAGGGCGATCGAGCTCATTGCCGCAGCGTAGGGCATCATGCCGAAAGGTGGCTGTCGGCTTTCGGCAAAAACGATGCGGCAGCCATAGGCCGTGGCGCCGGCATCGATTCCGGAGCCGGATTCGATGTGGCAATGCCTGCCGAAACGGCAGCCTGTCAAATCAGCGGTATGTACATATTCACGACAAGAACTATCAGTGTGTGCAGGCTGTTTCAGTTTGAATCATTTGTCGGATTGCCTATGCCGCGTCCCAAGTTCATTGTGCTGCTCCAGGGACCAGTCGGCCCCTTCTTTTCCGAGCTTGCGCAATCGCTCGTGGCGCGTGGCGACAGAGTCCTCAAGATCAATTTCAATTTCGGTGACCGTATCTATTCGAGGCGGATTCCGTTTGTCATGTTTTCCGACAGCCTGTCGGCATGGCGGGGCTGGTTCTCGCAGTTCCTGCTTGGCCAGAAGCCGGACAAGGTGATCCTGTTCGGCGATCAGCGGCCCTATCACCAGGTGGCTGTGGCGCTGTGCCGGGAGCTGGGCGTCGATGTGTGGTGCCTGGAGGAAGGGTATCTACGCCCCGATTACGTGACCGCCGAACGAGAGGGCAACAATGCGGCTTCCCTGCTGCCGCGGGTCCTGTCGGCCTATGACCACAGCAAGGCCGCCCCCGTCGAGGCGCCGGTGACGATCCCCGCCACCAGCTTCAAGCCCATGGCTTGGTGGGCTTTCAAATATTACCTGGCGATGTCGGCCGGCAGCCTGGTGTTTCGGCAATATTCCCATCATCGCGAGCGCTCCCTATTGGGCGAGGCGATGCTCTGGAGCCGCAATGCCATGCGCAAATACACCGATCGCTGGAACAATGCTAAAAAGATCATCGACCTCGTTGACAATTTCGACCGTAAATATTTCGTCGCTGCCTTGCAGGTGCATGATGACCTGCAATTGCGGGTTCATGGCGCAGGCTGGACCATGGAGCGCATGATCGAGGCCACGATCCGTTCCTTTGCCAAGCATGCCCCGTCTGGTACCCGCCTTGCCTTCAAGGCTCATCCGCTCGACCGTGGGCACCGGCCCTATCACCGCTTCGTGGCGCAACTTGCCAAGCTGGCGGGCGTGGCCGATCGGGTCTCCTTGATTGACGACGGGCCGACCGGGCTGTTGATCCGCCATGCCCGTGGCATGATTACGGTCAACAGCACAACGGGAATTCTGGCGCTGCAGCGCAATTGCCCGGTCTTCGTGCTGGGGAATGCGCATTACGCCATAGACGGCCTTGTTGCCCATGGTGGCGAAGACAAGCTGAAACAGTTCTGGAGCGCGCCTTTCCTGCCCAACGCGGCAGCAAGGGATGCCTTCGTCAGTCATATGGTGGCGGAGACGCAGATCAACGGTTCCTATTATCTGAGCCGTTACTTCGATCTGACCATCCACAACCTGATTGCTCGTATTGACGACAATGTGGTGGAATTGCCGAAGAAAACCCCTGCGCGTGTGCCGAAATCGGCTTGAAATCGCTCTATGGAAGTCTGAGGACAACCAGTCCTGTCAAGCCTCCGAAGCGAAGTGCGCTTAGACTGAAACGCTTTTTTGCTCTCGCGTCTTGGTTCGGCGCGTCTTCGCAGTTCTTGACGATTCCGTCACATCGCAAGGCGTCTTGAAGTCCGGCGGCGAAGGGCCTGCATCTGGACGGGCGGCGCGGCAACGCAATGGCTTGCAGCCCTTAATTAAGCCGGCTTATAAGACAGGCTAGCGCTGCCTCATCGGTCGTTGCAGAGCCGGCAAAAAAACGGGGGCAAACCTGCCCCCGTCGATGCAATGAGATCTGAGCAGCAGCGCGTCGGATCAGAACTTGTAGTTCACACCCAGACGCACGGCGTGGAAGTCCGGCGAGGCCTTGGAGTGAAGGGTGCCGCTGCCGCGCACCGTGTAGCTGCCGAAGTTCACATACTGATATTCGATGCGGCCCGAGAGATTGTCGGTGAAGGCATATTCGAGACCGGCACCGGCCGTCCAGCCCACCTTGGTATTGCTGTCGCTGAACGAAGCGCCGTCATAGCTGAGCTTGTAGTCGATGTTGCCATAGGCCAGACCGCCGGTGGCGTAGATCAGGAAGCGGTCATAGGCATAGCCGATGCGCGGACGCAGCGTGCCGTACCACTTGATGTCCGAGCGGGCACGACCGGGAGCGCCGGCGACCACACCATGCACGGTGTCCTTGATCTGGGCACCCTGGAAGTCGGTTTCGATACCGACCACGATGTTGTCGAACTGGTAGTTATAGCCGGCCTGCAAGCCGCCAAGGAAACCCTTGCCCGTCAGCTTGCCGATGTCGCCGAGGAAATCCGGATCGTGGATGCCGACCGTGTCGCGGCCGCCGAAAGCATAGCCGACGTTCGCACCAGCATAGAAGCCTGTCCAGGAGAACGGCAGGACAACCGGTGCCACAGGCTCAACAGGTGCGGGCGCGAGATCGGCAGAGAAAGCTGCCGTCGACGAGAGCAGAAGAGCAATTGCTGCTGCAGAGATTCTCATATGCATCACTCCTAAAGGCGAAATCACCATGCCAGCTTTCGAAACACGAGTCTGTAGCTTTGATGCAACAGGTATTTGGAAAATAACACGTTCAATTGATAGGAACCATAAGGTGCACGACCGATTTGAGTTTTTGCACGATAAGATGATTTGGCAATGATCACAAAGAAATTTTATGCAAGCCTGATGTTATATAGTAGAAAATAGTATCGCGAATGGGGAAATGTCGTTAAGTTAGAGAGTGTCAGTCGGCGGTTCGCCTCAGGCGGGACTCCTGCTGGCGAAGTTGTTTTTTGAGACTGCATGCTCGAAGTGATCCCGCACGACATCGAGGGCTTGCTGCACATGATCCCGCCAGGTGGGGAGGGCGGCACGGGTGCTGAGCTCGAAGCGGTCCGAAGCCAGTGCCGTCACCGCACCCATCCATTGCGGCAGGTCGATGGGATCGACCAGGCTGATGCCATGATGGCCTGCGAGTTCGGCCACCTCGCGATGGGCGGGAATGTCGGAGGCGATCACCGGCACGCCGAGGGCATTGGCTTCCAGGATCGGCAGTCCGAAACCCTCTACCAGTGATGGCTGTACCATGCCGTGCGCGCCGGCGATCAGGGAGGCGACGGCGGGGTCGCTGAGGTCGGCGACTTCCACGACATGGCGGGCCAGCGGGGCGGCGTGGGTCAACAGGTCCAGGACCTGGTCGACCTTCCAGCCCCGCCGTCCTACCAGCACCAGGCGCGGACAGGCCGCGCCGAGCTTCTCGGCAAGACGGCGCCAGAGCAGCAGCAGCAAAGCATGGTTCTTGCGCGCCTCGATGGTGCCGAGGCAGACGAAATAGGGGATCTGCGAAGAGGGCGGGCGCAGGGCGCTGCGCGTAAGGAATTCGTTTTCGACGGCCAGCGGCACCACCACCACGCGCGGCGCGGCAGGCCGATGCTCGCCGCGCGGGATGGCCGCCGCCAGCCAGGCGGTGAAGCGATCGCGCGAATAAGCCGAGTTGGCGATGATCAGGTCGGCATGCTGCAGCAAGGAGAGCATGCGGCGATGATGTTTGGCGGCCTCGCCTTCACGGCAGAACTCCGGGAAGTCGACGGGAATGAGGTCATGCAGCATGGCGACGATGCGTGCCCCGCGCCGCTTCATTTCCTGAATTTTGAGAGTGTTTTCCAAGCCCGAATGGGAAGTATTGAGATAGACCGATCCGCGCAGATTGAGAGGCAAGTCTCGCGTACCGAAGACTTGCCGCATGCCGGTGAGCGCTACCCGTGCGGCGGAAGGTTCCGTCCGGCTGGCTTCGGCCAAGCGCCGGCAGCCGCGTTCGGAGGCCCACACCGGCCTGGCGAGATAATCGGCCAGATCGGTGTAGATCCGATCCTTTTCGACATCGGCTCCTTGCCAGGCTGAATTTTCCGTGGGCGGGAGAAGCTTGTCGACGCGCCGCAAACCGTTGAAGCCCGGCATCTTGGCGACGAAGGAGACCTCGCCGGCCAGATCGGGCAGGAGCCGGATATAGGCGGCATCGACCCGATCGATGCCGGTGGGAGTGGTGCGGATGAGCCGGCGCAGATGCCGCGATACGTCAAAAAGAAACTGCATTGCGGGGCCACCAACGTATGATTCGGCGCAAGGGGCTGGTTTTGCCGGCGGGAGCCTGGCGCGCTGTGCTCAGCCAGTTCACCGCATCTTCGGCTTCCATCGGCAGCCCCCGGACGGGGTGCAGATAGCTCGGATAAAGGATGAGGGCGGCAGCCACCAATTCATCGAGCGTGCGGCGCCGCGTGCGGCGGGGTATGGCGACGCGGTCGGTCGTCAGGCCCCAGCCGGCAAAGAAGGGGGCTCCGTGGCAGGTCACGGGCTTGTTCCGCAACAAGGCTTCGAACCCCGCCAGCGAGGTGCGCACATGCACTTCGTCGGCAAAATCGATCCAGGCCGCGGCATCCCCCGACACCGCCAGATGATCGGCCAGGGCGCCGGCGGTGGTCGGGTCGCTCAGGCCGGGCCGTTTGCCGGCCACCAGATCGGGATGCTCCTTGAAAATGATGAAGGCGTCGGCGCATTCGCAGCGGACGGCACGCAGAAAGTCGAGATTGCTGGCCTGGCTGGGCAAGCCGAGCCTGAGGGATTGGTCATCGGGCACCTGCCCGGCCACCAGTACGCGCCGGCGTCCTCCTGCTTGCCGATGGACCTCGTCGGGCACATCGCTGCGCAGATTATATTTGGTCAGGCCCGCCTGCAGGATCGCCTGGCGCAGCCGTGTGGCGCGCTCGGTGAGGTCGGCGGGAAAAGTGCCGGTCTCCAGAAGAGTCTCGAGATCGCTGGCGGTGGTTGCATCATAATAGATGCCGCTCGCATCGAAGCACAGCGAGATCGGGACGGTGCCGGGAAAGCCGAGTCCGACCGATCTGAGGAAGCCGTCCTCGACCGCGATCACCGCCGCCGCGCTGGCGGAAGAGGGCGACAGGCCCCAGCTGAGCTGGCGCGCCTTGCCGGACGCCGTGGCGCTGAAGCGAAGCGTGGCGCCCGGGGCGGTGCAATAGCGCCGGAGTATCGGCCGTTTGTGCAGTTTGATGGCGACAGCCTCGGTCTCCCCGCGCCACCGGTCGGCATGGGCACGCCAGCCCTGCAGCCTTGCGATCGCCTGTTCAGGGCCGGTGGCGCGGCCGGTGATCGGATCGGCGTAGAGTGGGTAGCGGATCAGGGCAGCGTCGACGAGGTCGACGATGTCGAGCCGGTTCCCGACCCGCGCGTGGCGGCGAGCCAGGGCCTCGCGCGCGCCGGCCAGCACCGGCCGGTCCTCGCTCAATCCCCACCCCGCATAGAAGGGCACGCCATAGCACCGCACCGGCAATCCACGCAGAAGGGCGTCGAAGCCGAGCTGGCTCGACACGGTCCAGACCTCATCGACTTCATCGAGCACGGCGTGGGGCGAAACAGCATCGTCGAGCCGGCGCAGATGGGCGGCGGCCGCGAGGCCGGCGAAGCTGCCCTGGGCCCGGCCCGCCATCACATCCGGGTGCGAGCGGATGATGATCTCGGCGTCCTGCAACGCAAGGGCATCGGCCAGCATGGCGGCAAAGCTCGTCCTGTCGGCGCAGGCGCCGGCAATCGACAGATCGCCTGCGACCTGCTCGACCAGCAGGATGCGGCGATGCCCGCGCGGCCCGAGCTCCAATGGCCTGTCGGGCAGATGGTTATATTTGGTCAGCCGCCGATGCACGATCTCGTCACGTAGGGCGGTGGCGCGTGGCCGGGTCTCGTGAAAATTCCCCAGTGCCAGTTCGTGCTCGAGCCGCGACGGCGTGCGGGCGTCGTAATAGACGCCGAGGTCGTCCATCACCACCGAAACAGCCGCCGCCCCGGCCTTGCCGAGGCCGACGGAGCGCAGGAAGCCGTCCTCCAGGGTGAAAAAGGGGCGGGCCAGCCGGGCGGCTGCATGTCTGGCCCAGCGGGCCGGCAGCTTGCGGCCCCAGCCGGCGACGGCGTCAACTCCACGTCCCGCCTGTTCCAGAGCCACCAGCCGGTACTCCGGCAGCAACTCGCCGAGATCCGGGAAACGCAACAGCGTGACCAAGGGCAGGCCGATGACGCTGCCGGGGCGTGGCAACCAGGACCGATCCATCAGCATGACCCCGGAGAAGGCATGGCGAACCTGGCGTGCAAGGCGCCGGAGATGGAAGGCGGTCTCGAAGATGGTTGCAGGGGCGCCTGCATCAGAAGATCCATGGCCTGGATCGATGACCTTGATCGGGAGATGGACCTGCAAGACGCGGCGTGTCGCCGTTCCAAGCGGAAGGGAGCTGCACAGGCTTGCGGAAACGATGACGGCAAAGAGAGGTGCCCTAATACTAAAGGAGTAATCTTTGTGTCGTCGGCAGACTTTGAGCCGTTATGGTTCTCAGTCGCGGTGTCCCTCTGGGGAGTTCGAGCAAAAACCTCGTCACCAATTATCAGTATATTGTAAGAATTCCTTTTTTTACTTTTGATAAAAGTGGAAAAAATTAGGTGGTGAATTAAAGTGAGTTTCTCACAAGAGAATCTGATGTGTAGATTTCGTGACGATATGGTTGCCGGCGGCGGCGCAATTTCTGTTGCATTATCACGGAAATTTTGCAAATTGGCGCGGGCTGCCATGCAGCCTCCTTCGGTTGGCACTGCCAGAGCCCTCCGCCAATCCCTATGGTTCCTACTTACCTTTCGGGAGACCGAAACGGAAGTGAAAATATAGGAGCGATGGAAAGCGTGGAGTGTGGGTTAGCCCGAGCGAATGAGGTCTCCGTGGTGGGCTGGATGGAAGTCGATTCGGGTCCGGAGTCGTGACGTTCATTTCATCGGCACTGGCGAGAAAAGTTCGGCGGAAGCGGATGTTTGGACAAATGTTACCTCTTTCTGACTAGAGATCTTTACCACGAAAAGCATCAAGACTTGTTCCGGTCCGTCAGTGATGGGAAAAAAGATATGGTGCCGTTGAAAAGCGAGTGATGCCGAAGTGTTGCGTATTCCAATCATTCTCCTGATCACCACCAGCCTTGCGGCGTGTTCTAGCCTGCCGAATGCTGGTCCCACGGCCAAGACCATTCTGAGCCGTCAGCAGAATGGCGGTGCGCAGTCGCGCGGCGTCGCCAGCCCCTATTCCATCTTCGACGTCAACGCCGGAACGGTCGCGGTGCTGTCGCGGCATCGCCCGACCGGCTTCCTTGGCAGCTTCGCCGCAGGTGGCCCGCCGTCGAGCGGGACGCTGGGTATCGGCGACATGGTGTCGGTCTCGATCTTCGAGGCGAGTTCGGGCGGCCTGTTCGGCACTGCCGATGCCACCGGCAGCGCCGGCAGCAAGAGCGTGCAGCTGCCCGCCCAGCAGATCGATCGCGGCGGGCGCATCAACGTGCCCTATGCCGGCAGCGTCGTCGCCGCCGGCCGTACGCCGGCCCAGGTCGGGCAGGCCATCGTCAGCGCCCTGTCCTCCAAGGCGATCGAGCCGCAGGTGCTCGTCACCCTCACCCAGAATGCCGCCAATCTCGTCACGGTCTCCGGTGAGGTCGGCCAGGGCGGCCGCTTCCCCCTTGCCGTCAAGGGCACGCGCGTGCTGGACGCGATCGCCCTCGCCGGCGGTCCACGGGCCGCAGCCCACGACCTCTTCGTCCGCCTGACGCGCGGTTCGCGCACGGGCGTGGAAAGCCTGACTTCCCTGGTCTCCAATCCGCGTGAGAACATCTATATGCGCGCGGATGATCAGCTCTTCATCTATCGCGAGCCGCGCACCTTCACGGTGCTCGGCGCCACCGGCAAGAACGACACCATCGAGTTCACGAGCGACAGGGTCACCCTCGCCGAAGCCATCGGCAAGTCTGGTGGCCTGAACGATTCGCGCTCGGATGCCAGCGGCGTTTTCGTGTTCCGCTATGAGGATGCGGCCGCCTATCGCGAACTCAGGGGCGGCGTGGCATCCGGCGGCTATCGCTCGGGCAGCGTACCCGTGGTCTATCGCCTCGACATGAAGAACCCGGGTTCCTTCCTGTGGTCTCAGCGCTTCCTGATGCGCAACAAGGACGTGCTCTACATCTCGAACGCACCGTCGACCGATCTCGCCAAGTTCCTGCAGATGATCGGTGGGGGCGTGGGCATCGTCAGCGCCGGCGCCAATCTCTCGTCGATCGGGCGCTGAGTCCGCCGTCTTACCGACAGGTCCTTCTTTTGCACGCCTCGCCCGAAAGGGCGGGGCGTGTTTGTCTTGGAGGCGAGGACCCGTTTGCTGCCAGGCCGCAAGGCATGCGCACGCCATTCGTGCGATAGGGGACTTTCGACAAAGACATGGCGATCCGGACAGCCGTCCCGCATGGGTGTCACCGGCTGTCGGCGGCAATGCCGTCGGATGTGCCCGGGTAACCCGGCAATGGCAAGACTGCCGCCAGATCCTGCGAATTCCGGCGGCGAGGCTGCTCGCGGCTTCTGGAAAGTGTTCCCGCCCGTCAGTAACCGACGGTGAAGCGCGCCCGGCTATGGGCCGGCTTTTCGATCTCGTCGGCCAGCGCGATGGCATAGTCCTCGAAGGAGATGCTGCTGCCCTTGTCGTTGGTCAGAAGCTGGTCGCCACCCAGGCGGAACTTACCGGTACGCTCGCCCGGCACGAACAGGGCCGAGGGGGAGAGGAAGGTCCAGTCTAGCTCCTTCTCGCCGCGCAGAATGGCGAGGAATTCGGCGCCCTTGGTAGCCTCTTCCTTGTAGATGGCGGGGAATTCGGGCGTCGACACCAGGGTAACACCGGGCGCGACTTCCAGGCTGCCGGCGCCGCCCACCACCAGATAGCGCTTCACGCCGGAGGCGCGCACCGCCTCGATCAGGGCATGGGGATCGCTCGCGCTGAAATGCACGCTCGAAACAACGGCGTCATGGCCGGCGAGCAGCGTGGCCAGGCCGGCCTTGTCGTGCACGTCGCCCTTGCGGGCCGTGACCTTCGGATTGGCCGGCACCTTTTCGGGGTGGCGCACGATGGCGGTGACCTCGTGGCCGCGGCTGACGAGTTCGGCGAGGATGCGCGAGCCGGCATTGCCGGTGGCGCCGATCAGGGCGATTTTCATCTGGCTTTCCTTTCGGTTGAAGAGTTCTTGGCGTGAGGCGGGGCGGTCAGCCCCATTTCATCTCGCCCTTGACGACCTTGGCGCTCAGGTCGAGCGAGTCGAGGCCGCCGAGCTTGGGATAGAGCGCCTTCATCGCCTCGATCAGCGCCGCGCTGTCCTTGGCCTTGTCGGCCTCGCGGTTGAAGGCGGCGATATAGTCGTGGGTAAACTTGACGGCGGCCAGGCCCTCCGGCGCGCCCTCGGCGTGATGGGCCGGCACCACGATCCCGGGTTTGCGGGCGGCGATGGCGTCGAGCGCCCGGATCCAGGCCTCGCGGGAAGCGGCATCGGCATTATCGGCCAGCCAGACATGGCCGCCGGAACTGACCAGCACGCCGCCGAACACGGCCTTGAGGCTGGGCACCCACAGATAGCGCCGGTCATGCATGTCCGGCACTTCGACGATCTCGATGCGATGGCCCTCGAGATCGAGTGCGGTGGCCTCGGACGGGGCGGGGATCACCACCTCGACCAGGCTGCGCGGACCGTTGTCGCCGAGCTTGGGGCCCCAGACATCGAGCTTGCCCTGCACGCTGGCCTTGATCGAGGCCACCGTCACCGGCTTGGCGATCACCTTGGTGGCGGGGAAGGCCTCCACCACCGGGCGCAGCGAGAAATAATAGTCCGGGTCCGGGCAGCTTACATAGATGGTGGTCAGCGTCTTGCCGCTCGCCTTGATGGCTTCAGCCAGCTTGCGGCCGTCCGAAAGGGTGAAGCCGCCGTCGAGCAGGATGGCTTCCTTTCGGCCCGTCAGCAGCACCGGCATGCGGGAGAACCCCGCCTCGTCGGCCTGGAAGGCGCGCCAGGCGAGCTTGCCGCCGGCGGCATCGGCCGAGGCCTGGGGGAAGAGGGCGCCGGCGCCGAAGAGGGCGGTGAGCTTGATTGCGTCGCGTCTGTTGATCACGGGGCGTGTCTTTCCGGTCGATGCCGTCAGGCGTTGAGGTGGGAAACGAGATTGTCGAAACTGCCGAACAGGGCATTCGAGGCGATCAGCCGCTGCTGCCCGTAGCGCTGGGCGACGAGGGCCGGCACGCCCTGGGCGCCGAGGCTGGCCATCAGGGCTCGCCCTTCGACGATGCGGGCGCGGTTGGCGGCGAGTAGCGCTTCGTCGGGCGTGGCGAGGCGGTCGGCAGCGGCCGTGAAGCCCGCGTCGCGCAGGATGGCGACGAGGCAGGCCAGGGATGTCGTGTCGCGGCCCTCGACATAGCGCCCGGCCTGGAGGACCGCGAGGGCGTCGAGTTCGCGCTCGGGTTCGGCCAGGACCACGGCGGTCAGCGCCAGCGTGGCCGGCCCCGAATCGAACAGGCTGTCTTCGGCGTCCAGCACCTGATTGCGATAGGCTTCGGTAAAACGCTGGCCGGTGAGGCGTTCGATGCGCTGGTCGTTGGACCAGGCATAGGCGGCAAAGCCCGCATCCATCGGCCGGGCGCCCGACCCCGTGAACAGGCCGGTCGGGACAGGGCTGACGGCGACGCCGGCGGCGCGCAGGCGCTGCAGCATCGGGGCAGCGCCATAGCACCAGCCGCAGAGCGGATCGAACAGATAGGTCACGACTTGCCCATTGGCAGTCTGGCTGGAAGGAAGCGGCGTGGACATCGAAATTTCCCTGCCGCGAAACATGGCCTGCCGATTTCTCGAGAAAAATCCCGAACAATTTGACAGAGTGTCTGATTGAATCGGACAATAAGGGTGATCGAACTTGCGTCCCCTTCGTCCGCCATCAGCAAGGGGGGGGAGCAGATATTCAGGTGCAGGAGGCCTATGTCCGAGCTTCTCAATCTCAACCGGCTGGCCTTCTTCACCGCGGTGATCGAGACCGGCTCCTTTACGGCGGCGGGGGAGAGGCTCGGCGTCGCCAAGGCGGTGGTCAGCCACCAGGTCGGCAAGCTGGAGGAGGAACTCGGCGTCACCCTGATCCTGCGCACCACCCGTCGCCTGCAGGCGACGGAGGCGGGGCGCGTCTTCTATGATCGCGCTGCCCTGATCCTGCGCGAGGCCGAATCCGCCTTCGGGGAGATTTCCAGGAACGCGGCGGAGCCGACCGGCACTCTCACTCTCGCGGCGCAGATCGACTATGGCGGGGCGGTGGTCGCGCCCGCCATCGCGGCCTTCCGCGAACGCTATCCCCATATGCGGGTCGAGGTCGCCTTCGACGATACGGTGGTGGATCTGGTGGATGCGCAGGTCGACGTCGCCGTGCGCGTCGGCTGGCTCACCGATTCCTCGAACCAGGCCCAGCGGCTCGGCACCTTCCAGCAGCATCTGGTCTGTTCAGCGGCGCTTGCCGCGCGCCTGCCGGCCGATCTCGACCCCAAGGGGCTGGCGGGGCTGCCCTTCGTCGCCAACCATGCCTTGCGCATGCCGACGCGCTGGCTGTTCTCGCGAGGGGACTGGGAGCGGGAGACGGTGGAGGTCACCGCCGTCGTCGATGCGGACAAGACGCCGACTTCCTACGCCATGGTGCTGGCGGGGGCTGGCCTGTCGGTGTTTCCGGATTTCCTGGTCGCCGGCGACATCGCCGCGGGCCGGCTCGTCCGCCTGCTGGCCGACTGGACGCTGCCCGCAGGCGGCATCCATGTCGTCTACCCGGCCGCGCGCTTCCGCCCGGCCAAGGTGCGCTTGTTCGTGGAGATCCTCAAGGGTCTTGAGCGGGCTCGGAGTAAGCCCTGAGGATTGCGCCGCTCATGCCCGCGCTGGCTTGTCCTCGGGCAGGATCATCTGGCTGGGGACGTTGGCGCCGCCCCGGGCCAGGGCGTAGTAGACCACCGAGGTCACCACCAGGCTGACGATCCAGGAGATGTCGGCATCGTCGAGCATCTTGGCAATCGGCCCTTCATAGAGCGCCTGGTTCAGGAAGGGGATCTGGATCAGCACGCCGAAGAGGTAGCAGCCCAGCGCCGTCCAGTTATAGGCGCCGTAGCGGCCCGAGGCATCGTAGAGGGCGGGAACGTCCACCTTCTCCTTGGAGATCAAATAGTAGTCGACGAGGTTCACCGCGCTCCAGGGCACGAACACGGCCAGCAGCAGCAGCATGAAGTTCTTGAAGGCCGAGAGGAAGTGGGCGCTGGCGAACAGGGCGATCGCCACAGAGCCGGCCACGAACAGCACGATATAGGCCATGCGGGCCGCCTGCGAGACACTGCGCTGGCCGGCATAGGCGCTCACCGTGGTGAGCAGGGTCATCGAGCCGCCATAGGCGTTGAGGCAGTTCACCGTGAGCTTGTTGGTGACGATGACGATATAGACCAACACGGCCACGCCCGGCCCGGCGAGCTCGCCGAGGAAACCGACCTGGTTGGCCAGGAACTTGCCGCCCAGGGCCGCCACCACGGCGCCGAAGGTCATGGCGATCTGGGCGCCGATGGCCGAGCCGAGCAGGGTCGACCAGAAGGTGACCGAAGCGGGGGTGGAGGAGGGCAGGTAGCGCGAATAATCGGCGACATAGGGCGCGAAGGTCAGCTGCCAGCCGGCGCCAAGCGCAATGGCGAGCAGGAAGGTCGCCATGGTGAAGGGCTTCTGGCCGAAAGCGTCGGCGACATTGTACTGCCCCAACAGTTTGAAGGTGAGATAGGCAAAGCCGAGGATGCCGACCACCGTGGCGATCCGGCCGATGATGTGGATGAGATTGTAGCCCACCACCGCGACGATCACCGTAATGACGCCGAAGGCGACCATGCCGAAGGCCGGGTTCTCCACGCCGAACATCAGGTTGATGGCCTGGCCGGAGAGCACGGTGCCGGTGGCGGCGAAGCCCAGATACATCACCACGGTGAGAAGGAGTGGCAAAGTGGCGCCCTTCACGCCGAACTGGGCACGCGAGGAGATCATCTGCGGCAGGCCGAGCCGCGGGCCCTGCGCCGAATGCAGCGCCATCACCGCGCCACCGAGCAGGTTGCCGATGGCCAGGCCGATGATGGCCGTGAGCGCTTCGGCCCCGAACACGATCGAGAGCGCGCCGTCGACCACCGCAGTGATCTGCAGGTTCGCGCCGAACCACAAGGTGAACTGGTTGAAGGGGGAGCCATGCCGCTCGCCCTCCGGAATCCGGTCGATCGTCCGCTTCTCGATCGCGCCCGTCTCTGCCGCCATGCCGCCCCTCCCAAGAGCTGATGTGCAAACGCTATGGTATAATATGTATATACAAGTTATTTCAATGCGCGCGAGAAAAGGGAGAGTCAAGGGGGATTGTGCGTGGGTTGTCGCGCGGAGAAGCGGAGGCCGGCAGCGCTTGGCACGCAAGGACGGCCTTCAGGACATGCACTCGTGGAGCGAAGGTCCGGGCGGCCGTCAGCGCCGGCGGGCGACGACAAAGGGGCGGTGATCGTTGCCCTTGCCGGCGTGGTTCTCGCAGGCAAGGACCTCGAAGCCGGCGGCGGAGATCTGCCGATCCAGCTCGGCTTCCGTGAACACGCCGGCATAGGGGGCGAGGCCGATCAGGCGCATTGCCGGCAGCAGGGCGAGCCGGATGAGCACGTTCATTTCCCCGACACAGGGGGTTTTGGAGATGAACAGGCCTTCCGGCGCCAGCAAGGCGTGGATAAGGTGCAGCGTGCCGGGCAGGTCGCGGACCAGATGGAGATAGTTGAAGCCGAGCACGGCGTTGAACGGCTCGGCTCCGGGTGCGAGGGCTTCAGCCGTCGCGGCGCGGAAAGTCAGCGCCGGGACCGGAGCGGCGGCGTATTTTTCCTCGGCGATCGCGATCATGCCGGCGGAAATATCGGTGGCGAGATAGTCGCGCACGCCATCAGCGAGCCACAGGGCTGTCGTGCCCGTGCCGCATCCGAGTTCCAGCACCCGGTCGCCCGGCTGCAGCAGGGCCCTTGTCCGTTCCAGCGTACGCTCATAGCCGGCCGGGTCCGCGACCGGGCTGGCCGCATAACGGCGCGCGGCGCGGTCCCAATAGTGCGCACTGTCGACGGTTCCGACCATGCTGCCCCTCTCTGCGCCCCGATGGAGCACAAGCGCGGTGATTTGAAACGGCCGATCGTGGCGGAAGCGAGGTGGGGCAGCCTTCAGGCCGGCTATATCCTCCCGGCAGGCACGACGCTTCCCTGCCGATCTGGAGATTGGCGCGCCGAACCAGATTTCCAATCAGGAGATCCGGGCCAATCGGCCCTGGCGGCCGGGAACGATAAAACGAAGAACGATGTCTACGCGATAGCTCTCCAACATTAAGGTCGCCGCCGACGTCCATCCCTGGTGGGAAGTTTAATGGTTGATCATAAGTTGTAGAACTGCAAAACTGGGCGATATTTCCATGTTATACTTGGCAACCATGTCATCGACATACAATCCTACCCGTCGGAACCGTAACATCGGGACGCCCAAGCAAGGCTACGGACAAAATAATCGGATGGTCATTCCGCAGCTTTTCGCTTCGAAACACGGGAGCACTGCGCAGATCGGCTCTCATGAAAAACTGATCCACGAAGTGAATGGAAGAAAGGTTACATTCATCGTCGAGCATCCTAATAGAGGCTTCCTACATGCCTGCTCAGTTGAAGACGTGCTGTTCATGCTTTCACACATTCCCAGTACCGATTGGGTGGGCCTAAGTACCTTTGTCTTTCGGCAGTCGACTCGAAAGACGCGAATAATAAATCCTGCATGGGGGAGGCTTTATTATCTTGCTGAGTTCACATTCAGTCCCCGGCGTGGCCGTTGGAATGGGCCTGCAATATTTCTGGAAGCTTGCAAGGTCAGTGATATATTTAAATGGCCCATTAGTCTGGGTCGGGAAGACCGGAATGAACTCGAGAGGCTTCGCGCCGATGGTCATGGCATCGAGCGGATAGGTCGAAATCATATAATCTCTAGCCGAATTGAGGCTGTACGCTCCACACAGCTATATCGAACCCTTCTGCATGAGATCGGGCACTGGGTTGACTGGTTGGAACAAGTAGAAACGCGGGACGGAGATTTTAGCGAGCTTCTCGACCTATATTTTGCTCGGCCTAAAAGTGAGCGTGAGGCATTTGCTGATCGCTACGCGGATCATTGGCAGGAAATCCTGCGCAACAAAGGAATTATACCGTTCGATAGGAGGGGCTGAGGCGTGACAAACGAGAATGTCGAGCACGGGGCGTTCCAAACCACGGCCGTGCCGGCGAGTTCCACGGGCGCAAGCTGGCCCATTCTGAATGGCGCAAGTCTGCAAGACATGACCAGGCTGTATCGAACAGGCGCATGGAGGCGTTGGTTTACTGTGCTTCCTGGTGGCGGGCGCTAATACCGCGCGAGGGAGGCAATCAGTGAACGAACCGAGACATGGTTGGCGGGCCACGCCCGACGAAGATGAGCACTACGTATACGCTATAGCTCTCTAACGCCGCACGGTGCGACTACTTCCAGTGCTAATTGTCGCAGTTCATCAGCGGTTTTGGCCATTTTCTGAGTGGCCGGGTCTTGGGATTAGACAACCAGCGGCTTTTGGAACCCGAACATGGGATAGGAGCCAATCGCTAACGGTAGCGATTGGCTCCGTTTAGCGTCGCGGGGGAACGCCCGCGCGTTGGTCTCGATATTCCTTGGTGTGAACGTCGCCGTTCATGGCGTCATAGCCTTCCGGGCCGCTGCGAAGACGTCGCGTGCGGACGTTGTCCCCGCTACGTGCTCTGTTCCCTCGACGCCGAGGTCCATCCATCCCGCATTCACGGCCTCGTACATTTCTTCGGCAGGTCCGCTGTGGCCCTTCGGGATGCCGAATTGCTCTAACGCTTCCGCCCACCCTGCACGCGGGATTGCAAAGGCTTTCACGTCGAGATTCAGGACTTCGCCCAATTGCTCCGCGACTTCATCAGCAGTGACCATCGAACCAATCTCGACGATGCGCTGCCCTGACCACGCTGGCCCGGTCAAAAGGGTTGCGAACTCCGCGCCGATGTCGTTCGTCGCGACCATGGTCGATTTCCGGTTTGTCGGATTGTAGAAGACCGGTAGCGTTCCGCCCTGCGCGACCTGCAGGCCGAAAAGAAAGTTTTCGAAGAATCCGCCTGCGCGCACAAATGCGACTGGCGATATCAGGTCGCGAAAACCTTGCTCCAGAAGCGACAAGGCCGTGATCACCCCATGCCCGCTGGTTCTGTTCGCACCCATTGACGAAAGCGCAACCACTCGCGGCGGCGCTGCCTTGGTGAGTGCCTCGACATAGTTTGCAATCACGCCCTTTGCTTCCTTGTAATCGGGCGACGGCGCCCAGACCGGAGGCAACATGACGAACGCGCCTTCGACGCCTTTGAGCGCTCGCTCGATGGCTGCCGAATCATTCCAATCGCCGTCAACCAGCTCCACGCCCTGGTTCGCCCAGTTAACCGCCTTCTCGCGATCGCGGACCAGTGCGCGCACCTTTTTGCCTTGCGCTAGCAAATGCCTTGCCGTCGCGCCGCCCACGTTTCCCGTGATTCCCACTACTAAAAACATGCGTTTTCTCCTGATGTTGAGGGACAGAGCACTGCCCCGGTTGGTTCAATGAACGAGCGGTAGAATGGCCCGGATACGGGGATCGCGCAGATAGAGGCCGCCCCAAGTCATCGCGCCCAGAAGCAGAGAAATGATTTCCGGCGGCGACCCCAGCTCACCGATGCGGACATGGGCGCAGATCGCGCCTCCCAAAAAACCCGTCACCAGGATCGCGCCGAGGACGGCGGTGGCCGGGATGGCGTAGAGGATGGCGCAGGCGAGTATGAACGGACCGACAACTTGGGTCAGATCCATCGCGAACCCGGTTTCCTGCAACATGCTCGCGATCTGCGCCGGCGCGAAAAGCTGAATAGTGCCGTCTGCCACCAGAGCGATAACGACAAGCGCGCTCATTATCCGGCCGGCCCACAGGGCACGATGCAACGTCACAGCTTTCGGCACCTGATGCAGTTTCATGGTTTCGGACACTTTCTCCGATGGAGACCTCATATTCCGGAGGCTACTGTGTCTCTCATGTATGATAAACAACGCCAAAATGAACGCACTGTTCTTTCTGCGTGAAATAATATTAAGGCGTGAAAATGCAAAATCTAGAACCCATCCTCATATTCATAACGGTCGCCGAAATGGGGAGCTTCACCCGCGCGGCCGATAGCCTAGGCATCCAAAAGGGGCGGGCCTCCACGGCGGTCCGGAAGCTGGAAGAAGATGTCGGTGTTAGGCTCCTGCACCGGACGACGCGCAGCGTGCAGTTGACGGAGGACGGGCGCGCATTTCATTCCCGTGCCCGCGATCTGCTTGCTGAAGTCGATGACCTGCACTCGATGTTTGCAGGCGATCGCGTGGCACTCCGCGGGCGTTTACGGGTCGATCTTCCGACCGAGGTGGCGCGCACAACGATCGTGCCGGCCTTGCCTGACTTCATGGCCGCTCACCCCGAGCTGGAGCTGGAAATCTCGAGTACGGATCGACAAGTCGATCTGGTTCAAGAGGGGTTCGACTGTGTATTGCGGCTTGGCCCCATCAGGGACGAAACGCTGGTTGCCCGCCAGCTTGGCCTGTTGCGTATGGTGAACGCTGCCAGTCCCGCTTATCTGGCGCGCTATGGCATCCCTCGATCGCTAGAAGATCTCCAGCGTCAGCAGCATCGGACAGTTCATTTTTCGACGATGCTGGGCGCAAGACCCCATGGATGGGAATATCCAGACGGCGACAGCTACGCGACGCTTCAGTTGCCAGGTGCGCTGCACGTCAACAGCGCGCAGACCTACGACGCTGCTGCCCTCGCCGGCCTTGGCCTGATTCAGGCGCCGCTCTTGGGGATTGGCCAATACTTCAGGAGCGGAGCGCTTGTGGAAATCATGCCCGATTTTCGTCGCCGGGCGCTCCCCGTGTCCCTCATCGTAGCACACCGGAGCAATCTGTCGCGCCGAGTGCGCGCATTCATGAAGTGGATTGAAGAGGTGCTGACGCCATATCTGGAATAGCAGGACGAGATCTTAGTGCTGCCCTCGAAATCAACGTCCTGAAGTTGTGCCGGCGTCGACGGTCCAGCGAATGCAACACTGTCGGATTATCGCAACCCCTGCATCGGACGACAACAAACGGCCGCTATCAGGAGCCGTCGATGCCCGCCAAACGGCAAGAACTAGGCGATTCCCGCCCTTGCAGCAGGTCGGCGTGTTATTGGAAATGCTGTTGGCCGGCCATGCGGCAATCGGCGGTGAATGAGTAGTTATCGCGCAGAATATCGCGCCATGGCGTAGAATCGGCGGGGCTGGCGGGCCACGCCCGACGAAGATGAGCACTACGTCTACGCTAGCCTCCCAAGCAATGGGAGCAATCGCCGTCACTCAATCTCTCTTCCCACTTGCCGTGTTCGACACCTTCCGGCTGAAGATTGCAGCGCCTGCGAGGAATAGAACCGCCGTACCGAGGTTCCACCCGAGAACCATCGCGGTGGCATCAAGCGGATGGAACATCGACAGGGCCGTCGCGGTGATCGCCGAGACCGCGAGGCTTCCCATCAGAATGACCGATGTGGGCCGTAGTGCCGCCGCGTAGCGCAGCATCGCCAGCATCAGCAGCGACAGAGGCAGGCTGGTCAGCACAAGCGTGGCGAGGCAACCGGATGCGGCCTCAACGGTGACTGCGCCTGGCGGCACAGGCACCCAGCCCGCGAAGCACTGATAGCCGATCGTCGACAGCCAGACGACGAGCGCCGGGGCGGGCAAAAGAAGCCATCGACGGGACCGGTCCGGCAAGCTGACGAAGAAAGTGGCGATTGTCGCAAGAACGCCGGTCATGAGCGACGAGATCATGTTGATGGCGAACACGGCATCCTGCATGCGCTCGGTAAATTGCGGCCGCACACCGTGGCTGACCGTCATGAGGCCCATGATCACGGCGGCAAGAAGGAGCCATCCAACGGCGCGAACCAGCGGTGGACGAAGGCGTCGGACCGGTGGGGCGTTGGTGGCGAGGGAGCGGATCAGATCAGACGTGTCCATCAAGAATCCCTCCGATCCGAGAGCAAGGTCCGCAAATTGCGGAGCGCCCGATGGGTCGCCATTTTCAGCGACGCGATGGACAATCCTGTCGCATCGGAGGCTTCCTTCAGCGACATTTCCTTCAGCTTGAGGAGATCGACAGCCGTCCTTTGGATCGGCGGCAGGCCACCGAGGGCCTCGTTCAGGCGATGCTTGTCGAGCACATTCTCGTTGTCGTCGGACGCTGTGGCGGTTGCCTCATGCTCGGCGGTAAGCGGCGCCTCGCGTAACGCCTGCCGGCCACGTCGACGCAATCGATCTATGGCGCGACGATTGGCGATGCCGACCAGCCAGGGACCGAACGGCCGTGCGGGATCGTAGGTGTGCCGGATCGAATGAAGGGTCAGCAATATGTCCTGCACTGTATCTTCGATGTCCCAATGGTCCTTGTGCCATCGCCTGACCAGTGACCTGAGATAGGGTGTAATCTCCTGGAGAAGGCGCAGGTAGGCGACCGTATCGCCGTCCTGGGCGCGCGCCATGAGAATTGTCCAGTCGAGATCACGCGAAGAAGCAGCCTCCGAATCCCGCGGCGTGCGCTTCGCTTTTTCTCCTGTCGCCTCGCCATCCGAGGCCACCAGTGTCAGACGCCGCCGCCCATCATCTTGCATCGCGCCAACTCCCGAAGGCTGCGGATGCAAGCAAACAATCGCCCTGGGACCCGATATGGAGGTTGCGGTCCATTATCATCTTGCCCCCGGCGAACAAAATCGAACATCGCGTTTAGAGATCCAGCGGTCAATGGAGACTACACCAGGACCAATGGCCAGGATACTTGTTGCCAAAGCTGTCCAGTACAAGTGGAAATTGGCCCAGCCGTCGGGAAACACCAACTGGATCACGCCCGTCATGACCAGCAGGCCGAGCGCGGCAAGGCGCGTTCCGAGACCGATGATCAGCAGGGTGGGAAGCACGATCTCAGCGATCGCCGTTGCCAGCGCTAACTGGTCAGGTGCTGGAAGCGCATACTCTCCCCCGAAGACATGCAGCTTGAACTGCTCCTCGAACAGGAATTGTGTTCCCAGCGAGAGGGACAGGAAGCCGTCCCATCGCGTGAGGCCGGAGCGAAGGAAGGGAAGCGCCAAGGCAATGCGCAACAACGGAGGCGCGATGTGCCGCGCAATCGCTTCGATCCGGACAAGCACGTAACGGACAATTGCAGCAGCTCCGCCCAGCGGTGTCGGTCTCGTGTTCATGCAACCTCCATCGATGGGGCCGGCTGCATGTTGTAGCCGACGATCATGTTTGCCTCGACCATGCCTCGCAGCGCATCCGCGAGATCGAAGCGCGGGTTGGCAATCAGCGCCTCTTTCGCGGCGTCTACGATTGATGAACTCGCCTGCAGGGCCTCGATGAATGCAGAGGCGCCCGCCGGCAGACGCCGAATCTCGACCTCCGCCTCGGGACGAACGACAAGCGCGTCATCTTCGCTGTCGTCGAGATCGATACTGCCGACGCTGTTGCCGTCGGTGTTTGCCTGCCAGATGCCCACGATGGGAAAGACAGATCTTACGGTGCGGACGGACGGATGCAGGACGAGCCGCAGCGCAGGGACATCGCCCGGCGGCACGCGACCGAGGGCGGACGACGGCAGCGGCGATGCTTCGGCCGCGTGATAGGCCTCGACCCACGCCCGCTCGAGACGCGCGACATCGGGGAGATAGGCAAGCACGGCGGCAGGCTCGAAGCGCCCGATGAAGGTGGGAAAGCCGGCGCCATAATCGAGCATGATCGGGGAGGCCGGCGGCTCCGTCATCACGTACAGTCGCGCCATGGCGGCGAAAAACTCCTCGCCGACCAGGCGATGAACCACCGGATAAGCGGCCTTCAGGGTCTCGATCAGCCCGACGACGACATTGTTGCGATAGACGGCGAAACGCATCTCGCTCGGCCGTCCGTCGGGACCGACCAGACCGGCGGGAGCCGGCTTGTGCGGGTCAAGGAGCGCCCTGACGAAGTCAGCCTGTCGGTCGGCGAACCCGCCGACGGCGGAATTTGTACCAATCGAGCCGATCATGGGCGATCTCCTCGATGGGGACGCTGAACGACGTTGGTCCAGAAGGCGCGAAGGCTGTCGACGCCGCCGGCCGTCGAACTCCAAAGGGTCGCGTCGCCAACCAGCAGCGTGCCGGCAAACGTGTCGGGCTTCGACTGCAGCAGTGCGTCGAAAGAGGTGCGGCCGTCAGCCGTGAAGGGATGGGGCGGAGCCGCAAGATCGATCTTCTGGCGCGCCAGCACGTCGAGTTTCGTGATCGCCTCGCCCATGCGCTCGAAGTGCGGCAGGTGGGGGTGAAGATTGAAGGTGCTCACGCCCGAGAGCAGATGAAGGCGGTCAAGAGAGGCATCGGCGTCGATTGGCGATGGCCTGCCATCCGGTTCCGAGGCGGGGCGCAGTCCGAACCTGTTATGAACGGGGACATCCAGGCCGGCGAGCAGAGAACGTCCGAAGCCGCCAAATCCCTGTCGCGGCGGAATGGTCTTGTCGCCATGATGTAGAAAGTCGGCGACTTGCCGCGCGACTACCTCCTCATGCGAGTCCGCCTCTTCTTCGCCGATGTCGTGATGCGGGCCGACGAATAGGAGGTGATCCGGCGCGGAGAGAAACGAGCGGACGAAATCGATTTCGACCTGGCTCGCCTGCTGATCGGTCCGCAGCGAGTCGAAACTGATGATAAGGAGCGTGTCGATGTCTTCGAGGACCTCGGACCCGAGCGGGACGAGCCGGCCATCGCCGCCGACGCGCTCAATCTCGACAACCGGATGCCCGGTAATCGCTTCTCCCAGATTCGCGAACGCAGCGAAGTTCTGCTTCATGATGTGATCGAGGAAACCCGCGATGCCCTGCTCGAAGCGTGACGGATCGCTCAATTCCTCGAACCGTGGAAAGAGCATACGGCGGCTCTCGAAGAGCGCCGGAAACCGGTTCTCGATGATGTCGAGCGGAGCTCCGGTCTCATCCGGCCGGCTCCAAGCATAATAGATCGCAACTCTCCGCGCCAGCATATGAGCTCCTCCGAGAATTAGCGTGCGTGGATCAGGGCGGGTGCCCGGCGCTGCACGCGATCGATGTCGACCATCATCAGTTCGGCGCGCTCCGCCTCGGCCTTCAGTGTCGGCCAATCAGGTAGGTTCGCGTCCCACTCGATCAGGGTGGGAACCGGACCGATGCGCGCGATCGTATGGGCGAACAGCCCCCAGACGATTTCTTCGACCGGTCGGTCATGGGCATCGATCAGGAGGGGACGTCCTTCCTCATCGGCGTCGGGCGCGAAGCCGGCGAGATGGATTTCCTGCACATGGGAAAGTGGATAGGCGTCGAGGTAGGCGATCGGGCTCCATTCCTGATTGGTGCAGGCAACGTGGACGTTGTTGACATCCAGCAGCAGGCCACAGCCGGTTCGCCTTACAATCTCGGCAATGAAGTCGGTCTCTGACCAGGTACTCTCGATGAAGGCCAGATAGGTGGATGGATTCTCCAGCAACATCTGGCGTCCGAGCACGTCCTGCACCTGGTCGACATGCTCCACGACGCGCACCAGAGTCTCGTCCGTATAGGGCAAAGGAAGCAGGTCGTTCAGGAAGCCGACGTCATGGCTGGACCATGCAAGATGCTCCGAGAACAGCGCCGGGGAATAGCGATCAATCAACTGTTTCAGGCGCGCCAGATGGCCCTGGTCCAAAGGCCGATCCGCGCCGATCGATAGGCCGACGCCGTGCAGCGAAAGCGGATAACGCTCGCGGATCGCGGTGAGGTAGCGATGCGGCGGCCCGCCCGCGCCCATGTAGTTCTCGGCATGGACCTCGAAGAAGCCGATATCGGGGGACTTCTCCATGATCGTCCGGTAGTGCTCGGCCTTCAGGCCGACGCCGGCGCGTTTCGGCATCGTTGTCTGCGAGGATTTGAAGGTCCGTTCTGGCATGGCGTTCACCTTGACCGTTTCAGGGGACGGCCGGGCCTTTGAGGCCCGGCCGAGCAGCAATCAGGCCTTGGGCTTGAGGCTGCCCATTCCGTTCGGCGTGGAGACGGTCGTGCAGGTGCCGGTCGGCACCAGCTTGAACGCATTGCCCTGATAGTTGGCGGTGCTGGTGCCCGCGCAGGTCGTGCCGGCGCCCGCATAGCAGTCGTTCTGGCCCTTGAGCGCGACGCCGAAGCAGGGCTCGACCTTGCCGGATTTCACCTTCACGGTGTTGTCGGCCTGGATTTTCTTCTGCTGTGCCGAGAAATCCTGCGCACTGGCGGGAGCGACGGCAAGCGTGCCGAAGGCAGCCGCGAAGGCACCGGCTACCAGCGTAGACATCAGACGATCGGACATGTTGGTTCTCCTGAAAGTTAAGCCAGCACATCCGTTGTGGCTGGCGGGATGGCGGCCGCTTTGGCGCGCCTGTAAGGTGGTTCGTTGTGATGTCCTCCGAGGTAACCCTGCTTCGGAGGAATTTTTGTCAGGCGGTCTGAGCGCCTTGATCGGGCGAGTGACGTTGAGCAGCCGCTTCTGGTTATCGACGGCACATTCCGCTGGCCGACCGCGAACAGCGGTTCAGGTGGAAGGGCCCTTTGAACTCAGAATCCCGTCCCGCTCAGGCTGCCGGCTTCGACGCGACCACCGCGCTCGGATGCAGCTCGGGCTCGGCGGCCAGCAGTTCGGGGACGGTCGCGAAGATCTGGCCCGCGGCGCTGCCAGACATGTGGGCGCTCAGGCTTCCTTCGCTGTCGAAGAGGTCCACGAGGAAGATTTTGTCCGCGTCGGCGTTCGAGCGCAGGACGAGCCAGAGCGTCGTGCCGGCTTCCGCCTCGACCGCTGGCAGTGCGGCGGCGATTCTGTTGGCTGCTTCCTCGCCCAGGCCAGCCTTGGCCTTGAACACGACGACACCTGCTACTCTTGTCATGGATGCGTTCCTTTTCGTTGTTTGGAGTGCTCGCCTGTCAGGCTTCACGAATGAAGGTTCGCTATGGAGCCCGGAGAGGTAACGCGACAATCAGACGATCAGGCTGGTTTGGTCTTTCGCTTCATGAGTCAGGAGACCACCTCGGCTCGCTCGCCGGACCGGTCGCCGTTCCCGATTCAGATTTCGATTGCCTGCGCACTCGCAGATCTGCGGCTGGCCAAGACGCGACGCTGCGATCAAGCCCAATCATATCGGGCTGTAGCGTAGAATCGGCGGTTCGCTGAGCCGCTTGGTGTCGTGCGGCGATCGGCGGAGATCAACGGCTTTGGCGTACCAACGTGGCCATGTCGTACTATCGGCGGGATGCCGGCCATGCGGGGTATGGCGCGGTGGGATCTCGGAGCTTCGGATCGCGCGCCTGTCCAGCGTTGTCCACGCTAACGGGTTCGAGGGACGGGAGCACAGGAATCGGTGGCTTTTTTAACCGTCTTGGGCTACTGCTTTGAAAGCTTATATCGAGTGTTGGGCGCTTGACGCACATTCAAGTATAGCGAGGCCGAATCGAAGAAAGGAGGCGAGTATGTCCACGAAGCATTTTCTTGCTCTCCTTAATTCGCACATCGACGGGGATGAGGACCAGTTCCTCTCTATAGCTCTTCAGGTCGCCGCTCAGGAAGCTCGTCAGGGGCGCACCGACGAGGCCGACAAATTGAAGCGTCTTGTTCAGAAAGCCCGCGATCAGCACCGGGTCGGGAAGCCGGCCGGCGGGCAAACGCCGATCCCGTTGGCGCGGCCGCGTGGCGAACTACAGGGACTGGTCGAGAGCGCCTATCCGAAGGTCACGCTGTCGAGCATGGTGCTGTCGGATGACATCGACAAACGCCTCGCGCGCATCCTGCGGCAGCAGCAGGAGCGCGTGACTCTGCGCGAACATGGTCAGACGCCGGCGACTCACATGCTACTCGTCGGCCCGCCTGGAACCGGCAAGACCATGACGGCCTCGGCATTGGCCGGTGAACTGCACCTTCCGCTCTTCACTGTCCGCCTGGAGGCCTTGTTCAGCCGATTCTTCGGTGAGACGGCCGGCAAGATGCGCCTGCTGTTCGACCAGATCGCCCAGACACGCGGCGTCTATCTGCTCGATGAGTTCGACGCGATTGGTGCTCGCAGGGGCGATCCCAACGATGTGGGCGAGATTCGCCGTGTCCTGAACTCCGTTCTAGCGTTCATGGAGGAACCGAACTCCACCGACAGTCTCGTACTGGCGGCGACAAATCATGTCGAGATTCTGGACGAGGCTCTGGCCCGACGATTCGACGAAGTGATCGAGTACACATTGCCCGATGCGGCCTCTGCTCGGGCCATCGTCGAGCGCCGCCTTGGTAAGTTCAAGTTCGCCGCTAAATCGTGGGCGGCGCTTGAAACGGTGCTGGAAGGTCTCAGTCAGGGTGAACTGGTGCGGGCGGCGGATGCCGTCGTCAAGGATGCCATCCTTGAAGGTGCACCCAAGGCTTCGCCCGATGCACTTCGCGGCGCCTTGGAGAACCGCCAGACGCTGAAAGGAAAGTTCCGTCGTCAGTCCGGCCGATAGGCAGGCTCCACCGATCGGATCGAACGGAACGCGCATGAATAAGTAGGGACATATGGCGGAGCCTGATAATTACGACACGAGAAACCGTCCGCATATCCCGATCGATCTCTTCCGTGAGACAGCGGCCTACACCTATCCGGCGCGCAATCAGGATCGTAAGCCGCTTCGCGGTAACTATGCTGCGCACGCCGCCCGGCTTCTCGACCAACTTGGAGCTGCTCTAGGCGAAACGCCACAGGCCGGGGCTGATCTCCGTCTGTCTGTCCAGGGTCTGAAGCAAGGAACGATCGTCGAGATTACGACGGTTCCGCCTGCCGAGGATTCCCGAACCAAGGCCGTCAAAATTCCAACGGCGCTGGAGTTTCCTACGCAAGACGTGGTCGTGCTTCGTTCCGAACGGAACGCTGATCGCTCGGAAAGCGCCTTGCTCTTCGTGCCCGACGATGCGCGGAACTTTCTGCAAGGCCGGATCGCCGACTACGGTCGCGATCCAGGCAATCAGCGTCGCCCCGATGTCGAACGCTTCGAGGTGATTGAGGAAGTCCGCGCGATAGACACCGGCTCGCTGTTCACCGGCGAGGTGGACCTGACGGCACCGGACATCATGTGGTGGGAGCTATGGGTCCGCCAGCCGGTCGCGTTAGCGGATCGCATCGCCAATGCCGCACGCGCTGCGAACGTCGATGTCCATGGCGACCGCCTCCTTTTCCCTGACACTACGGTCCTCTTCCTTCATGCGTCCGCCGCGAACGTCTTGGCCTTCGCGACAAGGGTGCCAGGCGCAATCACGGAAATTCGCCGTGCAACGGGGACGATCGAACCGTTCCTTGATCGTGGCGCGACAGGCCTTGGCCAGCACGAATGGGCCGACGAACTGGCGCAACGGGTCGAGGAACCGGCAGCAGGTACGCCCGTCGTCTGCACGCTCGACACCGGCATTGCCGCCGCCCATCCCCTGATCGCCCCCGGCCTTCGCGGCGCGTGGGCTTACGATGCGGCCTGGGGGGCCGACGATGATCAGCCGAATGGCGGCCACGGTACACCGTTTGCGGGCCTCATCCTCTATGGCGACCTCGAACCGCTCATGAATGACGCGCGCCCAGTGGTGCTGACGCACGGCGTAGAATCGATGAAATTGCTGCCGCCGCACGGCTTTCCACCCACCAAGCCGCCCAGCTATGGCGTCGTGACGCAAGGCGCGGTCAGTCTGGTCGAAGTCGAGCGTCCCGACGTGCTGCGTAGTTTCTGTATCGCGACCTCCGCGACGGATTTTCCTCCGAGCCGGCCGTCGACCTGGAGCGGCGCGATCGACCAGATCGCCGCCGGGGCCATGCCTGGCGACACGGACGATAAGGTGCCCGCAGCCGGGCGGCCCAAACGCTTGCTCGTCGTAGCAACCGGAAACGTGTCGGGTGGAATGGCAATAGATGTTCTGCCGTCCCAGCCGCTGGAAGACCCTTCGCAGAGCTGGAACGCCCTGACCATCGGCGGTTTCACCCGAAAGGAACAATCACCAGCGCCGCCGCCCGTGCTGAATGCGGCCGTCCCGGCCAATCATCGCAGCCCATTCAGCCGCGGATCGCAATCCCTTCCCGACGACCTGACACCCATCAAGCCCGAAGTTCTGTTCGAGGCCGGCAACATGATGTCCGACGCCACAGGATTTTGTGGTTGGGACCCGTCGGTATCACTCCTCTCGGTGGGGTCGGATGTGGCGACGGAGCCGCTGGTGCCGTTCTGGGCAACCAGTGCGGCGGCAGGCATGGCGGGTAACTTCGTCGGCCGGTTGCAGGCGGCACGGTCCGATCTCTGGCCCGAAACGCATCGTGCGCTCACGGTGGATTCCGCGCGCTGGCCGGAACCAATCCGCAAGAAGTTCATCGGACGCGGCGCGCATTGGAAAACCGGCTCCAAAGCTCAGAAGCAGCAGCATCTTCGCGAGTTCGGGTATGGCGTGCCCGATATCGAGCGCGCGATCATGTCAGCACAGAACGATGCCACTTTGGTTGCACAGGCCGAGATCCAGCCATTTGCCATCGGCGCGGACGGCAGGACCGGCGTGTTCAACGAGATGCACTTCTATGATCTGCCTTGGCCAAGGGCCGCGCTGGAGGAACTCGAAAACGAAATCGTCACGATGAAGGTCACGCTATCCTACTTCATCGAGCCGAACCTGACCGGTAAGGCCGCGACAAGGCCCGATACCTATCGCTCCTTCGGTCTCCGCTTCGATATGAAGAAGCGCACCGAGACAGACGCCCGCTTCCGCAGCCGCATTTCCGCCAGCCAAGCGAAGGACGGCACAGAGGCCGACGGCGAGACGAGTTGCTGGCTGCTGGGGCCGAAGGCCGTGCAAGCCGGTTCCTTGCATTGCGATCTCTGGCGCGGGCGAGCTATCGACTTGGCTGGACATGATGCCGTTGCCGTCTATCCCGTCGGCGGTTGGTGGAAGTCGCACATCGGGCAGAAGCGCATTGCCGACAAGGCACGCTATGCGATGGTGATCTCGATTTCCGCACCGGGACATAGCGTCGATCTCTATTCGGAAATCACCACGCTCGTCGAAGCGAGGGAAATCGAAGTGCTGCTCGGCTGAAGCTGTTGACCTAAAACATGCACAGTCCGGACGATTAACCCTCTAATACCGCCTGCGGGAGCACACACGACGAACTCAAACGGGGGCTTAAATGGGTTGAAGGCGGTTGGGATGAAGGAAGCGGGTTCCGCCGGCGTCTACTGTCGGCAGCTCAAGCTGGTGGCGTGAATTTCTTTTGCGGCGCAAGGATCATCAACGTGTGCGTGGCGCGCGTGAGCGCAACGTACCAATCCTTCCTGTTCATATTTGGCGAATGCACGACGACAGCATTTGCGAACTCCAGCCCTTTTACCAGCAACGTGCTCCCAACGCTGCGATAAGCAATATGACGTCCCGCGTGGCGGATACGGTTCTGAACCTGCCAAATGGCATCGAGAAGATCCGGGCTTTCACCTGCAATCTTCATTCTAAACGCCGACTGCATTGCAGAGAGCATTTCCCGCCTAAACACATAGCTGGTCGAGCGTACGCTGAAGCCTTGGATCAGCGCCAAGCAAATGTCGTCCCCGGCGCCCTCTTGTAGGGCAAGCCCGATGTCGATCAGAGGCCCGAACTTCGCCGTTCCCAGGGTTCCGCCCCCCTTTCGCGATGCCACGGCCTTGACAAAGTCCGAGCGACCAACCCCTGACATACATTGTTCAAGCATGTCGAGCGTACCGTCGAACCGCTTCGAGCCGGAGTTAGCTTTGAGCTTTTTCGCTGCTGCGTACAGGCTCTTGCATTCGACCGGTTCGATATTCGAGAAGCCCTGCTTGGCCAACCGTTTCGCAATCAACGCTCGGCCGGCGAGATTAATCGGGTCGCCAATGACAACAAGATTGCCGTCACGCGCCATGGCCGACAGACATGTTCCAACGATCTTGCCTTGGCGCGGGCCGTCCTGATCGGGAAGCCATTCCCACGTGACACATGCTGGTGTTTGGCGGAAGTCAAGCGGCTGGCCAGCTTCAAGAGCGGACCGGGCCCTTTCGAGCCAGTCCGCCATCTCTACGTTGCCGTGCTTGTGCCAGCGATGCGGCTTGCTCAACGTCCGCACTAGCGGAAATCGTTGAAAAACCTCTGTTTGCCAATCAACAGGCGTCTGCCCGTTGAAGTCGAAGATCGCCTGTAGCGGATCACCAAATACACATACTGGCAGCACCGACGACAGCGCAGCGACCACGTTGTGCTGGAGGGCGCCGCAATCTTGGTATTCATCGACGAATAGACCACAATAGGATGCGCGTAGAACCCGGCTCACTGCACCGCTCGCAATCAGTTTGATTGCCGAGCCATACACGGAGGCCCAGTCCTGTTCGCCCTTCGGCTCGGTAATCGTCAATCCCGATCGGGCAGGATATGACGACCCGTAACGAAGACACCAGCCGGCGATCGTGTCGATGGCGAACAGTGTCGTAGATACACCGTTGTCCTTGAGCCGCTTGCGCAATGCATCAACGCCGGCATGTGTATGCGTCAGAATCAGGCGGCGACCGCCGCCCCGCGCCGCCGCTTTGACGATCTGTTCAGTTTTTCCGCATCCCGCCGCCGCGACCACGCTGGCGGCCTGCAATGAGCAGATGACTTCCGCCAAATCATCATCAGCCTCGTCATGCATCAACCCACCCACGAATGATCGCGAGGTGCTGTGCCAGCGGCGTGGCGGAAATCTTATCGAGGCACGGATAAATCAGCGTTGCGACATGCTCGCCATAGGTGATGCCTTTGAACCAAGCCTTTTTCTTCGCCGTCGCTCCGAGAACGATGCGTAAACCATCGGATTCGAGAGACGCGGGCAGCGTGAGGTCAGCTAACGAGGGGATCTGAGCCGTTTTGCACGCAGCATTCGTCGTGGCGATGATGCTATCGGCGCTGTGGCATTCAGCGGCATAGGCGACCAATGCCCGCAGCGTGTCCCATGGCACATCCAGAAAGATGCGTTCGTCGGTCGAGCAATCGCCAGGCCACAGGAGAACTGTCCCGCCAGCCGCCTCAGCCTTGGATACCGATGCGGCCGAGGGCGGCTCATCAGTGTCCAGCAAAGCAAGGCACTCGTATCCGAGATCTAGCAAATGTTGAGCGAGGGTCACGGCCCTCGGCACGCCCCCACCGTCGATCGCCACCACACCACGCAAGGCGAAGGAATCCTTGCCGCTGCTAGCCCAGCAAACGTCCAGTCCTCGTAACAAACCGCACTCGGTTCGGCCTTCACCCACTAAGATGCGGCGCGCGAGGAAAGACTCAGGCGATCCGCGCAAATGTCCTTGGGCGACATCTGTGGTCTCGGCAGTTAGTGCAACCGATCGTACCTTCGTTTCACCGTTATGGGATCTCACGGCGTGGATGTCCTGAGCACGAAGTTCGCGGATCACGACCTCCGAATGCGTCGTCAGAAAGATTTGCGGCGTGATGACGGTGCCGGCAGCCTTTGCCGACTGATGGTCGTCATCGTTGACGGGTGGCGCTAAGAGGTATTTGAGCAGCCTCGCGATACGATGCGGTTCAAGGCCGTGTTCGATCTCATCGACCATCGCGATATGGGAGCCGCTCGCGTTGTGCTGAAGCGCCGATACGATCAGGCGCGACGAGCCTGTCCCGAGCGTTCGGAGCGGCAGATCTCCATCATGGAGCGCAACGCCGCCGGATGTGATCGCCGAACCTTGTATGTCTAGTTCGGCAGTGAACGCCTCGCGAACTCTCACAGCGAAATGCTTGCCCAGCATCTCCGCACGCGCGGTTGGCACCGCGAAAACATCCTTGTTACTTGTACGAAAGGCAGCTCGGGCAGCGCGGCTCGCGGCCGCGAGTTGCTCACTCATCCGCCCCCCTTCGCCGATGCGGTTGAGGATGGACTGTCGGCCCCAGCCTAGATGGCGTTCCGCATAGGGGCCAAGCCTGGTAGTCGCTAGTTCCCTCGCATCCTTGAACCTCAAGGACGGAGGATCGGCGTCTTTGCTCAGGCGCTCGTTAAAGATCGACCATCGACCTTCAAGCGACTTTGCGTCAATCTCAACACGAATGGACAGGGCTTCGGAGAGGCCATCGGCTGGCTCGTCAAAAAGCGTCCGCGTGCTTTCGTCCCAGCCGCGAAGTTGAAGACCATAGCGATTGTCCGTGCAAAATTCGTCGGGAATGCCGACGAGCGTGACGGTCACCGTAATAGAATTCGTAAAATCCAGATTGTAAAAATCAGCATCGTCACCGAGGTAGTTCGTCCGCGGATTCAATGTCAGCTCAATGGCATCGAGCACAGTGGTTTTCGTGGAATCGCCTGGGCCGATCAAGCAATTCATCCCTGGCGACGGACTCCAGTCGAGGGTCTTTATCCCTCGGAAATTTCGTATTTCGACATGAACGATCCGCACGACAACCTTTCCGACGCTATGCGTCTTCTTCGCCTGAGCGAGAGGTGTCGCCCAGCGCCAACGGCCTTGGCGCTGTGATCTCGAAAAGAGGGGTCTTGCCGGCCGACGCTTAGTTTCCTCACTGCACGGGTGGCAATCGCCCACCGAAGCATTTCAGTGGATTCTGTACCTGCGGCCTGCGTTTCCTATCCCTTCGCTGAACAACCGACGGCTACAGCATTTTCCCGCAACGCTAGAGTCAGAAGTGATTCTCTGCAAGCACACCTCAACCGGCATGAGCACCACGAGCGTTAATGATCGCGAGTCTTGGTTGGCGACGTAGCGTCGGGGTCTCAATAGCTGCGGAGACCAGCGGTGATCGGGATGCACGGTTCTCCGGTTTATCGGCTTTGCACATCCTGATCTGTTCCTTGTGCCCGGCTCCCGCTGACGCTCACGCCGGGCGGGTTGCTTGGGGGCGCTGCCCCCTGGCGCGGGCAAGGGTGAAGCGCGGCAAGCCGCGCCGGCCGGGGTGGTCTCCCCGACCTTCCGCGCGGATACGATTTTCAGCACATCCGTAACTCTGGAAATCCGCTTGTGCAGGCCGGGTGATCCCCCTCCACCCCGGCCGCCCTGGCCCTTGCACCCCCCGGTCTCGCCGACGGGCAGGGTTGCAGCGCAGCGCTGCGCTTCAACCCAAGCCCATTAGGAGCAAAGACCATGACGACCATTGCAATCGAAACCACCGCCACGCCCGCCGCGGAGGTTTTCATCCCGCTCAACAAGCTCAAGAAGCATCCGAACAACGCCCGCAAGACGCCGCACAGCGAGGCGTCCATCGAAGCGAAGGCGGCGAGCATCCACGCCAAGGGCATCCTGCAGAACCTCGTGGTGGAGCCGGAGCTTGACGCCGAGGGAGCCGCGACCGGCTTCTATCTCGTCAGCATCGGTGAAGGCCGTAGGCTGGCGCAGTTGCTGCGCGTGAAGCGCAAGCAGATCAAGAAGACCGAGCCGATCCGCTGCGTCATCGACACCGTGAACGACGCCAGCGAAATCAGTCTGGACGAGAACGTCACCCGCGAAGACCTTTCGCCCGCTGATCAGTTCGAGCGCTTTCGCGAGCTTTCCGAAACACGCGGTTGGGGCGCAGAGGAAATCGCGGCCCGGTTCGGCGTGACGGCCCATGTCGTGCGCCAGCGGATGCGTCTGGGCGCTGTCAGCCCCAAGCTGATGCAGGTCTATCGCGACGGGGATTTGACCCTGGAGCAGTTGATGGCCTTCGCCATCGTGGACGATCCGGCCCGGCAGGAGCAGGTCTATGAGAACCTGTCATGGAACAAGGAGCCCTCGACCATTCGCCGCGACCTGACCCGGATGCACATCGCGGCGACGGATCGCCGTGCCATCTTCGTCGGCGCGGAGGCCTATACAGAAGCGGGTGGCGTGATCCTGCGCGACCTGTTCACCGAGGATCGCGGCGGCTTCTATGAAGATGCCGCGTTGCTGGACCGGCTTGTCATCGAGAAGCTGGACGGGATCGCGGAGAGCGTGAAGGCCGAGGAAGGCTGGAAGTGGGCGGTTGTCCATATCGACTATCCGCACGGCAACGGCCTGCGCCGCACCTATCCGCATCCGATAGAGTTGTCGGAGGAAGACGAGGCAGCCCATGCCACCGCGCAGGCGGAATATGATGCGCTGACTGAGCAATATGACAGCGCCGAGGAACTGCCCGACGATGTGGATCAGCGGTTCGGGGAGCTTGAAGCCGAGATCGAGCGCATCGACGCTCTGCGCCATGCCTATGATGGCGACGAGATCACGCGCGGAGGCGTGTTCGTCATCCTCTCTCATGACGGAGAAGCCCGCATCGAGCGCGGCTTCATCCGGGCCGAGGACGAAAAGCCTGAAACCGAGGATGGTGCGGACGGTGAAGGCGGCGGCGTGATCGACGGCGTTCGCGTCAACGGCGATGGCGAGATCATCGAGGATGGCGACCGTGACGAGGATGGCAACCCCGGTTCCGCCCTGGAAACGGAGGACGAGGATGCCGGGGATGCGGGCAAGCCACTGTCGGACCTTCTCATCCGTGATCTGACCTCGCACCGGACGCTGGGCCTTCGCCTTGCGCTGGGCGAGCACCCGGACATGGCGCTGATCGCCGTCACCCATGCGCTGGCGGCGCAGACCTTCTATCGCGGGGTGGATGCTGCTTGCCTCGAAATCCGCCCGACCAGCAGCACTCTCGCCAGTCACGCGGACGGCATCGAGGATACGGCGGCGGGCAAGGCGCTGGCGGATCGTCATGCCGGATGGGCGGCGGACATGCCGCGTGACGTGGCGGACCTGTGGGGCTTCATCGCCGATCTGGACCATGCCAGCGTCATGGCGCTGTTCGCCCATTGCGCCTCGCTTACTGTCAACGCGGTGAAGCAGCCTTGGGAGCGCAAGCCCCACGCCCATGCGACGGCGGACAGACTGGCGACGGCGGTGGCGCTCGACATGACGGCGCACTGGACGCCGACCGTGCGGGCCTATCTCGGCCGCATCACCAAGGCGCATATCCTCGCCGCCGTGCGGGAAGCCGTCAGCGACGCGGCGGCGGAGCGGATCGCGGGCTTGAAGAAGACGGACATGGCGGAGGCCGCCGAGCAGCTTCTGGCCGGAACCGGCTGGCTCCCTGCCGTGATGAGGACGGCGCGACCCGCGTGGCTGGACGAGCCGCAGGTGGGTGACGCATTCCAGATCGCCGCCGAGTGAGGACCGGGCCGGGAGCGCATCAGCGGTCCCGGCCATCTTGCTGTCCGGCACCCGCAAAATTCTGTTCGCGCGGTGTCCACCGCGCGAACGGCTGATCTCGACTGTCCGATGACGGCGACTGTCATCGGCGCTATGGAGAACCGTCATGATAGCCGTGATGTTGATGAGCGTGGCCCTGATCGCGGGACTGTGCGTCCTGGCCTATACGCTCGCCGTCTACGCGCTGCCCTTCATGCTTGCCGTCGAAGCCGCGCGTTTCGCCTTCGCCACCGGCTCCGGACTGGTCGGCGCGGGCCTCGTCGGCCTTGTCGCCGGGGCCGCAGCCTATGGCCTGCTGGTGTTCGTCCTCGCCTCGCTGCGCTCGCCGGCCCTGCGCCTGATCGTGGCGCTGGTTTTCGCCGCGCCTGCGGCTGTGGCAGGCTACGCCCTTGTCCTCGGCGTCACAGGCGAGGCCGTACCGTCAGAGGTCTGGCGGCAGATATTCTGCTTCATCGGCGGCGGTTTCGTCGGCGTGTCGGCGTTGTTGCGGTTGGTTGCAACGGCATCGCCGATTCATAGCGGAGACTGAAACGTCCATTGATTGATGCTACGATTGCTTGAGTCGAGCATCCCATGAAAGATGTATTCCGTGTTGAAGAGATTATCAGACCTTCACCTGCCTGATCTATATTTTTCAGGGGGTGCCGGATTTATCGGCTGCACACTGCAAGACTTGTACGCGGATATGTGCGCATTCGAGCTTCCTGTCGCGCTTCCAGAGTCGGTCCGGCGATCTCACGATGCCATTCGGCACACTTATATCTATGCCTATTTCTCGTATGATCTTCTGACCATGGCGGCGAGCCAGACATTCCCCTGCCTTGAACTCGCTCTGCGCGAGCGGATCGGCCACCAGTTCGCTGGCCGCGTGGACAAAAAGGGAAGGCCACGCCCTGCCATGCTCGACGAGTTGCTGAAATCCGCCAAGGAACAGAATCTGATTTCTTCGGAAATCGAATATCTGAGCAAGATGCGCAATATGTTCGCTCACGGAAGCGATGCCGTACTGAACCCTCCCATGTTCCTGACCACCTTTGAAATGGTCACCGACATCATCCGGGAACTCTACCCCAGCCAAAAGGTGTAACTGCCGTTCCTCTGATATGTTCGGTTTGGCGTTGCCCTCCGGGCCGCGCTTTCGGCTGCGCCGGAACCTCGCCAAGGGCGCGTTTCCGCCATTCGGCTTCAATCGCTAACGCGAAGAGCGGCGGTGATGCCCTTCCGCTGATGAAGCCCCGCTCGGGTGAGCGCGGCTTCTGGAGATATCCGTTCACAGTGACAGCGGCAGGACCATGAGCCCGCTATCTCCGTTTTCGAAACCGACATTTTCGGCCGGGTAGTGCGCGCGCAAGTTTGGATCGCCGGTTGGTGAGAACGGTCACGCTGCTCCAGCGGGTGATCGTCTCCGGCCTGCCAAAGTCGACGCTGAGAAGAAGGTGAAAATCGGGAAACCCGTGTCCTCCTATCGAGGATGCACGGGCCTTGCCGTTGAAGGTCAGGCGTGAGGTTGACGCGACCCGAGGTTTGCCACCGTTCTCATGTCCGGCGCGGAGGCCGACCGCCACCAGCGTCGTGTTCATCTGTTTCCCTGACAGCGACGCCACGGCGCCCTCGAATGGATTGGGTCTGACCGAAGACCGGCTGCGCCTCGCTCGTCTTCCCGCAACGTCCGTCGCCTGCTTTTTTCCGCCGCCTTGACCACCCCGCGCGACAAGTCGCGCGGGGGCCCCGATCCGGCTTTACATCGCGAGACAAAAAAGCTGCCGCCGTCCGCCTTCCATTGCATTCCCGCCCTCCGGGTGCGGGGCCAAGCGTCCCCGGTCGCACGACCACCATCGAGGCCGCGATAGGCGCGGCCGGATGCGAAAAGGAACACGACAATGGCGACCATCGGCACCTTCACCAAGAACGAAAACGGCGCGGGCTTCACCGGCGCGGTCAAGACCCTGACCCTCAACGTCAAGGCCGTGAAATTCGTCCCGACCGAGGGCGACAGCGAGCGCGGCCCCGACTTCCGTATCTTCGCAGGGGCCACGGAATTCGGAGCGGCCTGGAAGAAGACCGCCCGCGAGACGCAGCGCGAATATCTCTCCGTCAAGCTGGACGATCCGAGCTTCCCCGCCCCGATCTACGCCAGCCTGGTCGAAGGTGAGGACGGCGAAGGCCACAATCTCATCTGGTCGCGCCGCAACGGCGACTGAGACCGGGCATCTCCAGAAGCCCCGCTCACCCGAGCGGGGCTTCGTCATGGTCATGGCCCGTCACCGCCTGTCAGGAAATACGGCAATCAGGATATGCGGATTTCAGTGTTTGCGGCTTTGCACATCCCGATCAGATCCTGATGCCCGGCGCCCGCTGGCGCTCATGCCGGGCGGGTTTGGCTAGGGGTTCCACCCCCGCGCGGCGCAAGGGATCGCTGGCGCTCTTCCGGGCCGGTGTCCCCGGCCTTCCTCCACGTCGTTCCTCCGTTCCGTGCAGGCCGGGTGATCCCCCTCCGGCCCGGCCGCCCTTGCACCTTGCTACCCCGGTCTCGGCGACGGCCAGGGTTGCAGCGCAGCGCTGCGCTCCAACCCAAGCCCACGGAGACAGAAAATGTATCATCAACTCGCCACCCGGTTCGGCCGGAATTCTCACCAGATCAGCGGGCGCGAAGCCCTCGACAACGAAGCCCTCTATCGCCGAGTACCGTCCGTCTTCGCCCGTGAGGCGCATGACAGCCGGTCGGAACGGTATGTTTACGTCCCTACCATCGAGATCGTGGAGGGGCTGCGAAAGGAAGGATGGTTTCCGTTCTTCGCCGTGCAGTCGGTGCCGCGCGACGGCAGCCGCCACGGCCACGCCAAGCATATGCTGCGCCTGCGCCGGGATGACGGCATCGGCAAGCCCGAGGCGGCGGAAGTCATCATCGTCAACAGCCATGACGGAACGTCGGCCTATCAGATGTTCGCAGGGATGCTGCGCTTCGTCTGCACCAACAGCATGATTGCGGGCGAGCGGTTCGAGGAAGTCCGCGTCCCCCACAAGGGCGGTATACAGGATCAGATCATCGAGGGCGTATATACCGTCGCCGAGGACTTCCCGCGCCTGATCGACGCGACGGAAACGATGAAGGACACCCGGTTGTCGCAAGACGAACAGCGCGTGCTGGCCGAGGCCAGCCTTGTTGCGCGCTATGGCGAGGACGAAAGCCCCGTCCGCCCCGATCAGATCATCGCGCCGCGCCGCCGCGAGGATGTCGGGCAAAGCTTGTGGAGCACGTTCAACGTCATTCAGGAGAACATGATACGCGGCGGGCTGGACGGGCGCCGCACCAATGCCGATGGCCGCATTCGTCGCAGCCGGACCCGTGCGATCAACGGCATCGACCAGAATGTCGGATTGAACCGCGCGCTGTGGACGCTGGCGGAAGGGATGCAGCGCCTGAAGCGCGGATGATCGTGGAGCCGTGCAGCCGGATTTCCGGTTGCACGGCTTTGCGTCTTTCCGGTTCCGCATATCCTCAGATTTTCCGCCGATCCGTGGAGCCGGATCGGCGGATGCGGCCATGTCGTTGACACGACCGCCGCTCGCCGGGCTGCGCCCGGCTCGCTAAATCACATTTGCGATGTTAAGTAATGATTCACCATTATTGATCGGATTGTGCGATCTACATATCCGATAACAGCAAGTTCAAAATACACCTCAAGTTGTGAACATTTCATCTTTCCGGCGCTGACGCCGCCTGGAAAGAAAGAGGTGACGCCATGCCGAGTTCTGATTGGCGCGCGCCGGCTGCCTATGGACATGCTCAGAGCATTCCTGCCGCCGGCTTCGCTTGGGAATATCTCCGCCGCGACGACGAGTATCGTCGCGACTTTCATCGCATGAAACGGAAATCCGGTCACGACATCGAGGCGCAGACCGCGTTCTCCAACCGCTGGGGGTTACGATTTCGCTGCGGACCCGGACCAGTCCGCCGATCATGCCGCGCTCTTCTGGACACCCGCACTCCAGCCTGACGCCTTCGAGCTTCGTCCATCAGGCGATCCCCCCGGCGACTTTGCCATACCCATCGTGCTGCCGGGGCTTCCCGGTCTCGCGGTACGATCGGCGATCGAAAGCGCCTGGCACGGTCTTTGGCGCGGATCGGGCGGGGAGCATTGTTTCTGGCTCGCGGACGCACCGCCAGACGGCCCGACGGGGTTCGTCGTCGTCCTGCCGCTCGACGCCCTGTTCGAACTGCGCGCCGAGGCGGCGCTGCGGTTCTGGCTGGCGCTGGCCGGACGACCGCCTGGCGACCGGCGGCACGACCTTCCGGCCCAGACCCGCGAGCGTCATATCCTGATCCTGCGCGCCCTCGACGCGAAGCTGGCCGGGGCCAGCTATCGCGTCATCGCCGAAGCGCTACTCGGTTTTCGCGGCCAATCGAAGAACGATTGGGAAGTCAGCCCCTTGAAGAACAAGGTGCGCCGCCTCGTAGCCGATGGCCTGTTCTACATGCGCGGCGGCTATCGCGAGTTGCTCCACTATCCCGTCCGTCTGCCACGCCGCCGCTAAACGGCGGCGTGGCCTCGGCTTGAGCCGACACCGCCGGGCTGCCGAATCCTGCCCTTCTAATTCCGGCATCGGGTGCCGGATTCATACCCCCATGATTCCGGCACGCTGCAAGCCGCCGATCCTCCGCCACGGTTCGCCATAGCCCGCTGTCGCCGCCGACAGCCGCCGAACCTGACCCGGAGACCCGATCATGATCGACCCGAAGACGGGGCTGCCGCCCCGATTCCTGCGCACGCCCGATGCGGCGCGCTTTCTCGGCATCTCGCTGCGGACGCTGGAGAAGCACCGCACGTATGGCACCGGCCCGACCTATCGCAAGATCGGCGGGCGCGTCGTCTATGCACTGGACGATCTACAAGCCTGGACGGCGGTCGCCGCCCGCAAATCCACTACCGACAAGGACGCAACCCGTGTTTTCCCGGCGCGTCCCCTGACGCCCGCCGAGCGGGGCGCACGCTGAATGCGCGCCGGTTCATCCCCCGATGCCGGACGGCGCTCGCAACGCCTTGTCGGCAGCGAACGGGCGCGGCTCGATCCTTTCGTCGTCGCGACGGGCGATGCGTCGCCCCGCGACCAGCGCGACCTCATGGAGCGGCCGTTCTTCTCGCTCGCCAAGGCCAAGCGGGTGACGCCGATCCTCTATGAATCCGGCGGCGTCCGCGTCGAGGTCTTCGCAATGCCTGAACATGGCATGGCGACGATCTGGGACGCCGACGTGCTGATCTGGGCGGCTAGCCAAATCGTCGAGGCCGAGAACCATGGCCTCAAGACATCGCGCTTCCTGCGCTTCACGCCGTACCAACTCCTGATGGCGATCGGCCGGGGCACCGGCGCGCGGGAATACCGGCTGCTCAAGGGCGCGTTCGCCCGCCTGCAATCGACCGTCATCGCCACGACCATCCGCCACGGCGAGCATTGGCGGCGGCATCAGTTCTCCTGGATCAACGAATGGGAAGAGCTGACCACCCATGACGGCCGCGTCGAGGGCATGGAGTTCGTGCTGCCCGACTGGTTCTATCGCGGCGTCATCGACCGCTCGCTGGTCTTGACCATCGACCCGGACTATTTCCGGCTGACCGGCGGGATCGAACGCTGGCTTTACCGCGTCGCCCGCAAGCACGCCGGTCGCCAGCCCCATGGCTGGTTGTTCGAGATCGCCCATCTCCACGAAAAATCCGGCAGCCTGGCGCGGCCGTCCGACTTCGCGCTCGACTTGCGCCGCATCGCGGTCCGCCAACCGCTGCCCGGCTATCAGCTCAAGATCTCACGCCAAGGAAGGCGGGAACTGCTGCATATCCGGCCGACCATGTTGTCCACAGTGCCTGTGGACGAGGCTGTGGAAACGCTCGTGACTTCGGGCGCAAACGGTATCGGGACTTCGGGCGCAGGACTATCGGGATTTCGGGCGCACGGACCGCAGTTAAACCTTTGGCCCGAAACACGGAATCCGGCTGCTAACTTAGAGTCTAACCAAGAATCTAACTCTTTTTCTTTGACGCGCGCGGACGCGACCCATGGTGCCGGTGTCGTCAGACGATCGAGGCGGGTGCCATGATCGTCGCCCTGCTCAATCAAAAAGGCGGCGTCGGCAAGACGACGCTCGCCCTGCATCTCGCCGGTGAATGGGCCAGGATCGGCAAGCGCGTGACGCTGATCGACGCGGACCCGCAAGGCTCGGCGCTGGACTGGTCGCAGCAGCGGGCACGGGAGGGCCGCCCGCTGCTCTTCGGCGTCGTCGGCCTGGCGCGCGATACCTTGCACCGGGAAGCTCCCGAGCTGGCGCGCGATGTCGATCATATCGTCATCGACGGGCCGCCGCGTGTCGCCGGTCTTATGCGCTCGGCCTTGCTCGCCGCCGACCTGGTGCTGATCCCGGTGCAGCCGTCGCCCTTCGACGGCTGGGCCTCGGCCGAGATGCTGGCGCTCCTCAGGGAGGCGCGCATCTACCGGCCGGAGCTTGCCGCACGCTTCGTGCTAAACCGTTGCGGCGCGCGCACCGTCATCGCCCGTGAGACGGCCGAAACGCTGGCCGACCACGATCCGTCCTTGCTCGCCACCACCATCGGCCAGCGCGTCGTCTTCGCCGATGCCGCGCAGTCCGGGCGGCTCGCATCGGAGATCGACGCGGACAGTCCGGCCGCGCGCGAAATCGCGGCGCTCGCCACCGAGATCGGGAGGTTGGCGCCATGAGCGAGCGATCCCCGAAACGCGGTTTCGCGGCGCGTCCCGCCGATCCCGAAAGCTGGGTCAAAGCCACTGAGCCGCCATCGGCCCGCAGGGGCGATAGCGCTGAGTTCACCGCCCGATTGACGATCGACATCACGCTGGAGCTGCGCGGCCGTATCAAGATCGCGGCGTTCCAGCGCGGCGTCACCGTCGCCGACATGCTGCGCGAACTTCTCGCGCGCGAATTTCCCATCACCGCAGGAGACACACAATGACCGGCAACGCGGCTCCCCGCGTGCGCGGCGGCCCCGTGCCGTCAGCACTTCCCTCCGACAGCCTGACGCATGTCGAACTGACCTTTGTCGAGAAGAAGATCGAGCACTGGATCAGGTTCGGCCGCGAGGCTCACGAACAGATCCTCGACCGCCGTCGCCGCATCTTCTCGTTTCGGCCGGGCGCCGTCTTTGCCTTCGTGCGCTGGGCCTCGAACGACTTCGGCACGATCATCTCGCGCATCGACATCGTGCGCGCGGTTGCGCCGGGCGAGCCCTATCAGACGCTGCCCTTCGTGCGTCCCGGCGGCGACATTCTGCTCAAGATCGACGGCTGGCCGAAGGTCGAACAGGTGCTCCGCCATATCGACGCGATCCAGGCGATCGGCATCGATTCGGAGGATGTCTCGCCCCATCACTGGCGGCACGTCCACAACCGACTGACTGCCGGTCACGAGCCGCGCGCCTACACCGTCGACCAGCACCGAGCGTTCCTTCTGCGCCGGAGGGCCGAGCCATGACCCGCTTTGGCTATGTGATGGTCACGTATTTTTCGATCATGGGCGTCGCCATCGCGTCCTTCGTTCCGACGCCGCTGAAACTCGTCTGGAATGCCAGCGCCAGCGCACCGATCGGCCTCTATGACATCGATCCGCCTGGCGATCTCACTTTGACCGATCTGGTCGCGGTCAATCCGTCCAAACCGCTCGCCGACTTCATGGTGGAGCGCGGCTATATCGGCCGCGGCGTGCCGCTGCTGAAGCGCGTCATGGCGCTGCCGGGGCAAAAGGTTTGCCGGGTCCATCGCACCATTACGGTCGATGGCATCGAGCTTGGTACGGCGCTCGACCGTGACACCATAGGCCGCGAACTACCGGTCTGGCAGGGCTGCCGCCGCATCGCCGACGGCGAAATCTTCCTGATGAACCCGGCCGTTCGCGACAGCCTGGACGGCCGCTACTTCGGTCCGATCCCAGCCAAGTCCGTCATTGGCCGCGCCACACCGATCTACACCGACGAGGACGGCGATGGCCGCTTCGTCTGGCGCGCGGCGACGCGCTGACCGCCAAGACTCCGGCGGCCATGGCGCTCGCCGGCTTTCACCCAACCACCAGCATCGAGGAGCTACCCATGCCGCAGATCGGCCAGTTCACGCGCGAGACGACAGGGTTCGTCGGACGCATCCACACGCTCACGCTCTTCCGCGAACTCTCCATCGTTCCGGCCGAGCCGTCCGATGCCGAGAATGCGCCGGACTATCGTATCCACCACGGCGCCGACGACGGGCCGGAGATCGGTGCAGGCTGGAAGCGCACCGGCGAGCGCGCGGGCGAATACATCTCGCTGCTGATCGACGACCCCGCTTTGCCCCAGCCGATCCGCGCCAATCTGTTCCGCGACGATGACGGCGGGGCCGCCTGGTCGCTGCACTGGACGCGGCCGGTCAAGCGCGGCGAGCGGGACTGACGCCATGCGATCAATCATCGGGATCGTGTGCGGGATCGTGCGAACAAGCCGCATCCCTTTGTTCGCGAACAGGCCGTCTCATCCCTTCGTCCCGCTCGACGATCCGTCAGCCGGCGCGCGCAGCGAAGGTCCAGGGCGATCGAAGATCGGCGTTTCGCGCGCACCCTTGACCGCAGCGAACACGCTGGCAGGCTGGCGTCGATGCGGAAACAGAACGCCCGCCCGATCAGCGGTCCTACTGCTCTCCGCCGTGCTGGCCTTCGCGATGCCGCTCACCTGTCAGGCGCAGCCCGAGCCGGTGCAGCGTCCGGCGGCGGTCCATCCCTATGCCGCCCCCATCGCCGAAGCGGCGCAGCGGTTCGGCATTCCAGCGGCCTGGATCAGAGCCGTTATGCGCGTCGAAAGCGCGAACGACGTGCGGGCGATCTCACCCAAGGGCGCGATGGGCCTGATGCAGATCATGCCCGCGACCTGGGCCGATTTGCGCGCTCGTCATCACCTCGGCCGCGATCCTTACGATCCACGCGACAACATCCTGGCGGGCGCGGCGTATCTGCGCGAGCTGTATGATCGCTACGGATTGCCGGGATTTCTGGCCGCCTATAATGCCGGTCCCGGTCGCTACGAAGAGCATCTCGCGGGCCGGCCGTTGCCCGCAGAAACCCGCGCCTATGTTGCCATGCTCGCACCGCTGATCGGTGGTGGCGAGATTACCAGATCCGTCGTCGTCGCGGCGGCCGATCCGCAGTCATGGACCCGCGCGCCGCTGTTCGTCGCGCAAGGCGATCGCACGTCCTCTGCCAATCCAGTGCAGCCCGATGAGCGATCCGGTGACGCTCCGGCTGCAACGCCCGTGCGCGATGTCTCCGCGATCGTGCCGCAGTCGGGCGGCTTGTTCGTTGCGCGCGCAGGAACGGAAGGGCCGCGATGAGCATGGTGCACGGGTGGGGCTGGCGGTCCTTTCCAGTCTGCAGCGGAGAGGAGCAAGGTCAGACGGAATCCGGATCAGGACGGGCAGAAAGGGCAGAGAGGCGGGAGGGCAAGATTAAAGCGGACGGCACCCCATGGGTCCGATCCGGGGGCCAAGCCCTTGTCTGCACACTGTTGGGGACGGCACTGCCGTTAGGGCGGCATGGTGCCGCCGGTTGCCGCAAACCTAGCATCCGCCGCGTTCTTGGCGGCACTATCGCCCGAAACCGGCGCTTTCGGGCGGGTTGCCGTCGATGAGCGCCGACGACGATAACCGCTTTCGCCCGAAGCCCGGCCGCATCCGCTCCGATGCGCCGAAGGCGGGCCAGGCCAAGAGCTTCCTCACCAAGGTCAGAAAGATCGCCCGCCAGCATGGCGTGGCCTCCGGTCGAACCTCGCGAACCGGTAGCGTCGGAGCATCCAGCAAGCCGGGCCGTAATGGTGCGGTCGCATCCGGCCGGGGTGTGAAGCGCGGACGCGGTGCGGCCTTCGTCCGCTCACGCAACCTGTCGAACGGCTGGAGCCATCGCCAGCCTGGCAGCCGCCGCGTCATCGTCAAATCACGCTCGGTTCGTGCGGCAGGTAAGAGCGGTAAGGCCGCTGCGCATCTGCGCTACATCCAGCGCGACGGCACCTCGCGCGATGGCGAGCGCGGCCGGCTCTATTCGGCGACCGAGGACCGCGCCGATAGCGATGCCTTCCTCGATCGCGGCAAGGACGACCGTCACCAGTTCCGCTTCATCGTTTCACCGGAGGACGGCGCCGACATCGAAGACCTGACAGGCCACACCCGCGACCTGATGCGGCAGGTCGAAGCCGATCTCGGCACGAAGCTCGACTGGGTGGCGGTCAACCACTTCAACACCGGCCACCCCCATGTCCATGTCATCGTCAACGGCCGCGACGATCTCGGCGAGGATCTGGTCATCAACGGCGACTATCTCGCCAACGGCGTTCGCGAACGGGCGAGTGAGTTGGCGACGCTGGAACTCGGTCCCGTCACCGAGATCGAGCAGCGGCGCAAGCTGACGGCCGAGATCGACCAAGACCGTTTCACCCGAATCGACCGGGCAATGCTGAACGAGGCCTCCGAGGATGGACGGCTCGACCTGCGTCATGCGCCGGATGATATACGGGGCCAGGAGGACCGGACGCTTCGCCTTCGCCGTCTCGGCAAGCTGGAGAAGATGGGTCTCGCCGCCGAGCAGTCATCCGGCGTCTGGGAATTGAGCGACCGGCTGGAGCCGACGCTGCGCGAGATGGGCGATCGCGGTGACATCGTGCGCACCATGCAGAAGGCGATGCGCGCCGAGGGCCATGACCGCGATCCGATGAGCTTCCAGATTCACGACGCCGCGCCCGCGACGCCGATCGTCGGCCGCGTGGTGGACAAGTCTCTCTCCGACGAACTGGGCGAGAACCTGACGCTGGTGATCGACGGCATCGACGGCCGCACGCATCACATCTCCGGCGTCGATCAGGCGAAGGTCGCGGACGCCCGGATCGGCAGCGTCATCGAGATCGGCACGACTGACGCCGGACCGCGCCCGGCCGACCGTGCCATCGCCGGCATGGCAGAGGACGGTATCTACAGGCCGAGCCGTCATCTGGAGCAGGCCCGCTTCGACGGCCGCGTGCCCGGCGGCGACTATGACGGTTTCGTCGATGCCCATGTCCGCCGACTGGAGGCGCTACGCCGGGGCGGCGTCGTCGAGCGGATCGACGCCGATCAGTGGCGCATCCCGCAGGACTTCGAGGCGCGGGCCGCCGCTCATGATGCGGGCCATGGCGGCCAGCTCAATATTCGCGTCCTCTCAACCTTCGATCTGGAGAAGCAGATCACTGCTGACGGGGCGACTTGGCTGGACCGGCGGCTGGTCGGGCGCGGACCGTCAGACATCGCGCCGGCGGGGTTCGGACAGGAGGTCAGCCAGGCGATGGATCGCCGCCGCGAGCGGCTGATCGAACAGGGCGACGCCGCGCTCCAGCAGAACGGTCGCATCCTTTACCGCCGCGATCTTCTATCGACGCTGGAGGCGCGAGAGGTCGCCCGCGCCGGGGCGGAACTGGCGGCGACAAAGCCGATGCCGTTCCGCGCGGCTGGAGACGGCGAGACCGTCAGCGGCACCTTCACCGGGACGGTCCAGCTCACCAGCGGCAAGTTCGCCACCGTCGAGAAGAGCCACGAGTTCACGCTGGTCCCGTGGCGGCCGGTGATCGACCGCCAGCTCGGCAAAGAGGTGACGGGGATCGTGCAGGGCGGATCGGTTACATGGCAGCTCGGAAGAGCGCGGGGTTTGGGGATTTAACCTGAGCCAAGGTTCCGGGCTATCGACCTCCGGAGGCTGCGGGCTGGGTCAGGCTACGAGAGGGATTCCTGCAGCTTCGGCGGAGGGCCGCTTGAATCCGAAAGCCGCACGAACCGGAAGCTCTCGCGCTGGCTGTAGATTCTATGAAGGGGCCGCTTCATCTTCTTCAGCGACCTCTGTTTCTCCTCGGGCATTCCGACGCAGCGCCTGCGGCGGCTTTCCAAACGCTCGCAAAAAGGCGCGCCGCATCCTCTCGTCGTCACCGAAACCAGTCTGCCGGGCGATGACCTCGATCGGGTGCCTCCCGTCTTGGACAAGCAGGCGGGCCGCCTCGATCCTTAGTTTCTCGATTGCCTTTGAAGGGGGAATACCGATTTCCGCTCGAAAGGCTCGACTGAATTGCCGAGGGCTCAAGTGCACCGCCTCTGCTAGCTGCTCAACGGTCAGCGGTGTATGCAGATTTTTTCGTGCGTAGGTGAGTGCGGTCTGAATCCGGTCGGACTTTGGACCCATATCGAGTAACACCGACGATTGGGGTTGCCCACCCGTGCGTCGGTTGTGAAGAACGAAGCTCTTCGAAACTGCGCGAGCGATTTCAGGGCCGAGATCCTTTTCGACCATCGCTAGAGCTTGATCGATGCCCGCCGTCATCCCCGCCGACGTCCATATCGAACCATCAATAATGAACAGTCGTTCGTCTTCCAGCTTGACCTTCGGATATCGCTTGCGGAAGTCGTCCGCGTAAAACCAGTGCGTGGTGGCCCGGGAGCCGTCGAGCAGCCCCGCCTCCGCCAGAAAGAAGGCCCCTGTGCAGGTTGCGGCAAGGCGTCGTGACTCGCTAGCGGCTTGCCGCAGATAAACAAGAAGGCCGGGCGAGAACGGCATATTGCCGCCGCCGCCAATGATGACCGTGTCGAATTCGCTATCCCCAAAGGCTTCTGTCTCGACAACGACGCCAATCGAGCTGCGTACCGAGCCGCCGATCTCAGAAAGGAGACGAACATCATAGTATTGATCACCGAACTCAGTGTTCGCGGTTTCAAAGACCGACATCGCGGAAAAGCTCATAACACCGAAGCCAGGGAATATGACGAAGCCTATGCGTAGCATTTCAATTCCCATCCGCAGGATAATTGGCACGATCACGCTGATACACGTTCGATGCGAGTGCTCTCAATTTCGATGTTTCATCTAGCAGTGGAGATATCTTCATGCCCTGTTGTTTTGTTATTTCGGTCACGTTGCTTTCCTCGGTCTTGAGGTGCGGAGTTAGTGTCTAAAGTGGATAGTCCTGCTGACGCATTCCCCCGAGACCCGAGATGAGATCTTACTTCATCATTCGCAAGCTTTGCATCAACCATCAATGACCGAATGTCCGAAAAGGAGGTGTTTCCGACATTCGAGAAGCCGACCGTCCCGTATAGGTTCGGACCAGCAGCCAACGAAACGGCGAGGGGTGCGCGCGAGCGCTGCGATCTTTCTGATCAATCCCACCTGTCGCGCGCTTGCTGCTTCATCGGGGAGGCCTCGAAAACGTTGGGGGACGCGGCGTTCAACCCGGAGCCGCGTTCGCCTCACGGTTTGGGCGGTCCGCAATTCGGACGCTGTTTCGGCGCCGCCAGCGATTCGATCGAACAAGCGCCATTGGAAGGATGCGATATGACCGACACCTTGAGAAGCTTAGATCGCGCCATCGGCGGCAAGCCACCCTTTACTGAGCATCGCATTCCGCGCGATCAGGGCAACATCTATGCTCGTGACTACGAAGGTGCCGGTCCTGCTTTCGTAGTCATGCACGGCTTCCCTGATAACCTGCATATATATGACGATCTGATACCATATCTGGTCGCTGGCGGGCGCCGGGTCGTCGCGTTCGACTTCCTCGGTTTCGGCGCTTCCGACAAACCCGCAGGCGCCAAATACAGTTTCAAGCAACAGTTGGGTGACCTTCATTCGGTCGTCGAGGCGCTGACCCTTGGTAAGATTGTTCCCGTAGCGCACGACTCATCCGGTCCTGCCGCGGTCAATTTCGCGATTGAACACCCGGAACACGTCGACTCGCTCTGCATTCTCAATTCGGTCTACGCCGCGGCGCCCACCGTCCGGTTTCCGGAGTTCATCGAACTCTTCGCCACCACCAACCTCAAGGCGCTCACGCGAGCTATTCTGCAAAGCCCCGAGCAATTTGCCTGGGTGCTCAACTTTCAGCGAGCGCAGTTTCAGCAGGCTCTGCCGGAAAATCAGAAGGCGTATTATGCGTCGTTCCTCGGCCCGATCATCGACAACAATTTCAGCAAGCAGCCCAGTTCCGCCCCTGCCTTCGCACAGATGACCGCAGAGCTTTTCGTGGAGGTCGCCAGAAACACCAAGCGCCTTCACGAGATGGAGGCGCTTGAAATCCCGGTCAAGCTGATCTGGGGAGAGACCGATCCTTATCTTAATACAGGCGTGGCTGAGGACTTCCGGTCGCATCTGAAGCATCCTTCTCTCCATTTGCTGCGAGCGGGGCACTGGGTGCAAATCGATGCGCCCGAGCAGGTCGCCAAGGTCATGCTCGGAAACGCGTAAGGACCAACGGGCATCCTCCCCAGCGCTGTCGGTTGGATTAAGACAGCCGGCATGGCGATCATTACCGCCACGATGAGTCCGATCGCCTCGCTCGCTCACGCCGACAGCGACGCGAAACCGGAAGTATCGGCTGCGTCCGGAGACGTTCAGCGCCTCGCGCAGATCTGTCGCGACCGGTCGTCCGCTCTTGGCCGCCACAGGCAGCAACAGGCGATGATGTCCCATTCCGCGTCGGTCGGATCCGTTGGGTAGACGCGGTCCACATCAAAAGCTTGAATCACGCCGCGCCGCGCCCTTCAAATCTAACAGCCTCCACAAGAAGCAGGGTTCCTAAAGTGCCCTATGAGCGATCTGTTTCGACGGTAGAGCCGCTCTGTATGACGGGCCATCTTTGGTCTTGAGCGAGACGCCGGATGCTCGTCGGAGACACTGCATCGACATCCAATAGCCGTCAGAATGCGCCGATGTCCGAAAAGGAGGGGTTTCCGACATTCGAGAAGCCGGCCGCCCCGTGTAGGTTCAGATCAGCAGCCTGAAAATATTCTGACGTCTGCAGGGGTTTGGTCATGAGCATAGATAATAAAGGAACGGCTCTCATTACCGGAGCTTCTTCAGGAATTGGTGCAGTATACGCGGATCGATTGGCTGTTCGTGGATATAACCTAATTCTTGTCGCACGTAGCTCCGATAAGCTTCATAATTTGGCTACCCGATTGACCGACGAAACGGGCCAATCCATCGAAATCCTCACTGCTGACCTTACTGAGCAAAGCGATCTGGCCCGGATCGAAAAGGTGGTCCGAACCGATGCAAGCATCACTCTGCTCTTGAATAGCGCCGGTGTTGGCGTCGCACCGACTCTCCTTGCTGCCGACAGCGATAAGATTCAGGCGATGATCGCGTTGAACATCGTTGCTGTCACTCGACTGGTCTGCGCGGCGGTGCCGGGATTCGTCGCACGCGGCACTGGGACGATCATTAACATCGCGTCGATTTTGGCGATCGCGCCCGAACTCCTGAACGGCGCTTACGGCGCGAGCAAGGCGTTCGTGCTCACGTTTTCCCGGTCGTTGCACCATGAGTTCGCCGACAAAGGAATACGCATTCAGGCTGTTCTACCGGGTGCAGTCGCGACCGAGTTCTGGGGGATCACGGGCACTTCGCTAGAGGATCTTCCTGAGGGGATTGTCATGTCGGCCGATGATCTCGTCGATGCCGCGCTTGCCGGACTCGATCAAGGAGAACTCATAACAATCCCGTCCTTACCCAACCCCAGCGATTGGGCGGCCTATGAAGCCGCGCGGCGCGCGCTCGCGCCCAACCTGTCACGCGCGTTTGCAGCTCCGCGCTTCGGAATCGGTTGACCGATGGGCAACTTCATTCGGTGCGGTGCCGGCACGGCATCGCCTCGTCCAACCATGAACGCCAATAGATGGAAAGAATTCAAATGACCGCTGATGACCCTACGAACAAGTTCTTGACCTCCCGACGCGGTCTGCTCGCAACGGGCGGAGGTCTCGCGGCGGCACTCAGCATCCCAACGATAGCGCTCGCCGAAACGGCGAAGTCCAGCACCGCTTCACCCTCCAAAGCTTCTCACAAAGGAAATGCTCCCATGACAATGGCAACCACCAAAGATGGCACCAAGATTTACTACAAGGATTGGGGCACTGGCCCGGTCGTGACCTTTTCGCACGGCTGGCCGCTGAGCGCGGATGCGTGGGATGCGCAGATGCTGTTCCTGGCCGATCATGGCTACCGCGTTATCGCCCATGATCGCCGTGGCCATGGCCGATCGGATCAGACCTGGACCGGCAACGACATGGACACCTATGCCGACGATCTCGCGACCCTTCTCGAAACACTCGACGTGCGCGGCGCGACGATGGTCGGGCATTCGACGGGCGGCGGTGAGGTTGCCCGCTACATCGGCCGCCACGGCACCCATCGCGTCGCAAAGGCAGTGTTGATTTCCGCAGTGCCTCCTTATTTCGCACAAAGCGCCAGCAACCCCGAAGGCGCGCCGATGAGCGTCTTCGACGGATTGCGCGCAAGCCTCGTTGCCGACCGCGCGCAGTTCTTCAAGGAATTGGCGATGCCGTTCTTCGGTTACAACCGGCCGGGCGCCAAGGTCTCGCAGGGACAGATCGAGTCCTTCTGGCGGCAGGGTATGACGGGCAGCGTCAAGGGCGAGTATGACTGCATCAAGGCGTTCTCGGAGACCGACTTCCGCGAAGACCTCAAGAAGATGACGATCCCGACGCTGCTTATTCAGGGCGACGACGATCAGATCGTCCCGATCGATCTGGCGTCGCGTCGACAGGTCAAGGCATTGCCGCACGCCACGCTGAAGGAATATGCCGGCGCCCCGCACGGGCTATGCGTGACCCATGCCGACCAGGTGAACGCTGACCTCCTCGCGTTTCTGAAATCATGATGAGCGATCTCCTCTCATTCGCGGTCGAGGCGCATGGTGGCCTCGACCGCTGGAACGCCTTCACCAAGCTTCGGGCCGAGGTTTCGATCGCCGGCGCGATCTGGGACTTCAAGCAGCAAACCGGGCTGCTGCTAGACAAGGTCTTCGAAATCAAGACCCATGCCGAGCATCTGACGATCACGCCGTTCCTGAAGCCCGATCAGCGCAGCGTGTTCGTTCCCGGTAAGCTGACTGTCGAAACATTGGCCGGCGACATTGTCGAAACCCGTCACGATCCGGAGGCGGCCTTTGTCGGCCAGGAGTTCGCCGACCCATGGGATCCGCTGCAGGCGGCATTCTTCAGCAGCGAGGCGCTGTGGACCTATCTGACATCGCCGTTTCTCTACACCTATCCCGGCTTCGAGACGGAAGAGATAGAGCCATGGCATGAGAATGGCGAGGAATGGCGGCGGTTAAAGGTCACTTTCCCGGATCACATCGTTAGCCATACCAAGACGCAGATCACACATTTCGGCCCCGACGGGCTGATGCGCCGTCACGACTATACCGTCGACATCCTGAACGGAAATAGTGGTGCGAACTACACCTCGGAGTACCGCGAGTTCCAAGGGATCAAGATGCCAACCACGCGTCGCATCTATGCCTATGACGACGCTTTGCAGAAGGTTCCGGAGCCACTGCTGGTCACGCTCGACTTCGGCGCGCTGACATTCAGCTGATTGCAGCGCGGGGCGCTGGCCCCGCGCCTAAAACCTTTTCGAAAGGCGGAAAATGTCCACTGATATCCTCTTCGCGCCGCTTCAGTTCGGCGCACTTGCTCTTCCTCACCGCATCGTCATGCCTGCGCTGACACGAATGCGGGCCGGCCCCGGAGGCGTTCCTCAGGCGATCAGCGCGGAATACTACGCGCAGCGTGCGTCGGCCGGACTCATCATCACCGAAGCAACGGCGATCAGCGTCCAGGGGCATGGCTATCCGCAGATGCCCGGCATCCATACGGCCGAACAGATCGCCGGTTGGCGTGCGGTCACCGACGCCGTTCATGCGCATGGCGGACGCATCGTTCTGCAGATCGTCCATCATGGCCGTTGGTCGCATTCGAGCTATAATCCCGACGGCAGTCTGCCGGTAGCGCCCTCGGCCATCGCGCCGCCGGGCAATGCCTATACGCCCAGCTTCACCCAGCTCCCCTATGAAGTCCCGCGCGCACTGGAAACGGATGAGCTGCCGGGGATGGTCGGATCGTTCCGGCAAGCTGCGAAAAACGCCCGCGAGGCTGGGTTCGACGGCGTTGAAATCCACGGCGCGAATGGCTTCCTGCTCGATCAGTTCCTGCAGGACGGCAGCAACCACCGCACCGACACCTATGGTGGCACGATCGAGAACCGGGCGCGGCTGCTGCTCGAAGTCGTCGATGGCATCAGCGCCGACATTGGCGCCGATCGGACAGCGGTTCGCCTGTCTCCGCACGGAAATCTCGGCGGCCTCAGCGACAGCGATACTGTTCCGCACTTCAGCTATGTCATCGGCGAACTGGGCAAGCGCAACCTTGCCTATCTTCACCTGATCGAGCCTCGTGCCTCGTCAATCGGCTTGGCGGACGATGCGAGTGTCGACAGTGCGAACAATGCCGCTTTGTTCCGGCACCTGTTTACCGGGCCGTTGATCACCGCTGGGGGCTACACGACCCGGATGGGTATCGATGCGATCGCGGCCGGGCTAGCCGACGCCGTGGCGTTTGGCCGGATGTTCATCGCCAATCCCGACCTGCCCGAGCGCATACGCGCCGGTGCTTCCCTGAACGCCTTCGATCGCTCGACTGCCTATGGCGGCGATGCGCACGGCTACACCGACTACCCGACCTTGCCCCTCCAACATGAGGTGACGGCGGTATGACCGGCGACCCAACCGTCGTGCCGGGCCGGCATTGGCTCGAGATCATCAGTCGCCCCACGCAGGAGGCCTTCGCAGCAGCCTTCACCGATGATGTCGCGCTCGTCACTTCAGTTGCGAGCGATCGAATCGTGGGGCCAGTCAACGTGCGGCATTTCTTCGACGCTACCCGCACGATGTACGACACGATCGGCTTCACCCATGAAACGAGCGAAGGTTCTCGGATGTGTCTGGAGTGGCAGGGCAAGTTTCAGGGGCGAGAGGTCGCCGGCGTGACGATCCTTTGTCATAATGACCAAGGCCTGATCGACGCAATCCAGCTTTTCCACAGCCCCTATGAGCAGGTGGTTGCGTTCTCGGCAGAACTGGCGCGGCGCCTCGAAGGCAAGCTCATCCCGCTACCCTTCCCGGGGCGATGACGATGCGGCGGCTTCCTCTCATCGATCCGGCCGATTTCGATCCGCACCAGAAGGCGCTTTACGACGATATGCGCGCGGGCATCGCTACCGGCTTCAACGCATTCAAGACGGAGCAGCCCGACGGCAAAATGATCGGACCCTGGAATGTGTCGCTCCACCATCCGGCCGTCGGCAAGGGATCGTGGGATCTCACCAAGGCGGTCAATGCGATCGGAGTGCTTTCGGCCAGCGTGAAAGAGGTCGTGATCCTCGTTGTAGGCGGCCACCACCGGGCCGCTTACGAAATCTACGCGCATGTTGCGGTCGCGGAGCGGGTCGGTATGCCCTTGGCCCGGATTTCGGCACTGGTCTCGAACATCAAGCCGGACGATCTTGCCGCCGATGAAAGCGCAGCTTTCGATATGGCGCTGGCGCTTTGCCGCGGCGGCCCGGTTCCAGAGCCGACCTGGCGGCTGGCGGTCGAAACCTTCGGCGAAACCGGCGCGGCCCAGCTCGTCTTCCTCGTCGGCGTCTATGCCTTCGTCGCGACGACGCTGAACGGTTTCGACGTTCCTGCGCCGGACCGGGAGGGTTGAACATGGCCAGTTTGGACACTGCATCGAGGCCGTTCACGATCGAACAGCAGGATGTCGCGTTTGCCGCCGAGCCCGGTGTCGTGTTGCGCGGATGGCTCTTCCGACCAGCCGAAGCTGCATCGCCTCTACCGGCCATCACCATGGCGCATGGCTATGCCGGCACCGCACATCACGGCCTCTTCCCCTTCGCGCGCGCCTTTGCCGAGGCTGGCTTCGTCGTCCTGCTGCACGATCATCGCAATTTCGGCGGCAGTGACGCTCCCGAGCCCGGCGACATCGATCCTTGGCAGCAAATCAGCGACTGGCGTTCTGCGATCTCGTTCCTAGAAAGCCGACCCGAGGTCGACGCAGATCGCATCAGCCTGTGGGGCACGAGCTATGCCGGAGGCCACGCGATCGTGCTCGGCGCCACCGACCGGCGGCTCAAGGCGGTGGTCGCGCAAGTCCCGACCATCAGCGGCTACGGACAAGGCCTACGCCGCGTGGCGCCCGACGCCATGTCCAGACTGGAGGCGACTTTCGTCGAGGATGACCGGCGCCGATTCCGTGGCGAGCCAGGACAGCGGATCGCGGTCGTCGGCAATGATGGCGAGAAGCCTGCCGCTTATCGCTCGCCTGACGCCATCAGCTTCTACCTCCAGGACCTGCCCGAGGGCTGCTGGAGCAACGAAGTGACGCTACGGTCCGGCCGAGCCGCGCGGATGTATGAGCCGGGTGCCTGGATCGAGCGTGTATCGCCGACTCCACTGATGCTCATCGTGGCGATGGCGGACGCTATCACCCTGACCGACCTCGCGCTCGCGGCCTACGAACGCGCCCTTGAGCCGAAGAAGCTCGTGACGGTGAAGGGGGGGCACTTCGACCCTTATTTGTCACAGTTCGCAAGGGCGAGTGAAGCAGCCGTCGCCTGGTTTCGCGACCATCTTTGCCGATCATCGGAGGGCACACTATGACCCATATTCGCCTCAGCGTTACCGATGAACTCGCCACGCTCACCCTGACCAATCCGCCGCAAAATCGGATCGGTGCACAGATGGTCGTTGAATTGGCGGCGGCGCTCGACGAGATCGAACGCGGTGAAGCGCGCGCCGTGCTTGTTCATGCCGAGGGACCCGATTTCAGTTTTGGCGGCGACATCGTCCCGTGGCCGAAGATGACCAGCCGGGAATTGCGGACCTCGTTTGAGTCCTACATGGCAGCGTTCAATCGGTTCGAACGCCTCCCGATGCCGACTATCGCTGCGACGCAGGGTTTGTGCTTCGGTGGTGGCCTCGAACTCGCCCTGCGTGCCGACGTCATCTTTGCCGGCGAGACGGCGCGTTTCGGCCATCCGGAACAATCGATCGGGATCGTGACGCTGCTGGGCGGTATCTACCGCATCGCCGAGCGCGCCGGGCGGGCACGCGCGATGGAATGGGCTCTCACATCCGAGCAAGTGCCGGCGACGGTGATGCGGGACCATGGGGTCGTCAATCGGGTGGTGGCCGACGCAGACCTCCTGAGCGAGGCGACGGCCTTCGCGCGCAAGGTGGCGGGCGGGCCAACGCGAGCCCATGCCGCACACAAGGCGCTGCTGCGCATCTGGGCGACTGGAGGGGTCGTCGTCGCCGACGAGGCTATCTTCGACATCGCCATGCCGCTCTTCGACACCGACGACGTGACACTGGCTCTCCAAACTTCTGTTGAAGCGTTTCGAGAAGGCAGACCCCGGCCAGCTTTCTCGTTCAAAGGCCGATAACGGCGCACTCATCATTCGGCAGACCAACTCGAACCCAGATCGGAAGCAGCCTTCATGCCCAGCGACAGCTTCAAAGCATTGGTACTCCGCCGGCCCTTTGAGACGATCGAGGCCGCGATCGAAACCCTTACGGATGACGACCTGCCGGAGGGCGACGTGCTCGTCCGCGTCCATTATTCCGACATGGGCTACAAGGACGGTCTTGCGATCACCGGCGCAGGGCATCGCCAACTCGTTGAGAGCTTCCCCTTCGTGCCTGGGGTCGATTTCGTCGGCATCGTGGACGAGTCCAATTCGGACAGCTTCAAGCCGGGCGACGAGGTCATTGCCACCGGATGGGGCATCGGCGAACGGCATTGGGGCGGCTACGCCGAAAAAGCCCGCGTCAAAGCCGAATGGTTGGTTCCAGTGCCGACGGGCATGACGATGCGCCAGGCGATGACCCACGGCAGCGCTGGCCTGTCGGCCATGCTGTGCGTCAACGCGTTGGAGCGGTGCGGCGTCGCTGCGGGCAGCGACATCCTCGTGACGGGTGCTACCGGCGGGGTCGGCAGCGTCGCGGTCATGCTGCTGCACCGGCTTGGCTATCGTGTTTTTGGGGCGACCTCGCGTGCCGAGGAGGAACCCTATCTCCGCGCGCTCGGGGCAGATGAGATCGTGCTGGCGAAGGATATCGGCGACATACCTGCGCAGCCATTGCTCCCTGAGCGTTGGGCTGGCGCGATAGATAATGTGGGCGGCGCCACGCTGGCGAACGTGCTCGCCAGTACCGCCTACGGCGGCGCCGTCGCGGCACTCGGCTTGGTTGGAGGTACGAACGTTCAGACGACGGTTCTTCCCTTCATCAAGCGCGGCGTGGCGCTCTTAGGGGTTGATTCTGAGAAGTGCCCGAACAAGACCCGGATTGCCGCTTGGAAACGGTTGGCCGAGGTCATCCCAGACGGTTTGCCGACCAGCGTAGTCGAGGAAATCAGGCTTGATGAGCTTCCCGCGCGAGCGGCAGCTATCATGCGGGGACAGGTTCGCGGCAGGACGTTGGTGGCCGTTTGACACACCCAGGCACCAGATCTGACCGATCCCTCGCTGTAGTCGACACGCTAGTTGAGTACCCTGAGCCGATAGCAAAATTCCCCGAGTCCCGAGTAAAAATGGAGGTGGCCGCATTGGAACATTCGTCGAATACTCCGATCGTCTGGAGTTTGCTCACACGCGTCCGCTTGTCCACGCTACGCGCCGCTTTCGTTTTTCTCGCGATGACGGCGGCGATTGCCGGGCCAGCATCGGCGGCCTCCCGCAATGACGAGGCTCGCGCCTTCTTTACGCGCTTTGTGGCAGCCAAGAGCGCTCACGATCTAACGGCGGTGACGGCGCTGCTTTGGGAATCCCCGGACATGCTGTGAGTATCTGGAGAAAAAATGAAGAAAACATCTGAACAGATGAATAAATCTATCGTGCTTGAGGCGTTTGAGACCCTGTTTAACAGGCGAGACTTGCGTGAGGCGGAGAAATTTTGGTCGCCGGATTACATCCAGCACAGTGCCCACATTGCGCCAGGGCGCCATGGGCTTTTCGATTTGGTTCGAAACCTTCCGGCAACGCTGAAATACGAGAACCGGTTGATTATGGCTGAAGGGGATTTGCTGATGTTGCATGGTAGATTTTCGGGGATTGGTCAGACGGCAGACTGGATTGTTGTTGATATCGTTCGAATGAATGAGGGCCAGCTCGTTGAGCATTGGGACGTCATCCAGGACGAGGCCACGGCAAAGTCATCACGGAGTGGTTTACCAATGTTTGGAAATATCTTTCCTGACGCTAAGCAGGATGGCGCGAAATGACAGTGATATATTGGGGGAAGCGACGATGAGAAAATCCGTAACGTTGTTCGCTAGCGTAGTAACTGTAACTTACTTCGCGTTCTTCCTGGTCGAGGCAGTTCTCTGGATGTGGCCCCCAGTCCACAATTTCCTCCTGCCTCAGCTCAATTCGGGGCTCGATTATCCGGTCAGCGAACAGGCGCTAATACTGAGAACCCTGTTTGTTAATCAGGGCGTCTACAACCTTATGCTTGGACTGGCCGGAATAGCGGGGCTTATCCTCGTTGCGCGGGGGAAGGTTGAGCCCGGCCTGACTCTGATCAAGTTTGCATGTTTGTTTGCCTTGGGAGCAGCTGGAATATTGCTGACAACCACAAGTGCTTACGTTTTAGGAATTGTGCAGGCGCTCTTCCCAATGTTCGCGCTCTTTTTTATTTGGTGCGTTCGTGATCGTACACAACAGCAGGTCTAGAATAAAAGGGACTGGCGCGCGCTCGCGGCGAACCAATTGCGATAAACCGGAGAGGCCTCGGGGCGGATATTCTGAGTTCTCTAATCGCGACTTGCGCGGCGGCTATCAAAGCTATGACCCGCGAATTCGGTGCCTAGTAGGAAGGCTTCGGCCTACGAAGTCCTGTTGTCGTTCTCACGGGCATAGAGGCCGACGGCTTCCCGCGCGGTGACAGACGCTAATGCGAAATCTTGACGACAAAGATAACAAAGGAGATTGACAATGACAAAGGCACTTTCCGGCAAAGTCGCACTGGTGACAGGCGGTTCGCGCGGCATCGGTGCAGCCTCTGCGATGGCGCTCGCCGATCTCGGCGCGGATGTCGCGATCAGCTACTCCGCGAGTGGAGATAGGGCCATGTCCGTTGTGTCCGATATGGAGCGGAAGACCGTTCGCGCAAAGGCGTTCAAGGCCGATCAGGCAGATTCGGCGCAAGTGGCGGCGCTTGTCGCCGACGTCTACCGAGAATTCGGACAGCTCGATATTCTCGTTGCAAACGCAGGTGTGTTCGAAGCAGGTGCCGTAGATATCAACGACACCACCGCACTTGACCGGATGCATGCTGTGAACGTCACCGGCGTGATCGCAGCAATACGAGCTGCCTCTCAGATCATTGGCGAGGGCGGGCGCATCATTGCGATGTCGTCTACTGCGGCGGTCCGCGTTGGCGCGCCGGGCCTAGCCGACTATTCGTCCACCAAAGCTGCGATCGCTGGTTATGTCAAAGGCGCCGCGCGCGACCTTGGGCCGAAGCGGATCACCGTCAACGCGCTTGCGATCGGCCCGGTCGAAACCGAGATGAACCCGGACAGTGGCCCATTCGCTGACTGGCTGAAGTCGGTCACTGCGCTCGGCCGCTATGCTCAGCCCGAGGAGATTGCCGCGGTGGTAGCGTTCCTTGCCTCTCCGGCGGCGAGCTACATCACGGGCTCCGTGATTGCCGTGGATGGCGGAGTAGGCGCGTGATGGCAACATCTCTCGTCGGGCTCACCTTTTTTGCGCGACGCACGAATGAAGGTCAGTGATGCTGCCGCTCAGTCAACCCCTCGCCATCCAAAACCTGTTTCCCGTAGCCCTTCGAGGAACAGCCAGATCCCTCGTGAAAATCTTCGAGTGAATGACGGTAGATGCGGAGCAGCAAGAAGCAGACACTTGATTCATTGTCTCTTCCTCCGGGCGGCCTCGGGAGAATTCCTCTCGTCGCCTTGAGGCAAGCTGTGACGGTCGCCGATGTTCTCAATTTCCGTCACGCAGCCAACATTCTCGGTGTCAGCCAATCGAGCGTAAGCACACGGATCAAGGCGCTGGAGGAGGATCTCGGCATCCTGCTATTCGAGAGGCGGCATCGCGGCGTTCGGTTGACCGAGGCCGGACGCAGCTTCATTGCCGAGATCTCGACTGGCATCGAGCATCTCGATCATGCCATCAAGACGGCGGGAGCGATTTCGACGGGTGTGATCGGGCATCTCAATGTCGGACTGCATTCCTCGATCGCGGCCGGCTTCCTCGCCGATCTCAAACGCAGGTATCGCGAGGAGCATCCGACCATCGAATTCGTGATCGCTGAGGGGCGATCCGCCGACACAATCCGGCAAGTCCGCGAAGGCGCGCTCGACATCGCCTTCGTCGTCGGGGCAGTGGATGCGTCGGATTGCCACTCCCGGCAGATTTGGACTGAAGCTTTCGTTGTTGCCTTGCCGGCCGATCATAGGCTCGCCTTGGCTGAGCGGGTCTCGTGGCAGGATCTCGCCTCTGAAGCCTTCCTTGTTCGGCAAGGCGGCACTGGACCGCAAGTAAACGACCACATTGTCAGGCGGATCGCCGAGCAGGAGAGAGCACCGAGTATCCGCCGTTTCGATGTCGGGCGCGATACGCTCATGCACATGGTCGCGGATGGCGAAGGCATTGCGCTGATGTGCGAAGCTGCAACGCATGTTCCATTCCCAGGTGTCGTTTTCCGTCCGGTCGCCGACGAGACGGAGCAGGCACGGTTCAGCGCCGTATGGTCGCCGCACAATCGAAGCGCTGCGTTGGCGAACCTGCTCAGCCTTGCCGACGAAATGCGCAAGTCAGTTCGGCCCGCCTAACGCCTTCAGAAGCGAGCCCGATTTGATACCCAAGGGCCGCAACCTGGCCAGGACAGTAACGCTACGGATACGTCGGCGCGTTCGACCGCTCCGACGTAGCGGGCGCTCAAGCCCGAGCGATCCGCCAATGCCTCCTGCGTCAGTTGCTTATTGATCCGCGACCGACCGATTCGATTCTCGACAGTATTTCAGCGGTGGACACTTCAAGCGCAGCCGCAATATCTACGAACTCGACAACATCAATCCGTCGCTCTCCGTTCTCATACTTGGCGACGAAGGACTGCGGCTTGTTCAGTCGCTCGGCTAGTTCCGCCTGCGTCAGATTTCTGTCCTTGCGTGCTGCCGAGAGAAGTGTCTGAAGAAGTTGTTGGCGGGGCGAGCGCAAGGTTTTCTGCATTCGGAACGGCTCTCCATTGAAAAAGGGGAGCAGTTCCGCTAATCCTGATCTGGGATTATCCCATTTCAGGATTATCGTTTCCGTGGGTCCGAGGGAGGACCAGATGCGCGTCAAACCCGAACTCGATCCTGACGTTAATGACCTGGCGCCGATGGAACCGGACGTGACTCTCTATGACGAGGCGCATTTCGTCACCTATCTGCGCCTGCTGGACGCCGAAACCGACGGTGCGGACTGGACCGAAGTGGCGCGGATAGTGCTGCATCGTGATCCGGTAGCCGAGCAAGTTCGGACTCGGGCGTGCTGGGAAAGCCATCTCGCCCGTGCGCAGTGGATGACGAAGATCGGCTACCGGCGCATTCTGGAACAGGCTGTCGAAGAAGCCCGCAACACGCGGCACTGACCCGTCCGATTTCTACGCCACGGTATCCGGCAACACGCTCGCTGTTCTTTTCTGTTGCTTCTCGCGAAACCGCCTATTCTCTGATCGGCTCCGTCTCTTTTGCCGATCGGAGCGTGTATGTCGGGAAGCCGTGTCCTCTGGGGCCAGATCACCATCGTCGTCGTCATCGTGCTGGCGACGATCTGGGGCGCGACCGAGTGGACGGCGTGGCGGCTCGGCTTTCAGGGACAACTCGGTACGCCGTGGTTCGAGCTTGGCGGCTGGCCCTTCTACTATCCGCCCGCCTTCTTCTGGTGGTGGTATGCATACGACGCCTATGCGCCCCCGATCTTCATCGAGGGCGCGTTTATCGCCGCGTCGGGCGGTTTCCTCTCAATCGCGGTGGCGATCAGCCTGTCGGTCTGGCGAGCACGCGAGGCGAAGAATGTCGCCACCTACGGCTCGGCGCGTTGGGCTTCGCCAGAGGAGGTAAAGGCAGCCGGGCTGCTCGGCCCGGATGGCGTGGTGCTTGGCAAGCTGGACCGCGACTATCTGCGCCATGACGGGCCGGAGCATGTGCTGTGCTTCGCGCCGACCCGCTCCGGCAAGGGCGTCGGTCTCGTCGTGCCGACGCTGCTGACCTGGCCGGGCAGCGTCATCGTCCATGACATCAAGGGCGAGAATTGGGGACTGACGGCGGGCTTTCGCGCGCGGCATGGCCGCGTGTTGCTGTTCGATCCGACTGACGCCAAGTCCTCGGCCTACAATCCGCTGCTGGAGGTGCGTCGCGGCGATTGGGAAGTGCGCGACGTTCAGAACATCGCCGACATCCTGGTCGATCCCGAAGGCGCGCTCGACAAGCGCAACCATTGGGAGAAGACCAGCCATTCGCTGCTGGTCGGGGTGATCCTGCATGTCCTCTATGCCGAAGCTGACAAAACGCTGGCCGGCGTAGCCAACTTCCTCTCCGATCCGAAGCGCCCGGTGGAGGCGACGTTGCGCGCCATGATGTCCACGCCGCATCTCGGCGAGGCGGGCGTCCATCCAGTCATTGCCTCATCGGCGCGCGAGCTGCTGAACAAATCCGACAACGAACGCTCCGGCGTGCTGTCCACCGCCATGTCGTTCCTCGGCCTCTACCGCGATCCCGTGGTGGCGAAGGTGACGGCGCGCTGCGACTGGCGCATCGCCGATCTCGTCTCGGGCAAGCGGCCGGTCAGCCTCTACCTCGTCGTGCCGCCGTCCGACATCGCCCGCACCAAGCCGCTGATCCGCCTGATCCTCAATCAGGTCGGGCGGCGGCTGACCGAGGAATTGAACGCCGTCAAACGCCATCGGCTGTTGCTGATGCTCGACGAGTTTCCGGCGCTGGGGCGGCTCGACTTCTTCGAGTCGGCGCTGGCCTTCATGGCCGGCTACGGCATCAAGAGTTTTCTGATCGCGCAGAGCCTCAATCAGATCGAGAAGGCGTATGGCGCGAACAATTCGGTGCTCGACAATTGCCATGTCCGCGTCGCCTTCGCCACCAATGACGAGCGCACCGCCAAGCGGGTGTCGGATTCGCTCGGCACCGCGACCGAGATGCGCGATTCCACCAACTATGCCGGCCACCGGCTGTCGCCCTGGCTCGGCCATCTCATGGTGTCGCGGCAGGAGACGGCTCGGCCGCTGCTGACGCCCGGCGAGGTGATGCAGCTTCCGCCGACCGAGGAACTGCTGCTGGTCGCGGGCGTGCCGCCGATCCGGGCGAGGAAGGCGCGCTATTACGAGGATACCCGATTCAAGGAGCGGTTGCTGCCGCCGCCGGACCTGTCCGTCGGAGTAAAGACCCCGCAAATCCAATCAGGCGACGACTGGTCGGCGCTGATGATACCAACGCCCACCGCACCATCCGCACCGCCGACGCCGGACGTCGCCGCGACCGATCCTGCCAATGCCGGCATCCGTCGCGAGCCGGAACTGCCCGAGCATGAGGAGATCGTGTCGGAAGACCGCCCGGCCGGGCACGAGTTCGATGTGCTCGACGACGAACCGGACGTGGACGCCGCCAAGGCTCGCACCATCCGCCAGCAGGTCACGTCCGTCGCCCGTCAGGCGACGATGGACCCGGCCGACGGCATCGAACTGTAAGGAGCCGCCGCCATGCAGACCAAGACCCGCATGAATGTCTATTTCGAGCCGGATCTTCTGAAGAAGGTCGAAGCGCTGGCGCTCCGCCGCAATGTCTCCAAATCGGCCGTGATCGAGGCGGCCGTGGCGTCGTTCCTGTCGGCCGATGCCTCCGAGCGCCTGGAGGCTGTCTTCGCCCGCCGCATGGACAAGCTCGGCCGTCAGGTCGATGGGCTGGACGAGGATCTCGCCATCGTCGGCGAAACGCTGTCGCTGTTCATCCGCTTCTGGCTGACCGTGACCCCGCCGCTGCCCGATAGCGCCCAGGCATCGGCGCGGGCGAAGGGGGCGGAACGCTTCGACGGGTTCCTGCAATCGCTCGGGCGGAGACTGGCGACGGGCGACCGGTTCCTGAAGGAGCTGTCACGGGACATCGACGCCGGGCGAAATGGTGGCGATACGTCAGGATGACGGACGCCGCTGATCGTCCAGCCGCACGTCCTATGAGCGGTCGATCAGGACATAGGTTTTGGCGAACTCAGCTTCCAATGCTTGGGATTCCTCCCATGTCATCGGATTTTTGTTCGCTTTGTCCCAGGTGCCGACCGCCTTCTCAGAGTGTTTCATCGACTGGCTGATGCCCGACAAGTCCGGAAACAGAGCTTCGGCTTCCGCACGGGATTTCCTGCCGACTTCGCTACGAGCCTCGCGCCACGCCCGATAGGCGGGATGATGCGCCTGCTTATACTCGTCCAGCGCTCGGTCGCGATCGTCGCGCTCTCGCTTGACCCACGGCGCAGGCTTGCCCTTCTTGCCCGGATTATTGCTCATCGCGTTGCCTTTTCTGATTTCGACAAGAGTAGACATAGCTCATCACTACCGATCGTGGGATTTTCAATCCCGCCGATTGCCGCCTTTTCTGCGCTATGCCCGCCGGCTGTTAGATACTTGTTGAAGCAGCCAAACTTCCGGCTCTTTTAATCATCCCCGTCCGGGAAGCGTCTGTGTTGTCCCCGGCGAGATCGGGGATCGGATGGCGGTATCGCACCAGAATTCGGAGAGTTTGACGCGAAGCGCGCGGATGCTGCGCACCGCGCTCGGCCCCGCCATCGCGCGATTTTTGGAAGACCCCGCCGTCGTCGAAGTGATGCTGAACCCGGACGGGCGGCTCTGGATCGACCGGCTGGCGGAAGGTCTGTCCGACACGGGCGAGAGGCTCGCCCCAGCCGATGGCGAGCGGATCGTCCGCCTCGTCGCGCATCACGTTGGCGCGGAAGTCCATGCCGGCGCACCACGCGTCTCCGCCGAACTGCCCGAGAGCGGTGAGCGGTTCGAGGGGCTGTTGCCGCCCGTCGTCGCCGCGCCGGCCTTCGCCATTCGCAAGCCCGCCGTCGCCGTGTTCACACTCGACGATTATGTCGGCGCCGACATCATGACGACGGAACAGGCCGAGGCGTTGCGCACGGCAGTCGCGGGACGCGCCAACATCCTCGTCGCCGGCGGCACGTCCACCGGCAAGACGACCCTGACCAATGCGCTGCTGGCCGAAGTGGCGAAGAGCGCCGATCGCGTCGTCATCATCGAGGATACGCGCGAGCTTCAATGCGCAGCACCCAACCTCGTTGCCATGCGCACCAAGGATGGCGTCGCCTCGCTCTCCGATCTCGTGCGCTCATCGCTCCGGCTGCGGCCCGATCGCATTCCGATCGGCGAGGTGCGCGGCCCCGAGGCACTCGATCTCTTGAAGGCGTGGGGCACCGGCCATCCCGGCGGCATCGGTACAATCCACGCCGGCTCTGCCATCGGCGCGATACGCCGCCTCGAACAGCTCATCCAGGAGGCCGTCGTCACCGTGCCGCGCGCGCTGATCGCCGAGACGATCGATCTCGTCGCGGTCCTGGCCGGGCGTGGATCGCAGCGCCGCCTCGTTGAACTCGCCCGCGTCGAAGGCCTCGGCCCCGATGGCGATTACCGCGTCGTGCCTGCCGTCAACGACGGCGGCGACATCCAGCCCGACCTCAATCTTGAACCCACAGGAGATATCCGATGATCCGCACGCTTTCGCGCGGCTGCCGCCACATGGCGATGGCCGCCGCCACCGTTTCCCTCAGCCTCATGTTGGCGCCCGCCGCCTACGCCTCCGGCTCGTCGATGCCGTGGGAAGCGCCGCTGCAATCCATTCTCCAGTCGATCGAAGGGCCGGTCGCCAAGATCATCGCGGTGATCGTCATCATCTCGACCGGTCTGGCGCTGGCCTTCGGCGACACCTCAGGCGGCTTCCGCCGCCTGATCCAGATAGTCTTCGGCCTGTCGATCGCCTTCGCCGCGTCGAGCTTCTTCCTGTCGTTCTTCTCGTTCGGCGGCGGGGCACTGGTCTGATGGCGGGCGGCGTCGAGCAGGTCGAGGTGCCGGGCTATGCCGTACCGGTCCACCGGGCGCTGACCGAGCATATCCTGCTCGGCGGCGCGCCGCGTGGTCTCGCCATCCTCAACGGCACGCTGGCGGCGGCGCTCGGCCTCGGTCTGCGCCTCTGGCTGGTCGGCCTCGCCATCTGGGCGGTCGGGCACCTTGCCGCCGTCTGGGCGGCCAAGCGCGATCCGATGTTCGTCGATGTGGTGCGCCGCCATCTGCGCATCTCCGGCCATCTCGGCGTTTGAGGAGGCCGATCCCATGATGAACCTCGCAGAATATCGCCGCACCGCCATCCGTCTCGCCGACTTCCTGCCGTGGGTAGCGCTGGTCGGTTCCGGCGTCGTCCTCAACAAGGACGGCTCGTTCCAGCGCACCGCGCGGTTTCGCGGTCCAGACCTCGATAGCGCCGTGCCGGCCGAACTGGTCGCCGTCGCCGGCCGATTGAACAACGCCTTCCGCCGCCTCGGATCGGGATGGGCGATCTTCGTCGAAGCACAGCGCCATGAGGCAGCGTCCTATCCAGCCAGCCGATTTCCCGATGCCGCCTCGGCACTGGTGGACGCCGAGCGCAAGGCGAACTTCGAGGAGGCGGGAAGCCATTTCGAGTCCAGCTACTTCCTGACATTCACCTACCTGCCGCCGGCCGAGGACGCGGCACGGGCGGAGACCTGGCTGTACGAGGGCCGCAAGCGGTCGGGCGTCGATGGACGCGAGATGCTCACCGTCTTCGTCGATCGCACTGACCGCGTGCTGCAACTGGTCGAAGGCTTCATGCCCGAATGCCTGTGGCTCGATGACGCCGAGACGCTGACCTATCTGCATTCTTGCGTTTCAACCAACCGCCATCGCGTCCGCGTGCCTGAAACGCCGATGTATCTCGACGCGCTCGTTGCCGACCAGCCGCTCACCGGCGGGCTGGAGCCGCGATTAGGTTCGACGCATCTGCGCGTCCTGACTATCGTCGGTTTCCCGACCGCGACCACGCCCGGCCTGCTCGACGAGCTGAACCGGCTGGCCTTTCCCTATCGCTGGTCCACCCGCGCCATCCTGCTCGACAAGACGGACGCGACGAAGCTGCTGACCAAGATCCGGCGGCAATGGTTCGCCAAGCGCAAGTCGATCGCCGCCATCCTGAAGGAGGTGATGACCAACGAGGCCTCGGCCCTGGTCGATACCGACGCCGCCAACAAGGCGGCGGATGCCGACATGGCCCTGCAGGAACTGGGCGCGGACTATGCCGGTGTCGCCTATGTCACCGCGACGATCACGGTCTGGGACGATGATCCGCGTCTCGCCGACGAGAAGCTCCGGCAGACGGAAAAAATCGTCCAGGGCCGCGATTTCACGGCGATGGCGGAAACCATCAACGCAGCGGACGCCTGGCTCGGCAGCTTGCCCGGCCATGTCTACGCCAATGTCCGGCAACCGCCGATTTCGACTTTGAACCTCGCCCACATGATCCCGCTTTCGGCGGTGTGGGCGGGTCCGGAACGGGACGAGCATTTTGCAGCGCCCCCACTGCTCTTCGGCAAGACCGAAGGCTCGACCCCGTTCCGGTTATCCCTTCACGTCGGCGACGTCGGGCACACGCTCGTCGTCGGCCCGACCGGTGCGGGCAAGTCCGTACTGCTCGCGCTCATGGCTCTCCAGTTCCGGCGCTACGCCGGTGCGCAGGTCTTCGCCTTCGACTTCGGCGGCAGTATTCGCGCCGCCGCACTGGCGATGGGTGGGGACTGGCACGATCTCGGCGGCGGACTGAGCGACGGCAGCGACGAGAGCGTGTCGCTTCAGCCGCTCGCCCGCATCCATGATGTCCCTGAGCGTGCCTGGGCGGCCGATTGGATCGTGGCCATCCTGACCCGCGAAGGCGTCGCCATCACCCCGGAGGTGAAAGAGTATATCTGGACGGCGCTGACCTCGTTGGCGTCCGCACCCGTGGCAGAGCGCACCATCACCGGCCTCGCGGTCCTGCTTCAGTCGAACGACCTGAAGCAGGCGCTCCGGCCTTACTGCGTCGGCGGCGCCCATGGCCGTCTGCTCGACGCCGAGGCCGAATATCTTGGCTCCGCCACGGTTCAGGCGTTCGAGACCGAAGGGCTGATCGGCACCGAGGCCGCGCCCGCCGTGCTGGCCTACCTGTTCCACCGCATCGGCGACCGGCTCGACGGCTCACCGACGCTCATCATCATCGACGAAGGCTGGCTGGCGCTGGACGACGAAGGGTTCGCCGGCCAGCTCCGCGAATGGCTGAAGACGCTGCGCAAGAAGAACGCGTCCGTGATCTTCGCCACGCAGTCATTGAGCGACATCGATGGGAGCGCCATCGCACCCGCCATCATCGAAAGCTGCCAGACCCGGCTTCTACTCCCGAACGAACGGGCGATCGAACCGCAGATCACAGCCATCTATCGCCGCTTCGGCCTCAACGACCGACAGATCGAGATTCTCGCACGGGCGACGCCCAAGCGGGATTACTACTGCCAGTCTCGGCGCGGCAACCGGCTGTTCGAGCTGGGTCTGTCCGATGTGGCGCTGGCGCTCTGCGCCGCCTCGTCGAAGACCGATCAGGCCGAGATAGCCCGCATCGTCGCCGAGCACGGCCGCGACCGCTTCCTCACCGCCTGGCTGCGCCATCGCGGCGTCGCCTGGGCCGCCGACCTCATCCCCGACCTCACCAACTTGGAGATTTCATCATGACGCTTCGTCGTTCACGCGCGGCCCTCTTCGCCGCATCCATCCTGTCCGTGCCGCTTGCCCTGTCGCCGATCACGGTGACGACGCCGGCCCATGCCATCACGGTGTTCGATCCCTGGAACTACAGCCAGAACATCCTGACGGCGGCGCGCACCCTTCAGTCGATCACCCAGCAGGTCACGCAGCTTCAGAACGAAGCGCAGATGCTGATCAATCAGGCCCGCAACCTCGCCAGTCTGCCATTTTCCTCGCTGCAACAGCTCCAGCAGTCGGTCCAGCGGACGCAAGCGCTTCTGAAACAGGCGCAGAACGTCGCCTATGACGTCCAGCAGATCGACCAGCTCTTCCAGCAGAAATACGGCAACGTCTCGATGTCGGCCTCCGACAGCCAGCTCGTCTCCGATGCCCGCTCGCGCTGGCAGAATACCGTCGGCGGCTTGCAGGACGCGATGAAGGTGCAGGCCGGCGTCGTCGGCAATATCGACACCAACCGCAGCCAGATGGCGGCGCTGGTCGGATCGAGCCAGTCCGCGACCGGCGCACTTCAGGCGACACAGGCCGGCAACCAGCTTCTCGCGCTCCAGGCCCAGCAGCTTGCCGATCTCACCGCCGTCGTTGCCGCCAACGGCCGGGCGCAGGCGCTGACCGAGGCCGAGCGGGCCGCCGCAGCCGAACAGGGCCGCGAGCAGCGTCGGCGGTTCCTGACGCCGGGCACGGGCTACCAGCCCGGCAATGCGCAGATGTTCAATAACGGCAACAACTGACCGGGAGAGACGCGCCATGGAAGGCAAGACGCTCGCCCGCATCGCCGCCGCTGTCTTTGCGGGCGTTGCGATCACCGCCACCGCGATCCAAATGACCCGCAAGGACGACACGCCGGCTGATCCTGCTCCCGCCGTAGTCGCGCCAGCCGCACCCGATCCGCTGCGTGTGGGGCAGCGCCGGTGCCAGCGTCTCGGCGAGGCCGGCGCGCGTGATGCCGAATGTCTGCGCATCTGGGCCGCGAGCCGTGACCGCTTCCTCGGTCTCGACAGGTCGCCGCGACCCACGGCCCCGCAATCCGCGCCTTCCATCTCTGCGAACGACGAACCCATCACCAAACAGACCGCGCCTGCGGAACCGGCCGAGGAGCGATAGAGCATGGGCGGCACCGGCGTCATCGACCAGTTCCTGGCCGTCTTCACCCGATATATCGACAGTGGCTTCGGCCTGCTGTCGGGCGAGGTCGCGTTCATCGCCACGACGCTGATCGTCATCGACGTGACGCTGGCGGCGCTGTTCTGGTCGATGGGCGGCGATGACGACATCATCGGACGCCTCATCAAGAAGACGCTGTTCGTCGGTGTCTTCGCCTACATCATCGGCAACTGGAACAATCTCGCGCGGATCGTCTTCGAGAGCTTCGCCGGCCTTGGCCTGAAGGCTTCGGGCACGGGGTTCACGACAGCCGATCTCCTGCGCCCCGGCAAGGTGGCGCAGGTCGGTCTCGACGCCGGACGGCCGCTGCTCGAATCGATCTCCGGCCTGATGGGCTGGATCTCCTTCTTCGAGAACTTCATCCAGATCGCCTGCCTGCTCTTCGCCTGGGCGCTGGTGCTGCTCGCCTTCTTCATCCTCGCCATCCAGCTCTTCGTCACGCTGATCGAGTTCAAGCTGACGACGCTGGCTGGCTTCGTACTCATTCCCTTCGGCCTGTTCGGCAAGTCCGCCTTCATGGCCGAACGGGTGCTCGGCAACGTCATTTCCAGCGGCATCAAGGTGCTGGTGCTGGCGGTCATCATCGGCATCGGCTCGACACTGTTCAGCCAGTTCACCGCGGGCGTCAGTGGCACGGCGCCGACGATCGACGACGCCATGGCGATCGTGCTGGCGGCGCTATCGCTGCTCGGCCTCGGCATCTTCGGTCCCGGCATCGCCAACGGCCTCGTCTCTGGCGGCCCGCAGCTCGGTGCGGGCGCGGCCATTGGAACGGGTCTCGCCGCAGGCGGTATGGTCGCCGCCGGAGGTGCTGCGATCGGCGCCGTCGCGTCCGGCGGGGCCGCTCTTGCCGGAGGTGCTGCCGCTGCCGCCAGAGGCGGCGCGACCCTCGCGGGTGGTGCGACCGCCGCCTATCGGGCCGGAGGCGCATCGGGTGTCGCCAGTACCGGCGCGTCCCAGGCCGGGTCCGCCATCGCCAGCCCATTCAAGCGCGCCGCCGCCTCCATGAAGGACAGCTTCCAGGCCGGCGAACGCGCCGTCACCGGCGAGGCCGCGCCGAACGCGAGCGCCGACGCTCCATCCGCATCGTCTTCGTCCGCCAGCGCTGACGGCCCGCCCGCATGGGCCAAGCGCATGAAGCGCGGCCAGCAAGCCTCCCACGGCATCCAGGCCGCCGCCCATGCCGTCAAATCCGGCGACAGCCATGGCGGCGGCTCCTCCGTCAACCTCTCCGAAAGCGACCGCTGATGTTCAAACGACCCTCCACGCATTACGGCAGGACGCCGCAACCCGAGACGCCGTATCAACGCGCCGCCCAAGTCTGGGACGACCGCATCGGTTCGGCCCGCTTGCAAGCGAAGAACTGGCGGCTGATGGCCTTCGGATCGCTGATCCTGTCGGCCGGTCTGTCCGGCGCACTGGTCTGGCAATCGGCCAATGGCTCGATCGTGCCGTGGGTGGTGCAGGTCGATAAGCTCGGGCAAGCGCAAGCCATTGCCCCGGCCGTCGCCGACTATCGCCCGACCGATCCGCAGATCGCCTGGCACCTCGCGCGCTTCATCGAGCAGGTCCGCAGCATTCCGGCCGACGCCATCATCGTGCGGCAGAACTGGCTGCGCGCCTATGAGTTCACCACCGATCGCGGGGCCATGGCGCTGAACGACTATGCCCGCGTCAACGACCCCTTCACCAAGGTCGGCAAGCAGCAGATCGCTGTCGAGGTGTCGTCTGTCATTCGCGCTTCACCGGACAGCTTCCGTGTCGCCTGGGTCGAGCGCCGTTATCAGGACGGCTCGCTGGCCGAGACATCGCGCTGGAGCGCCATTCTCACCATTGCTGTTGCGCCACCCCGCGACGCCGAGAAGCTCCGGGCCAACCCGCTCGGAATATACGTCAACGCCATCAACTGGTCGAAGGAGCTTGGACAATGATCCGGCCGTCTCAACTGACCGCCGGACATCCGGCGAACCATATTCACGCAATGCCGCCGATGTGCGGAGCCGGAAAGCCTGCTTTCCGTAAAAGCTCATTCGCAGTTTTGCTGCTTGCCGCAACGGCGCTCGCCGGCTGCGCCACGACGCAAAAACCGCCCGAGATCGCCTATGACGATGCTGCGCCCGCCGTGCAGACGGTCGATCCCCCAGCGCCCGTCACCGTCGTCGAACTGCCCCGGCCCTTGCCGCTGCCCGGCCAGATGAAGCGGGTGGAGCGCTCGCGTCAGACGCCCGAGCCGACCGATCCCGCCGCGCGCGTCAATCAGGCGAACGCGCAGGCCCGCGTCCAACCGGTCCGCGACGGCTTCATCAACGCCATGCAGGTCTATCCCTATACCGGCGGCGCGCTCTATCAGGTCTATACCGCCGTCGGGCAGATCACCGACATCGCGCTTCAGCCCGGCGAAACCCTCGTCGGCTCCGGTCCGGTCGCCGCCGGCGACACGGTGCGCTGGATCATCGGCGACACGCTGAGCGGTTCGGGGGCGACCCAACAGGTCCATATCCTGGTTAAGCCAACCCGCACCGATCTGATGACCAATCTCGTCATCAATACCAATCTGCGCACCTACCATATGGAGCTGCGCTCGACCGAGCGGACCTATATGGCGTCGGTGTCCTGGCAATATCCGCAGGACCAGCTCATCGCCCTGCGTCGTCAGAACCAACAAGCCGAGGCCGCGCAGCCGGTCGCCAGCGGTGTCGATCTCGCCAACGTCAACTTCCGCTATGCGATCGAGGGCGACCGCGCGCCCTGGCGGCCGCTCCGCGCCTTCGACGATGGTCGGCAGGTCTTCATCGAATTCCCGCGCGGCATCGCGCAAGGGGAGATGCCGCCGCTGTTCGTCGTCGGTCCCGAGGGTAATACCTCCGAACTGGTGAACTACCGGGTGCGCGGCCGTCACATGATCGTCGATCGGCTGTTCGCCGCCGCCGAACTGCGCTTCGGTACGGGTGACAACCAGAAGCGCGTCCGCATCACCCGCACTGACGGGAGGCCAGCATCGTGAGCGAGATCGATCCCGATAAGAGCGCGAAGCCAGGGCCGACGCCGGACGACGATGACGCCCGTCCGCTGACCGGCGAGCCGGTCGCACCGATGCGCCTTCGTGCCGAACCGCCGCGCGTCACCCGGTTGTCGCGGAAGGTTCTGGCCGGTCTCGGCCTGGTCGGCAGCCTCAGTATTGGCGGCGCGCTGATCTATGCGCTCCAGACCCGCGACGGCGGCAGGCCAGAGGAACTGATCTCCACCGACAACCGCTCGACCCCGGACGGTCTTTCCGGCCTGCCCAAGGACTATACCGGCCCGGTCCTCGGACCCGCTTTGCCCGGCGATCTCGGCCGACCTATCCTGGATGCGCAGAACCGTGGCCAGCCCGTGCCAGCACCGGGCATGGTCACGCCCGGCGCAGTGACGCCCGGTCTCAGCGCCGAAGAGCAGCGGCGGCTTCAGGAAATCGAGGCGGCGCGGACCGGCCGGCTGTTTGCCTCGACCGAGACGCGCAACGTCGCGTCACCAGCGACCGCGCCCGCCAATGTCCCAACTCCGCTCCCGGACCTGACGAGCCTCGGCCTCGCGCCACAGCCAGCGACGCCCACCGCGCAGGACCGGCAGCTCGCCTTCCTCAATCAGGCGGCCGACCGGCGCACCGTCGCGCCGGATCGCTTGGCCGCGCCGGCGTCGCCGAATATCCTTCAGGCCGGCGCAGTCATTCCGGCTGCGCTCATCACCGGCATCCGCTCCGATCTGCCCGGACAGATCACCGCCCAGGTGACGGAGAATATCTACGACAGCCCGACCGGTCGCATTCTGCTCGTACCACAGGGCACACGGCTGATCGGCCAGTACGACAATGGCGTCGGCTTCGGCCAGCGCCGTGTCCTGCTGGTCTGGAACCGGCTCATCATGCCGAACGGCCGCTCGATCGTTCTGGAGCGCCAGCCGGGCGCGGACGCCGAAGGCTATGCGGGGCTGGAGGATGGCGTCGATTATCATTGGGGCGAACTGTTCAAGGCGGCGGCGCTTTCGACACTCCTCAGCATTGGCGCCAACACGGGATCGTCCAGTGACGAGAGCGATCTGCTCAGCGCCATCCGCGACGGCGCATCCGACAGCATCGGTCAAACCGGCCGGCAGATCGTCCAGCGCCAGCTCAACATCGCGCCGACGCTGACCATCAGGCCGGGTTTCCCCGTCCGTGTTGTTGTTACGAGAGATCTCGTGCTCGAAGCCTACGGAGCCACACCATGACCAAGCTGAAACTCGGCCCGATCGCCGACGACAAGCCCGTGAAGCTGACGGTCGAATTGCCCGCTGTCCTGCACCGTGACCTCACGGCCTATGCCGAAGCGCTTGGTCGCGAGAACAACCACCCGCCGACCGATCCCGTCCGCCTGATCGTGCCGATGCTGGAGCGGTTCATCCAGACGGATCGGGCCTTCGCGAAGGCGAGGCGGACTATGCCGTCGGCCACGGGCGGGCAGTCATGATGCCGACACCCGTCCATCGTCGCGGGACTGATCGCAGTATCCAACCGAGGTATCGCAAAGCGCTGTCTTCACACGACGCGCAATCTGCCGATGCTGGGAGAATTGCGCGGCGTCAGGGCGAAGGGGCGAGTGTCTTTACGATTGGTATTCTCACAAGAAGCGACTCCTATGTCCCGGCGCGGCGCTGATCACTCGCAAGGTCGGCTCTCTGTCGTGTCCGGTATCCTGCCCGACGATCTCTACGACTATGTCCCGCAGGACGAGATCGAGACGCCGGCCCCGCGCATCGGCCGTCCCCCGAAACACGATGTCGAAACCTGGATCGTCACTGACGACTGGCCTGACCGTGTGCCGGTGACAGAGGCCGAGATCGACCTGTTCGAGGCGTGGTTCGGCGATATCTTCGACGAGCTGTTCGGGCCGTCCCGTTGAGGCCGTATAAGCGGCGACAGGTCGCGATCGACCCGACCATCATTCCCCAGGACGCCAATTTCCGACCATCGTCCGAAGCCGTCCTGAGCATCAGGAGGCTTGCATTGTTATCTCAGTCTGATATGTATTGGGCATGAGCGAGGGTCGCGATCCGAGCCTTGACGCTTTGCTGGATCTCGACGGCCAAATGCTCGTCGTCGATCCCGCGGGCGGTCATTGGGTCAAGTTCGTGGCGACGCGGATTCCGGTCTCCCCGGGGAAGCCGCATGGCCTCGACTATTCGCTCACGCTTCACGGGCCTTCGGGCGAACGGCTGGTCGGCTTCGACAATGCCCATCCGGTCGGCCGCCAGAAACGGGGCGAGCCGCAGGATCATCGGCATCGGCTCCAGACGGTGAAGCCATACGACTATCAGGACGCCGGCACATTGATGGCCGACTTCTGGCAGTTGGTGGACGCGGTGCTGAAGGAACGAGGAGTTCTCCCATGACGACGCTGAAGGTCGGGATTGCCGATTACGAGGAGATGAAGGCCCGCACGATGCGGATCGCGCGCGGGGAGGAGAAACCCAGGCCCGACGAGCCGAAGGTGTGGTTCACCTCGACCGAATCCTTCGCCAAGGTGCTGTCTGCCGGGAACCGCGAGTTGTTGCGCATCATCGCCGAGCAGGCGCCGGGGTCGGTGGAGGAACTGTCCGACATCACCGGCCGGGCCAAGTCCAACCTGTCGCGGACCCTGAAAACCATGGTTGGCTATGGCCTGATCCGCATGGAGCGCAGCGGGCGCAAGCTCGCGCCCAAGGTCATCCATGATCGCGTGGCGCTGGACTTGCCTCTGACGGAGCACCATGCGCCGCTCGCCATGTCAGCGGGAGGCCGGTCATGAACGCTGAAACACCCAGCATCGCCACGCGCGCCGCCCTGTATCTCCGCGTCTCGACCGCGCGGCAGGCCGAGCACGATGTGTCGATCCCCGACCAGAAGCGCCAGGGCGAGGCCTACTGCCTGTCGCGCGGCTACCAGCTCATCGACACCTTCGTCGAGCCGGGCGCGACCGCAACCAACGATCGCCGTCCCGAGTTCCAGCGCATGATCGAGGCAGGCACCACCAAGCCCGCGCCCTTCGATATCGTCGTCGTCCATTCGTTCAGCCGCTTCTTCCGCGATCACTTCGAGCTGGAATTCTATGTCCGCAAGCTGGCGAAGAACGGGGTGAAGCTGGTCTCGATCACCCAGGAGATGGGTGACGATCCGATGCACGTCATGATGCGCCAGATCATGGCGTTGTTCGATGAGTATCAGTCCAAGGAGAACGGCAAGCACGTTATGCGCGCCTTGAAGGAGAACGCCCGGCAGGGCTTCTGGAACGGCGCACTGCCGCCGATCGGCTACCGCATCGTCGCGGCCGAGCAGCGCGGGGCGAAGACCAAGAAGAAGCTGGAGATCGATCCGCTGCACGCCGACACGGTGCGGCTGATCTACCGGCTGGCGCTGGAGGGGAACGGCACGTCCGGCCCGATGGGCGTCAAAGCGATCGTCAGCCATCTGAACGCGCGCCGCATCTTCACCCGCGATGGTGGGCGCTGGGGCATCGGCCAGCTTCACCGTATCTTGACCCGCCGCACCTATATCGGCGAGCACGAGTTCAACAAGCGCTCCAAAACCAAGGAGTTGAAGCCGCTCAGCGAGATCGTCACGGTTCCCGTGCCGCCGCTGATCGACCTTGAGACCTTCGACGCCGTCCAGGCGCATCTCAAGGCCCGCAATCCCAAGGTCACGCCGCCGCGCGTCGTCAGTGGCCCGACCTTGCTCACTGGCATCTGCTTCTGCGCCAAGTGCGGCGGCGCCATGACGATTCGCACCGGCAAGGGCGGGCGCTATCGCTACTACACCTGCTCGATCAAGGCGCGGCAGGGCGAGACCGGCTGCTCGGGCCGCTCGATTCCGATGGAAAAGCTGGACAGCATCGTCGCCGGCCATATCGAGGATCGGCTGCTCCAGCCCGATCGGCTGGAGGAAGTGCTGGCCTCGGTCCTCGATCGTCGGCACGAGCGGGCCGAGCGTCGCCAGGAGCATATTGCCGAGTTGAACCGCCGGGCGGCCGAGACCGACCTTCGGCTCAAGCGCCTCTATGACGCGATCGAATCAGGCGTGGCCGATATTAGCGATCCGGCATTGAAAGACCGCATCACCGGTTTGAAGGCGCTTCGCGACCAGGCGCAGGTGGATGCCGAGCGGGCGCAGGCGACGCTCGAAAGCTCCGGCAGCCAGGCGGTGACGCCCGCCACTGTGCGCCGGTTCGCCGATGTGGCGCGGCAGCGCATCCGCCTCGACGGGGGCGGTTATCGGCGGGATCACCTGCGCGCCTTCGCCCAGCGGGTCGAGGTCGGAGAGGCCGAAGTTCGCATCATGGGATCGAAGGGAGAGCTGCTCCGCACACTTGCCGCCGTTTCTGGAGGGAAATCGGCGGCAATCGGCGTGCCCAGCTTGGGACTGAAATGGCGGAAGGGGCGGGATTCGAACCCGCGATACGGTTTCCCGTATACACACTTTCCAGGCGTGCGCCTTCAACCACTCGGCCACCCTTCCGTCGAGCGGTGCTTATGGCGATGTCGGGGCAATTTGTAAACGGGAGATTGCAGTTTTTTGAAGGGGACGGCGCTTTCATTCGCCAGGCAAGCCGCATGCGGCATGCAGGACGCGGCTCGGGCCTGATGCGGATTGTCTGCTCGCCTCTTCGGAAGCGTTCACGTTCGAGCCCGAATTTCCTACGCGCGAGGGAGGCCCTGCGCTAGACTGTGTGAGTCCTGCCGTTCTCGGCAGGCGCGTGCAGTGGTGGAGTGCGTGATGCGTTTCCTGGCTCGTTCGCTCGGCCTGTTCCTGGCTGCCGCTGCCTTCGTGGCCGCGGTGGTCGACGGCACGCGCTCGATCGCCGACAATCATGTCGTCTTCCTGCCGGTGCGCGCGGTCTGGCTCTGGCTCAGCCCCGCGAGCTATGAGCACATGCGCGCCTGGGTAGAAGCCTCTCTCTCGGTCTTTTTGTGGAACAATCTGGTTTCACCCCTGCTCGGCCTGCCCTTCGCCTTGGTGCTGGTGCTGGCCTCGGCCCTGTTCTTCTGGCTGGGACGCCCGCCGGCGAGCCGGATCGGCTATGTCTCGCATCTGTGAGGGGCGGCGCAGCCAGGCTGACGCATCCGTGATGAAAGGGCCCCTGACAAGGGCGGTCCGCGCCCCCATATTGGCCAAGTAGCCATAGAACTTGACCATAAGAACAGGAAGGAAGAACCATGTTCGGCTTTCGCAAGAAGACGGCGTTTCCCTCCGCCGACGAAGCCCTGCCGGGGCGCGGCGAGGCCATCGAGACGGCGGATACCCATTTCGTCAACGGCGCGGCCCTGAAGGGGCCTTATGCCGAAGGCAGCGAGACGGCCTATTTCGGCCTCGGCTGCTTCTGGGGCGCCGAGCGCAAATTCTGGCAGACCCCGGGCGTGGTGGTCACGGCGGTGGGCTATGCCGGCGGCCTCACCCCCAATGCCACCTATGAGGAGGTCTGTTCCGGCCTCACCGGCCACAACGAAGTGGTGAAGGTGGTGTTCGATCCCAAGACCATTTCCTACGACCAGCTGCTGAAGGTGTTCTTCGAAGCCCATGATCCCACCCAGGGCATGCGCCAGGGCAACGATATCGGCACGCAATATCGCTCGGGCATCTACGTCACCAGCGAGGCGCAGCGCCAGGCGGCCGAGGCGGCCAAGGCGCGCTACAACGAGGCGCTGGCGGCCAAGGGCTATGGCGCCGTCACCACCGAGATCGTGGAGGCACCGCCCTTCTATTATGCGGAAGCCTATCACCAGCAATATCTGGCCAAGAACCCGGCCGGCTATTGCGGCCTGGGCGGCACCGGTGTCTCCTGCCCGATCGGCGTGGGCGTCGCGGCCTGAAGAGCCTGACCGAAAATCGATGAAACTCGATTTTTGTCATTGCCGGGCTTCGTCCCGGCAATCCAGCGGCGGAATCAGGGCCGGTGGTGCCTGGATGTCCGGGACGAAGCCCGGGCATGACAAAATCTGAGCCGGCCGGGCTCCGCTTTTCTTCGATCACGATCCGGCAGGCGCGACATTCGCGCCTGCCGGCCTGCCTTGCGCTCTCTCCCTCGCCGCTATATCCCTTGATATATAACCATCATGGCTGTCAGGGGATCTCACCATGCTTCGCTTTGCCCGCCGGGCTTTTCTGGCTCTCTCCGTCGGTCTCGTCTTCGCGCCCGTGATGGCGCGGGCCGAGGACGCTTCCGCCGCCAAGGCCGCGCAGGCTGGAGCGGGGGACGTCACCGTCTTCGCCGCCGCCAGCCTCAAGGGCTCGCTCGACGAGGCGGCCAAGGCCTGGACCGCAAGCTCGGGCAAGAAGGTGGTGATTTCCTATGCCGCTTCCTCGGCGCTGATGAAGCAGATCGAGCAGGGCGCGCCGGCCGATGCCTTCGCCTCCGCCGATCTCGACTGGATGAAATACGGCGTCGACAAGAAGCTGATCAAACCCGACAGCGTGGTGAAGCTGCTCGGCAACGCCCTGGTGCTGATTGCGCCGGCCGATGCCGCCACGACCATCGAACTCAAGCCCGGCGTCGATCTCGCCGGCGCCATCGGCGAGGGCAGGATCGCCGTCGGCGAAGTGAAGACGGTGCCGGCCGGCAAATATGCCCGGGCTGCCTTCGAGAAACTCGGCATCCTCAAGGCGGTCGAGCCGAAATTCGCGCAGACCGACAATGTGCGTGCCGCCCTTGCGCTGGTCGCACGCGGCGAAGCCAAGTTCGGCGTGGTTTACGCCACCGATGCGGCTGCCGATCCAAAGGTGAAGGTCGTCGCCACCTTCCCCGAGGATTCGCATGAACCGATCGTCTATCCCTTCGGCCTGACGGCGTCGTCCAACAATGCCGATGCCGCTGGCTTCCTGGGTTATCTCAAGACGGCAGATGGCCAGAAGCCCTTCGCCAAGGCCGGGTTCACGCTGCTGAAGGAGTAGGGCGGGGAGGGACCTGCTTCATCGTCCGGCAACAATCTTCACTCGATTGTGTCTGATCTCCTGCTTCCCCCTCTCCCAATTTTGCCGGAATTCGGGCAAGAAATGAGACTCGCTGGTTTTATCCGTAACCGGCGGGTTTTGATTCGGGGCCATCATGGAGCAGCGCACGGACGACAAGTCCTCGGGAGAAGAGCACTGGCGCGACGTCCGGCGTAACAATTTGCTGGACGCGGCCGGTCGCATCTTCGCGCGCCAGGGCTATGATGCGGCCTCGGTGGACGATATCGCCTTCGAGGCCGGCATCGGCAAGGCCACCGTCTATCGCTACTTCACCAGCAAGGAAGCCCTGTTCGAAGCGGTGTTTGCCCAGACGCTCGACGATCTCGAGGTCCGGCTCGACACGGCCCTGCTGCGCGAGGGCAATTTCCGCGAGCGCCTGACCTATCTCGTCGCCGAGATCGTGCCCACCGTGCGTACCCATCTCAGCACTATCCGCGACCTCAACGAGGGCGAGAACTCCAAGCGGCGCATTTTTCGCCGCCGGCGCGGCGCCATCGCCCAGCGTCTGATCACCGTGATCGAGGAGGCCCAGCGCCGCGGCGAGGCCCGGATCTATGACGCCGACATGGCAGCGCGACTGCTGATCGGCATGGCGTGGATCGGCGTGGGCGCCGACTACCTGTCCGACATCGAGGTGACGCGCGACGTGGTCGACATGGCGCTCAACGGCATTGCCCAGGGGCGGCCGGTGCCGGAAGGGCGGGTCACCCGGCTCGAACCCGGCAAGCGTGGGCGCAAGGCCAGCGTGCCCTCGTGAGCGAGGGGGTGACATCGCAGGGCCGATTGCTGCCGCTGATCATCGCTACCGGCCTGTTCATGGAGAACCTGGACTCGACGGTGCTGTCGACGGCACTGCCCACGATCGCGCGCGATTTCGGCACCAGCCCGATCTACCTCAAGCTCACCCTCACCTCCTATCTGCTGTCGCTGGCCATCTTCATCCCGACCTCCGGCTGGATGGCCGATCGCTTCGGGGCCCGCACCATCTTCCGCGCCGCCATCGTGGTGTTCGGCCTCGGTTCGATCGCCTGCGGTCTGTCCTCCAACCTCACCGAACTGGTGGCCTCCCGCATCGTCCAGGGCATGGGCGGGGCGATGATGACGCCGGTGGGCCGGCTGATCATTCTCAAGACCACGCCCAAGCACGACCTCGTCAACGCCATGATGTGGCTGACCCTGCCGGCCTTGCTCGGCCCGCTCAGCGGGCCGCCGCTGGGGGGCTTCATCACCACCTATTTCCATTGGCGCCTGATCTTCTGGATCAACATCCCCATCGCGGTGCTCGGCATCGTCCTGGCCAGTCTCTACGTGCCCAATGTGCGCGAGGACGAGCGGCGGCCTTTCGACCTCGTCGGCTTTCTCCTCCTGGCACCGGGCCTGGTGGCCCTGATGGGCGGGGCGACGCTGTCCGGCCTCGACGTGGTGCCCGCCAGCGTCAATATCGGCCTTGCGGTAGCGGGGCTCGCCCTGATCGGGCTCTATGTCTACCATGCGGGGCGCGTCGCCAATCCGCTCATCGAATTGCGGCTGCTGCGCTTTCCGACCTTCCGGGCCGCGATCGGCGGCGGCTTCCTGTTCCGCATCGGCGTGGGCGCCACGCCCTTCCTGCTGGCGCTCTATTTCCAGCTTGGTTTCGATTTCAATCCGTTTCAGTCCGGCCTTCTGACCATTGCCACTGCCGCCGGTGCCCTGGCCATGAAGGCACTGGCCGGGCCGATTCTGCGCCGGTTCGGCTTCTACCGCGTGCTGACCTTGAACGCGGTGCTGTCCTCTGTCCTGGTGGCGGCCCCGGCCCTGTTCCACGCCGGCATGCCGGTGCTGCTGATCTCGCTCACCCTGCTCGCCGCCGGCTTCACCCGTTCGCTGCAATTCACCTCGATCAATACCGCCGGCGTCTCGGACATCCCGCCTGAACTGATGGGCCGTGTCACCTCCATGACCTCGGTGCTGCAGGAGTTGGCGGGTTCGGTCGGCGTTTCCGTTGCCGCTCTGGCACTGGAAACCTCGATGCACCTGCACGGGGCCAGCCATCTCACCGCGCCGGTCTTTCCGCCGGTGTTCCTGATGATCGGCATGATCGCCATGACCTCGGGCCTGATCTTCCTCACCTTGCCGCGCAATGTCGGCAGCGAACTGCTCGCGCCGGCGCCAGTGCCGCGGACGCCCGCCGCAGCAGAGTGAAACAACGCGCCTGACCCCATCACGGGGTATCACGATGGGGTGATCCGACCCCTCCAGACACCAATCGAAAGCGGGCAGAAACATCCCTTAACACTGGCCCACACTTCCGTCGTCATCGCCGCCCAAATCGGATTCGAACCCCAGGACGTTTCCTGGCTTATGCATCGGGCTCGAGTGCATGAGCGACGAAACGTCCGAGAACAGGCGCGCTTGCAGGCAGGCGCGATTCGACGGATCGGATCCATGAATATCGAATATGAACGCAGACGGCGCCGCTGGCCCGCCGGACTGGCAATCCTGGTGGTCGGGCTGGGAAGCTACGCGGCCTGGCGCCATTTGGCGCAGGCCGCGCCGGCGCCCGAGGCCCAGGCCACGCCCGCCGCCAAGGTGCCGGTGACCTTCACGCAAGCGGTGAAAGCCGACTACCCGGTCGAGGTCGACGGTCTCGGCACGGTCTCACCCTTCAAGACGGTGACGGTGAGAAGCCGGGTCGACGGGGAGATCACTCGGGTGTTCTTCAAGCAGGGACAGATGGTCAAGCAGGGCGATGCCCTGGTGGAGATCGACAAGCGTCCCTACCAGGCCGCGCTGGACCAGGCAGTCGCCAAGAAGGCCCAAGACGAGGCCAGCCTTCGAAACGACCAGTTGAACCTGCAGCGCTTCCAGAACCTCGCCCAGAAGAGCTTCGAATCGCAGCAGGCCGTCGACACCCAGCAGGCCTTGGTCGACCAGGTCAAGGCGCAGATAGAGGGCGATGATGCGGCCATCGCCAATGCCCGCACCAATCTCGACTACACCACCATCAAGGCGCCCTTCACCGGCCGCACCGGTTTCCGCCAGATCGACCCGGGCAACATCGTGCACGCCGCCGACCAGAACGGCATCGTCACCATTGCCCAGCTCCAGCCCATCGCGGTGCAGTTCACCGAGCCCCAGGACCTGCTGCCGGCCATCGCCAAAGCGTTTTCCGATCCGACCGGATCGGAAAAACGCGTCAATCCTTCTGAAACGACGAGCGATTTTCGATCCAATGGGATCGAAAATCGCTCTAGGGCCTTCGAGCGTGGGGCGGCCCCGGTCGAAGCCTTGAGTTCCGACGGCCAGACGGTCCTTTCCCACGGCACGCTGGCCGTGATCGACAACACGGTCAACCAGGCGACGGGCACGATCAGCCTGAAGGCGCGCTTCGACAATGCCGACAATGCGCTCTGGCCGGGCTTGTCGGTCGATACGCGCCTGCTCGTCGACACACTCAGGCAGGTCCTGGTGGTGCCCGAGGATGCCGTCCAGCATGGACCATCGGGCCTCTTCGCCTATGTGATCGGCGATGACGGCAAGGCCTTGGCGGTGCCGATCCAGGTGAGCATGAGCGGCAATGGCCGTGCCGTGGTCAGCCAGGGCCTGACGGTGGGGCAGAAGGTCGTGGTCTCGGGCCAGGCGCGCCTGCAGAACGGCGCGGAGGTCGAGGCGCGACCGCTGCCGTCCCCGGATGGCAAGGTTGCCGATCAGGCCGCCCTGCCGGCAGGCGGCGATGCAGGAAAGGCAGACTGATCATGCCCGGCATCTCCACCCCCTTCATCCGCTATCCCGTGGCCACCACGCTCCTGATGGTGGGCATCCTGTTCGTGGGCATCATCGCCTATCCCCAATTGCCGGTGGCGCCGCTGCCGGAAGTGGACTTCCCGACCATCCAGGTCTCCGCCAGCCTGCCGGGTGCCGATCCCGCCACCATGGCCTCGTCGGTCGCCCAGCCTTTGGAGACGCAGTTCTCGCTGATCCCCGGTATTTCGGAGATGACCTCGTCGAGCCAGACGAGCTCGACCCAGATCACCCTGCAATTCGACCTCTCCCGCAACATTGACGGCGCAGGCGCCGACGTGTTGGCTGCCATCAATGCCGCCAACGGGCAATTGCCCAAGAACATGCCGAGCCCGCCGACCTATCGGAAGGTGAATCCGGCCGATTCCCCCATCCTGCTGCTCGGCGCCACTTCCGACACGCTGCCCTTGACCGAGGTTTCCGACCAGGCTCTCACCAAGCTGGCCCAGGCCATCAGCCAGATCGGCGGTGTCGGCCAGGTCAATGTCGGCGGCCAGCAGACCCCGTCCATCCGGGTCCAGGTCGATCCCGCCAAGCTGGTGGCCAAGGGATTGTCGATGGAGGACGTGCGAACACCGCTCGCCGTCACCACCGTCAACAACCCCAAGGGTACCTTCAACGGCGCCACCCGCTCCTACACCATCTATGCCAACGACCAGCTCACCGACGCCAAGGACTGGAACGACGTCATCATCGCCTATCGCAATGGCAGTCCCGTGCGCGTGCGCGACATCGGGCAGGCGGTCAGCGCCCCCCAGGACGACACCCAGGCCGGCTGGGCCGACGGCAAGCGCGGCGTCTTCCTGGTGATCTTCAAGCAGCCCGGTGCCAACGTCATCGATACCGTCGACAATGTCATGAAGGTGCTGCCCCGCCTGGAGGCCGGCATCTCGCCCGCCATCAAGATCTCGGTGCTGTCGGACCGTACCCAGACCATCCGCGCCGCCGTGAAGGACGTGCAGTTCACGCTGCTGCTTACCATCGGCCTCGTTGTCATGGTCATCTTCGTCTTCCTGCGCAGTGTGTGGGCCACGGTGATCCCCTCCATCACCGTGCCGCTGGCCTTGCTGGGCGCCTGCGCCCTGATGTGGCTGGCCGGCTACAGCCTCGACAATCTCTCGCTGATGGCGCTGACCATCGCAGTGGGCTTCGTGGTCGACGATGCCATCGTCATGCTGGAGAACATCACCCGCCATATCGAGGAGGGCGAGAAGCCGATGGCTGCCGCCCTCAAGGGGGCCGGCGAGATCGGCTTCACCATCCTCTCGATCAGCATCTCGCTGATCGCCGTGCTGATCCCGCTCCTCCTGATGAGCGGCATCATCGGGCGGCTGTTCCGGGAATTCGCGATCACGCTCGCCATGACCATCGTGGTCTCGGCCTTCGTGTCGCTGACCCTGACGCCGATGATGGCCTCGCGCTTCCTCAAGCCGATCCATGAGGAGCGTCACGGCAGACTCTACAAGCTCAGTGAATCCTTCTTCGAGGGCATGGTGAACGCCTATGAGCGTGGCCTCGACCTGGTGCTGCGCTTCCGCTTCATCACCCTGCTGACCTTCTTCGCCACGGTAGCGTTGTCGGGCTACCTGTTCGTGATCATCCCCAAGGGCTTCTTCCCGCAGCAGGATACCGGCCTGATCACCGGCGTCGTCGAGGCGGCGCAGGATACTTCGGTGGCCGATATGGCGCGCCATATGGAGGAACTCGGGGCCATCGTGTTGAAGGACCCGGCCATCGCCCATATGGCGATGCGCATGGGCGGCAACGGCAACACCCTCAATGACGGCACCATGTACATCACGCTGAAGCCGCGCGACGAGCGCAGCGCCTCGGCCGACCAGGTGATCCGTCGCCTGCAGCGCCAGACCGCCTCGGTCGAGGGGGCTCGGCTCTATCTGCAATCGGCCCAGGACGTGCGCCTGGGCGGCCGGCCCTCGCGCACGCAGTTTCAGTTCACCCTGCAGGGCACCGACATCGACCAGCTCAACCAATGGGCGCCCAAGCTCCTGGAGGCGATGAAGGCGATGCCGGAACTGCGCGACGTCGCCTCCGACCAGCAGGCATCCGGCACCACGCTGACCCTGTCGATCGACCGCGACCAGGCGGCCCGCTACGGGCTGACGCCCGACATCATCGATGCCACGCTGTACGATGCCTTCGGCCAGCGCCAGATCGCCCAGTTCTCGACCCAGCTCTCGACCTATTACGTCATCCTGGAGGTGCTGCCCTCGCTGCAGAAGAGCACGGCGACGCTGCAGCAGGTCTATCTGCGCTCGCCAACCACCGGGGGAGAGGTGCCCCTTTCGGCCTTTGCGAAATGGAGCACCGATCCGGTCCGCCCGCTCGCCATCAACCATCAGGGGCAATTCCCGGCGGTGACGATCTCCTTCAACCTGGCGCCCGGCGTGGCGCTCGGGCAGGCGACGGTTGCCATCGAGGCCCTGGAAAAGCGCATGGAGCTGCCGGCCACCATCGGCTCGACCTTCCAGGGCACGGCTCAGGCCTTCCAGGACTCGCTCGCCTCGGTGCCGATGCTGATCGTCGCGGCCCTGGTGGTGGTCTACCTGATCCTCGGCATCCTCTATGAGAGCTTCATCCACCCCCTCACCATCCTCTCGACCCTGCCTTCGGCAGGTGTGGGAGCGCTGGCGACGCTGCTGCTGTTCCATTTCGACTTCAGCCTGATCGCCCTGATCGGGGTCATCCTGCTGATCGGCATCGTCAAGAAGAACGGCATCATGCTGGTGGATTTCGCCATCGTCGCCGAGCGCGACCACCGCATGAGCGCCGTGGAGGCGATAAGGCGAGCCTGCCTCCTGCGCTTCCGGCCGATCCTGATGACCACCATGGCCGCCTTGCTCGGCGGCGTGCCGCTGATGCTGGGCTCCGGCACCGGCTCGGAGATCCGCCAGCCTCTCGGCTATGCCATGGTCGGCGGCCTCATCGTCAGCCAGGTGCTGACCCTGTTCACCACGCCGGTGATCTATCTCTACCTCGACGGCTTTTCGAAATGGCTGAGAAGCGGCCGCGATTCAGGCGAGCCGAGCGAGCCGCCGGAAGCCGTCCTGGCGGGAGAGCCGAGGGAGGACCAGGATCTAGTCCTGCCCGAACCGCGCGCGGTAGCGATGCGGTGAAGGCGAGCTTTCTCAGGCGGCCCGCACGATCATCTCGATGGGCGCAATCAGCCCGTCGGCGAGGGCCGACATCACATTGCCGATGCGCAGCGGGGCGTTCTCGCCCATCAGGACCTGGGGACCGAGCGGCGAGGGGCCGTCGCGCGCGACCTTCTCCCTCATCTCGCGGCCCAGCCGAAGGGCAAGGTCGCGATGGCTGCGCTCGAGTTCCAGGCTGAAGCCGGCCTGGGCCAGGGCCTGGCGGTAGCGGCTCGGCGGCTCCACGAAGCTGGTGGCCGAGGTCATCGCCCAGGGCATCGGGTAGGGCAATTCCCCCTTGTCCTGGTGCATGATGTCGTAGACGCCGAAGCGTGCTCCCGGCCTGAGCACCCGGCGTATCTCGCGAAAGAGCATATCCTTGTCGGCGATGTTCATGCCGACATGGAACAGGGTGGCGCCGTCGAAGGTCGCGGTCTCGAAAGGCAGAGCGAGGGCGCTGCCCTGCACGAAGGAGACCCGTCCCGACAGGTGGCAGCGCCGGGTCACCGCTTCCGCCACCGTGACGAATTCGGCAGTGAGGTCGATACCAGTGACGCTGCAGCCGAGCGCCTGCGCCAGATGCCGCGCCGGCCCGCCGATGCCCGAGCCGACATCGAGCACATGCATGGCATGGGTGAAACCGAGATCTTCCGCCAGCTCCTCGGTGGCGGCCGCCCAGCCCAGATGGAACTCGTCGATGCCGGCGAGGTCGGCAGTGGTAAGGCGGTCGGGATCCTTGCCGGCGGCCTCCAGCGCCGCGAAGAGCGTGCGTTCGAGCGAACCTTGCGTGTAATGGCTGGCGACGGCGCCTTCGATGTCCATGGCCACATCCTTTCTTGGCGGGATGGTATTAAGCGGTGGCATCGTAAGTTCGGCGGCCACTATACCGCGGGCGGCCAAGCAATGACAGACATGCCGCAGTATCGGCTGGAGCGCGCGGGGGACTTGCCCTGCGCAGGCGCTTTGTCATAAGCGTTCTAGAAAGCGTCTTGTGATTTTTTCGGGAATCGCCGGGAGTTGCAAAGACGCCCAAGCCAATCCATCGGATTGGCTTGAAAACAAAGAGCTGGAGTGAAAGGGCGTTTTCGCGAAGACGCGCTTTGCTCCAGAGGAAACGCCGGTTCCGAAGCCGGCGCGGGTTGCAAGGCCGGGGCACGACCCCGGCCGATGGGAGGAAGGCATGTCTGAGGCCAAGATCTACGACGTTCCGCGCGAATGGGCCGAGGAAGCGTATGTCGACAATGCGCGCTACCAGGCGATGTACGAAGCCTCCGTCAGCGATCCCGAGGCCTTCTGGGGAGAGCACGGCAAGCGGATCGGTTGGTTCGAGCCCTATACCAGGGTCAAGAACACCCGTTTCGAGCCTGATGTCTCGATCCGCTGGTATGAGGACGGCACCACCAACGTCGCCTGGAACTGCGTCGACCGCCATGTCGCCGAGCATGGCGACCGCACCGCCATCATCTGGGAAGGCGACGATCCCGCCGAGAGCCGGCACATCTCCTATCGCGAACTCGCCGGCGAAGTGCAGCGCTTCGCCAACGTGCTCAAGGGCGAGGGCGTCAAGAAGGGCGATCGCGTTACCATCTACCTGCCGATGATCCCCGAGGCGGCTTTCGCCATGCTGGCCTGCGCCCGCATCGGTGCCGTCCATTCCATCGTGTTTGGCGGCTTCTCGCCCGATTCCCTCGCCGGCCGCATCACCGATTGCGGCTCCACCGTGGTCATCACTGCCGACGAGGGCCTGCGCGGCGGCAAGCGCGTGCCGCTCAAGGCCAATGTCGACGCGGCCCTGGCCAAGGTCGGCGGCGTCTCCTCGGTGGTGGTGGTCAAGCGCACTGGCGCCCCGGTGCCGATGGTCACCGGCCGTGATCACTTCTATGCGGATCTCGCAGCCAATGTCTCCGACGAGTGCCCCTGCGAGGAGATGGCCGCGGAGGATCCGCTGTTCATCCTCTACACCTCCGGTTCCACCGGCAAGCCGAAGGGTGTGCTGCACACCACCGCCGGCTACCTCGTCTATGCCGCGATGACGCACCAATACGTCTTCGACTACCGCGAGGGCGATGTCTACTGGTGCACCGCCGATGTGGGCTGGGTCACCGGCCATTCCTATATCGTCTACGGCCCGCTTTGTAACGGCGCCACGACGCTGATGTTCGAGGGTGTGCCGAACTATCCGTCCATGTCGCGCTTCTGGGAAGTGATCGACAAGCACCAGGTCACCATCTTCTACACCGCACCCACCGCGATCCGTGCTTTGATGGGGGCCGGCGAGGAGCCGGTGAAGAAGACCTCGCGCGCTTCGCTGCGCCTGCTCGGCTCCGTGGGCGAGCCGATCAATCCGGAAGCCTGGGAATGGTATCACCGCGTGGTGGGCGACCATCGCTGCCCGATCGTCGACACCTGGTGGCAGACCGAGACCGGCGGCATCCTGATCTCGCCGCTGCCCGGCGCCACCAAGCTCAAGCCGGGCTCGGCCACGCGGCCCTTCTTCGGCGTGCGCCCCGAGATCGTCGACGCCGAGGGCAAGGTGCTGGAGGGAGCCTGCGAGGGCAATCTCGTCATCGCCGATTCCTGGCCGGGCCAGATGCGCACCGTCTATGGCGATCACCAGCGCTTCTTCGACACCTATTTCGCGGCCTATAAGGGCAAATATTTCACCGGCGACGGCTGCCGCCGCGACGAGGACGGCTATTACTGGATCACCGGCCGCGTCGACGACGTCATCAACGTTTCCGGTCATCGCATGGGCACGGCCGAGGTCGAGAGCGCGCTGGTGGCGCATGAACTGGTGTCTGAAGCGGCGGTGGTCGGCTATCCCCACGACCTCAAGGGCCAGGGCATCTATGCCTATGTCACCCTGATGGCGGGCACCAGTGGCGACGAGACCCTGCGCAAGGAACTGGTCGGCTGGGTACGCCGTGAGATCGGCCCGATCGCCTCGCCCGATCTCGTGCAGTTCGCGCCCGGCCTGCCCAAGACCCGCTCCGGCAAGATCATGCGCCGCATCCTGCGCAAGATCGCCGAGGACGATTTCGGTTCGCTCGGCGACATCTCCACTTTGGCCGATCCGACCGTGGTGGAGGATCTGATCGCCAACCGCCAGAACAAGCCCAAGGGCTGACGCTGGTGTTGAGGCGGGCGCTTCTTGTCGCGCTCGCTTGCAGCGTGGGCATGATCGCGCCGGCGCGGGCGGAGGAGGGGCCGTTGCTCCCGGATGCCGCCCGCTTCGAGGCGGCCTTCAAGCCTGGCGCGAGCGGCACGGTCGAGGGGACATCGGTGCCGTTCGACAGCCGCGTCCTCGGTGAGGTCACGGTGTCCAGCGGCCAGATCGTGGCCTGCGATCCCTTCGTCTTCATCGAGGCCAAGCCCTTCATTCGTACCGTGCCGAAGGGGCGCTTTCCCGTACGCATCGCGATCATGCGTTCGCAGCGTTTCGACGATCGCATCGCCTTTGCGCGCGTCGAATTCTCGCAGGCGCCGGTGGTGACCTGGGAACAGGCTTTGGTGCCGGGGCAGGACCCGGCCAAGCTGGGCAAGGACGAATATTACGGCTTTCCGGTCGATGCGGGCACCGGCGCCTTCCTCGACCCTGCTGCCGGCGCGGAGATTGCCGCCCTGCCCGCCGAGCAGATGCAGGCTCTCGATGACGACTGGATCCGGCAGGGCGAGAGCTATGGCAAGGAGCACGGGCTACCCTTCGCCCTGCCGGTCTCCCGAGGTGCCCATGCCATGGTGCTGTTTTCGAGCGGCTGGGGCGATGGAGCCTATCCGTCCTGGTTCGGCCTGGCGGCCGACGGCAGCGTGGCCATGCTGCTGACCGATCTGCGCGTGGTGGATGACGCCCCGGACCGGCGAGAATAATGCCTGGCATCCCCGATCGCGCCAATTTTCGTCGCTTGCGGACTTTTGCCTTTCACAACAAGTGTCTAAACAGGATGGATCGGCCTTCCCCTTATTCCTGCCTCCACCAGAGGCGGGCTAGCTTGCCATGTTCCATCAGCGTTTTTCCCGCCAGGCTCTCAACCTCGCCTTCGACCGGATCATCCCTGGCTGGATGCGCCTGCTGGTGCGGCGCAGCGAGAGCGGCATGGTCGCGCTCGCGGCCGTGGTGGGCGCGCTGGCCGGCGTGGCGGTCTACGCCGTCGCGGCCACCGCGCAGCTCGCACATGAGCTCTTCTTCGGCCTGCAATCGGAAGAGCGGCTGAGCGGAACCCTCGGCCTGCCGGTGATCCTGGCGGTGTCGATGCCGGCTGTCGGCGGCATCCTGCTTGGCCTGGTCAACCTGATGCTGGCGCGGGGCCGCTCGGCCCGCCCGGTCGATCCGATCGAAGCCAATGCCCTGCATGGTGGGCGCCTCTCGCTCACCGGCAGCGTCATCGTGGTTGTACAGACCTGGATCTCCAATGCCTTCGGCGCCTCCGTCGGGCTCGAGGCCGCCTATTCGCAGATCGGCTCGGGCATCGCCTCGCGGCTGGGGCTCGGTTTTCACCTGCGCCGCGCGGATCTGCGCCTGCTGGTGGGGTGCGGTTCGGCCGGTGCCATCGCCGGTGCCTTCAGCGCGCCGCTGACCGGCGCCTTCTACGCCTTCGAGATCATCATCGGCACTTATGCCGTTTCGCATCTGGCCCCCGTGGCAGCAGCGGCCATCGCCGGCACCATCGTCACCCATCTGCTCGGGATCGATTCCTACGCCTTCGTCATCGATGTCGGTTACAAGCCGCAGGCCTCGTCCTTCGTGGCCCTGGTCGGCCTCGGCCTGTTCAGCGCCGCCGTCGCCATCCTGGTGATGCTGGGCGTCGCCATGACCGAGAAGGGCTTCCGTCGCCTGCCCCTGCCGATCTGGCTGATGCCCGGACTGGGCGGCCTGATGGTCGGTGGACTTGCCTTGATCACGCCGCAGGTGCTGTCGTCGGGGCATGGTGCGCTGGTGAAGATGCTCGCCGGCGGCGAGCTGCCGATGCTGATGCTGGGCGGCCTGATCCTGTTGAAGGGGCTCGCCTCCTCCATCTCGCTCGGTTCGGGCTTTCGCGGAGGCCTGTTCTTCGCCTCGCTCTTCCTCGGCGCCCTGGTCGGCCAATTCTATCTGGGTGGCATCCATCTCTTCTCCCTGGATACGGGGCTGACGCCTCACGCGGCGGCGCTGACCGGCATGGCGGCGCTGGCCGCGTCCGTGATGGGCGGCCCGCTGACCATGAGCTTCCTGGTGCTGGAGATGACAGGCGATTTCCAGCTCACCGCCGCCGTGCTGCTGGCGGTGATCATCGCCAGCATCACCGTGCGCGAGACCTTCGGCTACTCCTTCGCCACCTGGCGCTTCCATCTGCGCGGTGAGGCGATTCGCAGCGCCCACGACATCGGCTGGGCCCGTGATCTCACCGTCGGCCGCGTGATGCGCAAGCCGGCGCCGACCGTCGACAAGGACGCTTCCCTGGTGGTCTTCCGCAACGCCAATCCGCTCGGTGCCACCCATTACATCGTCGCCGTCGACACCCTGACCAACCGCTATGCCGGGCTGATCCGGGTCGCCGATGCCTACCAGGTCAGCTCCGAGATCCAGGACGGCGCCAATCCCATCGGGGAATTGGCGCTCTATCGTGACGTGGTGCTGACGGCGGGCATGACGCTCAAGGAAGCGACCGAGCGCATGGAGGGCTGCGAGGCCGAAGCGCTGGCGGTGGTCAACGAGGCCGGCCATGTCATCGGCCTCCTCTCGGAAGCCCATGCCTTGCGCCGCTATGCCGAGGCGGCGGACCGCGCCCGCCGCGATCTGGCAGGCGGGGTCTAGCGGGTTTCCATTAACGCGAGGGCTGGACCCGGGCCAGGAAGGCGAGGATCTCGTCGGCGATCTGGCGGTGCAGGGCCGAGCGGTCGCGGGTGCCACCGTCCCGGCAGACGAAACTCTCGCCCGGGGCGATCTTCTCGATGGCAGCCGACGCTTCCGGCAGGCAGAGCTGCATGAAGCTGAAATGTGTGGCGTCAGGGATGGGCAGATAGCGCGTGGCCGCCTGCGGCAGGCTTTTGGCAACGAACTCGGAATCCTGCCGCAAGGCGACGATGCCGGGAACCTCGGTGCCTGCCGCCAGGACCAGCACGGGTATCCGGACACCCGCCAGGCTTTGCGGCGTGAAGCCGAGCGCAGGTCCGAGGTCCAGGGAAACCACGGTTCCGATCCTGGCATCGCTGAGATCGGCGCCCAGTTTGACGGGATCGGCCTTGCCGTCGCGCAGCCCGAGAGCCGTGAAGGCCTCGCAATGCGGTGCGCAGGCGGCGGAAAGGCGGCTGACGTCGTAGCGACCGCCGGCGAGAGCCATCACGGTCCAGCCGCCGAGAGAATGGCCGATGGCGGCGATGCGGCCCGCCTCGATGGGGCCGGCCAAGCCGGGATCGGCGTTGAGGGCATCGAGAACCCGGCTGAGATCATGCGGGCGTTCCCACAGGCGGACGGCTTGTTCGGGCCGGCGGTCGGAGGTGGTCGTGCCGGGATGGTCCGGTGCCGCCACGACATAGCCGTGCCCGGCGAGTTCTCCCGCCAGCCAGTTCAGGTTCCGCCAACTGCCGCCGAAGCCATGTGACAGCAGGACGAGCGGATGGCTGCCGCTCGCGGGCGGTGCGTTCTCCACGACCTGGATGCCGGGAAAGATCCCGTCCCGGCCGCCCACCGTCGTCACGGGGCCGGAGGCGGCGGTCGGATACCACAGACGCGCCTGCAGCGGGCGCTCGCCGCCCGGATCGGGGATGTTGAACACCTTGGTGGCGATCGGCTCGCCGGCCAGGGCAGCATGGCCTGCCAGGCAGACGGCAAGGACGAGGAGGAAAGAGAAACGGCGCATGAAACGCTCCAGGGATGGGTTGACGCCGCCTTCCTGCGGCTCAACGGCCTGATCCAGCGACCTGGAACGTGTTTGAGGTCGTACCGGAAGACGATGGGAGACCGCCCTGTCTCGGTGCGGTCATCCCGGGCCATTGACGTCGCATACGAGAATAGCTAGGATATCTGATATATCAGATATGGTGAGAGTGATGAGCGCCTTTGGCCATTTCCAGGATCGCACCGGCGGGCGGCCGCTTGCGGCTCAACCGGGCCTGACGACGGCAGCAACCGTGCATCGGGCATTGCGGGACGAGATCGTCTCCATGATCAGATTGCCTGGCGAGAAGATCGCCGAGGCTGAGGTCGCGACGGCGCATGCCGTCAGCCGCACGCCGGTCCGCGAGGCGCTGCTGCGCCTGGCCGACGAGGGGCTGGTCGAGATCGCAGCGCGGTCGGCCACGCGCGTGGCCCGCATTCCCGCCGCCATCCTGCCGGATGCGATCTTCGTGCGCTCGGCCGTCGAGCACGCCACGGCGCGCGCCGCCGCCCATCAGGCTCGGGGCAGCAGCGTCACTCTGCTGCGCGGCCTCATCGAGCGTCAGCGTGAGAGCCTCGGGTCCGGCGACACCAATGGCTTTCACGAGGCGGACGAAGCGTTTCACGCCGCCCTCGCCATGGCAGCAGGCCGGCCTGGCGCCTGGGAGATGGTGCAGCAGGTCAAGACCCAGCTCGACCGCTATCGCCGGCTGACCCTGCCGGAAGCCGGACGCATGCTGCGCGTCGTCGAGGAGCACGGCGCCATCGTCGATGCCATCGAGGCCCATGATGCCGAGAAGGCGGGGCTTGCCATGGACCATCATCTCGACGGGCTGCGGCGGAGCCTGGCCTCCATCCGCGATCACAACCCGGACTATTTCTCAGGGGATGCCGCCGGCATCTCCGCCGCCTTCGAGACGCTGCTGTTCCGGTGAGGAGCTGTTCGTACATCAGCGCTCTGTCGTCCCCGGCACGGCCGAAGGCCGTGGGAAGGGGATCCAGGAGCCATAAGTTGTGTCCTGCAGCCCCTGGATCCCCTTCTCGGGGTCTTCGACCCCGCCGGGGATGCCAATCCTCGATTCACCTATTCGCGAACGGTTCTTGAGCGGCTCATCCCAGCGATCCCGACAATCAGAAAGCCCCTATGTCCTATCAAACCCTCGAAATTCGCCACGCCAGCCACCCCGAAACCGTCAAGGGCCTGGATACGCAGGGTCTGCGCCGCGAGTTCCTGATCCCCGATCTGTTCGCCGCCGGCCGCATCAAGCTGGTCTATTCCCATGTCGAGCGCATGATCATCGGCGGTGCCTGCCCTGTTGACGAGCCCCTTGTCTTGCAGACGCCGAAGGAGGTCGGGCAGTCGAGCTTCCTGGCCCGGCGCGAGCTCGGCATCATCAATATAGGCGGTCCGGGGATCGTGCGCGTCGACGGCGAGGCCCATGACATCGGCACGCGCGAAGCCCTCTATGTCGGCATGGGCGCCGGCGAGGTGGTGTTCGAAGCCAGGGACGCCGCCGCGCCGCCGCGCTTCTACCTTCTCTCGGCGCCCGCCCATCGCAGCTATCCGACGCGCCGGATCGACGCCTCGGTCGGGCGGATCCTGCAGCTCGGCGACAAGAGTACCGCGAATGAGCGCAGCATTCACCAGATGCTGATCCCGGGCGCAGTCGAATCCTGCCAACTCGTCTTCGGCATGACCACGCTGGCGCCGGGCTCGGTGTGGAACACCATGCCCTGCCACACCCATGACCGGCGCAACGAGGTCTACCTCTATTTCGATCTCGCGCCCGAGGCGCGCGTCTTCCACTTCATGGGCGAGCCGCAGGAGACCCGCCACCTGGTGGTGGGCGAGGGCGATGCGGTGATCTCGCCGCCCTGGTCGATCCATTCCGGCGTCGGCACCGGCGCCTATACCTTCATCTGGGCCATGGCCGGCGACAACCAGGACTATGCCGACATGGACATGGTCGCGACGGCGGACCTGCGATGAGCAGCGCAACCATGAACCGGATTGCCGCCAATCCCTTCGATCTCACCGGTAAGGTCGCGATGGTGACGGGATCGCGCACGGGGCTCGGGCAGGCCATCGCTATCGCCTTGTCGCAGGCCGGCGCCAGCATCGTCGGGGTCGATCGCGGCCCCGCCGACGAAACCCGCGCGGCGATCGAGGCGCAGGGCGGCGCCTTCCTGCCCGTGACCGCTGATCTTTCCACCACGGCGCCTCTGCCTGCGATCGTCCAGTCGGCGCTCGACCGCTTCGGCGCGCTCAACATCCTGGTCAACAATGCCGGCATCATCCGCCGCGCCGATGCCCTCGACTTCACCGAGGAGGACTGGGACGCGGTCGTCGACGTGAACCTCAAATCGGCCTTCTTCCTGGCCCAGGCGGCCGCACGCGCCATGCTTGCGGGCGGACGCGGCGGCAAGATCATCAACATCGCCTCGATGCTGTCCTTCCAGGGCGGCATCCGCGTCGCCTCCTACACCTCGGCCAAGAGCGGGCTGATGGGGCTGACCAAGCTGCTCGCCTGCGAATGGGCCGCCAGGGGCATCAATGTCAACGCCATCGCCCCCGGCTATATGGCGACCAACAACACCGCGGCGCTGCGCGCCGATGCCGAGCGCAATGGCCAGATCCTGGGGCGTATCCCGGCCGGGCGCTGGGGCGCGCCCGCCGATCTCGGCGGCGCGGCCGTGTTCCTGGCCTCGGACGCCTCCGCCTATGTCCACGGCATCACCATTCCGGTGGATGGCGGCTGGCTGGCGCGCTGACGAGCCGAGAAGGTGGCATTGCGCAGCAATGACGGATGAGGGGTGTCAGCGTCCGCTTTTGCAAAGGTTGCGTTTCTCCCCTCATCCGCCCCTTCGGAGCACCTTCTCCCGCAAGGGGAGAAGGGATTGACCACACAAGAAATCTACAATCTGGGAGGCAGTCCATGAAGATATTGAAGGTCATCGATAAGATTCCCGGCGGGCTGATGCTGGTGCCGCTGCTGCTCGGCGCCCTGTGCAAGACCTTTTCGCCGGGAGCCGGCAGCTATCTGGGTTCGTTCACCAACGGCCTGATCACCGGCACCGTGCCGATCCTCGCCGTCTGGTTCTTCTGCATGGGCGCCACCATCGATCTCAGGGCGACCGGCGTGGTGCTGCGCAAATCCGGCACGCTCCTGGTCACCAAGATCATCGTGGCCTGGGTCGCCACCATGGTCGCGGCGCGGTTCATTCCCGATGGCGGCATCACCTCCGGCCTGTTCGCGGGCCTGTCGGTGCTGGCGATCACCGCCTCGATGGACATGACCAATGGCGGCCTCTACGCCGCAGTGATGCAGCAATACGGTACCAAGGAGGAGGCCGGCGCCTTCGTGCTGATGTCAGTCGAATCAGGCCCTCTGGTCAGCATGCTCATCCTCGGCGCCTCCGGCGTGGCCGTGTTCGAGCCGCGCCTGTTCGTCGGCGCCGTGCTGCCCTTCCTGATCGGCTTCGCCCTCGGCAATCTCGACCGCGACCTGCGCGAGCTGTTCGGGCGCTGCGTGCATCCGCTGATCCCGTTCTTCGGGTTCGCCCTCGGCAACGGCATCGATCTCAAGGTCATCGCGCAGAGCGGCCTTGCCGGCGTGCTACTCGGCCTCGGCGTGATCGTGGTCACCGGCATTCCCCTGATACTGGCCGACAGGTTCATCGGCGGCGGCAACGGCACGGCCGGGCTGGCGGCGTCCAGCACGGCGGGAGCGGCGATCGCCAACCCGACACTGATCGGGGAGATGATTCCGAGCTTCAAGCCGGTGGTGCCGGCGGCAACGGCCCTGGTGGCCACGGCCTGCCTGGTGACGGCGATCCTGGTGCCGATCCTGACGGCGCTGTGGGCAAAGCGGATGGGCAGGGTGCCGGCACCACAACCCGACGGCGTGCCCCGGCACGGCGTCGAGCCGATCTAGCCCGGCTTCCCGCTCCGCCTCAGCCGAGCAGCGCCTCGATGGCCGAGCGCAGCACAGCCGGATCGTCCTCCGGTACCAAGGTGAGACCTGGTCGCGGAGAAAGTCCGCAGGCCGGCGTGGCGATCACGGGCAGGCCGGCCGCCAGGGCGGCGAGGAGCTGGCGCGGCTGGTGCTCGACGACGGCCGGCAGCACCACGCCGGCAAGGGTGGCGGGCATCTCGCCCGGCGCCAGCAGGCGGACGGGCATGTTGCCCCAGAAGCCGAGGCTCTCGCGCGCATGCCCCTTCACGGCGAGCTCGACGGGCAGGCGGTAGAGCGCCTCGCGCAAGGCATAGGCGCCCTTGCGGCCGAGGGCCGAGGCGGGAAACAGCAGGGTGCGGCCGCTCTTTGCCGCCGGGAGCTGCCCGGCGGGGGACCAGTCGAGCAGATGGGTTCTGCCAGGGTCGAGGGTGGCGATCTCCGCATGCGGGCTCAGCAGCCGGTCGGCGGCAGCCAGGGCGGCGCTTTCGGCCGCGACGATCGCCTCCGGCGCGCGGAAATCCGCCAGAGTGGAGCTTTCGGGATGGCGCGCGGCAGCGGCATCGAGCTTTGCCTGCAGCACGGCGAGCGGCAGGCGCTCCATCAGCACTTCGAAGCTGCGGCCCTGCAGGGCGCCCGATAGCCACAGATGCGGCAGCAGGTTCTGTGACACCATGAGATGCGTATGCCGGTGCGACAGTTTCGCGGCATAGGCGGCGGCGAGCCGGGCATCGCCCTGGAGGGCCTTCGCCTGCAGGCTGCCACCCTTGGCGCCTCGCAATGCGAGCGAGCGTCGTAGCGTGGCGATGGTCGCCGTGGTCTCGCTGCCGGCCATGCCTGACGGCCAGCCATAGCGCGCGGCGCCCAGGCGGCGGGAGGGTAGAAAAATGGCATCTTCGCTGCCGGCCCTCTGCTCGAGCAGGGTGGCGAATTCCGGCCAGCAGGCATCGACGAGCCAGGCCGTCGGCACGCCGGCGCGCAGGGCGCGTTCGGGATCGTTGCGATGGCAATCTTGCTGGCCGCATTGCGTGCAATCATGGACTGACGGCCCGGCAGGCGGCGCTTCCACCGGCAGGTCGGTGGCATTGGCGCGGCCATGGCCGCGCAGGACGATCTCCAGCCTGTCCCGGCTCATCGAGGCTTCGATGCGGAAGGCGTGGGGGCTGCGGATGCGGAAGTCGACATAGTTCCAGAACACGGTGGCGTCGCGGCCGAGCTGGGCGCGCGAACCGGGCACCACGCGGCTATGGGCATGGCGTTCGACGATCTCCAGCCCGGCGGCGAGGGCGGCCTCGTAGAGGGCGTTGGAAAGCTGGCACAGGCCGCCGCCCACGCTGGCGATCAGGCAGCCTTCGCGCAGCTCGCGGCCGGGCACGTAGCCCCGGGCCCGGCTGGCCCGGCCGACCTGCTTCCAGAAGCTGAGCACGGCGCCGGCCGGCACTTCGACACCGTCGAGGCCCTTCAAGGCCATGCGCAGATTCTGCACCTTGCCGGCGGTGAGCTCGCGGTCCCTGGTCCCGGCGAGACTGGTCCATAGGGGCGAGCCGGCCCGGCCGAGCACGGGCGCGGCGGCCAGCCGGGCCGAGCGGCCATGGCGGGTCACGGGGGCGGCTGTGAATTTCTCGCGCAGGAAACGCAGGCCCCGCAAGGCCATCGCCTTGGCCTCGAAGGCGAGGTTGTCGGCATAGCTAGGCACGCTGCGTTGGGGGAGGGCGACCATGGCGGGATCCTGGCTCGGCTGAAAACTTGCCGAGACCTTATCGGGTCCTGCTGGGTTCTCCGTGCGCGCTTGCACGAAGCAAGTCTTGTCCCGCAGGGGATATCCGGTTCACACATCCGGGTACTGCCAGTACATGGCGCCGAGAATCCTTGCCCGCCTTCGGGGAAGGCGTCATTTCGTAGAAATGACGGAAGGGGGAGGGTGGCTCCAGCAGGCCAGTAAAGGGCGAGATCGCACCACTCTACCCCACCCGAGCCGGCTTTACCGGCCCACCCTCCCCGAAACCGGGGAGGGATTCCCGAGCCTTATTTGTCTCGGTCGAGATTTGTGAATTCGACACCCGCAAGGGGAGGAGGTTTGTCGCGCCCTTCCTCATAAGCTGCTATCGCGGCCTCTACCCCCGATCGAGCCAGGCGACCTCTTCCGGCGTCAGGGCGATGTCGAAGGCCTCCAGGCTGTCGTCGAGCTCGCCCAGCGTGCGCGGCCCGATCAGCGGTATGGAGGGGAAGGGCTGCGACAGGACATAGGCGAGTGCGACATGGATCGGCCGCTTGCCGAGCCGGCGGGCCAGTTCGACCGCCCGGTCCCGGCGCGCGAAATTGCGCTCGGAATACCAGACCCGGACGAGCTCCTTGTCGTCCTGCTTGTCCCGCCCGGCCCTGTCGGTGAAGAAGCCGCGCCCCTGGCTCGACCAGGCGAAATTGGGGACCTGCCGCGCCGCGAGCCAGGCCTTCCAGTCGTCGTCCGATGCCGAGACGCAGCCCGCCCAGATCACGTCCTGCATCTCGGCAAGGGCGAAATTGTTGGAGAGCGCCCCAGGTCTTTGCTTGCCTGTCCGATCGGCATAGGCGACCGCCTCGTCGAAGCGCTCGCGCGTCCAGTTCGAGCCGCCGAACGGGCCGCGGATGCGGCCTGCCTTGACCTCGGCATCCATGGCATCGACGAACTCGCCGACCGGCACGTCGAGATTGTCGCGATGCATGAAATAGACGTCGATATGGTCGGTCCTCAGCCGTTCGAGCGACTGGGTGAGCTGCTGGCCGATGAATTCGGGACGGCAGAGCGGGGTATGCGCGCCCTTGCCGATCACCACGCTCTCGTTGCGCACGCCCCGCGAGGTCTGCCAGTCGCCGAACAGTTTTTCGGTGATGCCGGCGCCATAGACGAAGGCGGTGTCGAACAGATTGCCGCCCTTCTCGAAGAAAGCATCGAGCAGGATGGCGGCGCTGGAGAAGGTGCGGAAGTCCTCGAAGCCGAGCGCCACGGTGGAGGCGGCCGGCGTGAGGCCGGGAATGGTACGCCGGGGGATCGGCCCGCTGCCGGGCCTGAGCGGCGCGCCCTTGAGCGTCAAGGTGCGCCGTTCAGGCTTCTCGATGCCGTATTCGAGCCCGATCGCCTGGCGCCATTTGTCGAGCACGCGCAGATTGCCCAGGCTGTCGGCCCAGTTCATGCCCGGCCAGGCGAATTCCCGGCGGCCTTCGCGAATGGCCTTGCCGGCGGCGTCGGCCTCGAAGGCATAGAGATGCCGTGTCTCCTCGACCTGCACCGTCTCCGCCGTGCCGTCGGGCCTGACGATGCGGATCTCGCCGGTGCCGCCCTGCACGCCGCCGGCGAACCAGAAATCCTGCACCTCGATGCGGCCCTCGGTGCCGAGGATGCGCAGCACATTATCCTGCTTCAGCGAGATCGAGCAGGAGAGCTCCGCCAGGATGCCGCCTGGGAAGTGCAGCAGGGCCGAGGCCCATTCGTCGACACCGGACAGGCCGAGGTGACCGGCGCCGGAAACACTGTCGGGCTCGAGGAAATCCTTGCCCGAGGCGGCGCCGGCGATCAGCCGCGCCATCGAAACGGGATAGCCGCCGACATCGAGGATGCCGCCACCCGCCAGATCATTGGCATAGAGCCGGTGCTCCGGCTTGAACTCCGGCATGGCGAAACCGAAGCTGGAGCGGATCAGCCTGACTTCGCCGATCACGCCCGACCGGATCAGTTCCACCAGCTTCAGGGTCTGCGGGTGCTGGCGATACATGAAGGCCTCGCCCAGGAAGGTTCCGGCCTTGCGGGCGGCGTGCATCATGGCGTCGGCCTCGAAAGCCGTCAGCCCCAGGGGCTTTTCCACCAGCGCATGCTTGCCGGCTTCGGCCGCCTTGATCGCCCATTGTGCGTGGCCGGGATGGGGCACGGCGATATAGACGGCATCGATTGTGGGATCGGCCAGCAGGGCCTCATAGCCCCGGTGGATGCGGGCGCCGGGGAAGGCTTCGGCAAGGCCCGGCCTGTCGGGATCGCGGGTGCCGATCGCCGCGAGGACGCCGCTTTCGGAATCGCCGAGGCCGGCGACGAAGGCCTTGGCGATGGCGCCGGGGCCGATGATGCCCCAACGGATCTTGTCTTTCTCGGTCATATCAGTCTTTCCAAAGGCTTCAGGAAAAAAGTACTGCGCTCAGCGCAGGCGCTGGCCGTCCTTGGCGAACAGCAGAGCGCGGTGGCGGGGGATGGCGACGGTGAGCTGGCGTTCCTCGGCCCATTGGCGGGAATCGTCGCGCTGGATGATCAGCGGTTCGGCGGAGGCCGTGCCGGCGTAGATATAGGACGTGGCACCCAGATGCTCGGCCATGTCGACCTCGACGGCGAGATCGGCGTCGCCGCTGCCCGCGGGCAGGAAGTGTTCGGGACGGATGCCGATGGTGACCTCGCTGCCTGATGCCGGCGCCGGGCCGGCGAGCGGCACCGCAAGGCGCGCGCCTTTCTGGTTGACCAGTTCGACCGTCACGCTTCCCTTGTCCGCCGTGACGACGCGTCCGGCCAGGAAGTTCATCTTGGGGCTGCCCATGAAGCCGGCGACGAAGCGGTTGGCGGGGTCCTCGTAGAGTTCGAGCGGGCGCCCGACCTGTTCGACATTGCCGCCGCGCAGTACGACGATCTTGTCGGCGAGGGTCATCGCCTCGGTCTGGTCGTGGGTGACGTAGATCATGGTCACGCCGAGCTCCCGATGGAGCCTGGCGATCTCAACCCGCATCTGCACCCGCAATTCGGCGTCGAGGTTGGACAAGGGCTCGTCGAACAGGAACACCTTGGGGTCGCGCACGATCGCCCGGCCGATCGCCACGCGCTGGCGCTGGCCGCCCGAGAGCTGCTTGGGCCGGCGCTGCATGAGATCGGTGATGCGCAGGATTTCGGCGGCGCGCGTCACCCGCCGGTCGGTATCGGCCTTGGGGGTGCCGTTCATCCTGAGGCCGAAAGAGAGGTTCCGTTCCACCGTCATGTGCGGATAGAGGGCGTAGGACTGGAACACCATGGCGATGCCGCGATCGGCGGGCTCGACCTCGTTGACCACCTGGCCGCCGATGCTGATCTGCCCGCCCGAGATGTCCTCGAGTCCGGCGATCATGCGCAGCAAGGTGGATTTGCCACAGCCCGATGGCCCGACGAAGACCACGAATTCGCCGTCGGCGATATCGAGGTCGACGCCGTGGATGATCTCGAAACTGCCGAAGCGCTTGACGACGGAACGGAGCGTGAGGCCTGCCATGTCGCTCTTGTCTCGCTTTCTTGAGATTACTTGACGGCGCCGGCTGCGATACCGGCGATGAAGTGGCGCTGCAGGAGGAGGAAGACGGCCAGCATCGGGGCGGTCAGCAGCACGGCCCCGGCCATGATGCCGCCCCAGCTCACATTGGAGATGCCGATCAGACTGCCCAGCGCCACGGGCGCGGTGAACATCGCCTTGTCGCCGGCGATCAGGAGCGGCCACAGATAATTGTTCCAGCTGGTCAGGAAGAGGATGATGCACAGCGCCGCCAGGGTCGGGCGCGCCAGCGGCAGCGCCACGAACAGGAAGATGCGCCATTCCCTCACCCCTTCCACCCGGGCGGCGTCGAAGAGTTCCGCCGGCATCATGGTGAAGGCCTGGCGCATGAACAGCACGCCCAACGAATTGAACAGGGGCGGCACGATCAGGCCGAACCAGCTATTGGCCATGCCGAGGTCGCGCGCCACCAGGATGAATTGCGGGATGATGACCACGAAGAAGGGCAGGGAGATCGTGCCGAGGATGATGGCGAGCACCACGCCCCGACCGAAGAAGCGATAGCGCGCCAGCGCCCAGCCGGCCATGGCCGTCAACCCGGCCGAGAGCACGGTATAGGCGAGCCCGACGATGACCGAGACGGTCATGGCATGCAGGAAGTTGGTGGTGCGCTGCAGGTTGGCGAGGTTGTCGAGGAAATTGGTGCCGAACCAGAAGGAGAGGTCCGGCGCATAGATGCCGTAGTCGGGCATGGTGGCGAACACGCCCATCATCCACAGCGGAAACAGCCAGACGAGCGACATCGGCACGATGAGGGCGTGCAGGATGACGGCGTTGAACTTTTGGCGACCGGACCTCGTCATTTCGCTTCCCTCGACAGGCGCAGCTGGATGAGCGAGACGATCATCGCCAGGCCGGCAATGGTGTAGGCGATGGCGGAGGCGTAGCCGACATTGCCGGAGAGAAAGGCCTGGCGGTAGAGCAACAGGCCGAGGGTCTCGGTCGCCCCGCCCGGACCGCCATGATTGGTGATCAGATAAGGCTCGGTAAAGAGTTGCATGGTGCCGGAGATCGAAAGGATCACGCTGAAGGTGATCACCGGCTTCAGGAGCGGCAGGGTGATGAAAAAGAACTGGCGCATCTTGGAGACGCGATCGAGCGTGGCTGCCTCATAGACGTCGCCGGGGATGGCCTGCAGGCCGGCGAGAATGATGATGGCGTTGTAGCCGGTCCAGCGCCAGGTCAGGGCGATCATCACCAGCGCCAGCGCGGCCGTCGGGTTGGAGAGCCAGTCGATGGCGGGCAGGCCGGCGGAGGCGAGCAGCTTGTTCACCACGCCGAAATCCTGGGCGAACATCAGGCGGAATACCGCCGAATAGGCAACCTCGCCCACCACGACGGGGGCGAAGAAGGCGAAGCGGAACAGGCCCTTGGCCTTGAGCAAAGGCGAATTGAGGAAGACGGCGATCACGGTGGCGAGGCCGATCATCACCGGCACCTGGATGACCAGGATGATCAGCGTATTCTTCAGGGCGTTGAAGAAGGCGGGATCGGAGATCAGCCGCCCCCAATTGGCCACCGGCCTGAATTGCCAGGGCGACACCCGCGTCTGATGCAGGGATATGACGAAGGAAGAGATGATCGGCCAGATCCAGAAGGCGAGGAAGATCGCCAGATAGGGCGCGAGGAAGCCATAGGCCGCGCGATTGTGCCGTTGCATGGAGGGCTCCGCGGGGGGAGGGGCTGAAGACCGGGGCGGAACGGAATAGGGCGCGGAATGCCTCCCCCACGAAGCTGGGGAGGGAAGTCGCACTTTTCGCGGTGAGGTCACCGCAAAGGCGCCCTACTGCGCCACCGGCAGCCCCGAGGCCGACGAGATCTGGTTGGCGGCATCATCCAGCGCGGCCTTGGCATCGGGGTAGCCGCCGCCCAGGAACTTGGTCTGCACGGTCTTCAGGGCCGCTTCGGCATCGTTGAGGAAGGCGGTGCCGTGGGTGGACTTGATCTTGGGCAGGGTGGCGAGGATGTCGGTCCAGATCGCCTGGTTGCCCCAATAGGGCTGGCCCTGCTTCACATAGGGATCTTCCAGTGCCGAATTCAGCGACGGCACCAGGCCATAGGCCTTGAGCATGGTGACCTGGCCCTCATCGGTGGAAAGGGCGTATTTGACGAAGGCGAAGGCCGCTTCCTTGTTCTTCGAACTGGCGGGGATGGCCAGCGACGAGCCGCCGATATTGGCGGCGCGCGGACCATCCGCCGTCAGGCTGGGCATGCGATAGACCCCCCATTTGCCGGCGAGCTCGGGCGCGTTGGTGCGGATCGTGCCCTCATACCAGCCGCCGAACATGATGGTCGCGACCTTGCCGGCCTTGAGGGCCTGGATCTTGTCGGCCCAGCCGGCCGAGATGATGGTGCCGGCGTCCTTGAGCTGCTTGAGCTTGTCGTAGACGGCGATGCAGGCGGGCGCATTGACCGTGACGGCGCTGGCGTCCGGGGCGAAATAATTGCACCCCTGCTCGTTGCCGACCATGCGGAACCATTCGGTGGTGCCGTCACCGTCGAGATCGGTGGCGCTCATGGTCACGCCGGGATTGGCAGCGGCGATCTTCTTGCCGACGGCGATGAAATCATCCCAGGTCTTGATGCTGGCCGGATCGACGCCGGCCTTCTCGTAGAAGTCACGCCGGTAATACATCACGACCGGGCCCGAATCCCAGGGCATGGCATAGGCGGCATCGCCCTTTTCGAGTTCCGCCCGCTTGAAATCGGCGAACTTGCCGGCCACCTCCGCCGTGTAGCCGAGCGGCTTGAGATCGGCGAAGCAGTCGGGGAACTGGTTCCAATAACTCTCCGCCTTGTAGTTCTCGATCGAGACGACGTCGGGCAGGCCCGCTCCGCCGGCGGCACAGCCGGCCTGGGTCTTGGAGAAGACCTGGGCGTTGCCGAGATCCTCCACCGTGACCTTCACATTGGGGAATTGCTTGTTGAAGCCTTCGATATTGGCTTTCAGCGAGGCGGCGGCGATGTCCCAGCTCCAGACCCGGATTTCCCCCGATTGGGCCAAGGCCGTCGACGCATGAAGGCCCGCGGCAACTGCCAGCGCGGCGCAGCCGATCGTCTTGCGCATTCCATTCCTCCCCTTTTCATTTGCTCTTGTGCGGCGGGAAGCTACTTTAGGCAGGCAGCTCGGTCTGTCTGCGATAAAGGGAAGATGGACTTGCCTGAAAGTAAGATGCAGGAACGCTCCTATTATCAGCCGACGGCCAACAGCGTCGAAAACCTGCCGACCGTACTGCAGACCTTCCACAATACGCCGCGCGTCATGCTCTCGCCCCATTGGCACGCCCAGGTCGAGGTGAACTTCATCGTCCAGGGCTGGGTGCATTACCGCATGGCCGGCTACGAGCTCAGGCTGGCGGCGGGCGACATGGTGCTGTTCTGGGGCGGCCTGCCGCACCAGATGGACGATGCCTCCGACGATGCCATCTATGCCGGGGCGCATCTGCCGCTGGTGCATTTCTTCCGGCTGAGGCTGCCCGAAGAGGTGCCGGCCCGGCTGATGGCCGGCGCGACCCTACTCATCCGCGAGACCGACTCGTCGGATGGCGCCAATTTCGCGCGCTGGAACGGCTATACCCGCTCGGGCGACATGGTGCGCGCCCAGCATGCGGTGAGCGAATTGCTGCTGCGGCTGGAACGGGTGCGCTTCGAGCCCTATGCCCTGTTGCCCAGCCTCGATGCCCATGCCGGCCAGGCCAGTACCGCCGATCCGCAGGCCCTGCGCCATGTGCGCAACCTGTGCGATTTCATCGCCGACAATTTCCTCGACGACATCGACAGCGCCGACATCGCGGCGGCCGCCGGCCTCCATCCCAAATATGCCATGAGCCTGTTCAAGAAATGCACGGGCATGACGCTGAACGACTATGTCAGCCTGCTGCGCCTGTCCTATGCGCAGGCGCGCCTGATCAGCGGTGACGGCAACATCCTGCGCGTGGCGATGGAGTCGGGCTTCGGCTCCCTCTCGGGCTTCAACAAGAGCTTCCGCAGGATCGCAGGCATGTCGCCCTCCGATTTCCGGCGCAGCGGACAGGGCGAGCGCCCCATACTCGCTCCCGTCGAACCGGGAGCGGTGCCTCAGGCGTGACGCTTCCCGCCGAAATTCGTCAATTCGCTTGAAATATTTGCCCTCTGTGGCGAAAAAATCACCTTTTCGTCACGATTGATATGCTACAGATCCACCATCTGAGCGCCGCTTTATTGCCCCGCCGGTTATAGATTTTCACATTTCCGAGTTTTCCATGCCCCGTCCCGTTGCCGGCGCGGCGCTGGAGCCTGCCGTGCGGCGGGAGCCCCAGCCGTCCTTTGCCGAGTTCGTTCTCGTGATTGCCCTGATGATGGGGCTCAGTTCCCTCTCCATCGACAATCTCCTGCCAGCCTTCTCCGCCGTGCGGTCGGAATTCGGCATTGCCGATGCCAACCGCATGCAACTGATCATCACCGCCTATATGGCGGGCTTTGCCATCATGCAGTTGGCCTGGGGACCGATTTCCGATTCCATCGGCCGCCGCAAGGTGCTGATGATCGGCCTGGGCATCTATACCGCCGGCACGCTCCTGGCGATCTTCGCCCCCAGCTATGAGGTGCTGCTGGCCGCCCGGGCCATCCAGGGCCTCGGCGCCGGCTCGGCACGCGTGCTCTCCATCGCCATCGTACGTGACCGCTACGAGGGCCGCGAGATGGCACGGGTGATGTCGCTCACCTTGATGATCTTCATCATCGTGCCGGTGATCGCGCCGGCCACGGGCAGCGCCTTCCTGATGCTGGGCGACTGGCGCACCATCTTCATGAGCATGCTGGGCCTGGTGCTGGTGGTGGTGTTCTGGTTCGGCCTGCGCATGCCTGAGACACTGCATCCCGAATATCGCCGGCCGCTGTCGCTGCCCGCCGTCGCCAGCGGCATGCGCCGGGTGGTGACGACGCGCGCCTCCTTCGCCAACATGCTGGCGATGGGGCTCGCCATGGGCTGCCTGATGACCTATCTCGGCTCGTCCCAGCAGATCTTCGAGACCGACATCTACAAGCTCGGCCCGCTCTTCCCGCTGGCCTTCGCGCTGATCGCCATCTGCATGGGCCTGGCCTCCTTCGCCAATTCGCGTCTGGTGAGGCGGCTCGGCATGCACCGGCTGTCGCGTTTCGGCATGGTCGGCTTCTGGTTGATGGCGATGGTGCTGCTCGGCCTGGCCGTGCTGTTCCAGGGCCGGCCGCCGCTGATCTATTTCGGCATCGTCATGGGCGTGGCGCACTTCCTGCTCAGCCTGACCATGCCGAATTTCAACGCGCTGGCGATGGAACCGGTGGGCGATATCGCCGGTACCGCTTCCTCCTTCATCGGCTGCGTCACCACGCTGATGGGCGCGGTGATCGGCGCGGTGATCGGCGAAGCCTATGACGGCACCATCTTCCCGCTTGCCTGCGGCTATCTCGGCCTTTCCAGCCTGTGCATGCTCGTGCTGGTGTGGTCGAGCGAACGCGAGGCGGCGGTTCCCGACCCGGCAGCGACCCCAGCGATTGTGGCGGCGGAGTGAAGAAAGCGGGAGGCTCTAACCTCCCGCTCACCTTTTTACGCTACACTGGCCGCATGAACGCTTCTCCACCCGTCCTCGTCGCTGCCTCCGACCTTGCCGCCGCCAAGGTGCAATGGCTTACCTATCTCGCCGTCGAGCGGCGCATGAGCCCCAAGACGGTGGAAGCCTATGACCGCGACGTCACCACCTTCCTGCGTTTCCTGACCGGCCATTTCGGTGAGCCGCCGGGATTGGATGACATCGCCTCGCTTGCCCCCCGCGATGTCAGGGCCTTCCTGGCTGCGCGCCGGGCCGATGGGCTGAAGCCCCGCTCGCTGATGCGGGCGCTCGCGGCGACACGCGCTTTCGCCCGTTTCCTCGAACGTCAGGGCCATGGTGCCAGTGCGGCGCTGTCGGCCGTGCGCGGGCCCAAGCTGCCGCAGAGCCTGCCCAAGCCGCTCGCCCCGGAGGTCGCCCGCAAGGTGGCTTCCGCCGATACCCGCCTGGGCGAGGCGCGCGAACCCTGGATCCTGGCCCGCGACGCCGCCGTACTGGCGCTGTGCTACGGGGCTGGCCTGCGCATTTCCGAAGCGCTTGGCCTTACGCGCAAGGATGCGCCGGTCAGCGGGCGAGACAGTCTCACCGTCACGGGCAAGGGCAACAAGATGCGTTCGGTGCCGGTGATCGCGCCGGTCGCGCGGGCGGTGGAGGATTATCTGAAAATCCTGCCCTATCCCGGCGGGCCGGACGATCCGCTCTTCGTCGGTGCGCGGGGCGGCCCGTTGTCGCCGCGCATCATCCAATATGCCATGCAGCATCTGCGCGGTGCGCTCGGTCTGCCGGACAGCGCCACGCCCCATGCGCTGCGGCATTCCTTCGCCACCCATCTGCTCGGGCGCGGAGGGGACCTGCGTTCCATCCAGGAACTGCTCGGCCATGCCAGCCTGTCGACCACGCAGATCTACACCAAGGTCGATGCGACCGAATTGATGAGGGTCTACCAGTCGGCGCATCCCAGAGCAAAGCGCGTTCAGGCATGAACGCGTCTTTGCGATTCTTGGCGATTCCGCCAAATCGCAAAATGCTATGGAGCGCGAACTTGAGCTGCTCCGGGTGCACGGGCATCCTGCCCGTTCTTCCTGTCCTTGATCAGGTCGGTTTCAAGAACGGGCGGGATGCCCGCGCACCCGGAAATAGTCTGCTTACAGCGCCGCTTCGACCATGATCTCGACGTCGAGGCCGGGGCCGGCGAGCTTGGCTTCCACCGTGGCGCGGGCCGGGGCCTGGCCAGCGACCACCCAGGCGTCCCAGGCCTCGTTCATCTCGGCCCAGGTGCCGATGTCGGTGAGCCAGATATTGGCCTTGATCACCTTGGTCTTGTCGGTGCCGGCCTGCTTCAGGGTCTCATCGATCTGGGCGAGAATGTCGGCGGTCTGCTCCTTGACCGACTTGCCGACCGTGGTCTCGGCGACATAGCCGGACAGGTGGATCTTGTCGCCGTGGATGACGGCATCGCTCATACGGTTGCCGGCGCCGATACGCTTCAGGGTCATGTCAGTCTCCAGGTTTGGTTGGGGTGGCGTTGTCCGGGGCCCTGATGCGTCGGCATCTTCGGGACCGTGGATTACTCGGCGCGCGGGGGACGCGACAGCAATTGCTTGATGGCCTGGTCGACGCTGGCCTTGCCAGCCACCAGACCGGCGACGGCGGTGGCGATCGGCATGTCGACATGTCTGTCCGCTGCCATGCGCGCCAGGATCGGGGCGGTCCAGACGCCTTCGGCCAGGCCGACATCGGCGATTGCCGTTTCCAGGCCGATGTCCTTGCCGAGTTCCTCGCCGAAGCGCCGGTTGCGGGAGCGAGACGAGGTGCCGGTAAGGATGAGATCGCCGAGGCCCGACAGGCCTGCCAGCGTTTCCGGGCGGGCGCCGAAGGCAAGGCCGAAGCGGGTGAGCTCGGCGAAGCTGCGGGCGAGGAGGGCCGCCACCGTGCTTTCGCCGAAGCCGCGGCCGGCGGCGATGCCGGCGGCGATGGCGAGCACGTTCTTAGCCGCTCCGCCGATCTCGACACCCCGCAGATCGTCCGTATGGTAGAGACGGAAGGTCGGGGAGCCGATGGCCTTGACCAGGCGTTCGCCGAGCGGGCGATCCGCGCAGGCCAGCGTCAGGGCCGTTGGGTAGGCCTTGGCGATGTCGGCGGCGAAGCCCGGTCCGGAGAGCACGGCAGGAATGCAGCCCGGCAGGATCTCGGCGGCGACCTGCGAGACGAACTCACCACTCGAGCGCTCGATGCCCTTGGCGGCCAGGATGAGCGGGGTATTGGCCGAGACCATGCCGGCCAGCCGCCCGCAGACATCGCGCAGGGCCTGGGTCGGAACCGCCAGGATCAGGGCGTCGGCGCTCGCGGCCTCGGCAAGATCGGCGGTGGGGTGGATGGCTTCGGGTAGGGCAAGGCCGTCGAGCTTCGGCAGCCGGCGTGTCTCCGTCAGTGCAGCCATGGCCGCGGCATCGCGTCCCCACAGGCTGACATGACGGCCGGCGCGGGCCGTGGCGCAAGCAAGCGCAGCACCGAAAGCGCCGGCGCCGATGACCCCGATGCTTTTGAACCCGGAGCCGTTCAAGCCAGACGCACTCAAGCTTTCGCTCCCTTGCCGACGCCGGCCTTGCCGAGGCCCTGCTTGCCCGCGCCCGGTGCATTCGGGTCGAGCGGCCAGCGGGCCCGCGGGCTCACGTCGAGGCCATCCGTGAGGCCGGCGGCCAGACGCTCGGCCCCAGCCCAGGCGATCATGGCGCCGTTATCGGTGCACAGGGCAGCCGGCGGCATCACGATGCGCAGGCCCGTCTCCGCGCCGAGGCGCTGCAGGCCGCGCCGGATGGCGAGATTGGCAGCGACGCCGCCCGCGATCACCAGGGCGCTGGGGGATTGGCCGGCGGTTTCGCGGAAGCGCCTGAGGCCGACGCGCGTGCGGTCGACCACCATGTCAACCACCGCTGCCTGGAAGGAGGCGCAGAGGTCCCTGATATCCTTGGCGGCAAGCGGCGCCAGCCTTTCGGCTTCGAGCCTCACGGCCGTCTTCAGTCCCGACAGAGAGAAATTCGGATCCGGCCGTCCCTGCAGCGGCCGGGGAAAGGCGAAGCGGGCGGCATCGCCGCTCATCGCCTGGGCCTCGACGGCGGGGCCGCCGGGATAGCCCAGGCCCAGCATCTTGGCTGTTTTGTCGAAGGCCTCGCCAATGGCATCGTCGATGGTGGTTCCAAGCCTGACATAGTCGCCGAGGCCGCGCACGGCCAGAAGCTGGGTGTGCCCGCCGGACGCCAGCAGCAGCAGATAAGGGAAAGTGACCTGGTCGGTGAGGCGCGGGGTCAGCGCATGCGCCTCCAGATGGTTGACGGCGATCAGCGGCTTGCCGAGCGAAAGCGCCAGGGCCTTGGCGGTGGTGAGGCCGACGATCACCCCCCCGATCAGGCCGGGGCCCGCGGCCGCGGCGATGCCGTCGAGCTTGTCGAAGCGGACATCGGCCTCTTCCAGCGCCTGCTCGATGATGTGGTCGAGCACCTCGACATGGGCGCGCGCGGCGATTTCCGGCACCACTCCGCCATAGGCGGCGTGCTCGGCGATCTGCGACAGCACGACATTGGACAGGATCTCGCCCTCGCCGTCCTGATTGCGTGCGACGATGGCGGCGGAGGTTTCGTCGCAGGTGGTTTCGATGCCGAGAACGAGCATGGGGCGGGCGGGTACCTGGGCGCTTTGCGATGGACGGATCACCAACAATCGCAAAGACGCGTTGCAAGGGGAACCACAGCAAAGAAACGCTTGCGCCGAAACGCGCCTTTGCTTTTGGAGTTGATGGCACACCCTATAGCACGATCCGCTCGCCGGGATAGGGGCGAGGCCATTCCCGCCGAGCACGGGAGGCTCCCGTTTCAGCCGTGCCAGTGCGAGCAGCGGATCATCGAGCAGAAATTGCCGCGCTGGAAATGAGGCTCCTTGTCGGCGATCACGTCCGCCTTGACGTTGCCGAAGGTGGTCTGGGGCTTGTGCCGGATGCCGTCATAGAAGGCCTGGATGATGTCCTCCTTGAAATGCGGCGTGCGCGGATGGGCGCCGACCACGGCCTCGCGTTCGGCCTCGCCATATTGGTCATAGGTCAGCCCGAGCACGTCCATCTCGACGCCTGCCGTCACCAGGGCGACGACCGGGTGCATGTGCTCGGGAATGCCCGGCGTGGTGTGCAGTGCGATCGCTGCCCAGACGAGGTCGATGTCGGCAGGCGTGATGCCGCGGCTCGACAGGAAGTCGCGGGCGGCATTGGCGCCGTCGACCTCGAAACGCTCGGTCGCGCTGCTATGGCCAGGCATCAGCCCGATGTCGTGGAACATGGCGCCGGCATAGAGGAACTCGGGATCGAAGGTCAGCCCACGGCGCTTGCCGGCCAGGGCGCCGAAATAGAAGACCCGGCTGGAATGGTGGAACAGGAGCGGGGTTTCGGTGTCGCGGATGAAGGCAGTGATGTCCCGGCACAGGCGACTGTCCGGGATTTCGATGCCTGAAATGGCGGTCATTTCGATATCTCCAGTGGATTTCATTGGCGCAGAGCCTAGGCTCGTCCTAGGTATGGCTTCAATCGGTGTATTACGCCAATTTCTGCCAAAACCGGTTGCAAGTGGACGCTGACGCCGGGAATGCCCATGTCGGGAATGCTGATGTCTGGGAACGAGACCAAGACCATTGCGATACTGGCCCTGCAGGGCGTGCAACTGCTCGACGTATCCGGGCCGATGGACGTCTTTGCCGAGGCCAACACGCAGGCTGGCCGGGAGGTCTATCGCCTCCTTATCGCGTCCCGAAGCGAGGAGGCGATCCGCAGTTCCTCGGGCGCCCGCCTGCTGCCCGACATCGTGATCGGGGCGGAGAGCGGCGAGCCCGTCGATACGCTTCTCGTTGCCGGCAGCCCCAACGCAGCGGTGACCGAACCCGATGCGGCCGTGCTCGCCTGGCTGAAGCGGGTGGCTGCCACGACGCGGCGCTATGGTTCAGTCTGCGCCGGAGCCTTCGTCTTGGCCGCTGCCGGGTTGCTGGCGGGCCGGCGGGTCGCCACCCATTGGGCCGTGGCGGATCGTCTGGCCCGGGCCTATCCCGACATTGCCGTGGACCCCGACGCCATCCATATCCGCGACGGGCGGCTGCGTACCGCGGCCGGCGTGACGGCCGGGCTCGACCTTGCACTGGCGCTAGTTGAGGAGGATCTGGGACGGGAAATCGCCATGCGCGTCGCCGCGCAACTGGTGATGTTCTTCAAGCGTCCCGGCGGCCAGATGCAGTTCAGCCGCCGCGAGGAAACCCTTCCCGCAGGACGCTCGGCGCTGCAGGAGCTCCAGCGCTGGGTGGCCGCCAATCCTGCCGAGCGGCACAGCGTCGCCAGCATGGCCAGGCGCCTCAATCTGAGCCCACGTCATTTCGCCCGGGTCTTCGCCATGGAGGTCGGCGTGACGCCGGCAAGTTGGGTTGAGGCGGCGCGCATCTCCGCGGCCCGGCGCCTGCTGGAGACAGGTCAAAGCCCGCCCAAACAGGTGGCGGCGGCGTGTGGATTCGCCAATGCCGACGTGCTGCGCCGGGCCTTCATGCGGCATGTCGGCATCACGCCCGCCGATTATCGCAGGCGCTTCACGCCGGAGGATTGATCGACATCTTCGGCCTTGGCGGGGGAAAACGGCCGGCCGGGGTTTGCCTGGCTGCTGCCGGAAACGCTAAACGTTTCACCACTGCCGGATCATTGAGTCGGCGAGAAAGGGGGAAGCATGGGCGAACAATTCGACATGTTTCGGACCGAGGCGCTTCCGGAGAGGCGCCCACCGGCCACCCGGGCCAAGCGTGCCCTTCCCGCACCGGCCCGCCAGCACGAGGCGCTCGATGAGGCTGCCCTGGTCAGCATGTTGGAGGCAACCGGCCGCTACCGCATCCTGCGCAAACTGGAGCCGCGCTCCGTCATCCCGCGGGACAAGAGCCGGTTTCCGCGCCTGGCAGTCATCGTCGATACCGAGACCACCGGCCTCGACCATGAGAAGAACGAGATCATCGAGCTCGGCATGGTGGCGGTCACCTATGATCCGGCCGGCCAGGTCGGCGATGTCGTCGGCGTCTTCAATGCCCTGCGCCAGCCGGGGGAACCGATCCCGCCCGAGATCACCAGGCTGACCGGCATCACCGACGCCATGGTGGCCGGCAAGCATATCTCGCTGGCCGAAGTCGAGGCCTTCATCGAGCCCGCTGACCTCGTCATTGCGCATAATGCGCGGTTCGACCGTCCCTTCTGCGAACGCTTCGCGCCGGGGTTCTCGCCCAAGCCCTGGGCATGCTCGAATGTGGAGATCGCCTGGTCCGACCGTGGCTTCGAGGGCACCAAGCTCGGCTATCTCCTGGGACAATCGGGCTATTTCCACAACGGGCATCGCGCGGTCGACGATTGCCATGCGCTGCTGGAGGTGCTTGTCCGGCCGAGCGGACCGGGCAGGACCGCCCCCTTCGCCGAACTGCTGAAGGCATCGGAACGGGCCCGGATCAGGATCTCGGCGACCAACAGTCCCTTCGACATGAAGGATCGGCTCAAGGCGCGCGGCTATCGCTGGAACGACGGCAGCAATGGCCAGCCCAAGAGCTGGTGGACCGAAGTCGGCGAAGAGGACGCGGAGGCGGAGCTGAAATTCCTCCGCGCCGAGATCTATCAATGGCCGGAGGCCAGGCCTCTGACGCAGCGCCTGGCCGCGACGGATCGGTTCAAGGCCTAGCCGGGTGGGCTTGCCCCTCCGGCTGCCTGTCTTCGGAGCGTTCAGGCCGCCAGATTGTGCCGGAACCAGGATACGGCGCTTCCCACGATGGTATCGATCTCGCGGTGCTGGGGATGCCAGCCCAGCAATTCGGCAGCCCTGGTGGCGGCGGCGTAGAGGCTGGCGGGGTCGCCGGGCCGCCGCGGCTGGAAGCGGATGTCGAGCTTGCGGCCGGTGCAGCGCTGCACAGCCTCGAGGATCTCGATCACCGAGGTGCCGATGCCGGTGCCGAGATTGAAGGCGGAGCTTTCGCCGCCCGCCTTGAGATAGTCGATGGCCCGCACATGGGCATCGGCGATATCGGCGACATGCACATAGTCGCGGACGGCCGAACCGTCGGGCGTGGGATAGTCCCGGCCCAGCACGTTGAAGATGGGCCGATGGCTGAGGGCGGCCTGGATGGCGAGCGGGATGACATGGGTTTCCGGCTCATGGCGCTCGCCCAGTTCGCCGTCGAGATCGGCGCCGGCGGCATTGAAATAGCGCATCGCCGCCCATTTCAAGCCATAGGCGGTGCCGTAGTCGGCCAGGGCATGCTCCACCGCCAGCTTGGTCGCGCCATAGGGGCTGATCGGATTGCGCGGTGCGCTCTCCAGGATCGGCAGGCAGGTGGGAATACCATAGGTCGCGCAGGTCGAGGACAGGATGAAGGTCTCGATCTCGTTCTGGCGTACGGCCTCGAGCAGGGTCAGCGAGCCTATGACATTGTTGGAATAATATTTGGCGGGATCGGCGACGGATTCGCCCACCGTGGAACTGGCCGCGAAATGCATCACCGCTTCGGGCTTGTAGTGGGTGATCACCTTGTTGAGGAAGGCGCTGTTGCGGATGTCGCCGACTTCCAGCGGTCCCCATTTGACCGCATCGGCATGGCCCAGAGAGAGATTGTCGACGACGACGGGGTCATAACCTGCCAGGGCCAGGGCCTTGCAGGCGTGGCTGCCGATGTAGCCGGCGCCACCAGTTACCAGAACACGAGTCATGTTGGTTCCCATACTTGCAGGGCTCAATCGGCCCGGTCCCGCGTATCGGGACTTCTCACCACGATTGGCCTGTCAGGTGCGTCATTGCTGTTAACCAAGATGTAACCCCAGATTGTGGGCGCGACTAGCTGGGAATGAGCGGTATTGCCGCACCGAAAGGATAGGGGGCTCACGCGTCGGCCCCCCTCCCAAAAGATTGAGCCACCCGCCCATTTCGGTGGCGGCGACGGGGCCGGCCTCCCAACGAGCGGGGCGGTGGGTCTTCCTGCAGATCGCGGGGGAATATGGAATCGCAGGGCGCCTTTAGCCGTAAACGGCCGCACGGAGGGCATCGGGATAGGCACCGCCGACACCCGCGGCCGCCGTGTTGGTGAACATGACCATCGAAAGCTTGCGTGCGGGATCCACGAACCAGCTGTGACCATAGACGCCGCCCCATTGCCAGCATCCGGGCGAGCCGGGCATGCCGGCAAGGGCGGGATCGCGCAGGATCGACCAGCCGAGGCTGAAGCCGCAGCCGGGGTCCTCGATGGCGAGATCGGCGACCGCATCCTCGCTCAGGAGGCGCTGGCTTTCCGGGGAGAGAATCGGCGCCCCACCGCTGCGGACCGCTTCGAGAAAGGTGAGGAAGTCACCGGCGGTGCCCACCATGCCGGCGCCGCCGGAGGGGAAGGACGTGGGGTCGAAAGCCCGCTGCGGCGCGAAGGTGAGCCACCAGCCATTGTGGCATACACGCTGGATCTCGCCCATGCGCACCGGGCGAGGCACGCCATCGGCATAGGCGGTCGCCAGGCGGTGGGGCTTGCTGGCCACGAATTCGGTGTCGGCCATGCCGAGCGGCCCGGTGACGCGTTCGGCCACGATCTCGGGCAGGCTCTTGCCGGCGGCCTTCTCCATCAGCCCGCCCAGCACGTCGATCGCCACCGAATAGCGCCAGGCGCTGCCGGGCGCGAAGGCCAATGGTTGGGCCGCGATCTTGTCGAGATTCTCCGCCATGCCGCGGCCGAGCCGGTCGAGACCGCTGGAGATGTCGGCATCGTCGCCGTAGTCATAGCTCAGGCCGGCCGTATGGCTGAGGAGATGACGCACGGTGATCACCGGCTCCCTGCCATCGGGGAGCCTGGGGCGGAACGTCGGAAGGTGATGGGTCACGGGCTCGTCGAGGCTGAGTTGCCCGGCCTCGACCAGCGCCAGCGCGGCGGCGGCCACCATCGGCTTGGTCACCGAGGCGAGGCGGAAGATGGTGTCCCCGGCCATCGGCACGCCGGCTTCGCGATCGGCGTGGCCAGCGGCACGGCGATAGACGATCTCGCCCGCCTCGGCCGCCAGCACCACGGTGCCGACGATGCGTTCCTCGGCGATGGCGGCGTCGATCACGGCATCGAGGCGCTCCATACGGGCTTGGCTGATGGCGGGGGAAGGCTGGCCGTGCATGGGGAAGCTCCGAAGCGGGATGGTGCCGGACAATCGGCAACAAACCCGCTTCTTTCAAGCCCCTTTCCGGGGGCACCCCGCGGCGGTCACTTGCCGGCCTGGTCGCTCCAATTGGCGTTCTCGCTCTTGCCATCGAGGAAGGGCAGGGCGGCAGCCGTGAGCTGCGGCGACAGGAAGATGTCGTAGTGGGTCAGGCCCGGCAGGATGGCGAGGCGGTTCCTGGCCATGTGCTCGCGCTGCCAGCCGGCATCGCGCAGTCCGCCGCCGAGAAGCTGGTAGAACTTGACCACATGCTCGGGGCGGTACATGTCGCTGTCGCCAAAAATCAGCATCACCGGCATGGTCAGCTTCGGCACGTCGGACGACCAGTCATATGGCTTGCGCATCAGCGCGCCCATGGCGTCGAGCAGGCGCGGGAATTCGGCCGGATCGGGCGCGACCTTGACATAGGACTGGTACATCGGCGTGGCCTTCATCATCTCGGCCATGCCGGCGCCGACCTGGGCCTGCATCGGCAGCATTTCGGGATAGAAGCCGTCCTGGGCGAAGCCCGCCGAGACCAGCACGAGCCGGCGCACCTTGTCGGGATGCTGGGCTGCGAGCTGGAAGGCGACGCCGCCGCCCATGGAGTACCCGAACACGTCGACCTGGCCATAGCCGAGCTTGGCGAGGATCTGGCCCATATCGTCGCCCATGGCCTTGAGGTCGATCGGGCGCGTGCCGAGCGGCGTGCGACCATGGCCCTGGAGATCGACGGCGATGATCTGGCGGTGAGCTGTGAACACCGGCATGACGGGCTGGAACATGTCGATCGAGCCGAGGCCCCCATGCAGCAGGAGGAGCGGTTCGCCGCTGCCGCGGATCTCGTAGTAATAGTTCACGCCGCCGGCCTCGACATGGCCGCTCTTCACCGGTGCCTGTTCGGTCGTCGTCTCAGTTGCCGCCACGACGCCCGCGGTGGCGGCCAGGCTACCGGCACCGACCACGAGGGCAACCAGCAGGGATTTCAGGATGGAGGCTTTCGGCATGGTTCGTCACTCCTGTCTCGACGGATGGGGTCGATGTTTTCCGATTTTTCGCCGCGCGAGCCGTTCTGTGCTCGTGGGGTGTCGGGCAGAGGACGCCGGCAGGCGGGTCTGGCCGACATCGAACGAATGATTTTTTACGCGGAGCGGCTGGCCGGCCGGGGGAGGAATCAAGGAGTGAGTCGATTTGAGACGGACTGTGGCGATTTTGCTCTATCGAAGGAGCGACAAGCGGTGTTATAAATCCGTACAAGATGCTAACTGTATGGCTCTGTTGAATTTTTTGTTTCCGATCCGGTTAAGTGAAATAGCCGGCTCGAAGCAAGGCGAGCGGCTTGGTCAAGACCAAAATTCGTGTGATGCAGGTCGTTGACGCAGGCCGGTGTTTCACGTTGATCTCACGCCGAACGCAGACAGTGCCGCCGGGACGCGCCTGGGCCGGGGAACAAGGTAGGTCGACATGATGGATGATATCGATGACCTCGAGGGCAAGAGTGGAGCGATCGAAGCACCGGTGCTGACCAGCCTGCTGCGCCTCGCCTCACCCCCTAGCGGTCGTTTCGTGCTCGCCGAGTTCCATTTCGACGGGGACGCCGTCCTGAAGGTGCCCCTCTCGCCTGAAGCCGCCGAGGCCCTGCACACCGCACTCGGCCTCTGGCTTGCCACCACCGGCGGCTGTCCCCCGGTACGGCACTAGCGGAATCACCGTTGCAGCTTCTTCCGGATGTCGACGCGCCGAGCGATGTCCAGGGCATAACGCCCACCGTCATGCAGGCTTTGTGATCTTCCTCCATAAGGTCGCCTTTGACTCCCCCAACCTCCGGCGCTAAGCAGCCGCGAGCTGTTTGGGAAAAATATCGATCGTGTCCATTCTGTTGCGCCTCGGCACGCGAGGCAGTCCGCTTGCATTGGCGCAGGCCCGGCAGACGCAGGCCCTGCTGGCCGGTCTCCTGGAGATCGCGCCCGAGCGTATCGAGATCCGGGTGATCAAGACCTCCGGCGACATGATCCGCGACCGGCCTTTGTCGGAAGTGGGCGGCAAGGGGCTGTTCACCAAGGAGATCGAGCGGGCGCTGGAAGACGGCGAGGTCGATATCGGCGTGCACTCGTCCAAGGACATGCCGACGATATTGCCCGATGGCCTCATGCTGGCGGGCTTCCTGGAGCGTGAGGATGTCCGCGATGCCCTGATCGCGCCCGGCATCACCTCCTTTGCCGAGCTGCCACAAGGCGCCGTGGTTGGCACGGCGGCGCTGCGGCGCCAGGCTCAGGTCAAGCATCTCAGGCCAGACCTCCAGACCGTGCTGTTCCGCGGCAATGTCGAGACGCGCCTGCGCAAGCTTGCCGAGGGGCAGGCCGATGCCACGCTGCTGGCCGTGGCCGGCCTGAAGCGGCTCGGCCTTATTGCCCATGCCAGCGCCATCCTGTCGGAAGAAGATTTCCTGCCGGCCGTCGGCCAGGGCGCGATCTGCCTGGAAACCCGGGCTGACGATGGCGAGACCATTCGCCGTGTCGCCGGTATCGACCACCGCGACACCCACCTTGCCGTGACGCTGGAGCGGGCCTTCCTCGCCGTGCTGGACGGCTCCTGCCGCACGCCGATCGCCGGCCACGCGGTGGTGGAGGGGGATGCCATCCGCTTTCGCGGCCTCATCCTCAAGCCGGATGGCAGCCAAGTGCACGAGGCCCGGCGCAGCGGTAGCGTGGCCGATGCGGAAGCGCTGGGGCGTTCGGCTGGCGAGGAGCTGCGTGCATTGGGCGGCGAAGGATTCTTTGCCGGCTGATTGCCGGAATGCCTCCTTGCCGCGCAGACCGCGCGACCGGCGGCTTTTCGGCGGAGGGATGATCATGGCGCGCATACTCGTCACCCGACCGATCGAGGAGGCAAGGCAGACGGCGCAGGCGCTTGCGCTTCTGGGCCATGAGCCGGTGATCGAGCCGATGCTGGAGATCGTGTTCGGCGGCGATGCGCTGCCGGCCGGGCGTTTCGATGCCCTCATCGTCACCAGCGGCAACGCCCTGGCGGCCCTTTACGAGAGGCCGGAGTTCCATGGCCTGACCGCCACGCCGCTGATCGCGGTCGGCCGCCGTACCGGGGCCGTCGCCCGCGCCATGGGCTTTGAGGATGTCGAGACCTTCGGGCGCGATGTCGCCAGCCTGATTTGCCATGTCCGGCAGGCCTGGCGCGAACCGCACCGGGCTCTCTATTTGGCCGGGGCCGACCGCACCGCCGATCTCGTCGGGGCCCTGGGGGGAATGGGGCACCGCATCGAACTCGCCGTCGTCTATACAGCGCACCAGGCGGCGCGATTCCGGCCCGAGATCGCGGCTGCGCTGGCCCAGGGCAAGCTCGACGGCGTGCTGCATTACTCCGCGCGGACGGCCGAGGCCTTCATCGCCTGCGCCGGTGGCGCCGAGGCCGTGGCGCGCCTGCCGGTGCGGCATCTGTGCCTGTCGCGCAAGGTGGCCGAAGTGATATCGGCCACCGGTGCCGCCGAGGTCGCCTTTCCGGCGCGCCCGGAGGAGGATGCGCTGCTGGCGTTGATCTGAGCGCTTCCCCGGCTCGCGCGTTGGCGCAAGCTGCGATCAGCGGCCCTGGCTCGAATGCAGGTGTTCGGGCAGGATTTCCGGCGGAATCGGGCTTTCGAAGGGCCGGCCACCGGTGCGCCGCTTGAGTTCGGCCTTCGCCCTGGCGATCAGGTCCGGCTTGCTCAAGCAGTCGGCGGCCGTGCTGGCAAGCGCCTTCGCGGCCGCGACCATGCCCTTGTGGGCCGCCGGCTCCAGGCCTTGCGTCACCAATTGCCAGCTGTGGAAAGGAGTGCCGATCGCAAAGCAGGCGGTGTGGCACTGTACCGTCGGCGCAATCCAGCTGACATCGCCGACATCCGTGCTGCCCATCTGCACGCTGGCATGCCTGGCCATGGGCAGGATGCCTTCGTGCAGGCTGTGGGCGGCCAGGGCGGGATCGTGCGAGGCCACGCTGGCGGCGATGTCCTCGTCCGACAGGCTGGCCCGGCGCAGCCGGTCGGCGAAGTCGCGGTCATCGCCGTTGAAAGCCGGGGCGCCGATGCGAACCATGTTGTCGTGCATGGCTTCGAGCAGGGTCTCGTTGGGCACGAGATTGAGCCCGGCATCGGTCACCTGGTAACTGGCTTGCGTCTCCGTCATCAGGGCGGCGCCCTCGGCCGCCTTCCTGACGCGCTCGAACAGGCGCTTGGTCTCGGCGATATCGGGAGAGCGCACCAGATAGAGCACTTCGGCATTGGCCTGCACGACATTGGGCGCGATGCCGCCGCTGTTGGTGACGGCGTAATGGATGCGCGCCTCTGCCGGCATATGCTCGCGCATATAGTTGACGGCGATGTTCATCAGTTCCACCGCGTCCAGCGCCGAGCGGCCGAGATGGGGGCTGGCCGCCGCATGCGAGGCGCGGCCGGCGAAGCGGAAATAGCATTGGATGAAGGCGAGGCTGGAAGCGGCCACCACCTCGTTGACGACATTCGGGTGCCAGCAGAAGGCGACGTCGACATCGTCGAACACGCCGGCTCGTGCCATGAAGCTCTTGCCCGAGCCGCTCTCCTCGGCCGGGCAGCCATAATAGCGCACGCGGCCCTCGATGCCTGCCGCGGCCAGTGCGTCCTTCAAGGCCACCGCGGCCAGGGCCGCGCCGGCGCCGAGGAGATTGTGGCCGCAGCCATGGCCGGGGCCACCGCGCTGCAGCGGCTCGGCCTTCTCGATGCCCTTGGCCTGCGAGAGATCAGGCAGGGCATCATATTCGCCCAGAAAGGCCAGCACCGGCCCGCCTTCGCCATATTCGGCCATGAAGGCGGTCTCGATGCCGCCCACCTTGCGCGTGATGCGGAAGCCCTCGGCCGCCAGGGCGGCGACATGCTCCGCGCAGGACCGATGCTCCTCGAAAGCAAGCTCGGGCATATGCCAGATGCGGTCGCTCAAGGCGCAGAAGGATTGCGCCTTGGCGTCGACACGCTCGATGATGTGCTGGAGCGTCAGACGGTCATTCTGCGTCATCTCTGCGCTTCTTCCCTGTCGAGGCGGTTGAGCCGCCAATTGTCTTCGATGGCCGCGATTCCGGCTGCCGCAGGCTAGAGGCTGTCATGGGCCATGGATAGGGTTTTGACATGAGCGATTTTGGCCGAGGAGAAGGCGTTTGGCGTTCGCTCCCTACGCCGGTCGCTGTCCAGCGCACTTCGGTTCGGGCAAATTGGCTTGTCGGGTTTTCATGCTATAGGCTGGGCCTGTTGGGGGTCTCCATGGGGGTCGCATGGCACGGGAAGACAGCACGCAAGGCAGGCCAAAAAAGCAGAAAAGCGCAGGCCTCGGTCCCGCGACGTTGGATTTGAACGCCACGGAAGTCGTCGAATCGCCCGCAGCGTCGACAGCGCCGCCGACGCAGGCCACCGGCGAGGAAGCATCCGCCTCCAGCCCCGAATCTGTCGCCGAGGCACAGCCCGCCACCGGCGAGACGCCGAAGATCGAGGACACAGCTCCCGCCGCCGCGGCGGAGGCCGGGGAGACGGCGAACCAGTCCATCTGGGCGCAGTCATCGGCCGATGGCGAAAAGGTCAGCGGCGATACGCCGCGCACCGAGGCAGTCGCCGAACCGGAGGCTTCCGCTCCTCCGCCCCGCCCCGATCCCGAATTCACGCCTCCACCTCCTCCCCCGCCGCCCCGGTCGGGCTTGTCGACCCTCGCTGCGGCGCTGGCCGGCGGCATCGCCGGTGGCGTGCTGGTGCTGCTGGCTGGCGCCCTTGGCCTCGTCCCGCTCGGCAAGGGCGGCGGCGATGACGGGCTGGCTTCCCGGCTCGCGATGGCCGAGCAGGAAGCCGCCAGCGCCAAGAAGACCACGGATGGGGTCCTCGACCGCCTCACGGCCCTCGAAACCGGCGTCAAGACGACACAGGAAGCAGCGAACAATGCCCTCACTCTCGCAGGCGAAGCCCAGAAGGCTGCGAGCGCCGCCGGCTCGTCGGCACCGGCAGCTCCTTCGGCCGGTCCCGACATTTCCGGCCTGACCGAGCGCCTCGCCAAGGCCGAAGGCGAGCTTGCCACGCTCGGCGACGGCCTGCGCCAGGTCGGCACTGCCGCCAGCGGCCTCTCGCAGGAGGTCGCGCAGGTCAAGCAGACGGTGAGCGCGACCCCGGACAAGGCGGCCGCCTATGCCGTCGCGCTCGGCCAGCTCAGCGAAGCCATCCGCAGCGGCAAGCCCTTCGCCACCGAATTGCAGACGGCCACCGGTCTCGGTGGTGATGCCGGGGCCCTGGCGCCGCTGGCGAGCCTCGCCGCGGCGGGTGTGCCGTCGGTCGAGGCCCTGGCCACCAGCTATGACGCGCTGAAGCCGAAGATCGAGGCCGCGCTCACGCCCAAGCCCGAGCCCCTGTCGTCCGATGCGGGCGTGATGGATCGTATCACCGCCAGCCTCGGCAACATCGTCACGGTTACGCGCGAAGGCGAGGGCGGGGACGGCGATCCGGTCGCCTCGGCCGAAAAGGTCTCGAAGGCCTTGCACAACGGCGACCTGACGGGGGCCATCGCGGCCTTCAAGGCGATGCCGGAGGCGGGCCAGCAGGCCGGCGCCGCCTGGCTCACCCAGGCCACGGGAGCCGCCGAAGCCCTGGCCTTGATCAAGGCGCAGACCGGCGCCGCCCTGCAGAAATTCTCTCAACCGTGAGGCGTCGATGATCCGGGCTCTCGTTACCGTTCTCGTTCTCGCTCTCGCGGCCTACGGGCTCTATCTGCTGGCCGGCCGGCCGGGCGAGGTCGCCCTGACCGTCGGGCTGACAACCTACAAGGTGAAGCTGGTCTGGGCCGCCGTCGCCGTGCTGGTGCTGGTCGGCGTCCTGATGGCCGTTATCGGTTTCCTGCGCTGGCTTCTGCGTTCGCCTGCCAATGTCGCCGGCTTCTTCCGCACACGCCGCCGCTCCAAGGGCTTCAATGCGGTGACGCAGGGCATGATCGCCGTTGGTTCCGGCGATGTCCGCCGCGCCCAGCGCCAGGCCTCCGATGCCGAGCGTATCCTCGGTTCCGAGCCGCTGGCCCTGCTCCTGCGGGCGCAGGCCTCGCAGCTTTCAGGCGATCGCGCCGGGGCCGAGGCCGCCTTCCGGGCCATGCTCTCGGAAGCGGAGACCAAGCCGCTCGGCCTGCGCGGCCTGTTCGTCGAGGCCCGGCGCCGCGGCGATGCCCATGCCGCCCGCCAGCTCGCCGCCGAGGCGGTGAAGACCTCGCCGACCCTGCCCTGGGCCGGTACGGCCCTGCTCGAATTCCAGTCGATCGAGAAGGATTGGAGCGGCGCGCTCTCGACCCTGGCCCGCAACGCCAATCATCGCCTGGTCGACAAGGAGACGGCCAAGCGTCACCGCGCCGTGCTGCTCACCGCCCAGGCAATCGAGCAGGCCGAGCGCGACCGCGCCGGCGCCAAGGCCAGCGTGCTCGAGGCTCTCAAGCTGGCGCCGGGCCTGGTGCCTGCCGCCGTGCTGGCAGCCAAGCTGCTCTCGGAGGGCAACGATATCCGCAAGGCTTCCAAGGTACTGGAGACAGCCTGGCGCCTGTCCCCACATCCCGACATCGCCGAAGCCTATACCAATGTCCGGCTCGGCGATTCCGCCCGCGATCGCTATGCCCGCGTCCAGACCCTCGCCGCCCAGATGGCCGGCAATCCGGAGGCGGCGATTGCATTGGCCCGGGCCGCCCTGTCCGCCCGCGATTTCGCGGTTGCCCGCTCGGCGCTGGCGCCCCTGCTGGCATCGGGCGCCACCGAGCGCGTCTGCCTGTTGATGGCCGACATCGAGGAAGCCGAACACGGCGCCACCGGCAAGGTGCGCGAGTGGCTGTCGCGGGCCGTACGAGCCCCGCGCGATCCGGTCTGGACCGCTGATGGCATGGTCTCGGACGTCTGGCTGCCGGTCTCGCCCGTCACCGGCCGGATCGATGCCTTCGAGTGGAAGACGCCGGTCGAACGCCTGGGCGCACCGGTGGTCTCCTATGCCGACGACGTTCTGGCCGATGTCGACGAACCCGAGCAGCCCAAGCTGGTCGAGGCACGTGCCAAGCCGGTCGAGCCGGCGCCGCCGGTGGTGGAGAGGCTGGTGGAACCGGCCGCCGAAGTGCCGCCGGCACCCGTCGAGCCCGCCAAGGTCGAACCGGCGAAGATCGAGCCTGCCAAGATCGAAGTCCTGGCGCCCGAGCCTGCCAAGCCCGAACCGCTGAAGCCGCCGCCGCGCCGTCCGCCGCCGCCCATGCCCGTGGTGCCGTCCCATCCGGTGCCGGACGATCCGGGCACGGGGGAGGAAGAGCCGAGCCGGGTGGTGCGTTTCCCGATCAACGGTTGATAGCGGGAACTATCGGCATCTTTGAAATGGGGCAGTGCAATGCGCGGGCGCACGGACAGCGCGCCCGCAATCTCGTAGAGTATCCCGAACTGCGCATCGTCGTTCGGAGGGTCGCATGAGAGGTCATTTCCCGACGCGTGTTCTGTCGGCACCGGTGGCCCTCGCCCTGATGGCGGGTATGGTGTCTCCCGCCCTGTCGGCCGGCTCGGCGCCCGACGAAACCTTCCAGCGCCAGGTTTTCGGCCGCGTCATCGGCAAGGACAGGATCCATGCCTGCTACCGGCGGGCCTATGACGCGCCGCATCTGGGCAGCCATCCCCAGCAGAACGTGCGAACCATGACGCTGCTGGTCACCGGATCGGCGGAAGAGGGGGGAGATCCCGGCTATACGCTCGGGCTGGGCGTCACCTTCCGCAAGGCCGGCACGCATTTCGAGACGTTCGGAGGCTGTGGCGCGATCGGCTCCGCCACGTCGCCGGCGGCCAAGGCGAATGTGGCCCATTGCAGCGTCGATTGCGACGGCGGCGCCATCGACGTGCGGCTCAAGAACGACAAATCCGTCCTCGTCGCCATTCCCGACGGCGCGCGCATCTGGAAGGCCGGCAGCGACAGCGAGGACAGCGACGAGCGCAAGCGCTTCGGCGCCGATGACAAGTTGTTCCGCCTCGATCGCACCGCGCTGACCGACTGCCTGTCGCTGGTCGGCGACGAAGACGAGAAGGCGATGTTGCGCCGGGGCCAGTGAGCCGCTTCGACGAAAGGGAGCGCGGACATCCTGTCCGCCTATCCTTGCCCCAAACACAGTTGTTGAGGAAAGGGAGAGCGGACTGGAAGTCCGCGCTTCGCAGGAGGCCTCGATGGACCGCAGAACCGCCATGAGGGCCATGCTGGCAAGCGGCCCGGCCATTCTGGTTGCCGGCGCCGGCGGTTCGCTTGCAGCAGAGGCCAAGCCGGTGCCGCGCATCGCCTATCATCTCGCCGATCTGGAGAAGGCCGGCTTCGTGCTCGGCAATCTGCGCAACCATGTCGACGGCATGGGCGGTCCCGATGGCGTGAAACTGGCCGTGGTGGTGCATGGCCCGGCCCTGCGTGCCTTTCGGGCCGATGGCGGCAACGGGGATTTCAAGGCACGTTTCGGCCGGCTCGTGCAGGAGGGCGTTGCGTTCCATGCCTGCCGGCACACGATGGACGGCATGAAGCTCGGCCTTCCCGACCTGCTGCCCGGTTTCGCGGTGGCGGAGAAGGGCGGGGTGGTGCTGCTGGCCGAACTCCAAGGCGAGGGCTGGCTCTATTTGCGGCCATAGTCGCGGCGGCTGATCCCAGACCGCCTTGTGTCCTTGCCATGCGGCAGATGCCTGGGCGTCGTCACCCCATCCTCTCTGACCAGCCACAAGCTGACGCATGTCCTCTTGACGCTTTCGGCAAACTGCCGGATGCAACCGGGAGACGATGTCGAGGCCGCGATGGAAACCTTCGAGTGGATCATTCTGCTGTTGCTGGGCGCGGCCCTGCTGTCGACCCTCGCCCGGCGCCTCGGCGCCCCCTATCCGACCTTCCTCGCCATTGGCGGTGCCTGCCTCGCTTTCGTGCCCAACAGCCCGGAATGGACGCTGGATCCGCATCTGGCCCTTACCCTGTTCGTCGCGCCCGTGCTGCTGGACGCTGCCTATGACACCTCGCTGCGGGACCTGCGCGACAACTGGGTGCCGGTCGCCAATCTGGTGATCGTCGCCGTCGGTGTCACCACGGTCGCCGTCGCCCTGCTCGTACGCTGGCTGGTGCCCGGCATGCCCTGGGCGGCGGCGATCGCACTCGGTGCCATCGTGGCCCCGCCGGATGCGGCCGCCGCCACGGCGATCGTCCGACAAGTCAAGCTGCCGCATCGCCTGACCAAGATCATCGAGGGCGAGAGCCTGCTCAACGATGCCAGCGCCCTCCTGATCTATCGCCTCGCCGTGATCGCTATGGTCTCCGGCGGCTTCTCGCTCGGCGGCATCGGCCCGGCCTTCTTCGTCACGGTGTTCGGCTCGGTCGCCGCGGGCATCGCCATGGGGCTGGCCTTTCCCTATGTGATCGGGCGGTTCGACGATGCGCCGACCGCCCTGATCGTGCAGTTCGCCACCACTTTTGGCGTCTGGATGCTGGCGGAAGCGGTGGGGTTGTCCGGCATCCTCACCATCGTCTGCTACGCCATGACCATCGCCCGGCGGCGCGATGCCCCCATGCCGGCGCGGCTGCGCGTGCCCGTCTACGCGGTATGGGAGACGGTGGTGTTCATGCTGAACGCCTTCGCCTTCGTGCTGATCGGCCTGCAATTGCGCCCGATCTGGGAGCGGCTCGACATGGGGCTGCGCCTGCAATATTGCGCCGTTGCCCTGGCCGTGCTGGTCACGGTCATCGTGGTGCGCTTCCTCTGGGTGATGACCTACAACACTGCCGTCCGTTTCAAGATTTCCCGCTATGGTTTCCACCCGCCGCGGCCGATGGCACGGCCGACGGCGCGCGGCGGCATCGTCATCTCCTGGGCCGGCATGCGCGGCATCGTCACCCTCGCCGCCGCCTTCGCCCTGCCGGAGCACCTGGCGGACGGCACGCCATTTCCCTATCGCGACCTCATCCTGTTCACCGCCTTCTGCGTGGTGTTCGGCACGCTCGTCCTGCAGGGTCTGACGCTCAAGCCGCTGATCCGCTGGATGAATCTGCGCGATGGCGATCCCGTCGGCCAAGAGGTCAAATGGGCCCGAACCGAGGCCTATCGCGCCGCGATCGATGCGATCAAGGACGACGACTCCAAGCATGCCAAGCTGCTGTGCAAGGAATATGGGGCGGTGGTGGAGCTCAGCGAGGCGAGCCCGCTGCAGGGCGAGATCGGGGATCTGCCCGGCAATCCGCTCAGGCGGCGGGCGATCGCCGCCGCCCGGCTCAAGACAAACGAGCTGCGCCGCGAAGGGGCGATCGGCGACGACGCCTATTACGTCCTGGAGGAAGAATTCGACTGGGCCGACCTCAGTGCGGGGGCGGCAAGGACGAACTGAGCTTCCCGCACATCATACCAACGGTATTGACGCTTGACCGATCAGGCACCGCACGGGTCAAACATCGAGATCCCTGGTACAACGCCGTCACCGCGATTTTTGGGCACCCCCTCAACGCGCCGCCTTCGTCGCCTGATAGAGCCGGCGGAAGGCGGCGACCTTTTCGGCATAGGCCTGCGTCAGTTCGAGGCGCGGCTCGGCGACGTCCAGGATCGGGGGCTTGGTCGCGATGGCGGCGATCGGCTCGCCGCTGGAGGCGGCCCGTGCCAGCCGGGCGGCGCCGAAGGCCGGCCCCTTTTCGCCGCCGCGATAGCGCTTCAGCCTGAGGCCGAGCACATCGGCGAGAATCTGCACCCACAGGGCGCTGCGGGCGCCGCCGCCGATCACGGCCGCTTCGCTCAGCTCCGTGCCGGCTTCGGCGAGGCAGGCCGCCGCATCGGCGAAGGAATAGGCGACGCCCTCCAGCACGGCGCGGATCAGGTCGGCCTTGCCTGTGCCGCCGGTCATGCCCGTGAACAGGCCGGTCGCCTCCGGATCGTTGTGCGGCGTGCGCTCGCCGGCCAGATAGGGCAGGAACAACACCCGGCCCGGGCCGGAAGGCTGGGCGGCGACATCGGCCAGCAGCTTCTCGATCGGCTCGCCCACCAGCCCCGCGGCCCAGGCGAGGCAGGAGGCGCCGTTGAGCAGGGCGGCCATCTGCACCCAATGACCAGGCACGGCATGGCAGAATGTGTGCAGGAACTTGTCGGGCAAAGGCCGATAGGCGGTGCCGGGCACGAAGAATTGGCCGGAAGTGCCGATGGAAAGGAAGGCGCCATCGGCAATGGTGCCGATGCCGATCGCTCCCGCCATCGCATCCCCCGCGCCGCCGGCCACCGGGATGCCGGGCTTGAAGCCGAGACGGGCGGCGAGTCCCGGGCGCAACTGACCGGAGACTTCCGTCCCCTCGATCAGGCGCGGCACCTGGCTGCGCTCGACGCCGGTCGCCGCCAGGGCCGCATCGGACCAATCGCGCCTGGCCTGGTCGAGCCACCAGCTTCCCGCCGCGTCCGACATTTCGCTGACATGCTCGCCGGTCAGCCACAGGCGCACGAAATCCTTGGGCAGCAGCACCCGCTTCAGACGGGCGCGCGGCGCCGGCTGGTGGCGGGCGAGCCACAGCAATTTGGGTGCGGTGAAGCCGGGGGCGGCCGGTACGCCGAGTTGCCAGGCGAGTTCGGGATGCTCGCGGTTGAGCTCGGCGGCCTCTGCCGCGGCGCGGCCGTCGTTCCACAGCATCACCGGGCCGAGCGGCCGGTCCTCGGCATCGAGGCAGACGGAGCCATGCATCTGGCCGGACAGGCCAATACCCTCCACGCCGGCCAGCAGAGCGGGCTGTTCGACCCGCCAGCGCGTCAGGATGGCTTCGATCGCGGCGATCCAGTCATCGGCGTTCTGCTCGCTGAGGCCTGGCCCGGGCCGCGACAGGGAGAGTGGCTGCTCGCTCTCGGCCAGCACGGTCTCGCATTCGTCGACGATGACGGCCTTGACGGCCGAGGTTCCGATATCGAGGCCGAGATAGAGCATGGCGATCATCTCAATCTGGTGGTGCCGCAAGCGGCGCCGAAACAAAGGGTCGCTTGCGCCTTTGCCCGGATCGCGCCGGCGATGCAAGGGGGAAGATTGGGGCGCTGCCCCGGCCAGCATCAGTCGGGCCGGATCACTGCGTCGCGCGGCGCGATCGTCGTGCCGGTGGAATCGGGGATGAAGTCCATGCGGACATCGACCTTGCGGTTGCAGCCGCTCAGCGTCCAGGTTTCGGACCAGGGCGCCTTGAGGCCGCCGCCCGTTCCTGGCGGGGGGCTCGAAGCCGGAGCCTTGGTATCGATGACCAGAAAATTCTTGCAGTCGGCCACGGCACGCGTGGCGCCGAGATTGGCATAGAGTAGCGCGTCTCGCTGGAGCAGCGGATCGGCGAGCGTGGTGCCGGGCAAGGCGGCACCGGCCTGGGGCTTGCCGTCGGCCGCCACCGAGAAATAGAGATTGAGCACTGTGTCGTTGCCGCAGCCGCTGATCGGAAAGGATTGCTTCCATCGTCCCGCAGCCGGGCTACCCTGCGGGCCGGCGGATACGGGCTGAAGGATGGTGACGGAAGAATCCCGCGCCACGAGCGTCGGACAGCGTGTGAAGATGGCCGGCGGGATGCCTGAAAGGGCTTTGCCGGTGATGTCCCGGTAGCTCTGGCTCGTCATGAAGACTTTCAGGACGCCCATGCCCTGGTCATCGTCCTGAACCTTGCCCTGAGCGTGGCCGAGCCCCGGCACGACCAGTGCCGCAAGACAGGCGAGCCAGCGGATGTGCGCGGCCGGAGATGACATCGGAATCGTCCGCACCGGTCGAGCCATAAATCCACCTCCAGTTCCTGCAACAAGCAAGAACTGGGTTAAGCCCATGCATGGCCGATGGCAAGATGCCGGCGATGGCCGACCTCCCGCCGCCGACCAGGCGCCGGCCTTCTATTCCGACAGGAGCCGGCGCAGCAGATCCACTTCCTCGGCCAGGCCCGTGTCCTTACCGACAAGGCCCTCGATCTTGCGCACGGCATGCAGCACCGTGGTGTGGTCGCGCCCGCCGAAGCGGCGGCCGATCTCGGGCAGGGAACGCGGTGTCAGCGATTTGGCGAGATACATCGCGACCTGGCGCGGCTTCACCACCGTGGCGGTGCGGCGCAGCGACAGGATGTCGGCCCGGCTGACATTGTAGTGCTTGGCCACGATACGCTGGATGTCCTCGATCTTGACGCGCCGCGGCTCCCGGTTCTTGACGAGATCGCGGATGGCGGCCTCGGCCGTCTCCAGCGACATGCCCGAGCCGGACAAAGCGGAGTGGGCGAGCAGGCGGTTGACGGCGCCGTCGAGGTCGCGGCCATTGGTGGTGACCTGGTGGGCGACATAGGCCACGACATTGTCGGGCACGTCGAAATTGGCGTGGTGGGCCCGGGCCGCCTCGATGCGGGCCTTCAGGATCTTGATGCGCAGTTCCTCGTCGAGCGCGCCGATCTCCACCACCAGGCCGCCCGACAGGCGCGAGCGCACGCGCTCGTCCAGGGTCTCAAGATCGGCCGGCGGGCGGTCCGCCGCGACCACGACCTGCTTGCCGCCATCGATCAGGGCGTTGAGGGTGTGGCAGAATTCCTGCTGGATCGACTTGCCGGCCAGGAACTGCAGGTCGTCGATGACGAGCAGGTCGATGGCGCGCAGCTTTTCCTTGAACTGGATGGCCGTCTGCGCCTTGAGGGCGGCGACGAAGCCATACATGAAGCGCTCGGCCGTAAGGTAGAGGGCGCGCTTGCCCTGGAGCTCGGACTGATGGGCGATAGCCTGGATCAGATGCGACTTGCCCAGGCCCACCGAGGCATGGATGAACAGCGGATTATAGGGCAGCGGATCGGCTGCGCCGGCCTTGGCGACCTGCAGGGCCGCTGCATGGGCGAGCGCGTTGGATCGGCCGATGAAATAGGCTTCGAACGACATGCGCCGGTCGAGCGGGGAACCGGCAAGGTCGTCCTCGCGTGCCGGCGTTTCCACCGCCCGCAGGAAGGGGACGGCCGGCTTGGCGGCCGCCGTCTCGCCAGCGGGCTTGGCGCATGGCGCAGCATCACGCGCTGCCAGCGGGCGGGCCACGGCGGTGCGGACATTGAGCGCGATATGGCCCGTGCCCGGCAATTCGGCCGACAGAAGGCCAAGGATCTTGTCGATGTAGTGCGCCTGGATCCAGCTGCGCAGGAAGCGGGTCGGCACCGACAGGTTCACGGTGTCGTCGATGACGGCGTCGAGTTCCAGGCGGGCGAACCAACTGGAAAACACGTCCTCGCCATATTCGGCGCGCAGGCGGCGCTTGACGCGATCCCAGGCCGCTGCCGGCTGGATTGCGCCATCGGCGACGGAGGAATCCGAATCCAGGCCGGAAACGGTTTTTGCGGTTTGGCTGGCAATGACTGACAGGCGTTCGCTCGAGGTCATAGGGCTATCGTCTGGCAAAATGAGTTCAAGAAACAGCTCCGGCCTTTTCCGGTCCTGGACCGGCGGCTGCAGAGCGCGAATTGGTTTTTTTAGGACTGGATCCAGGGCAAACCGGAGGCTTTCCAGCCTTCGACAATGCCACGATGCCGCGAAGCATCCATCGGGCCCTCGAAGCCCGCGGCTATGTTGCGAGCACCCTTCCAACCGGCAGCCAACATGGCCTGGGCGGCCGCGAGCGAACGAGCGCCCGAACGGCAGAGGAACAGGACGGGCTGGTCCTGTCCGGCGCCGCGGCGCTCGAGTTCGCGCTCGAGCTGGGAGACGAAATCGGTAGCGACTTCCATGCTGGGGTAGCGCTGCCACTCGGCGAGGACAGGTTCCTTGCCGAGCGCGGAGAGGTCGGGAACGCCAACGAACGACCATTCGGCCCGGGTACGGACATCGACAAGCTGTGCCTTAGGCTGCTGGCTGAGGAGCTCATAGGCTTCCTGCGCCGAAACGTCTCCCGCATAGTCATTCAACCACCCCGACGACATGACACCCCAATTCCGTCTTCTTCAGACTTCGTTCGTAATTATACACAACATGCCGTGTAACGCCGGCACGGGACGCTTCACCAGAAGGTCCATCTCATTATTGGTCTCGAAAGCAGCAATCGAATGCCGACGCTATTACCTTACTGTTTTCAAAACTATACGTAGCCATCAAAGCATACCTCACCGATGCCCCGGAATGGACGGACGTCCGCTCGCAATATCGGGAAGGAACCTACACATGACCCGTTCCGAGAAAAAACATACCGAACCGGCCCAGTCGGGTGCAACAGGCAAATCTCAATGATTCGTTAATGGCCCCTCAATGTTCCCGATTCGGACAGCAGGCGCTTTGACTGCCGCAGCCGCAAGGTGTTGAGGAGTCGATGGAATCATGGAGGCGGCAAAATGACTCAAAAATATTCATTTCGGATGCGTAAAGATTGCGAGGCTTCGTAATTTGCCCGGCGCGTGCCGGGATGGCTGCCGGGCTACTTTTCTCTTATCCCATAAAGCTATGAAATATATGGAGAAATTTTGACCGACCACGGAGGGGTGATGGGCATCTCAGCCAAACCTTGAGTCAAGGGGAAAGATTGCCCAGTTCAGCGTTGTTAGTATTATGATACCTTAATTGTCGAATATTGTTACGTGACAATGACAATCATGGGTCGCGGTTTCCGGCGGCACTCCACCCGGAACAAATGTTTCCAGGGCGCCGTCGGCGGCGGTGTCTGGAACGTCGGCCAGGCAGGGACGGAGCCGGAACAATGTCGTGCGCTACCGGGAAAGGGCCGCAGGCTCCGAGTGCGGTCCTTCCCTTCCGCCGGTAAAGCTAAACAAGAAAAACCCGGCCTTGCGGGCCGGGTTTCTTCACCTAAGGGAAATTAAATAAAGCGGCTTGATCGCCTGCCTCTATTCGACTTCCGCCGTTGGACTCAGGCGCTGAGCTTCTTGACGGCATGGGCCAGGCGCGACACCTTGCGCGACGCCGTGTTGGCCGGCAGCACGCCCTTCTGGGCAGCGCGCATGATTTCCGGCTCGGCGCTCTTCAGCGCGTCGGCAGCCTTGACCTGGTCGCCGGCAGCGACGGCGTCCTCGACATTGCGGATGAAGGTGCGCATACGCGAGCGGCGCGCCTTGTTCACTGCGGTGCGCACTTCGATCTTGCGCGTAGCCTTCTTGGCCGACTTCGTATTGGCCATGATCCCTGCCTGTTAAGCCGGCCGCATCCATAACGATCCCGAAAGATCGCCGAAAGGCCGTGCGTTGCCTGAAAATGATAAGCCGCGAGCGCTTCGGGCGCTCGCTATTGGAAGGCGGCTCTTTACATCCCAATGGCTTCGGCGTCAACGACGGACTTCACTGAAACAGCGAAATAACGGCCTGATGCAAGGGATTGGCCGGGTCGAGCAGCAATTTGACGGCAACCGAGCAGCACACCAGCACCAGGAGGGGCCTGATCACCCGCGCGCCCTGGCGCACCGCCATATAGGAGCCGGCCTGGGCCCCGAGGAACTGGCCCACGCCCATAACCAGGCCGACCACCCAGACGATCTTGCCTGCCAGGATGAACAGGATCAGCGAGGCGAAATTGGAGGTGAAGTTGAGGAGCTTGGTGTTGGCGGTGGCATGGATGACGCCATAGCCGCACAGCGCCACGAAGGCGAGCATGAAGAAGGAGCCGGTGCCCGGGCCGAACAGGCCGTCATAGAAGCCGATGAGCGGCGCCATGGTAAGGGTGAACAGGCCTGGGCTCATGCGGGCCTTGCCGTCCTCGATGCCGGCCTTGGGCGAGAAGCGGGAGGAGAAGGCGAAATAGAGCGCCATGGCGATCAGCAGCACCGGCAGAGCCGCCGAGAGCAGTGACAGCGGTGCGACGCTGATGGCAGCCACGCCCAGGCAGGCGCCGAGCAAGGTCGTCACCACCATCCAGCGCGTCTGGTGAAAGTCGATATGGCCGCGCCGGGCAAAGGCGATCACCGCCGAGCCCGAACCGAAGCTCGACTGTAGCTTGTTGGTGGCCAGGGCCGCCACTGGGTCGAGCCCGGAGAGCAGCAGGGCCGGGATGGTCAAGAGGCCGCCCCCGCCGGCGAGGGCATCGACGAAGCCGGCCACCAGGCCGACGGCGCCCAGCATGGCGATGAGAGTCCAGGTCAATTCCACGAGCGAGGATCTTCCTTCCAAGAGGCCTGCAGCCGGCACGCTTGGAGGTCCGGAAGGCGGGAGAGCCTCCGGCTAGGCCATTGCAGGGCACTTGGCAAGGCATTCGCGTCGCAGGCGGCCAGAGGATGGGAGCAGGAGCTCGGGCGCGATGCGGCCGGACCGGCGATCATCGATTGTGCGGCGCCGATTTCAGCCGTTCGCGGACCATCCTGGCGATCGGTTTGCGACGGCCGCCGAAATGGTGGCCGGCAGGGGCATGCAGGGGGGTGGGCGCCTCCATCGATCCTCGCCGATGGAGGCTGTGGGGCTTACTCCGCCGCTTCGGCCAGGATGGGAAGCCTGGCCGGTTCATGCGCCTCGGCGCTTGCCGGAGCGAGGGCCTGGGGCTGGGCCGGAATGCCGGTCCACACCGTCGAGGCCGGGAGTGCCTCGCCCTTCATGATCAGCGTCAGCAGCGCGACCTGGGCGAAGGGGCCGATCTCGGTGTCGTAGAGCACGGTTGCTCCGGTGCCCACCGTGGCGCCCTCGCCGATGCGGATGCGGCCCACCTTCATAACCCGGTCCTCATAGAGGTGGGTCTGCGGGCAGGAACCCATGTTGAGCACGGCATGATCACCGATCTCGGTGCAATCGAACTCGCAGATGTCGGTGGTGTTGATCCAGGTGCCCTTGCCGATCTTGGCGCCGAAGGGACGCAGCAGCCAGGGCAGGAAAGGCGTGCCCCTGAGATAGTCGAGCAGCATCTTGCTGGCGAGGCCGCCATAGATCACCGCAACGCCTTCCGTGCGCATGGCCCACCAGGACCACATCGGCCGCATCATCGGCTTGTAGGTGCCGATCAGGAGCCATTTCACCGCGACGGCGGCCAGATACATCAGGCCGGAGATCGCCAGCCCGGCGACGAGGAAGATGCCGGTGGCGGCCAGCCAGGCGCCCTGCGAGATCACCGAGGCCAGGATGTCGGCGGTGATGTAGGCTGCGGCGATCAGCACCGCCGTCGGCAGCGAGGTGTGCAGCGTCTCGAACATCACACGCAGGAGCTTCATGCGGAAGGGCGGCGCATAGGTGGTGCCGGCGGCAGCCGCCACCTTCTGGCGGGTCGGCATGGCGATGGGCGGGCTGCCGAGCCAAGTCTCGCCGCTACCCACCTTCAAGGAGTCGGGCAGGCGCGACTTGATGCCGATCAGGGCATCGTCTTCGACCACCGACCCCTGCGACACCACCGAGGAATTGCCGAAGAAGCAGCGGTCGCCGGTCTTCAGGCGCTTGAGGATCATGCGGCCGTTGCGGATTTCCTCGTCGCCGAAGATCGTCTCGTCGCCGATGAAATTGTCGCGGCCCATCTCGATCAGGTCGTATCGCCCGGCAAAGCTGGCCGAGATCTCGGTACCCTTGCCGATTTTGGCGCCCATCATGCGGTACCAGTTGCGCATGAACACGGTGGCGTAGAGCGAGTTGAGTGTCTCCAGCAGGGATTCGGTGGACAGGCCGATCACCCATTTGCGGAAATAGAGCGAACCGAAGATCGAGTAGGAACCCTCGCGCACCTTGGGCAGCAGCAGCCAGCGCAGGGCCACCATCACCGCCATCGAGACCACGATCAGCGCGAGCGCTGCCGGCCAGGCCGCGACCGCTACCAGGCTCCAGGACAAGGGCTGATCGGGATCGGCACCGAACAGGGTTTCGACTTCCGAGAACAGCGAGAAGGCGGGGAAGATCGGCAGGAGGCCGATGACCAGGCACAAATTGTAGGCGATGAAATAGCCAACTGCCTGGGTGGCGCGGCCAAGGCGACCGAGGCGGGGATGCTCCGCCGGATCGTCCTGCTCGGCGGGGCCAATTTCGGTGGCGGGTGCGCCTTCCCAATGGGTGCCCGGCGCCACCATCGTGCCGGGCGGCAGGGCGGTGAGGTCGCCGATCTCCGCACCGTCGCCGATGACGACGTCGCCGCCGATCACACTGCCATTGCCGATGCGTGCGCCGGCGCCGATCTCGATGCGGCCGACATGGACCTCGTTGCCGATCACCTCGACATTGGCGAGCTTGAGCTTGGTGCCGAGGCTCGCCCGGTCGCCAATGGTGACGAGGTCGATGGCGCCCTCCTCGAAATCGTCGATCATGGCGTCATCGCCGATGCGGGCGCCGAGGGCACGCAGATAGATGCGGATCAGCGGCGAGCCCTTGAGGAATTTCGGCGTGGTCAGCTGCACGATGCGCTGCATCAGCCAGATGCGGAAATAATAGGGGCCCCAGAGCGGATAGACGCCGGGCCTGGTACGGCCGATCACCAGCCATTTCAGGCCGATCACCGCCAGCTTGATGGCCAAGTTCAGGAAAACATAGACCCCGCACAGCACGGCAAGCTCGGTCAGGATGGAAGCGTTGTCGCCCACGAGCAGCATGCTGGCGAGCAGCAGGCCGATCCATTGCACCGAGACGAGGGCGACGATGAAGGGCAGCGTCACGGCCTGGGCCAGGCCGCACAGGAAGCGCCGGGCGAGCGGCACCGGTTCGAAGCTGCGGTCCGGCGGCGGCGCGGCCGCTGCAGCAGCCGCGCTCTCGTCCAAGGCCTTGGCGAGGTTGCGCAGAGTGCGATGGGTATAGAGGTCGCGGATGGCGATGCCGGACAAAGCCGGCACGCGGCGAACCTCTGAGACGAAGCGCGCCGCCAGCAGCGAGTGGCCGCCGAGTTCGGTGAAGAAATCGGCCTCGAAGTCGACCGTCGGGGCGCGCAGCAAGTCCTGCGCCGCCTTGAGCAACTGGGCTTCGGTCCAGGAGCGCGGGGGCTCCTGCTCGCCGACCGTGGCCTGGCGTTCCGGCACCGGCAGGGCGGAGAGGGCCTTGCGATCGACCTTGCCCGACGGCAGCACCGGCAGCGCATCATGGAGCTGGAAGGCCGAAGGCAGCATGTAGCGCGGGATCTTGGCAGCAAGGTCACGCTTGATGCGGTCGAGGTCGATCTCGCCCTGCGGCACCAGATGGGCGACCAGCGTATCGCCGGCCTCGCTCTGGTTGGCCGTCACCACCGCGGTGCGGATGGCGGGATCGGCAGCGAGCAGGCTTTCGATCTCGCCGAGCTCGATGCGATAGCCGCGGATCTTGACCTGGCTGTCGATGCGGCCCTGGAAGACGATCCGTCCGTCCGGCTTGAGGCTTACCGCATCCCCGGTGCGGTAGAGCACCGGGTCGGAGCCGTCCAAGGCAAACGGATTGGCAATGAACTTGGCCGCCGTCATCTCCGGCAGGTTGAGATAGCCCATGGCTACGCCGGGGCCGCCCACCAGCAATTCGCCGGTCTCGCCGGGCGCCAGCAGGTTGAGCTGATCGTCGACGACATAGGCGGTGTAGTTGGGGATCGGGCGCCCGATCGTGACGTCGTCGCCGGCTTCCAGCTCGGTCGAGGTCGCCACCACCGTGGTCTCGGTGGGGCCATAGGTGTTGAGGAGCCGCCGGCCGGGCCGGGCGAAGCGGGCGACCAAAGCGGGCGGGCAGGCTTCGCCGCCCAGAATGATGGTGTTCAGCCCGGCGACGTCCCGGCTGAACATGGACAGCAGGGTCGGCACCGTATCGATCACGGTGATGCCCTCGGCCTCGAGCATCTGGGGCAGGGCGTCGATGTCCTGCAGCACGGCGGCGCCGGCGATCTTCAGCGTGGCGCCGACCATATAGGGAATGAAGATCTCTTCGAGCGAGAGGTCGAAGGCGATTGAGGCCTGCTGGAGCACCACGTCATCGGCCGTGATGCGCAGGCGCTCGTTGCCGGCGCGCAGATAGTGGCAGATGTTGCGATGGGAAACCTTGATGCCCTTGGGCTTGCCGCTGGTGCCGGAGGTATAGATGGCATAGGCCGCATCGGTCAGCGCCGGCGCATGGCCGGCGGGGACGTCGCGGCGCGGATCGGCCAGCAGCGTCTCGATCGTCACCGTCTCGGCCTCGACGGCGGCATATTTCTCGGCCTGCGGCGCATGCGAGATCAGAAGGCCTGCACTAGCGTCGACAAGGCTCGCCGTCACCCGCTCGGGCGGAATGTCGGCATCGAAGGGAATGAAGCTGGCGCCGGTCTTGATCAGGCCGAGCAATGCCACATGCAGGTCGATTGAGCGCTGGAACCAGAGGCCGACGAACATGCCGGCGCCGACGCCGCGACGGGCCAGGGCGGCGGCGACCCGATCGGAGCGCTCATCGAGCTCGCGATAGGTCAGGCGCTCTCCGCTGCCGATGGCACCGAGGGCCTGCTTGTCGGGAAAGGCCGCGGCGGACGCCTTGAAGATCGTCGCCAGGGTTTCGTCGCGGAGAAGGTCGGGACGCTGCTCGCCGCGAACCACGGCGAGGGGCCCGGCGGCATTTACTGGTACAGGAAAAGACAACACACGCGTAATCCTTCGGCCGGCGATTCGGATGGTGGCCAAAATCGTTTCCAGCTATTCTAGCGAGGTGCGCGTTGCGAGCGTCTGACAGCGCCTGCAAGCCAATTGCAAGCTTGGTTTCGGTAGACTGTGAAGCAAGACTATCGAAAGCAACCTGCAAGTGACCCAACAGTTGCGGAATACCCGGCGAGGCCCGTCGGGAGCCTTGCCAGCTATCCTGCTTAGGAGATTCATGACGGCTTTTAACGCCAGGTCTTTTAGCGTGAGGTCCAGCGCCTGTGCCGGACTGTTGCTGACAATCGCTTGCTTCATGCCGCCGCTCGAAGCGGCGATGGCCGGCCCTGCTCATCACGGCCAGCCCAGCGGCGTGTTGATCCGCCGCCCGGGGGCACATTCGTTCAAGGATATTTCGGCCGCGGTTGCCCGCGAGGTGCCGGGACGCATCCTGCGCGTGCGCGAACTGCGGCGCGGGGGGCGCCTGCTCTACATGGTCCGCGTTCTCAGACCGGACGGCAAGAGGCGCGACGTGCTTGTCGATGCGGTGACACTGGCCTTGGTCGATAAATAGGCCTAATGTCCGGCCCGGCTCGACGACCCGTTTCCTCGCCCGGCCGTGTCAGCCCATGAGATCCTAGCCCCGTACCATGCGCATCCTGGTCGCCGAAGACGAACGAGCCATCGTCGACGATATTCGTCGCAGTCTCGAAGCCCAGCAATATATCGTGGTGACAGTGTTCGACGGCGAGGAAGCGCTCTTTGCCGGCGAGAACGAGCATTTCGACCTGGTGATCCTCGACCTCGGCCTGCCCAAGCTCGATGGGCTGACGGTGCTCAGGCGCTGGCGCCTGGCACGGCGCGGCATGCCCGTGCTCATCCTCACCGCGCGCGACGATTGGCGCGACAAGGTCGACGGCATGGATTCAGGCGCCGACGACTATTTGACCAAGCCCTTCCGCATGGAGGAACTGCTGGCGCGTGTCCGGGCTCTGGTCCGCCGCGCTTCCGGCCAATCCTCCCCCGTGCTGTCGAACGGCGTGCTGGAACTCGACACGCGCCAGCGCGCCGTCTCCTTTTATGGCAGCCCGGTGCAGGTGACGCCGCTGGAATATCGCCTGCTTGCCTATCTCCTGCACAATGCCGGTACCGTGATGTCGCAGTCGCAGATCACGGATTCGATCTACGACCAGGACGTGGAACATGATTCCAATGCCCTCGAAGTCGTGGTCGCCCGGCTGAGGCGCAAACTCGACAACAGCGTGATCGAGACGCGCCGCGGCCAGGGCTACGTCATCCCGGCCGAGCCTCAGTGACCGTGACCTCCTTCTCCCTCAGGCGGCGCATGCTACTCGGCTCGGTGGTGGCGATCGTGGTTGCCACCATCCTGGCCGGCATCGGCATCGATGCCATCTCGGGCCTGGCGATCCGGGCGCTCGAACTGTCCGAGATCGAGGACGAGATGCGCCTCCTGCTCGGCAGCATCGAGGTCAATGCGTCCAACCAACTCACCATCGACGAGGGGCCGCAGGATCCGCGCTTCGAATTGCCCAATGGCGGGCTCTATTGGCAGGTCGGGCGCGGGGGTAATGTCGAGCTGCGCTCGCAGTCGCTGTGGGATCAGGGGCTGCCCTGGCTGCAGGCAACGGCGGCCAAGGGCGGCGGCAAGGTCAACGATCTCGTCGGGCCGAATGGCAGCCAGCTCCTGGCGGTCGAACGCTCGATCGTGATCTCGACCGCGAGCGGCGACCAGACCGTCAATGCCCTGATCGCGCTCGACAATGCCCAGCTCTCGCCGGTGAAATGGCGCTTCTTCTATGCGATGGCGCCCTCGCTCGCCGTGCTGATGGCGGCGCTGCTCGGGGCGGTGATCGTCTTCCTGCGCTATGGCTTCCGTCCGCTCGACAAGCTCAGCGTCGAATTGCTGTCGCTGCGCAGCCGTCCGGCCCGCAAGATCAGCGGGCGCTATCCCGACGAGATCCAGCCTTTGATCGACAATCTCAATGCGCTGATCGCTTCCCGAGAGGCGCAGCTCATCGAGGCGCGCAGCCGGGCCGGTGATCTCGCTCACGGCCTGAAGACGCCGCTTGCCGTGCTGGAAGCCACTGCGCGTTCCCTGGCCGATGGCGGGCAGGTGACCGCGGCCAATGCTATCCGCGACGAGGTCTGGCGCATGGATGCCCAGGTCAAGCGGACCCTGGCGGAGGCGCGGGCGAGTCTCGCAGCGGCGCAATTGTCCGGACGCGTCGATACCCATGCCGTGCTGTCCAAGCTGGTATCGACCATGCACAAGCTCTCGCGCGACAAGGACATGAGGTTCGGCCTCGAAGCTCCCCAGGGCGTCGTGCTCGCCATGGATGAGAGTGACTTCACCAATATTGCCGGCAACCTGCTGGACAATGCCCGCAAATGGGGAAATTCCCAGGCAAGGGTACGCCTGACGGCCGAGACGGCCTCGCCCGTGATTGTCCTGTCGATCGAGGATGACGGGCCCGGCCTGCCGCCCGATGCCGAAAAGTCCTTCATCGAGCGGGGCAAGCGCCTCGATGAAAGCGTGCGCGGCACGGGCTTCGGCCTTGCCATCGCCAAGGACATCATCGAGGCCTATGGCGGCGAACTCCACATCGCCAGGTCGGGTCTCGGTGGCCTTGGCGTCGAAGTGCATCTGCCCAAGCGGTTGATCGTCACCGATGCGGGCGATGTCGCCGCCGCCGGCGAAGGGCGACCCTCGGCCTGAGGCCCGGTTGTTGCTGCTCACAATGCGAGACGCATCACCTGGCGACGCGACCCGGCCCTGCCGGCAGGAACGAAGCCGCGCCCTGCGAACAATTTGACGAAACCCATGAAACGGTAGCTGGGCGAGCCGGGATCGACCGGATAGGCTTCGGCCACCTGCGCGCCCTGGCCGCGGGCATAGGCGATGGCGCCATCGAGCAAGGCGCGGGACAGGCCGGCCTTGCGGTGGTCGCGTCGCACGAAGAAGCAGGTGATCGACCAGATGCCTGCCTCCCCGTCGTCCTGGTTGGGCGAGAGACTGAGGAAGCTCTCGCGCGGAGCCACGGAGCACCAGCCGACGGGCTCGCTGTCGAGATAGCCGAGAAGCCCGATCGGCGTGCCGGTTCTGACCCGGTGGTGGAGCGCCTGCTTGCGGGCGGCGTTGTCGGCCGAACCCCGTTCTTCCATCGGACGCCAGGCCATGCACCAGCAATATTTCGGCGCACCCCTGCCTTCGAAGAGCGCCTCGAAATCGGACCAATTGGCCGCGGTGACGGGCCGGGCAGCGAATGTCGGAGCGATCATGCCGGCTACCCCCTGATTGTCCGCGGCGCTGGCTTCGCCCATGCCCGGATCCGTGGCGTCCAGTCTTCGGCATTTGGGGCGATGATGCCAGCCGTGATTTTGGATGCCGAGCCGGCGAACCGTCATATGGCTGTCACGTCGAAGCGGCAGGGATAAAACGTGGCCTTGCTTCTGCACAGCTGTGCAAGAGAGGCTGGCCCGTCAGTAAAATCCGTTTTCGTACTATGGGAGCGGATTCCAACCACTCAGGATCAAGCAGGCGATTGCGATGGAATGGCTCTGCGCTATTGACAGGAGTTTCGGGCAGAGCGAGCATTGCACAGCTGTGCAATCAGACATGGCGATGAGGAAACGAGAAGGGACGGCACCTCGGGCTGCAGGCATCCTGCCCGACCCGGGTTCTGCCCGCGGGAGGGTGTGCCATGAAGCCGAGTGACCAATCCCTGGTGATGGCTCCTTCGGTGCCGGCACGGCAACCCTTGCTCGAGGTCGACAGGGCCTCGGTGCGGCTGGGCAATACCCAGGTCTTCGAAGATCTGAGCCTGACGGTGGGCGAAGGCGAATTCGTCGCCCTGCTCGGCTCGTCGGGCTGCGGCAAGACCTCGCTGCTGCGCACCATCGCCGGCTTCATCCGGCCGCGTTCCGGCGCCATCCGCGTACGGGGACGCGACATCACCGGCGAGCCGCCCGATCGGCGCGGCATGGCCCTGGTGTTCCAGACCTATGCGCTCTGGCCGCATATGACGGTGGCGCAGAATATCGGCTATGGCCTCAAGCTGCGCCGGCTGGGGCGCGGTGAGATCGCTGCCAAGGTCAAGGATATCACCGCCCTTCTTGGGCTTTCCGGGCTGGAGGAGCGCAAGCCGGCGGCGCTCTCCGGCGGCCAGCGCCAGCGCGTGGCACTCGGCCGGGCACTCGCCATCAGCCCCGACATCCTCTTGCTCGACGAGCCCCTGTCCAATCTCGACGCACGCATCCGCCTTGCCGTGCGCCAGGAAATCAGTGCCCTGCAGCGGCGGCTCGGCATCACGGCCATCCATGTCACGCACGACCGCGAGGAGGCGATGGTGATGGCCGACCGTATCGTCATCCTCGATGCCGGCAGGATCGCCCAGATCGGCACGCCGGAGGAGGTCTACAACAAGCCGGCTTCCGCTTTCGTGGCCGCCTTCATGGGTGCCGAGAACAGGCTGCGCCTGCAGGCCCGGCCCGCGGCCTCGGGCGAAGGCCTGCTGCAATTGGAAGGCGAGGGGGGCGTGCCGGCCCTCGTCGCACCCGGCCGTCCGGTCGTGTCCGGTGCCTGCCTGGCCCATTTCCGCGGTGAGGCGGCGGAGCTGCATGCATCCGCGCCATTGGCAGGACCGACGCGGGGCTTTCTCGTTCTGCCCGGCGAGGTCGGCCAGGTCAGTTTCCCCGGCGGGTTCTGGCGCCACGTCGTGGCCACCCCGGCCGGCTCCTTCGTCGTCGACGCGCCCAAAGCGTGGTCTGCCGGTTCGAAGGTCAATGTTCATATCCCCGAGACAGGCCTGTTCGTCTTTCCGGACGGGCAAGGCTGAGCAGCAAGACAAGACAGGAGAGTTCGGATGAGACTGACAGCGTTATCCGCGGTCGCGGGGCTTCTTGCCGCCGCCCTGCCCCTGGCCAGCACTATCGCATCGGCGGAGGAGCTGACGGTGATCACGGCGGGCGACCAGAACATGGTCGACTACGTCAACAATTTCCTGGCGCCTGCCTTCGAAAAGCAGAATCCGGGCACGACGGTCCGCGTGGTCGGTACCGGCCCCGGTGATGCCGGCTCGCAGAAGATCGTCGAACGGCTCGATGCCCAGAAGAAGGCCGGCAAGGAGGTCTATGACGTCGATGTCGCCGTCATCCACGAGAAGGTGGCGGGCAAGCTGGTCCAGGACGGACTGCTCGACAAATATCGCGGCAATATCGATACCGGCAAGCTGGTGACGCGTACCAATGCCAGGCTGGCGCTCGGGGCCGATGTCGACGGCTATGTCATGCCGATGTTCAACAGCCAGACCGCCATCGCCTACAATCCGGACCTGGTGGCCAATCCACCGAAGACCTTCGACGAGCTGGTGGCCTGGACGGAGAAGAATCCCAAGCAGTTCGGCTATAACGGCATCAAGGGCGGTGCCTCCGGCGTCTCCTTCGTGATCAGCTGGATCTACAATTATGCCGGCGATGCCAAGGTCCTGCAGGAAGGCCCCTATGACGCCGGCGAGAAGGCCAAATGGGACGATGCCTTTGCCAAGCTGAAGGCCTTCAACAAGAATGTCGCGCTGACCCCCGGCAATGCCGGTACGCTCGACATGCTCAGCCGCGGCGAGATCGCCATGGGCGCGGTATGGGTCGACATGTTCTATTCCTGGAAGGCCAATGGCCAGTTGCCGCCTACCATGAAGCTGGTGCTGCCGGCGCCCGGCATGCCCGGCCAGCCGATGCATTATGTCATCCCCGGCAAAACAGCCCACAAGGCGCTGGCCGAGAAGTTCATCGCGCTCGCCACCAGCCCCGAGGTCCAGGCCAACGGCATCGTCAAGCAGTTCAACTGGTATCCGGGCATCGACGCCAAATATGTCCAGGACAAGCTCGATCCGGCGATCTGGCAGAAGCTGTTCACCGACATCTCGCCGGATGACCTCGCCAAATACGGCAAGTCCTTCCCGATCGGGCCTTACTACGCCGACCTGCTCGAAGCCTATGAGAAGAAGGTGGCGGAGTAGGGCGCCTGTGCCTTCTCCCCTTATGGGTATCGCTTGCTCCAAGTGGAGTGGGCTGGGTGTCCCAAAGGGGCGGATGAGGGGAAAACGCGACAACGGCATGGGTTCGCAGGACCCCTCATCCCCTGCCGGACCTTCTCCCGCAAGGGGAGAAGGTGCTCAAAAATCTCGAGGTTTCACCCCATGGCCCCTTCACGCACCGCTCCCTCCCTCACCGGCCTGATGCTGGTGGCGCCGGCACTCGCGGTGGTGATCCTGCTGTTCGTTGTGCCGCTGGCCGGCTCGGTCACCGGATCCTTCGCCACGCCGGAGGGGCCGGGGCTCGGCAATTTCCGCAAGGCGTTCGAACTCTACTGGACCGACATGGTCTTCTCGATGGTGATCATCCTGATCTCCACGGCACTGATCGTGCTGATCGCCGTCGCCATCGCCGGTTACCTCACGCTCGGCAACAACCCTCTCGCAGTTTCGATCTTGCGCGGGCTCTATCGCTGGCCGCTCTTCGTGCCCTTCATCGTGGTCGGCCAGATCCTGCGCACCTTCCTGGCCAAGAACGGGCTGATGAACTCGCTCCTGATCAATGCCGAGCTGATCACGCCGCTGCAGGCGGTGAGCTTCCTCGACTGGCGGGGCATCGTGATTGCCTTCGTCTGGAAGCAGATGCCCTTCGTCACCCTGCTCACCGCCGGCGCCATGGCTTCGCTCGACCGCTCCACCATCGAGGCCGCCCGCAATCTGGGCGCCTCGCGCCTGCGCATCCTCCTGGAGATCGTGGTGCCGCAGGTCGCCTCCACGCTGCTGGTCGGTGCCGTGCTCAGCCTGGTGACGATGATGTCGGTGCTCTCGGTACCGTTGATGATCAATGCACAGTCGCCCACCATGATCACCGCCGACATGGCCTTCCGCATCAATTCCTACGGCGACTACGGCGTCGCCAATGCGCTCGGCCTGCTCTCGCTCGCCTTCACCGGGGCGGTGGCCTGGATCTATCTCCGGCAGACCATGAAGGAGAATGCGCGATGAGCAATACCGGTCACGCGCTTGCCGCCAGCAACTGGCGGATCGACTGGCTGTGGATCCCGCGTGGCATCGGGCTCGGCCTCCTCGCCTTCGCCATCTTCGGCCCGCTCGCCAATCTCCTGCTGTGGACGGTGGCGGAGCGCTGGTATTTCCCGCACAGCCTGCCGCTGCAATATGGCTTTTCCTTCTGGCCGCGCGTGTTCGCGCCGCGAGGCGATGCCCTGGCCTCGCTCGGCACCAGCGTCTCCATCGCCCTGCTCACAGTGGCCTTGTCCCTCAGCCTTGCGGTTCCGGCCGGCTATGCGCTGGCGCGGCTGAGGCTGCCCTTCCGCGCCGCCATCCTCCTTCTGCTGCTCCTGCCCCAGGCCTTTCCCAACCTGCCCGTCTACGTCAACATCGCACGGCTGTTCTACGAGATCGGCCTGAACGGCACGGTCCTCGGCGTGGTGCTCGTCCACACCACGCATGGCCTGGTCTATGCGGTGTGGATCGCCACCGCATCCTTTTCCGCTGTGCCGGTGGACCTGGAGGAGGCCGCGCGCTCGATCGGGGCCAGTGGCCCCCGCGCCTTCCGGGATGTCGTGCTGCCGCTCGCGGCGCCGGGCCTGATGGCGAGCGCCATCTTCGTCTTCCTGGAATCGCTGGACGAGTTCACCGGCACCTATTTCGTCGGCGCGCCCGACATCAAGACCATGCCGCTGCTGCTCTATACCGCCAGCGCCGGCGGTAATTACCAGATCGCGTCGATCACGGCCCTGGTACTGCTGGTGCCTTCCATCGCCTTCATGTTCGTGGTCGAGCGCTTCCTCAGCGCCGACGTGCTGGCCAAGGTGGGGCGCTGAGATGGCGGAAGGCATGCATTCGGTCTGGCTGATGCCTGTGGCCGAGGACGAGCTTATGCTCGCTACCATCGTCACCGAATTGGCCGAGAGGTTCGGCACGCCGGTCTTCCAGCCGCATCTGACCCTCGTCGAGGACCGGCATTGCGACGAGGAGGAGCTGGCGCGCCAGCTTGAGGCCGTCGCCGCCGGCATCGCGCCCTTCGCCGCCGATATCCAGGCGGTCGGCATCAGCGATCTCTTCTTCCGGGCCTTCTATGCGCGTTTCGAGCGCGTAGGACCCGTACTCGAACTGAAGCGCCGTGCCATCGCTTCGATCGCGGCCTCTCCCATCGAGAACTTCATGCCGCATATCTCGCTGGCCTATGGCGTGGTGGATGATCCAAGCCGGCAGGCGGCGGCGCGGCAAATCGAGGCGCGCCTCAAGGGAAAGGCTATCCGTTTCGACCATATCGCCGTGGTCCGGTCGGCACAGAGCATTCCGATCGAGGACTGGGCAATCAGGGCGACAATTCCACTGAGGTGAGAAGCCTGCTTTTGCCTCTCACTTCTGGCAGTGCCGGCACCAATAGGTGGAGCGCCCCGATTGCACCAGCCGCTCGATGGTGCCGCCGCAGTCCGGTGTCGGGCAGGCTTCGCCCTCGCGGTCATAGACGCGAAAACGATGCTGGAAATAGCCGAGCGAGCCGTCCGTATGCCTGTAGTCCTTGAGGGTCGAGCCGCCGGCCTCGACCGCTTCGGCCAGCACCTCGCGGATCACGCCGGAGAGGCGTTCCGCCTGCCCGTCGGCAAGCGTGCCCGCGGCTCGCTCGGGTGCGAGGCTGGCCCGATGCAGCGCCTCGCAGACATAGATGTTGCCGAGCCCGGCGATCAGGCCCTGGTCGAGCAAAGCGGCCTTGAGCGGGGTCATCTTGCCGGCGAACAGGCGGGCGATGGTCTCGCCGCTCAATTCGTTGCCGAGCGGCTCGATGCCCATGGCCTTGAAATGGCGCGAACTCTCCAGCCCGGCGCGCGGCACCAGATCCATGAAGCCGAAGCGGCGCACATCATTATAGGTAATGGTGAAGCGGTTGGAGAGGCGGAAGACGACATGGTCGTGCTTGGTGTCCTCCTTGACCTCGTTTGCGAATTCACCCGGCTCCTCCACGCCGCCATCCGGGGCTGTGATCAGGAAACGGCCGGTCATGCCCAGATGCATCACCAGCACCTCGCCGGAAGACAGGTCCGCCAGGAGATATTTGGCGCGGCGCCCCATCGAGAGGATGGTCTGGCCGGCGAGGCGGCGGGTGAAATCGGCGGGCAGGGGAAAGCGCAGATCCGGCCGCCTTGCCTCGACCTCGATGAAACGGGCGCCCGTCATGGCCGGCTCCAGGCCGCGGCGAACGGTTTCGACTTCGGGCAGTTCGGGCATGATTCCTCCGGCGCAAGCTGAGGCAGACAGATAGGATGAAGCGCAGCCTTGCGCCAGATGCGGTTCACCTTGGCCTTGCGATGGTCTATAGCACCCGCAGACCTTGTCCGGAGTTCACCCGATGACCGCCAGCACCGACACCCATTTCGGTTTTTCCACCGTGAGGCTGGAAGAAAAGCAGGAGCTGGTGGACGATGTCTTCCACAAGGTGGCCGGGCGCTACGACCTGATGAACGATCTGATGTCGGGCGGGCTGCACCGGCTGTGGAAGGATGATCTGGTCAATATGCTCAACCCGCCGCGCCAGAGGCCCTTCCGCCATCTCGACGTGGCGGGCGGCACGGGCGACGTCGCCTTCCGCATCGTGAAGGCCGGCGGCCCGGATACCCACGTCACCGTGCTCGACATCAACGGCTCGATGCTGGAAGTCGGCCGCCAGCGCGGCGAGGAGCGCGGCCTAGCCGGCCAGCTCGATTTCGTCGAGGCCAATGCCGAGGAACTGCCCTTCGAGACCGGCACTTTCGATGGCTACACCGTCGCCTTCGGCATCCGCAACGTGCCACGCATCGACAAGGCGTTGGCGCAGGCCTATCGCGTGCTCAAGCGGGGCGGGCGCTTCCTGTGCCTGGAATTCTCTACCGTCGACCTGCCCGGCCTCGACAAGATCTATGACCTCTATTCGTTCAAGCTGATCCCGCCGATCGGCCGCATGGTCACAGGCGATGCCGAGCCCTATCGCTACCTGGTCGAATCGATCCGCAACTTCCCCAAGCCCGCCGCCTTCTCGGCCATGATCCGCGAGGCCGGCTTCTCGCAGGTCAGCCACCGTTCGCTCACCGGCAACATCGTCGCCATCCATTCGGGCTGGAAGCTGTAGGCGGAAAGCACCTGCGATCTCGGGGGCACGTCACCTGCCCGAAATTTATGCCTGCCCGCTGCGATTTTCGGTTGGCGAAGCAGGGTCCTTCGTTGTTCGATAGGCATAATCGAACAATGTGGGGGCGGGTTTGGCTGGAGCGGTCGATCTCTCGGCTTTGAAGGATGCTTTGGTGGTGCTCGGCACCGCCGGTGTCGTAGTGCCGCTCGTGCGCCGTCTGCATGTCAGCCCGGTCATCGGTTTCCTGGCCGCCGGAGCCGTGATGGGCCCGACCGGCGTCGGCGCGCTCTCCTCCTATGTGCCCTACATCGACTGGATCGCCATCAGCGAGCGCGAGACCATCGCCCGCATCGCCGAGTTCGGCGTGGTGTTCCTGCTTTTCGTCATCGGGCTCGAGCTTTCGCTCGCCCGCCTGATGACCATGCGCCGCCTGGTCTTCGGCCTAGGCGGCCTGCAGGTCGTGGCTTCCACCGTCATCGTTGCCGTGCTCGCCCGTCTGGTACTGCCGTCCGAAGCCGCCCTGGTGGTCGCCGCGGGCCTGGCCCTGTCGTCCACCGCCATCGTGGTGGAGGTGCTGGCGGGGCAGAAACGCATGGCTTCGGCCACGGGGCGTGTCAATTTCGCCGTGCTGCTCCTGCAAGACCTCGCTGTGGTGCCCGTGCTGTTCCTGGTGGGGACGATGGGTGGGCACGCCGACCGCTCCGTGCTGGTCGGCCTCGGCTATGCCCTCGGCCTGGCAGTGCTCACCATCGCCGCCATCGTCGTCGCCGGGCATTTCCTGCTGCGGCCTTTGTTCCGCCTGGTCGCCAATCCGGAGAATCCGGAACTCTTCATCGCCGCCACTTTGTTCGTGGCGATCGGGGCCGGCGTGGCGGCGGCAAGCGAAGGGTTGTCCATGGCCCTCGGCGCCTTCATCGCCGGGCTGCTGCTGGCCGAGACCGAATATCGCCGCGCCATCGAGGCGACGATCGAGCCTTTCAAGAGCCTGCTGCTCGGCGTGTTCTTCTTCACCGTCGGCATGAGCGTCGATCTCGGCGTGGTGGTCAGCTACCCGCTGCTGATCTTGGGCGCCGTGCTGGCGCTGGTGCTGGTCAAGGGCCTGTTGATCTTCGGCCTCTGCCGGCTCTACCGGCTGCCCAAGGCCGTCTCGATCGAAACCGCCTTCCTGCTGGCCTCGGCCGGTGAGTTCGCCTTCGTGGTGTTCACGCTCGCCACTCAGCTTTCCATCCTCACGGCGGAACAGTCCGCGCTGGTTGTGGCCATCGCGTCGCTTTCGATGGCCTCGATCCCCCTGCTGGGCGTGCTCGGCCGTCGTATCGCCAAGCGCTACGAACTGGCTGTGCCGGTTGAGGCCGCGGCCCTGGAAGGACCGCCGGAGGACAAACAGCGCCGTGCCATCGTGGTGGGGTATGGCCGCGTCGGCCGCCTGGTGGCCGAAATGCTCGCTGAGCACAAGATCGCCTATCTCGCCGTGGATGCGAACGCCAAGGCGGTGGCGCGCTGGCGCGAAGACAAGAAGCCGGTCTTTTGGGGCGATGCCACCAACGCCGCCTTCCTGGAACGCTGCGGCCTCGCCGAAGCCTCGGCCCTGGTCGTCACCATCGACCAACCCCGCCAGATCGAGGCGGTTGTCACTACCGCGCGGGCGCTACGGCCGGATCTCGTCATCGTGGCGCGCTCGCGCGATGCCGATCATGCCAGCAAACTCTATGCGCTGGGCGTCACCGATGCCGTGCCCGAGACCATCGAAGCGAGCCTGCAACTGTCCGAGGCCGCCCTTGCCGGTCTCGGTGTGCCGGCAGGGCCGGTGATCGCCTCCATCCATGAGCGGCGCGATGTCTTCCGCCGCGAACTGCAGACGGCGGCCGGGCGGGAAACCCACGCCGTGAAGCCCAAGCGCACCCGCCGTTCGGCAGTCACTCCGTCCTAGAGCAAAGCGCGTTCAAGCGTGAACGCTTATTTGCCCTAGCTCTTTGATTCGACGCGTCTTTGCGATTCTTGGTGACTCCGTCAAATCGCAAAACGCTATAGAGCCTGGTCGCGCCGGGGATGACAAAGTCGTTCCTTGCAAACGGGTGCTTCGAAACCTTCGTCAGCGCTTCAGGAATTCGGCGAATTTCTCGGCATAGTCGGGGTGCCAGCGCGACAGAGGCGGGCGGTTCTCGATGACGTCGCCGGCGGCCCAGGCGATGCGGCGTTCGTCGAGCGAGCGCGTGACCTCGTTGTCGGGGCACAGAATATAGAAATCGCCGGCTTCCAGGCGTTCCAGCATGAAATCCACGGTCTGCTCCGGCGTCCAGGCTCCGGCCGGCTTGTCGGTGCGGCCCTTGGCGGCGAGCGGCGTGAAGACGAAGCCCGGGATCAGCAGATGGGCTGAGATCCGGCAGCCCTCGGTGTTGCGCAACTCGTGCTGCAGGGCTTCGGTGAAAGCCTTCACCGCCGCCTTCGAAACATTGTAGGCGGGATCGCCGGGCGGCGTGGTGATGCCCTGCTTGGAGCCGGTGTTGATGATGAGGCCGGGGCGTCCCCGCGCGATCATGCCGGGCGCAAAGATCTGGGTGCCCTGGATCACGCCCTTGAGATTGACCGAGAAGATGCGTTCCCAGGTCTGGTCCTCGCGGGCATCGAACAGTTTCGAGCCCGGCTGGATGCCGGCATTGTTCATCAGCACATCCGTGCCACCGAAGTGCTCGTTTACCTGCCGCTGGAGGCCGAGCAGGGCCTCGACGTCGCTGACATCGGTGGCCGCGGCGAGTACGGCCTGCCGTCCCCCTGGTGCGGCTGCCGCGATCTTCTCGGCGGCTGTCGCAAGTTTCTCCTCGCCGAGATCGGCGATGGCGACCTTGAGGCCGAGGGAGGCGAACTTGACGGCCGCGGCGAGACCGATGCCGCTGGCCCCGCCTGTCACGACGGCGACAGAGCCAGGCACGAGTGCTGGATGGGACATGGTGATGCTTCCTTGCAGGAACTAAGACTGTTCAACGCTGCTGAAGGGAGGTCCTGCAGCGCTGACATCACAACGACATGCTTGCATGTCGTGATGCCTGCTCTTGTAAACACCGGGCCGGGGATGAGGAAGCCGTCGCGACATGCACACACGTCGCTGTGATATCAGGGCTCTCGGAATGTCCGTAGGAATCAGGCGCTCTTGCCGAAGGAGGCGATCACCCCCTCGGCCATGCGCACGAAGCGGGCGCTCGGCCCTTCCACGCCAGAGCTCTGGCGGCTGACACGGGCGCCCTCTAGCAAAAGGTGCAGGGTATCCGCGACCAGATCGGGCTGGTCGAGACCCGCATCCCGGCAAAGCGTGGCGATGCGGTCGCGATGCCTCTTCTTGAATTCCTCGACCAGGCGGCGGGCAGGATGCTCCTCGCCCGAGAGCTCCACGGCGGCATTGGCAAACTCGCAGCCCCGGTTGTCGCTCTCGATGTAGTCGGCGCATTTGCCAACCCAGGCCAGCAACTGGGCATGGGCATCACCGGGGTGTTCGGCCTCGAGCTGGGCCCAGCGAGCCTGGTTGTCGATCTCAGCCGCCCGCAGGCATTCGACGATGAGATCGTCCTTCGAGCCGAAATGACGATAGAGCGTCATCTTGTTGGTGCCGGCGACCTTGGCGATGGTATCGACGCCGATGGTGTTGATGCCATGTCGGTGGAAGAGGTCGCGCGCAGTGACGACGATGCGGTCTCGCGGACGCTGTCCGGGGCAGCAGGGTGACTCTTCGCTTTGTTCCAAAATTTTCTGGCTCATGGCTTGACCAAACTGTTACCGACCTGTAACAGTGTCGCTGTTACTGATCGGTAACAGCTTGGTAAGGCGTCGTCAAGGCCGTTTCGTCATCGCACTGCGATCCAGCCTTGTTAGAGAGACAATTCACCAGGAAACGACACATCGTCAAACGGATTCGGCGGAGCATGGACCCATGTTTCCGCGCTGGAGGAGTCATGGCTCAGCAGGGCTGCAATATGACCATCGATCAGCTGCTGAACGACCCGTTGACGCTTGCCCTCATGCGGGCCGACGGGGTCGATCCGGTTTCATTGAGGACGATGCTCGCCGGGCAGGCCCGCCGTCTCGCCGAAGCGCAGGACGTGCCGCCGATCCTCCTGACATTTTCTGACACCGTCATGCCACATGGTGGCATCCAAGGCGGCTGACGCAGAGCTTCACCATGGTCAATTATTTCATTCAACGTCCGATCTTCGCCTCGGCCATCGCCATCATCATGGTGATGGCGGGGGCGATTGCCTATTTCCTGCTGCCGGTCGCCCAGTTTCCCAACATCACGCCGCCCCAGATCCAGGTCAGCGCCTCCTATCCCGGCGCCAGCTCGCAGGTCGTCGCCGATACGGTGACCACGCCACTCGAGCAGCAGATCAACGGCGTGCCCGGCATGATCTACATGTCCTCGGCCAGCTCCAATGACGGCTCGTCCAACATCACCGTCACCTTCGATGTCGGCTATCCCCTGAACATCGCGGCGATGGACGTGCAGAACCGCGTGGCCCAGGCGGCCTCCTCGCTGCCGGCGATCGTCAACCAGTCCGGCGTCTCGGTCACCAAGGCCAATCCCAACTTCGTGCTGATCGTCGACCTGACCTCACCCGACAATTCGGTCGATTCGGTCGCGCTCAGCAATTACGCCTATCTGCAGATCGTCGATCCCCTGAAGCGCCTGCCGGGCGTCGGCGACGTCAGGATCTTCGGCGAGCGGCGCTATTCCATGCGCATCTGGCTCGATCCCGACAAGCTCGCCAATCTCGGCATCACCGCCGTCGACGTGCAGAATGCCGTCGCCGAGCAGAACGTGCAGGTCGCGGCCGGCAAGATCGGGCAGAATCCGGCACCGGCAGGCACCGCCTTCGAAATGCAGGTCAACGCCACCGGCCGCCTCAGCGACCCGGAGGAGTTCGGCAACATCGTCGTCCGCGCCAATCCGGCCGGCGGTTCGGTGGTGCGTCTGCGTGACGTCGCCCGCATCGAACTCGGCTCGCTGCAATATTCGTCCTCGGCCTATCACGGCGAAAAGCCGATGGTGGTGCTCGGCGTCTTCCAGGCGCCCGGCTCCAACTCGCTCAAGCTGAAGGAAGCCGTCGAAGCCAAGATGAAGGAGCTCTCGGCGCGCTTCCCCAAGGGCATCGAATATTCGATGAAATACGACACGACCCGCTTCGTGTCGGCCGCGATGGAGGACGTCGTCAAGACGCTGGTCGAGGCACTCATCCTCGTGGTCCTCGTCGTCTACATCTTCCTGCAGAACTGGCGCACCGTGCTCATTCCGGTCATCGCCATCCCGGTCTCGCTGATCGCGACCATGGTGGTGATGCTGGCCATGGGCTTCTCGCTCAACATGCTCTCGCTGCTCGGCATGGTGCTCGCAATCGGCCTCGTCGTCGACGACGCCATCGTGGTGGTGGAGAATGTCGAAAGACAGCTCGAGGCGGGGCATCCGCCCCTGGAAGCGGCCAAGATCGCCATGAAGGAAGTCACCGGCCCGATCGTCGCCACCACGGCGGTGCTGATGGCGGTGTTCGTTCCCGTCGCCTTCATTCCCGGTGTCGCCGGCCAGCTCTACAACCAGTTCGCCCTGACCGTGGCGATCTCGGTCGGCATTTCCGCCTTCAACTCGCTGACCCTGAGCCCAGCCCTGTCGGCCGCCTTCCTCAGCCACAAGCCGGCCTCTCGCTTCTTCCTGTTCCGCTGGTTCAATGCCGGCTTCGACAGGCTGTCGCACGGCTATGCCGCCTCGGTGCGCGGCTTCATCAAGCTGCGCTGGCTGATGATGGGGGCGTTTGCCATCGTGCTGGCTGCCACCTACTGGATCTCGACGCGGGTGCCTTCCACCTTCCTGCCATCGGAAGACCAGGGCTACTTCTTCGTCGTGTTGCAATTGCCGGATGGCGCCTCGCTCGAACGCACCGATGCCGCCGCCAAGCAGGTGCGCCAGATCCTGATGGCAGAACCCGGGGTCGAGGACATCATGTCGATCTCGGGCCTGAACTTCCTCACCAACGCCCAGCAATCGAGCGCCGCGGTCGAGTTCGCCATCCTCAAGCCCTGGGATGAGCGTGGCTCCGGCCTCAGTGCTACCGATATCGTCAACAAGGTGCGTCCGAAGCTGTTCGGCATTGCCGATGGTTTCGTGCTGGCCTTCGAGCCGCCCTCCATCCAGGGCCTCGGCACCACCGGCGGCTTCGAGTTCCAGATCGAGGATCTGAACGGGCGCGGTCCGTTCGCGGTCAACGAGGCGGCGCAGGCCCTGCTCGCCGAGGCGCGCAAGCAGCCCGAGCTCAATCCGCAGACCCTGTTCACCACCTTCTCGACCTCGACGCCGCAGTTCAACTACGACCTCGACCGCAACAAGGCCAAGCTCCTGGGCTTGAACCTGCCGGATATCTTCAACACCCTGCAGATCTATCTCGGTTCGCTCTATGTGAACGACTTCAACCAGTTCGGGCGTACCTTCCGCGTCACGCTGCAGGCAGACAAGGATTCGCGTGCCGATCCCGGCGACATCAGCCGTCTCTATGTCCGCAACGCCACCGGCAACATGGTGCCCCTATCGACGCTGGGCTCGCTGAAGCCGATCGTCGGGCCGGAGACGGTGACCCACTACAACAATTACGGCGCAGCCCTGATCAACGGTGCCCCCGCACCGGGTTACTCGTCGGGCCAGGCCATCGAGGCGATGCAGAGGGTCGCAGCCGCGACCCTGCCGAACGGCTTCAGCCATGAATGGACCGGCATCACCTTCCAGGAGCTCAAGGCCGGCTCGATCGCGGCGGCGGTGTTCGCCCTTGCCATCGTGTTCGTCTTCCTGATCCTGGCCGCCCAGTATGAGAGCTGGTCCATGCCCTTCATGGTCCTGCTCGCGGTGCCGCTCGGCCTGTTCGGTGCGCTGCTCGCCATCTGGCTGCGCAGCATGCAGCTCGACGTCTATTCGCAGATCGGTTTCGTCATGCTGATCGGCCTGGCGGCCAAGAACGCCATCCTGATCATCGAGTTCGCCAAGCATCTGCGTGAACAGGGCCATGGCATCGTCGAGGCGGCGATGGAAGCCGGCCGACTGCGCCTGCGTCCGATCCTGATGACGGCCTTTGCCTTCATCCTGGGCGTGGTGCCGCTGGTGAAGGCGACTGGTGCCGGCGCGGCCAGCCGCCAGTCGCTCGGCACGGCCGTGTTCGGCGGCATGCTGGTGGCTACCGTGCTGACGCTGGTCTTCGTGCCGGTGTTCTACGCCATCATCGAGCGTTGGCGCGAGCGCCGGCTCTCCGCCAAGAGAGATTCACACCATACCGACAGCACGCCTGACGAGTCCGAGGACGCCTTGCCGCCCCGGATCCAGGCCGCCGAATAAGGGGATACCGATGCGTATCTGGAAAATCGCTACCGCCATCGTCGTGGCCGCCGCCGCCGGCGGGGGCTACTACCTCAAGGACAAGCCGCATCTCATCGCTGCCGGTCAGGAGCTCCTGGCCGGGGTACTGAGCAAGCCGGCCTCTGCCAATCCGGCGCCGGCCATGCAGGCCATGCCGGTGCCGGTGGCCTCCGTGGTCAAGAAGTCCATTCCGCTCTTCCTTTCCTACCCCGCCCGTACGGAATCGATCCGCAGCATCGCCCTGCAGGCCAAGGTCTCGGGCTATATGCTCGACCAGGCCGCGCCTGACGGCACCGATGTGAAGCAGGGCGACGTCCTCTATCGCATCGACGCGCGTGATTATCAGGCCGCGCTGGCGCAGGTGAAGGCCCAGGCTGAGCGCGATACCGCTGCACTCGACTATGCCAAGACCAGCCTCACCCGCGGCAACGACCTCACCAAGACGGGCTTCCTGTCGAAGGACCTGTTCGACCAGCGCACCAGTGCGGTCAAGCAGGGCGAGGCGACCCTTCTTGCCGACAAGGCGGCGATCCAGGCGGCGGAACTCAACCTCGACTATACCGAGATCAAGGCCCCCTTCGACGGACGGATGGGCCGCAACCAGGCCGCGGCCGGCACGCTTGTCAGTCCCGGCGGCACCGTCCTCAACACGCTGGTACAGCTCAGCCCGATCTATGTGACGTTCACGCCGACGGAAGCCGAACTCACCCAGATCCTCAAGGCCAAGGCGGCGGGCAAGGTCCTGGCCGACATCGTCGTGCCCGGCCAGAACGAGGCGAGCCATCAGGGCGAGCTCACCTTCCTGGACAATGTCGTCGACCGCGCCACCGGCACCATCACCGCCCGGGCCACCACGGCCAATGCCGATCGCAGCCTGCTGCCCGGCCAATATGTCAATCTGCGCCTGAGCATCGGCGAGCGGCCCGATACGCTGCTGGTGCCGCAGGCAGCCCTCGGCTCGAGCCAGCTCGGCAAATATGTCTATGTCGTCGGCGAGGGCAACAAGGTCGAGATGCGCCTGGTTGAGCTCGGCCCGGCGCAGGGACCGCTCATTGCGGTGACCAAGGGGGTCAAGGAAACCGACCAGATCATCGTCGGCAATGTCCAGAAGATCTTCCCTGGCGTGCCGGTGCAGCCCCTGCCGCAGAAGGCTGGAGCCTGATTCTTCCAGCGGACGACGAGGCCTCGCCTCGGCCCGTCGCAGCGCAGCCTGGCCGGCCCGGACACAGTTCTCGGCCGGCCTTTTTAACTCCGACCGCAGGGGTGTTTCGAGGCCGGAATATTTTGCGTGGCAATACTATTTCCAGTCGTTGCATTCTTTCTCGCTTCGCTCTTTATTTGCGAAGTCAGTGCAATCGGAGAAAGTATTGCCGTGAAGATCGCTCTTGCTTTTGCCTCTCTTATGGTTGCGTCAATTTCAGCGGGGTGCGTGACAGACAATGCTCCTGTCGGTGCCAATCTGAGGGCTAACTCTGCTTTTACGCATCATGCGGAGTCGGGGAAAGACGTTGAGTTTTATACGGCCTACCAGTTCAAGACGCCCTGTGACACGAATTCGGCTGTACCCTCAGTAAAGATTATTGTTCCACCGCAGCATGGAACGGCCACCGTCATTCGAAAGCTAGGCTATACCAACTATCCGAAATGGAATGATAACTATCGATGCAATAGTGTTAAGGTGCCGATGGCAGCTGTAAATTATCGATCAAACCCGGGCTATGTCGGGGTGGATACGCTTCAATTGCGCACGGACTTTATCAATCCAGCGGATAATCCGCCGGAGAGCATCGCCGTCACGATTGAGGTTGCACGTTAGCGACAACAGGGGCCTGCGGTATCAAGCTCGATGCCGAGATTCCATCCCGTAGGCTCGTTGCGGCTCTGTCGTTCATTCCGGACGCAGGGATTTTGCCGTGCAGCGATGCCATCGATAGGCGGCGGCGTCGGGATCGTCCTTGCGGCCGAAACACCAGCCTGCCTTGGAGAGTTGCCGCGTGAGGGCGTCGCGCCGATCACAGGCCAGCTGCGTGGCGGGATCATCGCCGCTGCCGCCCCGGCATTGGCTGTTCAGCGCTTTCCAGTGGTCTATTGACGTGTTTGGCTGGGCCGCAAATGCCGGTTGTGGCGCAAGGACGAGGCCTGAAAGCAGGAAAGCGAGCGAGGCGAATCTCATCTGGGCGACCTCCGATGCCGTCTGCCATCCAGGTGTAGGCGGGGCTCGAGAATCAAGCTGTTTCACCGGAAACTTCCGCCGGGTTCGCCGCAACGCTCAGCCCGAAGTCGCACTCCTTGGCACTGCGAGCCGCCTGGCGCACCAGGCCGTGAATGGTCGCCGCGGCGGTGGAATCGATGATCGGCACGGCCGAGAAGTCGATGATGGTCGTCCTGGGATGCTCGCCGATGCGATCGAGGGCGGCGGCGACCGTCGCGGCCGCGCCGAAGAAGAAGGCGCCGGAAATCCGGTAGGCGATCACGTCGGGATCGCTGGCCAGGCCGGGATCATAGGGCAGAGGCTCCTCTGCGCTGGGAACATCGGGCTGGTCTTCCTCGACGACCGGTCGCAAGGTCTCGATTTCGACGGACTTCGCCATCCGGTGCAGGAAGAGGAGGGAATCAAGGGCGAAGCCGATAAGGATACCCTCGGTGAGGTCGCGGAAGACGACGACCAGGAAGGTTGCGATCACCACCACGGCGGCGCCACGCGAAGCGCGCACCAGTGTGGCGAACTGGTGGCGCTCGAACATGTTCCAGCACACCACCGCCAGAACCGCCGCGAGGGCCGCCAGCGGGATATAGCTCGCAAGTGGGGCCGCCAGCAGCATGAAGGCCAGCACGAAAAGCGAATGCAATATGCCCGAAACCGGCCCGCGCGCGCCGGCCCGGACATTGGTCGCCGTGCGGGCGATGGTGCCGGTGACGCAGATGCTGCCGAACAGGGCCGATGCCATGTTGGCGATCCCCTGCGCTACCAGCTCGACATTGGAGCGGTGGCGCCGGCCGCTCATGCTGTCGGCCACCACGGCGGAAAGCAGGCTCTCGATACCGCCCAGCAGGGCGAAGGCGATCGACGTCGGCAGGAGCTCGATGATCTTGTCGAGCGACAGGGCCGGCAAATGAGGAGCTGGTAACGAGCGAGGAATGCCACCGAAACGCGTACCGAGCGTTTCAACCGGCATACCAGCCAGACCAGCACGGCTGCCGCGACGGTGGCGAGCAGAAGCCCGTCCACGCCATGCTGCTGCCCAGCCGCGGCGACCAGCACGATGAAGGCACCGGCAGGACCGCCGATCTGGAACCGGCTGCCGCCAAGTGCCGAGACCACGAAGCCGCCGACGATGGAGGTGTAGAGGCCTCGATCCGGCGTCACGCCCGAGGCGATGGCGATCGCCATGGAGAGCGGCAGGGCGACGATGGCGACCGTCAATCCGGCGAGGATGTCGGCCCTCAGCTTGTCCAGCCCGTAGCCTTCCTTGAGGACCGTCACCAGCTTGGGCGTATAGAGCTCACTGAAGCTGGGTTCATGCACCCGGGCCGTCATCGCTTCTCACATTTCCGGAGACAGTACGGGGGAGCCCATAGACTGCCGCCACTCGACCTGACGCTAGGTCGAAGAGCTTTCCGGCGGCTTGAGGAGCTTGAGGCGCACGCCTCGTCCCCCCTCACGGCTGACGGCATTGTCGCCGATCAGCTCGACGCCGGCGCGGTCAAGCGCCTCGATCACCTTCGTCAACGTATCAACCACACCGCGAACATTGCCTTCGCTCGCTTCCATGCGCTGAACCGTCGGCAGGGAGACCCCCGACAGGTCAGCGAGCTGGCGCTGGTCGATGCCGAGCAGGGCTCGGGCAGCGCGCATCTGGGCAGCGGTGATCATAGGTAGCCTCGCAATTATCAAATACTTAATCTTAATATCAATGTCTAAAACATCAATTTGGATGTTTTAGACATTGATGTCGTCGGTGTGCCGGAAGACAGGTCCGTCCGTCCGGCGACACTGCCTCGCCGTATAGACGAAGCGGTTGATGATTTCACTGAATCTCGACGCATCGCCAAGACGCGACCGAACGGGAGTAGTGGGGCCAGCCCCTACCTTCAAGATCGCCCGGCACCACGGTGAGCACTTGCAAACGGAGATCCAGAGCGAGCAAGTGTCGAGCCATGAACGCGCTTTGCCCCTGGGAAGGCCGTTGCCGTTCAAAAAAATGCCGGCACGAGCGAGCGGCGCAGCCTGAATTCGCGTATCAGCATGAGGCAGGGCTTCTCGAAGCCGCCCACGAATGGGCAACTTCGAGAAGCACGGCTTGAGACGATCTGATTGGTAGTGGCTGACATCATGGCTGTTTTGTTGGGTATCGATACGGGCGGCACCTTTACCGATGCCGTCCTCTATGACGAGGAAAAGGGCGTTCTCGCCAAGGCCAAGTCGCTCACCACCCATCATGATCTGGCCATCGGTGTCGGTGGCGCCGTCGGCGCGGTGCTGGCCCAATCCGATGTCGCGCCTGCACGCATTGCCCTGGTCTCGCTTTCCACCACGCTCGCCACCAACGCCATGGTGGAGGGGCAGGGCGGGCGCGTCGGTCTGGTCTATATCGGCTTCGATGCCGACGATGCCGAGCGTCCGGATCTCAAGGCGGCGTTGAACGGGGACCCGGTTCTGTTGATCGCGGGCGGCCATGATGCCATGGGCCAGATGCGCGCGCCGCTCGACGAGGCGGGGCTGATCGAACAGGCCCGCGCTTTGGCGCCGGGGCTGACCGGTTTTGCCGTGACCGGACGCTTCGCCGTGCTCGATCCCAGCCATGAAATCGCGGCACGCGGGATCCTGCGGCGCGAAACCGGCCTGCCGGTTACCTGCGGCCACGAGCTTTCGGCCAAGCTGGACGGGCCGAAGCGCGCCCTCACTTGCGTGCTGAACGCGCGCCTGATCCACCTTCTCGAGGCGCTGATCGCCGCCACCGAGGGGCGGCTCGCCGCGCTCGGCATCGCCGCGCCCTTGATGGTGGTGCGCGGTGACGGCTCGCTGGTGGCGGCCGAGGTCGCCAAGGCCAAGCCGATCGAGACGATCTTCTCGGGCCCGGCCGCCAGCGCGGTAGGGGGCGCGTTCCTTGCCGGCGCTCCCGACGCGCTGATCTCCGATATCGGCGGCACCACCACCGATGTCGTCGTGCTGCGCGGCGCGAGGCCCCGCATCGATCCGGCCGGCGCCCTGATCGGCGGTTTCCGCACCATGGTGGAAGCCATCGCCATCCGCACCTGCGGCCTCGGCGGCGACAGCGAGGTGGCGATCGAGCAGCACGGCCTCGATACCTCGCTCAAGCTCGGCCCGCGGCGCGCCGTGCCGCTCTCCCTGCTCGCCGACAGCCATGCCGACCTCGTGCATTCAACACTCGACCGCCAGCTCAGGGCCGATTTGCCCAACGATCTCTTCGGCCGTTTCGCCTTGCGCCTTCACCCGCCCCTGGCTGAGCTGCCGGCGCTGGAGGCCGAGGTGCTGGCGCGGCTGGAGGCCGGGCCGATGGCCGCCGACAAGCTGATCAACAGCCGGCGCGAACTCAATGCGCTCCAGCGCCTGGTCAACCGGCGCCTTGCCATCATGTCCGCGCTGACTCCTTCCGACGCCGCGCATCAGCTCGGCCTGCATCACGCCTGGGACAAGGTAGCGGCCGAGAAGGGCCTCACTTTGTTCGCCAGGCGGCGCAACGCCATGGGGCTGCCCTATGCGGATGGCGCCGAGGACCTGGCGCGGCGCATCATCGAGACCCTCACCCGCCGCTCGGCCGAATTCCTCTTGGAATGCGCTTTGGCCGAGGACGGCTTCCGCGAGGCCGGCCTGTCACGCCATGCTTTGGCGGTGGCGGCACTCGACGGCCATAGCGGCCTCGTCAAGATCGGCCTGTCGCTGACGGCGCCGGTGGTGGGACTCGGCGCCTCCGCCGCGACCTATTACGGCGATATCGCCGGCCTGGTCGGCGCACCCTCGCTGGTACCCGAACATGCCGAGGTCGCCAATGCCGTCGGCGCCGTGGTCGGCGGCGTGCACGTCTCGGCTGAGGTGAAGGTGCTGCAGCCGGTGGAGGGTATCTTCCGGGTATTCACTCGGTCGGGCACGCGGGACATCCTCGATCTCGGCGAGGCCCTGGTCCATGCGCAGGAAGCGGCACGGATCCAGGCCGAGAGCGACGCACTCACGGCGGGGGCCGCCACGGTCGAGACCTCTGTGAGCGTCGACGAGAAGAAGATCGTGGCCGAGGGCCGGGAGCTCTTTGTCGAGGCCCTGGTGACGGCCCGGGCATCGGGACGGCCGAGGATCAGTGTGTAGGACTACAGTCGTAGTTCTGTTGTTCCACCGTCATTGCGAGCGTAGCGGAGCAATCCAGAAGCCACGGATGCCGTGTTTCTCGGCCCTTGGATTGCTTCGCTACGCTCGCAATGACGATAGAGGCCGCTGGGAACAGGAACTGAAACTGTATCCGTAAGCCGGAAGGAGCGTGAATCTGCCGCCTCTGCGCGATGTTGACGCATCGAATGACAAATTCGTTCTCCAAAACGTTTTGGGCGACAGCGAAAATCGCAGCTGCGATTGACAGGGTAGGAAATTCCAGCGGAAGATGCCGTTAACCGCGTCGATGCCGGGGAGTGGCCTGCCGAGCTCCCCCTGTCGGAATGCATGCGGAGGGCGGAGCGAATGCCAGGAATGGGTAAGTCGGACCGTCTGCATCATGCGGATCTGGTCTATGCCACCTTGAATGACGGCACCTCTGGTGCCCAGTCCGCGGTCGCGGCCTCCTGGTCGCGCTCCCTCAGCCACTATGGCCTCGATCCCGACCACGCACCTCCGCCGCTTCGCCTCGGCGACAGCGAATTCAAGGCGGTCCTGTCGCGCATGGAACTGCTGGTGCGGCTGGCGCAGGGAACGCTCGACCGCCTGTTCCAGGCCGTCGGCGAGGCCGGCTGCTGCGTGCTTCTTACCGATGATGACGGCGTGCCGCTCGACCGGCGGGGCGTGGCGGGAGACGATGCCGATTTCGAAGCCCTCGGCCTGTGGACCGGCATGGTCTGGAGCGAGCAGAGCGAAGGCACCAACGGTGTCGGCACCTGCATCGCCGAAGGGCGCGCACTGACCATCCATCGCGACCAGCATTTCCTCACCCGCAATATCGGGTTGAGCTGCACGGTGGCGCCGATCTGGGACGCGAATGGCCGCCTGATGGGCACGCTCGACGTCTCGACCTGCCGCTCCGATCTGACACCGGCCCTGTTGAAGCTGGTGGCGGCGGCGACACGGGATGCGGCCGTTCGCATCGAGACCCAGCATTTCCGCGAGGCCTTTCGCCATGCGCGCATCCTGGTCGGGCCCGATGCCGGCAACGGTCCGGCCGGCCTGCTCGCCGTCGACCGGGAAGATCTCGTCATCGGGGCCAGCCGCGCGGCCCGCCTTGTCTATGGGCTGACGGACGAGCATCTGCGCAACCCGTTCCCCGCCAGTGATCTCGTCGACGGTGAAACGGCTTTGCCCGGTGAGGGGTTGCTTGCGGGCGAGCGTTCCGCGGTGCGCCAGGCCTTGTCTCGGGCGAAGGGCAATGTCTCGGCCGCTGCCCGCCTGCTCGGCGTCAGCCGTGCCACCATGCACCGTAAGATCGTGCGGCTCGGCTTGGGGCGGGAGAGCTGAATCTTGGAGCGCGGACTTCTCAGCGACATGAAGACATGTCGCGATGTCCGCTCTTTCTCATTCTTGCAAGCTCAGAGTTTCCAAGAGCGGACTGGAAGTCCGCGCTCCAAAGTCCTCACCTGTCTCATCGATGAGACACATCGTCCCCGGCATCGTTCGCCCCCCTCCTGACAAGCCATCCCCCCGTGCTCATCCTCCTAGCCAGACGACGCCAGTCCCAAAACCTCAATTGGCGCGCTGAAGGAGGAAATTGATGAACAAGCCCGAGATCGTTCGCTCGCCCGGAACGCTGTTCAAGCCCCGCTACGGCAATTTCATCGGTGGCCAATGGCAGGAGCCGCGCAGCGGCAAATATTTCGAAAACACCTCGCCCGTGAACGGCCGGGTGCTTTGCGAGATCGCCCGTTCCGATGCCGCCGACGTCGAAGCCGCCCTCGACGCTGCCCATGCCGCCAAGGATGCCTGGGGCCGCACCAGCGCCGCCGAACGCTCCCTCCTCCTGCTGCGCATCGCCCAGGTGATGGAAGACAATCTGGAAACGCTCGCCCTGGCCGAGACCTGGGACAACGGCAAGCCGATCCGCGAGAGCATGGCCGCCGATTTGCCGCTCGGCGTCGACCATTTCCGCTATTTCGCCGGCGTGCTGCGCGCCCAGGAAGGTGGCATCTCCGAGATCGACCACGACACCGTCGCCTATCATTTCCATGAACCGCTCGGCGTCGTCGGCCAGATCATCCCCTGGAACTTCCCGCTCCTGATGGCGGTCTGGAAGCTCGCCCCGGCGCTCGCCGCCGGCAATTGCGTGGTGATTAAGCCGGCCGAGCAGACGCCGGCCTCCATCCTGGTCCTGGCCGAGCTGATCGGCGACATCCTGCCGCCCGGCGTGCTCAACATCGTCAACGGTTTCGGATTGGAAGCCGGCAAACCTTTGGCGTCCTCCAACCGGATCGCCAAGATCGCCTTCACCGGCGAGACCACCACCGGCCGGCTGATCATGCAATATGCCAGCCAGAACCTGATCCCGGTGACGCTGGAGCTCGGCGGCAAGTCGCCCAACATCTTCTTCAAGGATGTCGCCGCCGAGGACGACGATTTCCTCGACAAGGCGATCGAGGGCTTCGTGATGTTCGCCCTCAACCAGGGCGAGGTCTGCACCTGCCCGAGCCGCGCCCTCGTGCATGAAAGCATCTATGACCGCTTCATCGAGAAGGCGCTGAAGCGCGTCGCCGCCATCAAGCAGGGCGATCCGCTCGACCCCACCACCATGATCGGCGCGCAGGCCTCCTCCGAGCAGCTCGAGAAGATCCTGAGCTATTTCGACATCGGCCGCCAGGAAGGTGCCGAGGTGCTGATCGGCGGCGAGCGTGCCGACCTGCCCGGCGAACTCGCCGGCGGCTATTACGTCAAGCCGACGGTGTTCAAGGGCCACAACAAGATGCGGATCTTCCAGGAGGAGATCTTCGGCCCGGTGGTCTCCGTCACCACCTTCAAGGATGACGAGGAAGCGCTTTCCATCGCCAACGACACGCTCTACGGCCTCGGTGCCGGCATCTGGACGCGCGACGGCACCCGCGCCTATCGCTTCGGCCGCGCCATCCAGGCCGGCCGCGTCTGGACCAATTGCTACCACGCCTATCCGGCCCATGCGGCCTTTGGCGGCTACAAGCAGTCCGGCATCGGTCGCGAGAACCACAAGAAAATGCTCGATCACTACCAGCAGACCAAGAACATGCTGGTCAGCTACTCCCCCAAGAAGCTTGGCTTCTTCTGATCCGCGCCAAAGCGTTCAGCGATTTGGCGGTATCGCCAAGAATCGCAAAACGCGTTTTGTCCCAGGGATCGACTTGGTCGCCCGGTCTCGTACCGGGCGACCCTTTTGAGCAGGGAGGTCATCATGCCCGACGCCATTCTCGAACGCGTAACGGCGACGCCGGCCGCCCTCGACCTGATCGCCAGCCTCCAGGCCCGCTATGGCCCCGTGCTGTTCCACCAGTCGGGCGGGTGCTGCGACGGTTCCTCGCCGATGTGCTATCCGCAGGGTGACTTCATCATCGGGGACCAGGACGTGCTGCTAGGCAGCATCGGCGACGCACCCGTCTATATCAGCGCCCCGCAATTCGCCGCCTGGAGCCACACCCAGCTGATCATCGACGTGGTGCCCGGGCGCGGCGGCATGTTCTCACTGGAGAACGGCACCGAAAAGCGCTTCATCACCCGCTCACGCACCTTTTCGGGCGAGGAGATCTGCGTGCTGCCCGCGGCGAGGAGAGGGGCCTGAAGCATTTCCCGGGTGCGCGGGCATCGCAGCGACATGCGTGCATGTCGTGATGCCCTCATCTGGAAACGCCACATGTACAGGACGGGAAGAGCGGGCAAGATGCCCGCGCACCCGGATCCGCCGCTCAGCCGCGGCCGACCAGCGGCATCTTGGTCGCCATCACCGTCATGAATTGCACATTGGCCTCGAGCGGCAGGCCGGCCATGTAGACCACCGCATCGGCGACATGCTTCACGTCGAAGGTCGGCTCGGGCTTGATCGAACCGTCAGCCTGCGGCACGCCGCCCGGCATCTTGGACGCCATCGGCGTCAGCGTGTTGCCGATGTCGATCTGGCCGCAGGCGATGTCATATTTGCGCCCATCGAGCGAGGAGGATTTGGTCAGGCCGGTCACCGCATGCTTGGAGGCGGTGTAGGGCGCCGAATTCGGGCGCGGCGCCGTGGCCGAGATCGAGCCATTATTGATGATGCGCCCGCCCCGCGGCTCCTGCGCCTTCATCACCCGGAAGGCTTCCTTGGTGCACAGAAACACGCCGGTGACGTTGGTGTCGATCACCGCCTTCCACTGCTCGAAGGGCAGGTCCTCGATCGGCACGCCGGGGGCGATGGTGCCGGCATTGTTGAAGACGAGATCGACACGGCCGAGGGCGGCGACAGTGGCGTCGAACAGAGCCGCGACCGAGGCGGGGTCGGTAACGTCGGAGGCGATGGCGCGGCCGGAGGCCGCCTGCGGGCTTTCGGCGATGGCGGTTTCCAGAGCCTCCTTGCGTCGCCCCGTAAAGACGACAGACCAGCCATCCGCCAGCAGCGCGTGCGCGACGGCCTTGCCGATGCCGCTGGCGGCGCCCGTGACGATGGCGATCTTTCCTTGACCCGACATGGGTTCCTCCCGATTCCAATTCGATTTGTGCTGCAACGCGCAGTGCCACCCGGCCAGGCGGGTTAGGCGTGACAGGCAGTTGCTTCCGTTGTCAGACAAATATCTCTAATCGGAATTTTCGGATAGGGCGAGCCTTCAAGAGAACCAACATGTCAGATCTTCACATCCGCAAGCTTTGCAACGCTCTCATTCCCGATGCGACGCCGTCGAAGCTGGCGCCCGGTGTCGCGGTCAATGCGGCCGATCGCATGCGCCGCAAGGCGGGAGGCCTGTGGGTCGGCGGCCGGGTCGAGATCACGCCGGAAGGGGTCTCCTTCGCCGCCAATGGCCTGAACAGGGCCTTTCATACCGGCCTGCAGCCCGTCCACATTCCGATGACCGCCATACGCAAGGCCTCACGTGAATTCGGCTGGGTCACCGGCATCGTGGCCGTCGAGCATGACGAGGGCACGTTCCGCTTTCGCTGCTACGGAGCTGGCAAGGTTGCGGAGGCGCTGGAGAAGCATATTGCAGGGCGGCAGGAGCGGTGATGATCGCTCGGTGAAAGAGAGGCGTTTCAGGATATGGCGCAGAAATCCTTCCCCGGTTTCGGGGAAGGTGGCGCTGCGCAGCAGCGACGGAAGGGGGGAGAGTGGTGCGGAACAAGACAATACTGCCTGACGACCTGCGCCGCTCTCCCCCACCCGGCCCGGCTACGCCGGTCCACCCTCCCCGAAGTCGGGGAGGGATAGGGCGCGCTTTACCGAGTCGCGAGCGCTTGCCGTAATGAAGCGGTCCCGATCTTTTCACCCCAGGCAGGCGATGATGGTCTCGATCACCCTCTTGGTTTCTTCGGGATCCCTGACGCGGATCGAGTCGACACCGGCCTCCTTGGCCGCATAATCGTTGCCGCCCGGGAAGAGTGCGTCGCCGGCGAAGATCATCTCCTCGATGGCGATGCCCAGCCGGTCGCGCAGCTTGGCGATGCCATAGGCCTTGTCGATGCCCTGCCGCGTCACGTCGATGGAGGTGGCACCGCCCATGCGCACCGAGAAATCCGGGATAGACTTGTCGAGATAGGTTTTCAGGATGGTGCGCTTCTTGAAGTCGGGATCCCAGCTGTGCTTGGCCTCTAGCGGTGCTTCCTGGCCGAGCGCGGACATGGTGATCTGGCTGCCGCGATCCTCGATGCGCTCGCCCCAGATCCGTTCAGGCTTGAAGCCGGCCTCAACGAAGGCCGCTTCCAGCGCGGCGACGATGCGCTGCTTGTCTTCGACCGACAGGTCCTCGCGATAGACCGGAACCCAGCTGCCACCGTCGAAATGGAAGAACTTCGTGCCGCAGGTCGGCAGCAGGTGCAGCCGGTCGAAGCGGTCGCCGGCGGGCAGATTGGCGAGAAACTGCTTTTCGAATTGCGGCCAGTCGCCACCGGAGATCACGGCGACCTGGGCAACGGTGAGAAGCTGGCCCAGGAGGGCGGCCATCTCGGCGTCGATGGCCGATTTGCTCTTGGCAAGCGTGCCGTCGAGATCGAAAATGACGAGTTTCTTCATGAAGAGCTTCGATGTCCCTGGGGAAGGAAAGAGTCCGGCCGTTATAAACGAGTTGGCCGGATGCGCCACTCTACGATGGTACAGTCGGGCTCACCCTTTCGGGGCACGCCGCTTTCCCGGGAACTCTCAGTGATCCATGCCGGTGATCACCCGCTCCACCGCCTCCACGCTGGTCTGCTTGGGATCGATGTCGTCGGCGACGACGCGCCCGCGGCGCATGACGACGATGCGGTCGACCACCTGGAAAACGTGGTGGATGTTGTGGGCGATGAAGATGCAGGAATGGCCGGAACTGCGGGCATTGCGCACGAAATTCAGGACGCCCTGCGTCTCCGCCACGCCCAGATTGTTGGTGGGCTCGTCGAGAATGATCAGGTCGCTGTCGAAATGCATGGCGCGTGCGATGGCCACTGCCTGGCGCTCGCCGCCGGAGAGCGAGCCGATCGGGGTGGTCGGCGCGATGTTCTTGGAGATGCCGACTCTTTTCAGGAGCGTGGTCGCCACCTCGTTCATCTTGGCCTGGTCGAGGCGGTTGAGGAAGCGCGGTCCCGTGATCGGCTCGCGCCCCAGGAAGAGGTTGCGGGCGATCGAGAGCTGCGGCACCAGGGCCGAATCCTGGTAGATCGTCTCGATGCCCTGGGCGATCGCATCGGTGGTCGAGCGCATCTCCACCTTCTTGCCGCGCACGAAGATGTCGCCGGAGGTGGCCGCCACCGCCCCGGACAGGATCTTGATCAGGGTCGATTTGCCGGCCCCGTTGTCGCCGAGCAGCCCGACGATCTCGCGCCGGTTCACCGTGAGGGTGACGTCCTCGATGGCGCGGATGCGGCCATAGGACTTGGCGATGTTCTGCATGCGGATGAGTTCTTCTTGGGTCTCAGCCATCGCTCACCTCCCTTCCTGGTGCCGGCGGTCGAGCCATGAATGCAGCGCCATCATCCCCAGGATGATCGCGCCGATGAAGATGTTGTAGGCCAGGCCCGGCACGCCGATCAGCACGATGCCGTTGCGCATCACGCGCAGGATGAAGATGCCGAGCACCGTGCCGATGATGGTGCCCCGGCCGCCGGTGAGCGCGGTGCCGCCGATCACCACCATGGCGATCACCTCCAGTTCATAGCCCGTGCCCGAATTGGGATTAGCCGAGGAGGTGCGGATCGAGGAAATGACGCCGGCGAGCGTCGAGAGCACCGAGCACAGGATGAACAGCCAGACCTTGGTGGCATCGACATTGACGCCGCGCGCCCGCGCCGCATTGGGATTGCCGCCCGCCGCCTGGATCCAGTTGCCGGCCTTGGTCTTGGTCAGCACATAGCCGAGCACGATCGCGGCGATGGCGAACCAGAGCAGGGACATGTAGACGCGGAAGCCGCCGATATAGAAGGTGCCGACCAGGATGTCGGCGAGCGGCTGGTCGCCCGCGTTCCAGGTGCGCTGGGGAAAGCCGTTGGTGACGAAGAGGGCCGTGCCGCGCACCACCAGCAGCATGCCGAGCGTGACCAGGAAGGACGGAATCTTCAGCCTGGTGACGAAGAGGCCGTTCACCCAGCCGATCAGCGCCGCGACGACAAGGGCGATCAGGAAGGCTGCCCAGAGAGGGGTGGCGCCGGAATTGAACAGCGTCCACATCAGCACCGGCGAGAAGCCGAAGAGCGAGCCGACCGAAAGGTCGAACTCGCCCGAGGTCATCAAGAGCGTCATCGCCAGGGCGATCAGGCCGAGCTCGACGGTGAAGGCCAGGATGTTGCTGAGATTGTCCGCGGAGAGGAAATCGGGGTTGATGCCGCCGAAGATGGCGAGTTCGACGACCAGAAGCACGAAGGGGCCGAATTCGGGCCGTGCGATCGCGCGCTGGAGCAGGGAGTGTTGTTCCACGAGAAGTCCTTGGCGGTGGTGGAAACGGGTGCGGAAAGGGCACTTCGACGATTGGCTCGGCTGTGTCATTGCCAGGCTTGACCCGGCAATCCAGTCTTCGCGGCGGATGGCGAGCCGCTCCCTGGATGCCCGGGTCAGGCCCGGGCATGACACAGCTCCGTACCTCCTACGATATCAAAAGAGGCCGCCGCGCTGGACAGACATTTCCGGCCGCCAGCGCCTGTGAGTGCCCTATTTCTTGCCGCTCAGGATATCGTCATACATCTGGGCGTTGTCCTTCTCGTAGAGCGCGCCCGTGATGACGTTGAAGCCGGGGCGGATGCCGCTGGAGGCCATGGCGGCCATCGACAGCGCTATGTAGCTGGTCGCCTGCGGATCCTGCCATTGCCCGGCATTGACATAGCCGTTCAGCACTTCTTGCGTGGTATCGAGCGAATTGCCCCAGCCGATGACCGGGATTTCGCCGGGCTTGACGCCGACCTGGTCGAACACCCGCTTGATCGAGCCGGTGACGAGGTCGCCCAGACCGATGATCGCCTTGATCTTCTTGCGGTTGGTGGTGAGGTAGTCGGTCATGCGCGAGATGACCTCGGCCTGGTCGAGCGTCGCCTCGGTGACTTCCCAGGTGATGCCGAGCGGCTTGAACACGCTGGAAATGCCCTGCTCCTCCTGCACGCCATAGGTGGCGCCGGGAATTTCCACCGGCATCCAGACGAAGTCGCCTGATTTCACCAGCTTCTTGTCGACCAGATATTGGGCCCAGGCCGCACCGAACTTGACGTTGTCACCGCCGACATAGGCACCGAACTTGGCCTGCGGGTCGGGCGTGTTGAAATTGATGATCGGAATCTTCTTGGCGTTGGCTTCATCGACCACCTTGATCAGGCTGCCGGGATCCGGGCTGGTGGTGACGATGCCGGCCGCTCCTGCCGCGATCGCCGCGCGCACGGCCTCCTGGTGCGAAGCCACGTCGCCATTGTGGAAGGAGGTGTTGACCGTATTGCCGGTGTCGCTAGCCCATTGCTTGGCGCCTGCCAGGAAATAGGTCCAGACCGGGTCGGCGGGGCCGCCATGGGATATCCAGTAGAAGGTCTTCGGGGCGGCCTGCGCCATCGGGAGGGAGACTGCCAGCGCCATTATCGCGCCGGCAACAGCCAAGACGAATTTCCTGATCATGGGAGTGCCTTGCTCGTGTTCCGGGTCTCTGGAGGACCTGCGGGCGCGATCATGGCAATTGTAATACGATTAATCAATGCGCTCTTTGATATGAGATCGCGTCATTGCGGAGCATTCGTCGGGGCGATCGAAAGAAACGGCTCTATTTTACTTCAGGGAATTATCTTGCGATGCGGAAATTATTTGCTGCGGCGCATCAAAATTAACATGGTGTGGTCCAGGTAAGCTTGAGTTCTCTCGATCTGAAGCGCTTTGGTCAACAAAAAGCCCTTCCCTGGAGAGGGAAGGGCGGCAATAGACTCTAAATTCGGATGCGAACCGGATCAGACGCCCAGCTTGCGCTTGCGGCTGCCCAGCGTGCGCAGGCGCAGGGCGTTGAGCTTGATGAAGCCGGCGGCGTCGCGGTGGTCATAGGCGACGGCCCCCTCCTCGAAGGTGACGAGGTCCTGGCTGTAGAGCGAGTTGGGGCTCTCGCGGCCGATGACATGCACGCCGCCCTTGTAGAGCTTGAGGCGCACCGAGCCGGTCACCGCTTCCTGGCTCTTGTCGATCAGGGCCTGCAGCATCTCGCGCTCGGGCGAGAACCAGAAGCCGTTATAGATGAGCTCGGCATATTTCGGCATCAGCTCATCCTTGAGATGGGCGGCACCGCGGTCGAGCGTGATGCTCTCGATGGCGCGGTGGGCGGGCAGCAGGATGGTGCCGCCGGGCGTCTCATACATGCCGCGCGACTTCATGCCGACGAAGCGATTCTCGACCAGGTCGAGACGGCCGATGCCGTTGATGCGCCCGAGCTCGTTGAGCTTGGTGAGCAAAGTCGCCGGGCTCATCTTCACGCCGTCGATGGCGACGGCATCGCCCTTCTCGAAGTCGATCGTGATGATAGTCGGGGTATCAGGCGCATCTTCCGGATTGACCGTGCGCGAATAGACATAGTCCGGCACCTCGATCGCCGGATCCTCCAGCACCTTGCCCTCGGAGGAGCAGTGCAACAGGTTGGCGTCGACGGAGAAAGGCGCCTCGCCGCGCTTGTCCTTGGCGATCGGGATCTGATGCTCTTCAGCGAACTTGATCAGGGCCTCGCGCGAGCGCAGGTCCCATTCGCGCCAGGGCGCGATGATGGTGACGTCGGGCTTGAGGGCATAATAGCCGAGCTCGAAGCGGACCTGGTCGTTGCCCTTGCCGGTGGCGCCATGGCAGACGGCGTCGGCGCCGACCTTCTCGGCGATCTCGATCTGCTTCTTGGCGATCAACGGGCGGGCGATCGAAGTACCGAGCAGGTAGACACCCTCATACTGGGCATTGGCGCGGAACATCGGGAAGACGTAGTCGCGCACGAATTCCTCGCGCAGGTCCTCGATGTAGATGTTTTCCGGCTTGATGCCGAGCAGCAGCGCCTTCTGGCGCGCCGGTTCCAATTCCTCGCCCTGGCCGAGATCGGCCGTGAAGGTGACGACCTCGCAATTATAGGTGGTCTGCAGCCATTTCAGGATGATCGAGGTGTCGAGGCCACCGGAATAGGCGAGCACCACCTTCTTGACGGATTTGGACATCAAAGAGCCTTCGGGTTGGGATTGGCACCGGGCGAGGAACCCGGCGACGAAAATCGCGCGCGACTATAGTCAGCCGGTGCGACAAGACAAGCATGGCGAGCGCTTTCTAGGCGGCCTGTCCGGAGCGTGCCAGTCAAGAAAACTGATGGATGACAGCAAGGTCCTTGAAGTGTCCACGCCGAAAGGCGCGGAACAAGGAGGGGCGATCTCCTCAGCTTCATCGAGAAATGGAGCAGGATCGGCCCTCCAACGCCGGCTATCGTGCATGTTGCCGTCGATGGGCCAGTCGCCGGCGCTCTCCGAAAGTCAGGCCTCCTCGGCAAGCTCGGTGATCTCGGAGAACTTGACCCCTGCAGCGGCGGCCAGCAGGGACAGCCGCTCGCTCACCGCTTCGCTGTCCGGCACGCGAGCCGAACGGCTGACCTCCAGGCGCAACCGGTTCGAACCGATCGACAGGCGAGAGTTCGCCAGCACGGCCGGCGTACCGCCGGACAGGCGGTAGGCCACCAGCAAAGCGCGTCCGAGGATTTCGGCACGGCGGCGATCGGCCGGCGATAGCAGCTTCAGCGCTCCCGCCAGGTAGGGTGCATCGAGCCGGCCGGCATGGCGGGCATGAAGCGCAACGGCGAGGAAGGCTCGCTCGCCATGGTCCAGGCCGATGAAGGGAAATTGTAGCACGCGGCGGTGGCTTTCCTCCGCCCGGATGTCGGGGTGGTCGCGCCAGCCCAGATCCGAGAGGGCGCACAAGGTCACGCGCAGGCGCTTTTCGGCCGGACTTTCATCCGCATAGAGGCCGTCGGTCCAGGCGACCAGGGCCGGCGGAAAATCGGGCACGCGCGAGCCGGGCAGGCCGATCAGCTGGGCGCCCTCGACCAGCGGGTCGAGGTAGCGCTCCTCGGCGTCGAGCTGCGAATAGAGCCAGCCCTCCCGCAGGCCGAGGGCGGAGAACACCACCTCGTCCGGCGCCAGATATTTGAGCACGCGGTCCAGCACCAGGGCGGCGGCGGGCATGGTGCGTGCGCGCCGGCGCGATATGCCCGGCAATTCGGCGATCTTGGCGAGGGGCAGGCGCAGCAATGTCTTGGCAAAGGCGCGGGCCTCGCTCGCCGGGATGCGATAGCCATGCACCACGGGAACCGGCGCGGCATGCGTCGCCATATGGGCCTTGGCAAAGGTCCGCCAGCCGCCGCCGACCGCAAAGAAGATCGGCTGCTTCAGGAAGGGGGCGGGCGTCTTGTCCTTCAGCAGCGCATCGATACGCCGTTTCGCATCGTCCGGGCCCTGCATCAGCGCCTCGACCGGCAGGGCTCCCAGGGGAAAACTGACCCAGTCCTCGCCGACCCGGTCATCCAGGGCGGCGGCCAGTTCCAGGCTGCCCCCGCCCATGTCGCCGACGATGCCGGCGGGACGGTGGAAGCCGGAGATGACACCGAGCGCCGCAAATCGGGCCTCTTCGGCGCCGCTGAGGATGCGCACGTCGACCCCCGCCTCCGTCCGGATGGCCTCGACAAGATCCTTGCCGTTCTCGGCCCGGCGCACCGCCTCCGTGGCGGTGGCATCAAGACGGGCAACGCCCATAGCATCGGCAACGGCGCGAAAACGCCGCACGGCCTCGACCGTCCGACGGAACCCCTCGACGGAGATCAGCCCGGTCTGGGCCAGGCCTTCGCCGAGACGGCAGAGCGATTTTTCATTGAAGCGCGGCAGCGGGGCGCGACCGAGCTGGTCATAGACCACGAGGCGGACCGAATTGGAGCCGATGTCGATGATGCCGTAATGCGCCCGATCGAGGCGCCCGGCCCGCTTCGGATCGAGTTCGAGTGGGCGATGAACGGCTGCCGTACCGGTGCTGGTCCCCATGAAGCGCTCCCCAATGCATGCCGGGAATCTGGTGTTGGTCCCAGAATTGCGTATGGGGGATCATGGAGGATGCAGGCCGCTTCGTCCATCCGCGCGGTGGGCGGGACGTGGCCTATCGCGGGACGTCTTTCTCAGATCCGCTCGCCCGTCAGCCGGTGGGCGAGCATCTCGATGAAGAGACGGGTCCGCGCCGGTGTGCCGACATTGCTCGGCCAGACGGCGCTTACCGGGGTCGGCGGAGGCTCGTAGTCCGTCAGAAGCAAGTCCAACTGGCCGTCGTCGATCTCGCGACGCACCTGCCAGAGCGGTGCGATGCCAATGCCGGCACCGAGAAGGACAGCCGCATTGGCCGTCGCGGCATCGTTGCATTTCAAGGGTCCCTTGACCGGGATGCGCACAAGGCGGCTGTCGACCAGGAATGGCCAGGCATCCCCCTCCGGTCCGATGGTACGGATGACGCATAGATGGGTAGAGAGGTCGGCGGGCGTCCGGGGATGGCCGTGCCGCATCAGATAGGCAGGGGCGGCCACGATGACACGGCGAAGCTGCGTAATTCGTCGGGACCGCAGGCTGGAAGCGCCGAGATCGCCGACCCGGATCGCGACGTCCAGGCGCTCCTCGATCAGGTGAGAGAGGGCGTCGTCGAGCACAAACTCGATCTCGACTTCCGGAAAGCGCTGGGCAAACGCCACGGCGGTCGGCACCACGAAGCGAGAGGCAAAATGGATCGAGGCGCTGATGCGGAACAGGCCGCCGATGCGTTGCGCCTCGCGCCGGGCCTCCGAGCGGGCATCGTCGATGTCCTTCAGCGCCGTGCGCAAGCGCTCGCGCAGGACCATTCCGGTCGGCGTCGTCTGCAGGCGACGCGTCGTTCGCCGGATGAGCTCGACGCCCAGTTCCTCTTCGAGCGAGGCGATCGCCCGGCTGACGGCCTGCAGGGACCGGTTCAGATGATGGGCGGCTGCCGTGAGGCTGCCGCGCTCGACCGTTTCGACGAAGGCTTCATATTGCTCGATGCTGGCCATATTCTCACGAGAAATGGAATAATTATTCAATAATAATGGCTATTATCACCCCAGTGGGATGGATGCAAAATCGAAGCCGATCCTCGCATCGGGAAACAGCCCCCATGTCTTCCATCTCGACGTCTTCCATCTCGACGTCTTCCATCTCGACTTCGTCCATTCCGGCAACCAAGGCGGGACCGACGCCTGCCGAACCGGTTTCCGGTCTGCCCGCCGGGCTCACGCTCCTGTTCGCTGTCTCCGTTGCGATCGTCGTGCTTGGCCTCTTTGCCTCACAGCCGCTCATCGGCCTGATCGGCCCTGCCTTCGGTTTCGGTGCGAGCGAGGCGGGATTCGTCACCACGCTTACCTTGCTCGGTTATGCCAGTGGCTTGTTTCTCCTGGTGCCGCTGGCCGACATCGTCGAAAACCGGCGCCTGATCGTTGCAACGCTGGCGGTCGAGGCGATTGCCCTGGCAGCGGTCGCCTGTGCGCCGACACCGGCCTTGTTCCTGGCGGCTTGCTATGTCTGCGGCGTGGCGGCGAGTGCCATCCAGATGCTGGTGCCGGCCGCTGCGCAGTTGAGTTCACCCACCCATCGCGGACGGGTCGTCGGCAATGTGATGAGCGGCCTGATGATCGGTATTCTGGTCTCGCGGCCGGCCGCCAGTCTCGTGGCGGAGGTCGCCGGCTGGCGCTGGTTTTATGGTGGCCTTGCCGTTCTCGTCGCAGGCCTGGCCTCGATGCTGGTTTTCGTCGTTCCACGCCGCCAGCCGGCGGGCGCCGAGAGCTATGTGCGGCTGATCGGATCGCTGTGGACGATCCTGCGCCAGGAGCCCGTGTTGCGGCGACGTGCGGCCTACCAGGCGCTGTGCATGGTGGCCTTCGGCGTGTTCTGGACGTCGGTGGCGCTTCGTCTCGCCCAGGCTCCCTTCGGCCTCAGCCAGACTGGAATCGCCCTGTTCGCCCTGGCCGGCGCCGCCGGCGCCGTGGTGGCGCCACTCGCCGGGCGTGCAGGAGACAGAGGGAGGACACGCGGCGCTACCCTGCTCGCCCATCTCGCCGTGATCGGCGCCATGGTCCTGGCCGAGATCGGCGGCGACATCCTGGCCCGCGGGGCATCGCCGGGGGCTTGCCATGGCGCGCTCGCGACTTTGGCCGCCGCGGCGATTCTGCTCGACCTCGGCGTCGTCGGCGACCAGACCCTGGGGCGGCGTGCCATCAATCTGTTGCGGCCGGAGGCGCGCGGACGCGTCAACGGCCTTTTCACGGGCCTGTTCTTCATCGGCACGTCGATGGGGGCGGGGTTGTCGGGCTTTGCCTGGGTCCATGCGGGCTGGCCCGGCATATGCACGGTGGGCGCGGCCTTCGGCGCCGCCGCCCTCATCACCTTTATCACGGAGCAGGCCGAGGGCGGTGCCTCTCGAGGCTGAATGGCTCTCTTCTGCCGCCCGTCACAGCTTGCGGAGCGAGACCTGCTCGATGTCGTGGCTGTCGCCCTTGCGCAGGATCAGGTCGGCGCGCGGGCGGGTCGGCAGGATGTTCTCGATCAGATTGGGCTGGTTGATGCGGCTCCACAGGCCGAGCGCCGTCTCCAGCGCTTCGGCCTCCGTGAGGTCGGCATATTTGCGGAAGAAGGAGAGCGGATTGCGGAAGGCCGTCTCGCGCAGGGTCATGAAGCGCTCGACATACCAGCGCCTGAGCAGCGCGACTTCGGCGTCGAGATAGATGGCGAAGTCGAAGAAGTCCGAGGTGAAGGGGATCGCCTTGCCGTCGCGGGGCAGGCGGGCCGGCTGCAAGACATTGAGCCCTTCGACGATCAGGATGTCGGGCTGGTCCACCGTGACGATCTCGCCCGGCACCACGTCGTAGACGAGGTGGGAATAGACCGGCGCCGTGACCTTGCCCTGGCCGGCCTTGATATCGGCCAGGAAGCGCAGCAGGCGCTGGGTGTCGTAGCTTTCGGGGAAGCCCTTGCGCTCCATCAGGCCGTGTTCGCGCAGGAAGGCGTTGGGAAACAGGAAGCCGTCCGTGGTGATCAGGTCGACCTTCGGCGTGTTGGGCCAGCGCGTCAGCAATTGGCGCAGCACGCGGGCGGTGGTCGACTTGCCGACCGCGACCGAGCCGGCTACGCCGATCAGATAGGGCACCTTGCCTTGGCTGGTGCCGAGAAAGCGCTGGGTGGCGCGGTGCAGCCCCTGCGTCGCCGCGACATAGAGCGAGAGCAGGCGCGACAGCGGCAGGTAGATTTCTTCCACGTCGGTCAGCGAGACCGGGTCGTTGAGGGCGCGCAGGCGGTCGAGCTCGGCCGCCGTCAAGGTCATCGGCGTATCGGCCCGCAGCTTGGCCCATTCGCTGCGGGTGAACACCGAATAGGGCGACACGGGCGACTTCACGAGCTGGTCCATGGCGTTTGCCTGCCCCTCAACTATCGGCGTCATCTAGGACGGGACGCTTTTTCGGCAAGGCCGGATTGGCCGGTGCGCCGCTCGAGCTCCTGCAGGACCGAAGCGAGCGGGATGTTGCGTGCCTTGAGGCCGACGAGCAAATGATAGAGCACGTCGGCGGCTTCGGCGACGATCGGGCCTTCCTCGCCCTCGGTAAGGGCGATGACGAGTTCCACCGCCTCCTCCCCGAATTTCTTGGCGGCGCGCGGCGGCCCGCCGGCCAGCAGCTTGGCCGTCCAGGACTGCTCCGGCGGCGCCTTGGCCCGCTCGGCCACCCGGGCTTCGAGATCGGTCAAGGAAAAGCTCATGCTGCCAATCCGTCGAGACGCATCGGCAGGCCCGCCTTAGCCATATAGGTCTTGGCCTCGCGGATCGAGAAGGTGCCGAAATGGAAGATCGAGGCGGCGAGAACCGCGCTGGCATGGCCGTCACGCACCCCCTCGACCAGATGTTCGAGCGTGCCCACGCCGCCCGAGGCGATCACCGGCACGCCGACCCTGTCGGCGATGGCGCGGGTGAGATCGAGGTCGAAGCCGATCTTGGTGCCGTCACGGTCCATCGAGGTGAGCAGCAATTCGCCGGCACCGAGCTGCACGACATCCTCGGCGAAGGCGACGGCGTCGATGCCGGTCGGACGGCGCCCGCCATGGGTGAAGATCTCCCAGCGAGGGGTCTCGCCGCCGCTCGAGACCCTCTTGGCGTCGATGGCGACGACGATGCATTGCTGGCCGAACTTCTCGGCCGCACGGGCCACGAACTGCCTGTCGGCCACCGCAGCCGAATTGATCGAGACCTTGTCGGCGCCGGCGAGGAGAAGCTGGCGGATGTCTTCCACCGCGCGCACGCCGCCGCCGACGGTGAGCGGCATGAAGCAGGCCTCGGCGGTGCGGCTGATCACGTCGAGCAGCAGGCCGCGGTTCTCATGGGTGGCGGCGATGTCGAGGAAGCATAATTCGTCGGCGCCGGCCGCGTCATAGGCACGCGCGCTCTCGACTGGATCTCCGGCATCGACGAGATCGACGAAATTCACGCCCTTGACGACACGGCCGTCCTTGACGTCGAGGCAGGGGATCACGCGGGCTTTGAGCATCGACCTTCTTGACCGAGATTGCGGGCCGTTGGTGGCACCATGACAGAATTATAGAGGAAAATCACGCGGTTCGCCCTGTTCAGGCCGCCTTGCCCAACAGAGCGAGAGCCTCCTGCGGGTCGAGGCGGCGATCATAGAGAGCGCGGCCGGCGATGGCACCCTCGAGCAGCGCTGCATCGGGCTGGACCAGGCGTTCGACATCGGCGATCGAGGCAAGCCCCCCCGAGGCGATCACCGGGATCGAGACCGCCCGGGCCAAAGCGAGCGTGCCGTCCCAGTCGATGCCCTTGAGCATGCCGTCCCGAGCGATGTTGGTGTAGATGATGGCTGAGACGCCGGCATCCTCGAAACGCTTGGCGATTTCTTCGGCGGTCACGGTAGAAACCTCGGCCCAGCCCTCGACCGCGACGAGGCCGTCGCGCGCGTCGAGACCGACGGCGATCTGCCCCGGGAAGGCCTTGGCGGCTTCCTTGACGAAGGCGGGATCGCGGACGGCCGCCGTGCCGATGATCACGCGCGCGATGCCCTTGTCCAGCCAGGCCGCCACGGTGCGCATGTCGCGGATGCCGCCGCCCAGTTGCACCTTCATGGTGCAGGCGGCGAGGATGCGCTCCACGGCGGCCGAGTTCATCGGCTTGCCGGCGAAGGCGCCGTCGAGATCGACGACGTGCAGATGAGAAAAGCCCATGTCCTCGAAGGCGATCGCCTGTTCGGCCGGATCGTCGTTGAAGACGGTGGCCTGGGCCATGTCGCCCTGGATGAGGCGCACGCAGCGCCCTTCCTTGAGATCGATTGCAGGAAAGAGGATCACGGGCGCCACCGCAGGAAGTTGGCGATCAAAGCCAGGCCGAGGGCCTGGCTCTTCTCGGGATGAAACTGGGTTCCCACCATGTTGGCACGGCCGACCATGGCCGTGACCGGGCCGCCATAGTCGGCCTGCGCGATCACGTCGGCCGGATCGGCGGCCGCCAGATGATAGGAATGGACGAAATAGGCATGCAGGCCGGAGGGACCGGTCGGAATGCCGGCAAGGAGGGCATGCTCGCGCCTGGCGGACAGTGTGTTCCAGCCCATATGCGGCACCTTGAGAGCCGGATCTGCAGGCTGGATCGCCGTGACGTCGCCGCCGATCCAGCCGAGCCCTTCGGTGGTCTCGAATTCGAGGCCGCGCTCGGCCATCAGCTGCATGCCGACGCAGATGCCGAGGAAGGGCCGTCCCTTGGTGGTGACGGCATGGCCGAGAGCCTCGATCATGCCGGGCACGGCGGTCAAGCCGCGCTTGCAATCGGCATAGGCGCCCACGCCCGGCAGCACGACATGGTCGGCGCCGGCCACCCGCTCGGGATCATCGGTCACTTCGATGGCGACGGACAGACCGGCTTCGGCTGCGGCGCGTTCGAAGGCCTTGCGGGCGGAATGCAGATTGCCCGAGCCGTAATCGATGATGGTTGCGATCAAGGTTTTGTTCCATGCGGTTCGGGGAAGACGCCGAGCACGTTCGGCGAGCCGCCGTTCCGGCCAAGGGCGGAGGACCAGGGGCCGGGGAATTCCTGGCCGAGAGGACGCGAACCTGCCGTCGGCGGGTTCGCGGCAGCCGAAGCGACGAGGGAGCGCCCTTCGAAATGGCGTTGTTCGGCCTCATCGAGGGTGTGGCCGGAGGCGACGCCTGTGAAGCGCCAGCCCTGGCGGCGCATGGTCCAGGCGCGCAGGGCATTTGCCTCCAGGGCAAAGCAGAGGCTGACCAGGAGCGAGACGATTCCGGCGGCGCGCTGGTCTAGGGAGAATGTCGATGTCAGTACGGCAAGCGCCACCTGCAGCCCCAGCCAGGCCAGGAACACCAGCCACATCCTGCGCCATAGCAGCCACACCGGCGTGACCAGAAAGGCGCCGAGGCTGAAGCCATCCTTGACGAAGACGGACTTATCGGCGGCTTCCAGCGTATCGGGAGCGGTCTTGGCGGGCTCGAAAACGAACCAGCTCGGCATCGTCTCAGCCTCCGAGCTTGCCCTTGGTGGTCGGCAATTGGCCTTCCAGGCGCGGGTCGATGGCGATCGCCGACTTCAGGGCCCGGGCGAGCGCCTTGAAGCAGCTTTCGGCAATGTGATGGGCATTCGAGCCATAGAGCGTCTCGACATGCAGCGTGATGCCGGCGTTCATGGCGAAGGCCTGGAACCACTCGCGCACCAGTTCGGTGTCGAAGGTGCCGATCTTCTCGCGCGGGAAATCGACCTTGAACACCAGGAAGGGACGCCCCGAAATGTCGATGGCGGCGCGCGTCAGCGTCTCGTCCATCGGCAGATAGGCGTCGGCATAGCGCGTGACGCCCTTGAGGTCGCCCAGCGCCTTGCGGATGGCCTGCCCCAGGGCGATGCCGGTATCCTCGACCGCATGGTGGTCGTCGATATGCAGGTCGCCCTTGGTGCGCACGGTGATGTCGATCAGCGAATGGCGCGCGAGCTGGTCGAGCATATGGTCGAAGAAGCCGACGCCGGTGGCAATGTCGTGCTTGCCGGTGCCGTCGAGTTCGACGGCCACGGACACCGACGTTTCATTGGTGACGCGCTCGATCGACGCGCTGCGCATGGCGGACCCCGCTGGAACCTGGTGCCGAAAGGCGGTGGCGACTTTCGGCGTGGGCGATGCAACGACGAGAGCAAGGCGCGGTTTCTCGCTTTGCTCTGGGAGACATGGACGGATTCGCTGGCCGAGCCGCGACCATGACCCCCAAGGGGCAGCCTTATAGCGGGGCGGCGGGTGCGGGGAAAGCCCGTATTGTGCGGTGCATTCACGCAGAAAGGTGCTCTGCGATACAGCGCGTTCATGGCATCATGCTTAACTGGGGCAGTGACCGGGCATTGGTGCCCGTTGAGGAGGATGGGGCATGGGCCGCCGCGCAGAGTTTGCAGTATCGAGGAGAGCCTTGATGATCCTTGGCTTGCTCGCCGCCGTGCCATTGCCGGCGGAGGCCGCGCCCAAGCCCAAATCGAGCGACGCCAAATCGACCGATGCCAAACCGGCCGAGAAGGCGAAATCAGCCTCAAACGCCCTGTCACAGGCCTCCGCCCGCTTCGGCTTCGACCTCCTCGTCGCGCTGGGCAAGACGGCGTCAGGCGAACCCAATCTGGCCGTTTCTCCGGCCAGCCTCGCCGCCGCCTTCGCGTTGCTCGATCTCGGCGCCAGCCCGAAACTGCACGCCGCGCTGCTCAAGACGCTGCGCCTCGAGGGCAAGGCCGGCGACTTCGCGAAACTGCGCCAGGCCCTGTCGCCCCTGATCGCGGGCAATAAGGACGAGAGCCCGCTGACCGGCATCGGCGCGGTCTATTTCGACCGGGAAGCCGCTCCCAAGCCGGCCGCCGTGGCGAAGCTGAAGCAGGCCGGCGCGACGGTGGAGATCACCGACATCGCCAGCCCGGCGACGCGCGACGCCATCAATGCCCTGGTCAAGGAGCGCACGCGCGGGCTCATTCCCAGCCTCATCGACAATCCCTTGCATGGGGGCAGCCTCGTCCTGCTCAACGCCCTGCATTTCAAGGACGAGTGGCACATGGCCTTCGATCCCGCCCAGACCGGCGAGGCCGATTTCCACCCTGCCGATGCCGGTGCGGCCAAGGTGGCGATGATGCATTCGGGCTCGGCGTCGCGGCTGGCCCGCCAGGACGGGCGCTTCGTCGGCGTTTCCCTGCCCTACCGTACCAAGGGCTATGCGCTGATCCTGATCACCACCACCGACAAGCCGGCAGGCCTTGCCGATTTTTCGGAAGTCTCCGGCTGGCTGACGGGGGAGGGGTTTGCCGAGATGACCGGCACCGTCGCCCTGCCGCGCCTCGCCATCAAGGCCGGCGGCGACCTCAGGGCCAGCCTGGACGGCCTCGGGCTTGATCCGGCCGCGGGGGCGCCGGACGCGCTGCGCCAGTTCTCGGCCAAGCCGCAGAAGATCGACGAGATCATCCAGAAGGTCGCGATCGCCATCGACGAGAAGGGAACCGAAGCGGCGGCGGCCACGGCCATCACCTCCCGCAGCCTTGCCGACAAGCCCGAGTTCGCCTTCGTCGCCGACAAGCCCTTCCTGTTCGCCTTGCGTGACGAGGCGAGCGGCCAGACCCTGATGGCCGGCTATGTCGGCGATGCATCCAAGGCGCAATAGGGCGCGCGGCGGCGCGCCTCTTTTTTTGTAATGATCCTCCTCGGCGTCTGTTGCGGCGCGGCGTCGACAGCTATCTAACTAGCAGCCCTTTTTCGATAGCCTGGAAATCCGAGGAACTGCCTGATGAAGCTCAACGTTGCCGTGCAGATGGACCCGATCGAGCGCATCAACATCAAGGGGGATTCGACCTTTGCCCTGATGCTGGAGGCGCAGGCGCGCGGCCATTCGCTGGCCGTCTACACGCCCGATACGCTGTCCCAGCGCGACGGCATCGTCTCCGCGCAGGTCAGGCCGGTCACCGTGCAGGATGTCGAGGGAGACCACGTCAAGGCCGGCGCGCAGAACCGTGCCGATCTCTCCGGCTTCGACGTGGTGCTGCTGCGCCAGGATCCGCCCTTCGACATGGCCTATGTCACCACCACCCATATGCTGGAGCGCATCCATCCCAAGACATTGGTGGTGAACGACCCCTTTCATGTGCGCAATGCGCCCGAAAAGATCCTGGTCACCGAATTTCCGGACCTGATGCCGGCGACGCTGATCACCCGCGACCGTGCCGAGATCGAGGCCTTCAGGGCCGAGCATGGCGACGTCGTGATGAAGCCGCTTTACGGCAATGGCGGTGCGGCCGTGTTCAAGGTGAGCAGGCAGGATCCGAATTTCGGTTCGCTCTACGATCTCTTCGCCTCGCTTTCGCGCGAGCCCTGGGTCGTGCAGCATTTCCTGCCCAAGGTCTCGGAGGGCGACAAGCGCATCATCCTGGTCGACGGCGTCGCCGCCGGCGCCGTCAACCGGGTGCCGCAACCGGGCGACATCCGCTCCAACATGGTGCGCGGCGGTGCAGCCAAGCCGACCGACCTTTCGCCGCGCGAACAGGAAATCTGCGAACGAATCGGGCCGACCCTGCGTGACAAGGGCCTGCTGTTCACGGGCATCGACGTGATCGACGGCCATCTGACCGAGATCAACGTGACCTCGCCGACGGGCCTGCGGGCGATCAAGCGGCTCGGTGGTCCGGATCTGGCCGCGCAGATCTGGGACGCGGTCGAGGAAAAACGGCGCTGAGCGCCTTTTGGGTGCATTTCTCTACGGTTTCCGTAGGGAAAGCTGCACTTTGCGGTGGCGCCTGCGGGCAAATCATGCCCTAATATTCCACGCTTGTTTCGACCAGCAAACAACTGTGTCCGATGCATCGTGGTTCAGGAGGAATGCACGCCGATGTCTGATCTGGCTACCTACGTCGCTGATATCAAGAAATACACGTCCAGTGTGAACGAAGCCGCTGTGGCGGGCATCGTGAAGCATCTCGGCATTGCTCTGCGTAATCGTGATTCTTCGCTCGTTGCCGGCAAGGACCCAACCGAACTTGCTCGTGTCCGCGACAGCTTCCTCAAGAAGAAGCTCGCCTTGACGGATGCCGACGACAAGCTTGACGCTGCCGTTGCCGCAGTGATCGAGAAGCTCAAGGCCGACAATTCGAAGTCGCGCGTGACGGTCTATTATCTCCTCGCCGAGCACTTCAAGAAGCTCGACCTCTTTGTGAAATCCGCCTGATTCTTGCCGCGGTGCGTCCGTCGCGCCGCTCGCTTGGGTAACTTTATGTTACAGAAAAGCCCCGTGGAATAGCCGCGGGGTTTTTCGTTGGCGCTTCCTGATACAAAAATTACAAACGCCACGAAAATGTCAGATTCCGATTGCCGAAAACGCATAAAAAGGCTTCCATACGCGCCAATTGGGCAAGGGGCGTAACGTCGGGTATGGTTTGAAGCTAGATGAGGCCAAAATGGCCGGACGAGAGGCGCAGGCACGGCCGGGACATGCATCCCTGCAGACGGAGCGGCGCTGCGGAAGGCCATTCACCGCCTCACCGCCTTCGGTGGCGCTTTGGCTTTGGCCGATGAGCAGATCGTTTCAGCCATGGGTTTGGCCCATGGCGGGCGTAACAAGCCGGAAGGCTTGCGTCCTCGAACCTCTTCTCCTCGGCTCGAAACGCCTTTGTCTGGCCTGAAACGATGACCGGCGGCGCGCCCTCAATGCCCGTTCGGCGTTTGCGTTCGCTTGGAGGCGGACGGAACAATGCACCATGACAGTGGGGAACAAATGTCAAAACTGCTGAAGACAGGCCTTCTGGCGGCCGGCTTTGCCGCGTTGCTGGGAACGACGGCAATGGCCGCGACCAAGACGCTGGTCTATTGCTCGGAGGGAAGCCCCGAGAACTTCACCCCGGCCCTGAACACCACCGGCACCTCGCTCGACGCCGCCCGGCCGGTCTACAACCAGCTCGTGGAATTTACGCCGGGCACCACCGACCTCCGGCCTGGCCTTGCCGAAAAGTGGGACGTTTCCAAGGACGGCACCGAGATCGTCTTCCACCTGCGCAAGGGCGTGAAATTCCACTCCTGGAAGGGCTTCAAGCCAACGCGCGACTTCAACGCCGACGACGTCCTGTTCTCCTTCAATCGCCAGTGGAAGGATGACAATCCTTATCACAAGGTTTCGGGCGGTTCGTACGACTACTTCAACGACATGGACATGCCCAGTCTGTTGAAGTCGATCGAGAAGGTCGACGACTACACCGTCAAGATGACCCTGACCAAGCCGAACGCGCCCTTCATGGCCAATCTCGGCATGGATTTCGCGACCATCCAGTCGGCCGAATATGCCGACTACCTGCTCAAGGCCGGCACGCCCGAGAAGTTCGACCAGGAACCTGTCGGTACCGGCGCCTTCCAGTTCGTCGCCTATCAGAAGGACGCGGTGATCCGCTACAAGGCCTTCCCGCAATATTGGGCCGGCAAGGTCAAGCTCGACCAGCTCGTCTATGCGATCACGCCGGATGCAGCCGCCCGCTACGCCAAGCTGCAGAAGAACGAATGCCAGGTCATGGTCGGCCCCAACCCCGCCGACCTCAAGTCGATGGAGGCCAACAAGGACATCAAGGTCCTGACCAATGAAGGCCTGAACGACATGTACTTCTCCTTCAACACGGAGAAGCCCCCGCTGGACAAGAAGGAAGTGCGCCTCGCCCTGGCGAAGGCGATCAACCTGAAGGCGATCCTCTCGGACGTCTATGAAGGCAGCGGCAAGCCCTCGACCACGCTGATCCCCTCCTTCATGCTGGGCTACAACGACAAGATCCCCGAATATGGCTATGACCCCGAAGCTTCCAAGAAGCTCCTGGCCGATGCCGGGGTGAAGACCCCGATCGATATCGACCTGTGGTACATGCCGGTCTACCGGCCCTACAATCCCAACGGCAAGCGCATGGGCGAGCTGATGCAGGCCGATCTCGCCAAGATCGGCGTCAACGCCAAGCTCGTCACTTATGAATGGGGTGACTACCGCAAGCGCCTGCAGAACGGCGAGGCGACTCTGCCCCAGATGGGCTGGACCGGCGACAATGGCGATCCCGACAACTTCTTCTTCCTGTTCGCCTGCGACATCGAGAAGAAGAAGCCCGTCAGCCAGAACTATCCGCGCTGGTGCAACAAGGACCACCAGGAGCGCCTGGAGAAGGCCCGCGCCAGCTTCGACAAGGCCGAGCGCACCAAGCTCTACCAGGAAATGCTGCAGATCGCCCATGACGAGGTTCCCTATCTGAACATCGCCCACACGGTGGTCTACACGCCCGTGCGCAAGAACGTCGAAGGCTTCAAGCCCTCGCCGCTTGGCCGCTTCGAGTTCTTCGATACCGACTTGAAGAAGTAATCACGCTTTCAGGCTGCCAGGTCTTCATCGGCCTGGCAGCCTTTTTGTATCCTGTTTTCTACTGCTGACCCGCGAGCGCCCATGCTGACCTTCCTGCTCAAGCGTGTCGCCATGACCGTTCCGACCTTCATCGCGCTGGTCGCCTTGGCGTTCTTCGCCATTCGAATGGTTCCCGGCGACCCGGTCGAAGTGCGTGTGGGCGAAAGAGGTATTTCGCCCGAACGCCTGGCCGAATTCCGTCATCAACTCGGTCTCGACCAACCTGTCTACGAGCAGTTCGGCCGCTATCTGTGGCAACTCCTGCATGGTGATTTCGGCACCTCCATCGTCACCCAACGGCCGGTGCTGACCGAATTCTTCACCCTCTTTCCTGCCACGGTGGAACTGGCCTTCGCGGCCATGATCTTCGCCGTCGGCCTCGGCATTCCCTTCGGCATCCTCGCCGCCCTTCAGCGCGGCAAGTTCGCCGACTACATCGCCACCGCTTTCGCGGTGATCGGCAATTCCATGCCGATCTTCTGGTTCGGCATCCTTCTGATCCTGTTGGTTTCCCTCAAGCTCGATCTGACGCCGGTCGGCGGGCGTATCGACACGGCGTTCTATTTCGACGAGGAAACCAGTACCGGCTTCATGATCTGGGACGCCTTCTGGTCCGATCAGGAGGGGGCCGTCTGGTCGGCCTTGCAGCATCTCATCCTGCCCGCCATCGTGCTCGGCACCATCCCCCTGGCGGTGATCATGCGCATCACGCGCTCGGCCATGCTGGAAGTGCTGAACGAGGACTATGTCCGCACGGCCCGGGCCAAGGGACTATCGCCGCTGCGGGTGATCGGCCTGCATGCCCTGCGCAATGCCATGATCCCGATCGTCACCGTGGTCGGCCTGATGATCGGCATGCTGTTCGCTGGTGCTGTGCAGACGGAATCGGTGTTCTCCTGGCCCGGCGTCGGCAAGTGGCTGATCGATTCCTTCTCGCGCCGCGACTATCCCGCGCTCCAGGGCGGCATCCTGATCATCGCCATCCTCGTCACCTTCATCAATCTCTTCGTCGATCTGCTCTACGGCGTCATTAATCCAAGGATTCGTCATGGCCGCTGACACGCAAGCCGCGGCGGCAATCCGCCCGGCCAAGCCGCCTTCCGCCACCGCCGAGATCTGGGACTCGCTCAAGCAGAACAAGGGCGCTGTCGCGGGCCTTGTCGTGCTCGTCCTCGTGGTTCTCGTTGCCGTTTTTGCCGATTTCCTGGCTCCCTACGCACCCTACAATGCGACGGGCTGGCCGGACGCCGGCCATCCCGGCCATGTCGGCCAGCCGCCGGCCTGGGTCGAGGGCGGCAGTTGGGAGTTCATCCTCGGCACCGACAAGAGCGGCGGTCGTGACGTGCTTTCGCGCCTGATCTATGGCGCCCGCTACTCGCTCGGCATCGGCCTGACCGTGATGGCGGTCTCGATGCTGCTCGGCGTCGTGCTGGGGCTCATCGCGGCCTATGTCGGTGGCTGGTTCGACTTCGTCCTGATGCGCCTGATGGACCTGATCATGTCGATCCCGGACCTGGTGCTCTCCATGGTGATCGTCGCCATCCTGCAGCCCGGCCTGGTGCCGACGGTCGCGGCCATCACCATTGTCTTCCTGCCGCGCTATGTGCGTATCGTCAGGGCGGCCGCCCTCGGGGAATTGTCGAAGGACTATGTCACCGCTGCTACTGTCGTGGGGGTCAAACCGCCCCGGCTCCTGTTCCGCACCATCCTGCCCAACTGCATGGCGCCGCTGATCGTGCAGGCGACACTCGGTGTCTCCGATGCTATTCTCCAGGCTGCTGCACTGGGTTTTCTCGGCATGGGCGCACAGCCTCCGATACCCGAATGGGGCGCCATGCTTTCCGACGTGCGTCAGGACATCCAAAGCGCACCCTGGCTCGCTATCGCGCCGGGCGTATGCATTCTGATCACCGTGGTCGCCATCAACCTGTTCGGCGACGGTCTGCGCGATGCGCTCGATCCCAAGCTGAAGCGAGGCTAGACATGGCGCTGCTCGAAATCTCCAATCTCGCGGTTGAATTCCAGGTCAAGCACGGCTTCTTTCGAGCGGTCGACAGCGTCTCGCTCTCGATCGACCCCGGCGAGATCGTTTCCATCGTCGGCGAGTCGGGATCCGGCAAGTCGGTGGCCATGCTGGCGCTGATGGGGCTCCTGCCGAAGACGGCCCGCATCACCGCCGACAGGCTGGCCTTCAATGGCCTGGACCTGCAGAAGATCTCAGCGCGTGAACGGCGCAAGATCATCGGCCGCGACATGGCGATGATCTTCCAGGAGCCGATGACCTCGCTCAATCCGTGCTTCACGGTGGGCTTCCAGCTCGCCGAAGCCATTCGCGCCCATCTGCCGATGTCTCGGAGCGAGGCGCGGGATCGGTCGGTGGAATTGCTGAAGGACGTCGGCATCACCGATCCTGCGCGCCGCTTGTCGGCCTTTCCGCATCAGATGTCGGGGGGCATGAGCCAGCGCGTGATGATCGCTATGGCGATTTCCTGCAATCCCAAGCTCCTGATCGCGGACGAGCCGACCACGGCGCTCGATGTGACCATTCAGGCCCAGATCCTCGACCTCCTGGTCAAGCTGCGCGACGAGCGTGGTATGGCGGTGGTTTTGATCACCCACGATATGGGCGTGGTTGCCGAGACGGCCGAGCGCGTGATCGTGCAATATGCTGGGCAGCAGGTCGAGAGGGCCAAGACGGGCGCCTTGTTCCATACGCCGCGCCATCCTTATACGTCTGCCCTGCTGGCCGCCCTGCCCGAGCGGGCGACGTCGCAGATGCTGCCGTCCATTCCCGGCGTCGTGCCCGGGCAGTATGACCGCCCGCGCGGCTGCCTGTTCTCGCCGCGCTGTTCCTATGTCACCGATGAATGCCGTGCGGCACCGCCGAAGCGAGCCGACATCGAATATAACGAGGCCCTATGCATCCACCCGCTGACTGGTGGCAAGACGGCTCGCATGGAGGCCGTATCGTGACAGTCCTCGTCGACGCGCGCGATCTCGTGCGCTCCTATGAAGTCAAGCGCGGCATGTTCGGCGGCACGGCGACCGTCAAGGCGCTGGCCGGCGTGAGCTTCACGCTCGATGCCGGCAAGACACTGGCGGTGGTGGGCGAATCCGGCTGCGGAAAGTCGACTTTGGCGCGCCTGCTGACCATGATCGAACAGCCCACCGCAGGATCGCTGACCATCGGCGGCATCGATGTGAAGCTGGCGACCGCGGCGCAGCGCAAGACATTGCGTCGCGAAATCCAGATCGTGTTCCAGAACCCCTTCGGTTCCCTCAATCCGCGCCAGACCATCGCGCAGGCGCTGGAGGAGCCCCTGCTCGTCAACACCAAGTTGAGCGCGGGAGAACGGCGCGAGGCCGCCATTGCGATGATGAAGCGTGTGGGCCTTCGTCCCGAGCAGGCGATGCGCTATCCGCACATGTTTTCCGGTGGCCAGCGTCAGCGCATCGCCATCGCCAGGGCCCTGATGCTCAGGCCGAAGATCCTGGTGCTGGACGAACCGGTCTCCGCGCTGGACGTCTCGGTGCGCGCGCAAGTACTCAACCTGCTTGCCGAGCTGCAGCAGGAGTTCAAGCTCGCTTACATCTTCATCAGCCACGATCTGTCGGTGGTGCGCCACATCGCCGACGACGTGATGGTGATGTATCTGGGACGGGCGGTCGAGATGGGCACGCGCGATGCCCTGTTCTCGGCGCCGCAGCATCCCTATACCAGGGCACTGATGTCGGCGACGCCGCAGGCCGATCCCGACCGCAAGCGCGAGCGTATCGTGCTGCAGGGCGAGTTGCCCTCGCCCTTCTCTCCGCCAACGGGATGCGCCTTCAACCCGCGCTGCCCGATCGTCAAGCCGCATTGCCGGGATGAGCGTCCCGGCCTCGAGATGAAGCACGATCGCCTGGTCGCCTGCTTCGAGGTTTGAGGGGAGCGCGGGCACCCCTCATCCGGCTGCCGCCACCTTCTCCCGCAAGGAGAGAAGGGAATTTATCCTGCAGGCATCGAGTGCATTTGACCGTAGCTGGGCCGGACGCCCTTTCCCAAGCAAGCCCCTTCTCCCCCTGCGGGTGTCGCCAACTCTCTTGAGTTGGCTGGAGGTCCCGGCAGGGAGATGAAGGGTGACTCTCTCAACCTCTCAATGCGAAATCCCGCTCCTTACTTCCCCTGATTGAAGAAGAAGTCCTCGCCCGGCAGGGAGCCGTAGGTGAAAGGCTCCTGCTGGCGCTCGGTCGCCTTCATCACGTCGTCGCGCACCAGGCGGAAGAGCTTGCCGATCTCGACATTGGGCTTGCGCAGATTGGTGTCGAGCGCGGTGACGAAGGGCGAGTTGCCGTCCGCGCCGTCCAAGGCGACTTGGCCCGCCTTGGCGGCATAGACCACCAGGGTCGCTCCGTCCGGCTCGACGCGGCTGAGGCCGCGCGTGACGGCGCGGGTCGCGCTCTTCTTGGCCATGGCGCCCTCGAAGGGATTGTTGCGGCAGGCATCGAGGATGACCAGGCGCAGCGACTTGGCGCCTTCGCCCGCTGCCATCACCCGGTCGAGCGGCACGGCTTCGAACAGGATGTCGCGCTCCTTCTCGAGCTTGGCATCGACCGGAATGAGATAGTTGACGTTGTCGACCTCCATGCCATGGCCGGCATAGTAGACCACCGCCCAGTCGGCCTGCGCCGCCTTGTCCGAAAATTCCTGCAGGGCCCGGTTGAAGCCCTGGTTGTCGAGATCTTCCGCCAGGGTCACGTCGGTGAAGCCGATGCTGCGGAGGGTCTCCGCCAGCTTCGCGGCGTCACGCTTGGGATTGGGCAGGGGGCTGGTGCCGGTATAGGCGCCGTTGCCGATGATGAGGGCGATGCGCTTGCCCATCGGCGCAGAAGTCTGCACAGGCTGCTGGGTACCGGACGTGCCTCCGCCCGAGGCAGGCGGCGGGTTGGCCCCGAATTTCTGGACCACTGCCTGCTTGGCTTTTTCGAGGCCTGAGGCGGCCAGCGCATTGGTTGGAAACTGGTGTAGCATCGCCAGATAGTCGGCGGCGGCGAGGTCAGGCTGGCCGGAAGCGAGATAGGCATCGCCGCGCTGGCGCAGGATGAAGCTCTTGCGTCCCAGGCTGGTGGCCTGGGTATAGTCCGCGATGGCCGCGTCGTAGTTTTGCTTCGCCGCATTGGCGAGCCCCCGGGCATGGAAGGCCTCCGGGGATTGCGGCGTGGTCGACAGGAAGCGCGTCGCATCGGTGATGGCGCCGTCCGGGTCATTGCCATAGGCCTTGGCCATGGCGCGATACATCAGGCTATAGGCGTTCTTGACGGGATCGGCGGCGAAATCGTCGCTCGCAAGCTCGATGGCCCGGCTCAGATCCGACGTGGCCTCGTCCTTGCGGCCGAGTTCGAGCAGGGCCACGCCACGATTGAGGTAGTCGGGGGTGACGGCCTTGCCGCCGGCGACCACCGAGGTGATGTTGTCGACGCTTTCCTGCAGGCGGCCGAGCCTGAGGGCGGCGGAGGCGCGGTAGCTCAGCAGTTCCGTCCGAGCGGGTTTCAGGCGCAGGGCCTGGTCGAAATCGGCGATGGCCTGGGCATTGTCGCCCTTGGCGAAGCGGGCATAGCCACGCCCCGAGAAGGGGAGGTCGTCATCCTGGCGCAGGGCGATGGCTTCGTTGTAATCGGCGATGGCCTTGTCGTAGTCGCCCTTGAGGTAGAAGCCCCAGCCCCGGTTCGAATTGGTGACGGCCAGCGTTTGGGGCAGCAGCAGGTCACCCACCACCAGCACGTCGCTGCAGGCCTTGACGATGTCGTCGGCCGCCTTGGCCTGCCCGCAGAGCTGGCGATTGGCCCTGAGATCGGCGACCTCGGAGAGTGGCGCCTCCGCTGCCGAGCCACTATCGTCATCATCCAGTCGCAGAGAGCCGATCATGACCCCAAAGGCGTCATAGGCCTCGAACATCTCCACCATCTGCGTGGTGTCCTTGCCGGTGTCGGCATTCCAGCGGATGATCATGCCCCGCGCCGAACCGTCGGCGCCCTTGATGAAGCGAGCATAGAAGCCCAGGCTGTCCTTGGTGCCGAACAGCACGAAATAAGTCGGGTTACGCTCCGCCCGCGCCTTGAAGAGCTTGGCCTGAACGATCCGGGTCACCTCCGGCGTGGCCTTCATGGCTTCGAAGCGCGCCTCGAACGGCATGTCTCCTGCCGAAAAAGCCTGCAATTCCACACTCATGTCCCAGCGTGGCGCACGCAGGCGCAGGCCCGTCGGCGTTTCTTCGCGGCTCGGCAGCAGCGAGGCGGGGTAGTCGATGGTCATGCCCTGGGCGCTGGCGGTCCTGAAGTCGAGCAAGGCTTTCTGCTTGGCTGCCTTGGTACGGGCGAGCTTGATCAATTCGGGCGAGGGGATGCTGTTTTCCTCGAGCGGTTTGATGTTCAGGCTTCTCAGATTATGCGATTGGAAATTCCGGATCGCGACGAAGGTCGCCTCGTCGAAACTGCCCCAGAGGGGAAAATTGGTCAGGCTGTTGTAGCCGGTGTTCCACGACAGGTCGGATTGCAACTGGCGCAGTTGCGTGCTGCTCAACTGATCGCCGATCCGCTTGGCCTTCTCGAAGCGTGCATAGTCGATGATCTGCGCCGCGGCCGGAGTGGCGATGGCCAGCGTCAGCCCGATCAGGGCGGCAATCGTCTTCAAGCGCAACATTGGGGAACCCCGGATCGATAGGTTTTGCCAAGATTTTGATCGTCAGGCCGAAGGGGCCTGACATTGGGCGCATTCCTGCACCTTGGAGCTTCTCGCCATAACTGCGGGAGGTTGCAGTTCCCTGGAGAACATGGATGGTCCACACCCCAGCCCTCAGCCCGGATTGAAGATGAAGTCTTCGCCGGGCAGGGAGCCATAGGTGAAGGGCTCCTGCTTGCGGTCGGTCGCCTTCATCACGTCGTCGCGCACCAGGCGAAACAGCTTGCCGATTTCGATGCCGGGCTTCTGCAGGTTGGTGGTGAGGGCGGTGACGAAGGGCGAATTGCCGCCGCTGCCGTCGAGGGCGACCTCGCCGGCCTTGGCGGCATAGACGACGAGCGTGCCGCCATCCGGCTCCACTCGGCTGAGGCCGCGCGAGACGGCGCGCGTTGCCGTCTTGCGGGTCATGTTGGCCAGGAAGGGATTGTTGCGGCAGGCATCGAGGATGACCAGGCGCATGCCCTTGGCGCCTTCGCTGGCGGCCATCACCCGGTCGAGCGGCACGGCCTCGAAGGTGACGTCGCGATCGGAGGCGAGCTTGGCATCGACCGGCACCAGATAATTGGTGTTGGCGATCTCGATGCCATGGCCGGCATAATAGATCACTGCCCAGTCGGCCCCGTCGGCCTGGCTGGCGAAGTCCTGCAGGGCACGGTTGAGGCTGCGGAAATCGGTGTCCTCCGCCAGCGTCACCTCGGCAAAACCGATCTTGCGCAGGGTGTCGGCAACCTTGGCCGCATCGTTCTTCGGGTTCGGCAGGGCGGCGACATTGGCATAGTTGGAATTGCCGATCACCAGCGCGACCCGGCGGCCGAGCGCGACCTTGGCCGGAGGTTGCAGGGCGCCCAGCGCGGCCACCTGCGGCGAACCGGCCGTGGCTGGGGCGTTGTTGCCCTGCGGGGTACCGGCCGTCGCCAGCAGCTTGGCAGCCATCGCCTGCCTAGCCTTTTCAAGACCGACCATGGCGAGGGCGTTGCCGGGCGTGAGATTGAGTTGGGCCTGGTAATCGGCGATCGCCAGTTCCGGCTGGCCGGTCGTCAAATAGACATCGCCGCGCTGGCGCTGGATGAACAGCCGCTTGCGTCCCATGCTGATGGCCTGGGAGAAATCGGCGACTGCCTTGGTGAAGTCCTGCCTGGCGACATTGCCGAGCGCCCGTGCATGGAAGGCCTCGCTGGCCCTGGAGTCGATGGACAAATACTTGTCTGCATCGGCAATGGCCCCCTCGGCATTGCCGATGAAGGCGCGGGCGAAGGCGCGATAGACGAAATTGTAACTGTCCGTCTCGATCTTCGCGGTGGCAATGGCCTCGGCCTTGACGAAATCCGGTTTGCCTTCTTCGGCGCGGCCAAGTTCGACCAGCGCTTCGCCGCGATTCTTGTAGTCACCGGCACCGACCTTGTCGCCGCCCCGATCGATGGTGAAGTTCAGATCGGCCATGGCTTCTGCCGGTCGGCTCAGCCTCAGCAGCGCCGACCCCCGAAAAGCATGGGTGTCGACGTCATCCGGATCCAGGCGCAGGGATGCATCGTAATCGGCAATGGCCTTCGGGTAGTCCTCCAAGCCAAAATAGCTGTTGCCGCGATTGGTGTAGTCGCCCGCCGTCGGCGTTTTCTTGGCAAGGGCCTGACTATAGTCCGCTACCGCCGCGTCATATTTCGCCTGGCCGTAGCGGACATGTCCACGTTGCGTGTAATAGCTCGCCTGGTCGGGATCGAGGGCGATGGCCTGGTCGAGATCGGCAAGAGCCAGATCGGCCTTTTTCTGCCTGTTATAGCCGACGGAGCGATTGTAGAGCACGGTCGGCCGGTTGGCCGCCAGCAGCGTGCTGGCCGATAGTACCGTCGTGCAGGCGGTGACGATCTCGGCAGCGTCCTTCGCTTTGGCGCAAATGTCGAGCTGCCGGTTGATTTCGGCCGTCGACATCGCGACGGTGCCTTGCGGGTTCTGTCCCGCCGCTGCGGCGGTATAGGGATTGGCAACGGTTTTCGGTCGGATTGAAAGGCCCATGACGATGGCGCTGTTGCGAAAATCCGGCCGTTTCTTGCGATCCCAGCTGGCGATGAAGCCGACGATCGCATCATCCTTTTGGGCCACACTCGTATAGATGGTGAATTTGGCGTCGCCGCCGACGATGACGAAACGGGTGGGCTGTCCCTCGCCCTGATCATCGAGCATGACCGAATATTTGACCTTGCCCGCCGCCTTCTTCATGTCGGCGAACATCTGGTCGAGCCGTTCGCGCGATCCCTTCATATTGATCAATTGGACCAGGGCGTCGCTCGAGGGCGTCGTGTAGCGCGTCTCTCCCTTGACCGTCTGCTGTTTGGTCAGCACGCCGGCGGGATAGCTGATCTTCAGGACGCCATTTTCCAGGGTTTTGAGGTTGGCCGTCCGCCGGATCGAAGCAACGCGGCCGTCCAGTTCACTGACCAGGGCCGCACTGGGCGCGCCAGTCTCAGGCAAATTGTTGCTGCGTTGATATTGGCGGATGGCCTGGTAGGTGGCGTTGTAGAAAATCCCTGAAACCGGCGGAGAACTTCCTTCCGAAAACATGCCTGCCCAGGCCAGGTCTTCCTGCAGATTGGCGATTTGCTGGGCGCTCAATTGGTTGGCCGCCGCCTGGGCGGAGGTGAAGGTGGCTTCCTGGCTTTGCACAGCATGGGGTGCGGCCACGGCAAGGGCCAGAGCCAGGCAGAATTTTCTGACGAAGCTCCCCGATAAGCCACGCCGGGAAACTTTGCCGAGGGAAGCGGGGATCGCTTTCAGTCGAAACATTTTAGGTTCTACCTCAGCCCGGACAGCGAGCCGGCCGTCTCCCTTGATATCCTCGCCTGCCGAGATCCCTGCTCGCTGGGATCTTCGTCGACAGGTTTGGAGGCGAGGCCGAACTCTGGATCATTTGTTACAATGGATTGGCGTTTGGCAATAATGAAAAGTGCAAGTGATGATGCACCGGGACCTGTCGTAGCGAAGTTCTGCAATCTGCAAAGAAGGGCGGCGGTCTTTTCTTACCATCAAGGCGCGGGAGGCGAGATGGGCAAGTAACGCACTGGCCTGTAGTCGTGCCCTTGCTCTATGGCTTCGGCGTGCAGGTCAGCGTGACGGTGGCTTTGCTCGGGTCGCCGCCGCGCTCGGGAGGCGTGACGCCGCTGGCGCGCAGGAAGGCGGTGACGAACAGACCCTTCAAGGCTGTCGGATCGCCATTGGCGGCGGCAAGGCCTGACAAAGCGCCGTCCTTGTCGATCAAGGCGCCGGGAGCGCCCGCGGCTAGCGATACGCGGCGACTGTCGTCATTGCCGCCGATCAATGCCGTGACGGTGGTGGCGACCGGGGTGGAGCCGGACAGCAGGGCGACAGCATCACCTTGCGCCAGCGCCGGCTGCCGCCAGGCGAGCGGTGCCGGGCCAGGGGGTGGATTGGCTCGGACCAGCGCGACGTCATTGCCGAGATCGCCGGCAATCACCCTGGCCGGGGCGCCGCCCTGCAGGGTCACCGTTTCGCATCCCGCCACCAAGCCGGCATAGGTGAGGATATCACCGTTCGGCGATACCAGGGTGCCCAGGCCGGTCTTGGCCGCTGTCGAGGTGCCTGATGGCAAGGGCACGGGCGGACCGGCCGGCTTCGGCGGTTCGGGAAGGGGCGCTGGCTTGTCGGCGGGTTTGGAGATCGGCGGCGCCACGGCAGCCGGCTTGCCGCCCTCGGCCAATTTCATCGAAGAGGCCATTGCGATGGAAATCCGGTCGAAGCCGGGGGAAAGCGCCGGGTCCCAGCCAAGGGCGAAGCCGCGTGAATCGGTGTCGGTCTTGACGAAGCGCAGATAGAAGCTCTTGCCGTCATTGCTGCCGGCGACCACAAGGAAATCCGGGCGCAGCAGCGAATAGGTCACCTTGCGCCCGGGGCGCTCCGTCTTGAGGCGAGTGAATAGGGCCTCGAAAGTCTCCTTGTCGGCAGGGATGGCGAGGATGTCCAAGGTGACGTCATTTTTGGGCGTGGCGAAATGCGGGCCGTTCTTGCCTTCCGTCCGTACCGTCGTCAGCTTGGCCGGATAGCCCACCGTGATGCCGCGTTCCGTGATGGTTTCGAAGCCATAGCGCGCCGTGAACTTGGCTGCGTGCTGGGCGAGAGTGATGCGCTGAGGCGGCGTGAATATACCGGTTTCCTTGGCCTTGATGCGCTTCTGGAAAGCGCGGATTGCCTCATAGCTGCGCTTGCCCATCTCGCCCGACGGCAGTGAATTGAGATCGCCGGTCCAGATCAGATCCTGCTGAATGGCGGCGAAATCCTCCGCACCCATTGTTGCGGCGGCAGCCTTTGCGGCTTCGAAGGCGGCATCGACGGGAACGGCCGGTGCCGGCGCGGCGGGCGCTGGTTTCGTCTGGGCGGAAGCCGAACCGATGGGAACGGCCGAAGCCGCCAGCACCCAGGCGCCAATCATGGTTCGCCGCAACATTCCCGCCCCCACCTTTGCCGATCTCTGCAAGATGTTTGTATAGCGCCGTACCATGACGGCAAGCGTTCTTCAGGAAACATCCGGCGCGGGCGCAGCCAATTTTTCGCGGAGCCGGGTCCAGCGCCGGCGCCCCATGGCATTTTCCGCCGCCAGCCTCAGGGCGCGCTTTTCGGCGACCACCACTACCAGCCGCTTGCCGCGGGTAATGGCCGTATAGAGCAGGTTGCGGGCCAGCATCGGATAATGGGCGTTGGAGATCACCACCACCACCGCCGGATATTCCGAGCCCTGGGCCTTGTGGATGGTGGTGGCATAGGCCGGCACCAGGCTGTCGAGCTGCGCGGTGGTGTAGTGGACGTCGCGCCCATCGAAGGTGACGGTGAGCTGCCCCGCCTTCGCATCCGTGCGGGTGACGAAGCCGATATCGCCATTGAAGATTTCGCGGTCATAGTCATTGTCGATCTGCATGACCTTGTCATGCGGGGCGAAGGTACCGAATTCGCGCACGATCGCGCCTTCGCGTGCCGGATTGAGGACCTCGCGCAGGGCCTGCGTCAGCGTTTGCGAGCCCAGAGGCCCCTTGTTCATCGGGGTCAGCACGTGGATGTCCCTGACGGGATCGAGACCGAAGCGGCGTGGCAGGCGGTTGGTGACGATGTCGATCACCTTGCTGGCGCCATCTTCTGCCGTCGCCATGTCGACGACGAAGAAGTCGCCATCCTCCGGGCTTTTGGCGCCTTCCGGCACTTCGCCATGATTGACGGCATGGGCCGCGGCAATGATGCGGCTGGTTTCAGCCTGGCGGAACACTTCGGTGAGCCGCACCACGGGAATGACGTCGGAGGCGATGATGTCGGCCAGCACCTGGCCGGGGCCGACTGAGGGCAACTGGTCGGCATCGCCCACCAGGACGAGGGCGGCGCGCGGCGACAGGGCATCGAGCAAGGCGCGCATCAGCTCGATGTCGATCATGCTCGCCTCGTCGGCGATGACGAGGTCGGCGTCGAGGGGATAGGCCCGCTGTCGGCGGAACGTGCCCGAGACCGGATCGATTTCCAGCAGGCGATGGATGGTCTTGGCTTCCTGGCCGGTGCTTTCGGCCATGCGCTTGGCGGCGCGGCCGGTCGGCGCACACAGGGCGATCGTCACATCCTTGCGCTCGAGCGCCTTGAGGATGGTGTCGATGATGGTGGTCTTGCCGACACCGGGGCCGCCGGTGATGACCAGCAGCTTGGAGGCGAGGGCCGTCTCCACCGCGAGGGCCTGGGCAGGAGCGAGCCGCCTGCGGGTGCGAGCTTCGGTATCCAGCACCGCTTGGTGCAGGCCTTCCTGGCGCCAGGGCGGGCTGCCGCCAGCCATCTGCTTCAGCCTGGTAGCAACGGCTTCCTCGGCGTTCCACAGTGCCGGCAGGAAGTAGGACGGGGCCCCCTCGATGGTGTCGCCGATGATCGAGCGGGTCTGCAGCAGGCGGGTGGCGGCATCGTTGAAGAGATAGTCGTCCACCTCCAGCACCCGGCCGGCCCGTTCGAACAGGGCTTCGCGCGGCACGCCGCAATGGCCGTTGGTTGCACCCTCGCCCAGTGCCCAGAGCAGCCCGGCGGTCAGGCGCGAGGGATCCTCGCGCTCATGCCCCAGACTGAGGGCGAACTGGTCGGCGGTGCGGAAGTCGAACCCCTTGACCTCGCGCGAGAGTCGGTAGGGATCGGCCTTGATCAGTTCGACTGCATTGGTGCCGAGCGCCTTCTGCACACTGGCGGCGCGCGTCGCTCCCAGCCCGTGCTCGGTGAGGAAAACCAGGACGTCACGGAACTCCTGTTGGGCGCTCCAGCCCTCGCGGATCAGCCGGATGCGCTGGGGCGACAGGCCTGCCACCTCGCTCAGCCGGTCCGGTTCGCTGTCGAGGATCTTGAGCGTGTCCTTGCCAAAGGCTGCCACCAGCTTCTTGGCGGTCTCCTGGCCGATGCCGCGAACCAGGCCGGAGGCAAGGTAGCGCTCGATGCCGGATGCGGAGCCGGGCGGCGTGGTACGGATAGCATCGGCGCGGAACTGCAGGCCGCGCTCGGGATCGACGCTCCAGCGCCCCTCCGCCTCGAGCTTTTCGCCGGGAGCGATGGCCGCGGTGCGGCCGATCACGGTGGCCAGGTCCTTGCGCCCCTTCACCTTGACGCGGAGCACCGCGAAGCCGTTTTCGGCATTGTGATAGGTGACCCGGTCGATGATGCCGGAAATCGTCAGATCTGCCGGCACTTCACCGGGAGGGGCCGGCTTCGAATCGCGTTTGAAGGAGGACGTGCGCATATCAGCACCATGGGCAGGCCGGTGCGACTTGTCGAGGCATGTCGTGTGAGGCGCGAGCGCCGATCGTGGAGGAAGGGAGGGCCGCTCCCCCTTCAGGCGCTCCTGCTGGGGAAACGGTCGGCATCGCACAGTGGCTTGAACAGGCGCGACCAGGCCAGGGCAACGAGGATCGTACCCAGGCCGCCGAGCACCACGGCCTCTACCGGGCCGAAGAGGGCGGCGGTAAGGCCTGATTCGAATTCTCCCAACTGGTTGGAGGTGCCGACGAACATGGCGTTGACGGCGCTGACCCGCCCGCGCATCGCGTCGGGCGTGCCGAGCTGGACCAGGGTTGAACGCACCACCACGCTGACGACGTCGGCCGCTCCCATGACCACCAGCGCCGGCAGCGAAAGCGCAAACCAGGACGACAGGCCGAAGACGATGGTAGCCAGGCCGAACACCGCGACGGCCGCGAACATCTTCAGGCCGACCCGCCGCTCCAGCGGCCAACGCGCCAAGATCAGAGACATGGACAGGGCGCCGAGGGCCGGGGATGCCCTGAGCACGCCGAGGCCGAAGGCATTGGTGTGGAGAATGTCACGGGCATAGATCGGCAGCAGGGCCGTCGCGCCGCCGAGCAGCACGGCGACCATGTCGAGCGAGATCGCTCCGAGAATGATCGGACGGCTCCTGATGAAGGCGAAGCCCGAGAACACCGATCTGAGGGTGGTCGGCTCGCGCGCGGCGGGTGGTACGAGGATCCGTAGGCGTGAAACCAGGATCGAGGCCAGGCCGTAGAAGCAGGCGACGAAAAGATAGGCCGATCCAGGGCCGACGATGTAGAGCAGCCCTCCCAGAGCAGGGCCGATGATGGTGGCGGTCTGGATGGCGGAGGCGGACAGGGCCAGCGCGCGCGGCAATTGGTGGGGGCTGACGATCATCGGGAGCAGGGCGGCCGTCGTCGGCATTTCGAAAGTACGGCAGGCGCCGATCACGACGGCGGCGGCGAAAATGATCGTCGGGCTGATCATGCCTTGCCAGGAAGCAAAAGCGAGTCCTGCCCCTGTCAGTCCTGCTACCATCTGGCAGCAGCGCACGACGGTACGCCGGTCGAAGCGATCCGCGATGTGGCCGGCCGGAATGATCAGCGCCAGCATCGGCAGGAATTGGCAAAGACCGACGAGGCCGAGATGAAGCGCAGAATGGGTAAGATCATAGATCTGCCAGCCGATCACCACGGAGATGATTTGGAAACAGCCGGTGGAAAATACGCGGGCCGTCCAGAACAGTCCGAAGCCGCTCTGACGAAGAAGGGAAGGCGTGTCCTGCGCGGACATGAGGGGCTTTCAATATGACTTGATGAAATGAAGGAAACGGCAACTGCTGAGGCTTGCGTCGGATCGGAATCGCCACAAGGGATGTCTTCGCCAATATTACCGCCAGCTCTGCCCGAATATGCGGCGATATTCGATTCATGGTCCGGAAAAGAAAAAGCCCGGCTTTCGCCGGGCTTTTCCTGCACATTGATCCAGATACGCGGATCAGAACTTGTAGCTCACGCCGAGGTTCAGATCGACGGCGTCGAACTTCACCTTCGTGCGGTCGCCAGCAATGGTGACGCTCTTGTCGCCGAGGTCGATGTAGCGGGCTTCGCCACGAACGATCCAGTTCGGGTCGATGGCGTACTCGACGCCAGCACCAGCCGTCCAACCAACGCGGGTGTCGGTCTTGGAACCGACGCCGGCAATGCTGGTCTTGACGTTGCCGTAGGCAACACCACCCGTCACGTAGGGCAGGATATTGTCGAAGGCATAGCCGAAGCGAGCGCGGGTCGAGCCCATCCACTCGTTCTTGAGGGTGCCGCGGGCAACGACTTCACCGTCGGTGATCGACTTCGACTTCTTGAAGCTCGAATAATCGATATCGGTCTCAAGGCCGACGACGAAGCCGCCGTCGAACTGGGCATTGTAGCCGGCATGGACGCCGCCGAGGAAGCCGGCGCCGTCGAACTTGGCACGGTCAACCTTGCCCTGGCCGATCAACGCACCAGCATGGACACCAGCGTAGAAGCCGGTCCAGTTGTAGACGGGAGCGACGACCGGAGCGACCGGCTCGACAGCCTGGGGAGCCAGATCGGCAGCGAAAGCCGAGGTCGAGGTGAGGAGGAGAGCCGCGAGGGCCAAACGCATTTTCATTACTAGGACTCCAGGGCCGGAAATTCAGTGTGAGAGCATATAGACAGAAACCGCGGGGAGAGTCTGTAGCATTCCGGCCACACTGGCAGGCAAACTGAAGGCGCCTGATGGGCGGGGCCACGAAAATTGAAGAACGCAGCCCGCTCGTTTGTGGTTAACGAACAATTTATTTTTTGATGTGTTTTGTTAATATTTAAAAAAATATTAAGAGGATTTTTTTGCCTGAAGCCAAGATTCAGGGGCGTGGCAGCTTAGGGCGGCTTAATGACAATCGAGGATAAGTACTTCTGATAGAAATACTGCAGTGGTTTGTTGCGTGCGGTGAGGTGGAGGAGGGCTTGAGGGCACTGCCATTTTTAGTTTGGGTGAGAAGCGGCCAACCTCAGGTGTTCAAGGTTTGGTACAAGATCTTTGTCTGGCGGCGTGAGAAGCGGCACGTTGTGGGCCGGTTACCGATATGACGGAGAGATCCACGAGACGTCTCCATTTGTCGGCAATTCGCCCGGACAACGATTTCGATGGCATGACAAAGAAAAAGCCCGGCTTTTGCCGGGCTCTTCCTTACGCAATGATCCAGATACGCGGATCAGAACTTGTAGCTCACGCCGAGGGTCAGGTCGGTGGAGTTGAACTTCACCTTGTGGCGGGTGCCGCCGAAGGTGCTGCTCTTGTCGCCGAGGTCGACATAACGGGCTTCGCCGCGGACGATCCAGTTCTGGTCGATGGCGTACTCGACGCCAGCACCAGCCGTCCAACCAACGCGGGTGTCGGTCTTGGAACCAACGCCGGCAATGCTGGTCTTCACGTTGCCGTAGGCAACACCACCCGTCACGTAGGGCAGGATGTTGTCGAAGGCATAGCCGAAGCGAGCGCGGGTCGAACCCTGCCACTCGTTCTTGAGGGTGGCGCGAGTGACGATGTCGCCGTCGGTGACAGCCTTGGACTTCTTGACGCTCGAATAGTCGATGTCGGTCTCGAGGCCGACGACCCAGCCGCCGTCGAACTGAGCATTGTAGCCAGCATGAACGCCGCCGAGGAAGCCGGTGCCATTGAGCTTGGCATGGTCAATCTTGCCCTGGCCGATAGCTGCGCCAGCATGGACACCAGCGTAGAAGCCGGTCCAGTTGTAGACGGGAGCGACGACCGGAGCGACCGGCTCGACAGCCTGGGGAGCCAGGTCGGCAGCGAAAGCCGAGGTCGAGGTGAGGAGGAGAGCCGCGAGGGCCAAACGCATTTTCATAGTTCGATACTCCAAAAACCGGAAAATCACAGTGACTAGATATAAGCAGAAAGCGTTGACGGAGTCTGTAGCGTTTTCGCCACACCGGCTTTCGAACTGGTGACAGGCCCGCGCAGATTTCAAGGCAAAAATAAGACGCATGCGATGGCATCTTACAGTTAAAATGCAATTAAATGACTTTCGTATTCGTAAAAATTTTCCCAATAGAATTTAGGTTTCGACGTAATTCATAAAAATTCAAAGATCTATACGTGTTGTTTGAATCGAACGCCGGTGAATTAGTCGTAGGCTATCACCGCTATCGGCGGCAATGAGGGAGGATCTATGCTTGAGAGACGCTTCATGCTGCTCTGCAGCACGTTCCGCACCAAGTCGAGCGGTTTGGCAATTGTGCAAAGAACCTGCCCCATTTACGCCACATTCGGGGGCGGAATGTGGCGTGGGATTGCTTTGCTGCAATGAGGGGGCTGGCCTGCGCCTTTTGCATGGCTCTCCGGTTTTCTCTCAAAAAGGCACGGCAGGACCGCTGCCTTCGCCGATTTGAAGCCCGATTCCTGCCCTGAGGCGATCTGCCAGCCATTGCTTGGCGTACTCGACCGAGGCGGCGAGCGTGCAGCCGCCTGCCAGGTTTGCAGCGATGGCCGAGGAAAGGGCGCAGCCCGTTCCATGCAGGTTTGGGGTTTGGACCCACGCCGTTGCGAAGCGCTGGGTAACGTCACGGGTGGCAAGAATGTCGACCGCTTCGCCGAGATGGCCATGCCCGCCCTTCAGCAGCACGGCCTGCGGGCCGAGGGCGAGGAGGGCCCGGGCTTGTTCGATCATCTGCGCCTCGCTTTCCGCCGGCGTGCCGTTCAGCAAGATCGCCGCTTCCGGCAGATTCGGCGTGAGACAGGTCGCCAGCGGCAGGAGATGGGTTTTGAGGGCGGCGGGCGTACCCGTTTCACCCAAGAGCCGGCCCGTCGTCGCCGACATCACCGGATCGAGCACGATGGGCAAGCCACGGCCCGCGAGGCTCTCGGCGATGATGCGAGCATGGACCCCGCTGGGCACCATGCCGATCTTGACGGCGCCCACCTTGAAATCGTCGAGCACGGCATCGATCTGCGCGGCGAGTACCTCCGGGGGGACCGCATGGATGGCGCTGATGCCGCGGGTGTTCTGCGCCGTGATGGCGGTAATGGCCGTGGTGCCGAACGCGCCGAAGGCGCGAAAGGCGGCAAGGTCTGCCTGGATGCCGGCCCCGCCGCCCGAATCGGAACCGGCAATGCTGAGCGCGATCGCCGTCATGCCCTGACCGTGGCTGGCCGGGTTGCCGCCAGCCACGCCTGGGTCCGTGCATCCGGATCGGGATGCCTGGTGACGTCGCTGACCATGGCGATCACATCCGCGCCTGCAGCCAGGCACCCGGGCGCCCGCTCCAGGGTGATGCCGCCGATGGCGATCAGGGGCGTGTCGCCGATCAGCCTCTTCCACTCGCCGATACGCTCGAGGCCTTGAGGGGCGAACGGCATGACCTTGAGCGTGGTGGGGTAGATGGGCCCCAGTGCCACATAATCCGGCTTGCACGCGAGCGCGCGCGCGAGTTCACTATGATCATGCGTGCTGATGCCGAGCCTCAGGCCGGCAGCACGGATGGCGGGGAGGTCGGCGGTGTCGAGGTCGCCCTGGCCAAGATGGAGGAAATCGGCGCCGGCCGCGATCGCCGCCCGCCAGTAATCGTTGACCACCAGGTCGGCGCCATAGGTACGGCAGGCTGCCAGGGCGGCGCGGATGTCGGGCAGGGCGGTCTCGTCGTCGCGGTCCTTGATGCGCAACTGCACGAGCTTAATGCCCTGCCTCACCAGGCGCTCCACCCAGTCGACGCTATCGACCACGGGGTAGAAGGGATCGAGCCGCCAGGTCGTATCGATGGTGCTCATGCCAGCACCGCCGAATCCAGATTTGCCCGGCCGAAGACCGGCGTCGAAGGGGCCGCCATGTCGCGCGGCATCATGGGATCGGCCAGAAAGGCGAGGCGCCCGGCCTCGATGGCGAGGGCGAAGGCCCGCGCCATGGCGGCAGGATCGCCCGCCTTGGCGACGGCGGTGTTGAGCAGCACCGCGTCATAGCCAAGTTCCATGGCGTGCGCCGCATGCGACGGCGTGCCGATGCCGGCATCGACCACCAGGGGAATGTCGGGGAAATGCGCCCGCATGCTGCGCAGCCCATAGACGTTGTTGAGGCCGCGCCCCGAGCCGATCGGCGCGCCCCAGGGCATCAGCACACGGCAGCCGGCCTCGATGAGGCGTTCGGCAACCACCAGATCCTCGGTGGTGTAGGGGAAGACCTCAAAGCCTTCGGAGGTGAGGATGCGAGCCGCTTCCACCAAGCCGAAGACATCGGGCTGCAGCGTATCGGCCTCGCCGATCACTTCCAGCTTGATCCAGGGCGTGCCGAAGACTTCGCGCGCCATCTGCGCCGTCGTCACCGCCTCCTTCACGCTGTGGCAGCCTGCGGTGTTGGGCAGCACCTTGACGCCGAGTTCGCGGATCAGGTTCCAGAAGCTCTGGCCGCTGCGGTCATTGCCGGATTCCCGCCGCAGCGAGACGGTGACGATGCCTGCAGCGGACGTGCGCACGGCCTCGGCAAGGATGGCCGGCGAGGGATATTGCGCCGTGCCGAGCAGCAGGCGGGAGGTGAAGGGGGTGTCGTAGAAGGTGAGGGTGTCGGTCATGGTGTCATTTCCGGGTGCGCGGACGTCTCGTCCGCTCTTGGAAGCGCCGTATGTGCGGATAGGAAGATGCGAGCGAGACGCCCGCGCTCCGTCATCCCCCCTGCCGGGGGGCGAGAATCTCGACGGCATCGCCGTCCTTGAGAGCCGTCCGGTCGCGATCGACGGCCCGCACGAAACGCCCGTTGATCGCGGTGGCCACCACGCTGTCGCCGAGTTCGAGCGCTTCGAGCAGGTGTGCCAGGGTGGCGGCCTCGGTTTGCTGGCGCTCGCCGTTGATGATGAGGGTCATGCGTAAACTCCTTGCTGGGCTGTCCGCACGGGCAGGATCCGGTCGGCTGCTTCCTGGGCCAGGGCCGGCGAGAGCAGGAAGCCGTGGCGGAACAGGCCGTTGAGCGAGATGACGCGCCCGACCACGGTGAGGCGCGGCAGATTGTCGGGAAAGGCGGGGCGCAGCCCGGCTTCGAGTTCGAGGATCTCGGCCTCCCCGAAGGCCGGATGCAGGCTGAACGCCGCCGCCATCAGCTCCATGGTCGAGCGCAAGGTCGGCGGCCCGTCATGCTCGCTCTCGATCATAGTGGCGCCGATCATGAAGCGATGGTCGGCGCGCGGCACGATATAGAGCGGAAAGCGTGGGTGCAGGAAACGCACGGGCCGGGACAGGGTGATGCTCGGGGCGTGAACCAGGATGGCCTCGCCCCGGACACCGCGCAGATCCGGCAGCTCGCTGCGTGCGGCAAAGCCGCGGCAGTCGATCACGGCGTCCGTATCGACGGCGTGCGGCTCGGCCTCGGTTCCGAAGCGGATTTTCACGCCGAGTTGTGCGAGGCGTCCCGCGAGCACCTGCAGCGCCCGTCTCGGGTCGAGATGGGCCTCGCGCGGGAAGAACAGGCCCTGCGGGAAGCGGCCCGCAAGGTCCGGCTCGAGCGTTGCGATTCCAGGCCCGTCCACCGGGACATGCGCCTGGGTGCGACGGGCGAAACGGGCGATCTCGCTGCCGTCGCGAGCCGGTGCGACCACCAATGTGCCGCGCTGCACGGTTTCCTGCACATGGCGCGGCCACCAGGTGAGCGCGAGTTCGCCGCGCCGCTCGACCTCGATCTCGGCGCTTTCACGCTCGCACCAGGGCGCCAGCATGCCGCCCGCCAGCCAGGAACAGGCCTGGGCACCCAGGACTTCGCTACGCTCCAGGATCTCGACGTCGGCGCCACGGGAAGCGCATTCCATCGCCGTGACGAGGCCGGCGACGCCGGCCCCCACCACGGTGACGCGCTTGACGTCATTCGGCCGGGACATAGAGGGCCCCGCCCTGTTCGAGGAATTCGCGCGATTTCTCCGCCATGCCCTGCCGCGCGGCTTCCTCCATCGCCCGGACCTCGTCACGCAGATCCTGTGTGATCTTCATCGAGCAGAATTTCGGCCCGCACATCGAGCAGAAATGCGCGACCTTGTGCACGTCCTTGGGCAGCGTCTCGTCGTGATAAGCGCGCGCGGTATCCGGATCGAGGGAGAGGTTGAACTGGTCCTCCCAGCGGAAGTCGAAGCGTGCCTGCGACAGGGCGTCGTCACGAATCTTGGCGGCCGGATGGCCCTTGGCGAGATCGGCGGCATGGGCGGCGATGCGATAGGTGATCACGCCGGTCTTGACGTCGTCGCGGTTGGGCAGACCGAGATGCTCCTTCGGCGTGACGTAGCAGAGCATGGCCGTGCCGAACCAGCCGATCATTGCCGCACCGATGCCGGAGGTGATGTGGTCGTAGCCCGGCGCGATGTCGGTCGTCAGCGGCCCGAGCGTGTAGAAGGGTGCTTCGCCGCAGGCGGCGAGCTGCTTGTCCATATTCTGCTTGATCTTGTGCATGGGCACATGACCAGGACCCTCGATCATCACCTGGCAGCCCCGATCCCACGCGATCTTGGTCAGTTCGCCCAGCGTCTCCAGCTCGGCGAACTGCGCGGCGTCGTTGGCATCGGCGATCGAGCCGGGGCGCAGGCCGTCGCCGAGCGAGAAGGAGACGTCATAGCGGCGCATGATGTCGCAGATGTCGCCGAAATGCTCATAGAGGAAGCTCTCGCGATGGCCGGCCAGGCACCAGCGCGCCATGATCGAGCCGCCGCGCGAGACGATGCCGGTGACGCGGCTGGCGGTGAGCGGCACATGGGCGAGGCGAACGCCGGCATGGATGGTGAAATAGTCAACGCCCTGCTCGGCCTGCTCGATCAGCGTGTCCTTGAACACCTCCCAGTCGAGCTTGAGCGGGTCGCCGTCGACCTTCTCCAGCGCCTGGTAGATCGGCACCGTGCCGATCGGCACCGGCGAATTGCGCAGGATCCAGGAGCGGATGTTGTGGATGTTGCGCCCGGTGGAGAGGTCCATCACTGTGTCGGCGCCCCAGCGCGTGGCCCAGACCAGCTTCTCCACCTCCTCGGCCGCACCCGATGTGACGGCGGAATTGCCGATATTGGCGTTGACCTTCACCAGGAAGTTGCGGCCAATCACCATCGGCTCGAGCTCGAGATGGTTGATGTTGGCGGGCAGGATGGCCCGGCCCAGGGCGATCTCGTCGCGCACGAATTCCGGCGTGACGAATTCAGGAATGGCCGCGCCGAAATCCTCACCGTCGGCCCGGCGCTCGGCTGCGCCTTCGAGGGCTTTCTCACGGGCGAGATTCTCGCGGAAGGCGGCGTAGACCATCTCTTCGGTGACGATGCCGGCCCTGGCGAATTCATATTGTGTGACGAGTTGGCCGTCGGCGCCGCGGCGCAGCTTGCGTGTCGCCGGGCACGGCGCCACCAACCTGTCGGCGGAGACATTGCCGTTGTCCTCCGGCTTGACGATCCGGCCTTCGATCGCGCCGAAGCGGCGTGCGGCGATCCAGTCCTCGCGCAGGGTCGGCAGGCCCTGCTTCAGATCGATGCTGGCGCCATCCTCGGTATAGGGGCCGGAGGGATCGTAGACGCGGATAGGGGCGAGCGAGGCGTCGCTCAGCGCGATCTCGCGGAAGGGCACCCGCATCGCAGGGTGCGAAGCGGGAGCCGCATAGACCTTGCGGGAGCCGGCGATCGGACCGGTGGTCACGCTTTGCGGCGCGGCGATTTTGGTCTTTGGGGTTTGGACGTTCATGGATCTCCTCCTCATTGCGAGTCATGGAGATCCGGGGCGACGATTGTCTGGGCCGAACCGGCATCGCAGCCAGCTTCGGGGGCTTCAAGCCAAAGAATACAGCCAAAGCCCTGTTCCCGTCCCTTCGCCGGCATGACCCGGATCAGGTTCGAAGGGTTCGGCTCTAGGCCATCTCAGCCCTGCTTGCGCAGGACACCCCTCGGAACGATTCCAAGGTTAGACCCGGAATCGGCCTGCGTCCAGAGGGAAGGATTGTCGCATTGTCTTGGAAGGAGAGAGGCTGTGGCTTCTGTGCTACGGGCGCTTGCCCTGCTCACGCACGAATTCGATGCAGCGATCGAGGTGGTCGCGAAGTCGAATGGCCGTGTCGAGATCGAAATTCATGTAATTGGTTGGCGACCCTTCGGCGCCAGCATATCCGTCCGGCTTCATGGAGAGGCCAATGACCAGCGACCTGTCATCCAGCGTTTTCTTGACGCGCCATTCCAGGAATGAATGTGCGTAATTGCCATGCTCCTGCGGCGTACTGAAGACTACCGACCCAAGGAGGGTATTTAAACTCTTCGAGCCTGACAGCAGACCTTTGAACATCGCCCACATGGCAGCACCATTGGATATCGGATACCGCAATCAAGACGGTGTGCCCATGCCGCTGTCAAGCTGGTCGGTTCTAGTGGCAGGTCATTGTCGCTTCTCACCCCCGCCAGGCCGCAGCGATCATGTCGGAGGCCTTCTCGGCGATCATCACCACGGGCGCATGGGTGTTGCCGGAGACGATGGTCGGCATGACAGAGGCATCGGCGATGCGCAGGCCTGAAATACCGCGCAGGCGCAGCTGAGGGTCGACCACCGCCGCCGCGTCGGTGCCCATCCGGGCCGTGCCGACAGGGTGGAAGATGGTTGTGGCGATGTCGCCGGCGGCCTTTGCCAGATCATCCGCCGACTGGATCGCTGGCCCTGGCTTCAGTTCTTCCGGCCTGAAGGCCTGCATGCGTTGGGTCGCCATCAGGCGGCGGGCCGCGCGGATCGAATCGGCCGCGACCACACGGTCGCCTTCCGTGGAGAGGTAGTTCGGCGCGATTTCCGGATGGGTCCGGACATCCGGCGAGACGATGCGGACATGGCCGCGCGCTTCCGGCCGGAGATTGCAGACGGAGACGGTGATGGCCGGGAAGGGATGCAGCGGCGAGCCGAAAGCGTCGAGCGACAGGGGCTGGACGTGGAACTCGATATTGGCGTCGGCAAAGCGCGGATCCGATTTCATGAAGATGCCGAGCTGGCTCGGCGCCATCGCCATCGGTCCCGAACGCTTGAGCGCATAGGTGAGGGCGATCTCAGCCTTGCCCAGCAGCGAGGCCTGCCACTCGTTGAGGGTGCGCGCGCCGCTGATCTTGAAGATGGTGCGGATCTGCAGATGGTCCTGCAGGTTCTCGCCGACCCCCGACGCGTCGAGCACGAGCGGGATGCCGTGCCTGGCCAGGAGCGCTGCCGGCCCGATGCCGGACAGCTGCAGGAGCTGAGGCGTGCCGATGGCGCCGGCCGTCAGCACCAGCTCGCGCTTGACCGAGACTCGGGCCGGCTTGCCGTCCAGGCTCAATTCGAGGCCTTCGGTGCGTCCGCCGGCAACGCGGATCCGCTCGGCCATCGCCCCCGTGAGAATGGTGAGGTTCTTGCGCTGCTTGATGGGATTTATGAAGGCCCTGACGGCGTTGAAGCGAAAGCCGGCCTTCTGGTTGACCTCGAAATAGGCCGAACCGGTGTTGTCGCCGGCATTGAAGTCGTCGATCTGGGGCACGCCGAGTTCCTCGGCCGCCTCGCGCACCGAGTCCAGAATGGGCCAGGACAGGCGCTGGCGCTCGACACGCAGTTCGCCATTCGCGCCATGGAGGGGCGTGCTTCCGGCATGGTGGTTTTCCGAGCGCCGGAACAGCGGCAGCACGTCGTCCCAGCCCCAGCCTGTATTGCCGAGCTGCTGCCATTGGTCATAGTCGGCGGCCTGGCCGCGCATATAGATCATGCCGTTGATGGAGGAGCAGCCCCCCATTACCCGGCCGCGCGGATAAGCGAGCGAGCGCCCGTTCAGGCCCGGCTCGGCCACGGTCCGGTAGCCCCAGTCGGTGCGCGGATTGCCCATGCAATAGAGATAGCCGACCGGAATGTGGATCCAGTGATAGCGGTCCGAGCCGCCGGCTTCGAGCAGCAGCACCCTGGCGTTGGGATCGGCGGAGAGCCGGTTGGCCAGTACGCAGCCGCCGGAGCCGGCGCCAACGACGACATAGTCGTAGGCACCGAGATCGATACGTTCGCTCATGCACCCTCGCGGTAGCGTTTCCAGTGATCGGGCATAGCATCCGCGAGGCCGCAATAGAGGCGATAGCGCGCCTCCAGGAGGCCCCTGTCCTGGGTACGGGGCTGGTATTGCGCGGCCTGGCGCACCATGGCGGCGATGCCGTCATCGAGCGTTGCAAAGGAGCCGGCCGCGACGCCCGCCGCGATCGCCGCGCCCAGCGCACCGGTCTCCTGGCACTCGGCCACGGTGACGGGCAGATCGAGGATATCGGCGAACATCTGGCACCAGACCGGGCTGCGCGAGCCGCCGCCGGACAGCGCGGCACGCGTGATCTCGGCGCCGGCGCGGCGCAGGCGCTCGATATGACGGCGATGTTCGAAGACCACGCCCTCATAGAGCGCATGCAGCATCTCCGCCTTGCCGTGCCAGCCGGCGAGGCCGATGAAGGCGCCGCGCGCGTCGGGATGGGTGGAGGCGCCGAACAGGAAGGGCAGGAACAGCGGCAATTCCGGATGGGGCGCGACCGAAGCCACCAGCTCATTGCAGGCCTCGAACGCGGCGGGGCCATGCCCGCCGCCGAATTCGCGCACGAACCATTCGAGATTGACCGCCGAGGTGGCGCTGGATTCGACGGCGACATAGCGATCCCAGCGCCAGGTCGAGGCGTGGAACACGCTCTCATCGGCCAGCGGCGTTTCGCGCACCACCTGGTTGATGCTCCAGGTGCCCGCCACGATGGCCGCCTCGCCGGGCGTGTTGACACCGGAGCCGATCATCGAGGCGATGATGTCGAAGAAGCCGGCGGCGACAGGCGTTCCTTCGGCGAGCCCGGTGGCCGCCGCGGCGCTGGCGGTGACGCCGCCGGCCGAAGCCTCGGACTCGACGAGTTCAGGCAGCAGCCCCATGGCATCCGTAAGCCCATAGGCCGCGAGCAGGGCTTCGTCGTAGCGCCGCTCTGGCAGGCGCAGCAGGCCCGCGCCGCTCATGTCCGAAAAATCGGAGACGCGCCTGCCGGTGAGCAGCAACGTCATCGCGTCCTTGCACAGGAAGGCGGTGCCGGCCCGGGCATAGAGGTCGGGCCGGTTCTGCTTGAGCCAGAGCAGCAGCGTTGCCGTCTGGGCCGGCCAGGGCCGCTGCAGGCAGAGCGGATAGAGGGCGTCGGCGACAGGCGAGGCGCGCAGCCCAGCAGCGAGCTCGGCCGCCCGGTTGTCGATCGACTGGATGCCGATCAGCGGCTGGTCGTGCCGGTCGAGCACATAGAGGCCGTTGCCGTGGCCGGCCGTGCCGATGCCGATGACTTGCCCGCCTTCGACGCCGGCCTCGTCCAGGCAGCGCCGGATCACCGTGGCGGCATTGACCCAGAGTTCGGCGATGTCGCGCTCGACATAGCCGGGCCGGGGCTGGCGGGATTGGCCGTCGAGCGCAGCCCGCACCAGGACCCGTCCGTCGAGATCGAACAGGACGGCCTTGACCACGGTATTGCCGGCGTCGATGCCGAGGAGATAGTGGCTCACGCTGCAGCCTCGTAGATGGCCCAGGCCTCGCCGTCGTCGGCGCCCTGATGGATCATCGCCATCAGCGCCTTGACCACGCGGGCGGGATTGTCGTGCTGGTAGATGTTGCGGCCATAGACCATGCCATGCGCGCCCTGGCGCATCAAAGCGTGGGAATTGGCGAAGACCTGGCGCAGGTCCGCCTTGCCGCCGCCGCGCACCAGCACGGGGCAGCGGGCGGCCTCGACCACGCGATGGAAGTCGGCGGGGTCGCTGGTCGGGTCGGCCTTGACGATATCGGCGCCGAGCTCGCGGGCAAGGCGCACCAGCGTCACGATCTTTTCCGCGTCGCCATCGACGAGATAGCCGCCGCGCTCGCTGGCCGGCTGCATCACTAGCGGCTCGATCATCAGCGGCATGCCGTATTTTTCGCAGTCCTGCGCCACCCGCGAAATGTTTTCGATGCATTGCCGGAACAGGCCCGGCTCGTCCGGCAGCATGAAGAGATTGACCACCACGCAGGCCGCATCCATGCGCAGTGCCGGGGCGATGGGATCCTGCGCGTTCTGCAAGAGGGCCCACATCTCGCGATGGCGCTGGCGGTTGTAGGGATTGCCCATGTCGATGCGCATCACCAGGGCCGGCTTGTGCTTGCCCGGTATCTCTTGCAGCAGGTCGGCCTGGCCGTAATTCATCTGGATGGCATCGGGGCCGGCATCGGCCAGCATGCGCACGACCTTGCCCATGTCCTCCAGACCGTCGAGGAAGGAGGGTTCGTTGCACACGCCATGGTCGATGGCGACGTCAAGACATTTGCCGGCGCCGAACAGGCGGTTCATCCGGACTTTCTTGGTGAGATACATGGGGCTTCCCTGTGGTGTTGCGGGCCGCGAGCGTTGCCGCTGCGAGGCCGTGAAAGTGATCGAGATAAGTGAGCAGCCGGTCGATCTCGTCCTGCGTGCGGGCCTCGCTCCAGCCGAGGGCGGCCGCCGCCAGCGCGGCGAGTTCCTGGATGGCATCGAGCGACAGCCCGCCGCTGAAGGCGATGGTCATGCGCCGGAGCACCAGGTCGGCCAAAGTGGCGACCTGACCGTTCGAGAGGATCCAACGGACTTCGTCGCGGCTGTAATCAGGCAGGCTGGCGAGGCTGATATCATCGGCGCCCGGCGTGAAATCGAGCATCCGCGTGCCGTAGCGTTCGAGCAGGGTGGCGCAGCGCTCTTCCGAAGCCCCGGTCGAGATGGCGGCGCGGCGCAGCCAGTTCCGGCGTTCGGCTTCGCTTCGCGGAAAGTCCTTGCCGCCGCCGATCGCGAGGGCCTCGCTCGAGCGTGTGCGATCGATCCCCAGGCGGGTCAGCACCGTATCGGCGGCCTGGGCACCGAAGGCACGGAAGGTCGTCCACTTGCCGCCGACGAGGTTGAGGACGGGAATTGGTCCCGGAGGCGTCGACCATTCGCAGCTGTGGTCGCGCGAGATCTCGGCATTCACATTCGCATCGGCCCGGGGCAAGGGGCGCACGCCGGCGAAGCGGAACAGTATATCGGCTTCCGACAGGGCGATGCCGGGAAGGACTTCTCGGATCGATTCCAGGATATAGGCGGTTTCGCTGGCCTCGCAGCGCACGCCGTCGGGCGTTTCGACGCGGATGTCGGTCGATCCGGCGAGGATATGGCCGAAATGGGCGAACAGGATGCACACGCGCCCCTCGCGGTTGGCGAAATAGACCATGCGCTCGCCGATGGCCTCGAGGAGGGCGGGGCTGTCGAGGATGAGATGCGACCCCTTGGTTCCGCCGATCAGCGTGGTCTGCTTCCCTGAGATCAGGGCGTTGGTCTGGTCGATCCAGGCCCCGCTGGCATTGACGACGACATCGGCGGCCAAGGGGATGCGCTCTCCGGTCAGGCTGTCGGTGAGCTCGGCGATCGTGCCATCCAGGCTGGTGAGGCCGAGATGGTTGAGCGCGAACGCCCCGGGAGAGGTCGCCTCGGCATCGGCGATCAATTCGAGGCCGAGCTGCTCCGGCCGGCTGATCTTGGCGTCGTGATAGAGGGCGGCATAGTTGATGTCGGCATGGAAGTCGGGCCAGTTCAGGCGGGTGGCACGGCGGCCGAAAAAACGGCTCTGCGGCAATTGGCGCTCGCGGCGGGCGTAGAAATCATAGAGGGCAAGCCCCAGCCGCACGATCAGGGCGCCGCGCGGTCCCGGCTTCGGCCGCCCGCCGAAAAACCGGCGCGCCGCCGACAACATGCCGGAGAAACGATCGCCCAGCGGGATCAGGGTCGGCAGGGCGCTGACATAATGCGGCGCGTTGCGCAGCAGGCGGTTGCGCTCCAACAGGGACTCTTTCACCAGTCCGAATTCGCCATTCTCCAGGTAGCGCAGCCCGCCATGGATCATGCGGGACGGCGCCGCGCTGGCCCCGCTCATGAAATCCCCGCGTTCGACGAGCACGGTGTCGATCCCCTGCAAAGCGAGCTCGCGAAAGGTGCTGATGCCGTTGATGCCGCCGCCGACGACAAGGACTGTCGTGCGGCCCTTTGCGCGCAGCTTGTCGAGCCGTTCCGCCCGGGAGAGCGTCATACCCGCAACTCCACCCTGTCAGGCCGTAACGGCGGCAAGATGGGCCGCGATGGCGCGATCGATGGCGGCGATGTCATCGGCCGACAGAGCGAGGCGCCCGGCGGCGGCATTCTCGCTGGCCTGCTTGTCGTCGCGTGCGCCGCAAAGGGCATAGGTTATGCCGGGCTGCGCGATGGTCCAGGCGATCACGAGCTGGGCGACCGTCGCGCCGTGGGCCGAGGCGATCGGGCTCACCGCCGCGACGAAATCGGCGACGCGGGCGCGATTGTCGCGCGAGAAGCGGGGATTGTCCTTGCGCAGGTCGTCGCCGGCGAAATCGCGCTCCGGCCCGATCTTGCCGGTAAGCAGGCCCAGCGCCAGGGAGGAATAGCTGAGCGTGGAAACGCCGTTGGCCGTGCTGACAGGCAGGAGGCTGGCCTCGATCTCCCGGTCCAGCATGGAGTAGCGTTCCTGGACGGCGTCGACGGGCCCGACGGCGAGATAGGCGTTGAGGTCATCGGCGGTGACGTTGCTGACGCCGATAGCCCGGATCCGCCCGGCTTGCTTGAGCTCCAGCAGCGTCTCCATGGTCTCGGCCACGGGGGTGGTCGGATCCTGCCAATGGGTGATGTAGAGATCGACATAATCGGTCTGCAGGCGTTCGAGGCTCTGCTCGAGCTCGTGCAGGATGCCGTCGCGGCCGAGATAGCGATGTACCTTGTGGTCCATCTCGTCGAAGAAATGGTTGCCCTTGCCGTGATGCCAGTTGAGCCCGCATTTGGTGGCGATCACCACCTCCTGGCGGCGCCCCTTGACGGCTTGCCCCACCAGTGCCTCGGCGCGGCCGAGGCCGTAGGCCGGAGCGGTGTCGATCAGCGTGATACCCTTGTCGAGGGAGGTGCGGATGGCTGATATCGAGGCCTCGTCGTCATGGCCGCCCCACATCCAGCCGCCCATGGCCCAGGTGCCGAGCGCGATAGCGCTGGCCGCGATGTCGGAATGGCCCAGTTTGCGCAGGGGGATCGGAGGGGTCATGTCGGCCTCTTGAGAATGTCGAGAACGTGGGTACCGGTGGCCTCGTCGGTGGCCAGGATGTCGAGATAGCCGCCGCGCAGGATGCCGGCGATCGGCGCGGCCTTGTGGGCGCCGGCGGCGATGCCGATGGTCATCGGGATCGCCCGCAGTTCCTCGGGGCTCAGCGCGACGACGCGTTCGTTGAGTGGGTCGTCGCAGAGATGGCCGTCGGCGTCGATCAGATGGGCGATCAGCTCCCCGGCCGCCCGGCTCTGCCGGAGCCCGTCGAGCCCGCCGGCGCCCGGGGCATGCAGGCTGAAATAGGTCGAGGTTTCCGACAGCACCGAGCCGATGCCGACCAGAGCGATGCGCGCGCCGCGCGCCCGGTCCAGCACCTCGCCGACCGATTGCAGCGACATCAGCACGTCCCGCTCAGTGCGCGAGGCGGCGAAGATCGGCGCATGGATCTGGAAGGCGCGTCCCTGCAGCTTGGAGGCGAGCTGGGCGGCGAGGTGGTTGACGTCGACGAAATGCTTGCCCTGCACGCCGCCGGTCGCCGGCACCACGGTGACATCATAGGCGCGGGTGGGCGCCAGGGCCTCGATGACGGCGCTGACGCCGACCCCGCCGGAGACGCAGATGGTGTCGCCGTCCCGGAGCACGGTGAGGATATGGTCGGCGACCGAACGCCCGGCGGCCTGGAGGTTGACGCTGTCCTGGTCGGAGGCGGTGGGCACCACCATCGCCTCGGCGAGGCCGCTCTCCCTGGCCAGGGCCTGTTCGAGCTCGAACAGGTCCTGGCGCGGCGACTTCACCTCGATCCTGACATAGCCGCGCTCATGCCCTTCCTTGACGAGGCGGTTGACCATCGGATGGGACAGGCCGGTGCGCTTGGCGATCTCCGCCTGCGAAAGGCCCTCGATGTAATGCATGACCAATACCCGATGGATGCGGCGGAGCCGCTGGTCGCCTTCGTTGTCTTTTGCCACGGTGCTTGTCCTATGCCTTACGAGTCAGAGCCTGCTTGCGCTTATGTAGCAGGTGATCGAAGGCGACGGCGGCAAACAGGATCAGGCCGCGGATGGTGTCCTGCCAGTAGGGCGAGACGTCGAGCAGGATCAGCGAGCTCGACACCACGGACAGCAGCGCCATGCCGAGGATGGCGCCGAGGATGGTGCCCGAGCCGCCATTGAGGCTGGCCCCGCCGATCACGGCGGCGGCGATGATATTGAGCTCCATGCCGACGCCGAAGGTCGGCGTCGCCGCGCCGAAGCGGGCCATGTAGATGATGCCGGCGACACCGGCCAGGGTCGAGCAGAGCACGATGCAGAAGAACTTCACCCGTGCCGTGCGGATACCCGAATAGGCGGCGGCCCGTTCGTTGGAGCCGGTATAGAACACGCGGCGGAACAAAGTGGCCTTGCGCAGCAGAAGATCGAAGGTGACGACCACGGCGAGGAAGATGAGGATCACCACGGGCACACCGTAGACCGAGCCCTGGCCGATGAACTTAAAGCTCGGCGGCAGGGAGAACAGCGACAACGGCGTGCCGCCGGTGATCGCCAGGCAAAGGCCCCGCACGATCACCATGAAGGCGAGCGAGACGATGAAGGAATGCAGGCCGATGCGCGTCACCGCCAGCGCCATGGCGGCGCCGATGGCGGAGCAGGCAAGGATGGCCATGGCGCTGGCGAGCCAGGGATCGACGCCCGCCAGGAAGAGCCAGCCACCGATCACCATGGCGAAGCAGACGACGGAGCCGACAGAAAGATCGATGGCGCCCACGATCAGCAGGATGGTCATGCCGACCACCACGATGCCTTCGACGGCAAAGGACATCGTCATGGCGCGCAGATTGGTCCAGGTCAGGAAATAGGGCGAGGCGAAGGACATCACCACGCACAGGGCCAGGATGATCAGTACGAGGCCGAGCTCGCGCATATTGCCGAGGCCGCGCAGCCAGTTCAGACGCGCATGCGACGGCGCTTCGGGATGCTTCTGGTTCACTGATGTCTCACCCATCACGCTCATGCCGCCCTCCCGGCGTCTTTGCTCAATCCGGAGGCGAGGCGGATCAGCCTGTCCTCGGTCATGTCGGTTCCCGTGACCTCGCCGGCGATCCCGCCCTCGTGGATGACGAGGACGCGGTCGGCGAGGCCGATCAGCTCGGGCAGTTCGGACGAGATCACCACTATGCCGGTGCCCTGATCCGCCAGCTCGCGCAGGATGCGGTGGATCTCCGCCTTGGCGCCGACATCGACGCCGCGGGTCGGCTCGTCGAGCAGGATGACCTTCGGCGCCACCGACAGCATCTTGGCGATGGCGACCTTCTGCTGGTTGCCGCCCGACAGCGTGGCGACCGCATCGTTGAGCGAGCCGCGGCGCAGGCGCAGGAGATCGCCGAGGCGCCGAGCCTGCTCCAGTTCGGCAGAGCGGTTGACGAAGCCCAGGCGCGTGGAGACGCGGCCAAGGTCGAGGGCCGAGACATTCGCCGCGATCGGCAGGTCGAGGAAAACGCCCGATCCCTTGCGATCCTCCGAGAGATAGACGATGCCGCTGGCGATGCTGTCGGCATAGGTCGCGGGCGTCACCTCGCGTCCCTCGAGCCGGACCCTGCCGCCGCTGCGGGGCATCAGGCCGCAAATGCCGAGGGCCATTTCCGTGCGCCCGGCGCCGATCAGCCCGGCGACGCCCAGCACCTCGCCACGCCGGAGCTCGAAGGAGATATCCTTGAAGCGCACGCCGTCGCTGAGGCCCTCCACCGCCATCAAGGCGGGCGCTTGGGCGCTTTGTGGGTTCTTCGGCGGATAGAGCGTGCCCAGCGCCCGGCCGACCATCTTGCCGACGACGCTTTCGGGCGTCATGGCGGCGATGTCGTCGGTGGAGACATGCTGGCCGTCGCGCAGCACCGTGATGCGGTCGCAATGGGCGAAGATCTCCGCCATGCGGTGGCTGATATAGATGATGGAGATGCCGCGCGCCTTGAGGCCGGCCATGATGGCGAAGAGCTTGCCGGCTTCGCGCTCCGTCAGCGCGGCGGTCGGCTCGTCGAGGATGAGGATCGAGCAGTCGAGGGTGAGCGCCTTGGCGATCTCGACGATCTGCTGCTCGGAAATGGTGAGGTCGCCGACCAGGCTGTCAGGATCGATGCTGCCGAGTTCGGCCAGGATGGCGCGGGCCTTTTCACGCAGTTCGCCATAATTCATGAAGAAGGCCTGGCGGCGGTTGGTCGCGGCCATGAAGATGTTCTCGGCCACCGAGATGCCGCCGCACAAAGCGATTTCCTGGTGTACGAGGCCGATGCCGAGTTCCTGCGCCCGTGCCGGCGAGCCGATCTCGACCTTTTCGCCGCGGATGCGGATTTCGCCGGCATCGGGCCTGACGATACCGTCGATGATGTTCATCAGGGTGGACTTGCCCGCGCCGTTCTCGCCGGCGAGGGCATGGATCTCGCCCTTGCGGACGCCGAGGCTGACATTGCGCAGGGCCTGGATCGCTCCATAGGCCTTGCTGATGCCTGTCACTTCGAGGGCGAGATCATGGGTCATGGCGGTCTTCGTCTTGGGTGAGGGGTAGGGGGCTGACGTCTGGATAGGGGAACGCAACCCCTCATCCGGAATTCAAACCCGCCTGGGAACACTGCGCTTAAAGGCGGGTCCGAAGACCCGTCCCCCGATTATTCCTCGATGCCCTTGGTGCCGCGACGCTTGAGGTAGGCGTCCCAGTAGAAGTCGTCGGCATTGTCCTTGCTGACCACGGCAAAGCCATTGTCGACGAAGGGGACGCCCATCGGGTTGTAGCCGGCGCGCTTCCAGTCGTTCATCGGGTCGATCAGGTCGGGATGCTGGGCCATGAACAACAGCATGAAGCCCATATAGCCCTGGATGCCTTGGTTGGGATTGACCGAACCGAAGACCTGGCCGGCCTTGATCATGTCGAGGATCTTGGCGTTCACGTCGGCGGTCATCACCTTGATCTTGCCGCCGAGTTCCTGGGAGGCCTGGGCTGCGCCGAGCGCCGAATTGGCCTCGGGCATAAACAAAGCGGCGAGATTGGGATTGGCCTGGGCGAGGGACTGCACCGCCTGATAGGCCTTGGTCGGGTCCTGGTTGGTGGCGGCGCGGCCGACCAGCTTCATGCCGGGATATTTCTCGCCCATGCGGGCGATGAAGGCGGCGACGCGCTTGTCGTGGTTGTCCTGGCCGGGATTTTCCAGGACGGCATAGTCGCCCTTGCCGTCCAGCGCCTTGGCGACCATGTCGGCGGCGGCGCTGCCCTCCCGGTTGTTGTCGGACGTGACATAGGAGGCGCGCTTGGAATTGGGCGAGTCGGCCGCGAAGGTCACCACCGAAACGCCGGAGTCGACGGCGCGATTGATCGGCTCGATGAAGGGATCCGAATTCATCGGGTGGACGAGGATGCCTGCCGGTTTCTTGGCCAGGGCCTGGTCGAAGCTCGCGATCTGCTTGGTGACGTCATATTCCGGCGTGCCGGTATAGGCCGTCTTGCAACCCATCGACTGGGCGGCCTGCTTGAAGGCCTCATAGACGGGGAACCAATATTCCACACCCGAGACCATGACGTTCATCACATAGGTCTCGCCTTCCTTGCAGCGGAACTTGCTGTCTGCCTGCGCGCTCGCGCCGGAGACAAAGGCCGCGCTCGCAGCCAGTCCGATGAGCCATTTCCTGATGGGCATCCTCACCTCCCGATGGTGTTCGCCGGGCTGTTTCCCGGTGTTGTCGCTTAATATTGAAATAAATTTCACTATGTGATATTCATTTCAATTGGGGTATAGATGAGATTCTCAGCGGGCGCAATGGTCATTCGTTGGGGGAGGCTTGGTTAGATGAAGGGGCAAACGAGATGGCGAGCCCGACCGGCATGCGCGACATTTGTGTCCCCTCGCCTCGTTCTTACGGGGAGAGGGGCCCCGCGTTGCGTCCTTCCTCGCAGGTTCAGCTCATAGGGACGGAATGCCCCGGCTTCCGGAAACCCATGTCCGACCATCCCCTTTGGTTGACAGGGCTGTGGTCGTCAGGGAAGCTGACGCAAAGGGCGCGAAGCGCCGTCACGACTGGGAGGAAGCGCCATGACCATTGGGCTTCGGGGCAAACAGGCGACGAAGATCACGGCGGCCGAGGCGGCGGCACGGGTCAAGCCGGGCATGTGGCTCGACTACGGATTCGGGCTGACTCAGCCCGATGCCTTCGAGGTGGCCCTCGCCGCCCGACGCGACGAACTCCATGACGTCAAGATCCGCCACTGCCTGACGATGCGCGCGCGCGCCACCCAGGAATGCGACCCCAACGGCGAGCATTTCGGCTGGTTCAACTGGCATTTCTCCGGCTATGACCGCAAGCAGCACGATGCCGGGCGCTGCAACTACATTCCGTTCAATTTCGGTGAGGCGCCGGACTTCTATCGCCGCTTCATCGATCCCGTGGACATTGTCGTGATCAAGACGGCGCCGATGGATGCGGAGGGCTATTTCAACTTCGGCGGCGGCGCCACCTATGTCGAGGCCATCCTCGAGCGAGCTCGCCTGATCATCGTCGAGGTCAACGAGGACACGCCTTCCGTCTATGGCGAGGGCAATCGCGTTCACGTCAGCGCGGTCGACCATATCATCGAGGGCGACGGCCAGAAGGCGCCGGAGATCGGCAATCCCGAGCCGAGCGAGATCGACCGGGCGGTGGCGGCCCGTATCGTCGAGGAAATCGACGACGGCGCCTGCCTGCAGATCGGCATTGGCGGCATGCCCAATGCGGTCTGCACCATCCTCAAGGACAGCGGCATCCAGGATCTCGGCATCCATACCGAGATGATGACCGACGGCATCGTCTCGCTCTACGATGCCGGCCTGGTCACCGGCGCGCGCAAGACCATCGATCGCGGCTGCGCCGCCTTCACCTTCGCGGCCGGCTCACGCCGCCAATATGAGGCGATCAACCGCAACCCGCATTTCAAGTCCTATCCGGTCGACTACACCAATCTGCCGCACAACATCGCCAAGAACGACAATGTCGTCTCGATCAACAACACCACGCAGATGGACCTGCAGGGCCAGGCGGCCTCCGAGAGCGACGGCCATCGTCATATCAGCGGCACCGGCGGCCAGCTCCAGTTCGTGCGCGGTGCCTATGCCTCCAAGGGCGGCAAGTCGTTCCTGTGCATGTCCTCGACCTTCGACAAGCGGGGCGATCGCCGCAGCCGGATCGTGCTCAATCTGACGCCGGGCAATGTGGTCACCACGCCGCGCACCGACGTGATGTATGTCGTCACCGAATACGGCATGGTCAATCTCAAAGGGCGCTCGGTGGCCGAGCGGGCCAAGGCCCTGATCGGCCTCGCTCATCCCGACTTCCGCGAGGGCCTGGAGCGCGAGGCGCGCGAGAACGGCCTGATCCCGCGCTTCTGCTACGGCATGGTGTGAGGTTTTCTTCCTGGGTGCGCGGGCATCTTGCCCGTCAAATCACTGCGTTTCCAAGAGCGGGCAAGATGCCCGCGCACCCGGGAAACACGCTTTGCCATTGGCACCTTTGCCTGCCTGCCCTAACTTGCCGGGCTTTCGGATGAGGACGATTTCATGACGCAAGCCATTGACCGGGTCCGGCAGGCCCTGCTGCGGGCCGGGCATCCCGATACCATCGCCATGTTCGCCGAGGGCACCCATACCGCCGCCGAGGCCGCTGCTTCGGTGGGGTGCAGTGTGGCGCAGATCGCCAAGTCGATCATCTTCCGCTCCGGCGAGACGCCGATCCTGGTGGTCGCGTCCGGCGTCAACCGCATCGATCGCGCCAAGGTCGGTGCTGCCCTCGGCCGCAAGATCGAGCGGGCCGATCCGGCCTGGGTCGAGGCCACCACCGGTTTTGCGGTGGGCGGCGTCGCGCCGGTCGGGCATCTGGCACCGGCTCTCATCCTGATCGACGAGGATCTGCTGGCCCTCGATCCGGTCTGGGCCGCGGCAGGTTCCCCCACGCACGCCTTCCGCACGACACCGGCCGATCTGGTGCGCGTGACCGGCGGTTCGGTGGCCGATGTGAAGGCCTGAGCGTATCAGGCCTCGATGCCAGCGGCTCCGCGATCTGGCCTTGCAGGTCTCAAGGGTGCATTTTTGCACCCTTGACGATCTTGTCGACGACCTTCCGGTCGGCTCTGAGCGCGATGCCTACCACCTTGGCATCTCCGGCAGCGAAATCGGCGAAGACGGCGCGATTGGCGGCGTCGTGGCCGGTCTGGAACATCTCTTCGATATAGAGTGACGTCCTGACGCTCCGATCGAGCGAGCGGCGATGGATGACGCTCATCGTTTCCGCATCGGCGGCCAGCACGATGGCCGGCTGCACCGACAGGGCATTGTAGAAGCGTCCGGCACGGTCGCGATAGGGCTCGCCGATCATGTCGGGTGCCTGGGCGACGATGCCGCTGGTGAGGAAGGCCGTGACGTTGAGCGCCTGCCAGGAGGCAAGATCGTCTCGCAACACGATGGCAAACTTGGTATCGAACATGAATGACGACTTTCGAGCCGGAGTCTTCGAGCGGAACCGCGCCAGCCTTAGGGCGCCAGGCCTTCCAGGGTCTTGAACGTTCGTGCGGCAATGGCATCCGCACCGCGCCGCCGCTGCCCGGCATCGAGCGCATGGAAGCCTGGTTCCAGGGCAATGCCTTCGAGCTGCATCGTCACGACACCTATGCCGTCGGCGTCACCCTCGACGGCGTCCAGAGCTTCCGTTATCGCGGCGTCTCGCGCGCCAGCCTGCCGGGACAGGTGCTGGTGCTGCATCCCGACGAACTGCATGACGGTGGTGCGGGCACCGAGGAAGGGCTGCATTACCGCATCCTCTATCTGGAGCCCTCACTCTTGATGCGGGGTCTCGGCGACGGCGCGGTGTCGTTGCCTTTCCTGCGCCAGCCCGTGTTCAGCGATCCGGCGCTGCGCCAGGACATTCTCGCTTTGCTCGGCCCGCTCGATCGCGGGCTGGAACAGCTCGCCGCCGACGATCTCATCGCTCGCCTGGCCCAAGGGCTCGCCCGCCATGCCGGCCAGCCGCTCAAGCCCCTCGGCAGCCTGGCCTGGCGGCAGGTCGACCGGGTCCGCGATTATCTCGAGGCTCACGCCCTTGAGGCTGTGCGTTCCGAAGAGCTGGAGGAGATCGCGGGTCTTGATCGCTACGCCCTGTCGCGGCATTTCCGGGCGGCCTTCGCCACCAGCCCGCACCGCTTCCTGCTGATGCGGCGCCTAGGGCAGGCCCGTGCCCTGATCGTGGCGGGCGAGCCACTCGCCGAGGTCGCGGCCGCCACTGGCTTTGCCGACCAGAGCCACCTCACCCGCCATTTCAAGAAGGCCTATGGGCTGACGCCGGGGCGCTGGGCCGGCCTGGTCGAGACGGGGCGGCGGTCAGGTCAGGTTGCCGCCTGAGGGCGAACCCAGGCATGCGCGGCGCACTCACCCGCGTGATGCGATGTATCGGTCCATGCCGATCTCCTCGGCCGTGGCGCGGCGATGGATCTCATTGAAATAGGGATGAAAGATGCTGTTACGGGCCTCGATCTCGGCATGGTCAGCCAGGAGGGCCGGCATGGCTTCGCGAATTTCGGCCAGGACGGCCTCCTCGTCGATGCGGGTCAGGCGGCCCTGTTCCACCACGATCTCGCCCTCGACCATCACGCGTTCGATCGAAGCACCGTTCTCGGCATGGACGAGTTGCCTGACGATGTCGTTGAGCGGCGTGAAGGCCAGGCTGTCGAGCCGGAGCATGATCAGGTCGGCGCGCTTGCCGATTTCGAGCGAGCCGGTGAGTTCGCCCAGGAGAGCCGTGCGCGCGCCGCCCGAGGTGGCGGCCTTGAGGATTTCCGTAGCCGAGACCCAGCGCTCATGATCCGGACCGGTGGCGCTCTGCACCAGCGCGGCCGTGCGCATCACGTCGAAGATGCGGGCGGTGTCGTTGGATGAGACGCCGTCGGTGCCGAGGCCGATACTGACGCCGGCATCGATGAGGCGCCGCAACGGTGCGATGCCGGCGCCGAGCTTCAGGTTGGAGACGGCATTATGGGCGACGGAGCAGCCCGCCGCGCCCATCAGGGCGATATCGTCCTCATCGACCCAGACGGAGTGGGCGATGGTGATGCCTGAGTGCAGCAGGTCGAGATCGTGCAGATAGCGGATCAGGCTCTTGCCGTGAAAGAGCTGGCCGGTCACCGCCTGGGTCTTGGTCTCCAGGATATGGGTATGGAACGGCACATGCCATTGCCGGGCCAGTTCGTCGCAGGCCAGCATCAGCTCGGGCGTGCAGCGCTGGGGCGCGGAAGGCGCGATCATGAAGCGCAGCCGCCCGGCCCTGTCCTGGAAAGCCGCCAGAGCGGAGCGGCAATAGTCGACATAGGCGGACGCGGTAATCGGCGGGCCGAAATCGAGTCTCGCCTGCAGGTCTGCCGGCATGATCTGCCGGCCATAGGCGACGGCATCCAGCGGGTGGATATTCATCACCGCGCTGGAGACATTGGCGCGGATGCCGGCATCCTCATAGGCACGGAACACGGTGCCGAGCCGGTCGAGATCGTGACGGGGCGGGTCGAAGAAATCGTCGCACAGCAGGGTGACGCCGCCCTTCAGCGATTCCATCGCGAGCAGCAGCGTGCGCAGATAGAGCAGGCGCGGCGGCAGCAGCGGGCCCATCAGCAGCGGATAGGCATAGAGCAGCCACAGTTCCAGCGGCAGGCGTTCATAACGCCCCCGAAAGAAGGTTTCGCCGGAATGAGTGTGGGCGTTGACGAGGCCCGGCATCACCAGCCGGCCGCGCGCGTCGATCTCGGTCGCGCCGGGGTGGTCGCCGAGATCAGGGCCGATGGCGGCGATGCAATTGCCCTCGACCAGGATGTCGCCCCCGAAGGGCGTGCTGCCATGCTCGCCGCCCATGGCAAGGATGGTGGCGTTGCGGATCAGGACCCTGCTCATGCCAGTTTCCCCGGTGCGCCGCCGTCGAGCCAGGCATAAAGTTCCCAGACCTCGCCGTCCGGGCCGGAGAAATAGCAGCAGCGCGCGTTCCAGGCATAGTCGGCCGGTGGCCTTTGGAAGCTCACGCCCTTCGCGACGAGTTCGGCATGGCAGGCGTCGAGTTCGGTGGGCGAGGGCATCAGCACGGCGATCAGCACATTGTGATGGCCGGTGCCGCGCTCGGCCGACAGGCCGGCATGCTGGCTGATATGGCCGATCTCCCACAGCGCCAGCGTTAGCCCGGCGCTGTTGAAATCGGCGAAGCCGGGGGCGCGATGCTTCAGGGTGAAGCCGAGCTTGCCGGTATAGAAGGCGATCGAGCGTTCGATGTCCGCGGTGAGGATGCAGACATCGCTGATCGCATGGCGTTGGGCAAAGGCCGTCATGTCAATAATCCCGTAATTCGCCGCCTGTCGCGGCCGCCTTGACGCCGCCGCGCAACTGCCCGCTGACCCACACGCCCAGCACGGTGGCGAGATAAGGCAGCGCGAGCAGGAGATCGCGGGGCACCTTGTCGCCGAAGACGAGCTGGGCCCGGATGCCGAGAGCATCGACGACGGAAAAGAACAGCGCGGCCAGGGCCGAGCCGATGGGATGTCCGCCGCCGAAGATCACCGAGGCAAAGCCCATGAAGCCGCGGCCGGCCGTCATGTTGATGCTGAAGAGCTGGAGCGTGCCGAGCGCCAGTTCGGCACCACCGAGGGCGCAGAGCACGCCACCGCCCATCAGGGCGATCAGGCGCATGCGGGCCGGCGCCACGCCCACGCTGCGGGCGGCGAAGGGATGTTCGCCGCAGGCCGTCAATTGCAGGCCGAAGCGGGTGCGCCGCACGATGACCCAGAGCGCCAGCACCACGAAGGGCATGGCGATCACCAGCACGGAGAGCACCCCGAAGGGGCCGAAGGCCTCGCCGAGCCGGGGCAGTCCCCGGCCGGCCATCACCGAAGCCTGGCTGCCATAGATGGCCTGGACGGCGAGATCCGTGCCGCCGAGCCCGAGGCCGGTGAGGCCGAGGCCGGCGATGATGGGATGGGCGCGCAACTTCTCGACCACGAACCACAGCAGCATCGAGCCGAGCACGCAGACCACGATCGCAAGGCCGAGGCCAAAGGCGACCGAGCCGGATTTGGCGGTGCCGACGGCGGCGGCGCAGGCGCCCGCGATCATCAGTCCTTCCAGGCCGAGATTCCAGATGCCGGCGCGCTGGGCCAGCATGCCGGCCATGGCCACATAGATCAGCGGCGTGCCCGAGCGCAGGATGGCAATGAGGATGTCGCTCATGGCTGGGTCCTCCGCGCCGGCAGGCGCCGCTTGATGAAGCCGGGCAGCAGCCAGGTGCGCGCCGTGATGAACAGGGCGATGGCGGCGTTGATCACGTCGATGGCGGCGGCCGGCAGGCCGGCGATCACCGGCAGATAGAGGCTGGCGGCGGCAAGGCCGCCAAAGAACAGCGAGACGATGGCCGCACCGGCCACGGAGAGCCCCGCGACGAGGGCGATCAGGATCGCGGTGAAGCCATGGCCGGGCAGGAAGCCGCTGACCAAGCGGCCATTGGGACCGAGCAGCTCGATCGAGCCGGCGAGGCCCGCCAGCGCGCCGCTGATCAGGAAGGCCGACAGCCCAAGGCGGGAGAGCCGGGCGCCCTGCCACGCGATCATCACCGCATTGCGGCCAGCAAGGCTCGAGAGCACGCCATAAGCGGTGCGGTTCACCAGGAGCCAGACCAGCACCAGAACCAGCACGGACAGCGCGATCATGGTGGGCGAGACACCGGCCGAGGTGGCGATGCGGTAGGCTGAGGCGACGGGCCGGCTTGCCGTGACCTGTCCGGTGCCGGAGGGATCCTTCAGCGGGCCGGAGGTGACATACACCAGGAGCAGGCCGGCCATGAAATTGCCCATCAGCGTGGTGATCACCTCATCGGTGCCGTAGCGCAGCCTGAGGAAGCCGGGCCAGGCCGCCCACAGGGCGCCCGCCAGCATGCCGGCCAGCATGGCCGATGGCACCACCACCAATGTGGGTGCCCCGTTGAGCAATTCGACGGCGGTCGCAGCTCCGATGGCGCCGAGGTAGAACTGGCCCTGCGCGCCGACGTTGAAATAGCCGCAGCGAAAGCAGACCAGCACGCCGGCGGCGGTGATCGCCAGCGGCAGGGCCCAGCGCAGGCTCTTCATCAGGGCGTTGGGGGAGGTAAAGGCGCCGTCGGCGATGCTGCGGAACATCTCCGGGGCCGAATAGCCGGCAAATTCGAACGCGATGCCGCACAGGCCGAGGGCCAAGGCGACGAAACTGACGGCGCGCAGGATGGCGAGGAGGCGGGAGGTCATGCGGCCTGCTCCAGGCTGACGTCGCCGACCATGGCCTGGCCCACCGCCGCGATCTCGAAGGGGGCGGTGAATTCGGCGACGATGCGGCCGGAAAACATCACCACCACGCGGTCGGCGATATCGAAGAGCTCGTCGAGATCAGAGGAGATCAAGAGGACGCCGCAACCCTGGTCGCGGCTGGCCCTCAGCGCCCGCCAGACGAAGGCGGTGGCGCCGATGTCGAGGCCGCGGGTGGGCTGGGCCGCAATCACAAGCCGCGCGGTCTCGTCGATCTCGCGAGCGAGGATGACCTTCTGGGCATTGCCCCCCGAGAGGGAGCCAGCCGGCTGGGTGGTGGTGGCGAAGCGCACATCCCAGCCCTGCAGGCTGACCTGGCAGGCCTTGCGCAGCCGGGCCGGCGCCACGAAGGAGAGGATGCGCCCGAGCAGCAGGCTGCGGGCGGACCAGTTCTCCCACAGGGAACTGGTCAGGCTCAGGCCCTCGCTGTTGCGGTCGAAGGGAATGATGCGCAGGCCGGCGGCACGACGCTCCAGCAGAGGGCGCCTGGTGACGTCTCGTCCGTCGAGCGCGATCGAGCCACGCTCCAGGCCGACGAGCCCGGCGAGGGCGCGGACCAGCGTCTGCTGGCCATTGCCCTCGACACCGGCGATGCCGACGATCTCGCCGGTGCGGATGGTGAGGCTGGCCTGGTCGAGCGGGCGCCCTTCGCCATCGGGGCGGGTGGTGACGGCCTTCATCTCGAGGATGGGCGCCGTACCGGGCCTCGAGGCGGCATGGGGAGCGGGCGCGGCGGCGTCGCCGACGAGGGCAGCCTTGTCCGCCTTGTCGAGGCCGGCGGCGGTGCCGATGATCGAATTGGCGAGGCGGGCGGCATCGATCTCGCCGACGGGCACGCAGGCCTCGATCAGGCGCCCGCCGCGCAGGACGCTGACGGTCTCGGCGATGCCGAGCACCTCGCGGATCTTGTGCAGGATCAGGATGATGGTGACGCCGCGTTCGCGCAGGCCGCGCAGGCGCTCGAACAAGGTATCGATGCCCGAGGGCGACAGTACGGCGGTGGGTTCGTCCAGGATCAGGATGCGGGCATCGGTCACCAAGGCGCGGGCGATCTCGACGGCCTGGCGGGTTTCCACCGGCAGGTCGCGGATGCGGGCGCGCGGATCGACCTCGACGCCGAGGCCTTCGAGATGGGCGGCCCAGCGCGTCCTCAGCGCCTTGGCGGAGAACAGCGCGCCGCGGCCCTGCGCCCCGAATTCCATGGCTTCGGCCACGGTGAAGGAGGGCGGCAGGGCAAAGCTCTGATGCACGAGCTCGACCCCGGCGGCACGGGCGGCATTGACCTTGCCGAGCGGCACGGGCTGTCCCCCGATCAACAATTGCCCGGAGGAGGGCCTGACGATGCCGGCGCAGACGCGGGCGAAGGTGGTCTTGCCGGCGCCGTTCTGCCCGACCACGGCATGGATGCGGCCCGCCTCGAACCCCAGGTTCACCTGGCTGAGAGCCGCGACCTCGCCGAAGAGGACGCTGACATCGCCGCAGGCGAGGGCGGGCTGGGGCATGGGTGACTTCCCGGATGCAAGGGCCATGGGGCTGCGTCCTGTCGGTTGATGGGCTATCGCTACAGTCGTGATTTGGCGGAGACCGTGGGTTGGCGTCATTGCGAGCGCAGCGAAGCAATCCAGGAGCCACGTGCGACGCGTTTTACCAAGACTGGATTGCTTCGCTGCGCTCGCAATGACGGAGAAAATGTCATCGCAAGTGTAACCACGACTGTAGCCAGGCAGGCTTCGCGCTCTACAGCTTGGTGTCGAGCGGTACCTTCAGCGTCCCGGCGATGATCTCCTTCTTCGCCTTCTCGATGTCGGGCCAGATCTCCTTGGCCTTGGCGACGAGATCGGCCGGGCCTTCCTTGAGGAAGGTGTCCGAAAGCTCGAAGTCGATCACGCCGGTGTCGATGCCGGTGGCGACATGATGCCCCTTCCAGCCCTCGGCCAGGGCCTTGCTGACTTCCTGATAGAGCGACAGGCCGAAATCGAGTTTGACGATGGCGGCGACCGCCTTGGGGCCGAGCTTGTACTGCTCCCGGGAGATGGCGCTGACCAGGCGGCCGGGCGCCTCGGTGGCGGCCTGGATGATGCCGGTGTCGGTGGCGGCCGAGTCTGTCTGGATATAGTCGACGCCGGACTGGAACAGCTGATTGGCGATCTCGTGGCCCTTGGCGGGGTCCTGGAACGAACCGGCGAAAGCGCCGGTGAACTTGATATTGGGGCCGATCACCGCCGCGGCTGCCTTGAGGGCGTTGAGATCGGCGATCTGGCCGGGAATGCTGGCGCCGCCGATATAGCCGATCGCACCCGTCTTGGAGATGCGGCTGCCGAACAGGCCGGAGAGGTAGCAGCCCAGATAATAGTCATAGGCCACCGTCACCACATTGGGGATCGCGGGCTCGAACGGGTCGGCGTAGAGCTGCACGAATTTGGTGTTGGGATATTCGGGCGCCACCGCCTTGAAGGGCTCGGCGACCTCGTTGAAGGTCGAGACCACCACGCTGGCGCCGGCATCGCCGAGGCTGCGGAAGATCGATTCATAGGTCGCCGCGTCCTGCGCATAGATGATGCGGGTGGCAAAGCCCTTTTCGCCGGCCAGCTTCTTGAGCGAGGCGATCATGCCGTCCACCGGGCCGTTGTCGCCGGCAGCCTGGGTATGCACCAGCGCCACCAGGCCTTCGGCGGCCCGGGCCTGGCCCGACAGCAAGCCAAATGCCGCCGCGCCGGCGGTACCGATGAGGAATTGGCGGCGCGATGCCGAATACCGGAACAGGCCGGCACCGGAGGGAGTCTTGGTCATCTGTGAGTTCCCTTTTCTTGATCTGGATGGCTTGGTTCTTGTTGTTTGCCGGAACGCTTGTGCGCCCCGGATGGTCAGGCCGCCGGCAAGGGCGGGCAGATCGCGGTCGGCTTGAGCATCTTGACCTCCTGCGAGATCATGGCGTCGAGGGCCCAGACTTCGTCGATGAACTTGGTCCAGGCCGGGTCGGCCGCCATGGCGGCGCGGCGCGTCTCGCGGTCGCCGAGGCCCTGATAGGCCCACATCATCACGATCTGGTGCAGCGGGCCGATTTCGCTGATCCACAGGCCCATGAAAGTGCCCAGATGCTTCTTCTGGATAGGCAAGCCCTCGGTCTCGTATTTCCTGAGCCAGCGGTCGAGTTGGCCGGGCTTGAAACTGTAGGTGCGCTGTTCGACGATCATGGCGGCTTTTTCCGGCTCAGGATTTGGCGTTGAGGATGAAATCGGCGGCCCGCTCTCCGATCATGATGGTCGGCGCATTGGTGTTGCCGCTGGAGATGATCGGCATGATCGAGGCGTCGGCGACCCGCAGCCCCGCCACGCCGTGGACCTTGAGTTCGGCATCGACCACGGCTTCGGCGTCATTGCCCATCTTGCAGGTGCCGACCGGATGCAGCGTGGTCAGGGCGGAGGCACGCAGCCAGGCCAGCAGCTCGTCGTCGCCGAGCACGCCGGGGCCCGGCGCCAATTCCTTGCCGCGATAGGCATCGAAGGCCGGCTGGGCGATGACCTCGCGCATCATGCGGATGGCCGATATCATGGTCTTGCGGTCGAATTCGGTGGCGAGGTAGTTGGCGCGGATCAAGGGCGCCGCCGCCGGATCGGCGGAGCGCAGCGTGATGGTGCCCCGGCTCTCCGGATTGACCGGGCCGACGCGGATGGTGAAGCCGTGATTGGCCTCCACTGCCTGCTTGCGGAAGGGATTGGGCCAATGGAGATTGGCGGTCTTCTCCAGCGCCGGCATGAAGTGGGCCTGGATGTCGGGCGCCACCAGGTCGGGCCGCGACTTCATGAAGGCGCCGGCCTCATAGGGAAAGGTGGTGGTGATGCCGGTGCCCAGCACCATGCCCTGTGCGACCGAGGCGACCAGCTTGTCGGCGCGCAAATCGCCATAGAGCGTCACCGGCTGCTTGCATTCATAGCTCAGGCAGCAATCGACATGGTCCTGCAAGTTTCGCCCCACGCCCGGCAGATCATTAAGTACGGCGATGCCATGCTTAGCCAGCTCATCAGCCGGGCCGATGCCGGAAAGCATCAGGAGTTGGGGCGAGTTGACGGCGCCGCCGCACAGGATGACCTCACGCCGGACGCGCACGTTGCGTGCATGGCCGGCCTGGGTGAACTGAACGCCAATGGCGCGGCCGTTCTCCACGAGGATACGCTGACTGAGCGCGTTCACCTCCACCGTCAGGTTCGGGCGATCCAGGACGGGACGCAGGAAAGCATGGGATGTCGACCAGCGCTTGCCCTTGCGGATAGTGAAATCATAGCGTCCGAACCCTTCCTGTTCGGCACCGTTGAAATCGTCGTTGCGGGGATAGCCCGCCTGCACGCCCGCCTCGATGAAGACATCGAACAACCCGTTGCGGCCGCGGGCGCGGCAGACGGTGAGGGCGCCATCCGTGCCGTGGAAGGCACCATTGCGTTCGACATGGGCCTCGGAGCGGCGAAAGGCGGGCAGCACCTCGTCATAGGACCAGCCCGGCAGGCCCATCTGCGCCCAGCGATCATAGTCATGGGCGTTGCCGCGCACATAGATCATGCCGTTGATGGTGGAGGTGCCGCCGAGTGCCTTGCCGCGCGGCCAGTAGAGCGTGCGGTCGTTGAGATGGGGCTCCGGTTCGGTGCGGTAGTTCCAGTTGTAGAGGCCGGAATTGAAGAGCTTGCCCATCAGCATGGGCAGGCGGAACAGCGGATTGCGGTCGCGTCCACCCGCTTCGAGCAGCAATACGCGATTGCCGGGATCCGCCGACAGGCGGTTGGCGACGACGCATCCCGCTGAACCGGCGCCGATGATCACATAGTCGTACTCGGCGTCACGAGACATGGCTTCACCAATCGATGGGAGCGGCGCCGAGCGCCTTGAGCCGCTCATTGCCGAGAATGAAGGGATTGGGCAGGCCGAGCACCGCGTCGCCCCGGGCGGGGTGCTCGCGCAGGATGCAATCGGGGCCTTCCGGAATGCCGGCGGCCTGCAGGGTCTGCGCCGCGGCCTCGCCGAAGCCGAGGAAGACCATGGGCCGGCCTGCGCCGGCGAGATGGCGCAGCGCGGCAATCATCAAGGGGCGCCACAGCGGCAGATGACCTCGGCTCTGATGCGGATCGATGCCGACCTGGAAGCGGCTGAGGGTCAGCGAGGCGTTGAGCAGCAGGGCCCCGCTGGCTACCCAGCGATCGGCCACCGCATGGGCCGGCTCGAGCTCGACGGTGCCGGCCTCGATGGCGGCGCGCAGGCGTGGCCAGTCGGCGGTGCTGCTGGTCCAGCCCGCCTCGCCGGTGCGGGCGGCGACGATCATCTGCATCACCGTGCGGATGCTGACCGAGAACATCTTTTCGAGCTCGCGCCATTGCGCGACATTGCCGGCCTCGAAGGCGCGGCCGGTCGAAAAGTCGGGACTGGGATAGGGGTCCTGGCCCAGCACCACGCAGCGCACCTGGGCCGGTTCGAGGCCGTCGAAGGCCCGCAGCATATGCGCGCCCTTGGGTTGGCCCGGAAAGAGGCGCCCCTTGCGTACCGGGAACACCGGTTCCCACGGCTCCAGCGCCAGATTGCCATCCATGTCGGCGAAGCCCAGCTCGACCGGACCGAGGATTTCGCGCCAGGCGGGCGACAGGTCGGCCTGCCAGCCGTCCAGCACTTCCTCCATGACGTGACGCAATGATGCCGGCATGGTCCTGCTTTCCCCTCGTTGCGAGAAGGATAGGCAAAACCTGACCAAAACGTCAAGTTATGAGTTGAAAAAATCTGACGCTTCGGTCAGGTTTTGACATCGGGTCCCGATACCGGCATGTCCGGGGCACGGGACGCATTGCACAGTGCGGGAGGCGAAAGTGGCGACGACCAGCGCAAAGAAGGCGCGTAGGGACGGCTCGGACAGCGAGGAGCGCATCCGGGCGCGCAACGAGGCCGCGATCCTGACTGCCGCGATCGACCTGTTCGCCCGCAAGGGTTTCGATGGCACGCGGATCGCCGAGGTCGCCGAGCACTCGGGGTTGCCCAAGGCGAATGTCTATTATTACTTCCCGGCCAAGGAGGATATCTACCGTGCCTTGATCGACCGGCTGCTTGCCAGCTGGGATACGGCGCTGGAGGAATTGCAGCCCGAGCGCGATCCGGCCGAGGCGATCATGGCCTATATCCGGGCCAAGCTCGACTATTCGCGCCGCTTCGCGGCCCAGTCGAAACTGTTCGCCAACGAGATCCTCAGCGGTGCGAAATTCCTCGACAAGGCCGGCCGCGGCCATGTCAAGCAGGCGACCCGGGCCAAGGCCGCCGTGATCGAAGGCTGGATCGCCGCCGGCAGGATGGCGCCGATCGCCATTCCGCATTTCTTCATCATGCTGTGGAGCACGACGCAGTTCTACGCCGATTTCGAGGTGCTGGCCTGCGATGCCATGGAAGTCAGCCGGCTGACCAAGAAGGATTTCGAGGCCGCAGCGCTCGCCATCGGCGAGATCGTGCTGCACGGCTGCGGCCTTGCAATGCCGCCTAGCTGAGGGGGGAAGCTTACGCGCAAAATAAAACGGGACGGTGTCTCACTGACACCGTCCCGTGTTTGAAACGGGGCTTGCGGCCCGCGAAATCAGCCGTTCACGGCATCCTTGAGCGCCTTGGCGGGCTGGAAGACCACCTTCTTGGAAGCGGCGATCTTGATGGTGGCGCCGGTGGAAGGGTTGCGGCCTTCGCGTGCGGGCTTGGCCTGCACCTTGAACTTACCGAAGCCGTTCAGGGAGACTTCCTCACCCTTGACAGCCGCTTCGGTGATCCCTTTCAGAACGTCCTCTACAGCTGCCTTAGCGGCAGTCTTAGTCAGGCCATGAGCGGCGGCAATACGGTCGGCAAGATCGCTGGTGCTGACAGGCATGATGTTATCCTTTCGATGATTCGTCCGATCGCGTTATCGCATGACCGGTTCGATATCGCCATCGCATGTACACCGGAAACGCACGGAAATCCTGCTTTTTTCACCGATATGAACGGATTTCCTTGCGCTCAACCCTTGTTTGGAACGGTTTGAATTTGCAAACGCCTGCCTGGCCATGCCGTTCGGTAAAGTAAAGGCCTTTTTGGTGGAGTTTTAGATGACGCCACGCGACTGGCGAATAATACTTGCCGACCATAGATATCGGGTGGAAGCGCGGGGCTTTCTGCGGTGATATCGCGGCAAGTTCAACCACAGGGAGACGAAGCGATGACTTCCCCCCATTTTGCCTTGTTCGACACCGAAATCGGCACTTGCGCCCTGGCCTGGGGCGAGAGGGGCCTGGTCAGCGTGCAACTGCCCTCCCATAGCCCGGCGGGCCTGCGGGCGCGCATGCTGCGCTCCCTTCCGGGGGTGACAGAGGTCGAGCCGCCGGCGCCGGTTCGCCAGGCCATCACGGCGATCCGGGCCTTGCTGGCGGGGGAGGCCGCCGATCTCGGCTTCATCGAGCTCGACATGACCACCGTGCCGGAATTCAATCGCCGGGTCTATGCCGTGGCGCGGGCCATCCCCCCGGGCTCGACCATGACCTATGGCGAAATCGCCAAGCAATTGGGCGATCCCCTGCTGGCGCGCGATGTCGGCCAGGCCATGGGGCAGAACCCGTTCACCATCGTGATGCCCTGCCATCGGGTGATGGCGGCCGGCGGCAAGTTCGGCGGTTTTTCGGCCTATGGCGGCGTGGCGACCAAGCGCCGCCTGCTCGAGATCGAAGGCGCCTTGCCAAAGCCGGAACCGACCTTGTTCGGCTGGGCTTGAGCCTGAGCGGCTCGGACCGTATGGATGAGCGCCGGCGGCCCGGCGAGGAAAAGTCGGGCTTCGTCACGAACCGGCCATGTGCCGGAGCGTCGCCGACAGGATCTCGTCGGATAGGGCAGGATCGTCGGCGATGCGGGCCAGGATGACGGCGCCGACCATGGCGGCCCAGCCGGCGATCGCGGCGTTGCGCCGTTCCTGCGGCGTTTCCCCGGGAGCGGTCGCGCTGAAATCCTCGATCTGCTCGCGCAGGGAGCGGGTCAGCACGGCACGGATATCCTGTGACCCGCGCACGGCTTCGGTGCCGAGCGCGGCAAAGGGGCACCCCTCGGCACGTGCGTCACGGTGCCTGCGGCTGAGATAGGCCGTTGCATAGTCGGCCATCGTCCGGCCCGGGGTTTTGGCACCTTCGGACTGGGACAGCACATGGGCGAGCGCCTGGGCGATCAGGTCCTCCTTCGACTTGAAGTGACCGTAGAAGCCGCCATGGGTGAGCCCGGCGGCGGCCATGATCTGCGCGACGCTCACCCCTTCCAGACCCTTTTCCCGATAGAGACGCGCGGCTGCATCCAGGATGCGGTGGCGATGCTCGGCGACCTGCTCGCGGCTGACTTTCATGACGGGCTCTCCTGTCTCGCTTGACTTTATACATGATATCCATCATGAATGCATTATATATGATGACCATCATGAATAAGTTTGGAGAGATGCCATGACCAAATCCCTTCCCGCGGTTCTCATCACCGGTGCCTCGACCGGCATTGGCGCGACCTATGCCGAACGCTTCGCCCGGCGTGGCCATGACCTCGTGCTGGTGGCACGGGACGAGGCGCGCCTGACCGCGCTTGCCGGCCGCCTTCGCCAGGAGAACGGCGTTGCCGTCGATGTCCTGAAGGCGGACCTCACGAGCTCCGAGGATCTCGCGCGGGTCGAGGCTCGCCTGCGCGAGGATGCGAGGATCGGCATCCTGGTCAACAATGCCGGTGCGGCCGCCCATGGCGGCTTTGCCGACCAGGACCCGGAAGCGCTGGACAGGCTCATTCGCCTCAACGTGACGGCGCTGACGCGACTGGCCGGCGCGGTGACGCCTCGCTTCCTCGCCGCGGGCGCCGGTGCCATCGTCAATATCGCCTCGGTGGTGGCGCTGGCGCCGGAATTTTCCCTGGGCGTCTATGCGGCGACCAAGGCCTTCGTGCTGACCCTGTCGCAGGCCTTGCAGGTGGAACTCGGCCCGCGCGGCCTCTATGTCCAGGCCGTGCTGCCGGCGGCGACCCGCACCGAGATCTGGGAACGCTCCGGCCGCGACGTGAACGCGCTGGAAGGTGTGATGGAGGTCGGCGAATTGGTCGACGCCGCGCTGGTCGGCTTCGACAGGCGCGAAGCCGTCACCATTCCCCCCTTGCCGGATGCGGGGCAGTGGGAGGCCTTCGACGCTGCCCGCCGTGCCATGCTGCCGAATTTCCGGCAGGAGCATGCAGCCGAACGCTATCGGGCAGCCTGAACGGGCCTCCGGAGCAAAGTGCGATTTCTCTGAATCGCACTTTCTTTCTAACTCATTGTATGGACGTGTTTTTTAATCGAAAAGCCTATCAACTTTTCTGGAAAACGCTTTATTTCCGGGGATCGGCGAAGCGCTGTTCGGGCAGCATCGCATACCAGCCTGGGCGACCGGGGTCGCGGTCATAGGCATAGCCGCCGACCTCCCGGTAATGCTCGGCATAGCGCGCGAGCTTGTCGCGATCGAGCTCGACGCCGAGGCCCGGCCCTTGCGGCAGGGCGATGGCGCCGCCAACATAGCGCAGCGGGCCGCCGACGATGATGTCGTCGGTGAGATGGTGGTAATGCGCATCGGCGGCGAAGGAGAGGTTTGGCAGCGCGGCGCCCAGATGCAGCATCGAGGCGAGCTGGATGCCGAGTTCGCCTGAGGAGTGCACGGCAGCGCCGTATTGGAAGGTCTCCAGCACGGTGCCGGCCTTGTGGGCCTGGCGCAGGCCACCCCAGAAAGTGGTGTCGAGCAGCACGACGTCCACCGCTTCCAGGCGCAGATTGGCGGCGAGTTGCTCGAAATTCACCACCACCGTGTTGGTCGCGGTGGGAATGCGGACAAGGCTCCGCAAGCGGCGCATGCCTTCGAGGCCCCAGGTCGGGTCCTCGAAATAATCATTGTTGAGATCCTCGATCGCGCGCCCCACCCGGACCGCTTCCTCCACCGACCAGGCGGCATTGGGATCGAGGCGCAGCCGGTCGCCGGGGAAGGCGGCACCGAGAGCCCGGAACGTCTCGATATCGTGGTCCGGCGGGAAGACGCCGCCCTTCAGCTTGTGGCTGGTGAAGCCGTGCCGGGCCTTGAGCACGCGGGCATGGGCGACGATCTCGTCGGGGCTGGTTTCGCCGCCCTGGCCGCTCGCCTCGTGGGGGTAGCGGTAGAACAGATAGCTGGCAAAAGGAATCGTCTCGCGGATGGCCCCGCCGATCAGGTCGCAGGCGCGGATGCCGAGCTTCTTGCCGGCGGCATCCATGCAGGCCATTTCGATGGCGGCATGGAGCTGCATGCGATTGTTGTAGAGCGAAGCTGTAGGATTCATGATCTTCCAGCGCAGCTGTTCGAGCTGCAGGGGATCATGCCCCTGGAGATAGGGCAGCAAGGCGCGCACCGCGGCCTCGGCCGATTCACCGCCTCCGCCCATCTCGCCGAGCCCGATGATCCCCTCGTCGGTAATGACTTCCACGATGGTGCGGATGAAGCGGCCCCAATGCGCGCCGGCGGCATGGCGCAGCGGCGCTTCGAGCGGCACGGCGACGGTGGTGGCCTTGAGGTCGACGATCTTCATCGCACTATCCGATTGCAGGAAGAGAAGAGGGAGAAAGGACGCATCAATTCGCAGTTCCCAGAAGCAAAGCGCGTTTTAGCGAAAACGCACTTTTGCTCTGGCTCTTTGTTCGAACGCGTCTTTGCGATTCTTGGTGATTCGGTCGGCATCGCAAAACGCTATAGAGCGAGGCCGCGGACGAAATGCTTCTGCAGCATGAGGAACAGGATCAGGGTCGGCAGCGAGACGATCAGGGTCGCGGTGATGATGGTCGGCGCGTCGGCCTGGCCATAGAGGCTCTGCATGCCGAGCAAGGCGACCTGGACCGGGCGGGCGTCGGGAGAGCGCACCAGGATCATGCCGAAGAGCAGGTCATTCCACACCCAGGTGAACTGCACCAAAGTGAGCATCAGGAAGGGCGCCTTGGCCAGCGGCATCATGATCTTCCAGAACACTTCCCAGCTCGAGGCGCCATCCATCTCGGCCGCCTCCTGGATGTCCCAGGGCACGGTGAGGAAGAAGCCGCGCATCACGAAAGTGGCGAAGGGGATGCAGATCGCAGTGTAGAAGGCGAACAGGCCGAGCTTGGTGTCGTAGAGTCCAAGGGCGATATAGCTCTTGAACAGCGGGATCAGATACATCTGCAGCGGGAAGATCGTGCCCGAATAGATGAACAGGAACCAGGCGAGCCCCCGCGGCAGCTTCAGCCTGACGATGCCATAGGCGGCGAAGGCGGCGAGCAGCACGGCGGTGAGGGAACTTGCCGCCCCATAGAGCAGCGAGTTGATGAAGCCCCCCTGGATACCCTGCGCCCAGGCATTGGCGATGTTGCCGAGGAGATTGAAGCTGGTCGGCAGCTTGAGCGGGCCGCGGGTATAGTCGGTGGCCGTCTTGAGCGTGTTCATCAGAAGGAAGGCCATCGGCGAAAGCCAGACCAGCGTCACCGCCAGCATGGCGCCCGAAAGCACGGTCTTCCTGAGGTCGCGGGGTTCCGCCGCGGTCGCGCGCTGCCGGCTCATACCTGGCTTTCCCGTGCGAGCATGTTGCGCAGATAGAGATAGGAAAACACCAGCGAGAGCGCCGAGATCACCATGGCCACGGCCGAGGCGTAGCCCATCTTGAAATTGGCAAAACCCTCCTTGTACATGGTCACCGCCAGGGTCTCCGACATGCGGGCCGGCCCGCCGCCGGTCATCACCCAGATGGTGTCGAAGACCTTGAAGGAGTTGATCACCGCCAGCAGCGAGGCGATCACCACATAGGGCATCAGCATGGGGATGATGATCCTGGTGGCGAGCACGAAGCCGGCTGCGCCGTCGAGCGTGGCCGCCTCGACTGGCTCCTTCGGCAGGTTCTGCAGGCCGACCAGGAAGATCATCACATTGATCCCGGTTGCCTGCCAGGTATAGGCGCCGATCATCGCATAGGTGTTGTAGGGCTGGACATAGAGCCAATTCACCTTGAGGGCCCCGAGGCCGATGGTGTCCAGGAGGATGTTGAGGGCCCCCTGGTCGCGCAGCACGAAGCCGAAGACGATGCCGGCAGCGGAGGCCGAGATGGTGGCGGGAATGTAGATGCAGATCTGCATCAGCTTCGCCCCCTTCAGCCCGGAAATGGCATAGGCGAAGAAGAAGCCGAGCCCGACCGGCAGCACCACGCCCAGCACCATCCATTTCAGCGTGTTGACGAAGGGGCGTGTGAAATTGGTATCCGTCACCAGCTTGAAGAAGTTGGCGAGGCCGATGAAGGTCGGCGCGGTCATGCCGTTCCAGTCGGTGAAGGCGAGCAGGGTGGTGTAGAGCATCGGCAGGATCAGGAAGATACCCACCATCAATGCCGCCGGGGCGACATAGAGATAGGCTTCGCGCTGCTTTGGGTCGGACAGGGGAGGCATGATCGCTGCGTCGGGCTCCGGAAGTGCTTCAGAAAGCCTTCTCCACGCAGTGGGGAAGGTGTCATTTCGAAGAAATGACGGATGGGGGGTGGTGGGCAGCTCGAAACCCCGGAAGGCTGGCAGGATGGTTGTGCAATCGGGTTGCGATCGGCGCATTGCCCGCTTCACCCCATCCGACCCGGCTTCGCCGGGCCACCTTCCCCGCTTCGCGGAGAAGGCAAGTTGTGCTTCGTCTTACTGTTGAGCAGATGCTGCGAGCGACCTCACGGCTTGGGATGGGCAGCCCAGTAGTCGTCCGCGATCTTCTGCAGGTTCTGCATCACCTCCGGAGCGGAATTCGGGTCGAGCACGAATTTGGAGATCTCGTCGACGGCCGCCTCGGCGATCGGTGAGGGGGTGGTTTCCCAATAGCGGCCGAGCAGCTTGTAGTGGTCCTTGGCCACCACATCGTTCAGCTTCGCCACCTCCTTGTCATCAGGCAGCTTGGCATCGTTGTTGGCGACGAGGAAGCCGGTGAGGTCGGCCCAGCGCTGCTCGCCTGCCTTGCTCATCCAATAGGTGGCTGATTTCACCGCCGTGTCATGCGTGTCGGAATTCTTCGACACCAGCAGCGGTCCCGCCTCGAAGATCACGCTCGGCGGCAGGCTGGCATTCTTGTTGGGCAGCACGAACAGGCCCCAGTCGCGCCCTTCGATGGTGCCGGCCTTGGTGACTGTGTCGGCGAACCAGGTGCCGACCAGCATGTGAACGACCTTCCCCTGCGCAAAGGAGTTGTTCATGCTGTCGCCGGTGGTGAAACCGAAAGGCGAGGTGCCGTCGTCCATCCAGCCCTTGGCCATCCAGTCCTTCCAGGTGGCGAAGGCCGCCGCGACCTGGGGATCGGTATATTTGGCCTTACCGGCCATCAGCTTGACGTAGAAATCCGGATCGGACCGTACTAGGAATTCCGAGAACCAGATGAAGGCCGGCCAGCGCCCCTCGATGGTCTGGCCGATCGGCACCTTGCCGGCAGCCTTGATCTTGGCGAGGTTGCCTTCCAGCTCGTCCCAGGTCTTGGGAACCTGCAGGCCGAGCTCCTTGTAGACGTTCTTGTTGTAGAACATCGCCCAATAGGCGACGTTGTTGGGAACGGCATAGATCTTGCCGTCGAAGGAGAAGGCATCGGCGACTTCCTGTTTGACCTTGCCCTCGGCCAGCAACGGCTTCCAGATCGCGGTCAAATCTTCCAGAAGGCCTGCCTCCACCAGATCCTTCATGCGGTAGCCGGACCACCAGGTGAACATGCCGGGCGCCGAGGAGGTCGGCAGGGCCGCCCTGACCGCCGCCTGGTAGTTGGTGGTGTCGCCGAAGGGCGTGACCTGCCAGCTCGCGGTGGGGTCATCCTTGCCATAGGCCTCGAAATTGGCCTGCCAGCCGGCCTTGTCGTGCGACACCGTCAGTTGCGGCTTGTCGGCGGCGTGGCTCACCGGGGCCGACAAACCCGCGGCAAGCAGGCCGGCAACGGCCGCTGCACGTAACTTCGTCAAGATCATGGGGTTCCCTCCTGCCTGCGGTCGTTGCCGCAGCCTTGGCTTTGTCGTTGTGACGGCCGCCTTTGCGACGGCTCTGGTTCACGGCGTGCGCGTGACGAAACTGTCGAGCGCCTGCAAAATCGTGCGCAGATGGTTGCGCATGGCGATGGCGGTGGCGTCCTCGTCCCCGGCGGCGAGGCCGGCAAGGATGTCGCGATGTTCGGCGATGATGGCTTCCGAGCGGTTCGGCCAGTTCACGGTGACGAAGCGCAGGCGGTTGAGATGGGCCTTCATGTCCTCCAGCTCGTCCGCGGCGGCAAGGCAGTCGACCGTTGCGAAAATGCGGCGATGGAAGGCTTCGTCCAATTCGTAGAAGCGGCGCACGTCCTTGCGCCCCGCCGCGAATTCCTGTTCGTCGACGATGCCCGCGAGCGCGTCGAGATCGGCCTGGTTCGCCACCTGGCATGCCCTGCGGCTGACTTCCACCTCCACGACCTCCCGGATCAGCTGGGCAGCCTTGACCTTCTCCACCCGGATCGGCGCGACCACGGTGCCGCTCTGCGGAAAGATCTCGACCAGGCCGAGATTGGCGAGGCGCAGCAAGGCCTCGCGCACCGGCGTGCGCGACACGGAGAGGCTGGCGGCGATATCGGCCTCGCGGATCGGCTGCTGTGGTCTGAGCACGCCGAGGACGATGTCGCTGCGCAGCATTTCGTAGACATTGGTCGCCGTGGAGCGCGGCCTCACATTCGCATGTCGCAGCGTGTCCAGCATGATGGGTGGCTCCGATGATTGCTCCCTGCGGCGTCGATTAATATATTAGTGCATTTATATTGTTGCAAGCGCCTTCTTCGCCTTGGTCGAGGGCCCCGGCGAAGAAGACGAGGCAACCGGAGCGGCTGTTTGTGGCATTCGCCGGCCTGTTGCGTCTGTCCGCTTTTGGATCATACTGGAGCCACGGGAAGCCTATCTTATTGTTTTGACACGAATAAAAATCAGACGATTCAGGGGAGATGCAGTCGATGGCCGCCGATGAGGAGTTTGTCACGATCGAGGCGCGCGGCATCCGTGCGACACTGGATCTTGCGGTCGGGCATATCCGGGAACTCGTCGTGGAGCGGGACGGCCGCAAGGTCGCACCGCTGCACCGTGCCCCCTGGCTGGAGGAGGCGCATGCCGCCGACACGCCGGCCCATCTGCAGCGCCTGGCGGGTGATTTCCTCTGCGCTCCTTTTGGCCTGAGCGATGTCGATGGCTCACCGGCCCATGGCTGGCCGGCCAATTCGGCCTGGAAGCACCTGGAGACCCGCGCGGTCGATGGCGGGCGCCAGGCCCGTTTCGAACTGGAAAAGCGGGTGATGGGCGCGCGCGTCGTCAAGGAACTCACCCTGCGCGACGACAATCCCTTCCTCTATCAGCGCCATCTGTTCCAGGGAGGCGAGGGCGCCGTCTCCGTCGGCCTGCACATGATGGTGTCGCTGCCACAGGGCGGCCATCTGAGCTTTTCGCCCAAGCGTTTCATCGAGACATCGGCCGATCCGCTGGAGGCCGATCCGCTCAAGGGGCACTCGGCACTGGCCTATCCCGCGCGCTTCAATGATCTCAAGAAGGCTCCGCTTGCCGATGGCGGTACGGCCAATCTCAGCTGCTACCCGTTCGACCGCAACCACGAGGATTGCGTGATGATGCCCGAGGCGCCCGGCCGGGAGTTCGCTTGGGGCGCCGCGCTACGGCATCGCGAGGCGGATCTGGTGCTCAGCCTGAAGCGGCCGGAAGACTTCCCCTCCACCCTGCTGTGGATGAGCAATGGCGGCCGCTATTACAGCCCCTGGAACAGCCGCCATCGCGGCGTGCTCGGGCTGGAGGAAGTGCGGACCTATCTGTTGGCGGGCCACAAGGCGTCGATCGAGCCGAACGACTATAGCGAGCAGGGCATCCCGACCTCGATCAGCCTGACGCCGTCGGGCGAGATCGACTTGCGGCAGGTCATCGGCATCATGCCGGTACCGGCGGGCTGGGACCGAGTGACGGAGGTGGAGGTCCGCGGAAACCGGCTGGCAGTGCTGTCCGATGTCGGCGAATTCAGCGTGCCCTACGATCCGGACTTCGTGCTGCACCAATGAGAAAGCGGCCGCAACGACGCCGCCGCCTGAATGCGGTTGCTTCCTGGAAAAATTCGTCCGGTGTGACCGGCGGCCTGTCAGCGGCGGCGCATCAGGGCATTGTAGCCCACCAGCACCACGACAGCGCCGGCAAAGGCGACCAGAAGATTTTCGAGGATCCCCGAATTGGGGCCCATGCCGAGCAGCGCGCCGCCGATAAATTTGCCGACGACGGCGCCGACCAGGCCGATGACCAGATCCATGATCAGGCCGGCCCCCGATTTATTCACCACCTTGCTGGCGAGAAAGCCGGCAATGATGCCAACAACAATGGTCCAGATCCAACCTAAGTCGCCCATGAGCGCGTTCCTCCGCCGAATCGATAATCGTTTCCGAATTTGATCGGTGTTCGCATCGTAAGGACCTGCATTCTTTTGGCAAGAGCGAGGGGTGCCGTAACGAAATGGGTGCGCGGAAAAAATTTCACAAATGGGAATATTGTAAAACGCCTGCCATGGATGCCAGAATAGACTTCCTTGAGGTAAGCCGCAGGTGACGCGGCATCTCCCAGAAATAGGAGGCGCTTATGGGTTTTTTTGATAACGCGGTGAACGAAGCAGTTCCGGATAGTGGCAGCGGCTTGGCCAAGCCGCTCATTCTTGCCGCAGGTGCTCTGCTTCTGGCCAAATGGCTCGGTGGCGGCAGCAGCGACGCTCAGGCTGACACTCAGGCCTCCATCCCAGCGCCGGCCCCGGCTCCCGCACCGTCCGCACCGCAGGCGGATGCCTCCAGCGATGGCGGCCTGCTCGGCGGCCTTGGCGGTCTCCTCGAGAAGTTCCAGCAATCGGGCCACGGGGACGTGATCAATTCCTGGATCGGCGGCGGGCAGAACCAGCCGATCCAGCCGGGCCAGCTCGGCCAGGTCCTCGGCCAGGATACGCTGAATAACCTCGCCCAGAAGGCGGGCGTCAATCCCAACGACCTGCTCGGCCAGCTCGCGCAGCATTTGCCCGAGATCATCAACAAGCTGACGCCGAACGGGCGCATCCCCACGCGGGACGAACTCGGCCAGTAAGGCCGCTATTCGCCGGACCATGGCATCGGAAGAAGCAGGAGGGCGGGCGGTTGGGCCCGCCCTTTTTGCGTTGTGCCTGGCTGGGACCGAGGTGCCAGAACCCCCGTCACATAAAGAAATCCTTATATCCTTATTGCCGGGGAAGGCCGACTGTGCTAGACGCCCGCCATGTCAAATGCGGGAAGCATCGAATGAGCACGCAAGATTATATCGTCAAGGATATGGGTCTGGCCGCCTGGGGCCGTAAGGAAATCGAGATCGCCGAGAGCGAAATGCCGGGCCTGATGGCCACGCGCGCCGAATATGGCCCGCGCCAGGTGCTCAAGGGCGCCCGCATCGCCGGTTCGCTGCACATGACCATCCAGACGGCCGTGCTGATCGAGACCTTGCAGGCTCTCGGCGCCGATGTGCGCTGGGCGTCCTGCAACATCTACTCCACCCAGGACCATGCCGCCGCCGCCATCGCTGCCGCCGGCACCCCGGTCTTCGCCATCAAGGGTGAGAGCCTGGAAGACTACTGGGAATACACCCACAAGATCTTCGAATGGGCCGATGGCGGCACGCCGAACCTGATCCTCGACGATGGCGGCGACGCCACCATGCTGATGCATCTGGGCCTGCGCGCCGAGAAGGGCGATACCGCCTTCCTCGACGGCGCCACCAATGAAGAAGAGGAGGTCCTCTTCGCTGCCATCAAGAAGCGCCTTACCACGCATCCGGGCTGGTACACCAAGAATGCGCTCGCCATCGGCGGCGTGACCGAGGAAACCACCACGGGCGTGCATCGCCTCTACGAGATGGCCAAGAAAGGCACGCTGCTCTTCCCCGCCATCAACGTGAACGATTCGGTGACCAAGTCGAAGTTCGACAACCTCTATGGCTGCCGCGAATCGCTGGTGGACGGCATCCGCCGCGGCACCGACGTGATGATGGCCGGCAAGATCGCCATGGTCGCCGGCTTCGGCGACGTCGGCAAGGGCTCGGCGGCCTCGCTGCGCAATGCCGGCTGCCGCGTGCTGGTTTCGGAAGTCGATCCGATCTGCGCCCTGCAGGCCGCGATGGAAGGCTATGAAGTCGTCACCATGGAGCAGGCTGCTCCCCGCGCCGACATCTTCGTGACCGCTACCGGCAATGTCGATGTCATCACGCTCGACCATATGCGCGCCATGAAGGATCGCGCCATCGTCTGCAACATCGGTCACTTCGATTCGGAGATCCAGGTCGCCGGCCTGCGCAACCTGAAGTGGACCAATGTGAAGCCGCAGGTCGACGAGATCCAGTTCGCCGACGGCCATCGCATCATCCTCCTGTCCGAGGGACGCCTGGTCAATCTGGGCAATGCCACCGGCCATCCCTCCTTCGTGATGTCGGCCTCCTTCACCAACCAGACGCTGGCTCAGATCGAGCTGTGGACCAACCCCGGCCAGTACGGCAAGCAGGTCTACACGCTGCCCAAGCATCTGGACGAGAAGGTCGCCTCGCTCCACCTCGCCAAGGTCGGCGCCACCCTGACCAAGCTCACGGACAAGCAGTCGTCCTATATCGGCGTGGACCAGAACGGCCCGTTCAAGCCGGAACTCTATCGCTACTGAGTTCGTTCGAGGCGTTTGCGTTTCAGCCCTTCCCGCAGCTGCGGGAAGGGCTTTTTGTTGCCTGTGCTCTCACATCCGCCGCAAGCGTCAGATCACCAGCTTGCCCTGCTTGGCAAGCGCGTAGCGTTCGCCGATCTTGTGCCAGTCGACCACCTTCCACCAGGCCTTGAGATAATCCGGCCGACGGTTGCGGTAGGTCAGGTAATAGGCGTGCTCCCAGACGTCGTTGCCGAACAGCACGCGCTTGCCGTCCATCAGCGGCGTATCCTGGTTGGGCCTGCTGTCGAGGGCGAGCTTGCCCTCGCTCGTCACAGTGACGAACACCCAGCCCGAACCGAAGACCTTGGCACCGGCGGCACCGAAGGCTTCCTGCAGCTTGGCGACGCCGCCGAAATCACGCTCGATGGCGGCGAGCACTTCGCCTGCGGGCTCGCCGCCCTTGGCGCCCATGATCTGCCAGAACATGGTGTGGTTGACATGGCCGCCGAGATTGTTGCGCACTGCCTGGCGGACGGACTGCGGAACCTTGTCCAGGCCAGCGAGGATATCGGGGTAGCTGAGGTCCGCCAGCGAGGGTTCCTGCTTCAGGGCCGCGTTGAAATTGCTGACATAGGCCTGATGGTGCTTGTCGTGATGCAGCGTCATGGTCTCGGCATCGATGGTCGGTGCCAGTGCCGCGGCTTCATAGGGCAGGGGCGGCAGTTCGGCGGGGCCTTTCGGGCCTGCGGATTCCGAGGCGGCCGCGCGGGCGGGCGCGGCTCCAGCGCTGGCAGCCAGGGCAATGCCTGTCGCGGAGGCGAGGAGGGTGCGACGGTTCAGCATGGTCATGGTCATTGAAAACGTCTCCGGCCTGTTGGATGAAGAAGCATGAGCAATGGGGTGGGTGCCTGTGGCCACGCGCTACGGGCGTCGCCCAGGCTAGAGTGGTAATTTGGTGGCACCGTGACCGAAAGGCGGACACGCGCTGCCGGCGCCGTGGACAGGAAGCGGCCGGAGCGGGCCGGATCTTCCTGCCGAAAGCGGGAATTTACCTGCTTGGGCCATAAGGGAGAACGGCATGTCGGTTGCAAAAGTGAAACCGAGGCAGACGGGAGCAACGGCCGTGCTGTCCCGCCTGGGACACCCTCTGGTGACGTCGGCCACGGGCGGGGAGATCGGCGTGGTCACCCGTCCCTCGGAGGCCGGCTTCAATCCGCTCGACCTGCTCTATGCCTCGCTGTCGGCCTGCCTCGTGCTCAGCGCCCGCATCGCCGCCAGCAATCTCGGCGTGCTCGACAGGCTCGGCGAGGTCCGTGCCGAGGTCAAGGGCGAGAAGGCGGCGGACGAACCCTCGCGCATCGCGCGTTTCCATGTCACGATCGAGGTCACTGGCGATTTCGACGAGGCGACGAAGGCGGCGATCATTGTCGATGCGGAGCGGATCTGCACCGTCAGCAACACGCTCAAGGGCAATCCGAGCCTGGACTGAGCTTCGGCGTGCCATCCGTACATTTCGGCATGGATCTGCCGGTTTGTGCCGAGAACGCCGGTCAAAGGCGATGGCCGGACAGGCCTCGCCCCCTATAGCCTCTCGCCATTCCCTTTGAGAGTGTCGGCGATGCGCTATTTCGGTTTTCTGATCCTTTCGATCCTGCTCGCGGCCGCGCAGCCGGCTTTTGCGCAGGATAGTTCCTGCGCCAGGCCCGGGGAGTCCGGGATAGAGGGCCTCGAAAATCTGCTGCGGGAGCAGAAGAGCTGCAGGGCGGCGACGGCGTTGCTGCGCGAATGCCGCTGGGGCTCCAGTGCGGATACCGGATTCAGCGCCATTGTCGTCTCCATCTGCGAAAAGGAGTTTTACCCGCGGCTCTCCAAGGCGGATCAGATCGATTATGGCGAGCGCATGCAGCTATGCGCCTACCGTTATGCCGGCCAGCAGGGCACGCTCTATATGTCGATGGCGGCGACGTGCCAGAGCGAGGTGGCGGAGCGCTTTGCCGATCCGAACGCCGCGCGCGAGCCGCTTGGCCGGGCGAGTTTCAACTGTAGCGAGGCGGACACGGCGCTGGAGAAGGCGATTTGTTCAGACCGGAAATTGGGACGGGCCGATCTCGTCCTGGCACAGAGCTATCGCGAGGCGGTCGCGAGCCTGGAGGCAGACCGGCAGACCCGCGGTGCCCTCATTGCCGATCAGCGTCGCTGGCTCGACCGTGTCGCCCGGAAATGCGACCTTGCCGATGGCAGCGGACCGTTTTCCGCCAAGAGCCTTGCCTGTGTCCGTGGCGCCTTCGAGCAACGCTTTGCCTTGCTCGACAGCTGCGGTGAGGCAGGCATCACTGTCGATTGCCTGGCCGAGACGGCCGACGGCGCCGCCGATGCGGCGGGCTCGGCACGGCGGGCGAGTTTCGATTGCGACAAACCCTCCACGCCACTGGAAATCGCCATCTGCGCCGACGCGGACCTCGGGCAGGCGGACATCAAGCTCGCTGCCATCTACGAAAAGGTGAGGAAGATTACGGCCGGCGAGCCGGACAGGAAGCTTCTGGTCGAAAGCCAGCGCTCATGGTTCGCCTTCGTACAGGGAACCTGCCCACTCGGTGCGGTCGGCGGCATTCCACCGGTGCTGGGGCGTGCTTGCGTGCGTTCCGCTTTCGAACTGCGCGGGAAACAGCTCACGGCTTGCCTATCGAAGCCGGACATCGAGCGCAAAGCCTGCCTCGATGATTTCAAGATCCTCGAAGACAAGAAGTAGTCTTTGGAGCGTTGTCCAGAAAGGCTGGCGCACGGCCGGGCCTCTATGCGCGACCGCATCGCTTCGCGTCAGCCGCGCGCAAGATCCTGCCGGTCGAGCAGCACCTCGATCCGGCCGTCCGCCATCCGCGCCGCCCTGTCGCACATATGGCCGATCACGTCGGGGTCGTGGCTCACCAGCACCAGTGTCATGCCGTGGCGGCGCTTGAGGTCGTTGAGCAGATTGAGGATGCCGGCCTGCACCGAGATGTCGAGCGCCGAGGTCGGCTCGTCGAGCAGCAGCAGGCGGGGCTCGAGCAGCAGCGCCCGGGCGATCGCCACGCGCTGGCGCTGGCCGCCGGAGAGCTGGTGCGGATAGCGTCCCGCGATCTCGGCGGCGAGGCCGACATCGGCGAGGCTGGCCCTGACACGACCGGCAATATCGGTCTCTCCTCGTATTTCCAGCGGTTCGCCGAGCATGCGCCCGATCGTGTGGCGCGGATGCAGCGAGGCATAGGGATCCTGGAACACCATCTGGATGTCACGCCTCAGGGCGCCCTCGATGACGCGCCCCGGCCGCAGGGAATGCCCGAATACCGCAATAGCGCCCTGCCAGTTCAGGTTCAGTCCGGCAAGGACGCGCAGCACCGTGCTCTTGCCGCAGCCCGACGGTCCGACCAGCCCGAAGGTCTCGCCGGGCTCTACGGCAAAGCTCACACCGCGCACGGCGGCAAAGCTGCGGCCGCGGCGCTGGAAGCTGACCTCCAGATTGTCGATCAACAGCGCCGTCATGGCCGTGCATCCCCCGGGTAAGGCGCTTGCGGGGTGTCGGGAGTGGGCAGGCGGGTGCCGTAGGTCGCTGCCGAGGGGCGGGCTTGCCACAGGCCGCGCGTATAGGGATGGCTTGCCTGGGCGAGCTCATTGGCCGGGAGAGCATCGACGATCGAGCCCTGGCGCATCACCAGGACGCGGTCGGCAAAGCGGGAAACCTGCTGCAAGTCGTGGCTGATCAGGAGCAGGCCCATGCCGCGTTCGCGTGCCAGCCGCTCCAGCAATCCGAGGATCTGATCGCGCACGACATGGTCGAGCGCGGAAGTCGGTTCGTCGGCAATCAGCAGCTCCGGCTCGCCGATCAGCATGGCGGCGATCATCACGCGCTGGCCCATGCCACCGGAAAGTTCGGCCGGCAGGCTGCCATAGACACGCTCGGGATCGTCGAGGCCTACCTGTTCGAGCAGGGCGAGAGCCTTTCGTCGCCGTTCGGCCTTGGGCAGGCGGCCATGCAGCAGCAGGACCTCCTCCACCTGGCGACCGACACGGTGAGCCGGATTGAGCGAGAATTTCGGATCCTGCAGCACCAGGCCGATGCGCCGGCCGCGCAGGCGCTGCCAACCCCGGGCGTCGAGACCGGCGAGGTCGGTCTCGCCCAGCCGCAGGCCGGTTGCCCGCGCCGCGAGGCTGGTGGGCAGCAGGCCCATGATCGCCCGCGCGGTGAGCGACTTGCCTGAGCCGGATTCGCCGACGATCGCCACTTTCTCGCGCCCGACCGTGAAAGAGATGCCGTGCACGAGCTGGCGAGGTACCGCTTCGCGGCCTTCCTTGCCCTCGACTGTCTTGTCCTTGGTCTCGACCACCAGGTCCTCGACCTGCAGCAGCGTATCAGTCATGGCGCGGATCCAGGATGTCGCGCAAGCCGTCCCCCAGCAGGTTCAGGGCCAGGCTGGTGATGAAGATGGCAAGGCCCGGCGCGGCGGCGATCCACCACTGGTCGAAGATCACCTTGGTACCATCAGCCACCATCGAGCCCCATTCGGCCATGGGCGGGCGCACGCCGAGGCCGAGGAAACCCAGGCCGGCGGCGGCCAGGATGATGCCGGCGAGGTCGAGGGCCAGCCGGATGATGGCCGAGGGCAGCACGAGCGGCAGCACATGGCCGAGAAGCAGGCGCGGCCCCCTGATGCCGACCATGGACGCGGCGGCGAGATAGTCGCTGCGGGCCAGGGCAGCGGTTTCAACCCGGGCGAGCCGGGCATAGGCAGGCCAGCTCGTCAGGGCCAAGGCGAGAGCGCCATTGACCAGGCCAGGGCCGAGGATGGCAACGAAGGCGAAGGCCAGTACCAGGCGCGGGAAGGACATCACGATGTCGGTCAGGCGCATCAGCACCCGCTCGGTGAGGCCGCCGAAGAAGCCGGCGACCAGCCCGACGGCTACGCCGAGCGGAGCCATCAGCACGGTGACCAGGACGATCAGCAGCAGGGTCGGCTGCGCGCCGTAGATCAGGCGCGAAAGCAGGTCGCGCCCGAAGCCGTCCGTGCCGAGCCAGTGCTGCCGGGATGGGGCGGCGAGACGGATGGCGCTGTCCTGCAGGTTGGGGTCGTAGGGGGCGATCAGCGGGGCCGCCAGCGCCATGAAGACGAGCAGGACGAGCACGCTCGCCCCGATTAGGGCGGATGGCGAACGGCGCAGGGCCGGCAGGGCGGTGACAAGGAAGGCCATCAGCCGCGCTCCGCCAATGCGGCCGGATCGATGCGGGTGACGATCAGGTCGGTGAGGCTGTTAAGCAGCACGAAGGCCATGCCGATCGCCAGGGTCGAGCCGAGGATGGCGGCGGTGTCGCCGGCGAACATGGCGACGGTGAGATAGCGTCCGATGCCGGGCCAGGCGAATACCGTCTCGGTCAGCACCGCGCCCTCGAGCAGGCTGGCATAGGCGAGGGCGACCACGGTGATCAGAGTGCCCGCCACATTGGGCAGGATATGGACCAGCACCACGCGCAGGGGCCCCGCTCCCTTGGCGCGGGCGGTGAGCACATATTCCCTGGAAAGCTGTTCGAGAATGGCGGCACGCGTCAGCCTCGAAATGCCGGCCATCGCATAGAGGGCCAGCACTGCCGTCGGCAAAACGAGATGGGCGAGGGCACTGCGCAGGGCGCCTGGCGTCCCGGCAAGCCAGGCATCGATCAGCGCGAAGCCGGTGACGGGTTTCATGGTGTATTGGAACACGATGTCGAGGCGCCCCGGTCCCGGCGCCCAATGCAGCCTGGCATAGAACAGCAGTAGGAAGATCAGGCCGAGCCAGAAGATCGGCGTCGAATAGCCGATCAGCGACAACAGGCGGGCAACATTGTCGAGCAGGCCGCGCGGCCGCAGCGCTGCCAGGATGCCGAGCGCCAGGCCGAGTGTGGCGCCGATCAGCGCCGCGGCGGTGGCCAGTTCGAGCGTCGCGGTGAAGGTGCGCAGGATGTCGGAGCGGACGGGCTGGCCCGTCGAGGTGGCCATGCCGAGATCGCCTTGGACGACATGCCCGAGATAGCGCAGGAACTGCATCACCAGCGGCTGGTCGAGCCCGAGTTCGCGGCGTGCGGCCTCGTAGCTCGACTGGCTGGCGTGATCCCCGACCTGCTGCAGGGCAGGATCGATGCTGGAGAGTCTGGTCAGGATGAAGGTGACGACGATCAGGCCGAACAACGTCAGAACGACGGACAGCAGCCAGCGCAGCACCCTGAGCACCGGGCGGAGGAAGGGCCTGGCGCCCGGCGTTTCATCAGCTTGCATCGTCAGTCCTGGAAGTGGCGCGAATGCGAAGCCCCGGCGCCACGAGGGAGAAGGCCGTCTCGTCCCAATCTCGACGATTGGAACGAGACATCAAGTCACTTCTCGACCTGATCGTAATAAACCTGATCGGCGTTGAGGCCCTGGGCATAGCCCTTGACCGCCTTGCTGAGCACAACCTGGTCGCTGCCCTGGAACATCAGCACATAGGGCGAGCTCTTCTGGAGCTTGCGCTGCAGGTCCTCGTAGAGGGCGGCGCGCTTGGCCGGATCCTGTTCCTTCACGGCGGCGGCCGTCTCGTCGCTGAGTTCGGGGATCAACCATCCCGCCTGCTGGGCGACAGTTTTGTGCTTGTTGTCGCGGTTCACCGCGAAGGCACTGGCATTGGAATGCGGGTCGAAATAGTCCGGAATCCAGTAGCGCAGCGTGAATTCATACTGGCCCGAGCGGCCCTTGGCATAGATGTCGCTGGCGACGCCCGGCTGGATATCGAGCGTGAGGCCGGCCTGGCCGAAAGTCTGCTGCAGGGACTGCGCGATCTGCAGATAAGGTTCTTCGTTGAAGACGGGGAAGGCGATCTTGGTCGGGCCGATGCCGGCATCCGCCAGGATCTTCTTGGCCTTCTCGACATCGAGCTTGTAGGGATTGTCGTTGAGCGCGCCCGGGAAGCCGGCGGGGAGGAAGGCCTGGTGCACCTGCGACTGCCCGCGCAGCAGGTTCTTGGCGATACCCTCATAGTCGACGAGGTAGCGCGCGGCTTCCCAGAAGGCGGGATTGCCGAGGGCGGCATTGGCCTTGGTGTTGATCAGGAGATAGTCCGAGCGGGCCGACGGCACGGCGAGCACGTTGAGCTTGCCCTCCTTCTTGAGGGCGTCGATCTGGTCGGCACCCAGGCCGCGGGCGATATCGATGTCGCCCTGCTCGATCAGGAGACGGCGGGCGGCCGGGTCCGGCACATTGCGCAGGATCACGCCCTGCAGCTTGGGGGCGCCGCCCGGCGAGGTCGGGTTGGCATCCAGGACCAGCGCCTCATGCGCGGTATAGGTGTTGATCTTGAAGGCGCCGCTGCCGGCCGAGTGCGACTTCAGCCAGCTATTGCCGAAATCGCCGTTGGCCGCCTGCGGAGAGACAGTGGCTTCGTCAACGACGGAAGCGATCGGCGCAGTCAGGATGGCGAGCACGAAAGCGGGGCCGACATCGGCCTGCCAGCTCAGCTTGACCTTGCCGTCATCGGCCTTGGTCACGGACTTGTCGACATTCTCGGCGCTCCAGCCGAGTTCGTTGAGGATGAAGGCGGGCGACTTGTTAAGCTTCACCGCCCGCGAGAAGGAGAAGATCACGTCCTCAGGACGCACGGGGTTGCCCGAGGCGAATTTGGCATCCTTGGCCAGGGTGAAGACCAGGCTCTTGCCGTCGCTGCCGGCTTCCCAGGACGTGGCGAGCGCCGGCTCGATGCGAGTGCCGTCCTGCCGGTTCGACTGCACCAGGCGCTGGTAAAGGGCGTTGAAGGCCTGTACCGTCGTCAATTCGAAGCCCTCGGCGGGGTCGAAGCTGACGGCATCGTCGATCGACTGGCCGACCACCAGCAGGCCGGGTGGCGTTTCGGCCTGCGCTGCGGCCACCAGCATGGTCGACAGGCCGGCGGCCATCATGGCGATGCCGGCCCTGTTCCAGAACTTACCCATTTCACACCTCTTGACAGCCGAAACCTTTGGGGAATGCCCGGTTCCCGGCCTTTCAGCCGCGACGATTAGGCAAGCCGATTGCCATGGTCAACATCTTTCTATTAATCTTGTAGACTATTGGTTGCGGGCCCGAGCCAGCCTGAACCGTGATCACGAAATTTCGGTTCCTATACACGAAAACGTGTGCGCGCGGAGGCTCGTTGTGCCGGATGAGAAACAATGCGTTCACATACTCGCTGCAATTTGTACGCATTGATACATCGTAACACCCGTTTCCGGATATGGTCGGCAGCGGTGGGTATCGTCGTGAAAAAGGGGGAGGCCTCGCCTGCCCGGACCTAATGAAGATCTGATGGCGGCTCGATGAAGCGTCTTCTCAATTTCGTGCTTGTTCTCGTCCTGGTCGTCGGCCTGGCATGGTGGCAGCGTGCCAGCCTGGTGCCCTGGCTGGTGCAGACGGTGCCTTCCTCCAAGACTTTCATTGCCGCCCTTCCTGGCTTTGCCGATGCGTTGCATGCCCCCGAAGCGCCGCAGGCGGCTGGAACTGGCAAGTCTTCGCAGCGCAACGCCGCGCCCGTGCCGGTGGTGCTCGTCGAGGCGGTCGCCAAGCAGATGCCGATGGTGATCGATGCCGTCGGTACCGCCACGCCCTATGCCTCCATCCAGATCCGCACCCGCATCGACAACACCGCGGTGACGAGTGTTCGTGTCGCCGAAGGCGCCGAAGTCAAGCAGGGGGACATTCTCTTCACCCTGGACGATCGCGCCATCAAGGCGCAGATCGCCCAGATCCAGGCCCAGATCGCGCGCGACCAGGCCCAGATCGCCCAGGCCCAGATCGATCTTTCCCGCGCCAATGACCTGCTCGCCCGCAATGCCGGTGCGGCGACCACGCGCGATACGGCCGCCACCGCCCTCAAGGTCGGGCAGGCGCAGCTCCAGGCCGACCAGGCCTCGTTGGAAGCAGCCGAGGTAACCCTCGACTACACCGTGATCCGCGCACCCGTGCCCGGGCGCATCGGCTCGATCCCGGTCAAGCCCGGCTCGACGGTGCGCACCTCCGACACCGCCCCGCTCGCCACCGTGAACCAGCTCGACCCGGCCGTGGTGGCCTTCTCGATCCCGCAGTCGCGGCTGGCCGAGCTGCGCGAGGCGATGGCGAAGGGCCCGGTGCGCGTCGATGCCCTCACAGGCAACAACACGCTCACCGGCCAGGTGTCCTTCGTCGAGAACGCCATCGATGCCGCCACGGGCACCATCATGGTCAAGGCCGACATCCCCAATCCGCACGAGATCCTGTGGGGCGGCGCCTTCGTCAATGTGCAGGTCGTCCTGCCCAATGCCAGCCCGCAGGTGGTGGTTCCCGATGCCGCCGTCCAGCTCGGCCAAAAGGGAAGCTACGTCTTCGTGGTGAAAGATGGTAAAACAGCTGAGCTTCGGCCCGTGACCGTGGCACGCGTCGCAGGCGCCGATGCCGTGATCACCAAGGGCGTCGAGAGCGGCGAGCAGGTGGTGGTCGACGGGGTTCTGCGCCTGGTCGACGGCGCGCCGGTCGCCATCAATGCGGGGGCCAAGGAGAGCACCGCCGCCAATACCTCTGCCAAGAGCTGAAGCCGGGAGACAAGCCGTTGCTTTCGGAACTGTGCATCCGCCGCCCGGTCATGACCATCCTGTTGATGGTCTCCTTCATTGCGGCCGGCTGGTTCGGCTACCGGCAATTGCCGGTGGCGGCCGTGCCGCGCGTCGACTTCCCGACCATTTCGGTGACCGCCACCCTGCCGGGCGCGAGCCCCGAAACCATGGCTTCCTCGGTGGCCGCCATTCTCGAGAAGCAATTCTCGGCGATCTCCGGCATCTCGACGATGTCGTCGACCTCCTATCTGGGCTCGACGCAGATCGTGCTGCAGTTCGATCTCAACCGCAATGTCGACGGTGCGGCGCTGGACGTGCAGGCGGCAATCGCGACGGCACAGCGCCAACTGCCCAACGAGATGACGACGCCGCCGAGCTTCAGGAAGGTCAACCCGGCCGACCAGCCGGTGATCTTCATGGCGCTGACCTCTGACCAGGCCCGCACATCGGATATCGACCGCTTCGCCCAGTCCAACATCCAGCCGCTGCTGGCAACCCTGCCGGGCGTTGCCCAGGTCAATATCTGGGGTTCGCAGCAATACGCCGTGCGGGTCGAGGCGGACCTCGACCAGCTCACCGCGCGTGGCCTCACCCTCGACGATTTGCAAAAGGCCGTCGCCGCTGCCAATTCCAACACGCCGGTCGGTTCGACCAGCAATAACGGCCGCAACCTCATCCTCGATGCCACCGGCCCGATCCGCTACGCCAAGGGCTATATGCCGATCGTGGTGTCGTCCAGGAATGGCGCCCCTGTGCTGCTGCAGGATGTGGCGCGGGCGGTCGACAGCGTCGAGAACGACAAGACTGCGGCCTGGCGTAACGCGACCCGCGGCATCATCATCGCCATCCAGCGCCAGCCCGACGCCAACACGGTCGCCGTGGTCGACGCGGTCAAGAACACCCTGCCCAAGATCCGCGAGAGCCTGCCTGTGGGCGTCAGCCTCGACATGCTGCTGGACCGCTCCGTGCCGATCCGCGCCGCGGTTGAGGATGTCGAGTTCACGCTGGGCCTGTCGATCCTGCTGGTCATCATGGTGATCTACTTCTTCCTGCGCAGTGCGCGGGCCACCTTGATTCCGGCCATCGCCCTGCCGATCTCGCTGATCGGCACCTTCGCGGGCATGTATGTGCTCGGTTTTTCGATCGACAACATCTCGCTGCTCGCCTTGACGCTGTGCGTCGGCTTCGTGGTCGACGACGCCATCGTCATGCTGGAGAACATCGTCCGCCACGTCGAACTGGGGCAGAAACCCTTTGCCGCGGCCCTGATCGGCTCGCGCGAAGTCGGCTTCACCATCCTGGCCATGACGTTGTCGTTGATCGCCGTGTTCATCCCGGTGATCTTCATGGGCGGCATCGTCGGGCGGATGTTCTCCGAATTCGGCTATGTGATGGCCATCGCCATCCTGATCTCGGGCGTGGTCTCGCTGACGCTGACGCCGATGCTGTGCTCGCGCCTGATCAAGGAGCATGCAGAGGAAAAGCGCCCGGGGCTGCTGCTGCGCCTGTTCGAGGCCGGTTTCAACTGGCTGACCAGGGGCTATGCCCTCACGGTGCGCTGGGCCGTCAATTCGCCCGGCTTCATGCTCACCGTCACGGCGGCGACCTTCGTCGTCACCGCCATCCTCTTCGTCAACATCCCCAAGGGCTTCTTCCCTCAGGAGGACATGGGCTTCGTTTCCGTCTCGACGGTGGGACCCGACGACGTCTCCTTCGAGGCCATGATGGCGCGCCAGCAGGCCGTCGTCACCGAATTGCGCAAGGATCCCGACGTCATCTCCATCCTGTCGAGCATCGGTGGCGGGGCGACCAGCCAGATCAGCTCCGGCTCCATGAACATCCAGCTGCGCGACAAGCCGGCCCGCACGGACCCGATCGACGTGGTGATCAAGCGCCTCTCCCAGGAAGCGGCGAAGGTGCCAGGCATCAACACCTATTTCCAGGCGGTGCAGTCGATCAATATCGGCGCCACCCGCTCGCGCAGCCAGTACCAATACGCGCTGATGTCGCCCGACGTCGACGAGCTCAGGGCCAATGCCCAGAAGCTGCAGGCGCGCATGGCCCAGATTCCGGGCATCACCGGCGTCAATTCCGACCTGCAGATCAAGGCGCGCGATGCCGTCGTCTCGATCGATCGCGACAATGCCGCCAAGCTCGGCGTCACCGTCGACCAGATCCGCTCCGCGCTCTACTCGGCCTATGGCACCAGCCAGGTCTCGACCATCTATGCGCCGGAGAATACCTATGAAGTGATCCTGGAGGCGAGCCAGGCCTATAGCTCGCCGCAGGACCTGATGCGCAAGCTCAATGTGCGCTCGAGCTCGGGGGTGCTGATCCCGCTCGACAGCGTGGCGCGAGTCGAGCAAAAGCCGTCGGCCGTCTCGCTCTCCCATATCGGCCAGCTGCCTTCGGTGACGATTTCCTTCAACCTCCAGCCCGGCGTCGCACTCAGCCAGGCGGTGGACGCCATCCAGCAGGCGACGGCGGAGCTCGACATTCCCAAGACGATCTCCACGCAATTCCAGGGCACGGCGCAGCAGTTCCAGGATTCCCTGGCCAGCATGCCGCTGCTGCTCTTCGCCGCGGTGCTGGTGGTCTATATCCTGCTCGGCATTCTTTATGAGAGCTTCATCCACCCGATCACCATCCTGTCGGGCCTGCCGACGGCCGGCATTGGGGCTCTTTTGACCCTGCAGATGTTCTCGATGGACCTGTCGATCATCGCCATGATCGGCCTGATCATGCTGATCGGCATCGTCAAGAAGAACGCCATCATGATGGTGGACTTCGCCGTGCAGCGCCGCTCGGCGGGCCTTTCCGCCAAGGAGGCCATCGTGGAGGCGGCGGTGTTGCGCTTCCGCCCGATCATGATGACCTCGCTCGCCGCCATCCTCGGCGCGCTGCCGATCGCCCTCGGCCATGGCGCCGGTGCCGAGCTGCGCCGGCCGCTCGGCGTCACCGTGGTCGGTGGCCTGATCGTGTCGCAGATGCTCACCCTCTACATCACGCCGGTGGTCTATCTCGCCCTCGACCGTGTCGCGGGCTGGTTCACCCGCAAGCCGGAAGACCTGCCGGCGCGCACCGACGACGTCCTGCCCGAACCCGAGCAGCACGACGTCAGGCCGTCCGCGCCGGGCGAGCCGGCCATCGCCGCGGAGAAGAAGCCCGGCCTGATGACCGCGGCGGAGTAACCCCTCGGGTGCGCGGACGTCCCGTCCGCTCTTCGGAGCACTGCACCTAAATGTAAGGAAGAGCGGACGGGACGTCCGCGCACCCGGAAGGCCTCATTTGCCCTCCGGCCGCTCTTTCGCTTATGAAGGCTCCGATTTTTCCGGATGCTTCTCCATGCGCCTCAAGGCGATCTGCCGTATTGCCGCCGTCGCCCTGCTGGCCATGCCCCTGATCCCGCTGCAATGGCTGGCGGTGAGGCGGGACTGGGCATTGGCCCGCCGCCTGCCAGTATTCTTCCACCGCAGCGTGCTCGCCATCATCGGCGTCCGGGTTGCCGTCAACGGCACCCAGGCCCGGCAACGGCCTCTGCTCATCGTCGCTAACCATGTTTCCTGGCTCGACATCGTGGTGCTGGGCGCCCTGGCGCCCTTGTCCTTCATCGCCAAGAGCGAGGTGCGCGGCTGGCCGGTGATCGGCCTGTTCGCGAGGCTGCAGCGCTCGGTCTTCATCGAGCGCGAACGCCGCCACAAGACCGGCCATGCCACCGCTGCCATCGGCGCCAGGCTGAAGGCCGGCGATGCCATGGTGCTGTTCGGCGAGGGCACCACCGGGGACGGCGTACATGTCCTGCCCTTCCGTTCCGCCCTGGTGGGAGCCGCGCGCGAGGCGCTCGACGGCGGCGAGGCGGCCGCCTATGTCCAGCCGCTGGCCTTGCGCTATGCCAAGCGCGGAGGGCTGCCGATCGGCCGAGGCGCCATGAAGGAGGTCGCCTGGATCGGCGACATGGATCTGGCGCCGCATCTCGTCGGCATTCTCTCAGGCCCGCCGATCGATGCGGTGGTGAGCTGGGGCGAGGTCCTGGCCTGCGATGCCGCCACCGACCGCAAGACCCTGACCCGCCAGCTCGAAGCCGATGTGCGCAGACTGGTACGGGCGGGCTGAGGTGTTCCTTCACGCCTGCAGGGCAGGGGGAGGCGGATAGCCGAGTTCGGAGGCGATGAACGTCGCCAGTTTGGGGATATGAGGATTGCCTTTGGCCGCCCGGCCATAGAGCTTCAAAGCCTCTTCGTAATTTTGATGGGCCTGCCACGGGTTCCGGCGGGCGTGACGAACACGCGCCAGAAACAGGTTGTTCAGGAAACAGTTGAAAGCGTCGGAGCTATCGGCCTGTTCCAGCAACTCCTCGGCCTCGTCATAGCGTCCGAGCAGACACAGGGCGGCGCCTCGCGTTCCCCTTAACGTCGGGATGTCGGGGCCGAGAGAGGCCGCCAGAGCCGTCCAGCGATCCAGCGGCGCTGCCAGACCAGGGTGCCAATAATAAAGGGCGCGGGTGGCCAGATGATCGAGGATCAGCAACGCCTCGGCTGTCTGGGGGTGCAACTCCAATTCACTCTCGAGCGATGCGATCAGATCCCCCCGCAACATTTCGCCGGTATCAATATCGAGCAAGGCCGCGATTCGACCGGATTGGCGGGTGGGTTCGGGAAGGGCTCCCAGGCCGTTCCAATATAAGCGTAACTTTTGTCGATAGACTTCCCAATATTGCAAATACTCTCGATGATCAGCCTGTAGAACATGGCTCATGTGGTGAATATCGTTCGTCGTATTGGTCCGCGGAGTGAGATTGCCAAGGATCAGGCCTGCCTGAGTGACCATCATGATCACCGCTATCCAGGCGATACTATCGGGCAGGACGTTGCTGGCATAAAGCCAAATGGCGAATGCAAAGAGACTGAGGTCCATCAACGGCCCGGCAGCGGCGAAGAGAAAATTCGCGGCCTTGCTAGGGTGAATTGTGTAATAAGGATAAACTATACCGCAATCGATCGATGCTCCGACCCACAACGTGGTCTTTCCTAGGCGTTTGCGAAACAGTTCCCTGCCTCTGCCAAATCGAATTTCTCTGATTTGTATTCCGAAGATTCGCCCCATGATCGCATGAGCGATTTCATGCAACGCGACACCGATCGCTAATGCAACGGGTACGACCAGAGGAAGCAACACGACGAATAAAACCGGTGACAAGCGCAAACCTCCGGAGGGCCAACACTCGACTATTCAGCGTAGCGGAAGGAGCATCAAGGAATATTTGTTTCTGTTTGTTGATAACACCTGCGCGGTGCGACGCGATCCGCAACGGCGTGGAATTTTGAAGACCACAAAACGCGGCATGTTTTTCACTGTGCGGTAGGTGTTCCAACATGGATGGCGCGAACAAAAGCCGCCAGGGCCGTTCTTATGGCTGCGGCGATCTCGGGATCGCCGGCCATGCCGACGGCATCCAGCCGGGTCGCCAGCAAGGGCAGGGTGATCGAGGCTTCCTCGACGATGCGGGCGGACATCGTGGTCAGCACCAGGCGCAGGGCCGCCTGCGCGTCGCCGGCGCGCGGCGAGGCGTTGAAGAGGGCGACCGGCTTGCCCGGGAATTCGAAGCTGCCGACCAGCCAGTCGAGCGCGTTCTTGAAGGAACCGGGAATGCCGCGGGCATATTCGGGGCAGGATATGAGGAGGCCATCGACGACACCGACCCGGTGTCGCAGGGCCATGACGGTCTCGGGCGGATTGTCGTCATCGAGATCCGGATTGAAATGCGGCAAGGTGCCGATGCCCTGATAGGGTTCGATCTGCATGCCGGCCGGTGCCAGCAATCCCGCGGCTTCAAGCAGCACGGTGTTCGACGAGCCGAGGCGGAGGCTGCCGGAGAGCGCGAGAAGTGTGATCATTGGCGAATCCGCGGCGGTTCCGAATACCTACTCTTACCAATGGCTGGACGGGCGGCAAGCACACGCGCAAGTGACCGGATGTTGACGAGATAGACGGCTGACATCCGCGCGCATGAGGCGTATTGTCGCGGATCTACAGGTCGCGCTCGTCGTGGCTGTTTCGGCGTCGGCACCCCGCCCGGCGTTCCACTTCGGTCGCGGCCTTCATTCCTTTCGGGAGTAGGACCATGACGATCAGAAATCCCGTCGAATGGGGTATCGATGCCGTCCGCGGTGCCGCCAATGGCGTGGGCGCGCTCGGCACCACCCTGCATCGCCCCGCCGCCCAGTTCGAAACCTCGGCTCCCATCGTCCGCCGGATCGGCTTTGCCGATCTGCGCGAGGTCCTGGCCAAGGGTTTCCAGGATTTCGGCGCCTATCGCACCGACGTCATCTTCATCGGCCTGATCTATCCGCTCGCCGGGCTGGTCCTGGCCCAGTTCGCCTTCGGCAACGGCATGCTGCCGATGCTTTTCCCGCTGGTATCGGGCTTTGCGCTGGTTGGCCCGGTTGCCGCGATCGGCCTTTATGAAATGAGCCGCCGCCGCGAGCAGGGCCTCGAGGCCACCTGGGCGCATACGCTCGACGTGGCCCGCTCGCCCAATTTCGGTGCCATCCTCGGGCTCAGCCTGATCCTGGCGGCGATCTTCGCGCTCTGGCTCGGTGTCGCCGCGTTGATCTATCGCTATACGCTCGGCCCGGCCCTGCCGGTCTCGGTCGCCGCCTTCGTCTCGGATGTCTTCACCACGCCGGCCGGCTGGGCGATGATCGTGCTCGGCGTCGGAGCGGGGTTCCTGTTCGCCCTGGCGGTGCTGGCGATCAGCGTGGTGTCGTTCCCCATGCTGCTCGACCGCAAGGTGAGGATCGGCACCGCCGTCGGGACCTCGGTGGATGTGGTGCGCGCCAATCCCGGCCCGATGCTGGCCTGGGGCTTCATCGTCGCCTGCGCTCTGGTGCTCGGCTCGCTGCCCGCGCTGCTCGGCCTGATCGTGGCCATGCCGGTGCTCGGCCATGCGACCTGGCACCTCTACCGCCGCGCGGTGGGTTAGAAGGCGCTCGATCTTGTCCTGCCCGGGCCTGTCCCGGGCAGCCCGTGCCGGCGTTTTCGCGATCCTGAAGGGCAGCCGTCACTTCAATGTCGCTTCGGCGAAATCCTGCTGGAATTGCTTCAGTTCCGGCTCGTTCAGGTCGGAGACCGCCCAGAAGTTCAGCCCTGCCTGGCTCCAGTTCAAGAGGCTATAGCCTTCGCGTTCGCCGGCGGGGGCAGAAGGCCCCGAGGCAGGCCAGATGAAGAGGTTGATGACATGGCCGCTGCGCCGGTAGATCAGCGCGGCGACCACACGTCCCTTGAGATAGTCCACACGCCCGCCGACCAGCGGGAAGCCTCGCGCCTTGAGATCCACCACCGGCGGCGAGAAGTCGATCTTGCCGTTGAACCAGGGCTTGACGGTGTGCTGGTCGGAGGTTGCGACGTCGGTCAGGTGACTGGCGAGCAAAGAGTGGACATGGCTGGAAATCAGTTCGTCCTCCAGCGAGGAACCGGGCTCGGGCCGCGTCGTCACGAACAGTACGCAGGCTGCCAGGACGGCCAGCGATGGCAGCAGGCTCCAGCGCGTGAAACGGTCGGCGAGCAGGCGCCAGTCGAGGCCGGCGAGCGTGGAAGTCCGGGAAGCGCCGGCTTCGCGGCGCAGGGCCGCCGCCACCCGGCCATGCAAGGCCGCGGAGGCCGGCCAGCGCACGCCGTCCTGGCTGATCATCGCCCGGATCGCCTCGATCTCGGCAAGCCGCGTGGTGCAGTCGGGGCAGCCGGCCAGATGCTCCTCCACCCGCAGGGCATTGGCGGCGTCGAGTTCGCCATCGGCATAGAGCTGCAGCAGCCTATCCCAGTCCTGATGGGGTGTCTCGGCCATGCTCATGGCTCTCCTCCCGGCGTTGCCTGCCGGTTCTTCCAGGCCGCGGCGAACAGGGTGCGTGCGCGGGCGAGCCGCGACATCACCGTGCCCATGGGGGCCGCAATCGTTTCGGCGATCTCCCGATAGGAAAGCTCCTCCATTTCCCTGAGGACCAGGACCTCGCGGAAGGCCTCAGGCAGGCGCTCGAGAACCGCGCGGATCTCGCCCGCTTCGGCCTGCTGCAGCAAGGCGGCTTCCGGGCTCGCCTCGTCATGAGGCAGGTCGGTTCTCTCCTCCTCGCCTTCGCCGGCATCGAGCGGCTCTGTGCGGGGGCTGCGCTGGCGTGCCTGCCACCAGGAGCGATGGCAATTGCGCACGATGGTCAGGATCCAGGCGCGCGCGCTGCCGCCGCGATAGTCGCCAAAGCCGCGAAAGGCGCGCAGGAAGGCCTCCTGCACGATGTCCTCTGCCGTGTCGGCGTCGCGGCAGAGATAGCGCGCCAGATTATGCGCCGCGTCGAGATGCGGCAGCATCACGGCCTGGAACCGGGCGAGCGTATCGGCGTTCCCCGCCGTCCGTGCGGAAGGCTGTCCGTCTGCGGCCATGGTCCAGATGCCATGCCACCATGCGGCCAGCCGGCGGATCGACGGCAACAGCCAGGGAATGTCGGGATTCGCGCCGGCATAGGCCGTCATGGCTGCTCGTCCTTCCCGCACAATCTTGGTTCGATCAATGCGCAGCCCACCACATCGCGACCTTGCCGGTCACCGGCATCGGCCGAGAAAAGGAATAGCTGAAATCCCGGGCCTGCGTGAGGGCGAAATTGTCGGCGGCGGCTTGAAGAGGGCATCGTGTCCCGACCAGGGCGGGCAGGGACAACAGGGCCAGTTGCAGGACGAGCCGCGCCAGGGCAGGGCGATAGAGGCGGTTGGCCGGGGGTATCTCGAAAAGGCTCTCACGCCAGCGACGGCCGGCACCGCTCTCGCCCGGTGAAGGAGGTTCGTCGGAATGGATCATTTCGCGCTCCGGATAGGGAAGATGGCTGCCAGCAGCCCATGCCGATCCAGATCGCGGTGATCGCAGTTTTATTCCCGAGCGTTCGATTTTTTCCAGTGCGGCTTGCGATGGGCAGAAGGAGGCGGCGTAGGCGTGGCAAGCCGGTTTCCACCTAAGGGGCCGTCAGCCAAGAAACGCGTTGTCATGCCCTTTTTGCCACCTGCAGTGGCGCTGGCGATGACGAGCGTCCGATTCACTTCTTCGCGGACGGATCCCAAGTGTCGTGAAATCCTGTTGCCGACGGCAGTGTCCAGTCTTCCAGTCTGAGCCGCGGAATTCGACTGAATGCGCCCACACTATTCGACACCAGAGTTAGCGATCGGGCGATGGCTTGCCCGGCGATCAGCAGGTCATAGGGCCCGATCGGCGTTCCAGCCATAGCCAGAGCAGCCCTGATATCGCCGGCTTCGCGGGCATCGCCGTCATCGAGGTCGAGAACCTCGAAATCACGCTTGATCAGACGGATGACCTCGAGATTGCGCTCGAGCTTCTGGCTGCGATAGGCGCCGTAATAGAGTTCATGCAGGACGATGGTGGAGAGGGCAATCTCACCCGGCTTGCACGCCAGTATGCGATCGAGCAGCGGACGTGAACGCTGTTTCTTGAGAGCAATGATCGCGTTTGTGTCGATGAGGTAGCGGATCATTCGAAGAACTCGTCAAGTCCGGGCAGATCCGGTGTCGCCGGCTGCTCGCGGCCTTCGGCCAGAAAATCTCCGCTGAAACCAAGTTCGAGAGCCGCGCGCAGGGAGGCCCAGCTCTGGGCAGGGCCAGCACGGGGGCGAAGTATGAGAGCATCCCCCTCCCGGATGACCTCGACCTCCTCGACCTGGAAGCGGAATTCCTTCGGCAGGCGGACCGCTTGGGAATTCCCGGAACGAAAGACCTTGGCGTAGTGAGGCATCATCGATTCCGTCATGGATGTATATACTCTATTGTATATACATCCATTCGGTCTCGGCTACAACGCCAGGTATTCCGTCTGCACGGCGCTGTCGGCTTCCAAGGCGGCCATGGTGCCGGAATAGCGGATCATGCCGCTCTCGATGACATAGGCGCGATCGGCGATCAGGCGGGCGAAATGCAGGTTCTGCTCGGAGAGCAGGATCGACAGCCCTTCCTGCTTGAGGCGCAGGATGGCGCGTGCCATGTCCTCGACGATCTTGGGCGCGAGGCCCTCTGAAGGCTCGTCCAGCAGCACGATCGCGGGATTGCCCATCAGCGTGCGGGCAATGGTCAGCATCTGCTGTTCGCCGCCACTCATCCGTCCGCCGAGCCGGCCGGGCATGGCGGCGAGATTGGGGAAGAGCTCGTGGAGCCGTTCCGGCGTCCAGGGTTTCAGGTCCTGGCGCGGCGGTCGGCGGCCGACTTCCAGGTTCTCTCTGACCGTCAGGTCGGTGAAGACGCGGCGATCCTCCGGCACATAGCCGATGCCGCGGCGGGCGATCTCGTAGACCGGCAGGCGGATGATGTCGGCGCCGTCGAAGCGGATGGCGCCGCGCCGGTCGGCGACCAGGCCGATGATGGAGCGGAAGGTGGTGGATTTGCCGGCGCCGTTGCGGCCGAGCAGGGCGACGACCTCGCCGGGCCCGATCTCGAGGCAGACCTGGTGCAGGATATGGGCGGGGCCGTAGAAACTGTCGAGGCCGGCGATTTCCAGCTTCATGGGGCGGGCTCCTGCGCATGGATTGCAGCAGGCGCGAAGACCGTGCCGTCGCCGAGATAGACGGCGCGCACCTGCGGGTCGTTGCGGACGGTCTCGGCATCGCCGGCGGCGATCAGGCGGCCGCGGTCGAGCACGAGGAGCCTGTCGGCATGCTCGAACACCACATCCATGTCATGCTCGGTGAACAGGATGCCGATGCCGCGCTGGCGGGCGATGCCGGCCGCCAGGGCCATCATGGCGATGCGTGCACCGGGTGCCATGCCGGCCGTCGGCTCGTCCATCAAGAGGAGGAGCGGCTCATTGGAGAGCGCCACCGCCAGCTCCAGCCGCTTGAGATCGCCATAGGCGAGCTCGCCGCAGGGATGGTCGGCCAGGGCGCCGATGCCGACGAGGTCGAGCAGGGCCTTGGCTTCCGTCCGCTTGTAGCGATCGAGGCGCGCGAAGCGGCGCCAGATCATGCCGTCATGGCTCGCCAGGGCCACCTGCAGGTTCTCGATCACGCGCATCGAGGCAAAGGTGGCAGTGATCTGGAAGGTACGCCCGACGCCCAGGCCGCAGATCGCGGCGGGCCGCATGCCGGCCGTCTCGCGGCCGAACAGGCGGATGGAGCCGCGATCGGGTTTGATCTGCCCGTGGATCATGTTGAAGCAGGTACTCTTGCCAGCGCCATTGGGACCGATCAGCGCCACCATCTCGCCCGCCGCGACCGTGAGCGAAACGTCCTTCACCGCTTCAACGCCACCATAGGTCTTGGCGAGCCCCTGCACCTCCAGCAGCACCGTCATGGCCGGTTCTCCTTTCGGGGCAGGAGATCGCGCAGGCCCGCCAGTCCGCGCGGCAGCGCCACCACGACCGCGACGATGAACAGGCCGATGGCGAGCTTGGAATAGTCGGTCGCGCTCATCAGCCAGATCGACAGCGTCTTGAACACGCCGGCGCCGAGCACGGCGCCGGAAACACTGCCCATGCCGCCGAGCAGCACCATTACCAGCCCATCGACCGAGGTGGTGACGCCGAAGGCATCGGGAAATACGCTGCCCTTCAGGAAGGCAAACAGGGCGCCGGAGACGCCGGCCAGCAGGCCCGCCAATACGAAAGCGGCCCATTGCACCGGCGCCTTCGCGATGCCGACTGCTTCGGCACGCAGGTCGGAATCGCGTACGGCCCGCAGCATGAAGCCGAAGGGCGCGAAGGTGGCGAGCCTGAGCAGGCCGACACCCAGCAGGGCGACGACCAATGTCAGTTCATAGAAGGCCCAGGGCTTGGCAGCCCATTTCGCCGGCCATACGCTCAAGATGCCATTGTCGCCGCCGGTGAAGTCGACCCATTGCGAGGCGATAGACCAGCAGATCTGCGCGAAGGCGAGGCTGAGCATGGCGAGATAGACGCCCGAGAGCCGGACGGCGAAGCCGGCGAAGAGCATGGCTCCCGCCAGCGCCAGAAGGGGCGCGGCCAGCAGCACGGTTTCCATCGGCCAGCCCAGCATCGTTGTCAGCAGGGCAGCGCCATAGCTGCCCAGGCCGAAAAAGGCGGCATGGCCGAAGGAGACGAGGCCGCCGACCGAGACCAGGAACTGCAGGCTGGCGGCAAAGAGCACGAAGATCAGGATCTCGCTGCCCACCGACAGCACATAGGGGCTGGCACCGAGCGGAAGCAGGGCGGCAAGCGCGATGGCTGCGGCTGTGAGCAGGCGTCCGGATATTCGCATGGGCTGCCAGGGCTGCGTCGTCAGGCCCAGGGGCGGGCGCTGCGGGTTCGTCGGCTTGCCGAACAGGCCCCAGGGCCTGACCACCAGCACCACCGCCATCACCAGGAAGATCAATACGATCGAGATCTTGGGGAAGGCGAGGATACCGAAGGCGTTGAGCTCGGAAATCAGGATGGCGGCGACGAGCGCCCCGACGATAGAGCCGAGCCCGCCGGTGACCACGATGATGAAGGCCTCGACGATGATGGCGAGGTCCATCTGGTGGGTGACGGCGTCGCGCGGGATCTGCAGGGCTCCGCCGAGCGCGGCGAGACCGACGCCCAGCATGAACACGCCGGTGAACAGCCATTTCTGGTTGACGCCGAGGGCGGCGACCATGTCGCGGTCCTCAGTGGCGGCGCGCACCAGGATGCCCCAGCGGGTGCGGTTGAGCAGCAGCCAGATCAGGCCGAGGACCAAAGGCGACATGGCGATGAGGAAGAGGTCATAGGCGGGGATCGCCTTGCCCGCGATCTCGACCGCGCCCTTCAAGCCCGGTGCGCGTGGCCCCAGCAGATCATCGGCGCCGAAGACGATCACCACGAGGTCCTGCACCACCAGGGTGACGCCGAAGGTGGCGAGCAGTTGAAACAGCTCCGGCGCCCGGTAGATCCGCCGAAGCAGCGTCATCTCCAGCAGCCCGCCCATCACCGCCACGATCGCCACGGCGGCCGGCAAAGCCAGCCAGAAGCCGAGCGGGCCGGACCAGGCATTGGCGAGCGTACAGGCGACATAGGCGCCGAGCATGTAGAAGGCGCCATGGGCGAAATTGACGATGCGGGTCACGCCGAAAATCAGCGAGAGGCCCGACGCGACCAGGAACAGCGAGGCGGCCCCGGCCAGGCCGCTCAGGAATTGGGCGATGATGGTTCCCACGAAGACCTCGGTGTTGGGGTCATCCCGGACGCATTGCAGCACGCAGTACTGCGATGCAGATCCGGGACCGTGAGCAGACTGAGGCTCAATCTCAACGCGGTCCCGCGTCTGCGGCGCAGCATTACATGCTGCACCGCGCGCAGGATGACTGGGATATGTCGTTCCGGCGTGCTGGGCATGTCCACTCTACTGGGCCGGCCGCATGCCCTTCACCGTGACGTCATCCGGCAGATAGTCCTTGCCGTCGCGATAGACGAAATCGGTCATCACGCCGTTGCCGTCCGCGACCCCCGTCTTGCCGACGAAGGCGCCCATGGTGGATTGATGGTCGATGGCACGGAAGCTGATCGGCCCGAACGGGGTCTCCAGCGGCAGGCCTTCCGCCGCCTTGACCAGGGCGGCGGTGTCCGTCGACCCGGCCTTGGCCAGGATGGCGGCGGCAGCCTTCATAGTGACGTAGCCGACGATCGAGCCGAGGCGCGGATAGTCGTTGTACTTGGCCTGGTAGGCCTTGAGGAAGGCGTCATGAGCCGGTGTCTTCACTGCGTTCCAGGGATAGCCGGTGACGATCCAGCCTGTCGGCGCCTCGTCCTTGAGGGGGGCGAGATATTCGGGCTCGCCGGTGAGGAAGCTCACCACGGCCCGGTCCTTGAACAGGCCCCGGGTCGAGCCCTCGCGCACGAACTTCACGAGATCGCCGCCGAAGGTAACGTTGAGGATGGCATCCGGCTTGGTGGCGAGCAGGGCCTCCACCACCGGACCGGCATCGATCTTGCCCTGGGTCGGCCATTGCTCGCCCACCCATTTCACGTCGGGGCGCTTGGCGCTGAGGATCTGCTTGAACACGGCGACGGCCGACTGGCCATATTCGTAGTTGGGCGCCACCGTGGCCCAGTTCTTGGCCGGCAGCTTGGCGGCTTCCTCCGCCAGCATCGCCGCCTGCATGTAGTTGGAGGGGCGCAGGCGGAAGGTCTGGGCATTGCCTTTCGACCAGGTGATGGCGTCCGTCAGCGGCTCGGCCGCCAGGAACATCACGTCCTTCTGCTTGGCGAAGTCGGAGACGGCGAGGCCGACATTGGAGAAGAAGGTGCCCATCAGCATGACCGCGCCGTCGCTCGAGGTGAGCTCGTTGGCGGCGGTGATGGCGCTGGCGGGCTTGCCGCCATCATCCTTGGAGATCACTTCCAGCGGCTTGCCGCTGACGCCGCCGGCGGCGTTGATCTCCTCCAGCGCGAGCTGCCAGCCCTTGCGGTAGGGTTCGGTGAAGGCGGGCAGGCCGGAATAGGAGTTGATCTCGCCGATCTTGATGCTGTCGGCCGCATACGAAGGAAGGGCCGCGAACAAGGTCACGGCGACGGTGCCCGCGAGGGCCAGTCGAGACAAGATCCGCATTCAGGGTCTCCGCTCTGGATGTTGGAGGCTTTATGATTCTTGGACTGTGTCGGCTCGCGTCCTCCCGGTCCAGCGTCAAGGTCGTTGGGGGAGGGCGCAAACCGCCGCAGGCAGGCTGAAACGGCGGAATATCGTTCGTATACAAATGAGTTTCCGCCGAGGACAGCGGCGCTGTCAAGCGTCCTTCTCATGGGAGTTGAGCTCGACGGGAAAAAGGGCAAGGCTGATCCCAGCTATTACAGGGAGAACCTGAATGGATCGGCGGCGATTGGCACCTGAAATGTCCGGGAGTTCAATAGCGACATTCGCCGTGGTCTTCTTGGTCTACGCTCTGGGAGCCTGGATCCCTTTGCCAGGTCTCGATGCTGAAAAACTGGCCTCCATGACGTCATTTTCACTTGATCCCTCGATGGCCAGATTCTCGATTTTTTCTCTCGGCCTTGTGCCGCTGTTCACGGTTTTGGCTCACGCCGAAATCGCCAAGCTGTTATTTCCACGGCTGGTGCGATGGCAGGAGGCCTCCAGCCGCAATGCAAGTCGATGGAACGACGTCCTGCATATTTCAACGCTCGTTCTGACCGCGGTGCAGGGATATGGCATTATGGTTGGCCTGCGGGCCGTGGGGGTGGTCGACGATACCGACGCAATCGCGGTTCCGGTGAGCCTTGCAACCTTCGTCGGCAGCACGGCCTTGCTGATTTGGTTGGTCGATCGTCTCCGATTGCCGGGGCTGGGCAACGGCTTCTGGTTCCTTTGGCTGGCGCCCCTTGTTGGGGCACTTCCGGCAACGTTTCTTCAGCAGGTCGACCTTATCCGAACCGGAGGAATGGCACCCTCCATGATGCTGTTCGGTCTGGTCTATGCCTTGGTGGCAGCCCTGTTGGCCGTTACAGCAACGTTGATCGTGATCCAAGCGCCCAAGACGAATGAAGCGTCCCAAGCCAGGCAAAAGGATCGAGCGGAAACGCAAAGGATACTGGCAGCGGTGATTTGGCCACCGTTTCTCGCCAGCATAGCTGCCGGATATTTGATCCTCCTCTACCCGCTGGTCTGGCCGGCGGAGGGAGGAGATTTGTCAGGAGCGATCGCCGTCAGTCACATCGTCGCGACGGCTCTGCTCCTTCCTTTGTTCAGCTACCTCTATGGGCGCCAGCGCACGGACATCCATGGTGCTGTCTCCGATGCGCGTGATGATGAAAGCACAAGGCTACTCTTTCACTACGGCCTGGCAGGGCTTCTCCAATCCGCACTTTGCGCCGGCATCGGGCTCCTTGTCTGGATATATCCTGTTTTCGGCTCTTGGAGTGGCGCACAATTGATCGCAGTCGTGGCCGTGACGATGTCGCTTGCGTCCTGTTGGAGATCCGGATCGGGATCGCTGCCACCGGGGGCTGTCGTGCCGGTCGCACTGCGCACCACTGGCTCGGCGCCCAGCGCCGGTTAGACCTCATCCTTTGCGTAGGAGATGATCGACAGGAAGCGGATCGGCAATTGCCGCATCTCGTCGGGGCCGTGCGGGGCATCGGCGTCGAAGAACAGGCTGTCGCCGGGCGTGAGGTGGTAGAGCTTGTCGGCGTGGCGGTAGACCACCTCGCCCTCCAGCATGTAGATGAACTCCAGGCCCGAATGCTGGAACAGCGGGAAGACGTCGGACTCTTCCGTCAGCGTGATGACATAGGGTTCGACCACCACGCGGCCGGTATTGCCGGCATTGTGGCCGAGCAGGCGATATTGATGGCCGGCGCGCGTACCGCGCCGCTCGATCAGGAGACCCTCACCCGCCTTGACGAACACCGCCTCGCGCCGTTCCTCGAAGCGCCGGAAGAAGGCGGTCACGGGAACGCCGAGGGCGCGTGACAGGGTCTGCAGCGTGGTGAGCGAGGGCGAGGTCACGCCATTCTCGATCTTGGAGAGCATGCCGAGCGACAGACCCGTCGCGGCAGCAAGATCGGCGACGGTGATGCCCAGCTTGTTGCGAAAGGAACGAACCTCACGTCCGATCGCCACTTCCAGAATATTGTCACGGGCACCGCCGAGCGCATGCGGGTCCTGGCCGGGGAAGGCAGAGGCAGGCGGCAGTTCGCGGGTGGGGAAAGCATCCGAGAACAGGCCTTCACCGTCGTCGGGATCGATTGGATCGGCATAACGAGGCCCTAATGTCGGGGCAATGACCGTCTGGCCTCCACGCCCGGCGGCGGGCGTCGGCACTGTCCTGACAGCTGGTGTAACCACCCGCTTCGTCATGCTCGTTCCTTTCACGTCCCTGCGGAGAGTCTGGCGCGTCCGGCGCTTTCTCCCCACTCATTCCCGTTTGCCTCGCACCCGGAAGGTCTGAATTCCAAGACCGCGGCCGGCTTTAGAAAAAACACGCTCTCCCGTAACGAGAGGAGAGTCGTTCCCGCTCGTGTGAAGGCAACCCAGTTGCGGTTGCCCAGCTGTGCGACGGCCAACTCCCCGGCTGCATTGGGCTGACGCTTGAAAAATATCGTGCGGCCCACCGAGCGACAAGCTGGATGCCGCCCGTTATCCCGCCAATATGGCGACCACCGGCCGGGATTCCAGACAAGAAGCTGCGATTTTGGATGGGGGAGACGGTCGAATTGCATTTTTCGCCCGGCAGCGCCGCGTGTTTTGCCAGGCGCACGGGATCGTTGGGCGAATCGCCGCCCGCCTTCCGGCATCGTCTGCGCACACGCAAACTGCAGTGGACCCTCATGCCCGCCTCCTGCTCCAGGTGATCTTGCTGCGGGTCTTCCTGAAGTGCAAGAATTTTTCCGAGCATTAAACGTTCAGAAAAATGGCGTGAATCTGCCAAAGAATGTCGCGAATGCGAAGTTTCTTGTCAGACAAGCGCTTGACAGGGGCCGCGCAACGGGCGCAGACTTTCCTGGCATAAAAACAAATTGCCTCTCAGTAACAAAAGCGAACCCGCAAGAGGCTGTATTCGGGAGGAAATATCTATGACACCGGGATCGGAAGATCCGCGGATCGAGGTGATGTATCGCCGCGACCGCGCCTGGGCTTTCGGCGCCATCGGCGCCCTCTGGCTCATCCTGCTTTTCGTCTTCTTCAAGATCGCGCCCGACAGCGGCTCGACGGGCATCACCATTGCCCTGCTCATAGCCGGGGGCCTGGTGCTGCTGTTCAACACGGCCGCGATCATCGCGCTGCTGCGCCACTATCACGAGGACAAGCTGCATCTTTACGGGCTCGACCTCCACTACATCGATGAAATGAAGAAGAGCAAGCGGTGAGGAGCTGACATGGCCAAGACACCTTCAGGCAAGACACCTTACCAGCCGCCCGAACAATCGGCGCTCGGCCAGGTCATCGATTCCATCGTGCTACTCGCCTTAGTGGTCGCCAGCCTGTTCGCGCCCATCGCCCTTGGGCTTGCCGGGGGGGGCAAGGTGGATCTTACCTTTTCGGACAAGAGCTGGGCCGGCATGGGACAATCGTCGTTCGCCCAGTCGCTGTGGGAAAAGCTCGGCTATACCGCCGAAACGGCAGCGCCGATCATCGCCTCGCGCTTCGATTATTCCTTCTCGCTGCTGGCCTTCCTGCTCACCGCGGCGATCATCGTGATCTATTTCGGTTTCCTGATCTACTTCTCGGAAAAGGAATACCGGGATGTGATCGCCGAGCGCTTCGGCGACAAGTGAGGGCGATGCCGTGAATACATTCCATCTTCTCGAATATGCGGCTTGGGCGATCTCGATCCTGATCGGCGCCTGGATGCTCTACGACCTCATCAAGACCAACGCCACCTATTCGGAAGACATGCTGATGTCTTCCCGCGAAGGCGAAATCGAAGATGAACTGATCATCGACCCGACGCATAGAGGTGCAAAATGAGCGAGATCACCTCCAATGCGGGGGCTTCGGCGCATGTCCAAACCACGGTCATCCATGGCGAGAAGATCTCGCTCTTACGCGTGCTCGGTCCCGCCCATGTCTGGGCGCTCGGGGTCGGCATCGTGCTGGTCGGCGAGTTCATGGGCTGGAACTTCGCCGTCGGCAAGGGCGGGGCGCTCGCGGCCCTGATCGCCTGCTGGACGGCGGGCCTGCTCTATACCTGCGTGGCCATGATCGATTCCGAGGTGACCTCGACCGTCGCCGCGGCCGGTGGCCAATATGCCCAGGCCAAGCACATCGTCGGCCCGTTGATGGCCTTCAATGTCGGCCTCTATCTGGTGATGGCCTACACCATGCTCGAAGCGGCCAATGCGATCACCGCCGGCTATCTGATCCAGACGGTGGGCGGCATGGCCGGTTTCGATGCGGTGCATGACAAGCCCTTCATCGTGCTCACCATCATGGGCCTGGCCCTGCTGAACTATCGCGGCGTCTATGCCACGCTCACCTTCAATCTGGTGATCACCGCCATCGCCTTCCTCGCCATCGTCTTCCTGTTCGTCGGTGCCAAGCCCTGGTCGGAGGACCTGCTCAAGCCCGCCGAATTGCTGACGGGCCTGCCCTATGGCTGGCTGGGCGTGGTCGCGTCGCTGCATTTCGGCCTGTGGTTCTATCTCGGCATCGAGGGTACCTGCCAGGCGGCCGAGGAGGTGCGCTCGCCCGCGCGCTCTCTGCCATTCGGCACCATGCTCGGCATGATCACCCTCCTGATCGCGGCCGCCATGACCTGGTATGTCTGCGTCAGCCTGATGCCCTGGGAATATCTCGGCCAAGCCACCACGCCCTTGTTCGACGCGGCACGCATGACCGGTTCGACCGGGCTGATGGTCCTGTTGTTCGTGGGCACCATCTTCGCCACGCTGGCTTCGGCCAATGGCTGCATCAACGACGCCTCGCGCGCCTGGTTCTCGATGGGGCGCGATCGCTACATGCCGGCCTGGTTCGGCGCGGTGCATCCGAAATACCGCACGCCCTTCCGCTCGATCTTCTTCCTGGTGCCGATCGCCCTGATCTTCGCGCTGGGCGCGCCGCTCGACCAGGTGGTGACCTTCTCGATCCTGTCGGGCCTGCTCGGCTACTCCTACATGACCTTCAATGTGATGATGTTCCGCTGGAAATGGCCGGTGGGCAGCATCAAGCGCGGCTATGTGCATCCCTTGCATCCGCTGCCGGCGATCGTGCTGTTCCTGCTGTGCTCGACCGCCTATTTCGCGGTGTTCCTGGGTTATGGCACCCAACTCATCGCCATGATGGTGTTCTACATCGTGGTCTCGATGTGGTTTGCCTTCCACCGCTACAAATATGTGCGGCGGGGCGACCAGTTCACCATGCCCTGGCCTCGGCCCAGGGGATATTGATGCGGTGAGGAGGCGGCCAGCATGACCTTGTTCGCATTTCTTGCCGTCCTCGTGGCGGGCTTCGCCGGCCTGGGCTGGCTTATGAATCGCGAGAGGTCGGCGCTTTGGCGCCGGCGGAGGGCCCTGCTGGCCGATTGCCGCCCGCTTTTCGAGCGGGTGGAACAGGCGGATGGCGTGGGGGGATTCCCCCGGCTGTCCGGGGAGATCGCCGGCCGTCGCGTCGTGGTCGAATTGATGCCCGATACGATGACGCTGCGGCGCTTGCCGCAGCTTTGGCTTTCACTGACGGTAATGATGCCGCTGCCGGGGGGAGCCGCCTTCGGCGTGTTGGCGCGCCCTTCCGGCAGCGAGTTCTACGCCCGCACGCCCGACCTGCCGGTGCGTCTCGAACCACCCGCCGGCTTGCCCGAGGACGTGATGGTAAGAGGCCGGCGGCGTGGTGCAGCCTTCCTGGCCCAGGCGGAGCGGGCGATCGCAGACCTCATGGCCGATCCCAGGGTCAAGGAGGTGCTGGTGATGCCGGCCGGCCTAAGGGTGGTCTTTCAGGCCGCCGAAGGGCAGCGAGGCCAGCATCTGCTGCTGCGCCAATGCGATTTCGGTGACGCAGGTTTCGATCCCGCCCTGTTCATGCGGCTTTATGACGGTCTGGAGGAGATCGCCCGCAGGCTGTCGCCTGCGCCGACGCCCGCGCATCTGCAGGAGACGCGTGGCCAGCGGGCCTAGGGCGCATCATCAGTTAGGAATAGACTTCTGGATTGCTTCGCCGCTCCTGCAATGGCGATTGAATCAGAGTCGCAGTGCTCAAATCACCGTCAGGAGGGCGCCATGGCCGCAGCCATGCTCGCGAAACCCTTTCATCCCTATCTCATCCTCGCCCTCGCCGTTGCGCTTCCCGGGGTCGGCCATGTCGCTCTTGGCCGCCAGATGCGCGGGTTGGGATTTGCGTTCTTCACGCTCCTGTTCGCCTTTCTGAGCTGGCATCTGTCGACGCCGGAGACGTCTCCGATCGGCCGCATGGCGGGAGGCCTGTTCGTCTGGGCGCTTTCGATCCCGGATGCCTACCGGGTGGCGCGCCTGCGCTGGGAACGCTGGCGCCAGCAGGCCTGAGAGCTTCATTTTCTCGCTGTTTCCTGTGAGGAAAATCCGTTTCCAAAAAAATATTCCTCACAGGAAAAAAATGTTCAGGTGGATATTGCTGGCGCCTCAGGAAATTGCTAGCCTCCCTGAAATCAACGCATGAGGGACCCGTGCTATGTGTGGCATTGTCGGCCTGTTTCTGAAGGATAAGAGCCTGGAGCCCCAATTGGGTACGCTCCTGTCGGGTATGCTCGCCACCATGTGCGACCGCGGCCCGGATTCGGCCGGGTTCGCGATCTATGGCGCGCCGCAAGCCGGCAAGGCCAAGATCACCGTCCAGTCGGCCGATCCGGCCAAGGATTTCGAGGGTCTCTCTGCCCTGGTCGAAAAGGCCGTTGGTGCCAAGGTCTCCATCACGCCGAAGGACACCCACGCCGTTCTCGTCCTCGATGCCGACAAGGCCGAAGCGGCCCGCCAGGCCATCAAGGCTGAGCGCCCTTCGATCCGCATCATGGGTGCGGGCGAGGCGATCGAGATCTACAAGGAAGTGGGCTATCCCACCGAGGTCGCCAAGCGCTTCGGCCTGGCCGGGATGACCGGCAGCCATGGCATCGGCCACACCCGCATGGCGACGGAATCGGCGGTGACCACGCTCGGCGCCCATCCCTTCTCGACCGGTGCCGACGAGTGCCTCGTGCACAATGGCTCGCTGTCCAACCACAACAATCTGCGCCGCGAACTCAGGCATGACGGCATGACCTTCGAGACCGAGAACGACTCGGAAGTCGCGGCCGCCTATCTGACCTGGCGCATGAACCAGGGCCTCAATCTCGGCGAGGCCATGGAGAAGGGCCTCGACGACCTCGACGGCTTCTTCACCTTCGTGGTCGGCACCAAGGACGGCTTCGGGGTGGTGCGCGATCCTGTCGCGTGCAAGCCGGCCGTGCTCGCCGAGACCGATCAATATGTCGCCTTCGGGTCCGAATATCGCGCTCTGGTCAACCTGCCTGGCATCGAGGATGCCAAGGTGTGGGAGCCTGAGCCCGCCACCGTCTATTTCTGGGAGCGCTGAGGCATGGATCAACTTGCGAAGAAAGTCGCGAGCGTGAGCACGGACGTTGAAAAGATCGATCTGGCCAAGACGCCGTTGCGCGAGCTCAACCAGGCTCTGCACGCGCTCAAGGCCGGCACCAACGCCACTTCCTGGGAGGTAAGCAATCCCAAGGGCTCGCACGCCCTGGCCGTCGGTATCGACGCGCCCGTGCGCATCGATGTCAAGGGCAGCGTCGGTTATTACTGTGCCGGCATGAACAAGGAAGCCACTGTCGTCGTGCACGGCTCTGCCGGCCCGGGTGTGGCCGAGAACATGATGTCGGGCGAAGTCCGCATCAAGGGCGATGCCAGCCAATATGCCGGCGCCACCGGCAAGGGTGGTCTTCTGGTGATCGAAGGCAACGCATCGTCGCGCTGCGGCATCTCGATGAAGGGTATCGACATCGTGGTGAAGGGCAATATCGGCCACATGTCCGCCTTCATGGCCCAGTCGGGCAATCTGGTGGTCTGTGGCGATGCCGGCGACGCCCTGGGCGACTCGATCTACGAGGCTCGCTTGTTCGTGCGCGGCAAGGTGAAGAGCCTGGGGGCCGACTGCATCGAGAAGGAGATGCGCCCCGAGCATCTGGAAATCCTCGGTGGGCTGCTGGCCAAGGCCGGCTTCACCGACGTCAAGCCCGAGGAGTTCAAGCGCTACGGCTCGGCCCGTACGCTCTACAACTTCAACATCGACAATGCGGATGCCTACTGACCTGGGATCACAGGCTCTCGGCCTGCTCTTCCCGCTGCATCGACTGTTTCCAGAGCAGGCTATAGGCCTGCGATCCCAGGATTGACCTCATGAGCTATCACAATCCGCCGACCGTTCCGCGCAAGTCCGCGACCTTCGACGATTACACCCTGTCCGAGATCCGCCGCGCCGCCACCACCGGCATCTATGACATCCGCGGCGGCGGCGCCAAGCGCAAGGTCCCGCATTTCGACGACCTGCTCTTCCTCGGCGCTTCGATCTCGCGCTATCCGCTCGAAGGCTATCGCGAGCGCTGCGCCACCAATGTCGTGCTCGGCTCGCGCTTCGCCAAGAAGCCGATCGAGCTCAAGATCCCGATCACCGTGGCCGGCATGAGCTTCGGCTCCCTGTCGGGCCGCGCCAAGGAGGCCCTCGGCCGCGGCGCCTCGCTGGCGGGAACTTCCACCACCACCGGCGACGGCGGCATGACGCCGGAAGAGCGCGGCCAGTCCAAGACGCTGGTCTATCAATATCTGCCGTCGCGCTACGGCATGAATCCGGACGACCTGCGCAAGGCTGACGCCATCGAGGTGGTGGTCGGCCAGGGCGCCAAGCCCGGAGGCGGCGGCATGCTGCTCGGCCAGAAGATCTCCGACCGCGTCGCCCAGATGCGCACGCTGCCCAAGGGCATCGACCAGCGCTCCGCCTGCCGCCATCCCGACTGGACCGGGCCGGATGATCTCGAGATCAAGATCCTCGAGCTGCGCGAAATCACCGATTGGGAAAAGCCGATCTATGTGAAGGTCGGTGGCGCCCGTCCCTATTACGACGTGGCCCTGGCGGTGAAGGCCGGCGCCGACGTGGTGGTGCTCGACGGCATGCAAGGCGGCACAGCCGCCACCCAGGAAGTCTTCATCGAGAATGTCGGCCAGCCCACGCTCGCCTGTATCCGTCCTGCCGTGCAGGCGCTGCAGGACCTGAACATGCATCGCAAGGTACAGCTGATCGTCTCCGGCGGCATCCGCAACGGCGCCGACGTCGCCAAGGCCCTGGCGCTCGGCGCGGACGCGGTCTCGGTCGGTTCGGCGGCCCTGATCGCCCTCGGCGACAACGACCCGGCGCTCGAGGACGAATATCGCAAGCTCGGCACCACCGCCGGCGCCTATGACGACTGGCACGAGGGCAAGGATCCGGCCGGCATCACCACGCAGGATCCCGAGCTGATGGAAAGGCTCGATCCGGTCAAGGCCGGCCGTCGCCTCGCCAACTACCTCAAGGTGATGACGCTGGAGGCCCAGACCATCGCCCGTGCCTGCGGCAAGAACCACGTCCACAATCTCGAGCCGGAAGACCTGTGTGCCCTCACCATCGAGGCCGCGGCCATGGCCCGCGTACCGCTGGCAGGCACCAGCTGGATCCCCGGACAGGGTTTCTGAAGATATGCCGGTCTTCGGACCGGCATATTCTTTGTCTAACATGATCAAAAGATGCCGATCTGAAGATCGGCACACCTAACCATCCATTTATCGGGATTCCGCACATGACCCAGGATTTGGCGACGCTCGCCAGGGAAAAAGGCATTCGCTATTTCATGATTTCCTACACGGACCTGTTCGGCGCCCAGCGCGCCAAGCTGGTTCCGGCAGCAGCGATCGCCGACATGCAGAAGGACGGCGCCGGTTTCGCCGGCTTTGCTACCTTCCTGGACCTGACACCGGCCCATCCCGATCTGTTCGGCCTGCCCGATCCCAGCGCGGTGATCCAGCTGCCCTGGAAGAAGGAAGTCGCCTGGGTTCCCGCCGACTGCGTGATGGAAGACAAGCATGTCGGCCAGGCGCCGCGCGTGGTGCTCAAGAACGTCATGGCCAACGCGGCCAAGGAAGGGCTCTATGTGAAGACCGGCGTCGAGGCCGAGTTCTTCCTGATCGATGCCGACGGCACCGCCATCTCCGACGCCATGGATTGCGCCGCCAAGCCCTGCTACGACCAGCAGGCCCTGATGCGCCGCTATGACGTGATCGCCGAGATCTGCGACTACATGCTGGAGCTGGGCTGGGGCCCCTACCAGAACGACCACGAGGACGCCAACGGCCAGTTCGAGATGAACTGGAACTTCGACGACTGCCTCATCACCGCCGACCGGCACTCCTTCTTCAAGTTCATGGTGCGCTCGGTCGCCGAGAAGCACGGCCTGCGCGCCACCTTCATGCCCAAGCCCTTCATGGGACTGACCGGCTCGGGCTGCCATGCTCATATCTCGGTGTGGGACGAGACCGGCAAGGTCAACATGTTCTACGACAACAAGGACGAGATGGGCCTGTCGCGGCAGGGCTATCACTTCCTCGGCGGCATCATGAAGCATGCCGAAAGCCTGTCGGCGATCACCAATCCGACGGTGAATTCCTACAAGCGCATCAATGCTCCCCGCACCATCTCCGGCGCGACCTGGGCCCCGAATTCGGTGACCTGGACCGGCAACAACCGCACCCACATGGTGCGCGTGCCCGGGAAGGGTCGCTTCGAGCTGCGCCTGCCAGACGGCGCCGCCAATCCCTATCTGATGCAGGCCGTGATCGTCGCCGCCGGCCTCGACGGCATCCATTCCAAGGCCGATCCCGGCAAGCGCTACGACATCGACATGTACCAGATGGGCCATACCGTGACGGACGCGCCCAAGCTGCCGCTGAACTTGCTCGATGCCCTGCGCAATTTCGACGCGGACGAGTCGCTGAAAGCCGCGTTGGGCAATGACTTTTCGGCTGCCTACCTCAAGCTCAAGCGTCAGGAATGGAACAGTTACGCCAGCCATCTGACCCAGTGGGAGCGCGACCACACGCTCGACATCTGATCGCGGCGAACAGACCAGAAAGATCAAGGGCGCCGGAGCCATCCGGCGCCCTTCTTTTTGGAAGCTCTCACAGAGCCTCCTCTGCTCTTCACCCCTTCAGAAATGCGGCCTGTTCGATGGCTTCGCGCGCGATTTCCTGCAGCAGCACGCCGCCTCGATGCAGCGCGCGCGAGGCATGGCTGTCCGCATGTCGGGCCTGCCGCACCAGATGCGCCGCCGCCGGCTTGGCGGCCCTGGCGAGGGCCTGCGGATCGGCTGAGGCCAGCCGCCGCAACACGGCGCGAATTGGTCGCGCGGCGGCCTTCTGGGTCTGTGCCAGCCTGTCGAGCTCCATGGCGGCCGCGCCGATGGTCAGGGCCGCCAGCATAGCGGCCATATCCCGATCCATCACGGCGCTGGGCAGGGCCTTTTCGGCGGCAAGCTGCCGGCCGAAACGGTCTGCGGTCCGGCTGAACCATTCCGCCGAGGTCCAGATCCCCGGCGTACTGCCGATCAAGGCGAGATCATGCCGGATGGCCCCGTGCAGGCGGCGGCGCACCGCCTGGACATTGGGTGGGAACAGCAAAGCGAAGGCAAGCGTGCCGCAGGCGATGCCGGCCAGCAGCGTCATGCCACCATTGAAGAAGCCGGCAGCCTCGGTGCGGACGTCATTGCTCGGCCCCACCAGGTCCCAGAAGAAGATGGCAAAGCTCGCTGCGGGAGCAGCCGTACGGGGGTGGCGCATGGCGATCCCGGCGGGAACCATGAACAGGCTGACCACGGCAGCGAGCAGCGGGAAGCCCGAGATCATCGGCATCAGCGCGAAGTTGCAGATGGCGCTGGCCACAAAGGCCCAGCCCGTGCCTTTCAGGAAGCCGAGGCCGGCGGCGACCGGATCGTCCCGTGTGGCGAACAGGGCGCAGACCACGCTGACGATGGTCACGAAACCCGAACCGGTGGGGGCTGCCGTTAGGACCCAGGCGGTCGAGGCGAGCAGCACGGCAGCAACGGCGCGGACGGCATTGTGGAGAGCAGCTATCCGGTCGATGTGAAAGGCAAAATCCAGGTGTGAGGGAGGCGGTTCCAGCCGGGCCAGCAGTGCCTGGCGGACCAGGGCCGTCTGCAGGGAGGAGAGCAGCGCGTCGAGCCTGTCATGCAGGAACAGCGGCCCGTCTCCGTTCTGACCATGATCGCCGGGGCAGGGATAGGCCGCACCGAGGCGCCCGCGCAGGGTGGCAATTCTTGCCTGCTCTACCACGCTGCCCTGGGCAACGGCCCGCAGTACCGCCGCGCTTTCGGTCAGGAACGCATCTTCGCTGCCATCATGCCGGGACAGATAGTCCCGCAGGCTGTGCGCGGCGGCGAGCTGGGCCAGGGTCGCACTGGCGGCGGCGCGGACATGCCCGAGGGCACCGCGTGCGACGGTTGAGGCGGACGCCGCATATTCGGCCGTGGTGTCCAGGGCCAGGGCCTTGGCGAAGAGGCGCTGCAACGCTGCCGTCGCCGCCGCCTCTCCGGTGAGGGCACGGGCGCAGATGCCGGCGGCCTGCCGGATATAGGCGTCGAGGCCGGCGCGGACATCGTCCAGGGGGCGGGAGGGAGCAAGGACGGAGCTCAGCGTGGCCTCCACCCCGATGCCGAGCAGGATATAGAGGAGGCGCGCCTCGGCGACGTCGAAGATCTGCGAGGGGGTGGCAGCCGCATCCAGGGTGATGATCGCCGCGGTATAGCCGGCCAGCACGGCGCCATAGGCCCGGAAATTCCGCAGCGCCGTGGCGACACCGGTGCACAGCCCGACCCAGACGGCGAGAGTGCAGAGAAGCAGTTCCGGCGCCTGGGCGAACAGGGCGGTGAGGGAGACGGCGATGCCCGTTCCCGTGAAGGTGCCGAGGACGCGATAGCGTGCCTTCGACAGCGTCATGCCGCGGCTGCCCTGGGCCACGATCCACACGGTCATGGCCGCCCATTTCGGGCTGTCCAGATTGATCAGGAAGGCGATGTAGAGCGCGATCAGCGAGGCGGCCGTCGTCCGCAAGGCGAAGGCGATGCCGCTCCAGCTGGTGCCGGGCGGCGCCTGCGTCAGCCGAGTCCACAAGGGCATCGGCCCATGCGCGGACGTGGACTGGGCGGTCATGCAGGCGCTTATAGCGCCAGGACAGGAATGGAATAACTATGGCCATTTGGCAAAAACTATTGCTGAATATGGAATAGTTCCTGCGAGGTGCAAATTGCATAATCTCCAGAGCCTCTGGGTCTTCCTGCGCGTGGTCGAGAGGGGTGGTTTCACCGCCGCGGCGAGCCGGCTCGGCCTGCCGCTAAGCACGGTGAGCCGGCGCGTCACGGCGCTCGAGGAGGATCTCGGCGTGCGCCTGCTCAACCGGACGACGAGGCGGGTGTCGCTCACCGAAGCCGGGCGGGATTTCTACGAACGCTGCAGCCTCGCCGAGGAGATTCTGGAGGAAGCCGATCTGTCGGTCCGCGCCCTCAGGACCGAACCGGAGGGCACGCTGCGCCTTCTGGTCCCCTACGCCCTCGGCCTGATTGCGCTGGAGCCGGCCCTGGAGGAATTCCGCCGCCGCTTTCCCAGGATCAGGCTGGCGCTGACCTTCGACAACCATCCGCTCGATCTGGTGGAGCACGGCTTCGACGTGGCGCTGCGGACGGGCGTGCTGCCCGATTCCAGCTATGTTGCCCGGCGCCTGGGACGATCACGGGCTCGCCTACTCGCCAGCCCTTCCTATCTCGAGCGCGCCGGGCACCCCGCCTCGCCGCAGGACCTCTCCGGCCATGCCGTGCTCGCCCATGGGCAAGGCGAACTCCTGACCACCTGGCGGCTGAGAAGCAAGGCTGGAAGCGAAGTCGAGGTGGCGGTCCGCCCGATCCTGATGTCGAACGAATCCGACACCATCATCCGCCAGATGCTCAAGGGGGCCGGCATTGCCCTGGTGTCCACCCGGCTGATGGCCAATCGGGCCGGAGACCAGCCCTTCGAGATCGTCCTGCCGGACTGGCACCGGGCCGAGGATGCCGAAGTCTGGGCGCTCTATTCCAAGCGCGCCACGCGTGACCGCAAGATCCAGGCCTTCGTCGAATTCGCGGCCGAGATATTCGCACCCTGGACCCGGGATCCGGACGAGGAGGTCTGAGGAGATGCCTCAACCCAGCAGCGCGGTGGCGATTTCGAGCCAGACGGCGGTCGTTACGACAGAAAACGCCGTCGCGATGGTGATCTGGTTGGAAGCCAGGGATTGCTCCGTCTTGAGCTGGATCGCGATCAAATAGGAGTTCACGCCCGACGGCAGGCTCGCCGCGGCCACGGCGACCTTGGCGGGGAAGGGCGGCAAGCCGAACAACCAGGCGGCACCGAGGGCGACGGCCGGCATCAGCAGCAGTTTCAGGCCAGACAGGACCAGTGCTGGCCTGAGGTTACCGGACAGGCCAAACTTCTTCAGGCCGAGGCCCATGGCAAACAAAGCGATCGGACCGGCCACGTCGGCGAGGGCGTCAACGAAGCGATTGGCGATGCCGGGCAGGGGAACGCCGCCTGCCCGCCAGGCGAGGCCGGCGAAGATGCCGATGATCAGGGGATTGCTAAGCAGCCTGCGCAGGAAGTCGCGAATGATCGCCAGGGGATGCAGCGGCTCCCGGCGCCGTGGCCCGAACCAGTGGAACAGCAGAATCGAGGCCATCAGCATGGTGGGCAGATGCACCGAGATGATCAGCGACAGGATCTCGAAGCCCTCATTGCCAAAGACGCCGAGCATGAAGGGAATGCCGAGCAACACCAGGTTGGAGAAGGCGGCGGAGACGCCGCCGATCACACCGGCCTGGCCGTCACGCCGGAACAGGCGGGTGATCACCAGATGGCCGGCGATCCAGGCCACGATGACGGCGGTGAAATAGGTGGCCCACAACTGCCAGGGCGCCGAGCCATGGAAGTTCGAGGTGACCATGGTGCGGAACAGCAATAGAGGCAGGGCCACGCGGACGGCGAAATCGGATAGGGCATCGCCAGCCTCGGGCTTGAGATAGAGGCTCGCCCCCGCGCCATAGCCGAGCGCGACCAGGCCGAAGACGAACAACACGGTTTCGACCAGCGGCGACATCGGCTCCTTGGGGCATTTGCGAGGCAGCTCAGTACCGCCTCTTCCTATCCCAAGATCTCGCAATGCCTGGTGATTCCGTCAAATGACGGCCTTAAGATCAAGAGGTACTGATCCTGTCAGCGAAGCCTTTGTTACACGGTGTGCCGATCTCCAGATCGGCGCACCGGTCCGCGTTTATTCCGCAGCGTTGCTCTTTTACACCCTCACACCTGCCCGATTCGCCATTGATAGGGCGGCGGCGTGCCGTTGACGGCAAAGTCCCCGACGATCCGGTCCTTGTAGATGCGCGGATTATGCGAGGAGAGGGTGCGCGCATTGCGCCAATGACGGTCGAGGGCGGCGGAGCGCTGCGTGGCGGAGGCGCCGAGCGCGTCGAACACGATGGTGGAGGCATCGAGGATCAAAGTGGTGACTACGGTCTGGGCCTGCGCCACCTCGAGCTCGGCGACGGCATTGGCTGCTTCCTCCGCCGCGGCGTCGCCAACAAAGCGGGTATCGAAGGCGCGCTGCACGGCCTCGGCGGCCTTGAGCACGATGGCCCCGGTCGAATAGGCTGCGCCGCGGATCCGCCCGACCACCTGCAGCACCTGGGCATCCTCGCTCGGGCGCGGAGAGGGGGCGTTGGAATAGCTGCGGCGCCTGGCTTTCACCGCCGCGGCGACGTCGTCGCTGGCAGCACGGCCGATGCCTGCGAGCGTCGCCAGATGCACGAGCTGGTAGAAGGCGGCCGAATATTTGAAGCGGTCGTCATCGATGACGACATCGGCGGGATCGACGGGGGTATCGGTGAAGGTGGTGGTGCCGCTGGCGGTGAGGATCTGGCCGAAGCCGTCCCAATCGTCGACCACGTCGACACCCGGCGCGTGGCGGGCGACCACGGCCGAAAGCGACTGGCCCTCCTCGCCGCTGGCGCCGATGTCGATCCAGTCGGCGAAGAGGGAACCGGTGGTGTAATATTTGGCGCCCGTGACCGAGGCGGCCTTGCCGTCTCCGAGTTTCACGATGGTGGAGAAGGCGGCCTGCTTGGCTTCGCCGATCTCAGTCCAGGCGCTGCCGGCGATCTCCCCGCGGGAGAGGCGCGGCAGCCAGCGGTCGCGGCGATCCTGCGCGCGGGCGTTGACGATGTCCTCGGCAAAGCCAAAATGGGCGCGCAGGGCCTGCGTGACGTTGGAATCGGCGTGAGACAGCTCGATCAGCAGGGCGAAGAGCTGTGGCAGGTTGGCGCCGAAGCCGCCCTCCTTCTCCGGCACACGCAGGGCGCCGAAGCGGGCATCCTTGAGCCAGCCGATCGGCTCGTGTGGCAAGGTCCGATTGAGTTCCCGTTCGACGGCGCCCTCGCGGATGCGATCGAAAACCGGGCGGAAATTGGCGGCGAGTTCCTCATAGTTGCGACCTGGCCCATTGCCCCAACCCGCCGTCACTGTCGATGCCTTCTGTGTCATCTATCTGATTCTCTTAGCTTTTATCGAACGATCCGATACCGGCGCGGCTGCCTGCCCAGTCTGCCGTAGCATCGATCCGGACTATTTTGTATATATTCTCTATAAAAATACTAGACATTTAGTTTAGAGGGCGTTTTCATACGCCCTGACCGATGCGGTAGCCGGGTGCGGCTCCGCCGCTGTTTCAGAGCCGCGGCGCCGCCGCTGTTTTCAGATGTGGAGATTGGGAATGCCCCGCCAGATACGCTTCAACGCCTTCGACATGAATTGCGTGGGTCACCAATCACCGGGCTTGTGGGCGCATCCGCGCGACAAATCGTGGAAATACAAGGATCTCGACTACTGGCAGGATCTGGCGCGGACGCTGGAGAAGGGTATCTTCGACGGCATCTTCATCGCCGATGTCATCGGCTATTACGACGTCTACAAGGGCTCGAACTACCACGCCCTCCACCAGGCCGCGCAGATCCCGGTCAACGACCCCCTGCAGCTGGCGGCTCCGATCGCGCTGGCCACCGAGCATCTGGGCATCGGCATCACCGCATCGACCTCCTTCGAGCATCCCTATACCTTCGCCCGACGCCTCGCCACGGCGGACCATCACTCCAAGGGGCGCGTCGGCTGGAACATCGTCACCTCCTATCTGGAGAGCGGGGCCAAGAATATCAGCCAGGGCGGCCTGCGCCAGCACAACAACCGCTACGAAGTCGCCAACGAATATGTCGAGGTGCTCTACAAGCTGCTGGAAGGCTCCTGGGAGGAAGGGGCGGTGCGGCGCGACCGTGAAAACCGCATCTTCACCGATCCCGACAAGGTCCATGAGATCGGCCACAAGGGCAAATATTTCGAGGTGCCCGGCTACCAACTTACCGAACCCTCGCCGCAACGCACGCCGGTGCTCTACCAGGCCGGTGCCTCGGGGCCGGGCAAGGCCTTTGCCGCGGGCCACGCCGAATGCGTCTTCGTGGCGGCGCCGACCAAGTCGCTGTTGAAGACCTATGTCGCCGATATCCGCCGCCAGGCCGCGGCTGCCGGCCGAGATCCGCGCAAGATCCTGATCTACAACCTCACCACGGTGATCGTCGACGAGACCGAGGCCAAGGCACAAGCCAAGTTCAAGGACTATGAATCCTATACGTCCTATAATGGCTCGCTGGTCTTCCTCTCCGGCTGGAGCGGTATCGATTTCGGCCAATATGCGCCCAGCGATCCGATCAAGAAGGTCGAGACCAACGCCATCATCTCGGTGGTCGAGCATTTCGCCGGCGAGGACAAGACCTGGACCATGGAGGAACTGGCGCGCTGGGGCGGCATTGGCGGCCTCGGTCCGGTTTTCGTCGGCTCGGCTTCCCACATCGCCGATACGCTGCAGGAATGGGTCGAGGAGACCGATGTCGACGGCTTCAACCTTGCTTATGCGGTGACGCCGGAAAGCTTCGAGGATGCCGTCGGCTATCTCGTTCCGGAACTGCAGAAGCGCGGGGCCTATCCCACCGCCTACAAGCCTGGCACGCTGCGCGAGAAGCTGTTCGGCGAGGGCCCCTATCTGCCGGCAAGCCACCCCGCCCATGCCTATCGCGACATCGAGGCGGTGAAGCGCCGCGAGGCTGATGAACGCGAGGCAGGCGTCTCCCGCCTCGCCGCTGGACGGTGATGCCGATGCCGGCGCCCCTCCTGCAGCTTCATGAGGTCTCCCTGTCCTTCAAGGGCGTCAGCGCCCTGAGCCGGCTGAGCTTTTCGGTCGAGCAGGGGGAGATCTGCGCGCTGATCGGGCCCAACGGCGCCGGCAAGAGTTCCCTCCTCAATGTGATCAACGGTGTCTACCGGGCCGACGAAGGCGATGTCGTTTTCGACGGCGCCAGATTCGAGGCTATTCATCCCTACAAGGCGGCTCATCTCGGCATTGGCCGGACCTTCCAGCACAATGCCTTGTTCGACCGGCTGAGCGTCGTCGAAAACGTCAAGGCGGGGCTGGCGCGCTGGGGCCGCGCGACCTTTGTGGAGAATATCTTCCGGGTAGGGCGGGATGCGGCGGAGCGCTGGCGCTTCGAAGCGCGGACACATGAGATCCTCAGCTTTCTCGGCCTGGAGCGCCATGCCAACACGATCGTATCCACATTGCCCTATGGCCTGCAGAAGCGCGTCGACCTCGCCCGCGCTTTGGCGGCCTGGCCGAAATTGCTGCTCCTGGACGAGCCCATGGCTGGCATGAACCAGGAGGAAAAGCAGGCGATGAGCCGGCTCATCGCCGATGTGAACGGCAAGCTCGGCACCACCGTCGTGCTGATCGAGCACGATATCGGCATTGTCATGGGCCTCGCCCACCACGTCGTCGTGCTCGATTACGGCCGCAAGGTCGGCGATGGCACGCCCGATGCTGTGCGCGAAAATCCCGACGTCATCGCCGCCTATCTCGGCACGGTTCACTGAGGGATCGCCATGACCTTCTTTCTCGAAACCCTGATCGGCGGTCTCCTCGCCGGCGTGATGTATGGCCTGGTCGCGATCGGCTTCGTGCTGATCTACAAGGCTTCCGGCGTCTTCAATTTCGCTCAAGGGTCCATGCTTCTGTTCGCCACGCTCACTTTCGTGACGCTGGTCGAGCGCGAGGTGCCGTTCTGGGGCGCGATCCTGCTGACCGTCGCGGTGATGATCCTCGGTGCGGTGCTGATCGAACGCCTGGTCCTGCGGCCCCTGGTCAATCGCGATGCGCTGACCCTGTTCATGGCGACCCTCGGCCTCACCTTCGTGATCGAGGGGCTGGCGCAATTGCTTATGGGCTCGGACGTGCACATGCTCGATCTCGGCATCGACGACGTGCCGATCTCGGTCGCCGGCCTCTCGATCAGCCAGTTCGATCTCTTCGTCTCCGGTGGAGCCCTCGTCCTGGTCGTGGTGCTGTCCATCCTGTTCGACCGTACCCGCATGGGCATTTCGCTCAGGGCCGTCGCCGACGACACGCTTGCCGCCCAGTCGATCGGTATCCGCCTGCCGGTGATCTGGCGCATCGTCTGGAGCGTGGCCGGCATCGTCGCCCTGGTGGCCGGGCTGGTCTGGGGCGCCCGCCAGGGTGTGCAATATTCGCTGTCGCTGGTGACGCTGAAGGCCCTGCCGGTGCTGATCATCGGCGGCTTCTCCTCCGTGCCGGGCGCCATCGTCGGTGGCCTCCTCGTGGGTGCCGCCGAAGCCCTGGCCGACATCTATCTGGGGCCGCTGCTGCAGGGCAGCGTGTCGACCTGGTTCGCCTATATCCTCGCCGTGGCCTTCCTGCTGGTGCGTCCGGCCGGGCTGTTCGGCGACCGTGCCATCGAAAGGGTTTAGCGATGTCCCTCCTATCGCAATCCGGCGAAGGCCTCGTCCTGGCGCAAGGGCGCAGCCTCAATCCTCGGCTCTTCGCCATCGCGGGCGTGCTGGCGGCCGCCTTCGTGGTCGTGCCCCTCATCGCCAGCGATTACTGGCTGTCCTCCATCATCATCCCCACCATCGTGATGGGGGCGGCGGGCCTCGGCCTCAACCTCCTGATGGGCTATACCGGCCTGGTGTCGCTCGGCTCGGCCGGCTTCATGTCGGTCGGCGCCTTCGCCAGCTACAATCTCCTGTTGCGCGCACCGTTCCTGCCTCTGCCCGTGGTGCTGGTGCTGGCAGGCCTGATCGCGGCGCTGGCCGGCATCGTCTTCGGCCTACCGAGCCTGCGCATCAAGGGCTTCTATCTCGGCGCCTCGACGCTGGGGGCGCAGTTCTTCTTCGAATGGCTGTTCACCAACTACAACTGGTTTTCGAACGGCAGCCAGTCGCTCACCATTTCCGCGCCGCGGCTACAGATCCTCGGCCATGATCTCAGCTCGGCTACCGGGCGCTATCTCCTCGTGGCGGTGACGGCGGCTGCCCTGGTCGCCTTCGCCCACGCGGTGGTGAAGAGCCGCGTCGGGCGCGAGTGGATGGCGATCCGCGACATGGACACGGCCGCCTCGGTGATCGGCATCCACGTCGCCAGCCGCAAGCTCCTGTCCTTCGCCATCAGTTCCTTCGTCTGCGGCATTGCCGGTGCGCTCTGGGCCTTCGGCTATCTCGGCACGGCGGATGCCCACGCCTTCAACCTGGACAAGTCCTTCCAGGTGCTGTTCATCGTGCTGATCGGCGGCACCGCCACCCTGGCCGGCAATTTCCTCGGCGCCGCCTTCATCGTGCTGATGCCGATCCTGCTCGACCGCCTCGCCCCGCTCACCGGCCTGCAGTTCCTGGCCGACCAGGGGGCGCTCGCCAATATCCAGCACATCATCTTCGGCGTGATCATCATCGCGCTACTGATCAAGGAGCCCGATGGTCTCGCTCGCCTGGTGAGGCGGATCCGCTTGCCGCGACGGCGGCCGGCAGCCGTTGTAACCGGGAACTGAACAAGCCTTCCAAACAGAACTGCCTCCCGGAACGGCGGAAGCGTTTTCCGCCGACGGGAGACCCTTGCCCTCGAACATCCCAACCGAATGGAGACGAACCGGATGTCACCCTCCCTCCTCAAGGCCCTCGCGCTGGCGACAGGACTCGGCCTGGCCGCTCTTGCAGTCGCCGGCCCGGCCATGGCCCAGGACCACAAGAACGAGCAGCTCTATCCGCTCTTCACCTATCGCACCGGTCCCTATGCGCCCTCCTTCATTCCCTTCGGCGCCGGCAACCGGGACTACCTGACCTATATCAACGAGGTCGAGGGCGGGGTCGACGGCGTCAAGATCCTGATCCAGGAATGCGAGACCGCCTACACGATCGAACGTGGCATCGAATGCTACGAGCGCTACAAGAACGGCTATGACGGCGCGCCGACGGCGGCGATCTATCCCCATTCGAGCGGCCTGGACGTGGCGCTCACCGACAAGGCGCGCATCGACAAGGTGCCGATCGTCTCGCCCGGCGGCGGCCAGAACATCGCCACCGACGGGCGGGTCTTCCCCTATCAATATCCGCTGATCTTCGACTATTGGAGCGAAGCCCAGATCATCGTCGACTACATCGCCCAGAAGTCAGGCGGCTACGACAAGCTCAAGGGCGTCAAGATCGCCACGCTCTATCACGACTCCGGCTATGGCCGCGACACGATCGAGCCGCTCGGCATCCTCGCCAAGAAATACGGCTTCACTGATATCCAGATCCCGGTGCCTCATCCCGGCGAGCAGCAGCAGGCACAATGGCAGCAGATCCGCAGCGCCGGCGCCGACTGGGTGTTCCTGCGCGGCTGGGGCGTGATGACGCCGGTGGGCATCAAGACGGCCGCGCGCGTGGGGTTCCCTGCGGATCGCATCATCGGCGACATCTGGAGCGGCTCGGAGGACGATGCCCGTCCGGCCGGCAGCGCCGCCAAGGGCTACCTCGCCGTCTCGGTGTTTCCGCCGGGAACCGACTACGGCATCCTCAAGACGCTGAAGGAAAAGATCGTCGACGCCGGCAAGAGCGATCTCAAGGACAAGGCCAAGTTCGGCACGGTCTACTACAATTACGGGGTGATCGAGGCGATCACCTTCGTGGAGGCCCTGCGCGTCGGCCACAAGAAGTTCGGCAACCGCCCCCTCACCGCTGAGGAGGGCCGCTGGGCCCTGGAAAACCTCGACATCGATGACAAGCGCATCGCCGAACTGGGCGCGCAAGGCCTGATCTCGCCGCTGAAGACCTCGCCGGCGAACCACAAGGGCGAGACCGTCGCGGCCAAGATCATCCAGTGGGATGGCAAGTCCTGGACCACGCTGACAGACTGGATCAAGGCCGATGCCTCGCTCTTTGCCGAGACCATCCGCGCCAAGGCCGCTGCCTATGCCCAGGAGAAGGGCATCACGCCGGTTGCCGAGACCAACTGAGCGGGCCGGGCCTGCCCGGACACGAAAAAGCACGAACCTTTGTCATGCCCGGGCTTGATTCGGGCATCCAGAAACCCGGTGCCGAAAGGCTGGCTGCATTGCCGGGGCAAGCCGGGAATGACAAAGGTCGCGCTTGTTCCGGAATGGCCCCGCTCAACACGACGACGGGACGTCGCCCTCGGGGAGATAGATGCGATGAACGAACCATCCGCGGCGCTGCGCGCAAGCGACATTCTCGCCGTCGCAGGCATCGAGGTGCATTACCAGGCAATCCTGGCTGTCAGGGACGTGTCCCTCACCGTCGGTGATGGCGCCGTGGTCGCGCTGCTCGGTGCCAATGGCGCGGGCAAGTCGACCACGCTGAAGGCGATCTCCAATCTGCTCGGGCCGGAACGGGGTACCGTTACGCGCGGCAGCATCAGCTGGCGGGGCGAGCCGGTCAGCCGCCTCACCCCCGCCGTTCTTGTGGCACGCGGCGTGGTGCAGGTGCTGGAGGGACGCCACTGCTTTCCCCAGCTGACGATCGAGGAGAATCTTCTCTCCGGTGCCTTCCTGCGTCGCCCGGGGCGGCGGCAGATCGCGCAGGATCTCGAGCAGATCTATGCCTGGTTCCCCCGCCTGAAGCACAAGCGCCGGACCAAGGCCGGCCTGACCTCCGGCGGCGAACAGCAGATGGCGGCCATCGGGCGGGCCTTGATGACCAAGCCCAGGCTGGTGCTGCTCGACGAGCCGTCGATGGGCCTCGCACCGATCGTGGTGCAGGAGATCTTCGAGATCATCCGCACCCTCAATCGCGAGCAGGGCGTGAGCTTCCTGGTGGCCGAACAGAACGCCGCGCTGGCCCTGCGCCATGCCGATCACGGCTACATTCTCGAAAACGGCCGGGTCGCCGCTTCGGGACCGGCCGCCGAGCTCGCAGCACGCGAGGATGTGAAGGCCTTCTATCTCGGTGGCACCAAATGAAATCCGCGGGTATTTCTGGGACCGCCAGCATCCTGCTGGCTCTTTCTACCTTCAGGCGCGGTGGTTCCAAGGGCCAGCAGGATGCTGGCAGTCCCAGGCTCACCTCGCCGCCGCTCCACTCGTCATACCATTACCCATCTACCGCTTGACAGCCTGCCGAAAACTTGGCCTAACTGGTCTGCTGGCTGGTCCAGTAGATCAGATGTCGAGCATCGTTCCCAAGCGCCTTTCCGATGAACCTGCCCACTGCCCTTTCGGTGTTCGAACGCGTGCCCGAGCTGCGCCACGGCGTGATCCGGCGCAATGTGCGCGAACTCGTCGCCGACAAGATCGCCTCCCTGATTGCGGCGGGCATGCTGCAGGTCGGCGAGACCCTGCCGAGTGAGCGCGATCTCGCCGCGGCCCTGCAGGTCAGCCGCGAGACGGTGCGCGGGGCGCTGCAGACCCTGGCCGCCCGAGACATCATCGCCATCTCGCAAGGGGCCCGCACCCGCGTGCTCAGCGCGGAGGTCGGTTCGCTGGCGATCGGTGTGCGCGAGCCGAAACTGATCAACAGCTATGAGATCGAGGCCATCCATGCCGCCCGCCTGCTGGTGGAGCGCCCGGTGGTCGAGGAGGCGGCGCGACGGATCGATGACGAGACGCTCGCCATGCTCGACGCTTCGCTGGACACACAGCGCGAGGCGCTCGACGATCCCGTTCGCTTCCTGATCTGCGACCGCGAGTTCCATGTCGCGATCTATCGGGCTTGCGGCAACGACCTGCTCGCCGACTTCGTCATCGATCTCTATTTCTATGCCATGGCGCATCGGCGCAAGGCCGTGTCGCGGCCCGGCGCGATCGCCCAGAGCTGCCAGGACCATGCCGCCATCCTGGCGGGGCTGCATGCCCGGGATCCCGAGGCCGTCGTAGAGGCTTTCGGTATTCATCTGGACAGGATCTATGCCAGCACACGCTCCATCCTGGAGGAGGAGGCCGCGTTGCCGCAAGCGTGAAACGGACCCGTGAAAGAAGGTCCGGTTTCCAAGACAAAGAGCCTGTAACGGCCGGAAGAGAACCATTGGAGCCGCCCGAGGGCGGGAGGGAGGAAGACATGAAGAGAAGAACGTTCCTGCAGCTTGCCGCCGGCGCTGCTTTGGCCGGTACCGGCAGCTTCGGCTTCCAGCCGGCACGGGCCGCCGGCAAGGATATCGTCTATCTGACGCCGGGTCTCGACCTGCCGTTCTGGCGCTATCTCGCCAAGGGCGTCGAATCCGCCGCCAAGGCCAAGGGCTATGGTTTCCAGGCGCTCGACTCCCACAACAGCCCGCAGACACAGCTGCAGAACGCCCAGGACTCGATCGCCAAGGGCGTGGCGGGCATCGTGATCTCGCCCACCGATTCCTCCACCGCCCCGAGCGTGCTGGCGCTGGCCGCCAAGGCCGGAATCCCGGTGGTGATCGGCGATATCGGCACCAATAGCGGCGACTACGCCTCCTTCATCATCTCCAACAACTATGACGGCGCCAAGGGTGTCGGCGAGGCGTTGGCTGCCGCGCTCAAGGCCAAGGGTTGGGAAGGCGGCTCCGTCGGCCTCATCACCATCTCTCAGGCCCGCAAGAACGGCCAGGCCCGCACCAAGGGCTTCCGGGACGGCCTTGCGGCCGGCGGCTGGACCGGCAAGGAGGCGGGGCTGCAGCAGATGCAATCCTATACGACCGACGAGACCTTCAAGTTCACCCAGGACATGCTCACCGCCAATCCGGACATGCGCGGCCTGTTCATCCAGACCGACCAGCCGGCCCTGGGGGCGCTGCGCGCCATCAAGGCGGCCCGGCGCGGCTCCGACCTGCTGGTCGCGGCCTTCGACGGCATCCCCGAATTCGTCGATCTCCTCAAGTCCAAGCAGATCGTCGCCTCCGGCATGCAGCAGCCTTATCTGATGGGCCAGAAGTCGGGCGAAGCGCTGCTGGCCAAGCTCGCCGGCGGCAGTGTCGAGAAGGAAGTCTCGGTGCCGATCCTGGTGGTGACCAGCGAGAACATCGACAAGGAGCTTCCGATTGTGAAGGAAACCGTGTTCGCCAACGAGATGAAGTGAGTGTCATCCCGGACGCGTTGCAGCACGCAGTGGTGCAGCGCAGATCCGGGATCGCAAGACGAGAATGCGCTTTATTATTGGACGGTTCCGCATCTGCGGCGCAGCATTTCATGCTGCACCGCGTGCGGAATGACCTATGTCCTCTCGGATCGATCTTATGAACGTGCAGCCTTCTCCCGCGTCGGCGGAGCCCTTGCTGGTCGCCACCGGCATTGCCAAGACCTTCGACCGCACCCGCGCTCTGGCGGGGGCCGGCTTCGAACTGCGCGCGGGCGAAGTCCATGGCCTGCTCGGCGCCAATGGCGCCGGCAAGTCGACCCTGTCCAAGGTGATCTCGGGGCATGTCAGGCCGGACGAGGGGGACCTCCTCTATCGCGGTCAGTCGGTGCGGCTGCGCTCCACCCGCGATGCGCTCGATAACGGTATCGCCATCGTGATGCAGGAGACGAGCCTGGTACCGGACCTCAGCGTCGCCGAGAACATCTTCCTGCCCGAACTCGGCCGGCCGGGTCGCTTGTCCTATGCCTCTCTCCATCGGCGCGGGGCCGAGCTGCTCTCGGTGCTGGGCCAGAGTGACGCCTTGCCTCTCGACGTGGAGGTGCGGCGCCTGTCGGCAGCCCAGCGCCAGCTCGTCGAGATCGCCAAGGCGCTCGGCGTCAATGCCAAGCTGATCATTTTCGACGAGCCCACCTCCTCACTGAGCCCGAGTGAGGTCGAGCGCCTGTTCGACATCATGGCACGGCTCAGGGCGGATGGGCGCGGGCTGGTCTTCGTTTCGCATCGGCTCGAGGAAGTCTTCGCCATCACCGACCGCGTCACCATCATGCGCGAAGGGCGCACGGTCGCGGCCTCGCTGGCGACCGCCAGCCTGAGCCAGGCCGAACTCATCCGCCACATGGTCGGCCAGGATGTCGGCGCCATCTATGCGCGGGATGCGGACGTGACGGCCCGGGACGCGCCGATTGCACTGGAGGTCAAGGGATTGGCGACGACGCCTCTGGTGCGTGACGTTTCCTTCCAGGTCCGCCGCGGAGAGATCCTCGGATTGGGCGGCCTGGTCGGCGCCGGGCGCTCGGAAACCGTGGAGGCGATTTTCGGCCTGAGGCCGCGCAGCGCCGGCACCATCCTCGTCGACGGCAAGCAAATCGATCCGCGCAAGCCGGCGCAGGCGGTGAGGGCCGGCATCGGCTTCGTGGCCGAGGATCGCCGCACGCAGAACATCGTGCCCGATCTTTCGGTGAAGGAGAATTTGCTGCTCGCCCATCTCGGCGCACATCGGGGTTTCGGCGTCGGCTATCGCAGCCGGGAGAAAGCCGTCGATGCACTGCTCAAGAGCCTCGCCTTGCCGCCGGACCGCCTGCTCGACGCCAACATGCTCAACTTTTCCGGCGGCATGCAGCAGAAGATCATCATCGCGCGCTGGCTGCTGCTCGAGCCGCGCGTGCTGATCCTCGACGAACCCACCAAGGGCGTGGATATCGGCACGCGCGCCTCGATCTATGCGATCCTGCGCGACATTGCCGCCAAGGGCGTCGCCGTGGTGGTGGTGTCCTCCGATTTCGAGGAATTGCTGGGACTGTCGCACCGCGTCGTCGTCATCAGTGACGGCTATAGCGTCGCCGACCTGCCCGCCGACCTGCTCGACGAGGAAAAGCTCACGCTGCTGGCGGCGCCGCGCACCTCGATGGCCCGCAACACCGAAGTCCTGCGCGGCCTGACGGGCGAATGCGGCGGCGCCGGCTTCTGGGCCCTGATCGACCAGGATCGCCTGATCTGCCTCAACCTCGTCACCGCCGACAAGGCGGCGGATCCGGGCTTTGCGGCGGGCGAGGTGAAGCCGCTCTCGGCGACCCGCATCGCCGCGGCGCTGGCCGGGCGCGAACCCATCTTCATGCCGGAGCCGGATGGCTCGCGCTCAACTTTGCTCCTGCCGATCGTCAGCCCCCGCGGGCACGATCTCGGCTGGGTCGGCCTGACCCTGCCGCAGGGTGCCGCCCTGCCATCGCCCGACATCGTCCGCAGCCATGTCGACGAACTCGCTGCAACGCTCTGACCTCCCGTTTGCCAAGGACTGCCGCATGTCGACCACCACCTCTCCCGATCCCACGCGACGGCGCCTCGGCTGGCTGACGGGGCGGCTCGAAGTGCGCATGCTCGGCCTCGCCATCGTGCTGGCGATCTGCCTGTCGCTGCTCTCGCCCTATTTCCTGACGCGATCGAACATCTTCAACATTCTCGACCAGTCGGTGGTGATCGGTATCGTCGCCGTCGGCATGACCTTCGTCATCCTCACCGGCGGCATCGATCTCTCGGTCGGATCGGTCGCCGGCTTGACGGGCATCATCCTCGGCCTCGCCGTGCAGCAATATCCGCCGGCCCTGGCCGTGGCGCTCGCCATTCTCAGCGGAGCCGGCATCGGCCTCGTCTCGGGCATCCTGATCGCCTATTTCGGCCTTGCCGCTTTCGTGGTGACCCTGGGCGTGATGGCGATCGGGCGCAGCCTGGCCTACATCCTCTCCGGCCAGACGGCGATCGCCTCGATCCCCGATTCCATGCAGGCGATCGTCTATACCGACTTTTTCGGCGTTCCCGCCAATGTGCTGTTCCTGGCGCTGCTCTACATCCTGGCCTGGGCCTATCTGACCTACACCAAGGGTGGGCGCACCATCTATGCCGTCGGCTCCAACAAGGAGGCGGCGCGGGCGGCGGGCCTGAGCGTGATGTTCTACTCCATCCTGCCGTATGTGATTTCAGGCGCGCTTTCGGCAGTGGCGATCACCTTCTCGATCGGCCAGATCCTCTCGGCCGACCCGCTGATGGGCAATGCCTGGGAGCTCGATGCCATCGCGGCCGTGGTGATCGGCGGCGCCAGCCTGTTCGGCGGGCGCGGCTCGATCATCGGTACGCTGATCGGCGTCCTGATCATGGTGATGATCCGCAACGGCCTCAATCTGATGGGGGTCTCGCCCTTCTGGCAGGGCTCGGCCATCGGCACCATCATCATCGTGGCGCTGCTGTTCGAGCGTCTGATCGGGCAGCGGGCGGGGCGGTGAGAAACGGTGGGTCGCTCTCCAGATCGACCTTCTTGGAAACGCTATGCGTGCGGGCGTGCGAAGAAGGTCGATCCCGCTCCATCTCTCGATGGAGCTGAGGAGATCGACCCACCGGGTTTCGTTCGCCCCGTAGACGAGACGGGTCCGAAGACCTGTCTCCCAAGCTTATCCCAGGCTCTTGGCCAGCACCTGCGACAGGCGCTCGGCAAAGCCGGTCGGATCGGTCGGCACCGTGCCGTCGAGAATGCGGGCCTCATCGAGCAGCAGGCGCGTGGCGCTTTCGATGAAGGCTGCATCGCCGCCGGCCTCGCGTGCCGTGGCGAGACGCGTCACCAGGGCGTGGCGCGGATTGATCTCCAGGATCGGCTTCTGCAGGGCGCCGTCGAGCTTGCCGGCGCTGGCGAGGATCTGCTCCATGCGCTTGTCCATGCCGCTATCGGGTGCCACCAGGCAGACAGCGCTGGAGGTCAGCCGCTCGGAGGCGCGCACGTCGGAGACATCCTCGCCCAGCGTGGTCTTGAGATAGGCGATGTAGGAGGCGATCGCCGCGCTCACTTCCGGCGCCTGCTCCTCCGGCTTTTCAGCCAGCGGGATCAGATCGAGATCGGCGGCGCCCTGCGTCACCGACTTGAAGGGCTTGCCTTCGAAGCCGAGTGCCGACGTCACCCAGAAGCTGTCGACCGGATCGGAGAGCAGCAGCACCTCGATGCCGCGCGCGCGGAAGCCTTCGAGATGGGGCGAGTTTTCCAGGCGCTTCGCGTCGTCGCCGGCGAGATAGTAGATCGACGTCTGGTTGTCCTTGAGGCCGGCGACGTAATCCTTGAGCGAGCGCCATTCGCCACCCGAGGTCGTGGTCTTGAAGCGGGCGAGGGCAAGCAGCGCATCCCGGCGCTCGAAGTCCTCATAGAGGCCTTCCTTTAGGACGGCGCCGAAATTCTCCCAGATCTTGACGTAGGCGGCGGTGTCCGAGGTGGCGAGCTTCTCCAGGTCGGAGAGCACGCGCCCCGTCGCCGCCTTGCGGATCGCGGTGAGCAGGGGGCTTTCCTGGATCATCTCGCGCGAGACGTTGAGCGGCAGGTCGGCCGAATCGATCAAGCCGCGCACGAAGCGCAGATAGCCGGGCACCAGGTCTGCTTCGTCGGAGATCAGCACGCGCCGCACATAGAGCTTCATGCGCCCCTTGCGCTGGGGGTCGAACAGGTCGAACGGGCGCGAGCCGGGCACGAAGGCCAGCATCGTGTATTCCTGCCGGCCCTCGGCGCGGAAATGGATGGTGAGCGCCGGATCGTCGAACTGACCGGCGACACTGCGATAGAAATCGGTGTAGTCGGCTTCGGAAATGTCGGATTTCGGGCGGGTCCAGAGGGCGGCACCATCGGCGATCTGCCGCGCTTCGGCATCCGGCTTGTCGGCAAGCAGGATAGGCACCGGCACATGGCCGGAATGGGTCTTGATCAGGTTTTCGATCGTGTAGGCTTCGGCGTAGGACTTGGCGTCCTCCATCAGATGGAGCACCACCCTGGTGCCGCGGGCAGGGGCCTCCTCGAGGCCAACAGGCGCCACCGAATAGGAGCCCTTGCCGTCCGAGGTCCAGACATTGGCGACGTCGCTGCCGGCGCGGCGGGAGAACACCTCCACCTTGTCGGCCACCATGAAGGTCGAATAGAAGCCGACGCCGAACTGGCCGATCAGCTGGCTGCCTTCGGCCTGCTGGGCGGTTTCCAGCCGCTCGACGAAAGCCTTGGTGCCGGAGCGCGCGATGGTGCCGAGCGCCTCGATCATCTCCTCCGCGGTCATGCCGATGCCGTTGTCGGCGACCGTGATGCGCCTGGCCTCGGCATCGAGGGTGATGCGGATCGTGCCCTTCTGGTCTTCCCCGAGCAAGGCGGGATCGGACAGGGATTCGTAGCGCAGCTTCTCGCAGGCATCGGCCGCGTTGGAGATCAATTCGCGCAGGAAGACATCCTTGTCGGAATAGACCGAGTGCACCATCAGATGCAGCAGCTTGGCGACGTCGGCCTCGAAGGTATGGCTCTGCGGCGCGGCAATGTCCGGGCCGGCGCTTTCGGCTTCAGCGCTCATGAAAACTCACTCTTGCTTGATGATCGTCTTGGGACTGGGTGGCGGGAACGCCGCTGCACAGATGGACAATCTCGGCGAGGGATTCAAGAGCGGGCTTGGAAAAGGGGCGGTGGGCGCCGGACGACAGAGGCATCGCATCCGTGGGAGGGCGGAAGCGGGCGAGACGTCCGCGGTCCCAGCGGCGATGCATCTCGCGTGATTGCTGGAAGGTTCGCACCGGAACCGGCAAGGCTGGGCCCGCGAACGTCCCGTCCGCTTTTGGGCGGCCAGCATGCGCGAGGGATCGTGAGTGCAGGCCCGCCCAAAAGAGCCAAAAAGAAAGGCCGGTTCCAGAGGAGCCGGCCTGCACTTCTTGGGTCATCTAACGCCACCTCGGCGGACCCGATCCGACAAAGTCGGGGGGCTGGGGGGCTGAGGTTTCCGGCTTACGCCGGACCGGGTGCCGAGGTAACGAGGAGAAAAGTCGCGCCGGGCTGGGGCGGCCCCTGGGCTGGATTGCGGCAAAGTCGTGACTTTTGGTGAAGTTATATTTCCGGTGTGCGCTGCAGCAAACTCCCTGCCGGGAGGACTGCAGCCCACGCACGAAAATGCCGCCGCGGCCGAGCCGGCGGGGCCTGACAAGATGGAGATTGGGGGAGTTGGCGGGTGCCGCCTTTATTGCCGCTGCTGCTTCGACGCCAAAAGCTGGGTGTCGTTTGCCTTCAGGCTTCCTCGCCGAACTTGTCGGCCAACAGGGCTTCCAGGGCATCCATGCAAGCCTGGGCATCGCTGCCCGCCGTCTCGACCACGATGCTGGTGCCACGGGCCGCGGCCAGCATCATCAGGCCCATGATCGACTGGCCGCCGACCGTTTCGCCGCACCGCGTCACCTTGACGGTGGCATCGAAACCTTCGGCCGTCTGCACGAATTTCGCCGAGGCGCGGGCGTGCAGGCCCTTGAGATTGATGATGGGGAGGATGCGGACGATACCGCCGTCCATGGTGGGAGCGGGAGCCGCTTCCGGTTCTGCGCAGGCTTGCTCGTCAGTGCTGCCGGTCTGCATCTGCTGCTTGTGCATCGAGGAGGTCTCCGCCTGCATCTGCACCGGGGTGCACCCGCTTGGGGCACTGCTGCCCCAGCATTTGGCCCAAGGATTGCTGAATGCGAGCGGTACCGCAAGAGCCGCCTCGGCAAGTTTCTGGCCGTGACCAGCATAGTTGAATGAACGTCGAATCATTGGCCTGACAACACACGACTGGCAATGTTGATATATTTCCTGCCAGCCTCTTGGGCGCGCGTGACGGCCTCAGCGAGGGGAACCTCGCTGCGCAGCCGCGCCAGTTTGACGAGCATGGGAAGGTTGATGCCGGCCACGACCTCGATGGAGGGGCCGCTCATCACGGAAATCGCCAGATTTGAAGGTGTTCCTCCGAACATATCCGTGAGTACAGCCACCCCGGAGCCGTCTTCGACCCGGCCGATGGCATCGATGATGTCGCGGCGGCGTTGCTCGACATCGTCCTCGGGGCCGATATCGATGGCCTCGACATTACGCTGCGGCCCAACGACGTGCTCGAGGGCCGACAGGAACTCGGTTGCAAGGTGACCATGCGTAACAAGCACCATGCCGATCATAGGATGATCCGCATCGAATCTTTCCGGTCGCCGTCGCTATCGCGACAACAATCCAGGTCCTTTTCGCTTTCGCGCCACCCGGTGTTGGGCAAAATGAGACGACGCCTCCGCAACGCACGGCCAGGATGCCCTTCGGACAACCTGCAACCCGTAGCTCCGAGGCCTGATATTATTCCCGCGCTGCACAAAAACAAGCCTCTCTCCGGCTCACATTGTCGCAGTCTCGTCACATCATGGCCATAGGCATCAACGTTTCGTTAACGCTGACTGGCGCGGATCGGGCCTGGAATCCGGTCAAACCGGTGGCAATTGCGGCAAGATGGCCTCAATCAGGGCGACAGCTGCCTGAAAATCGCGAGGAACCGGCAGATAGGGCAAGTCCACGCCTTCCAGCCTGATGTGCCGAATATTTTTGCTGGGGATGACGATCTCTGCGTCATCGTCGAGAATATCTACAACCAGGCCGACAGGCGCCGAGGGCTGCCAGTCGATCCGTTCGATGCCGGCATCCCGCAGGCCGCTGCTGCGTCGCTCGATCAGGCCGGCTATGGCTGATGGCACGGAGGCGATCAGCCTGCCCTCGACGGGTTCGAGATAGACGCGGTCGTCTCCCACCAGGCGGGCCTGGCGGCCACGAACCGGTGCGGTTTCGATGAAGTGCAGGGCCAACCGGCTCTTGCCGGCGCCGGAGGCGCCGCGCAGCAGTATGCCCTGTCCGTCGATGACGAAGCAGGTTGCATGCACGGTGGGCGAGGCTGGCATATTTAGGCCTGCACAGCCGGCAACCGGGCCACGAAACGGGCGCCGAGCACTTTTTCGCCGTCCTTGCGGTTCTCGACCCAGAGCTTGCCGCCATGGGCCTCGATGATCTGCTTGGAAATGGACAGGCCGAGGCCCGAATTCTGGCCGAAGCCCTGTTCCTCCGGGCGGTCGGTGTAGAAGCGCTCGAAGATCCTCTCGATGGCATGGTCCGGCACGCCCGGCCCGTCATCCTCCACCGCGATCTCGACATCGTTCTTGTTCCGCCGCAGCTCGACACGCACCTCGCCGTTCCGGGGTGAGAAGGAGCGGGCATTGTCGACGAGATTGTTGATGACCTGGCCGAGCCTGGAATCATGGCCATTGATGAAAAGGGCCTGCGGCGGCAGGCCCGTCGGCATGGACAGGCGCACCGTGACACCGTCCTCGCGCTCGACCGAGTTGAACACGCCGGTGAGAGCGGTGAGCAGCCTGCCGAGATCGACGGGCTCGGCGCCGGACCGCAGCAGTTCGGCATCCAGGCGCGAGGCGTCGGAAATGTCCGAGATCAGCCGGTCGAGCCGGCGGACATCGTGCTGGATCACCTCGAGCAGCCGATTGCGCGAGGTGTCGTTGCGGGCGAGCGGCAGGGTCTCGACGGCCGAACGCAGCGAAGTCAGCGGGTTCTTGAGCTCATGGGCGACATCGGCTGCGAAGCTCTCGATCGCCTCGATGCGCTTGAACAGGGCATTGGTCATGTCGCGCAGGGCACCAGAGAGGTGGCCGATCTCGTCGGAGCGTTCGGTGAAATCGGGGATTTCCTGGCGCGATTTCACGCCGTAGCGCACCCGCTCGGCAGCCCGCGCCAGCTGGCGGATCGGGCCGGCGATGGTGCTCGCCAGCAGGATCGACAGGATCACCATCACCACCGCGGCAACGGCGAAGACCCTGAGGATGGCGAGGCGCTCGGCCGTGACGATCTCGTCGATCTCGCCGGGGCGTGTCGAGAGCAGCAGCACGCCCAGCACCGACTTGAAGCGCTGGATCGGCACGGCCACCGAAACGATGGATTCGTTCTGCTCGTTGATGCTCACCTGGGTGGAGGGAGCGCCGCTGAGCGCCGTTATCACTTCCGGATAGCCCTTGCCGTTCTGGTTGCCGAGTTCCTTGTACAGCGGCGCATCGGAACGGAAGAGGTAGCGCTTGACCGTGTTCCAGACCCGCTCCGCCAGGTTTTGTTCCTGCTTGGGCTGCGGCAGGTCGGTGCGGACGATGTCGGAATAGATGAACAGGGCCCTGGAATCGATCACCAGATTGCCGTCGCGGTCATAGACCCGGGCGCGCAATTTCGTCGGTGAGATCAGGCGCCGCATCAGTGGCGCGACCTTCTCCGGATTGATCGGAAAGTCGAGCGAGCTTGCGTCGTCGCTCTCATCTTCGCCCGCCGCCTGCTGTTCCAGGAGTTTTTCCGGATCGATGCGGATCGAGCCGGTCTCGACGGAGGCCGAGGCGGCCACGGCGCTCGCCATGATCTCGCCCTGGGTGAGCAGGGCCTGCACGCGTGCGTCGATCAGGCCTTCGCGGAACTGGTTGAGATAGAAGATGCCGACGACCAGGGCGACCAGGCCGGCCAGGTTCAGCACGACGATGCGTCGTGTCAGGCTCGAGAAGGTCTGCACGGTGATAGCGCGCAAGGCCAGCCGCAGGCGCCGCCGGATGATCGATCGCGATTTTGGGTGTTCGGACGAGGTGGCGCGCTCGGGGCTCATCGGGTCTGGTACGAAATTCTATCGAGAGGAGCGCGAGAGCCTGCTTCAGGGCATGAAGAAGGCATCATTTCAGGGGAGGGCCTTCCCCGCTGCGCGGAGAAGGCCTCCAGGGTGAGCCGGGAGGAAACCCTCACGCTTCCTTGAAGCGATAGCCGACACCGTAGAGCGTCTCGATCATCTCGAAATCGTCATCGGCCTGCTTGAACTTCTTGCGCAGGCGCTTGATGTGGCTGTCGATGGTGCGATCGTCGACATAGACCTGGTCGTCATAGGCCGCATCCATCAGGGCATTGCGGCTCTTGACCACGCCCGGGCGTTGGGCGAGGGCGTGCAGGATCAGGAACTCGGTGACGGTGAGCACCACCGCCTCGCCCTTCCAGGTGCAGGTATGGCGTTCGGGATCCATGCGCAGCAGGCCGCGTTCCAGGATCTTGGCGTCCGAAGCCTTGGCAGCGGCGGCATCCTTGGGCTGGAAACGGCGCAGGACAGCCTTTACGCGCTCCACCAGAAGGCGCTGCGAGAAGGGTTTGCGGATGAAATCGTCGGCGCCCATCTTCAGGCCGAACAATTCGTCGATCTCCTCGTCCTTGGAGGTGAGGAAGATCACCGGCAGCTCGGATTTCTGGCGCAGGCGGCGCAGCAGCTCCATGCCGTCCATGCGGGGCATCTTGATGTCGAAGATGGCGAGATCCGGCGGATTGGCCTTCAGACCGTCCAGGGCCGACATGCCGTCATTGTAGGTCTGGATGCGATAGCCTTCCGCCTCCAGCGCGATGGAAACCGAGGTCAGAATGTTGCGGTCGTCATCGACCAGCGCAATCGTCGGCATTGCAATCCTTTCATGACGCGGTGTAACCGCCAAAGGCTATTATGATGGTTTGCGCGGCAAATCACCATACTTGCCTTCGCATTCTACGCCTAAACCGGCGGAAGTGTGACAATTATCGGTTCAAAACGGTACTTCTTGTTGCCAATTGGCGGCAAAACGGCATTTTCAAACTGTTTCCATCCAAACGAGTCTTCTAAAGCGATGTCTTCAAGCGATACCACGCGTTTGCCTGGCCAGCCCGTTCTGGCGAGCCAGCCTGCCGATTTCGAGCCCGTTGCCGAGGGCAAGGCACTGCTCCGGCGCATCCGGGCCGGCGCGCTGGCGACACTTGATTCGAGCGATGGCTCCCCCTTTGCCAGCCTCGTCAATACAGCCACAGATTTCGATGGGGCTCCGCTGCTGCTGCTCTCCCGGCTGGCTGCCCACCGGACCAATCTCGAGAAGGACGCCCGCATTTCCCTGCTGCTGAGCGAAGGCGGCAAGGGCGATCCGCTCGCCCATGCCCGCCTGACGGTGAAAGGCATCGCCGAGATCGTGGAAGGGGAAGAGGCCAGCGCTTGCAAGGCACGCTTCCTTGCGCGTCATCCAAAATCGGCGCTCTACGCCGATTTTCCCGATTTCAGCTTCTTTCGCGTGACGGTGAGTGGAGGCCACCTCAATGGCGGCTTTGCACGCGCCGCCCTGCTGTCGGCGGAGGAACTCCTTACCGACGTCAAGGACGCGGAAGCCCTGCGCATGGCGGAAGCCGGGGCGATCGAGCATATGAACGCGGACCACGCCGATGCCGTCAGGCTCTATGCCACCAAATTGCTCGGCGGCCGTGACGGGCCGTGGCGCATCAGCGGCATCGATCCCGAGGGCCTGGATCTCACCTTCGCCGACGACACGCTGCGCCTCGTCTTCGACAAGCCGGTCCTCGACGCCACGGCGCTGCGGCTGACGCTGGTGCACCTGGCCGAGAAGGCGCGAGGCTGAAAGGTATTCCGGCCAGGACGGATAAAGCGCGGGAATCCTTCCCCGACTTCGGGGAAGGTGTCGCCGCGCAGCGGTGACGGAAGGGGGAGCGTGACGGCAGCCGGCGAGATGGCGAGATTGCACCACTCACCCCCACCCGACCTCGCTGTGCTCGGCCACCCTCCCCGAAGTCGGGGAGGGATATCTGCGCTTTATTTGGTTAGCGTCGGGATGTGCAAATGCCATTGCCTGCGGCGGGAGAAGGGAAGTATGCGCCCTTCTGATCAAGGTGAGTCCGTCGCCTTATCTCACCCCTTGATGAAGGCGAGCAGGTCGGTGTTGAACTGGTCCTGCTGCGTCAAGGTCAGGCCATGCGAGCCGCCCGGATAGACCTTGAGCGTGGCGTTGGGGATCAGCTTGACCGACTGATGGGCGGAAGCGCCGATCGGCACGATCTGGTCGTCGTCGCCATGGATGATCAGGGTCGGCACGTCGATCTTCTTCAGGTCCTCGGTAAAGTCGGTTTCCGAGAATTGCTTGATGCAGTCGAGCTGGCCCTTGAGGCCGCCCAGCATGCCCTGCAGCCAGAAGGATTCTCGCGCGCCTTCGGAAACCTGGGCGCCCGGACGGTTGTAGCCGTAGAAGGGAAGGGTCAGGTCCTTGTAGAACTGCGAGCGGTTGTCGAAGGTGCCCTTGCGGATGCCGTCGAAGACTTCGAGCGGCAGGCCACCCGGATTGACGTCGGTCTTCAGCATCAAGGGCGGTACGGCGCCGACCAGGACGGCCTTGGCGACGTGCTTGGTGCCGTGGCGGCCGAGATAGCGGGTGACTTCGCCGCCACCCGTGGAGTGGCCGACGAGCACGGCATCCTTCAGGTTCAGTTCCTCGATCAGTTCGGCGAGATCGTCGGCATACTGGTCCATATGGTTGCCGTCCCAGGTCTGGGTGGAGCGGCCATGGCTGCGGCGATCATGGGCGATCACCCGGTAGCCATGCTGCCCGAGGAACACCATCTGGGCATCCCAGGCATCGGCGCTCAGGGGCCAGCCATGCGAGAAGACCACGGGCTGCCCGCTGCCGAAATCGCGATAGAAGATCTGGGTGCCGTCTTCGGTGGTGATTGTGCTCATCGTTGGTCTCCTGCTGGGTTGAAATGCGGGGCGCCTCGAAACGTGGCAGCCTTGTAAAATATTGAATACCGCGCCATGGGCGTGATACGGATTGGCGAAACTGACATTGTTCGGGGCAAAACTGACAAATGGTGATCGGCAGTACCCTACCTGAAATCGGCTTGCTGCTGTATCCCGGCGTGCGCACGGCGGCCGTCTACGGCATGGTCGATCTCTTCGATGCCGCCAACGACATTGCGCGGCGCAGGGCCGACGATGACAGCATCGGCATTCGTATCTCCCAGTGGAAGATCGCCGCGGGCGGCGGCATCGAATGCGTGGCAGACAGCCATGCTCCGGCGCCCCACAAGCCGGTGGCGATCGTCGCCTTGCCGGGGCTTGGCGATCTGCCGTCCCATGCCGTTTCCGCTCCTTTTGCAGCCTGGTTGCGTCAGCGCCATGATGAGGGCGCCATGCTGTGCTCGGTCTGCGCCGGTGCCTTCCTGCTCGCCGAAACCGGCCTGCTGGCCGGACGGCTGGTCACCACGCATTGGAGCTTCGCCCAGGCTCTTTCCCAGCGCTTTCCCGATATCCTGATCGATACCGCCAAGATGATCGTCGACGATGGCGATATCATTACAGCCGGCGGCATCATGGCCTGGACAGACCTTGGCCTGACGCTGGTGGACAGGGTGCTGGGGCAGGAAGTGATGCTGGAGACGGCGCGTTTCCTGCTGGTCGACCCACCGGGGCGGGAGCAGCGCTATTACTCGAATTTCACTCCCAATCTGCGCCATGGCGATGAGGCCGTGCTCAAGGTGCAGCGCTGGCTGCAGGACCAGGAGGAGGCGGCGGAGGATATGCGTCCGGTTTCCCTGGCCGCGATGGCCGACAGGGCCGGCCTGGAGGAACGCACCTTCCTGCGCCGCTTCCACAAGGCGACAGGCCTGAAGCCGACCGAATATTTCCAGCATATCCGCGTCAGCAGGGCCCGTTCCCTGCTGGAAACCACCAACCGCAATGTCGACCAGATCGCCTGGTCGGTCGGCTATGAGGATCCGGCCGCCTTCCGCAAGGTGTTTGCCAAGCTGATGGGGCTGTCGCCGCGCGACTATCGGCGTCGTTTCGGAGCCGGGCAGGCGATCGGGGCAGCAGCCTAAAGCGTTTTGCGATTAGACGGAATCATCTCGAATCGCAAAGACGCGTCGAACCAAAGAGCGAGAGCAAAACAGCGTTTCCGTCTAAACGCGCTTTGCTCTAGGCGGGCTCCTGTCGCTCCTAACCCGCGACGGCGGCGGCTTCGGGCTCGCGCCTGTCGGCCCGCTCCAGGGCCCAGGACACCAGGAAGACCACGAGACCGGCCATAGCCAGGAGGGCACCCACCCAGCCGGTCGAGGCCCAGCCGAAGCCGGCTGCGACGGCGACACCGCCGAGCCAGGCGCCGAGGGCATTGGCGATGTTGAAGGCCGAATGGTTGAGCGCGGCCGCGAGCGTCTGGGCGTCGCCGGCCACGTCCATCAGTCGGGTCTGGATGGCCGGGCAGATGGCGAAGTTGCAGCCGATCAGGAAGACGCAGAGCGAGATCATCCAGGGATTGGATGCGGTGAGGCCGTAGAGCGCCATCACCACGATCACCCAGACCAGCATGCCGCCGATGGTGGCCATCAGCGCGCGATCCGCCAGCCAGGAGCCGGCGATATTGCCGACATTCATGCCGATGCCGAACAGCACCAGCGCCACCGGCACGAAAGCGGGCGAGAAGCCGCTGAGCTGGGTGAGGGTGGAGGCGACATAGGTGTAGACGGCGAACATGCCGCCCAGGCCGATGGCCGGGATCGCCAGGGTCAGCCAGACCTGCTTGCGCTTGAGGGCGCCGAGTTCGCGCAGGGGGCTGGCGCCAGGCTGGACCTTGTCGAGCGGCATGAAGGCCAGGATCAGCACCGCGGTAAGGGCGCCGATGGCGCCGACGGTCGCGAAGGCCAGGCGCCAGCCCAGGACCTGGCCGAGCCAGGTGGCGAGGGGGGAACCGACCAGCGTCGCGAGCGTGATTCCCATCATCACGCGCCCGACGGCCTGGGCCCGTCGATTGGGCTCGGCCATGCCGGCGGCGACCAAAAAGGAGACGCCGAAATAGGCGCCATGCGGCAGGCCTGCGAGGAAGCGGAAGCCGATCAACTGGTAATAGCCGCCCGCCAGGGCACTGGCGGCATTGGCGGCGGCGAACACCACCATCAGCCAGAGCAGCAAAGTGCGGCGCGCCATCCGCGCTGAGAGGACGGCGATCACCGGCGCGCCGACGACCACGCCGAGCGCATAGGCGCTGATCATGTGGCCGGCTTGCGGCTCGGTGACCAAAAGACCGTTGGCGACGTTGGGCAGGATGCCCATCGAGGCGAATTCGCCGGCGCCGACACCGAACGCACCGACGGCAAGGGCGAATTCGATCCAGGCGGCGCGATGGCGATGGGAGGGGCTGTCGGCGTTGAGGTCGGCGAGGGAGGCGGCGGCCGGATGGGTCACGGGCGGGCTTTCGGGCAAGGGACGCGAAACAAACGAAATGAGAAAGCCGGCGGCAGGGAACCGCAGGCAGGCAATGGCTTGAATCAGCGATTTGGGAACGATCTATTGCAGCGCAATATCGCTGGCGGCGGGGAAAATGTAAATCGGTTTACGTCTGCATTTCGGCATGGCTCGGGGCGGAGCTATGCCTGGGAAACGGACGTCTCGTCCGCTCATGGAAATGCGGCGGTTCAGAGTTGTGGCGTCCGGCTGCAGGCGCCTCTGTCCGGAGTTCCCCGCGGGATCGGCCAAGCGCGTCCTTTCCAAGGCCGGGCAAGGCTGCGCGCGACCCTGATGCGGCTAGTAGGGCTTGGCTGCCACATAGCCATAATAGTTCATCAGGAAGTCATCCAGCGTGAGCGCTCCGCTCAGGGGCACCTCGCGATAGCCGTCGCCCCAGGTGTAGATGTGGAACGTGACCTCGCCATTCTCCAACTTCATCTCGGATTGCAGCACGACCCAGTGATCGTCGCGAATGTCGGAGCTCTGGGTCTGATGGCCGTCGACCATGTTGGAGCCGATGAGCAGGACGACATGGTAGCCCGCCGCGAGCAGGCGGTTCGCTTCCTTCATGTTGTCGGTGTCGCGCTGGTGGCGGAAGAAGTTCGCATCTTCCCGCACATCCGTGTAGCCGGCCTGGTCGAACCAGTAGGCCAGCTCCATCGGCGTCGTCACGCCCGAGAACTCGCCACCCGTCGAATCGTAGTGGATGACCCAGTCATTGGAATTACGGATGCTGGCCAGCGCCAGCCAGTCGACCGGCGCAATGTCGGAGGATGAGGGGGCGGCATGGCGCAGATCGGCTTTCGGCTTTATCGGAAGTCTGTAGAGCACGCCCTCGCCCTTGTCGTACATGTCGCAGGCGAAGGCGGCATAGGTTCCTGGGCGGTCGCGCAGGACATTGAAGACCAGCGCGGCCGGCCCGCACAGATTTGTCTGGTTCTGGTCGAGCGTGCCCGGATAGGCGACGCGGATGATGATGCCGATGCCGACTTCGTCCCGGTCGAGGTTGGGCCATTGGCCGCGGCCGAGCTTGCGCATGAAGTCGCAGGCGCGGCCAACGGCATAGCTGCGCTGGACCGAGGAGACGTCGAACGGCCATTTTTCGATCATCTTGCCGGCCTGGCTGACGAAGTTCTCCAGCATCGTCTTCGAGCGCGGCATGATGGTGTTGGACTTCTCGCTGATCATCTTCAGGTCCGCGAGTTCGTTCTGTGTCACGCGGCCATCCTGCATGGTGGCGCGCAGGATTTCGACGACCTCGACATGGTTGAGGTGGCGATCCTCCTGCAGGGCTGCGCGCAGCGCCTTCGGCACCGATTTGCTCTGGAACACGCCCCAAGGTCCGGTGGGAGCGGCAGCTGGTGCCGGTGAGGGGCGCGCCGCGAGTTCCTCCAGCTTGGCGATGGCCACGCCCGTGGGTTCGATAAAGCCCGTCTGGTGCGCGGGAAAATGTTTCTTCTGGAACGTCAGGATGGCGCTGCACAGCGCATCGCTGGCGATGCCGCCGACGACACGGCCTGCAATGCCTGCCTCCGCTCCGCCGTCATTCCTGGGAATGAGGTTGAGGAGGGCGGTGACGATCTGCTGGTCTTCGACCCAGTTCTGGCACTGAGCGCCGGTCGAGGCGTGGCGACCTATGCGCGCACGAAGGGGCATGGCGATCCTCCTCTTCGCGATTGTCAGTGTTTTCTCGCGATCGGTACTGTCTCGGATGGCCTGACCTTAATGATGCCCGGCGTTTTGAGTATCCACCTAATAGGGGAGATGCGTGGTCGGAGGGGGCGGCCACGCGTTCTTCCCGCCGGAGTGCGATGACGCTCTCAGGCCTTTTCCTCCGGCAGCACCGCGATGGCGTCAATCTCGACCAGGACGCCCGGCTGGAATAGGGAGGCGACACCGATCAGGGAACTTGCCGGCTTGTGCTGCTCGCCGATCCAGCGATTGCGCACCTCACGGATGATCGGCAGCTGGCTGGGATCGTAGTCCTGCACATAGATCGTAACCCGGGCCACTGCGCTGAAATCGGTGCCGGCCGCCTTGAGGGTGGCGAGGAGATTGGCGAAGACCCGGTCCAGCTGCGAGGCAAGATCGTCGCCGACCAGCTTGCCCGCCTCGTCATAGGGGACATGGCCCGACAGCAGCAGTAGCCGGCCGCTTTCGACCAGCATGGCCTGCGAAATGCCGGGAATGGTGGCGTTGGGTGGATTGATCGGACGCAGCATGGGTATCTCCTTGGTCTTTCGGCCATTCTTGCAGACCATGATGACAGCATCTCGGTGCCTTCACACCGTCCTGTCGAACTCCGTCAGCACCTGCCTCGCCAGGCGATAGAGCTGCGCCGGGCGCTTGCGTTCGGCGGTGGCCGTGGCCTTGGCGTCGACTTCCTCGAGGATCTGCATTTCCATCAGCTTGCGGCGGAAGGCGCTGTCATTGAGCGGTGTCCCCAGAACCTGCTCATAGACGGCCTTGAGCTCGGGCAGGGTGAACTGCTCGCCGAGCAGGAAAGCGGGCAGAGTGGAATAGCTGGCCTTCGAGCGCAACCGGTCCAGGGCAGCAGCGATCAGCCTGTCATGGTCGAAGGGCAGAGGTGGGCATCGCTCCGGAGCGATGCGCTCGAAAGGGGGGGCGCCGGCCGCCTCGGCGGCGGCCAGCCGCTCCTCCGGCACCAAGGCGAGATAGACGATGGCGATCGACCAGCCACGCGGGTCGCGATCCGGGCCGCCGAAGCTGCGCACCTGTTCGAGATAGAGGCCGTCGAGCCTTGCCTTGGCGGCCAGGATGCGCCGCGCCGAGGCTTCGATGTCCACATCCTCCTCCGGCCTGACATAGCCGCCGATCAAGGCGAGCTCGCCGGAATGGGGATCGTATTCGCGCCGTTGTAGGCAGAGCCGCAGGCCATCCTCGGTCAAGGTGACCAGGACGATGTCGACCGTGGCGATCGGGCGCTGTTCAGGCCCGGCAGGGGGAGCGGAGGGCATTTCGGCATCCATTCGCTAGCGCGTTTTGCGATTTGGCGGAATCGCCAAGAGTCGCAGAGACGTGTCGAACCAAAGAGTTAGAGCAAAATAGCGTTTCCGGCTAAACGGACTTTGCTCTAAGGGGCAACGGTGAAATCTGAAGCCGCTCCTCGCCCGCGCCGCCAATTCCATCAGGTCGCCATAGCACAGCCGGATGTCGAGGCAAGATCAAGGCGCAAAGTGCAATTTGTGATTTTATTGACTGGGGAGCAGGCCTGTTGGCGGTGCGTTCCCGTCACGGCGTGTTCGCGCGGGAACTGACCGGTGCCGCGATCCGTGGTGAAACGGCATCCGACCCGGAGCGGAGGAAGACATGCGTTCGTTTTTGTCGTCTGCCTTGCTGGCCGTCCTCGTCGCTAGCTGCACGGCGCCGCAACCCACGGCCGTCATCAAGCCCTTTACCGGCCATGTGCCGAGAATACCCGGCAATTACGAAGCGGCGGCCCGATTGCCGGAGCCCCCGCGACCGGAGCCGGCGCCACCTTCCTCCTCGAGCAGTTCCTTCGATCAGACAGGGAACTCGGTCGACGAGAATTATTGTGCCGGGGTCGTCACGCCCACGCACAGCTCCTACCGCTGGTGCAACGAGCACGGCTATCTGACCAAGGATAGGCGGTAGAGACGCCTGGCCTCCCTCGTTCCTGGGCGGTGCTGGCGTGCCCCAACCGCGTGCGTGTGCGGTCTGCCACACTTCCGATATTGCGTTCTATAAAAATACAAAATGCAATTTGTAAATTGTATTTTTATAGAGTAGAAGCGAGCCAGTCGATCTCGACCAACCCAGGAGCCAGCCATGGCCACCATTCGCCGCTATCCCTTCCTCAGCCATGCCCGCGTCGAGGCTTCCTCCTTCCTCGGCGTCTACCGGCGGGGCCGCCTCGCCCGGTCGGGCAGGGGCCAGGCCGTGTGGTTCTCGACCCAGGGCAGCACCTCGCTGGTGGAGGTGCCGGCCGACGACCGCAACCACATCGTCGCCGTCACCGGGCGCACTGCCGACTTCCAGGCGGTAAGCGTGCAGGGACTGGCGAGCTGGCGGGCCCAGGAGCCCGCATTGCTGGCCGAGCGCATCGACTTCTCCGTCGACCTGCGCACCGGCTCCTATCGTGCCGATCCCGTAACCCAGGTCGAGAACCTGATCGACGGGCTGGTGAAGACGGCGGTCGAGCGTTTCCTCTCCGCCCGCAGCATCGGCGCCGTCCTGGCCGAAGGCGTCGGCGCCCTGCTGGCGGAGGTAGAGCGGGATCTCGCCGCCACTGGATCGCTGGCGGCGATCGGCATCGCGCTCACCGGCATTCACCTGTCGGACCTGACGCCCTCGCCCGATCTGGTGCGGGCCCTGCGCCAGCCGACGGCGGAGAAGCTGCAGCAGGCCGCCGACGAGGCGACCTTCGCCCGCCGGGCCGCCGCCGTGGAGAAGGAAGCGGCGATCGCCGAGAACGAAACCAAGGCGAAAATCCGTCTGGAAGAGGAGCGGGGCCGGCTGTTCGAGCGTGAACGCGAGAACGAACTCGCCCAGGCGCGCACGGCCGCCGACAAGAACAGGGTGGCGGCCGAGGGTGAGGCGACGGCCCGCGAGCTGACGGCTCGCAGCCAGGCGGTGACGCGCGGCGTCGCCTCGGAGGCGGAAGCGGAGGCGATCCGCCGGCTCGACGAGGCCAGGCTCGCCGGTGAGCGTGTCCGCGCCGAGATCGCCAACACCCTGCCGGTGCTGATCCCGGTGGCGGAGGCGCTGAAGGATGCCTTCGCCAATGCCAGGGTCGGCACGCTCAATCTCGGCCCCGACGTGCTGGCCCAGCTCGGCAGCGTGCTTGGCGCGGCTCTGGCCAAGGGCGAGAAGCAGGCGGGGTGAGCGGCATTTTTTGCCTTCTCCCCTTGTGGGAGAAGGTGCCTCGTAGGGGCGGATGAGGGGTGGAGGCGCCGAGCCGGCAAGGTCACGTTTCTCCCCTCATCCCCCTGCCGGGACCTCTAGTCAACTCAAGAGAGTTGACGACACCCGCAAGGGGAGAAGAAAGCCTCAATCATTCGGAGCCCGCCATGTCCCTTCTCGCTCCCCGCGTCATCCTGGTCCGGCGGGAGACCGATCTCGATCGCATCCGGGCGAGCTACACCAGCGCCGCCGCTGCACGCTTCGTACTGGAGCGCAAGGGCCTGACGCTGGAAGCGGTGGAGGATACACATCGGCGTTTCACCGAGGCGCTGCATCGCATACGGGCCGCCATCCCGGCGGACTGGCGCCAGGCCACCATCCTGAGGGCCGATGTCGAACGCTTCGTCTTCGGCCCGGAAGATGTCGTGCTGGCGGTCGGCCAGGACGGACTGGTCGCCAATGTCGCCAAATATCTCGATGGCCAGGTCGTCATCGGCATCGATCCCTTTCCGGGAACGAATGCCGGTGCCCTCGTGCGGTTCAGGGTCGGTGATGCCGGTGAGGCGCTAAGGGAGGCGGTGAAGGGCAGCATCCGCGTGGAGGAGCGCGTGATGGCGGAAGCGCGCCTCGACCAGGGCGAGCGGCTGCTCGCCCTCAACGAGATCTTCGTGGGTCATGCCAGCCACCAGTCGGCGCGCTACACATTGTCCTGCGGCGGGCAAAGCGAACGCCAGTCCTCCTCCGGCCTGATCGTCGCTACGGGGACCGGTGCGACCGGCTGGGCCGCCTCGATCCTCAAGGCCACCCATGCCAGCCTGAACCTCTCGCCGGTGCAGCCTCGTCTCGGCTTCCTGGTGAGGGAGGCCTGGCCGAGCCCGGCTACCGGCACCGAACTGGTACGGGGGCTGGTGGAGGATGCTCCTGTCGTGGTGACCTCCGAAATGGACGGCGGCACCATCTTCGCCGACGGCATCGAAAGCGACCATCTCGCCTTCGACTGGGGCCGCCGCGTCGAGATCGCGCCATCGGCAAGGCGGCTGAGGCTGGCCGTGCCGTGAGCCTTCGCGGCCGGTCCTTGGGGCAAGACGTCGCGGGGGTTACGCCGGATCGCGCGCCATGGTATCGGCTTGCACATCTCATTCGGTGTTATCAGCCGAGCTTCGGCAGGCCTCGATGCGTCTCCTCCCCGTAACACCGACATCCCGGGAGGCCAGTTCTTAGGAGTGTACCGTGCGCTTTGCTTCCGTGACCGATCGTCTTTCCGATTTGGGGGCGGCGAAATGGGCTGTGCATTTCGAATCTCGCCGCCGTGTCGCGGCCGGCGAGCCGATCATCGAGCTCACCATCGGGGAGCCCGATACGCCGGCGCCGCAGCGCTTGATCGACACAGCCATCGCCAGCCTCCAGGCGCGCCGCATCCGTTATTCGGGCGGGCGTGGCGAGCCCTCCGTGCTGCAGGCGATCGCTGCCAAATATTCCATGCGCACCGGCCGCACCATCACCACCGACAACACCGCCTATATGCCCGGCACCCAGACCGCCCTCTATGCCGCCCTCGCCGCCCTGGCCGAGGCGGGCAACGAAGTGCTGGTCGGCGATCCGCTCTATGCCACCTATGAAGGCGTGATCCGCGCCAGCGGCGCCGACATCGTGCTGGTGCCGCTCGACCCCGCCAATAACTTCCATCTGCGTGCCGAGGACCTGGAAGCCCGCATCACGCCGCGTTCGCGCGTCCTGCTGCTCAATTCCCCGCACAATCCGACCGGTGCCACGCTGTCGCGCGACGAGATCGCCGCTATCGTCGACGTCTGCCGGCGCCATGACCTGTGGATCGTCTCGGACGAGGTCTATGAGATGCTGTCCTATGGCGCGCCCTTCGCCTCGCCCTTCGACTTGGCCGAGGGAGCCGAGCGTACCGTGGTGGTGTCCTCGCTTTCCAAGTCGCACATGCTGCCGGGCATGCGTGCCGGCTGGTGCGTCGGGCCGGTGGAATTCATCGAGCGCCTGCTGCCGCTGTCGGAGATGATGCTGTTCGGTGGCCAGCCCTTCATCCAGGACATGGCCGCCTATGCCCTGAGCGAAACCTTCGCCGAATGCGCCGAGAGCGCCGAGAGCTTCCGCGTGCGGGCCGAGATTCTGCCCGAGATGCTCGCCAATGCGCCGGGCCTGCGTTGCCCGAAGCCCGAAGGCGGCATGTTCGCCATGGTCGACGTCTCCGGCACCGGCATCGACGGCGAGGCCTTCGCCTGGCGCTTGCTCGAAGAGGAAAAGGTGGCCGTCATGCCCGGCGTTTCCTTCGGCCAGCAGGCGGCGGGGCATGTGCGCGTTGCCCTCAGCTCCGATGCTTCGCAGCTGCGCGAGGCCGCCAGCCGCATGGTCAGCCTGGCCATCCGGCTCAGCCAGGGCAAGGCTGCCTGAGGCAAGATTTTCCTTCTCCCCTTGCGGGAGAAGGTGTCCCGAAGGGACGGATGAGGGTCTTGCAACGCCAACCGAACATGGCGTGTCACCCCTCATCCCCCTGCCGGGACCTTCTCCCGCAAGGGGAGGAGGGACTATTTTCGGCAAGACTATGCCAATCCAATAACAAACCACATTCCCGGGGAAACCATGGCCGACCATCCTCATCTCGGTACGCTCATTCCGCAATTGCTGGTCGAACGCGGCATCGACACGGTGTTCGGCATTCCCGGCGTGCATACGGTCGAGCTCTATCGCGGCATTCCGGGTTCGGGGCTCACCCATGTCACGCCGCGCCATGAGCAGGGCGCCGGCTTCATGGCGGACGGCTATGCTCGCGCGACCGGCAAGCCCGCCGCCTGCTTCATCGTCACCGGCCCGGGCCTTCTCAACATCGCCACTGCCATGGGGCAGGCCCTGGCCGACAGCATCCCGATGCTGGTGATCACCACGCTCAACCCCCGCCAGACCCTCGGCCGCGGCGAGGGGCATCTCCACGAATTGCGCGGCCAGTCCGTCGTCGGCCGCGAGGTGTCCGCCCTCGCCTTGACGATCTGGACCGTCGACCAGCTCATTCCCGCCTTCGACGAGGCCTTCGCCTTCCTGGCCTCCTCGCGCCCCGGCCCGGTGCTGATCGAAATCCCGATCGACCTGCTGTCGGAGCCCTTCCCGGGCCCCGTCACCAGCATGCGCAAACCGGCTGGGCCGCCGGTGCCGCGCGCCGATGACGTCGAAGCGGCCGCGGCCTTGATCGCCAAGGCAAGGAAGCCGCTGGTGATCGCCGGCGGCGGTGCGGTTGCCGGTGCCGAGGCGGTTCGCGGGCTGATCGAGAAACTGGGAGCTGCCACGCTGCTCACCGCCAATGCCAAGGGCATCCTGCCGGCCGGGCACAAGCTGCTGGCCGGCGGCTGCATGCTCACCCCCTCGCTGCATCGGGCGATCGGCGAGGCCGATCTCGTGCTGGCGCTCGGCACCGAGCTCGGTGAAACCGAATTCTGGTACGAGCTCGACGGGCTGAAGCTCAATGGCGAGGTGATCCGCGTCGACATCGATCCGCGCCAACTGCATCGCAATGCCCGCCCGTCGCTGCCGGTGGTGGGCGATGCCGGCCGTTTTGCCGCCGCCCTGGCGCCGCTGGTGAAGACGATCGAGGGTGGGGCTGCCTATGCTAGGCAGTTGCAGGCCGCGCGTCTCGAGGGGGCCGATCCGCGCTATGTCCGGCATCGCCCGCTGCTCGACGCGATCTGGCAGGTGCTGCCGGAGGCCGTCGTCGCGGCCGATTCCACCGCAGCCAGCTATGGTGGCAACTTCATGGCCGAGCCGCCCGCGGCCCGGCGCTGGATGAGCGCGGCCACCGGCTTCGGCACGCTCGGCTATGCCTTGCCGGCCGCCATCGGTGCCAAGGTCGGCCGTCCCAAGGTGCCTGTGGTCTGCATCATCGGCGATGGCGGCTTCCAGTTCACCTTGCCCGAGCTTGCCAGCGCGGCCGACGCCGGCGCCCCGGTCATCGTGCTGCTCTGGAACGACCAGCGCTATGGCGAGATCGAGGAATATATGGTCCGCAACCAGATCGCACCGCTCGGCGTGCGACTGCAGGCGACCGATTTCGCCGCCGCCGCCAAGGCCTTCGGCGCCAGGCATGTCGCGGCTCGCTCCCTCGGCGAGGTCAAGGAAGCCCTGCTCGCGGCCGCGAGCGCGCCCGTGACCACGATCATCGAGATGGACGCGTCGCAATACGCCTGATCCATGTCGTGATCGGCATGATTGGCGCTATGAAAAGACTAGAAAGGGCGCCGATCGAATTCCGTTGTACCGAGGGGAAGCGCCATGCAGTTCGCATTGACCGAAGAGCAGGACATGCTGGTCGAAACGGTGCGCCGTTTCGTCGAGGAGGAGCTCTATCCGCATGAGGCGCTGGTCGAGCGCACCGACGAAGTGCCCGACGACCTCGCCGCCGAGATCAAGAAGAAGGCGATGGAGCTCGGGCTCTACGCCGCCAACATGCCGGTGGAGCTCGGCGGCGGCGGCCTCGATGCCGTCGGCATCGCTTTGCTGGAACGCGAACTCGGCCGGGCCAATTACGGCCTGCAGATGGTGGTGGCCCGCCCCTCCAACATCCTCCAGGGCTGTCGGGGCGCCCAGCGCGAGCGTTGGCTGCTGCCGGCGATCCGCGGCGAGCGCGTCGACTGCCTGGCCATGACCGAGCCAGGCGCCGGTTCCGACGTGCGCTCGATGACGACCAAGGCCGTCCGCAGACACGATGCCAAGCTGGGCGACAGCTATGTCATCAACGGCCAGAAGCACTTCATCAGCCATGCCGACAAGGCCGATTTCATCATCCTGTTCGCCGTCACCGGCACGGAAGAAACCAAGCGCGGCCCGCGCAACCAGATCTCCGGCTTCCTGGTCGACAAGGACACGCCCGGCCTGACCATCCGCCCTGGCCCGCACGCCCTGTCGCATCGCGGCTACCACAATTGCGAGCTCTATTTCGACGACTGCGTCATCCCGGCCGACCAGCTGCTTGGCGAGGAAGGCAAGGGCTTCGACCTGATGAGCGAATGGCTCGGTGCCACCCGACTTACCGTCGCCGCCACCTCCGTCGGTCGGGCGCGCCGGGTGATGGACGAGACCTTGGCCTGGGCCGGCCAGCGCAAGCAGTTCGGCCAGTCGATCTCGCAGTTCCAGGGCATCTCCTTCCCACTTGCCGATCTCGCGGTGGAGCTGGAGGCCGCCGACCTCCTGACGCTCCGGGCCGCCTGGCTGCTCGACCAGGGCAAGGCCACCGATGCCGATTTCGCCATGGCCAAGCTGGCGGCCTCCGAGATGCTCGGCAAGCTCACCGACAGGGCCATCCAGACCTTCGGCGGCATGGGCCTGATGGACACCCTGCCGATCGCCGGCTGGTGGAAGGATGCCAGGGTCGAGCGCATTTGGGACGGTACCAGCGAAATCCAGCGCCTGATCATCGCGCGGCAGATGCTGCGCCCGCATGAGGGGCGCTGAGGCGGGCGAAAAAGGCGGCGCTTGGCGGGAGCATCATGATCGTGCAGGAAGGAACGGCTCTCCCGCATGCAGCAGCCAGTTCCCGGAAGATTGCCATGACCGAAATACCGACCGCCGCCGCCTATCTCGCCGATCTCACCCGGCGCATCGGGGCCCTGTTCTGGGCCAATGCCGATGCCATTGCCGCCGCGGCAGCGGCCGTCGAGCGGACGGCTCGGCAGGACGGCTTGGTCTATGTCTTCGGCACCGGCCACAGCCATATGCTGGCCGAGGAGGCGCATTACCGCGCCGGTGGCCTCGCTTTGACCGTGCCGATCCTGTCGGCGGTGACCATGCTGCATGACGGCTCGGTGGCCAGCACGGCCTTCGAGCGCATCCCGGGCATGATCGCCCCCGTGCTGGCGCGCTATCCGATCGGGGCTGGGGACGTGCTGTTCATCGCCTCCAACAGCGGTGTCAATGCCGCCATCATCGAGGCGGCGGAGATCGGCAAGGCCACCGGCGCCACCGTCATTGCCGTCACCTCCGTCGAGTATTCGAGCCAGGCGGCGCAGGGTCGGCCCCGGCTTGCAGACCTGGCCGATGTCGTGCTCGACAATGGCGCTCCGCCCGGCGATGCCGTGATGGCGCTGCCGGACAGCGAATTGCGCACGGGCCCGGTGTCGACCTCGATCGGCGCGGCCCTGCTCAATGCGGTCTTCGCGGAAGCGGCTGCGCGTCTGCAGGCCGAGGGCGGCAATGCCCCGATCTATCGCAGCGCCAACATGCCCGGCGCCAAGGAGATCAATGCCGGGCTGGTTGCGCGGTATCGGCCGCGCAACCCGCATCTTTGAGACCGTCATCCATGAGGGCGGTCCATGACAGAATTTTTACACGAAGCGGCGTCAATCTACATGAGCAGATTGACGCCGGTCCCGTGCTCGTCAACCTTGTAGCAACGCCTCCTCCCTAGGGTGCGAGGTTTCCCGCCTGCTTTGTCTCCATAGGTCCTACCGCATGTCCGTCGTCGATGGCCTCCGCCGCCTGCTCAAACCCCGCCACATTGCCGTCGCGGGGGGGCGATTGGCCTCCGTGATCATCCGTGAATGCGACCGCATCGGCTATGCCGGTCCGATCTGGCCGATCCATCCCGAGAAGACCGAAATCGCCGGACACAAGGCCTACCGGACCGTCGCCGATCTGCCGGAGGCGCCCGATGCGGTTTTCGTGGCGACGCCGCGCGAGCCCACGATCGACATCGTCGCAGCCCTTGCCGAGCGTGGCGCCGGTGCGGCCGTCTGCTACGCCGCCGGTTTCGCCGAGGTCGGCGAAGAGGGAGCCGCCCTGCAGAAGAGGCTTGTCGAGCTCGCCAAGGGCATGCCGATCGTCGGCCCCAATTGCTATGGCGTACTCAATTTGCTCGACGGTTGCGTGCTCTGGCCCGATACCCATGGCGCCGAGCGGGTGGAGAAGGGTGTCGCCATCATCACCCAGTCCGGCAACATCGCCCTCAACATGACGATGCAGCGGCGCGCGCTGCCCATCGCCTATGTCATCGCCGTCGGCAACAAGGCGATCGGCGACCATGGCGACTATATCGAGGCACTGCTGGCGGATGAGCGCGTTACGGCCATCGGCCTGCATGTGGAATCGATCGACGACGTCGCCCTGTTTTCCCAGGCGGCGATCAAGGCGCTGGAAAAGGGCGTGCCCCTGGTCGTGCTGAAGACCGGGCGCTCGGAGATCGGCTCCGAGATCGCCATGAGCCACACCTCCTCGCTTGCCGGCGCCGATGCGCTCTACAATGCCTTGTTCGCCCGCTACGGCGTGGCGCGGGTGGTCGATGTCCCGGCCTTCGTCGAGACGCTGAAGCTCATGCACCTGTTCGGCGGCCTGCCGGGCAAGCGCATCTCCTCGATGAGCTGTTCGGGCGGCGAGGCGGCCCTGATCGCCGACCTTGCGGCCGACCGGGATCTGGAGTTCGCACCGATCCCGCCGGAGAACGCCGCACGCCTGCAGGAATTGCTCACCGACAAGGTGCATGTCTCCAATCCGCTCGATTACCACACCTATATCTGGGGCAATGAGCCGGCCAACGAGGCTGTTTTCACCGAGATGCTGAACTCGGGCTTTGACCTCAACCTCCTGGTGCTGGACCAGCCGCGCACCGATCGCGGCCTGGTACCGGATGGCGGCTTTGCCGCCGCCCGCGCGGCGATCACCCGTGCCGCCGCGGCCTCGGGAGCCCGGGCCGCCGTGGTGTCCTCGCTGCCCGAGAACATGCAGGAGGATGATGCCAAGGCCCTGCTCGCCGATGGCGTACTGCCGATGCAAGGCATGGGCGATGCGCTCACCGCGATCACCCACGGCGTCGAGTTCACTGCGGCACGCGCAGGCTGGGAAAAGCTCGTCCCGCTGCGCAAGGTCGCGCGCATCGATGTCGGCAAGGCACGCCTGCTCAGCGAATATGAATCCAAGCATCTGCTCGGCCGCCACGGCCTGGAACTGCCTCCGAGCCGCATCGCCGGCACGATCGAGGCCGCCTCGACGGCTGCCGCTCTCGGCTTTCCGGTGGCGATCAAGATCCACAGCGACAAGATTGCTCATAAATCGGATGTCGGCGGCGTCAAGCTCGGCCTGCGCTCGCGGGCCGACGTGACCGACGCCGTCGCCTCCATGTCGCATCTGGGTGATCGCTTCCTGGTCGAACGCATGGTGGAGGGGGCCGTCGCCGAACTCATCGTCGGTGTGGTGCGGGATCCCCAGTTTGGCCCGACGCTCACCATCGGGGCCGGCGGTGTGCTGGTTGAGATGCTCAAGGACGCAGCCGTGATGCTGCTGCCCGTCACCGCCGAGGAGATCCGCGAAAAGCTGATGAGCCTGCGTGTGGCCCGCCTGCTGGAAGGCTTCCGCGGCAAGCCGCGTGGCGACATCCGCGGCACCATCAAAGCCATCCTCGCCATTGCCGATTTCGCCGAGCGCCATGCCGACCGGCTGGTCGAACTCGACGTCAATCCGCTTTTCGTCTTGCCCGAGGGGCGCGGGGCCGTCGCCGCCGACGCGCTGGTGCGCATGCTGGATTAATTGTGGTGTCGCCATCGGGATTGACCCGCTGATATTATCGTCATTGCGAGCGGAGCGAAGCAATCCAGGGCTTCCCATCGAGAGATGGATTGCTTCGCTCCGCTCGCAATGACGGCAAGGATTGATTGCTGGGCGAGCACGGGCTTGCCTGTGTGGCCTGTTTCAGGAGATTGCCATGTCCGAATCCGTCAAGCTCGAACGCCGCGGCGCGGTGCTGGAGGTCACGCTGGATCGCCCCAAGGCGAATGCCATCGATCTTGCCACCTCCAAGGCACTGCATGCCGCCTTCCGCACTTTGCAGGACGATCCGGATCTGCGGGTCGCCATCCTCACCGGCGCCGGCGAGCGCATCTTCTCGGCCGGCTGGGACCTGAAGGCGGCCGCCTCCGGTGCCGAAGAGCCGGATACTGATTTCGGACCGGGCGGCTTTGCCGGCCTGACCGCCTTCTGGGAACTGACCAAGCCGGTGATTGCTGCGGTCAACGGCGTCGCCATCGCCGGTGGCTGTGAGTTGGCGCTGGCCGCCGACCTGATGGTGGTGGCCGACCACGCCGAATTCGCCCTCTCGGAAGTGACGGTCGGGCTCGTCGCCGATGCCGGCGGCATCCAGCGCCTGCCGCGCCGCATCCCACTCGCCATCGCCAGCGAGTTGCTGCTCACCGGGCGCCGCTTTACGGCTCGGGAAGCCCATGGTTGGGGCCTTGCCAACCGCGTCGTGCCGATGGCCGATCTGATGGCCACGGCGCGGGAACTGGCCGACACCATCGCGGCCAACGCGCCGCTTTCGATCGCCGCGGTCAAGGCCATCCTCGCCGCCACTGAAGGCATGGGCGTGCGCGAAGCCTATGAGCATGTCTATGCCGGCAAGGTGCCTGAGCACCGGGCCATGCAGCTTTCCGAGGATTCTCGCGAAGGCGCCAGGGCCTTTGTCGAAAAGCGCGCGCCGGTCTGGAAGGGGCGGTGATCGGGAGGCCGGTCTTTCAGACCAGCCTGGAAGCGCTGTATGTGCCAGAATTGGCGGGTGTGAAGACCCGCCCCTATAGCGTTTTGCGATTTAAGATGGCTCCGTCAAATCGCAAAATGTTGCAGGCGTTGGCGCCGATTTGTCATCGGTCAGTCTTCTTGCGACTTGATATCTGACCTGTCTCCGGCCCAGTCTTCGTGTCCATGCCGGATGCGGATAATAAGAATATCGCTGTTATCCTCGACCCTGTAGACAACGAGATGCGCCTTGAAGGGGTGAATGCGCACCGGCGGCGAAATCTCGTGGCGTTCGCGCGCCATGCGAGGATTTGCCGCGATCAGGTCGAAGATCGCGAACAATTCGTCATGATATCGCTTGGCCTGCACGGTTCCGAACAGACGCAGGCCTTCCTCGGCAATGCCGAGGATGTCTTCTTCCGCCGCGAAGGATAGGCGGAAGCCCATTATTTCTTGCCGCGAGAGGCTTCAGTCCGCGCCTTCGCCACTGCGAAAAGCTCATCCTTCGAGCGAGAACCGATATCGCTCTTCAAGCCGTCATCGACAAATTGCTGCATCGCGGCAATTTTGTCGTTACGCTCCTGATCTTTCCTGATCAGGTCGCGAACGTAGTCGCTGGCGTTCGCGTATCGGCCTGTCCTTGTTTGCGCCTCGACCCAATCTTTCATGGGGTCAGGCAGGGATACGTTCATCGTTGCCATATCTGCCTCCATGCCTTCAGCACGGCATAAATTGGCAAACATTGTCAAAAATCGCAACAGAATCTTATAGAGATGTCGAGCGCGGCGAACAGAAAATGCCTCATATGTGAGGGGTTGCACCGCCCTGTCTGGATTTCAGACCTCAATACTTTGAATGGGGTTTCGGGTCTGCATGAAGCCGCCGCATCCGTCGGGAGGCAGGAGCCGACTGGAAACCAGCGGCTATCACGGTCACTTGACACATACCAACCATTTGGTATGTATGTCGCATGTCGAGACCCACCAAGCAATCGCCCGAACGCGGCCATGCTCGCAACCGCCTCCTGGAGGCGGCAAGGGACGTCATCCGCGCCAAGGGCTTCGCCGCCACCTCGGTCGATGACATCTGCCGCGCGGCGGATGTCACCAAGGGCGCCTTCTTTCACCATTTCGGCAGCAAGGAGGCCCTGGGCGTCGCGGCCGCCGAATATTGGGAGGAGACGACCGCCGGCTTCTTCCAGGCGGCGCCTTATCACGCCCCGGCAGATCCTTTGGAGCGGGTTCTCGCTTATGTCGCCTTCCGCAAGGCGATCATCATCGGCGAGCTTCCGGAATTCACCTGCCTGGTCGGCACCATGGCACAGGAAGTCTACGCGACCGCGCCCGATATTCGCGATGCCTGCGGGCACAGCATCCTCGGCCATGCGGCTACGCTGGAGGCCGATATCGAGGCGGCGCGGCGCGAGCGCGGCATCGCTGGCGACTGGACGGCCGAAAGCCTGGCGCGGCACACGCAGGCCGTCATCCAGGGCGGCTTCGTGCTGGCCAAGGCGGGCAACGATCCCGGGCTGGCGCGGGAAAGCCTCGATCACCTCGACCGATATATCCGGCATCTGTTTCATCTCAGCGGGGAGCACACGCAATGAGCGGGACCATGACGATCGGCTGCAACTGTGGACGGGCACGCCTGGAAATCAGGGGGGCGCCGATCCTGGTATCGGAATGCCTGTGCAATTCCTGCCGGGCCGCCGCGGGGCGCCTGGCGAAGCTTCCCGGCGCCAGGTCGATGCTGACCTGCCACGAGGCCACGCCCAGCGCCGAATACCGCAAGGATCGCGTGAAAATCCTGTCCGGCGCCGAGTATCTGAGCGAATTCCGGCTTTCCGACAAGGCCGGCTCACGCCGCGTCGTCGCCACCTGCTGCAACACGCCCGTCTTCCTGGAAATGAAGGGCGCCCATTGGCTCAGCCTTTATTCGCATCTGTGGCCGGAAGAGGCGAGGCCGAAGCCGCAGATGCGCACGATGGTCGGCGACCTCACCGACGCATCCCGCCTGCCTAATGACATTCCCAATCTGAAGACCCACACGATTTCCTTCTACGCCAAGCTGCTTGGCGCCTGGATCGCCATGGGCTTCCGCGTGCCGAAGCTGAACATCGCGACGAAGATCGAGGCCTGACGAGCGGTATCGATAGCGGGACCGTTCCGAGCCGGGATTGCCTGATATCCGGAAGTTTATATAATAAGCTTCCGGATTTATTGGGTATAGATTCGACATGAGCAAACCGGCTAAGGTGCCCGAGATCATCGACAGCAAGGCTGTGAAGTCCCTGGTGGAAGCCAGGGCCTTGCGCGGAGCGACGGTGCTGGGACAGCCGGGTGGCTGGGCGGTATTGGTGCGCTATGGCGATGCCGAGCGGGCCGTGGCGGGGCAGAAATCGCGCCGGATGCGGCTGTGGCGCCATGCGGACAGCGCCATCACCTTCGTGCGCACCGAACTCGGCATGGACCGTTTCGACGTCGATGCGCATCACCATCGCGTCGATGCCAATGAGCGCCGCCGCCCGGATGCCTCGGAGCGCATGCTCCAACAGCAGGAGGCCGTCGCGCATGATCGCTGGTTTCGGGCCGAGGTCCAAGAGGCCCTGGACGGCATGGCCGAGGGGACCAACCCGCGAGTCGCTGCCGATAAAGTGACGAAACGTCTCGGAGCCCTGCGCTACCGCCTCGTTGCCAAGAAGTCTTGAGCGATGAAGATCATTGGCGCGAGAGTGCCCTCGCCGATGTCGAGCGGGCAATCACCCATATAGGGCTCGACAGCCCGAGAAATGCGGTGGAGCAATTGGGCCGTATCGAGCACCGCGTGCAGGATCTGATCGACCACCCGCATATGGGTCGGGTCGGGCGGATTGCGGGAACGCGGGAACTCGTGGTGCCCCGAACACCCTTTGTGATCGTCTATAGCGCGGTTGAGGATGTGGAACTGATCCGCGTCCTGCATGGCGCCCAGCAATGGCCGCCGCCTGTGGAATCCTGATGTTCCCCTTGTCAGGGCGGCGATCGCGCTGTTTATCTCCCCATCATGGCGCACCGCCCGAATCTCCTGACCATCGCCCCCGGCACGCCCTTTCTGGAGACGCTGGTCGACGCCCTGCTGGACGGCCGGCTGCTGCCAGGCTTTGCCCCGCGTGAGGATCCGCTCGCGCTGGCAGGTGCCACGCTCTATCTGCCGACCCGCCGCGCCATCCGCGCCTTGCGCGGCATCTTCCTCGACAGGCTGGGTAGCGATGCCGCGCTGCTGCCGCGCCTGAAGGCGCTCGGCGAGATCGACGATGATGAGGTCGCCTTCGCCGATGACGGCGGCGACGACCTGCCGGAGCCGGTCGCCGGGCTCGACCGCCAGGTCGCCCTGACGCGCCTGATCCTGCAATGGAGCGCGGCCTTGAAACGGGCTCTCCTGCCGATTCCGGGCGAGGAGGGCGCCGAGCCGCTGCTGATTCCCTCCTCGCCGGGTGATGCGGCAGGGCTCGCGGCCGAACTCGGCAATTTCCTCGACGGCCTGCAGATCGACCGGGTGCCGCCGGAGGCGATCCTCAATCTCGGCGAGAGCCATGCCGGGCTCTACGACAAATATTGGGACATCACGCTGCGCTTCCTCGAGATCGCCACCGTGCACTGGCCCGAACATCTCAAGGAGATCGGCCGCGGCGACGCCGTGCTCCTGCGCAACGCCCGCATGGAGCGCGAGGCCGCCAGGCTTGCAGAAAACCCCAGATCAGGCCCGGTGATCGTGGCCGGCTCGACCGGCTCCATTCCCGCCACCCGCGACCTGATCAAGGCGGTAGCCGCCCATCCCCGGGGCGCGGTCGTCCTGCCGGGGCTGGACCTCGAACTCGATGCCATTGGCTGGAATGCCATCGGCAAGGGCGAGGGCGCCCCCGGCCATCCCCAGGCCGGTCTTGCCGCCTTGCTTGCCGACATCGGCGCCGAACGCGCCGGGGTGACCGAACTCGCCTCGCCGCCGCCTACCCTGGCGCTGCGTGCGGCTTTGGTCTCGCAGGCGCTGCGGCCGGCCGAGACCACGGATCTGTGGGCCGGCCGGCGCCATGTCGATCCGGTGGCGGTGGCCGAAGCCTTTGCGGGCGTTGCCCTGGTCGAAGCAGCGCATGAGGGCGAGGAAGCCCTGGCGGCAGCGCTGGTGCTGCGGGAGGCCCTGACCGTGCCCGGCCGCAGGGCGGCCTTGGTGACGCCGAACCGCCAGCTTGCCGAGCGCGTGGTCACCGAACTCGGCCGCTGGGGCATCGAGGCCGACGACAGCGCCGGCCAGCCCTTGACCCAGGCGGCACCGGGCCTGTTCACGCGGCTGGTGCTCGATGCCGCGCTGCATGATTTCGACCCCGTCACCCTGTTGTCCCTGCTCAAGCACCCACTGGCGCGCCTCGGCTTGGCACGTGCGGATCTGGAGCGGGCGGTAACGGCGCTTGAGATCGGCGCCCTGCGCGGTCCCAGGCCGGCCGGCGGTCCTGCCGGCCTCGTGGCGGCCCTGGCGCTCGGCAAGGCCTCGCTCGGCGATCCCCATTGCCCACCGGCCCGGCTGGCCCTCGGCGAAGAGGATTGGGCTGGGGCGGAGGCGGTGATCGAGGCCCTGGCCGTAAGGCTCGAACCCTTCGCGGCGTTGCTGCGCCAGTCCGATCCCATGCCGGCGGCCAGCTTCTTCGCCGCGCATCGCGCCGCCGTCGAGGCGCTGGCTGAAGCGGTACCGGATGACGGCGCCGGGCTCATGGAAGGCGAAGCCGGCGATGCGCTTACAGGCTTCTTCGATGATCTCGGGACCGTCGCGCCCGAGGCGCTCTCCTTGCCGGCGCATGAATATCCCGGCCTGTTCGCGGCCTTGGTCGCCGGACGCACGGTTCGGGGCGGCGATCCCAAGCATCCGCGCATCGCCATTTACGGCCTCCTCGAAGCCCGTCTCCTGCCGGTCGACAGGCTGGTGCTGGCGGGGCTCGACGAGAGCGTCTGGCCGCCCGACGTCAAGACCGATCCCTGGCTGAACCGGCCGATGCGGGCGGCGATCGGCCTGTCGCCGCCGGAAAAGCGTGTCGGCCTTGCCGCCCACGATTTCGAGCAGGCGCTCGGCTATGGCGACGTGGTGATCACGCGGTCGCTGAAGCGCGGCGGCTCGCCCAGCGTGCCGTCGCGCTGGCTGCAGCGGCTCGGCGCCTTCCTGGGGCCCGCCTTCGATGACGTGCGCAGGCGGGGCGAATTCTACTGCACCCTCGCGCGCCAACTCGATGCGGCGGAGGGGCCGCCACCGGTGCTTGGCGCGCCCAAGCCGAAGCCGCCTTTGGTTCTGCGCCCGACCCGTCTCTCGGTCACGCAGATCGAGCACCTTGTGCGCGATCCCTACACCATCTATGCCCGCCACATCCTCAAGCTCGAACCGCTCGACGAGATCGCCATGCCGCCCGGGGCGGCGGAGCGCGGCACGCTGATCCATGGCGCACTCGAGCGGTTCGCGGCCCTCTGCGCCGATGGCGTGCCGCCGGATGCCCTCGCACGCCTGATGGCGATCGGTGAGGAACTCTTCGTACCGCTCGCCGATTTTCCCGAGGTCCTGGCCTTTTGGCGGCCGCGATTTGCCGCCATCGCCGAATTCCTGGTGGAGTGGGAGCGCGAGCGCCGGCCACGCCTTGCCCGCGTGCTGAGCGAGATTCCCGGCAAGCTCACCTGGCCGACCTTGGCCGAAAGGGCCTTCACTTTGTCCGCCCGTGCCGACCGCATCGAGGTCGCCGCCGATGGCCGGGTTGCCATTCTCGACTTCAAGACCGGCCAGGCTCCGACGGCCAAGCAGGTGGAGGCGGGCCTCGCACCGCAATTGGCGCTCGAAATGGCCATGCTGCTCGAAGCTGGGTTCAAGGACGTGCCCAAACCGGAGGCCATGGGCGATCCCGCCATCGTGCATCTGGCCGGTGGTGGCAAGGGGCCGAGCGAGAAGCCGCTGATCTTCAAGGACACCACGCCCGTTGACGTGGCCCTGCAGAGCCTCGAAAGCCTCAAGGCGTTGATCGATCGCTTCGAGAACGAGAAGACGCCCTATGCCTCGCTGCTGCACCCGATGTTCAAGGGGCGGCGCTATGGCGACTACGACCATCTTGCCCGGGTGCGCGAATGGTCCGTGAGCGCGGAGGAAGCATGATCCCGCGCAAGCCCTCTCCCGACACGGTTCTCAATCAGCGCCTGGCCTCCGATCCCTCGCTATCGGCCTGGGTGTCGGCCAATGCCGGCTCGGGAAAGACCACCGTCTTGACGCGGCGCGTCATCCGGCTTCTGCTCGCCGGGGTCGATCCCTCCGCCATCCTCTGCCTCACCTTCACCAAGGCCGCGGCCGCGAACATGCAGAACCGCATCTTCGCCACGCTCGGCCAATGGGCCGTCGAGGAGGAGGGCAAGCTCATCGCGGCGATCGAGGGCATCACCGGCTTCAAGCCCGATGCAGCCGGCCTCAAACGCGCGCGCCAGCTCTTCGCGGCGGCGATCGAGACCCCCGGCGGACTGAAGATCCTCACCATCCACGCCTTTTGCGAGCGTGTGCTGCATCTCTTCCCCTTCGAGGCCAATGTTCCCGCACAATTCGCAGTGCTGGATGACAGGGCGGCGCGCGAACTGCTCGATGCCGCCCGCACCAGCCTGATCCTGGAGGCGAATGAGCAGCCGGAAGACAGGCTGGGGCGGGCCATGGCGCGATTGCTGGAGGATACCGGGGAGGGAGCCTTTGACGGGCTGCTCGCCGAGATCACTTTCGAGCGCGAGGCGCTGCGTCCCTTCCTGAGCGAGAAGGGAGCCGCCGACGCGCTGAGCCAATTACGCGATTTGCTCGAATTGGTGGAAGGCCAAAGCGTCGCCGCCATCGAAGCGGAGATCGACGAAACCTCAATCCCGTTCAGCGAATGGGCGGCGATCGAGGCCGCCATGCGTGAGTATGACAGCAAGCGCATCCTCGATCTCGCCGACAGGTTGGCCGCCGCTAACGCGGCGGCGCCGGCGCGGCGGGCGGAAGCCTGGCGCACCGTCTTTCTCACCGGCACGGGCGAGGCGCGTTCGGCCAATGCCTTCCTGGTCAAGGATTTCGCCAAGGATTACCCTGTTTATGCCGAGCAGCTTCTCGCCGAGCTCGAACGTATCGCCGAGCTCCTGCAGCGACGCAGGGCGGCCTCCGCCTATGAGCGCAGCGAGGCGCTGATGACGGTCGCTGCGGCGCTGATCGGGCGATACAAAGCCGGTAAATCAGCGCGGGCGGCGCTCGATTTCGACGATCTCGTCCAGCGCACGGCAGACCTGCTCAGCCGGGCCGGTGCCGAATGGGTGCTCTACAAGCTCGATCGCGGCATCGACCATATCCTCGTCGACGAAGCCCAGGATACCAGTCCGGCCCAGTGGCATATCATCGAGATGCTGGCGCATGAGTTCACCTCGGGCACCGGTGCGCGCAGCGAGAGGCGCACCATCTTTGCCGTGGGCGACGAGAAGCAGTCGATCTTCTCCTTCCAGGGGGCGGCGCCGGCGGAGTTCGCCCGCATGCGCCGCCATTTCCGCCACAAGGTCGGCGAGGCGGAGGAGCGTTTCGAGGCGATCGAGCTCAAGCAGTCCTTCCGCTCGACGCCCGATATCCTCCTGGCGGTCGACCATGTCTTTGCTGCCGCCGACAACCGCCGCGGCCTGTCCTCGGACGATGTCGCCACCGTGCATGAGACGGTGCGGGCCGGCGATCCCGGCCGCGTCGAGGTCTGGCCGGTGGAAAAGCCGCAGCCGGCCGCCGAGATCACCGCCTGGGATGCGCCTTTCGACGAGACGCCTGTCACCAGCCCGGTAGTGCGGCTTGCCCGCAAGATCGCCGCCGAGGTCGCGCGCCTGACTCGGGAGGGCGATCCCGCCACGGGTGCGCGCTATGATGCCGGCGACGTGATGGTGCTGGTGCGCAGCCGCAACGCCTTGTTCGAGGCGGTGATCCGCGCCCTGAAATTCGCCGGCGTGCCGGTGGCCGGTGCCGACCGCATCGTCCTGACCGACCATATCGCCGTGATGGACCTGATGGCGCTCGCCCGTTTCGCCCTGCTGCCGGCCGACGATTTGACGCTGGCGACGGTGCTCAAGACGCCGCTCATCGGCCTCGATGACGAGGATCTCATTCGTCTGGCTCCAAGCCGCAAGGGTACGCTCTGGGCTGCCTTGGCGGAGGCCGCGCGGCAGGACGAGCGCTATGCTGTCGCCTTTGCGCGCCTCACGACCTGGCGCGCGGAGGCCACTGGCAAGACGCCCTACGCCTTCTTCGCCGATATCCTGGCCCGCGACGGCGGCCGGCGCATCATGCTGGCGCGCTTCGGCGCGGAGGCCGCCGATGCGCTGGACGAATTCCTGCGCGTGGCCGGCGATTACGAGCGGGCCAACACCGCCAGCCTGCAGGGTTTCCTCGCCTGGCTCGCCGAGGCCAAGGCGGAGATCAAGCGCGACATGGACGTGGCGCGCGGCGAAGTGCGCGTGATGACGGTGCATGGCTCCAAGGGGCTGGAGGCGCGGGTCGTCATCCTGGCCGATACCTGCAGCGCGCCGGACGGGCGGCACGATCCCAAGCTGTTCTTCCTGCAGGCACCGGGGCGGCCCGCTGGCAGCGAACTCCCGGTCTGGTCGCCCAACAAGGCGGCAGATCCGGCGCCTGTCGCCGCGGCCCGCGATGCGATCCGGGCCGAGAACGAGGCCGAGCATCGCCGCCTGCTCTATGTCGCCCTGACGCGGGCCGAAGACCGGCTCGTCATTGCCGGCTTCGAGGGCGCCACGGCGCGGCGGCCGGGCAACTGGTACGACATGATCGCGGGCGCCCTGCGCGAGGCGGGCGCCAGGGTGGAGCCGGATGGCGAAGGCGAGAGGCTGGTTTATGAGCCGACGCCGCGGCGCGCCGTCGAAGGTCGGCCGGCAGGGGACAAGGAAGCAACGATACCGGCACCAACTTGGCTGCGCCAGAAAGCGGCGCCCGAGCGGTTTGAGGAGGTTGCTCTCAGCCCGTCCGAGACGGAGCATCCGGAGGAACTGGCCGGGCTGGCGGGAGCCTTGCCGGCCGATCCCCGCACTCTGCGGCGTGGGGCGCTGATCCACGCCTTGCTGCAATATCTGCCCGATGTCGAGGCGCCGGCACGGCGCGACCAGGCGCTCGCCTTCCTCGCCCGGGCGGCAGCGCAATGGCCGGAAGACCACCAGGCCTGGGCCGGGGAAGCCCTGGCGGTGCTGACCCTGCCGGATCTCGAACCGCTCTTCGCACCCGGCAGCCGTGCCGAGGTCGCCCTTGCAGGCCGCATCGCTCGACCGGGACGAGCCGATTATGCCGTGTCCGGGCGCATCGACCGGCTTGCCGTCGGGCCGGATGCGGTCTGGATCGTCGATTTCAAGACCAGTCGCCAGCCGCCCAGCGGGCTCGATGCGGTGCCGCAGGCCTATCTCGGCCAGCTCGGGCTCTACCGCCATCTGCTCAAGCGGCTCTATCCGACAAGGGAGGTGCGGGTCGCCTTGGTCTGGACGGCGACGGCCGCGATCATGGAGCTGCCGGCGGAGCGGCTCGAAGAGGCTGTGCAGGCGGTTGCGGGGTAGGGGAGAGCCACTACCTAAGTCACCTCTATCTGCCGTACCGGCCTGATGATGCAATCCCGCGTCTGGTCGAGCTCGTCCAGCTCGGCGGCATGCCGCTGCCCCCAGTCGCACAGGGCCAGGAGGACCGGCTCGAGGCTCTGGCCGAGCTGCGTCGCCGAATAGTCGACGCGGGGTGGGACCTGCCGGAAGATCTCGCGGTGGACGAGGCCGTGCTCCTCCATTTCGCGCAATTGCTGGATCAACACCTTCTGGCTGATCTCGGGCACCAGCCGCTTCAGTTCGGAAAGGCGCTTGGGGCCGTCGAGCAGGTAATAGAGGATCACGGCCTTCCAGCGGCCCGAGATCACCTTGAGGGCCCGCTCGACGGGCAGCATGGGCAGGCGCTTGGTCAGCTCCGTCATGGTTACCTTCAGGTCTGTATGGCACGAAAGAGTGTGTAGAGACGAAACGGAGAATATCACACAACCGGGTCATTCGAGACCTGCACCCGGTGATCCCATGCACGCCATTCCCCTGAACCGCTTCGGCGCTCCCGATGTCCTCCAGCCCGTCGAGCTGCCCATCCCCGTTCCCGGCGCCGGCGAAGCGCTGATCCGCATGCAGGCGGCGGGCATGAACTATTTCGAGGTGCTGATGCGCCAGGATCGCTATGCCGTGACGCCCGACCTGCCGATGGTGATGGGTGTCGAGGTCACGGGTATCGTCGAGGCCCTCGGCCCGGGTGTCGCGGGGCCGGCACCCGGTACGCGCGTGGCGGCGCCGCTCTTCGCCATGGGCAGGGCAGGCGGCTATGCCGGCTCTGTCATTGCCGAAGCAGCCGCGCTGGTGCCGCTCCCGGACGGGCTGTCCTTCGAGGCGGGGGCTGCCCTGATGGTGCAGGGGCTGACGGCCCTTCATCTCCTTCGCCGCAGCCCGCCGGCGGGAAAATCGATCCTGGTCAACGCCGCTGCAGGCGGGGTGGGATCGCTGCTGGTCCAGCTCGCCCGCAATGCCGGGGTGCGCCAGGTGATCGCCGCTGCCGGTTCGCCGGAGAAGCTTGATCTCGCGCGATCCCTGGGGGTGGACGCGGCTGTCGACTATCGCGGCGCGGGCTGGGTCGACCAGGTGCTGGCCGCGACGGCAGGAAAGGGCGTCGACATCGCCTATGACGTCGTCGGCGGGCCTCAGGCCGCTGCCTGTCTGGGTGCGCTCGCTCCGGCCGGGGAACTCGTCTGCGCGGCCATGGGGCGGTTCGAACTCGGCAAGTCCGAGATCGAAGGCCTGCTGGGGCGCAACCAATCGCTGAAGGGCTTCGCCCTCCTGCCTTTGCTGGCGCCCGACACGCTGCGTGCCGATCTCGGCGATCTCTTCGCCCAGGCCGCGGCGGGTTCGCTCAAGGTCGTGATCGGTGGCCGCTCCCCTCTGGCCCGGGCGGCCGAGGCACATGAGAGCCTGCAATCGCGCCGGAGCATGGGCAAGGTCGTCCTGGTCCCCTGACGGTGAGCCTCAGCCCAGCAGCAGGCTGTCGTCGTCGAGCTGTTCGCCGCGCACCTTGCTGAACAGCTTGAGGAGATCGGGAACATCAAGGCCCTTGCGATGCTCGGCGTCGAGATCGAAGGCGACCTGGCCTTCATGCAGCATCACCGTGCGGGTGCCGTAGTCGAGGGCATGTCGCATCGAATGGGTCACCATCAGCGCGGTAAGCTGCTGCTCCTCGACGATCTTGCGGGTGAGCTCGAGCACGAAGTCGGCAGTGCGCGGATCGAGCGCCGCCGTGTGCTCGTCGAGCAGCAGGATCTTCATGCCGGTCAGCGTCGCCATCAAGAGGCTGACGGCCTGGCGCTGGCCGCCGGAGAGCAGGCCCATGGAATCGCCGAGGCGGTTTTCGAGGCCGAGGCCGAGGATCGACAGCTTGTCGCGGAACAGGGCCCGCCGCGTCCCGTTGAGCGAGGTGCCGAGGCCGCGCGAGCGCCCGCGCGCGAAGGCGAGTGCCATGTTTTCCTCGATCGACAGCCTCTCGCAGGTGCCGGCCATCGGATCCTGGAACACGCGAGCGATCAGCCCGGCGCGGCGGGCCGTGGGCCAGCGCTGCACGTCGACGCCCTCGATGACGATGCGGCCGCGCTCGGCCTGGGCGTCGCCGCTCAACACGTTGAGCAGCGTGGACTTCCCGGCGCCGTTGGAGCCGATCACCGTGACGAACTGGCCGGTCGGGATGGTCAGCGAAAGCCCGCGCAAGGCACGGTTTTCCAGAGGCGTGCCGCGGCCGAAGGTGACGTGGATGTCCTTGATCTCGATCATCGCCGCCTCCTTACTTGGATACTGACTTGGGCGCGGACGCGAAGATCGCGCGCAGGCGGGGGAACTGGCTCGGCAGGATCAGCGCCAGGCCGACCAGAACCGAGGTCACCAGGTTCTGGTCGCTGGAATTGAGCCCGATCGAGCGCGACCATTCGGAATTGAGCGCCAGCGCGATGGCGAGGCGATAGAGGATGGCGCCGACGATGCAGGCGACCAGCAGCCAGGCGATCGAGCGGGTACGGAACAAGGTCTCGCCGAGGATGACCGCTGCGAGGCCGCCGACGATGGTGCCGGTGCCGAGCGTGATGTCGGCAAAGCCGCTGGTCTGGGCGAACAGGGCGCCGGCAAGGGCGACGAGGGCGTTCGAGATCGCCATGCCGACATAATTGTGCAGCTGGGTGGAGACGCCCTGCGCCCGCGCCATGCGCGGATTGGCGCCGGTCGCCCGCATGGCGAGGCCGAATTCGGAATTGAGGAACCAGCTGAGCAGGGCCCAGACGACGAGCACGATGACGCCGAGCATCCAGACCTTCAGCTGATAGGAAGGCGGCGCCCAGCCGAGGATCGCGGTCAGATGGTCGCGCGTCCAGGTCACCAACGTCTCCTGGTTGAGCAGGGGGACGTTGGGCTTGCCCATGATGCGCAGATTGATCGAGTAGAGCGCCGTCATGGTCAGGATGCTGGCCAGCAATTGCAGGATGCGGAAGCGGATATTGAGCCAGGCCGTCATCGCCCCGGCGAGGGCGCCGGCCACGATGGCGAGCGCCGTGGCCGAGAAGGGATCGAGGCCGGCCACGATGGCGGCGGCGGCCGTGGCGGCGCCGAGCGGATAGGAACCGTCAACCGTCAAGTCGGGAAAATCGAGCACCCGGAACGACAAAAACACGCCCAGCGCGATCAGCGCATAGATCAGGCCGATTTCAATCGAACCGATAAAAGCGAAAAGGCTCATGCATCAATCCCAACACAATAGCGGGTCACGGGTGAATTGCGACGGCCCTGGTGCTCGACCGATCGGGCGTCATTGCGAGCGTAGCGAAGCAATCCAGGGCCGGAATGCGTTGTACGCGGATGTGTGGATTGCTTCGCTACGCTCGCAATGACGCATGAGTCAATCACTACCGCCCGCGCATCCTACTTTGCGACGTCCTTGGCACGTGCCAATACGGCTTGCGGCAGGGGCGCTCCCATCTTCTCGGCCGCCTTGGAGTTGACGACCAGGCTGACGCCCTTGGAGTTCTCGACTGGGATGTCGCCCGGCTTCTCGCCTTTGAGGATGCGGGCCGCGACATGGCCGGCCTGACGGCCGATCTCGAACTGGTCGAGGCCGAGAGCGGCGACCGCGCCACGCCCGACGCTGTCGGGATCGCTGGCGAATACCGGCAGGCGGCTGTCGAAGCCGACCTGCAGCACCGATTCCAGGGCCGACACCACCAGATTGTCGTTGGGAATGTAGATCGCATCGGCCTTGCCCACCAGGCTCTGGGCGGCGGCGCCGACATCGGAGGATTTGGTGGCGGGCGAGGGCAGGATCTCGAAGCCGCGTTCGCCTGCCAGCTTGCGCAGCGCCTCGATCACCGACAGGCTGTTGACCTCGCCGGAATTGTAGACGACGCCCACGACCTTGGCCTTGGGCAAGACTTCCTTGATCAGGTCGAGCTGCCCGGCCGCCGGCGGAAAGTCGCTGACGCCGGTGATGTTGCCGCCTGGCTTGTCGAGGGTCTTGATCAATTGCGCGCCGAGCGGATCGGTGACGGCGGCGAAGACGACGGGGATGTCCTTGGTCGCCGCGGCGACGGCCTGGGAAGAGGGCGTGGTGATCGGTACGATCACCGCCGGGGCCTCGCCGACGAATTTCTGGGCGATCTGGGCTGCTGTCGCCGGGTTGCCCTGGGCGGATTCGTAGAGGACGGTGATGGCCTCACCCTCTGCATAGCCCTTGTCCTTGAGGCCGGCCTTCACACCCTCGCGGATGGCGTTGAGCGAGGGATGCTCGACGATGGCGGTGATGGCGACCACGGGCTTGTCCGCGGCAGCAGCCGTCGGAATCAGGCTGCCTTGGGCCAGGCTGGCTAAGAGAACGGCTGCTAGGCCGAAGGAGCGGAGGGGGATCATGGCGCGGCGTGCTCGGAATGGGTTGATCTTATGAGGGCGGCCGCGTTGCGCGGCCGCCTGTCCGGTTATGATGATCCGGATTGCTTGACGACGGTCACTTTACGACGGTCTTGGCCTTGGCGACCAGATCTGCCGGCAATGTCACGCCCATCGGGCCGGCGGTCTTCTGGTTAAGGAAGAGATCGGTGGCCGAGGGGAAGGCGACAGGAATGGCGCTGGGCTTCTCGCCCTTGAGGATACGGACCACCATCTCGCCGGCCAGCACGCCGGACTTGAAATAGTCAACGCCGATGGAAGCCACCGCGCCGCGCTCGACGCCGTTGGTGTCACCGGAGAAGACGGGGATCTTGTTCTCGGTGCCGACCGTGATCACCGCTTCCAGGGCCGAGACCACCAGATTGTCGGTGGGCACGAAGATGGCGTCGGCCTTGCCGATCAGGCTCTGCGCCGCGGCGCCGACATCGGCCGACTTGGTGGCCGGTGCCTCGATCGTCTCGAAGCCGAGGGCGGCGGTTGCCTTCTTCATATTCTCGAGCTGGACCACCGAATTGGCCTCGCCCGGATTGTAGATGAAGCCGATCTTCTTGGCGTTGGGGGCGACTGCCTGAATCAGCTTGAGCTGATCGGGCATCGGGGTCGCGTCGGTCACGCCGGTGACGTTGCCTTCGGGCTTAGCCGGATCCTTGACGAGCTGGGCGGCGACCGGATCGGTCACGGCGGTGAATACGATCGGGATGTCCTTGGTCGCGGCCAAGGCAGCCTGGGCCGACGGGGTGGCGATGCCGACGATCACGTCCGCTTTCTCGCCGACATATTTCTGGGCGATCTGCGCGGCGGTGGCGGGGCTGCCCTGCGCCGTCTCGAACTGGAAGGTGAGGGTGTCGCCGTCCTTGTAGCCGGCATCCTCCAGCGCCTTCTTGACACCGTCGCGGGCAGCATTGAGAGCCGGATGCTCGACGATCGAGGTGACGGCCACGGTCTTCTTGTCGGCAGCAAAGGCGACGCTGCCGAGGAGGGCGAGTGCCACGCCGGCTACGAGTGTCAAACGATTGATATGCATGTGGTTGTTTCCCCCTTGCTCGCGAATTTCCCGCCGGGTGGCGGCCATTCGGGGCTTGTAAGGCACAACCGATCAACCAAACGCTGCGGCAATGCAAGATGCTCATGCGCCGGAAAGGGGAAAAATTCACCAGACGAGCAAGAGCGCCCGTTTAGGCGCCCTTTTTGGAAAGATTATTAAGCTGGAACGGTCCAACGCGAAATCTTGCCTGTGTATCGTCAGCGCCAGCTTTGCAGGCCGAGCAGCTTTTTGCCGAGCGGCGTAAGGTCGATAAAGCAATCTTACTTTGCGGATGGAGCTCCCCATGCCGGTCTTCAGACCGGCATGGGCCCCTGATGTCGCCGAGGGACCTAAAAAGAAAGGGCGCGAAACCCCTTGAGGTCGCGCCCTTTCTGCAATCGTGACGGTTCCGAGAGCTGGCTGAGAAGCCAGCGGTCCCGGACTTACTTCTTCTCGGTGCGGGCGCGCAGGGCGGCGCCGAGAATGTCGCCGAGCGAGGCGCCGGCGTCCGAGGAACCGTAAGCGGCGATCGCTTCCTTTTCCTCGGCCATTTCGAGGGCCTTGATCGAGACCTGGACCTTGCGGGCCTTGCGGTCGAACTGGATGACGCGGGCGTCAACCTTTTCGCCGGCAGCGAAGCGTTCGGGGCGCTGATCGGCGCGATCGCGGGCCAGATCGCCACGGCGGATGAAGGCCGTGAGGTCGGTGCCGGTGATCTTGACGTCGATGCCACCTTCCTTGACGTCGGTGACTTCGCAGGTGACGACCTGGTTCTTCTTCAGTTCGCCGGCATCGACGAAGGGGTCACCCGCGAGCTGCTTGATGCCCAGCGAGATGCGCTCCTTCTCGACGTCCACGTCGAGCACCACGGCCTTGACCATGTCGCCCTTGCGGAAGTCGTCGATGACCTGCTCGCCCGGACGGTTCCAGTCGAGGTCGGAGAGATGGACCATGCCGTCCACATCGCCGTCGAGGCCAATGAACAGGCCGAACTCGGTCTTGTTCTTGACTTCGCCTTCGACCACCGAGCCGTTCGGGTGCTTGTCGGCAAAATCTTCCCAGGGGTTGGAAAGGGTCTGCTTGAGGCCGAGCGAGATGCGGCGCTTGATCGGGTCGACCTCGAGGATCTGCACTTCCACTTCCTGCGAGGTGGAGACGATCTTGCCGGGGTGGACGTTCTTCTTGGTCCACGACATTTCGGAGACGTGGATCAGGCCTTCGATGCCCGGCTCCAGTTCCACGAACGCGCCGTAGTCCGTGATGTTGGTCACGCGGCCGGTGAACTTGGCCTGCAGCGGGTACTTGGCGTCGATGCCCAGCCACGGATCGGCCTGGAGCTGCTTCATGCCCAGCGAGATGCGGTGCGTCTCGTGGTTGATCTTGATGATCTTGACCTTGACCTGCTGGCCGATGGTCAGAAGCTCCGTCGGATGGTTCACGCGGCGCCATGCGATGTCGGTGACATGCAGGAGGCCGTCGATGCCGCCCAGGTCGACGAAGGCACCGTAATCGGTGATGTTCTTGACCACGCCGTCGACCACCTGACCCTCTTCGAGGTTCTGGACGATCTCGTGACGCTGCTCGGCGCGGCTCTCTTCGAGGACCGTGCGGCGGGAGACGACGATGTTGCCGCGGCGGCGATCCATCTTGAGGATCTGGAAGGGCTGCGGAACGTTCATCAGCGGGGTGACGTCGCGGATCGGACGGATGTCGACCTGGCTGCGCGGCAGGAAGGCCACGGCGCCGTCGAGATCGACGGTGAAGCCACCCTTGACCTGGTTGAAGATGACGCCGTCGACCTTTTCATTGGCCTCGAACGACTTCTCCAGCTTGATCCAGCTCTCTTCGCGGCGGGCCTTGTCACGCGAGATGACGGCTTCGCCCAGAGCGTTTTCGATGCGCTCGAGATAGACCTCGACCTCGTCGCCGACCTTGAGCGCGCTGTCGCGGCCCGGGCCGTTGAATTCCTTCAGAGCTACGCGGCCTTCGGTCTTGAGGCCGACATCGATGACCGCAAGGTCCTTCTCGATGGCGACGACAATACCCTTGACGACCGAACCTTCGGCCATGTCGCCGGTGCCGAATGCTTCGTCGAGCATCGCGGCGAAATCTTCACGCAGCACGTTTTCCTGTACGGACATATGTTTTCCTGGCGCCGGCGGTTGGTGTTGATCATCGTTTCCGGACTGCGGCAGGGCTGCTGGAGCAGCCACAGGCGGAGTGCTTTTGAGAAAAAACACAGCCGGCCGGCGCAAGGCCCGCAAGGCGGAAACGTCTTTCTGGTCTATTTTTCGAACGCCCGTCACATCTGCGATGGCGGCTGAGCGTCAGATGGGCGGTTCCATATCAAGATGGAAGGGGCGGAGCAAGGCGAAACGCGATTTTTCGCCGCTTTCCAGCCAGGAATCCTGCAAAAAACGCCGATGGGCGCCACCAGCCCGCCGGCGAGCGCCGATTATTCCGGCATCGCCTGCTGCAGCACGCTGGGCGCGCCGGTGCGATAGTCCTCGCGCAGGGGATGGAAGACGTCCATCGTACGGCAATCCGTCAGGGCCCGGCCGGAATGCGGGGCGTTCGGCGGCACCACCGCGACCATGCCAGGTTTCAGCACCGTGGTCAGGCCGTCCACGGTGACTTCCAGTTCGCCTTCGAACTGATGCACCACTTGTTCATGCGGATGGGAATGCAGCGGCAACGTGGCACCCGCATCGATCTGCCAGAGCACGAAGGTCATCGAGCCCGAATGCATGAAGCGACCGTGGAAGCCCGGAATCACCGTGCGAGGCTCGATCTTGTCCCAGTCGAAGAGGGTGCCGGGCATGGAAATCCCCTGGATGCCTGCGATCCCGGAGTTCACGCCTTTTCGCGCAGGCTTTCCAGGGCCTTCCTGACCAAGGGGTCGATGCCCTCGCCGCCGGCATCCAGATGTTCGAAGATCTGGTTGCGCATGCGCGGTTCCCAGAATTTGCGGATGTGCTCGGCGATGCCGGACACCCGCACCTCCTCGCGCTGGGATGCGAAGAACAAGCCGATCTGGTTGGCCATCCTCACCAGCTTGGCGGACGGGTCATGCGCGTGGCCCTCATGCGCGGATTCATCATGCGACATGGGCGAGTTTCTCCGGAACGATGCGGTGGGGATGGGTGAAGATCTCGAAGCCGTCGGAGCGGGCGATGCCGACCAGCGTGATGCCGGCTTCCTCGGCGGTGCGGATGGCGAGAGCCGTGGGAGCAGAAACCGCCACGACGATGGATGCCCCCATCATCGCCGATTTCTGCACCATTTCCACCGAGATCCGGCTGGTGAGAATGACGATGCCCGGCAGGCCTTGCGGTGCGGGAGCGATGGAACGCCGGGCCAGCGCGCCGGCGAGCTTGTCGAGCGCATTGTGCCGACCGACATCCTCGCGAAGGGCGACGAGGCCGTCAGCCTTGGTCCAGAAAGCCGCGGCGTGCACGGCGCGGGTCTGCCGGTTCAGGATTTGGGCGGGTGTGAGCGAGGCGAGGGCGGTTTCGATATCGGCCGGCGACATTTTGAGATCGCCGCCGACCGTTTGTGGCTTGCGTACCGCCTCGGTCAGGCTGTCGATGCCGCACAGGCCACAGCCCGTGGGGCCGGCCAGCATGCGTCGGCGGGCGGCGAGCGCGGTGCCGCGATCGCCCTTGAGCCACATGCGCAATTCGACGCCTTCCGCGTAATCGACGCGCTCGAACTCGGTGACGTCGCCGAGTGTGGTGATAATGCCCTCGGTGAGGGAAAAGCCGTAGGCGAAATCCTCGAGATCGACGGGGCTGCCCATCATCACAGCATGGGAACCGCCGTCATAGACCAGGGAGATGGCCGTCTCCTCGGGAACGCTGCGCTCGCCCGGCGTGAACAAGCCCTCACGCCAGGCAAGGCGGGAGATGGTGCGGACGGGATCGGTCATGGCGCCGCTCTCCTTCTCCCCTTGCGGGAGAAGGTGGTCAAAGGCCGGATGAGGGGTCGGAACGCCCCATCCGCTTTTTGCGTGCTCACCCAATCCAGATAGGTCACGAGACCCCTCATCCCCTGCCGGGACCTTCTCCCGCAAGGGGAGAAGGATACTGGTTACTCCGCCGCGATGCGACGTGAGTTCTTCGCCATCGTCGCATATTCGTTCTGCCATTCGGTCGGGCCATTGGAAGGCATGACCTGCACCGCCGTCACCTTGTATTCGGGGCAATTGGTCGCCCAGTCCGAATAATCGGTGGTGATGACGTTGGCCTGCGTCGAGGGGTGATGGAAGGTGGTGTAGACCACGCCCGGCGCCACACGGTCGGTAATGGTGGCGCGCAGCGAGGTCGAGCCCGAGCGACTTTCGAGCCGTACCCAGTCGCCCTCCCGCACGCCGCGCTGCTCGGCATCATGGGGATGGATTTCCAGGATATCCTCCTCATGCCACAGCGAATTCTCGGTGCGCCGGGTCTGCGCGCCGACATTGTACTGTGACAGGATGCGGCCGGTGGTGAGCAGCAACGGGAAGCGCGCACCGGTACGTTCGTCGGTCGGGATGTATTCGGTGACCATGAAGCGGCCCTTGCCGCGGACGAAATGGTCGATATGCATGATCGGGGTGCCCTCGGGCGCCTTGTCGTTGCAGGGCCACTGCACCGAGCCGTCGCGCTCCAGCTTCTCGTAGGAGACGCCGGCGAAGGAAGGCGTGAGGCGGGCGATCTCGTCCATGATCTGCGAAGGGTGTTCGTAGGGCATGGGGAAGCCCATGGCTTCGGCGATCAGCAACGTGATTTCCCAGTCGGCATAGCCTGCCTTGGGCGCCATCACCTTGCGCACGCGCTGGATGCGGCGCTCGGCATTGGTGAAGGTGCCGTCCTTCTCCAGGAAGGAGGAGCCGGGAAGGAAGACATGGGCATAGTTGGCGGTCTCGTTCAGGAAGAGATCCTGCACGACGACGCATTCCATCGCGGCCAGGCCTGCCGTGACATGCTTGGTGTCCGGATCGGACTGCACGATGTCCTCACCCTGCACATAGAGGCCGAGGAACGAACCCTCGACGGCGGCGTCGAGCATGTTGGGAATGCGCAGGCCCGGCTCCTTGTCGAGATGGACGCCCCAGAATTCCTCGAACATGTGGCGCACTTCATCGCCGGCGATGTGGCGATAGCCCGGCAGTTCGTGCGGGAACGAGCCCATGTCACAGGAGCCCTGCACGTTGTTCTGGCCGCGCAGCGGGTTCACGCCGACGCCGCGGCGGCCGATATTGCCGGTGGCCATGGCAAGATTGGCGATCGCCATCACCGTGGTCGAGCCCTGGCTGTGCTCGGTGACACCGAGGCCGTAATAGATGGCGCCATTGCCGCCGGTGGCGTAGAGGCGGGCAGCCCCACGCACCAACTCGGCCGGCACGCCGGTATACTGCTCCACCGCTTCCGGCGAGTGCCTGGGATCGGCGACGAAGGCGGCCCAGTTCTGGAACTCGTCCCAGTCGCAACGCTCCCGCACATAATCCTCGGCGACTAGGCCCTCGGTGACGATGACATGGGCCAGGGCCGTCACAATGGCGACATTGGTGCCCGGCAGCAGGGGCAGATGGTAGTCGGCTTCGACATGCGGCGTGCGCACGATGTCGGTCTTGCGCGGATCGATGACGATCAGGCGGGCGCCCTCGCGCAGGCGCTTCTTCATGCGCGAGCCGAAGACGGGATGGCCGTCCGTCGGATTGGCGCCGATGACGACGATGACGTCGCTATCCTCGACCGAGTCGAAGTCCTGTGTGCCGGCGGAGGTGCCGAAGGTCTGGCCGAGGCCATAGCCCGTCGGCGAATGGCAGACGCGGGCGCAGGTGTCGACATTGTTGTTGCCGAAGCCGCCGCGGATCAGTTTCTGGACCAGATAGGTCTCTTCATTGGTGCAGCGCGAAGAGGTGATGCCGCCGATCGAGGCCTTGCCATGCTTGGCCTGGATGCGCTTGAATTCGGAAGCGGTGTAGGCGATCGCCTCTTCCCAGCTCACTTCCTTCCAGGGATCGGTGATCTTCGAGCGGATCATCGGCTTGAGGATGCGCTCCTTGTGGGTGGCATAGCCCCAGGCGAAGCGGCCCTTGACACAGCTATGGCCGCGATTGGCCTTGCCGTCCTTGTAGGGCACCATGCGCACGACTTCCTCGCCGCGCATTTCGGCCTTGAAGGCGCAGCCGACGCCGCAATAGGCGCAGGTCGTCACCACCGAATGCTCGGGCTGGCCGATCTCGATCACCTTGTTCTCGGTGAGCGTGGCCGTCGGGCAGGCCTGCACGCAGGCGCCGCAGGAGACACATTCGGAATCGAAGAAGGCCTCGTCCATGCCCGGCGACACCCGGCTTTCGAAGCCGCGGCCGGAGATCGTCAGCGCGAAGGTGCCCTGGACTTCCTCGCAGGCGCGTACGCAGCGCGAGCAGACGATGCATTTGGAGGTGTCGAAGGTGAAGTAGGGGTTGGAGGTATCCTTGTCGAGGCCGAGATGGTTGTCGCCCTCATAGCCGTAGCGTACTTCGCGCAGGCCCACCGCGCCCGCCATGTCCTGCAATTCGCAATCGCCATTGGCGGCGCAGGTCAGGCAGTCGAGCGGATGGTCGGAGATGTAGAGCTCCATCACGCCCTTGCGGATCTCGGCTAGGCGCGAGGTCTGCGTCTTCACCTTGATGCCCGGCGCCACCGGGGTGGTGCAGGAAGCAGGCGTGCCGTTGCGGCCCTCGATCTCGACCAGACACATGCGGCAGGAGCCCCAGGCGTCCATCATGTCGGTGGCGCAGAGCTTGGGGATCTGCGTCCCCATCTCCATGGCGGCGCGCATGATCGAGGTGCCCTCGGGCACGGTGATTTCCTGGCCGTCGATGGTCAAGGTGACCATCTTCTCCGACTTGGAGAGCGGCGTGCCGTAGTCGATTTCGTGGACGAGGGACATTGACTGTCTCCTTGGCGATTATTCGGCGGCGATGCGCTGGGGCGTGCCGTGGAAATCTTCGGGGAAATGGCGGATGGCCGAGAGGACCGGATAGGGCGTGAAACCGCCGAGGGCGCAGAGCGAGCCGAACTTCATGGTCTGGCAGAGATCCTCGACGACCGCGATGTTGCGGGTCACGTCCTTGCCGGCGATGATCTTCTCGATGGTTTCCTTGCCTCTGATAGCGCCGATGCGGCAGGGCGTGCACTTGCCGCAGCTTTCGATGGCGCAGAACTCCATGGCGAAACGGGCCTGGCGGCGCATGTCCACGGTATCGTCGAACACCACGATGCCGCCATGGCCGATCAGGCCGTCCTTGGCTGCGAAGGCCTCGTAGTCGAAGGGCGTGTCGAAGAGTTCGCGCGGGAAATAGGCGCCCAGGGGGCCGCCGACCTGCACGGCGCGCACCGGCCGTCCGGTGAAGCAACCGCCGCCGATATCGTCGACGAGTTCGCCCAGTGTGATGCCGAAGGCGGTTTCGAACAGGCCGCCATAGTTGAGATTGCCGGCGAGCTGGATCGGCATGGTGCCGCGCGAGCGGCCCATGCCGAAATCGCGGTAATGCTCGGCGCCCTCGGCCAGGATGACCGGCACGGTGGCAAGCGAGAGCACGTTGTTGATCACGGTCGGCTTGCCGAAAAGGCCCTTATGGGCCGGCAGCGGCGGCTTGGCGCGTACGGTGCCGCGCTTGCCTTCCAGGCTTTCGAGCAAGGATGTTTCCTCGCCGCAGACATAGGCGCCGGCGCCGGTGCGGGTTTCCATGTCGAAATCATGGGCCGAGCCGAGAATGCCCTTGCCGAGCATGTTGGCGCGGCGGGCCTTCTCGATGGCGGCGTTCATCGCCGCGATGGCATGGGGATATTCGGAGCGGATATAGACATAGCCCTTGGTCGCACCGGTGGCGACGCCGGCGATGGCCATCCCCTCGATCAGGCAGAAGGGGTCGCCTTCCATCAGCATGCGGTCGGCGAAGGTGCCGCTGTCGCCCTCGTCGGCATTGCAGACGATGTATTTCTGCGCACTCGCGGTATCGGCGACCGTCTTCCACTTGATGCCGGTCGGAAAGCCCGCGCCGCCGCGGCCGCGCAGGCCGGATTTGGTGACCTCGTCCACGATGGCTGATGGCCCGATGGCAATTGCCTTTTCCAGGCCCTTGAGGCCGCCATGGGCCCTGTAGTCGTCGAGATCGCGCGGATCGACGATGCCGACGCGCGCGAAGGTCAGGCGGGTCTGGCGCTTGAGGAATGGCAGCTCCTCGGGTTTGCCGACACGCAATTTATGGGTCCCGTCGCCGGCGAAGGCGGCGATCAGGCTGTCGGCGTCCTCCGGCTCGGCCGGGCCGTAGCCGATGCGGCCTTCGGGGGTGACCAGCTCCACCAGCGGATCGAGCCAGGCCATGCCCCGCGAGCCGTTGCGGATGATCTCGATGTCGAGCTTGCGGGCGATCGCGGCGACCTTGAGGGCCGCGGCGAGTTCGTCGGCGCCACAGGCAACGGCGGCGGCATCGCGTGGAACATAGATGCGCATGGTCATCGCACCACCTCTTCCAGGGCCTTGTCGAGACGCTTGGCATCGAGCCTGGCTACCAGGCGGCCGTCGATCATCGCGGCAGGAGAGATGGAGCACAGGCCCAGGCAATAGACCGGCTCGAGTGTAACGCGTCCATCCGGCGTTGTCTCGCCGAACTCGACACCGAGCTTCTCGACGAGGTGATCCGCCAGGGCCTCGCAGCCGGCGGACTGGCAGGCCTCGGCGCGGCAGAGCTTGATGATATGCTCGCCGGCCGGTTCCCTGCGGAAATCATGGTAGAACGTCACCACGCCGTGCACCTCGGCGCGGGAGAGATTGAGCGCTTCGGCCACCATGGGAACGGCCGGCTCGGGGACATAGCCGAAGGTTTCCACAAAGGAGTGGAGGATCGGCAGCAGCGGGCCTTCCAACGTCTGGCCTGCCGCGATGAGTTCAGCCGCGCGTGCGGTATTCCAATCTTCGTGGGCTGGCATGCCACTCTCTTTCGACTAGTTCCAGAGAGGAACAATGTGCCCTCGTTCCAACGCGATCAAGCATCAATTTTCGTCGGACGATAGAGATCTTCTATTAAGCTCCGCAAGTCACGAGAGACACTGGAAGACGGTTCGATCCGGGATCGTTCCGCAGCGGCGGACGATCCCGGATCTCAAAAATGTCAATATTGGTAGCAGACACGCTGACGACGGATGCGCCAGCCATAATCGGTGTAGACCCGCACCCGCCGCCAACGGCAGGCCGGCGCATAATCGTAATAGCCGTCGTCATAATAGCCGCCGCCATAACCGCCATAGAGGCCCGGCGTCATCAGCAGGGGAGCGAGCGCCAGACCGGCACCCCAGCCCCAGCCATCGTCACGCCAGCGCCGGCCGTAGCCGCCGCCATACCAGCGTCGATGGCCCCAGCCGCCGCCCCAACGACGGCCCCCCCAGCCGCCACCGCCCCAGCGCCGTCCGCCCCAACCGCCGCCGCCCCAGTGGCGGCCCCCGCCGCCCCAATGGCCGCCGCCGCCATGGTAGGGATAGAGATACCCTAGGCTACGCGCTTGCGCCGGAGCGGTCGCCGTCATAGACGCCGCGCTCAGGGTAAAGGCCGCCAACGCGGCCACCAGCAATTTACGAAACATGGAACACTCCTCGGAGAGGGAGTTCCGGCCTTTGTCTTAGCCAGGCCGGCAGGGCCTCTCCACCTGGAAATTACCTTAAGTTAACTATTAAGCCAGAACAGATGAACTCTTGCTATCATCGCCGTTCATGTGGCGTTCATCTTGGCGGATATGCCCGCGTAAGATCTTGAGATCATAGCACAAAACGGCGTGTTTGTCATCGCGGGACAAAGGGCGGCACGCGAAATGATTCCAGGCCCGGCCTCGGGCAACAGCTTCTGCGTGCAGTGGAGAAGGTGACGGTTGCCTGCAGGCCTCCAGTCGCCGTAAGTATTCGCGTTCCGATACGACCCAAGGTAGAGGCATGCCGGCCGCCGCCCGGTTGCTGAGGCGATCAGGCATGGCTCCGGCAGCGGCAATCGCGCCATTGCAAAAGGCGGAAATTGATTGTTTCTTTTCGCTACAAATAAACTCCAGGCCGTCAGTGAGTCGCGAGAGCGTCCTGTCGCCGGCCTGACATTCGACGGGTAGAGGAAATGCAGGGTGAGCGTCCAGCCTCGGCGCGTTCCGGGATCGTCACGGCAGGAACCTGGTGCGTCGACGGCAACAAGCTGGTGGAATATTGGCCGGGCGAGGATGGCCTCGTCGAGATCCTGCACGAGGAATCGCGCGGCGGCGGTTCGGGCTGCAACCTCGCCATCGATATCAAGCGTCTCGATCCAGATATCTGGGTGGAGACGCAAGGACTGATCGGCGAGGACGAGGATGGCCGCCTGCTCCATGCCGAAGCCGACCGCTATGGCATCGACCGCCGCCGTCTGGTGATGACGCCGGAAGCCCGCACCTTGCACACCGATGCCTATACCTCCCAGCGCAGCGGCCGGCGCACCCACATCTTCAATCCGGGCGTAGCTTCGCTGATGACGCCGGAGCATTTCGATTTCGCCGACACGAAAGGACGCATCCTCCACCTCGGCCTGCCCGGCGTGCACAAGAAAATGGATGCGCCCTGGAATGGGGATGCCAATGGCTGGCTGACCGTGCTGCGCATGGCGAGGCAGGCCGGCCTCATCACCAATCTGGAACTGGCCACCGCTTCGCCGGCACGACTGCGCGAACTGGTTCTCCCGTTGCTACCCCATCTCGATCTCCTCGTCGTCAACGATGCCGAGATGGGGGCGATCGGCGAGGAGGAGACGGTGCGGGACGACCGCACGGTGGTCGAAGCCTGCATCAAGGCGGCACGCAAGGTCCTGGCATCAGGCAACTGCCAGGTGGTGGCGGCGCATTTTCCGACCGGGGCCGTCGCCGTGACTCGGGATGGCGACATCGTCACGCAGCCATCCATCCGCGTGCCCAAGTCAGTGATCGCCGGTGCCAACGGGGCGGGCGATGCGTTTGCCGCCGGTTTTCTCTACGGGTTCCACGAGGGCTGGGAACTCCGGCGCTGCCTGGCGCTCGCCCATGCCGCGGCGGCGGCATCGCTGCGCTCGGTGACGACCTGCGATGCCGTGGCTCCCTGGCGCGAATGCCTCGCCCTCGCCGATGAATGGGGCTGGAACGACGGGATCGGCTGAGGGTCAGAAAATCTCGCCGATCCTGCGGTCGACGGCGGCCTCCCGCGTACGGAAGGTGTTGGCGACGCGGCGCGAGCGATGGAAATAGGGGATCCAGATCGCGGCCGCGACGATGACCTTGGTGAGTTCCCCCCAATTCTTCGGATCGGTCGATCCTCCGGTGAGAGCCACGACGCGATAATCGACCAATATCTCCACCACGGTGGCGGTGATGACGAGGATATAGAAAATAGTCATCAGCCATGGCACGCGCGGCGAATGCGTGAAGATAGAAAACAAGCAGGCGAGAGCGACGCCGATTGTGATCAGTGCGAAGCCGGACGATGCCGCTACGGGCAACCGCAGGGCAATGGCCGTGTCATTCGTACCGGCGATAATTGCCTTGATGCCTTCCCATTCCTCGACCACGCCATAGAGGTTGTAGACGGTCAACCCGACCGTCAGGATGAGGCCGATGATCGGCAGGATCATCCAGCCGCCGATGCCGCGCGGCCCATCCTGCACCTGCCTCGTCGCCGTCATGGTCTCGCTTGAATGGGCCATGTTACCCCCCTGCTGCCGCCAGGGATCATAATCGAACGGCCTGCTTCATTTGTGCAACTCCACACGATCCGCGTCCTTGCGATCTTGCACGCCGGCCGGAACGCAGCATTCGGCTTCCTGCGGCTCGTGGCGGCAGCCGAGCTGGCTTTCGAAGACGCCTGAACCGAGCTTCTATCTGAGGGCAAGGCCGGTGTCGGGCGCGAAGAAGCGGGCCTGGCCCATGTCGACGCCGATCTCGATATGGTCGCCGCGTTCGGGCAGGCGGGCCGGCTCAACCCGCGCGGTGATGCGGTTGGCCGCGCCGGCGCCCGCTTCCGATCCGGTCGCGAGCCGCCCGGTCCCGGCCACCGCCGAAGCGGCGGGCAGGTCGAAGAAGACATAGGCGTCGGCACCGGTCATCTCGGTGAGCAGGACCTCGCAGGACAAGCCCCCGCCGGCAGAAACCGGCAGGCGGAAGCTTTCGGGCCGCAGGCCCAGGATGACGTCGCGCCCCTTGAAGGCGGCGAGGCCGGCATTGGCCTGGAGCAATCCGGCCGGCAAGGGCAGGCGCAGCGCGGTGCCGGCAATGGCGGCAAAGGCGGTGCCGGCCTCTTCGCCGAGATGCACGCTCAGGAAATTCATGGCCGGCGAGCCGATGAAGCCGGCAACGAACAGGTTGACGGGGTTCTCATAGAGTTCGCGCGGCGGTGCGCATTGCTGGAGATTGCTCTCGCCTTCCTTCGTCACCGGGCGCAGCACCGCGACGCGGTCGCCCATGGTCATCGCCTCGACCTGGTCATGCGTGACATAGAGCGTGGTGACGCCGAGTTGGGCGTTGAGCAGCTTCAATTCGGCCCGCATCTGCACCCGCAGCTTGGCGTCGAGATTGGAGAGCGGCTCATCCATCAGGAAGCATTGCGGGTCGCGCACGATGGCCCGGCCCATGGCGACGCGCTGGCGCTGGCCGCCGGACAGGGCGCCGGGCTTGCGCTTGAGCAGATGGGTGAGATCGAGGATGCGGGCAGCCTTCTCCACCTTCTCCTTGATCACCGCCGGCGGCACTTTGCGCTGGCCGAGGCCGAAGGCCATGTTCTCGTAGACGTCCATATGCGGGTAGAGCGCATAGTTCTGGAACACCATGGCGACGTCCCGGTCGCCCGGGTCGGCATTGGTGACGTCGCGGCCTCCGATCAGCACCTGGCCTTGCGACAGGTCCTCCAGGCCGGCGGCGCTGCGCAGCAAGGTCGACTTGCCGCATCCCGAGGGACCGACCAGCACCAGGAACTCGCCATCCCTGATGTCGAGATCGACATTGGCGAGCGCCAGCGTGCCGTCCGGGAAGCGTTTGCCGACGGATTTGAAGGACAGTGTCGCCATCAGACCCCTCCCTTTGCCAGCGTCACGGCATTGCCGTTGGCGGCGGCCTGTTCGATCGCCGCAAGCACGCGGGTGACCTTGAGGCCATCGGTGGCATCGGCCAGCACGGGCGCGCCGGTGGTGACGGCGTCGACAAAGCGGGCGATGGCCTCCATCACGAAGCCGCCGATGCGCCCGCCGGCGGCCGGCGTCACGCCGAGCAGGTCGGCGGTCTTGAGCCCGGCACCGGCATATTTGCGGAAGGCGCCGTTCTGGGCGGTGTCGAGCTGCAGCGAGCCCTTCTCGCCGACGATCTCCGCTCTGAAGTCGAAGACCAGAGGCAGGTCACGCGGCAGCACCCAGCTGTTCTCCAGCGTGGCGACGGCGCCATTGTCGAATTCGAGCAGCGAGATGTGGACGTCGGCGGTGTCGACACCCTGGGCGGCGAGATGGCCGCGACGCACCATCGCCTGCACCTTGACGACATCGGCAGCCAGCATGAAGCAGAGCGCATCGACCGCATGGCTGCCGAGGAACCACAAAGCGGAGGAGCGGCTGGCCCAGGACAGGAGCTCGAAGGGTACGAAGACCGTGTTGGAGAGCCGGGCCGAGGCATGCAGCGGCTTGCCGATCTCGCCCTGCGCGATGGTCTCCCTGGCGGTGTGGACGGCCGGGTTGACGCGGTTGTGGAAGTCCACCATCACCTTGACCTCGCTTTTGGCGGCGGCCTCTGCAATCGTCTCGGCTTCGGCGAGCGTGGTCGCCAGCGGCTTTTCGCTCATGACATGCTTGCCGGCCTCGATGGCCGCCAGCACGATTTCGGCATGGGCGAAGTCGGGCGTGGCCACCGTCACCGCCTCGACGTCGGGATCGGCGATGAGGGCGCGGAAATCCTGATAGACCTTCTTCGCCCCGAACTGGCGCTGCATCTCGGCGCCGCGTTCCGGGTTGAGATCGCATACCGCGGCAAGCTCGGCGCCAGGAATGGCGTTCAGCGTCTTGCAGTGGAAGGAACCCCACAAGCCGGCGCCGACGACACCGAAACGGGCGGATTTCTGGGTAGACATCAACAATTATCCTTTGACAGAACCGAAGGTGAGGCCGCGCACGACATAGCGGTCGAGCGCGAGAAAAATGATCATCGGCGGCAGCATGGCGGCGAGGGCGGCGGCGCCGATGAAGCCCCAGGTCACGCCGGCAGTGCCGAAATATTGCAGCGTGCCGACCGGCAGGGTCGCCGTGGCCCGGTTGGCCAGCACGAGGGGGAAGGCGGCGTTGTTCCAGGCGAAGACAAAGGCGAACATCGAGGTGACGATGATGCCGGGCCGCACCAAGGGCAGCACGATCTTGAGCACGATGGCCGGCGTCTTGGCGCCGTCGACGCGCGCGGCCTCCTCGATCTCGACCGGCACCTCGTCGATGAAGCTCTTCATCAGCCAGATCGAGAAGGGGATGGTCAGCGTCTGCATGATCAGGATCATGGAGAAATAGCTGCCCTTCAGGCCGACCGAGCTTGCCAGGATCGAATAGGGGATCAGGAAGGCCACGGGCGGTGCCATTAGCAAGCCGAGATACCAGAGCATGATGTTCTTGCGGCCGCGGATGCGGAAGCGCGACAGCGCATAGGCCGCCGGCAGGGAGAAGGGCAGGTTCAGGAGCACCGCGCCGATGGCGACGATCAGGCTGTTGACGAGCTGGGGCAGGTTGTTGCCGGGATCGCCGAAGGTGTAGTGCAGAGAGGTCCAGTCCGGCTTGAAGGTCAGCACCGGCGGCATGGTGAAGAAGGTGTCGGAGGGGCGGATCGCCAGCAGGGCGAACCACAGGATCGGGCCGATGAAGAAGGCGAGCAGCAGCAGCGTCAGCGCATAGCTTATCGCGGTGCCGGCCAGTTTCTTTCCCTTGCGCATGGTCGGCTCCTCCTCAATCCAGGTCTTTGAAGGCGAAGAAGACGAACAGGCCGATGATGGCGTTGACGATGACGACCATCATCCAGGTCATGGCGCTCGAGAGCCCGATATTGAAATCGACGAGGCCCTGCTGGTAGAGGCTGTAGCCGAGCGTGCGGGTGGAAGATCCCGGCCCGCCCTTGGTGAGCACCAGCACCAGGTCGAAGGTGTTGAACAGCTGCATGAAGCGCAGCATCACCACGATCAGCGCCGTCTTGCGGATCAGCGGCAGCTTGATGCGCACCAGCATCGCCCAGGGCGAGGTCTTGTCGAGGCGGGCGGCCTCGATGATGTCGGGGGGCACCGAAAGCAGGCCGGCATAGAGCACGATGGCGAAGAACGGGGTCCACTGCCAGATGTCGGCGAACAGGATGGCCCAGAGCGCGGTGCTGCCGGAGCCGAGCAGGCCCTGCGGCGGCAGCGGGATGCCGGCCGAGGACAGCATCCAGGGGATCAAGCCGCCATTGGGGTCGTACATGTAGCGGAAGAGGAAGCCGACCACGATCGGGGCGATGGTGGTGGGCATGATCAGCAAGGCGCGGGCGAGATTGAGCCCGGGCAGCTTCTTCACCAGGAGCAGCGCGATGGCCAGGCCCAGGCAGAACTCGATGGCGGTGCCCACCAAAGTGAGCAGCAGCGTGTTCCACAGGGCGCCCAGGAAGAAGGAGTTCGAGAACGCCATCTCGTAATTGCCGCCGCCGATATAACCCATCGGCACCGGGCTCATCTGCAGATTCCAGAAATAGAAGCTGTTCTTGAGCGCAAAGAGCAGCGGGAAGGCGATCAGGGCCAGCAGCAGGACGATCGAGGGGCTGATCAAGAGATAGGGCAGAAAGGCCGGCACCCGGCGCTTCGGCCGCGCTGGGATGGCTGAAATATCGGTCGCAGTCATCGCGTTTCCCTCGATCCGATTGTCTCTAGGAAGACAGACAAGGCGCGACCTGATCCCTCCCCGGTTTCGGGGAGGGTGGACCGGCGAAGCCGGGCCGGGTGGGGGAGGGTGGCGCAACCTGTTTCAAGTAGGATCAGGATATTGAAGTCGCGCCACTCTCCCCCTTCCGTCATTTCTTCGAAATGCCACCTTCCCCGCAGTCGGGGAAGGATCAGGTCGCGATCCATTCGGTCCGCGCGAGCATGGACTGCTCGCTGTCGGACCCACAAAACGGCACGGCCCGCGCGGTGGGAGACCCGGCGGGCCGTGCCCACTCTCACGCGAGCGAGGCGATCAGGGCCTTGGTCGCGTCGAGCGTGTCGTCATAGGTGGGCTGCTTGTAGGGGATGAGGAAATTGCCGGTCAGGATGTTGGAGAAGAAGGATTCGGTGTCCTTCAGCGCGGCATCCGGCGCGGTGTCGCCCGACAGCACCTTGTTGAGGTTGAGGCCGTAAATGCCCTCCAGCGTGGTGTAGACCGGGCAGGGTGGCCGCACGATCTTGCCGTTGCCGCGCTTGAGGTCCGCGATCTGGGCGGGCAGATAGGGGTAGATCTTCAGGAGCTCGGCATCTTCGTAGAGCGAGGGGCGGGCAAAGTCCGAGAACTGGTGGCCATATTTGGTGTAGAGCGCCATGGCCTTCTGCGTCTTGGCCGAGGTCGCCCATTTGATGAACTTCCAGGCCCCGTCCTTGTTGGCGGTGTTGGAGGGGATGCCGAGGCTGTGGCCGCCGATCGAGACCACCTGGTCCTTGCCGGGCGAGCGGGGCAGGCGGGTGATGCCGAGCTTGTCGGCCACCACCGAATCCTTGCCGGACATGTAGCCGTCCTTGCGGCAGAGATAGGAATAAGGCGTCCACCAGTAGAACATGCCGACATCGCCCTTGGCGAAACGCATGCCGGCATCGAACCAGTTGTAGCCGATCGCCTCGGGCGGGGAGTTCTTGTAAAGCTCGAGGAAGAGCTTGAGCGCCTCGACATTCTCCGGCGTGTTGATGGTGGGGGTGAAATCCCACTGGCCGGTGGGGAACTGCTTGAACCAGCGCACGCCGGAACTGGCGGCAAGTTGGGTATACATGTGCACGATGGGGGCCGGCTGCTGGCCGGCGAGCACGGTGCCCGCCATCTTCTTGCCGTCGAATTCCTTGCCGTTGAGCTTCTTGACGATGTCGAGATAGTCGCTCCAGCTCCAGGAGCCGTCCTCGGGGATCTTCACCCCGGCGGCGTCGACGAAGTCCTTGCGATAGAGCACGCACTGGCCATAGGTCGCCACCGGCAGCGTGCCGACCTGCCCGCGCCAGGTGTTCATGGAGTAGAGGACCTCGGGCACGAAATCCTTGATGTCGGTGTCCTTGTCCGCCTTGATGAAGTCGTTGAGCGGCAGGATCCAGCGGCTCTCCAGATACTGGCCGAGCCACATCTGGTCGACGGAGATGACGTCGGCATCCGGCTGGTTGGAGATGAAGGACGAGGTGAGGCGCGCCTGCAGGGCTTCCAGCGAGATGCTCTCGATCTGCAACTCGATGCCGGTCTCCTGCTTGAACTGGTCGGCGAGGCCCTGGATGGCATAATAGAAGGGATCGCCCGCCAGCAGCACCCGCAAGGTCTTGCCCTGCGCGGAGGCACGTCCGGAATTCAGGCCCAGGGCCGCGGCTCCCGCAAAGGCGGCCGTGCTGCGAAGCAAGGCGCGGCGCGAGATCTCGGGTATCGTAACCATGCTCGTTCTCTCCTCTGATGTCGGTCTGGTGGGGCAGTTCTTGTTGTTGCGAGGTCGGATCAGGCCAATGGCCCTGCCGCCTCGGTTGATTGCTTGAACGCTGACCAGTTGAGGGCACCTGGACGAATGCCCCGCATCGTGACCGGTTGTATCCCACCGGTTTCTCTAATATGTTTGATGCTCACACAAACTAACTATATCGTCAAGGCGAAGCCTGACGATTCTGGGCGGGGTGCGCGGGAAAGGATGGGGGACATTCCCACGCGCTGGCACTAAGAGTTGGCGGGCAATTCATTTCCCTGCGACGACCATTGGTCCTCGCAGGCATTTCAGTACGGGACTGGCGGCCATGGCGTCCGATGATAGGTTCTCGTCCGATGGCGAACGCGGCGGCCTTGCCGCGCTGAACGACCTGTTCGACGACGCGCCACGCTCCGAAGCCCGGCGGCAGGGCCTGATTTCCTCGAGTTCCATCGGCCTGGCCAATCGTGGCCGCGTGCTGCAGGTGCTGTTCGATCTCGGCCCGACCAGCCGCGCCGAACTGGCCAGGCATGTCGGGGTCAACCGCGCTACCATTACCGGCATCATCCAGCCCTTGATCGACCAGGGCATCCTGGTGGAAGGTGAGCCGCTGCCCTCGAAGGAAGGGGGCGGCAAGCCGGCGCGGCCGATCTGGTTTGCCGAGGATGCTGCACCAATCTGCGCGGTCCTGCTCATGCATGACGGCGTGCATTGCTGCCTGGTATCGCTGGACGGCACCATCACCGCGGAAGTCCGGGCTCCCTTTCCCGAGGATGCCGAGGCGGTGGATGTCCCGATGGGCATCGTGTTCGATTGCCTCGGGCAGGTTCTCAAGCGCGCCCATCGCCCGCCGCTCGGCATCGGGGTGGCGGCCGGCGGCATGATCGACACCGATACGGGCACGATCGTCGCGGTCAATCTGGCGCCTTTGCTCGACGGCTTCCCGCTCGGGCAGGCCCTGACGCGCCGCTTCGGCCTGCCGGTGCGGGTCGACCACCATCCCCGCGCCTTGCTGGTCGGCGATCGCTGGTTCGGTATCGGACGCGGCAAGCCAAATTTCGCGGTGATCTACACCGGGGACGTGCTCGGCGGTGCCATCTTCCTCGACGGTCACCTCTATCGCGGGCCGGCCGGGGCTGGCGGGGAACTCGGCCACACCTTCGTCCAGGTGGACGGCGCGACCTGCCGTTGCGGGCGCAGGGGGTGCTGGGAGACGATCGCCACCCTGGGGTGGCTGCGCGGTCAGGCAAGCCGAGGCGGTCTGCCCGAGGCCGAGGCCATGGATGCAAGGCGTCTCGCCGGATTGGCGGCTGACAGTCAAGCGGCAGCAGACCTGCTCGACCGCTACGCCCGCAACATCGCCATCGGCATCGCCAATCTGCAGCAGACCATGGCGCCGAATTTCTTCGTGCTGCACGGCGACGTGGTGGGCGGCGGTGCGACTCTGCTGGAGGCGATTGCCGCTCATATGCGCGACCTCGTGCCCCGGCGTCCTGGCAACGATATCCAACTCGTCATGGGGGACCTCGAAGACCGGGCGGCGCTACGCGGAGCCGCCGGCTTGATTCTCTCTGAGTTGCTGCATTTCTCGCTGTGACGAAGGGTCAGCCCATATAGACGCCGCCGGTGACGTTCACGGCCTGGCCGGTCATGAAGGCGGCACCTTCCGAGGCGAGGAAAGCGACGAGGGGGGCGATATCCTCCGGGGTCTCGATGCGCCCGAGCGGGGTCTGTGCGATATAGTCGGCGGCCACGGCTTCCGGCGTGATGCCGCGCAGCTTGGCCTCCCACTCGATCTCGCGCTCCTGCATCGAGGTGCGCACGAAGCCAGGGCAGACGCAGTTGACGCGGATGCCGTGCGGCGCCATTTCGCGGGCGATCGCCTGGGTCCAGCCGACGACGGCGAATTTGCTGGCCGAGTAATGGGCCAGCAGCGGTGCGCCGACCTTGCCGGCCAGCGAGGCCGTGTTCACGATCACGCCCTTGCGGCCCGTTTGAAGGAAATGGCGCACGGCGGCCTGGTTGGTGAGGAAGATGCCGCGAATGTTGACGTCGAAATTGAAGTCCCATTCCTCGTCGGTGAGGTCGACCACCTTGTTCATGGTGGAGACACCGGCATTGCCGATCAGGAGGTCATAGCCGTCCCAATCCTGTGCGATCGCCGCGAAGGCCGCTTCGACTGAATCGCGCTTGCGCACGTCGATGGCGATGCCGCGATGGCCTTGGCCGAGGCTGCTCGCCAGCCCCGAGGCGCGCGTCTCGTCGAGGTCGGCTACCGCGATCCTGACGCCGAGGCCTGCCAGATGGCGGGCGATCGCCGCGCCGATGCCGGAGGCGCCGCCTGTTACGATTGCCCGTTTTCCGGCCAGATCCTGCATCGATATGTTCCCGCTTTCGAATGAATCTCGAACATATTGAAACATAATCGAGCGTTATCGCACAAGCGTAAATGTTGGCCCGATGAGATGGGACTGCCGTGAGAGCAGAAGGAAAGGACAGGCGCGGACTCGTCGCCGGACTTGGGCCGTCATTTCAAGCGATGATCGAGGGCAAATAAAGACCAGACAGCCGAAACCCTCCCTTGTGGACAAGTTTTGGCTGATGGCCTCCATCAGGAGAGGGCTTCGGCGACAATGCGCCCCAAAGCGTGGACCTTGCCGGATCAGCCTGCCTTTATCGACGGAAAATTCCTACTGCTTGTGCAGATGGGGCTTGCTACCTGATCGAAGATGTTACATCTTGTGATCGATTATGTTCGATTTCGTCATGGTGCATGCTGCCTTTGTGGGCGCTACAAGGGCAATCTGAATGCAGCAGAACATGGCGAAGAGAATGCAGATGACGCCCGTGATGACGAATGCTTCCCGGATCCCGGCAACGGCGCGGCGCGACAGGCTGATCCAGATGATCGGCCAGCGCCGCTACATCAACGTATCCGATGCGGCGGTGGAGCTTCAGGTTTCGGAAATGACGATCAGGCGCGACCTCGACCGCCTTGCCGAAAGCGGGCTGATCAGCCGGGATCACGGCGGGGCGACGGCGCGGGCACCCGAGACGGCGTTCGATGCCGAGGAGCCCGCCTTTGAGGTCCGTGGCCGGCGGCAGGCCGAGGCCAAGGAGAAGATCGCGCGGGCAGCGGCCAGGCTGGTGCACCCGGGGCAGACCATCGGCATCGATACCGGCAGCACCACCCATCGTTTTGCCCGCGAATTGCTCGACCGTCCCGGGCTGCGGCTGTTCTGCAGCAACCTGCGCACGGCCGGGCTGTTGGCTGGCGGCAAGAGCCCGGTCTACGCCCTCGGCGGGTTGATCCGACCCCATGAGTTTTCGGTGTGCGGGCCGATGGCGAGCTCGCAGCTTTCGACTCTCTGGCTCGATACCGTCTTCCTGGGGGTCTCGGGCATCACCGCTCAGGGCATTTTCGACTACACGCTCGAAGATGCCGAGATCAAGCGCGCCTTCATGGAGCGTTCGCGCCAGGTGGTGGTGCTGTGCGATTCCTCTAAATTCGACCACCGCTCCCTCGTGCAGGTCGGCCCCTACGGCCAGGTCCACGTCCTCGTCACCGATGCCGCCTTGCCCGAACATCTCGCCGAGCCCCTGCAGGAGGCCGGCGTCCGCGTCATCATCGCCGGGCAGGACGCGCCGGCTTTCTCAGAACCCTAAGGTTTCAACAGGAGTTATCGATGGTTTTCGACTTCCTCGGCCAGCGCCGCAAGGCCGTGATCGCGATGGTGCATATCGGCGCGCTTCCCGGCGCCCCGCTCTTCGACGCGAAGGGCGGCGTGAACAAGCTCATTGACGATGCTGCCAAGGATATCGAGAACCTGCAGGATAATGGCGTGCATGCCGTGATGTTCGGCAATGAGAACGACCGGCCCTATCGCTTCAAGGCTCCGATCGAATCCTTGGCGGCGATGACGGCGATCGTCACTGCGCTCAAGCCGCTGCTCAAGGTGCCCTTCGGCGTGAATTATCTGTGGGATCCAGCCGCCTCGGTGGCGATCGCGGGGGCGACCGGTGCTTCCTTCGCCCGCGAGATCTTCACCGGCCTGTTCGCCTCCGACATGGGGCTGTGGCAGCCCAACGCGGCCGATGCCCACAAGCTGCGGCGCGAGGTCGGCCGCCCTGACCTCAAGTTGCTCTACAACATCAATGCCGAATTCGCGTCCTCGCTGGACAGCCGGCCGATCGAGCTGCGCGCCCGCAGCGCCGTATTCTCGTCCCTGGCCGACGCCATCCTGGTCTCCGGCCCGCTCACCGGCCAGCCGGCGGCCGCGGCGGACCTCAAGAAGGTGGCCGAGACGGTCAAGGACGTGCCCGTTTTCGCCAATACAGGCGTCAACATCGACAATGTCGCCGACGTGCTGTCGGTGGCCTCCGGCGTGATCATCGGCACCCATTTCAAGGTCGACGGCAACACCTGGAATGCCGTCGATCCGGCGCGGGTGAAGCGCTTCATGGACAAGGTCGCGCCGCTGGCATAGGAGCGCGGACTTCACAGCGACATGCTTGCATGTCGCGACATCCGCTCTTCCTCTGCAACTTACACAGAACGAGCAGATGCGGTCGCGAACCGCCGGATCTCCTCGTTCTCGAAGTGAATCGCCTCCAAGAGCGGACACCGCGACATGCAAGCATGTCGCTGAGATGTCCGCGTTCCAAGGTTTTCCATGCCCTGCGTCCTCGGCCTCGATATCGGCACGACCTCCACCATCGGCATCCTGATCCGGTTACCGGGTGAGGTACTCGGCCTTACCTCCCGCCCCGTGACGCTGCGTTCGCCGCATGCGGGGTGGGCCGAGGAGGATCCGAACCAGTGGTGGGAGAATGCCTGCGCCATCACCCGAGAACTGATCGCCACGAGCGGCATCGCGCCTGGTGAGATCGCGGCCGTCGGCGTCACCGGCATGCTCCCGGCCGTGGTGCTGCTGGATGGGGACGGCAATCTGATCCGCCCCAGCATCCAGCAGAGCGACGGACGCTGCGGGGAGGAGGTGGCCGAGCTGGCCGCCGAGATCGCCGAGGACGTCTTCCTGGCCCGGGCCGGCAACGGCATCAACCAGCAATTGGTGACCGCCAAGCTGCGCTGGATCGAAAAGCACGAGCCGGAGGGCTTTGCGCGCATCGCCACCGTGTTCGGCTCCTACGACTACATCAACTGGCGCCTGACCGGCGTGAAGGCCGTCGAGCAGAACTGGGCGCTCGAAGCCGGCTTCACCGATCTTTCCACCCAGGATATCGCCGACGACCTGGTGGCTCTTGCCCATATCCCGCGCAGCGCCGTGCCGCCGCGCAGCCTCTCCCACCAGATTCTCGGCGCGGTGACGGCAGAAGCGGCCGCAGCCACCGGGCTCAACGCCGGGACGCCCGTCGTGGGCGGGGCGGCCGATCATATCGCCTCGGCCCTGTGCGCCGGCGTGGTGGCCCCCGGCGACGTCCTCCTGAAGTTCGGCGGCTCGGCGGATGTGCTGATAGCCTCCGACAAGGTGGCGCCGGATTCGCGCATGTATCTCGACTACCATCTGGTGCCGGGGCTCTATGTGCCCAATGGTTGCATGTCGACCGGAGGCTCGGGGCTCAACTGGTTTGCCGCGACCTTCGCGGGCGGCGAGCGCGAGGCGGCCGCGCGAGACGGACTCAGCCTGCACCAGCATCTCGACCGGCTTGCCGCCGATATCCCGGCCGGGGCCGAGGGCGTGCACATCCTGCCCTATTTCCTCGGCGAGAAGACGCCGATCCACGATCCCGTCATCCGCGGTTCCTTCTCGGGCCTCAGCCTGGCAACCGGCCTTCCCCATCTCTGGCGCGCCTTGCTCGAAGCCTATGCCTACGCTATCCGCCATCATGTCGAGACCCTGAACGACATGGGGCACGCCACCACCAACTACCTAGTTTCGGATGGCGGTTCGAACAGCGCGGTCTGGATGCAGATCGTCGCCGACGTGCTGCAGGTTCCCCTGCAGCGTCTCAACGGCCATCCCGGTTCCTGCCTTGGTGCGGCCTGGACGGCGGCCATCGGGGCGGGGCTTGCCTCGGAATGGCCCGATGTCTCGCGTTTCATCAGCTTGCGCGACCGGATCGAGCCGAATGCGCAGAACAAGGCAGTCTATGAAGCGGGATACCGGGCCTTCCGCGGGCTCTATCGCCGGCTTCGTGAGGAGGATGTATGAGAATCGAGGCCATCGCCTGGGACATCGACGGCACGCTGCTGGACAGCGAGCCGCTGCACCAGGAGGCGCTCAACGCCATCAGCCACGATCTCGGCATCGATATGTCGGACCTGCATGACGACCGCTTCCGCGGCATCCACATGGGCGATGTCTGGCGTCTGCTGGAAAGCCGGATGCCGGCCGGCGTTACGGAGGCAAGCTGGGGCAAGGCGATCGTCGACTACTACATTGCCCGAGCCCACACGCTGGAGCCCCTGCCAGGCGTGCTCGATCTCGTGCGACGTTTCGCGGATGCCGGCATCCGGCAGGCTTGTGTCTCCAACTCCGGCCGTCCTGTGGTCGAAGCCAACCTTGCCGGGCTCGGCATCCTGCCCTTCATCGCCTTCTCGATCAGCCTCGACGATGTCGGCAAGGGCAAGCCCGATCCCGAGCCCTATGCCACGGCCTGCCGCAGGCTTGGTGCTTTGCCGGCTCATGTCCTCGGCATCGAGGACAGCCATACGGGTTTTGCCTCGGCCAAGGCCGCGGGCCTCCTGACCGCCTTCCACACCGTCGGCGGCAATGCCCCTGCAGGGGCCGACCTCGTCTTTTCCGATATGCGCGATCTCGGGGCCTTCGTGCTGGCACCGGCGGCCGTTCCATCAAGTTCGTGAAGGCAGTGCCATGGTCTACAAGATCGATCCCCAGGCGGACCGTCAGTATATCGAGGAATTCCGGCGCTGCCCGATCGGGCGCCACAGCCCCGGCCTGCAGCGCGTGCTGCACATCATGCGCCAGGACCCCAGCGGCAACCAGGTGATCCTGTTCTGCCGCAAGCCCTTCGAGGAATGGGTGCTTGCCACCATGCCGCCCGACCGGCGCGATCCGATCGTCTATGAGGACGAGCCTGTCTTCACCAGCCGCGAGGAGGCGGAATGGGAGATCTTCCGCCGGCGCTGGCGCCTGCTCACCGGCGAGAGCATCAACCTGCCGTTCCGGGACTGAGGGATACTTCCCTTCTCCCGCAAGGGGAGAAGGGAATTGCGCCCCAACACGATAACAATTCCATCCGAGAGCCCACGCCATGCTGAAAATCACCGGCTATCCCGACCGCTATTCGGTCGCTCCCGGCGAGACCATCGCCTTCAAGATCTCGCTCGAGGAAGGGGACGGTTTCGACGCACGGCTGGTGCGCGTGCGGCATGGCGACTGCAATCCCGAGGGCCCGGGCCTGAAATTTCCCCATGTGCCGACCGATATCGACGGGCGGCACGCCGGCCGTCCCCAGCGCATCGATGCGGGCTCCTACATGCAGGCTGATAGCGTGCCCGCGCTTGGCGCCGAGCCCTTCACCCTCTTCGCCATGCTCTGGCCGACCCTGCCCTCGCGCGGGCCGCAGACCATCGCCGCGCAATGGGACCCGGTCAGCGAGCGCGGCTTCCGCATCCGGATGCTGGAAGGGGGGCGCCTGGCCGTCATCGTGGGCGATGGCCCAGGCCGAAAGGCCGAATTCGCCCTGCGCGACGGCATGCTGGTGCGCCAATGGTATGCGATCGCCGTGGCCATCGATCCCGCTAGCGGCCGTGTCATGCTCTCCCAGCGGCCTGTGAAACCCTATGCCCATGTCTTCGATGCGGGCTTCGAGGAAACCAGCCTGGCGGTGTCGCTGCCTTCGGTCGAGACCCCCTTCATGCTGGCGGGCTGCCGCTTGGCCGACGGCACGGTGGCCGAGCATTTCGACGGCAAGATCGACGGGCCCGTTCTTCTGGCCGGTTTCCATGCTCCGGACGTGCATCAGGCGCTGCTGCTGTCGCCCCAGCCGGCGGCCCTGAAAGCCAAGATCATCGCGCAGTGGGATTTTTCGCGGGAGATCGGCTCGACCCAGGCCATCGATATCGGGCCCTCGCATCATCACGGCGAACTCGTCCATCTGCCGACCCGCGGCATGAAGGGCTGGAACTGGACCGGCGAGGAGCACGATTTCAACCGCAAGCCGGAGCATTACGGCGCCATCCACTTCCATCACGACGATCTCTACGATGCGGGCTGGGAGACCTCCGTCAGCCTCGTCATTCCCGACCGCCTGAAGAGCGGGCCCTATGCGCTGCACGTCACCTGCGGCGACAGCGACGAGACGGTGACGCGCGAAAACTACATCGCCTTCTTCGTGCGTCCGCCACGGCGCCGCCCTGTCGGTTCACGCCCAAAACTCGCCATGCTGGCCCCCACGGCCTCCTACATGGCCTATGCCAATCATGGCGAGCACATCACTGCGCGCGGCGCCGAACTCGCCATGAACCGCCTCCTCACCTTCGGCCATTCCGACGTCTATCTCTACGAGCATCCCGAGCTCGGCGGCTCGCTCTATGACTGCCATGCCGATGGCTCGGGCGTGCATTATTCGAGCCGCCTCAGACCCGTGCTCAATTTCTCGCCGCGCTACCACTCCTGGCTCGGCGGGCACGGTTCGGCCCTCTACCAGTACAATGCCGATACCCATCTCTATGACTGGCTCGATTTCCGTGGTGTCGACTACGACGTCATCACCGACGAGGACCTGCACGAGGACGGCTACGAACTGCTGCGGGACTACCAGGTGGTGATCACCGGCACCCACCCCGAATATCATTCCACCAGGATGTGGGATGCGATGAAGGCCTGGATCGATCGCGGCGGCCGGCTGATGTATATGGGCGGTAATGGCTGGTATTGGCGCATCGCCTATCACCAGACCCTGCCGGGCGTGATCGAGCTGCGCCGGGCCGAGGACGGCATCCGCACCTGGATCGCCGAGCCGGGCGAATATTACCAGTCCTTCAACGGCGAATATGGCGGGCTGTGGCGACGCATCGGCCGGGCGCCGAACGTGATCTGCGGCGTCGGCTTCATCGCCCAGGGCTTCGACGTCTCCAGCCCGTATCGCCGCGCCCCCGACGCCGACAATCCCCGTGCTGCCTTCATCTTCGAAGGCGTTCCCGACGAGATCATCGGCGATTTCGGCCTGATCGGCGGCGGTGCGGCCGGCATCGAGCTCGATTGCCTGGCCACGGATCTGGGATCGCCGCCCAACATGCTGCGCCTGGCTTCTTCGGTCGACCATTCGCCGATGATGCTCCTGGTCAACGAGGAGTTCGGCGTGGTGCCGCCCAATATCGGCGGCGACACCAATCCGCGCGTGCATGCCGATCTTGCCTTCGGCGAGACGCCCTCGGGCGGTGCGCTGTTCGCGACCTCCTCGATCGCCTGGTGCGGCTCGCTCAGCCACAACAACTACGACAACAATGTCTCCCGGATCACCTGGAACGTGCTGAAGCGCTTCCTGGAGGACGAATCCTTCCCGGTGGCGTGAGGGCGGCGACCGCCGAGCAGAACCGTTCCCTATTTCCCGTAAGTGAGGTTGATCCATCCGTCGGGGAACAGCTCGCCGGGCGTTGCGCCGCCGATCATGATGCGGAAGACGTCATCGACCCCCACCGGCTGGGGCAGCTTGACCGACAGATAGAAGGGCTTGGTCGCCTTGGGAAAATCCGTCAGCGCGGCGATGGTGTCCTCGACCTGCGCCGGGGGCATGTTGGTGAGGCTCAGGGTGATGCGCAGCCAGGCCGCGGCCTGGTCCTTGATCTGCTTCAGGCGGGCTGCAGGGTCGGCCGAGCCGCGAAGCAAGGTATAGCCGACGGGCAAAAGAAGCAGGCGCTGGATCTCGCCTTCCTCGTCCTGCAGGCTGAATTCGAGGGATTTCAGGGCTGTCCGTGTGACAATCGTCTTCGATTGCCCCTCAGACGCCGTGGGGTCGAAACGGGCGATTTCGGCGGAGGCGCTGAGCGCCCCATGCCGCGTGTTGAAGGTGAACGCGGTGAGCTTCAGCGTCTTGCTCGTCGTGTCCAGCTCATAGTCGATGGAGAAGGCGAGCGGGTCGCTTGAGAGCTGCAGCATGTAGTCCTGGGCGACATCGCCCGAACTGCCGGTGAGACGCATTCCTGCAGCCGTCAGGCGAAGAGACAGCGGCAGCTTGCCGCTGTCTGCAGGATCGGGCTCGATCGTATCGACATCGACCGTATCGATGGTGAACGATGTCGGCTTGGCCTCCGAACGCAGATTGCCGAAGAGGCAGCCCTTCGCTCCCTTGGCTCCGACCTTCTCGGCCGTGAGGCTGAGGGAGTGAGCCTTGGAGAAGGCGGCCAGCAGGTCGCGACAGCCCTGCTCGGTACCCGGCGCGGCAGTCTGGGCCAGGGCTGGCCCCCCCAACAGCAACCATGCAGCCAGCAGGCCTGGCCAGAACGATCTGTGCGTCATGGTCATCGTCATCGTCTCTCCTCGGGCCGGCGGTCCGTGCCGGCAATTGCTCTCGGAGAAAACGCACCCGGCAGGGGCAATCGTTCCCACCTCACGAGAATATCTCGCCGAGCTGCCTGGCGGCCTCCTCCGGCGACCGGAACGTATTCGCCACTCGCCGGGAGCGCCGGAAATAAGCGATCCAGATCAGGCAGATGGCGGCGATGAAGGGCAGGACCCAATAGTCCTGTGGATTTGCCTGCTGCAGCATGTTCTCCACCGCCCGATAGAGAAAGAAATCCAGGAAGCCGAGCACGAGTTCCACCGCATAGTAAATGATCATCCATCTCGGTGTCTGGAGCGAGCGTTTCAGCATCAGATAAAGGCAATAGGCGGCGAGCGCGCCCCTGACGACCGATGTGAGGGCGTAGGCGAGAAGCGGCAGCCGGGCTGCTTCGAGGCGGCCATCCTCCGCGCCGCTGACGAAGGGGCCGAGCAGGTTCCAATCGGTCAGTGTGGAATAGATCTCATAGGCCGAATAGAACGGAATGATGAGGATATCGAGCAGGGGCAGGATGAGCCAGCCTCCAATGCCGACAGGCCCCGCAATATGTGCCCGTGAGGCCGGCCCGTGTTCGTTTGCGATGCTCATGGGATGCCGCCATCGCCTTCTTAAAGTCCTTCATGCATAGCATCGGCTGAGGGCCGGCCCAAGTGACCTGGGTTACCGGAGCGTGACCTGGGTTACCGAAGCGGGCGATCGCCGCCGCCCGTGCCCCCCGACCCCGATGCGAACGCTCGCCGAGGCGGGACGGCGCTGGAGGGAGGCCTGCAGCAGCGGGTCTGATATCTCGGTATGACAGCGCTTGACATTGCCAAAAACGTTTTGGATTTTATTAAAAACGTTTTTGAAGAGAAAAAGCGGTGAGTGAAACGTCACGGGCGATCGGGCTCAAGGAACTCGCCAGGGTGCTCGGCCTGTCGGTGCCGACGGTCTCGCGCGCGCTCGGCGGCTATTCCGATGTTTCCCAGAAGACGCGGGAGCGGGTGGTCCAGGCGGCCCGGGAGCATGGCTATGTCGCCAGCCGCGCCGGACGCATGCTGGTCTCGGGGCGCTCCAATGCCATCGGCATGATGCTGCCGCAGCCGGCTGGACAGATCACCGATACCTTTGTCGGCGAGTTTCTACTCGGCCTTGCCGACAGCCTTGCTGAATTGGGACGCGATCTCTTCCTGGCCTCCAGTTCCCACGGCCGCGACGAGTTGCAAGTCCTGCGCAACATGGTCGACGGCTCGCAGGCCGATGGCATCGTCATCAATCGCCTCACCGTTGACGATGCCCGGGCCCGCGTCCTGATAGCGCGGCGCATTCCCTTCGTTGCCCACGGCCGGCTGATCGATGCTCCCGGCCCCTATTCCTGGCTCGACACCGATGGCGAGAAGGCGCTGGACGGCCTGGCGCGCTTGCTGGCCCGCCTCGGCCACCGGCGCTTCGCCCTGGTCATGCCCGACGTCGCCTATACCTTTGCCCATTTCCGCAGCCGCGGCCTGGAGCTGGCCTTAAAGGAGCTCGGCCTGCCGCTACGGCCGGAGCACGTCGCCAGGGTGGCGCCCAATGACCCGGCCTCCCTCCAGGCTGCTGCTCGCATCCTGCTGTCTTTCGTGCCCCGGCCGACGGCGATCGTGGCATTGACCGATCCACTCGCATTCGCCGTGCTCGAGGCCTGTCGGGGTCTGGGCTTGCGCGTGCCGGCGGATGTTTCCGTCATCGGTTTTGACAATGTACCAATGGCAGCTTTCGCCGATCCGCCATTGACCACCTTCGACCAGCACATCCGGGAGAGCGGGCGTATTGCCGGTGAAATGGTGGTCGAGCGGGTGGAACGGGGCGAGGCCGGCATCCGCTCGTTGCTGCTGGAGCCAAAGCTCGAGCTTCGGGCCAGCCATGGCCCGGCTCCTATCGACTGAACGATCACGCGCAAGGAGCCTTTCATGAGCCGACTTGATCGTGCCGCTGCCTTCGAACGGGCGGCTGCCGTGCTGCGCGAGAATGATCGCGGCGCCTACACTGTCCCTACCAAAGGGCTCTATCCCTTCCAGTGGAACTGGGATTCCTGCCTGACAGCACTGGGGCTGCGCCATCTCGACGAGAACAGGGCCTGGCAGGAGGTCGAGACTCTGCTCGACCATCAATGGCCGGATGGCATGGTGCCGCACATCGTCTTTCACGTCGACGACGACGGCTATTTTCCCGGCCCCGGCGTCTGGCGCACCGGCCGCCCGGTGCCGACCTCCGGCATCACCCAGCCGCCGGTGCTGGCTTATGTGATGAAGCGCCTGCATGACGAGGCCGGAGACCGCGCGCTTGCCCGGCGCAAGGCGCAGGCCCTGCTGGCCAAGGCGGATACCTGGCATCGCTGGTTCTATGCCTGCCGTGACCCCAAGGATACCGGCCTCGTCGCCATCATCCATCCCTGGGAGTCCGGCCGCGACAATTCGATCGACTGGGACGAGGCGATGATGCGCGTGCCGACCGACGGGGTCGAGCCCTATGAACGGCGCGATACCAGGCATGTCGATTCCGCCCAGCGCCCGCACAAGGCCGACTATGACCGCTTCCTCTGGTTGCTGCAGCGTTTCCGCGGCCTCGGTTGGGACAATGCCAGGCTGCACGACGCCTCGCCCTTCAAGGTGGTCGATCCCGGCTTCAACGCCATCCTGATCCGCTCGGACAGCGATCTCGCCGACCTTGCGCAGACGCTGGGTGAGCCCGAGATCGCCGCACGGGCCCGCGGGCGGGTCGCCAAGGCGAGAGCGGCCTTCGAGACGCTCTGGAGCGACGCTTTCGGCCAGTATCTCTGCCTCGACCGCGTCTCCAACCAGTTGATCGACAGCCCCTCGATCGGCGGGCTGCTGCCCGTCTTCGCGGGGCTGGGTGACGGAGCGCGGCAACGGAGCATCGCAGCCCGCATCGAGGCTTGGCGCAAGCGCACCCGTTTCGGCGTCGCCAGCCACGATCCGGCTGACCGGCGCTTCGAATCCAAGCGCTATTGGCGCGGGCCGGCCTGGATTATCGTCAACATGCTGATCGCCGATGGGCTGCGGCGCTGCAATCTCGCCGACGCCGCGGCCAAGGTCGAGGCCGGCAGCCTGGCCCTGATCGAGGAAAGTGGCTTTGCCGAATATTACGACCCGATCTCCGGCGAGGGCCTCGGCGGCGGCCAGTTCACCTGGACGGCCGCCATGGTGGCCGAGCTGGTGAAGCGGGCGGCTTGAGCTTGTGGGAGCCGGCTTGGTGGACGCGGGGTTCCTTTACCCTCCCCATCGAGGGGAGGGTAAGGAAACGCCCCCTCAGGCCGCGGTGGCGTCCGCCCGGCGGATGATCCCGCGCGCGACGGCGATATCGCCCGCCAAGGGGCGGTCGTCGCGATAGGGGGGCAGGGCCGTGCGCACGTCGCGATAGAAGGCATCCGTGCCCGGTGCCTTTGCGAGGTCTTCTGCCTGCAGGTCATAGGCCTGGGCATCGGCCAGGAGTTCGATCGCCAGGATATGCTCGGCATTGTCGAGGATCTGCAGCGCCTTGAGGGCGGCCGGTGTAGCGTGGCTGAGATGATCCTCCTGCAGGCCCGAGGTGATGCCGCCGTCGAGGCTCGCCGGGCTGGCGAGGCGCCGGTTGAGCGCCACCAGCGAGGCCGCTGTATATTGGGCGATCATGAAGCCTGAGGAGACCCCGCTTCCCACGGCGAGGAAGGCCGGCAGGTTGCTGACATGCGGATTGACGAGGCGGTCGATCCGCCGTTCCGCCATCGCTGCCAGTTCGGCCACCGCAATGGCGAGCGTATCCATGGCGAGCGCGATGCCGGGCGCCACGGCATGCGCCTGCGAATAAACCTCGGGCGCTTCGGGCGTACCGAGCACGGCCGGATTGTCGGTGACCGAGGCAAGTTCCCGGTCGACGGTGGCGCCGATCTCGGCAAGCGCATCGCGCACCGCGCCATGCACATGCGGCACGGCCCGCAGGCTGAGCGGGTCCTGGGTCTGCCGCCCGGCCGCTGCGGCGAGGATGGCGCTGCCCTCGAGCAAGGCGCGCAGGTGGCGTCCGGTTGCCTGCATGCCTTCGGAGATGCGCAAGGCGAGCGAGGCCTCGTCGAAGGCCCGAGGCTGGCTGAGCAGGTTCTCGAAGCTCATGGCGGCTGTGACGTCTGCCCAGCCGGCCAGTCTTTCGCTGCGGGCGAGCGCGAGCGCGGCGAGGCCGGTGACGCAGGGCGAACCGTTGACCAGGCTCAGGCCCTCCTTGGCCTCAAGCACCAGTGGCGTGCGCCCGATGCGGGCCAGCGCCTCGCTGCCCGTCAGTCTCTGCCCGTCGAGCACGGCGTGGCCCTCGCCGATCAAGACCAGGGCGATATGGGCCATGTGGCTGAGATAGCCGACCGAGCCGAGCGAGGGCACCTCGGGCAGGCAGTCATGCGCCAGCAGGGCCAGCATCTGCTCGACGACCTCGGGCCTGACGCCGGAACGGCCATGGGCGTAATTGTTGATGGCCGCGGCCATGATCGCCCGCGTCTCGGTCTTGCCGAGAGGGGTGCCGACGCCCACGGCATGGCTCATCACGATGTTGCGCGACAAGTGCTGCTGCTGGGGCCGGTCGACGATGACATTGGCGAGGCCGCCGACGCCAGTGTTCACACCATAGGCGAGAATGCCGCGCTCGACGATGGCATCGACGATGGCCCGGGCATAGGAGAGGCGCTGCCAGGCGACCTCGGAAAGGGCGAGTTCCGCTCCTTCTGCGATGGCGGCGATCTCTTGCCAGGTGAGGGGGCGGTCAAGGGTGATGGGCATGGGGAAACCAGGACGAGTGGGGCACTATCCTTCCCCGTCTTCGGGGAAGGTGTCGATGTACAGCATCGACGGAAGCGGGGAGGGTGGCATTAGAGGGGCAAGAAGTGGCCTGGTTGTGCCACCTACCCCACCCGACCTCGCTACTCTCGGCTGCCCTCCCCGAAGTCGGGGCGGGATTTTCGCGCTTTACCGCTCAAGCCGTCAGATTGGCTCTTCCAGCCCTCAATGATGTTGGCTGGAGATGAACTGCTTGAAGCGTTCGGACTTCGTTTCCTTGAACAGTTCGTCGGGCGAACCGTCAGCCTCCACCTCGCCCTTGTGCAGGAACATCACGCGGTTGGAGACGTTGCGGGCGAACCCCATCTCGTGGGTGACCACCAGCATGGTACGGCCTTCCTCGGCGAGGCCGCGCATCACGCGCAGGACCTCGCCGACCAGTTCCGGGTCGAGTGCCGAAGTCGGCTCGTCGAACAGCATCACCTTCGGCTTCATCGCCAGCGCCCGGGCGATGGCGGCGCGCTGCTGCTGGCCGCCCGACATGTGCGAGGGATAGTAGTTGCGGCGCTCGGCGAGGCCGACCCGCTCCAGCAGGGCCTCTGCCTCGGCGATGCACTCGGCCTTGGGGCGACCCAACACGTGCACCGGCCCTTCGATCAGGTTCTGCAGCACGGTCATGTGCGACCACAGATTGAAACTCTGGAACACCATGCCGAGTTCGGAGCGGATGCGGTCGACCTGTTTACCATTGGTCGGCTCGAGGTGGCCTTTCTTGCCGCGGCGCATCTCGACCTTCTCGCCGGCGACGACGATCTCGCCGTCATCGGGCGTTTCGAGCAGGTTGATGCAGCGCAGGAAGGTGCTCTTGCCCGAGCCCGAGGCGCCGAGGATGGAAATCACATCGCCCTGGTGGGCATCGAGTGAAATGCCCTTGAGCACTTCATGATCGCCGAAGCTCTTGCGGATGTTCTTGACGCTGAGAGCGATTTCGCTGGAAGCGGCCATGGCGTTTCCTTTCAGCCGACGATGGTGCGCGGGGTCTGCGCGCTCGGCGGCATGAAGCGCAGATGGGGGGAGAGGACACGCTCGGCGCGACCGAGCAGGAAGATGATGACATAGCTCAGGGCGATGTAGACAACGCCCGCCAGCGCCAGGACCGGCACGTCGAGCAGGGCCTGGCGGCCGATCTTCTGGGCGATGCCGGTCATCTCAACCACGCCGATCAGTCCGGCCAGCGAGGTCGATTTCAAGGTGAGGATCACCTCGGTCGAATAGGCCGGCAGGGCCTGACGCAAGGCGATCGGCGCGATGATGCGGTAGAGCAGCTTGAAGCCGGACATGCCGATGGCACGCGCCGCCTCGATCTCCTTGGTCGAGACGGCCAGCAGGCCGCCGCGCAGGATTTCCGCCTGGTAGGCGGCGGTGCAGAGCGCCATCACGAACACCGCCGAGGCGATGCGGTTCTTCAGCACCAGCCAGAACCAGGATTCCTTCATGAACTGGAACTGGGCCAGGCCGTAGAAGATCAGGAAGATCTGGATCAGCAGCGGCGTGCCGCGAAAGATGAAGATATAGGCCTTGGCGATACCGGACAGCAGCCCGTTGCTGCTCATGCGCATCCACAGCACGATCAGGGCGAAGACGAGGCCGAGCAGGACGGAGAAGATGAAGAGCATCAACGTCGTCGGCAGGACGGCGAGGATCTTGTTCAGGGCTTCGAGGGCGAAATCGAGACTCATGGCGGCACCTACGATCCCACCGGGCGGCGGAAGCTCTTGGCTACCCGCCGCTCACCGGCACTGAAGATCTGGGTCGAGAAGGTCGTCAGGATGAGATAGAGACAGGCCGCGACGGTAAAGAACAGGAAGGGCTGGCGTGTCGATCCGTTCGCCTTGTTGGCGGCGTTCATGATCTCGACCAGGCCGGTGACCGAAATCAGGGCGGAGTCCTTCACGCTGAGCTGGAAGACGTTGCCGAGGCCGGGGATGGCAAAGCGCATGATCTGCGGCGCGATGATGCGGCGAAAGCGCATGAAGCGCGGCATGCCGATGGCACGGCCCGCCTCGATCTCGCCCTTGGCGATGGCGGTGAAGGCGCCGCGGAAGACCTCGGCTTGGTAGGCGGCGGAAATCAGGCCGACGCCGAGCGCGCCGGCGAGGAAGCTGTTGATCGTGGTGCTGTTGCCGATGCCGAGCGCACCCAGCGAATTGCCGATCATGTCAACCACGCGGCCGAAATAGACCATGTAGATGATCAACAGTTCCGGGGCTCCGCGCAGCACCACGGTGTAGAGATTGCCGACCAGGGTGGCGGGCACGTTGCCGGCAATCTTGGCCCAGGCGACCAGGGCGCCGACGATGGCGCCGATCAGCATCGCCGCGACGGTGACGGCCAGCGTCATTCCCGCGCCGCCGAGGAGATAGAGCCCCCAGCCGGTCTCGCCGAAACCGAGCGTGGCAACCAGATAGGAGATCTTGTCGGATAGGCTGGTGATTACGTCCACAATGCGGCTCTCCTCTCGGGGCAGGCCAGTGAGACATAGGCGATGGCGGCTCGTCGCGGCCGCTGCGGTGGCATCGGCCGGGCGGGCAGTGTCGTCCCTTCAGCCCGCGGCCGGACCTGGCCGGCCTGCGGACTGAAGCCGAAGACTTACGAGCCCTTGACGGGGGTCACGTCCAGCTTGAACCATTTCAGGCTGAGCTTCTTGACGGTGCCGTCGGCGATGGCGCTGCCGATCGCCTTGTCCCACATTTCGCGCAGATCGTTGTCCGACTGGCGGAAGGCCGGGCCGATGCCCTCGCCCCAGATCGGGCCGGCAATCTGAGCGCCGACGAGGGTCATCTGCTCATTGCCCGACTTGGCGAAGGCGGAGGTGAAATAGGTGTCGTCGTCGAAGCCGACATCGATGCGCCCGCCCGTGATGTCGAGGTCGCGCTCGCCCGAGGTCTTGTACTCGGTAATGGTAGCGATGTCCTTGAAGTTCTCTTCGACGAATTTGGTGTAGACGGTGGCGGTCTGGATGCCGATGGTCTTGCCCTTCAGGGCTTCACGCATCTTCTCCACCGTGCTCTTGTCATGGCCGGCCTCGCCCGTCAGCGTCACCGTGGTGCCGGTGCCGTCCATCTTGGCGAGATCGCCGGTCTTCAGGCCGGCGAAGCCCGCGGGGGTCTGGGCATAGGGCTGCGAGAAGGCGACCTGCTTCTTGCGGTCGTCGGTGATCGACATCGCGTCCATGATCATGTCGAACTTGCCGCCGTTCAGGCCGGCAATCATGCCGTCCCAGTCCTGGGCGATGAATTTGCACTCGATCTTCATGCGACCGCACAGATCCTTGGCGAGGTCGATCTCGAAACCGTCCATGCTGCCGTCGGGCTTGGTCAGGTTCCAGGGTTCGTAGGCGCCTTCCAGTGCGATCGTGACCGTCTTCCACTCCTTTGCCACAGCCGGCATGGCCGTCAGGGCGGCCAGCGCCAGCAGCGCCGAGGAGAGCAGGTACTTCTTCATCGTCGGTTCCCCTTTGGGTTCTCGCCGCCCGGTTTTCCGGATCGGCTTCATTCTGGATCGCCCTTGCAGTGCCCCAAACGGTCTTATGCCGCTTGCCCGGGGTGCGATCCGGGCGGGACATAGTCTCCGCCCGGATGCCGGCGTGGTCAGCGCTTTCGAACGTGCCCGCCTCAGGACTTGGTCTGAGGCGACATGTCCGTCTTGAACCACTTCATGCTGAGCTTCTTGATCGTGCCGTCGGCAAGGGCTTCGCCGATCGCCTTGTCGAACATGTCACGCAGCTCCGGATCGGATTTGCGGAAGGCCGGGCCGATGCCTTCGCTCCACACCGCGCCGGTGATTTCAGGGCCGGCCAGCATCATTTCCGAGTGATCGGGGCGCGACAGCACCGAGTAATAGAAGGTGACGTCGCCAACGGTGGCGTCGACACGGCCGGCGGAGAGGTCGAGATCCGCCTCACCCACCGTCTTGTATTCGGTGATGGTGGCCACGTCCTTGAAGTTCTTGGCCAGCCATTCGGCATAGTTGGTGGCAACCTGCACGCCGATGGTCTTGCCCTTCACGGCATCGCGCAGGGTGTCGACCGTCGGCTTGTCGTGTGCGGCATCGCCCGTCAGCGTCACGATGGTGCCGGTGCCGGCGAGCTTGGCGAGGTCGTTGGATTTCAGAGTGGCGAAACCGGCACGTTCGCCGGCATAGGGACGCGAGAAGTCGATCTGCTTCTTGCGCTCCTCGGTGATCGACATGCCGTCCATGATCACGTCGAATTTACCGGCATTGAGGCTCGGGATCATGCCGTCCCAGTCCTGGGCGATGAACTTGCACTCGACCTTGATGCGTCCGCAGATATCCTTGGCGAGGTCGATCTCGAAGCCGTCCATGGTGCCGTCGGGCTTGGTCAGGTTCCAGGGCTCATAGGCGCCCTCCAGGCCGATGGTAACGGTCTTCCACTCCTTGGCCTGGACGGCCGGAACGCTCATCAGCGTCGCCAGCGCCAGGATGGCGGTGGAAATGAGGGTCTTCTTCATCATCAATTCCCCTATGTTAACAGCAACCCGCCCGCCTCAATGACGGGCCAGGTTTCTGATCGCGGTCTTGAAGGCCGCATTGATGATGTCGTCCTGGTCGTGACGCCCGTTGCGGATACGCCACTGCCCCTCAACCATGACGTCACGCACCGTACGGTCGCCAAGCGCGAACAGCCAGCGATCGACAATAGCGTTATCCCTAGCGCTGTCCATGAAAGCGTCGTCACCGTCGAGGACGACCAGGCTGGCGAGCTTGCCCGGGGCGATGGCGCCGATGGGCTGGCCGAGGGCCTGGGCGCCGCCGGCGAGGGCCGCGTCGTATATATCGCGTCCGACCGAACGGTGCGGGCCATTGGCGAGCCGGTTGCGCTTTTCGTCGCGCAGGCGCTGTGAATATTCGAGCGTGCGCAGCTCGTCGACCACGCTGGGGGAGACGTGGCTGTCGGTACCGATGCCGAAACGCCCGTTCTGGGCGCGATAGGCGACTGCATCGAAGATGCCGTCGCCAAGATTGGCTTCCGTCGCCGGGCACAGGCCCGCCACGGCGCCGCTCGCCGCGATGCGCTGAAGCTCGGACGGATCGGCATGGGTGGCGTGGATCAGGCACCAGCGTTCGTCCACCGGCATGTGGTCGAACAGCCACTGCATCGGGCGTTTGCCGCTCCAAGCCAGGCTGTCGTCGACTTCCTTCTGCTGCTCGGCGATGTGGATGTGCAGTGGCCCGGGCTTTGACATCACCTTGGGCAGGCTCGCCATCAGCGTGTTCATTTCGTCGGGCGTCGCCGCCCGCAGCGAGTGGAAGGCATAGCCGAGCGTGGCGCCCTGGCCAGCGCAGGCCGGGACGAGTTCGGCCATCAGGCGCTCGAAGCCATCGACATCGTGGATGAAGCGGCGCTGGCCCTCATGCGGAGCGACACCGCCAAAATTGGCATGGGCGTAGAAGACGGGCAGCAGCGTCATGCCGATGCCGCTGGTCCTGGCCGCGGCCAGGATGCGCTTGGACATCTCGGCGCGATCGGCGAAGAGGGCGCCGCTCTTGTCATGATGCAGATAATGGAATTCGGCGATCGAGCCGAAGCCGGCCTTGAGCAGGTCGACATAGAGCCGGGTGGCGATCGCCTCGGCGTCCTCGGGGGTGATCTGGCCGACGGTGCGATACATTTCCTCGCGCCAGGTCCAGAAGCTGTCGCTGCCCGCGCCGGACACTTCCGCAAGGCCGGACATGGCGCGCTGGAAGGCGTGGGAATGCAGGTTGGGCATGGCGGGCAGCACAGGGCCGGCAGCGATCTCGGCGCCATCAGCGGCGACATCGGGGGTCACGGCGCTGATCAGGCCTGAGCCATCGATCTCGATGCGCACATTCCGGGCCCAGCCATCGGGCAGCAGGGCCTGACTGGCGTAAAGGCTGTGGTGGCTCTGGAGTTGTGGGCGGAAATCGGGCATGTTTGTGTACCGACGAGTTCGCAACTTGTATGTATAAGTTTTATACATAATTTTGCGATCGTGGCAAGTGCCGTATGAAGCGGTGAGTCGATTTTTGAGGAATGACGTCGTCATGAGCATGCCGCCGGACAGGAAGCTGGAGCCCGCCATATCGGCCACGCCGCTCTATGCCGAGGTAAAGCAGCACATCCTCGCGCGGGTGCGCAGCGGCGAGTGGCCGCCGGATCATCGTATCCCTTCCGAAAGCGAATTGGTCGAGCAGCTCGGGGTTAGTCGCATGACGGTGAACCGGGCGTTGCGCGAGCTCAGTCTCGAGGGCGTGCTGGTTCGCATGCAGGGCAGGGGATCCTTCGTGGCGGGCGGCAACAGTCATTCGGATGTGTTCGCCGTCACCAATATCGCCGAGGAAATCCGCGCGCGCGGCCATGACTACAGTGCGCAGGTCCTGCTGCTCGACACGCTGAAGGCGACGCCGGATATCGCCGATTTGCTCGAATTGCCGATCGGAAGCCCGGTTTTTCATTCAATTATCGTGCATTGCGACAATGATGTGCCAATCCAGCTCGAAGATCGCTTCGTCAATCCCGCGGTGGCGCCGGGCTATCTCGATCATGATTTCTCCAAGGTGACGCCCAATGAGGTGCTCAGCGCGGTGGTGCCGTGGAGCGAGGCGGAGCATCGCATCGAGGCGGTGCTGCCGCAGGCCTGGGAGTGCAAGCTGCTGGCGATCTCGCGGGCCGATCCCTGCCTGCTGATCCGGCGCCGCACCTTCGCGACCGGATGGGTGGGGGCGCCGGCTCCGGAGGCCGGTGGCGACGAGGAGGCTGTGCAGCATGTCGTCACCGCGGTGCGCCTGCTGCTGCCGGGCGGGCGCTATCGCATCGAGCACAGGCGACATTCCAACCGCGTGGGTTAAATGTTCCGAAGGGCTCGGCGGTCCTTGACAGCGGAGCCGATTTGCTGCTAACTTGTATATACAAGCAACAAGAGGTCATGTACATGCTCAGCAATGCCCGTTTCCGCGATGTCGAGATCCGCGCCCCGCGTGGCACTCAGCTCAATGCCAAGAGCTGGTTGACCGAAGCGCCGCTGCGCATGCTCATGAACAATCTCGATCCCGACGTCGCCGAGAATCCCAAGGAACTGGTGGTCTATGGCGGCATCGGCCGCGCCGCGCGCGACTGGGAATGCTTCGACACCATCGTGCGCGAGTTGAAGAACCTCAACAATGACGAGACGCTGCTGGTGCAGTCCGGCAAGCCGGTCGGCGTGTTCAAGACCCATGCCGATGCCCCGCGCGTCCTCATCGCCAATTCCAACCTGGTGCCGCATTGGGCGACCTGGGAGAAATTCAACCAGCTCGATGCCGAAGGCCTGATGATGTACGGCCAGATGACGGCCGGCTCCTGGATCTATATCGGTTCGCAGGGCATCGTGCAGGGCACCTACGAGACCTTCGTCGAAGCCGGGCGCCAGCATTATGGCGGCGACCTCGCCGGCCGCTGGGTGCTCACCGCCGGTCTCGGCGGCATGGGCGGCGCGCAGCCGCTGGCCGCGACCCTGGCCGGTGCGGTGTCGCTCAACATCGAGTGCCAGCAGCAGAGCATCGATTTCCGCCTGCGCACCCGTTATGTCGACAAGCAGGCCAAGGATCTGGATGATGCGCTCGCGCTCATCAAACACCATTGCGATCGCAAGGAAGCCGTCTCGATCGCTTTGCTCGGCAATGCCGCCGAGATCCTGCCCGAACTGGTGCGCCGCGGCGTCCGCCCGGACATGGTCACCGACCAGACCTCCGCGCATGACCCGCTGAACGGTTACCTGCCTGTTGGCTGGACCTGGGAAGAGTACAAGGAGCGGGCCCGTACCGAGCCGGCCCATGTCATGGCCGAAGCCAAGAAGTCGATGGCCGTGCATGTGCGCGCCATGCTCGACTTCCAGAAGATGGGTGTGCCCACCTTCGACTACGGCAACAACATCCGCCAGATGGCCAAGGAAGTCGGCGTCGACAACGCCTTCGATTTCCCGGGCTTCGTGCCGGCTTATATCCGTCCGTTGTTCTGCCGCGGCATCGGTCCCTTCCGTTGGGCTGCCCTGTCGGGGGATCCCGCCGACATCGCCAAGACCGACGCCAAGGTCAAGGAACTGATCCCGGACGACAAGCACCTGCACAACTGGCTCGACATGGCCGCCGAGCGCATCGCCTTCCAGGGCCTGCCCGCGCGCATCTGCTGGGTCGGCCTCGGGCAGCGCCACCGCCTCGGCCTTGCCTTCAACGAGATGGTGCGCAACGGCGAGCTCTCCGCGCCGGTCGTCATCGGCCGCGACCATCTCGATAGTGGCTCGGTCGCCTCGCCCAACCGCGAGACGGAATCCATGCGTGACGGCTCGGACGCCGTGTCCGACTGGCCACTGCTCAACGCCCTGCTCAACTGCGCCTCGGGTGCGACCTGGGTGTCGCTGCATCATGGCGGCGGTGTCGGCATGGGCTATTCGCAGCATTCGGGCATGGTCATCGTCTGCGATGGCACCGAGGACGCCGACCGGCGCCTCGCCCGCGTGCTGGTCAACGATCCCGGCACCGGCGTGATGCGCCATGCCGATGCCGGCTACGACATCGCCATCGACTGGGCCAAGCAGCAGGGCATGAACCTGCCGATGCTGAACAAGTAAGGCGGCGTGCCGGCTTTGCCCGGCATCCTCTAAAGTACGATCATGACCAACCCCGCGGGGGTGGTCGACAGGCGGGTCTTCGGGCCCGCCTTTTTTCTTGCCCGGATGGAGCGTTTCCGTCGCCGGGCGTCCCACCAAGCGGTGACCTTGGTTTACCGCCCGGTGCAAGGTGGAGTTGCAGTATGTCATTGTTGCAATGTGACTTTTAAGTAACAAGGAGGCTAAAAAGCGGCCATTCTCAGGCAAGCGGCAAGAATTTGTGTTGTCGTCTTGGTTCGATTGGTTCAGATTTGAGCGGTAAATTTTTTAATGTCGTACTTTTGCTTCTGCTACCGATACGATTTTGATCCGGAGATCTTCTGTTTTTTACTAGGTGTCAGATATTTTCTTGGAGGAAATCATGATAAAAAAATCATTTATTTTGGGAACAGTCGCCGGTCTCACCAGTTTTGCGGCCGCCCATGCGGCGGATCTTCCCATGACCAAGGGCGAGGCCGTTGAATATGTGAAAGTCTGCACGGCCTTTGGACCTGGCTTCTTCTATATTCCGGGCAGCGACACCTGCCTGCGCATCGGCAGCGAGTTCCGCATAGACTATCGCGTCTATGGCGGCGGCAAGTTCAATCGCGACGACAATCGCACTGCCTTCAACGCCCAGGCCCGTGTCTGGTTCGATGCCCGCACCGAGACCGAATGGGGCCTGCTGCGCTCCTATTTCCAGATCAATGCGGACAGCAACACCGCCACGCGGATCAACGGGACGGAGCAGCGCAACCGCTTCACCATCGACAAGGCCTTCATCCAGTTCGGTGGCCTGACGGCCGGTTATGCGCATTCCTTCTTCGGCTTCTACGACAATGACTATGGCAACACCATCTTCGGCCCCTATTACGCCCAGTCGAACACGGTGAACCTCATCGCCTACACGGCACAGTTCGGCGGCGGCTTCTCGGCCACCCTGTCGGTCGAAGATGGCCGTGATCACCGCCAGAACGACGTGTTCGCCTATCAGGGCGGCCAGGAGGTGCCGGATGTCGTCGGCGTCCTCCGGCTCGACCAGGAATGGGGTACGGTGGCGCTCCAGGCGGCAGCCCACCAGTTCCGCAGCGCCTCGCGCTATGACAATGGTACGCCGGACGATCCCGCCGATGACGTCGCCCTGCGGCACCAGAACAAATGGGGCTATGCGATCGGCGGCGACGTGCTGATCAAGATCCCGCAGCTCCAGGACGGGCATCTGGTGATCGAAGGCCAGTATGCCGATGGCGCGCTGGACTATCTCGGCGCCGACAACCTCTATGCCCTCCGCTCGCAGGACTTCTATTACCGCAATGGGTTTTCGCGGCTCGAAGCCGGCAAGGGCTGGTCTGTTACGGCGGAGCTGGGCGGCAATTTCACGCCGCAATGGGGCTTCAACATCGTGCCGAGCTATATCGACACCCGCTATGACGGCGCCGGCAGCAATGGCCAGGACCTGAAGGCCAAGGAATATGCCATCACCGGCAACCTGACCTACATGATCGTCAAAGGCCTCTCCGTGACGGGCGAGGTCTCCTACATCCGCTCGGAGTTCGATCGCGAACTCGGTACCGAGACCTTCTCCGATGCCAAGCCGAAGGAGAAGCTCAATTCGGTGGTCGGCGGCATCCGCATCAAGCGGATGTTCTGAGGGCATTGCCGCAAATCGACGCCGGCTCGGTATATGAGAAAAGGGGGTTCTGCGGCCCCCTTTTCCTTGGTCGTCAGGCTGGTTGCCGGTGTGTGGCGTTCAGCCGTTCGCCGAGGCGCAGACCGCCTCTACCGGGACGTCGTCCCGAGGTATTTCCCGGCGCCCGAGGAAGACGAAGACCACGACGGCGGTGACCACGGTGATGGCGGCAAGCAGCAGGAGCAGCGTGGCGAAAGCCTCGCCATAAGCCTGAATCAGCACTGGGCGGGCCAACTGCGGCAGTGCGCCGGCCGCGCCGGCAATGTCGCCCGTCACCAGCTTCTGAGCCCCTTCCCGGGCGTGTTCGCCGGCAAGGTGGCCCGATGTCAGGCCCGAGAGCACGGCGCTGACGATGGCAAGCGCCACGCCCTCACCGGCTACGCGCACCGTAGAGAAGATGCCGGTCGCCATGCCGGCCCGCTCGCTCGGCACCACGGAGACTGCCAGGCCGTCCATCAGGCCCCAGGGCAGGCTGATGCCGACGCCGATCACGGCCATGGGCAAGAGCATGGCGTTGACGTCGCCGCCGACGGGGATGAAGCTCAGCCAGGCCAGTCCAACTGCTGAGACCAGCAGGCCGAGACCGCAGATCAGGGCCGGTGCGATCCAGCGCGAAAGCCAGCCGGCCAGGAGCGGCAGAACCAGCAGCGGGGCGGACAGGGCCATCATCATCAGGCCGGCGGTCACCCCGCCGACACCCTCGATGCCGACGAGACGGATCGGCAGCAGGATCAGCAGCACCACGAAGGCATAGGCGGGCGCGGCCGCCAGCAATTGCACGCCGACGAAGCGGCCGTAGCGGAACAGGCTGAGGTCGAGCATCGGGCGGGGTGAGTTGAGCTCGATGCGTACGAACAGTGCCATCAGGGCGAGAGCGCCGAGGAGCAGGGCGACGACGAGCGGGTCGTTCCAGCCGCTTTCGGGGGCTTGCAGGACGCCATAGGTGAACAGGGTCAAGGCGAGGGTGAAGCTGGTCGCGCCCGCCCAATCCAGTCCGCGAGCCTGGGGATCGCGGGATTCCCTGAGCGCGATGATGCCGATGACGAAGGAGGCCGATGTCAGCGCGACGACCGCCAGGAAGATGCTGGGCCAGCCGAAGGTCGCGCTCATCAGGCCAGAACTGATCGGGCCGAAGGACAGGCCGGCGCCGAAGCTGGCGCCGACCACGCTGAAGGCCCGCATGCGTGCGCCGCCGGAAAATTCCTGCGCCAGCGCCGCCATGCCGCCGGCGAAGGCCGCGGCAGCGGCAAGCCCCTGCAGAGCGCGCAGCAGGTCGAAGATCAGGATGGAGTGCGCGCCCACCAGGGCGAGCGAGGCCAGGGCGAAACCGGCGACGCCGGTGAGGAAGATCCGCTTGCGGCCGAAGCTGTCCGACAGGGCGCCGGCGGCCATCAGGGCGCTGCCGAAGGTCAGCATGAAGGCGTTGGTCACCCAGTTCAGGGCGACCGGACTGCCGCCCAGTGTCTCGGCGATGGCGGTCAGTGCCACCGCCGGTCCGGTGAAGGTGAGGGGCATGGCGATGGCGGCGAGGCAGACGGAGAGCAGGATGAGCGCCTTGCGGGCCGCGCTCGGAGCCAAGGTTGGGTCTGTCATGAAATCGATGCTCAAAAGACGGTGGCAGGTCGCCGGCCCGATCCAGGGCGCCCCGCGTGGAGGTTTGCCTGGTGAAAATGGCCCGACCCGTTGCGAGCAATCTATTCTTGCCTCATTATTGGAGAAATAGGGGCTATGTTCCGAAGATAACGGAATGAAATTCCGGAATGGCGGAGAGACTATGGACAGGAGCGGCAATCTCACCGCCTTCGTGCGCACGGCTGATCTCGGCAGCTTCGCCGCGGCCGGACGGGTGCTCGGCCTTTCGGCCTCGGCCGTCGGCAAGGCCGTCGCCAAGCTGGAGCAGGATCTCGGCGTCCGCTTGTTCCAGCGCACCACCCGCACCATCCGTCTCACCGAGGAGGGGCGCCTGTTCCACGAGCGCTGCCGCCGCATCCTCGACGATCTCGACGATGCCTGGGCCATCGTGGCGGGTTCGCGCGATGCGCCGCGTGGCAGGCTGCGGGTTTCGACGCCGGTCGTCACCTACCACATCCTCATGCCCCTGATGCCGGAGTTCACCGCGCTCTATCCCGAGATCGAGCTCGATTTCGATTTCAACGACCGGCTGGTCGACCTGGTGGAGGAAGGCGTCGATATTGCCGTCCGCAGCGGCGAGCTCCCGGATTCCCGCCTGATGTCACGCGTGTTCTGTTCCTTCCGGCAGATGCTGTTCGCTTCGCCGGCCTATCTGGAGCGTCACGGCACGCCGCTGAGGCTGCGCGATCTCGATGACCATCTTGCCATCCGCTACCGCTTCCTCAACAGCGGCAGGATGCTGGAATGGCCCTTGATCCTGCGGCCGGACGAGCCGGAGCCGCGCCCGCGCACCATCTTTACCTGCAACAACATGGAAGCCATGCGGGGCGCCACGCTGGGCGGCCTCGGCATCGGCGTCATGCCGGACTTCCTGGTGCACGATGCCGTGGCGGCCGGAACGCTGCGGACCGTGCTGCCCGATCACGTGGGTGGGCCGCGCAATTTCAACATGATATGGCCGTCCAACCGGCATCTTTCGCCGAAAGTCCGTGTCTTCGTGGACTTCATGCAGGCCCGGCTCAGCAGCATGTAAGGGACCGTTCAAGAATAAGCGCACTGTCTTTCCCGGCCGAGCTTCTCGTGAGCGAAGGGAGATAGGGCAAGGTATCCTCACAAGCTTTGCTTGTGAGTGGAATCCAGGGGCTGAGGATAGGATTTACGGCCCCTGGATCCCCTTCCCGCCGCCTGCGGCGGCGCCGGGGATGACAATCGATCAGAGCGCCTATTCTTGAACTGTCCCTAAACATTAAATTCGCAGCCGAGATGCATGGCCAAATTTGACGGTCTTGTCGGATCGGCAGGTCTTCCTTCGTCCTTGGGGCATCAGGCCGCGATGAGGCCTCGGAGGAGAACGTCATGTCCAAGATTTCGCCGTGCCTGTGGTTTGCGGGAGAGGCCGAGGAGGCCGCCAATTTCTATGTGTCGCTGCTGCCGGATTCACGCATCGACCATGTGCAGCGCAACGTTGCCGATGGCCCGGGCGGCAAAGCCGGCAGCGTGCTGATGGTCCGCTTCACCCTCGCCGGCGAGAGCTATCTCGCCCTCAATGGCGGCGAAAAATGCGACTATAACCATGCCGTTTCCTTCCATATCGACTGCGCCGACCAGGCCGAGATCGACCGGTTGTGGGGGGCGCTGGGCGAAAAGGGCGAGTTGATCCATTGCGGCTGGCTCAAGGACCGCTATGGCGTGCACTGGCAGATCGTGCCCTCGATCCTGCCCACGCTGCTCGCCGATCCCGATCAGGCCAGGGCGCAGCGCGTGATGGCCGCCGTGCTCGGGGCGATCAAGTTCGACATCGCGGCGCTGCAGAAGGCGTATGACGGGGTGTAATAGCAGGCCGCCTCCTGGGATCGCCAGCATCCGGCTGGCTCTTGGAGGGCTAGCGGGCGCGAGCGAAGAGAGCCAGCCGGATGCTGGCGATCCCAGGGCTTCCTCGATATCTGGTTAGCGGGCGGCGATCGCCGTTTCCTGTATGGGCCGGCGAGGCGCCGTTCTGTCCGCGGCCGCCCTGCCTGGATTGCAGACGAGCACGCCCGCGTCATGCCCGGCGGCCGGTGGCGGTTCCAGCGGCAGGTCGGCCAGGTCCCGCAGGGACATCGCCTGCAGGCTGGGATGATCGAGCGGTTCCAGGCTGCGGCCCGATACCAGCCGAAGGTTAGTCCAGCGCTCCTTAAGGGTCTTGAGTATCCTGACGGTCAGCATGGCTGAAATATCCCTGAAATCGTGCGGCTGAATCTCCGGCAAACGGGGCAGGAAAGGAATGGAGTTCTGCGCGGGCATGCTATAGAAAAACTATATGGACAGTCTGCTGCGATATCAGCTCGGTGCCCTCAGGGCGGTCGAGGCTGCGGGGCGTCTCGGCTCGATGGCGAAGGCCGCCGAGGAGCTCGGCGTCACCGTGGGCGCCGTCAGCCAGCAGGTGCTCAAGGCCGAGCAGCGCTTGGGACGGCCGATCTTCACGCGCGGGCCGAAGGGGCTGGTGCCGACACCGCTCGGCCAGTCCCTGCTCGCGGGCCTCAGCCGTGGTTTCCGGGAGATCTCCCAAGCTCTGACCGCGGCCGAAGCCCGGTCCGAGCATGTGCTGACGGTAACGGTCGCGCCGGTTCTCGCTGCCAAATGGCTGGTGCCGCGCCTGCATCGCTTCCATGAGGCGAATCCGGGCCTGCAATTGCGCATCGATGCCTCGATCGAGCGTGTGGATTTCGATACCTCGGACGTCGATGTCGGCGTGCGCGTCGGTGCGGGACCCTGGCCGGGCGTAAGGGCGGATTACCTGATGGATCAGAGCCTGTTTCCGCTGTGCTCGCCCGCGCTTGCGGCCGGCATTCGGGAGATCGAGGATCTGGTGCGGCTTCCCGCCATCATCGACTATAACTCCCCGGAAAGCTGGCCGATCTGGCTGGCCGCCTATGGCAAGGCGGACCTGCCGCTCGCGGCTGGCCCCGCCTTTTCGGATGCGGCGCTCTGTCTCGATGCCGCGATCGCCGGCCAGGGCGTGTCGATCGGCTGGCAGACCCTGGCCCAGGACGCGCTGCGCGACGGGCGGCTGGTCTCGCCTTTCCCGCGCCCGATTCAGACCGGCCTAGCCTATTGGCTGGTGAGCTCGGCACGCCGCAAGCCTTCAGCCAAGGTAAAGGCCTTCGACACCTGGTTGCGCGCCGAGTTGGCCGATGTCGGCGCCGGGCCTCACAGCGAGGCGGCAAGATAGGCCAGCGTCGCCGCCGCGCCGAGGGCGGTGCGGACGGCGTGCAGCCCGCCCCAACGCCGGACAAGCAGGCGCGTCCGCGCCCCTGCCTCATGGTTCGGCGTTGCCTCCAGGAGCCGGTTGGTCGGCATGATGCCCAGCAGGGTATAGGGCCAGTTCGCCAGGATCAGCATCGCGCCGACCAGCCAGAGCCAGCCGCCGGCGAGCCAGGCGGCCGCGATGCCGGCAAGGCCGGAGAGGACGGCGAGGCTGGCCTGCATGGCAAAGCCGCGCGCATAGCTGGGCTTCCATTGCGCCAGCAGGGAGGCGTCGTCGAGGCTGAGCCGCGCCGGCTGTTCGGCGACATTGATATAAAGGGCCGCCCCGGTGAAGGCGGCTGCGAGGACGAGCGCGATCTGGCCAATCAGCATGGGGCAACTCCAATTTGACAACATGTTGTCAAATTGGATATATATTGTCAATGAACGAATCGAACCCCGCTTTGGCCGGCGAAGGCGTCACGGCCCTAATCCTCGAGGTGTTCCGCCTGAATGGCCGCCTGCTTGCGGCCGGCGACCGGCTGGTGTCAGGAGTGGGGTTGAGCAGTGCGCGCTGGCAGGTCCTCGGCGCCGTCGCGTTGGCCGGCGCGCCGCGGCCCGTGGCCCATCTTGCCCGTTCCATGGGCCTCAACCGCCAGGGCGTGCAGCGTATCGTCAACGAATTGGCGCAAGAGGGCATTCTCGACTTCCGCGACAACCCCCATCATCGCCGGGCCAGGCTGGTGGCGATGACGGCCAGGGGAAAGGCTGCCTATGAGGCGGCGAACCGGCTGCAGAAGCCCTGGGTGGACGCCCTTGCGCAGGGATTGGCGGCTGAGGATGTGGAGGCCTGCCTGCGCCTGATAAGTACGCTGCGCTGTCGGCTGGAGGCGGAAGCCGATCCGGAGTAGCGGAAGGGGCGGGACGGCGACGAGAAGTGGCAGGCATCCGATGTCCGTTTTCGGACGATCCCCGACTTTTCAGACCGGTGGCTTGCGCCTAATCAAGATGAAAGCCCTGCCGGCATTCGCCGGAATGAAAACCGGAACGCTGCGGCGACGAGGAATGGCGAAACATATGCTCTACCATTGAGCTACGGGCCCATAGGGCGTCTCGTCGGTTATGGTTTTGGGTTTGACGGGAGCGATTTTGGCCGAGGAGAAGGAGGGGGAGGACGCAAGCCTTACGGCTTGCTACGAAACCCGACGTGCTCATCGGCCAAAAGCGTCCCGCCGCAAAGCGGTGAGGTGAAAAATGGCCATCTGCAGTGTCGCTTCGCTTGCCAAGACGAAAGTCTTGGCAGCGCTCGCTCCTCCCATCTCGCCATTTTTGACCTCATCAAACTTCGAACCATAACCGACGAGACGACCTATGGTGGACCCGACGGGACTCGAACCCGCATCACTTGGGGAATAGCCATGTAGTTCCGCCGGCATTCGCCGCAACGTTCCAAATCAGGCCGGGCAGGAGCGGCGACGAAAGGGATGAAACCTCTTCACCCGCGCGGCGCCTGTCGGCCTGGCGCAAGGTTCCGGATTCGAACCAGGAGGACCATGTAGTTCCATCGGCATTCGCCGCTCTGCTCGGTGTCGTCAAAGGGCCACGGCGACGAGGATGATGAGAAATGGGCTCCCGATAACGGTGAGTCGGGTGCAGTTCGCCGCTGCAACGCCCTGTTGCGCTGTATTCCCATCGGCATTCGCCGTGACGTGTCGAAATCCTTTCTGTCGAGTACGGCGACGAGGTTCGAGGGGGACGATTGCTGAGCTACCGCTTGCGCGGGGCGCCATCGAAAACGCCGACCTCCGTTTCGGATGAAAGGGCGCTCTAACCTGTAGTCCCGCCGGCATTCGCCGCTGGTTGCAATAAGCCGGGATCGGCCACGGCGACGAGGAATGGTGAAACATCCCGCTCTATCCACTGAGCTACAGGCCTTGCGGCCTGGCGGGAATTGAACCCGCGACCTGGAGCGTGAATGCTGTAGTTCCACCGGCATTCGCCGTTTCGATAGAAATCTCCTGATGATGACGGCCACGGCAACAAGAATGACGAAACGTTACCGCCTTGCGGCGGTCCGTGCTCTAACCATCTGAGCTATGCAGCTTGCGCCGCAGCGGGATTTGAACCCGCGACCCCGGGATTCGCAGTCTGTAGTTCCGTCGGCATTTGCCGTGGCGTCTGAAAAAAATTCCAATGGTAGGCCGCAGCGACGAGGTTGTGGGAAATGACGGCCGCCTTGCCCGCCGAAGCGGTCGAGACGGCATCGCGCCTGTTCCGGCAGCTTCGTCTTGCGACGGGAGCGTCGGGGGCCAACGATCACCTGAAGCTGTAATTCCCCAGGCATTCACTGCGGCATCGTCTCCGGCCGGCAGCACGAGGCCGCCGACCGAAAATCGTGTCATCTCAGAGCTCGATCTTCTCGATCTCGCCGACCCAGTGCTCGGCGCCCATCTCGCCCTTCGTGAAGGCCGTGATGGTGTCGAACACCGCATCCGAGAAGCCGCCGATGTTGAGCACATCGGCGCGCTCCTGCGCCTGGGTGGTCGTGTAGGGCTGGATGTCCAGGCAGACGAGCTTGGCATCGGGATTGCTGGTCTTCACCCGCTCCCACTGCTTCATCATCTGCGTGGCCTCGCCGCCCCTGCGTGCATCGACCCAGGACTGGTTGTCCGAGACGAAGATCACGAGATCCACCTTGGCCTTCTCGTTCGCCAACTGCTCCAGCGGCGCCGAGCAGTTGGTGCCGCCGCCGCCGATGGAGGCGAGCTTGCGCGCATTGGTCATCACCGTGTCGCGCGGCTCGAGGTCCACGCGGACCACGGTCTGCTCGAACGGGATCACCCGTGCCGACGGATTGGCCCGGAGGACCGAAGCCGCCACCAGGCCGGCCACGTCGATGCAGCGCACCTGCGTGGTCGCGCCCTTGCGATAGCCGGTGACCGGCGAGGACATCGAACCCGAAACGTCCGGGCAGACGACCACGCGGCCCTCCATGGCAGGCACGTTGGCGACCGCAATCTCCATCGCATCATGCAACGCCTCGCGCACCACGGGCGGGGTGTCCTGCCCGGCCTGCGCATAGGCCATCATCAGCTGATACGGGAACACCCGTGCCCGCTTGATGGCCTCGCGATCGGCAAGCCGCTTGGCGAGCTTTTCGGCGAAGCCCTCCACCTCGAATACGCCGTGGCGCGCAAAGGTGGCGAGATTCATCCTGAGCATCTGCCAACCGGCCTTGTCGGCGATGGCGGCCCAGTGCTCCCGCGTGAGCGGCAGCGCCGTCAGCATCTGGAACGGCACCGCCGGTACCGACAGCGACGGATCCTGCTTGAAGGCCTCGAACGACCGGGCGATGTCGGGCAGAGCCGTCACATCGTAGGGACGTCCGATCAGCCAGGCATAGAGTGCCTCGCGCGCCTTGTCGGCGGGCTTGGGGTGGACCATCTTGATCACATCCGCGAGCGAGGGCGCGTTGCCGACGCTGGCGCGCATGATCTCGATGTCCGAGGCGGTCTCGAGCCAGGCCTGGACCAGCTTCTTCGGCCGGGTTCCCAGGGACTTGCGGCCGACGGCGCCCGAACGCATCACCTGCACGAAGTTGCGCAGCATCTTGCCATTGTCGACCACGCGCGGAAACGCCTTGGTGAAATCGCCCGTCTGCAGCATGGAAAGATAGGCGAGCAGCAAGGCCGGCATATCCTTCATATGGCCGCGCTGGCGGGCATAGATGGCCGCCTTGGCGATGAACGCGCTTTCCACCTCGCAGACCGCCTTGAGCGTCTCGTCGAGCTGCGCCGTGGCGCTGGCATAGAAAGTGCGGTTCAGCGTGCCGGTGACGGCAAGCTGGGCCAGCGCGTGGCGCGGGGTGAACTCATAGGCCGGGACGCCGTGCTTGTTGGCAGCATCGGCCTTCGGCAGCATCTTCCCCACAAAGGAGGCAAACAGTGACTTATTTGCCATGGCAATCATCCTCGTTTGTTACGGGGATCTGATTGCAGAGAGCGTGCCAAGTGGAGGAGGTGCCTGGAATTATTTTATAAGTCATTGTTTTTCAATGGTAAAAATTTTTCAATTGAACTTGCGCAAGATTTTGCGGCAAGAGACTTGAAGCGTTAAATTTATATTTTTAGATAATAAAATATCCTGTGATATAGGTTATTGAATGATGAGCCGTTTTCCGGGATCGCAGGCTTCCAGCCTGCTCTTGGAAACGCATTGTTGGCAGGAAAGAGCAGGTATCGCGACATTGAGTCTGCCTCAATGTCGCTGAGAAGCCTGCGATCCCAGGATGTGACCATGAAAAAGCGTGTGGCCATCGGCTTTCTCGGCGTCAGCCTGGACAGCGGCAAGCGCGACAAGCGCTGGGAGCGCTGGCGGCCGACCGTGGCGCTTTGCCAGCAGGGTGACCTGCCCATCGACCGCCTCGAACTGATCCACGACATCCGGGCGACGTCGCTGGCCGAGCGGATCGCGGGCGACATCGCGGTGATCTCGCCGGACACGCAGGTGATCAGGCACATCATGAATCTCGCCGATGCCTGGGATTTCCAGGAGGTCTACGGCGCCCTCTATGATTTCGCCAAAGCCTATCCCTTCGACGCCGAGGAAGAGGAATATCTCGTCAACATCACCACCGGCACGCATGTCGCGCAGATCTGCTGGTTCCTGCTGACCGAGGCCCATTACGTGCCCGGCAAACTGATCCAGCTCTCGCCGCCCAAGCGCCAGGGCGAAGGCGTCGCCGGCTCCTATTCGATCGTGGATCTCGACCTCTCGCGCTACGACGCCATCGCCAGCCGCTTCCGGGCCGAGGCACGCGAGGCGACCTCCTTCCTCAAATCCGGCATCCCGACCCGCAACCCCGCCTTCAACGCCATGATCGACCAGATCGAACGGGTGGCGATGCGCTCGCGCGCGCCGGTGCTGCTGACGGGGCCGACCGGAGCCGGCAAGTCACTGCTGGCCCGCCGCATCTTCGAGCTCAAGCAGGCGCGGCGCCAGCTCACCGGCGATTTCGTCGAGGTGAACTGCGCCACCTTGCGCGGCGACCATACGATGTCGGCCCTGTTCGGCCATATCAGGGGTGCCTTCACCGGCGCCCAGACCGACCGGGCCGGGCTCCTGCGTGCGGCCGATGGCGGCTTGCTGTTCATGGACGAGATCGGCGAGCTCGGCCTCGACGAACAGGCCATGATCCTCAGGGCCATCGAGGAGAAGCGCTTCCTGCCGGTCGGCGCCGACAGGGAGGCGGCCAGTGATTTCCAGCTGATCGCCGGTACCAATCGCGACCTTTCGGTGGATGTGCGTTCGGGCAAGTTCCGTGAGGACCTGCTGGCGCGCCTCAATCTCTGGACCTTCGAATTGCCGGGCCTGGCCGCGCGCCGCGAGGATATCGAGCCCAATCTCGACTTCGAACTCACCCGTTATGCCGAGCGCGAGGGCGAGAACATCGCCTTCAACCGCGAGGCCCGCATCCGCTATCTCAGCTTTGCGACGGCGCCGGAAGCGCGCTGGACCGCCAATTTCCGCGATCTTTCCGCCTCCGTCACCCGCATGGCGACCCTGGCACCGGGCGGGCGCATCACCGAGGAGGGCGTGGCCGAGGAAATCGAGCGCCTCAACCGGCACTGGCGGGCAGGCGACGGCGAGGGCACGGACAGGTTGCTTGCCGACTTTCTCGGGGAAGAGCGTGTCGCCGGCATCGATCGCTTCGACCAGGTGCAACTGGCCGAGGTGATCCGCGTCTGCCGCGCCACCTCCTCCCTCAGCGCAGCCGGGCGCGCGCTGTTCGCGGCATCGCGCCAGGCCAAGGCGAGCTCGAACGATGCCGATCGCCTGCGCAAATATCTGGCGCGCTTCGAGCTGGATTGGGAAGGGGTGAGGCAAGGGTGAGGCCGCGGTGAGGGCTTTTACTATGCCGGCTATCCATTCCTTGCCGGCGCCGCCTTCGCTTGCCGGAAGGCCGCGGTGATCAGCGTGGCCGCCGCCTTGCCGGCAGCCTCCATATAGTCGGGATCGCGATGCAGCAGGACGACCGCAAAGCTGCCATCGAGCAGGAGCACCACCTGCCGGGCCAGCAAGGCAGCGTCGTCGAGCCCCGCGCTTTCCAGCTCCAGCCGCAGCCAATCCTCGAAACGCTTCTTGTGGGCGGCACCGATCTTGATGGCGGGGTGGCCGGGCAGGTCGGCGAGTTCGGCGGCGGTGCGCAGGAAGCCGCATCCTTTCCAGCGCGGATGACGAGCCGCCACGGCGAGATTGCGGAAGATTGCCTCGACCTTGGCAGCGACGTCTCCCTGCGCTTCATCGAACCAGCGCCGGAACAGAGCGAGGTTGGGCTGGTCGCGCGCCGCCAGATAAGCGGCGATCAGATCGTCCTTGCTGGTGAAGTGATAGTAGAGCGTGCGCTTGGTGATGCCGGCCTTGGCGGCGACGGCGTCGACGCCGACATTGCGAATGCCCTTGTCGTAGAACAGGCGCGCCGCCGCCGAAACGATGCGCTCGCGCGTGGTGGTCATGGGCTCGGACATGGCTCGCCCTCATGTATACTGACAAGTGAGTATAACCGCTGTCGCTGGTCATGCTATCCCTTCATGCGAGTGAGGACCGCCGATGGCGATGGACATGACAGCGGCCGTGCCGGTCGAGATCACCTGCGGGGACGGGGTCGTTCTTGGTGGCCATGTCTGGCTGGCAGAAGATGCAGGGGCAGCGGGCACGGTCGTCATCAATGCCGCGACAGGCGTGCTCGCCCGCTATTATCATCGCTATGCTTGCTTCCTCGCCGAGCAGGGCTTCGATGCCATTACCTATGATTATCGCGGCATCGGCATGTCGCGGCCGGCGGATCTGAAGCATTGCGGTTATCGCTGGAGCGAGTGGGGCACGCGTGATTTCGAAGCCGTGCTGGGTTTTGCCCGGCAGCGCCGGCCCGACGGGCCTCTCTTCGTGGTCGGCCACAGCATCGGTGGCTTCCTGCCGGGGTTGGCCGGCAATGCCCGCTGGATCGATCGGATGCTGACTGTCGGCGCCCAATATGCCTACTGGCCCGATTATGCCCGGCGCTGCCGCCTGGGGCTGGTCTGGCGCTGGCATGTGCTGATGCCCCTGCTCACGGCGATATGCGGCTATTTCCCGGGCCGGCGGCTGGGCTGGCTGGAAGACCTGCCGGCGGGCGTGGCCCTGGAATGGAGTTTTCGCGGCAGGCATGCCGAGAACAGCCATCCGCGCCGGGAGCGGGCGGACATCCTCGCCCGTTTTGCCGCGGTCTCCGCGCCGATCCTGGCGGTGACCATGTCCGACGACGAGTTCGGCACCATGCCGGCCATCCGCCGCGCGCTCGCCTATTACCGATCAAGCCCGGCGACCGCGGTGCGCCTGATGCCGGAAGACTACGGCCTGGCCGAGATCGGTCATTTCAGCCTGTTTCATGACCGGCATCGGGCCGGCTTCTGGCAGGATACGTTGGCCTGGCTGCGGGACGGGGTGAATCCCTGGCCTCATCGCCGTTTCGAAACGGCGGGGTGAGGGGCATTCAAACCATATTCGTTGCGAAGCAAGCAGGCCGGTTTATTGCGGCGAGGCGGCGCCTTCGCAGGCCAGGCCGATCTGGTCTTTCAGCTCCTGGGCCTCGCGCGGATCCTCCTTGGCCAGCAGGACGCAGGTGGTGAAATTGCCCTGCAGCTTGCCGTCGCGGTAATAGCCCCAGTCCCGGATCCTGCTCCTCAGAAAGGTGAGCTGCTGGCCGAACGTCACATTGCCGACCAGTTCCGGGCGGTTGTTGATCTTGCCGGTGAAGCGGTCGCCCTTGTGACTGATTTCGTTGAGCCAGAAATATTCGGTCTGGGCGCCCTGGATGATCGGCACCTTCACGGCGAAGCCGCTGGCGCCGGTGACCTTGCCGTCCAGAGCGTCGATGAAATCGGGCAGGCTTTCCTGGGCCTTGGCGAAGGCGGCCTTCATGGCAGGATCGTCGTCCCTGGCCTTGAAGGTGGCGTCCCGGCCGGCTTTCTGGGTTACGGTTTCGGCACTGGCTGCGGGCAGGCTCAGAAAGGCGAGGCCTGTTACGGCGAGGAGGAATGCTCTCGTCATCGGCGGCTCCGATTGCGTGCGTCATCGTAGCGGCAGGACGGGGTGGATCGCAACGGGGGCGACTCGGAGGGAGGCCTTCGATGGCAGGTCGATACTATTCTGTTCATTTGACCTTGCAGCGCTGATTCCTGGGAGTGCGGACGTCCTCGTCCGTGGGCACCAACTTAAGGGTCGGGCGAGATGATCGAGCTGGCGATGAGGCTCCGCGTGTGAGTCCCCTCGCCCCGTTCTTACGGGAAGAGGATAGAGGTGAGGGGCTCTGCAATGCTCGGATTTCAAGGTTCGCGCTGCCCCTCACCCTTACCCTCTCCCCGTAAGAACGGGGCGAGGGAGTGGCTGGCGTCGCGCCTCTCGCCTTAAGCTGGTGCCCATGGACGAGGACGTCCGCACTCCCAGGAACGGCGCTTTGCAACCGCTGTTCATTCACTCTTAGCCCGAATTCTTCGCTCTGGCTCAGATAGCTGCGAGTGCCGCAGCCAAGCGATTCGAAGCCGATGCATCGAAACCGTCTTCGCCGGCGAGCAGCAGATCGACGGCGTGGGGCCGTAGCGCAGCGGCGGCCGGCAGGAGCGCCGGATCGGTCAGTCCGAGAAAGCAGGGCAGGCCCGTGAGCTCGATCAGGCATCGACAGGCGCTCAAATCATCTGCGGTGCCGACGTGAAAATGCAGGGCATCGGCCAAGGAAGCGCAGGCCTCCACCAGGGCACCGGCGTCGTTGCGGGCGGGATCGATGGACTGGATGATCTTGCGGCCGCGGATGATGCGTTTGAGGCCGGGATATTCGCTTGCGGCAATCGGCCGGGCCAGGCGGACGGCGAGCGTCGCCGAGGCGTCGACCTGCTGGGCCACGGTGCCGGCCGTCAGGGCCGGGGTAATCAGGATCGGCGTGACCGCCGGCGGCAAAGCGAGCGCGATCGCCGCCAGTATCGCGCTGCCTTCCGGGCCCGCCTGCGGAAAGGCGGCAGGGTCGAGCCCGATGGCATCGGCGCCCGCCTCGACCGCTGCGCCGGCTTGCTCGCGGGAAGTGATCCCGCTGATCATCAGGCGGAGGCGGGGCACGGGCTCCGTCTCAGTCGATCGCTTCGCCGGGATAGGCTCCCCACAGATTGCTTTCCTGGATCCAGCCGTCGAAGCCTTCGCCCTGGATGCGGCACCAGTTCGAGGCGCAACTCTTGATGGAGGCCTGCACGCCGGGCTGCAACATGGCGACGGCCGTTGCCTTGGCGTCGGCGGTGGCGCGGAGCGGCAGTGTCTGTTGCTTGGACCAGGGTGCGATCAGGGCCGTGCGCTTGCCCGAGAGCAGGTTCTGCAGCACCCAGCCTTCGGAGCCGTCGGCATCACGGATGCGCCGCCAATTCTCGAATTCGGCGATCACTTCCACCGGCAGGTTGGACTTCTGGTAGATGAAGGACACCGTCTGGTCGCGCGAAGGCCCCTGGCGCACATTCACCCTGTCGGGCTTCAGGCTGACGAAGCGCGGCATCGGCAGGCCGGAGACCGGGCCGAGCTGGTCCTTGCCGGCCTTGGGATCGGGCAGCGAGCCGGTGACGTCGTCGGCCGGCTTGTCCGGAATGGCGGCCTTGCCCGCACCGGCGATGAAGGCCGCCACGGTGGGATCTGCGAGCGTGTCGGCGCTGATGCCCTCGGTGGCCGTATCCACGGGCTGCTTCAGCCGCTTGTGATGAAGATAGTAGACCCCGCCAGCGACGATGAGGGCACAGAAGGCGCCAGCAAAACCGATCTTGGCAATGGGACTTAAACGGGGCGCTTCTTCTTCGTAATAGGACATGCCGGACCTCGACGCACACACAGGCAAAGCGCGTTTTAGGTATAACCGCTTCTTTGCATTCACTCTTTGTTTCGACGCGTCTTTGCGATTCCTGGCGACTCCCCAAATCGCAAAACGCTTCCGCCCGCAACCGCCTCTGTTGCTGCGCTTGCCTGTCTGTTAGAGGAAGGACAGCGACGGGCTGCGGGCTTATCGGCGCAGTTTGTCTGAGGGCGGTGAACGCCGTCTTAAAGTTTGCGGGAGGTCGGCATGTCGTTACGAAAAAAACCGCGGGTCGTGGTCACACGCCGCCTGCCGGACAGCGTGGAAACCCGCATGCGCGAATTGTTCGACGCGCAGCTCAACCTGACCGACGAGAAGATGTCGCAGGAGGCCCTGATCGAGGCCGTGAAGACGGCCGACGTGCTGGTGCCCACCATCAACGACCGTATCGACAAGGCGCTGATCGAAGCGGCCGGCAGCAATCTCAAGCTGATCGCCAATTTCGGCAATGGCGTCGACAATATCGACGTCGAGGCGGCGGTCGCCCGCAAGATCACCGTGACCAACACGCCCCGTGTCCTCACCGAGGACACCGCCGACATGACCATGGCGCTGATTCTCGCCGTGGCCCGGCGCGTGACCGAGGGCTCCAGGGTGATTCCCGAGGGCGACAATGCCTGGCCCGGCTGGTCGCCGACCTGGATGCTCGGGCGCCGCATCACCGGCAAGCGCCTCGGCATCATCGGCATGGGCCGCATCGGCCAGGCGCTGGCGCGCCGTGCCAAGGCCTTCGGCCTGCAGGTGCACTACCACAACCGCCACCATGTCGATCACGCCGTCGAGGCGGAACTGGAGGCGACCTATTGGGATTCGCTCGACCAGATGCTGGCCCGCATGGACATCATCTCCGTCAATTGCCCGCACACGCCGGCCACCTATCACCTGCTCTCGGCCCGGCGGCTGAAACTGCTCAAGCGCGAGGCCCTGGTGATCAACACGGCGCGGGGCGAAGTGATCGACGAGACCACGCTCGCCAAGATGCTCGACGCCGGCGAGATCGCCGGCGCCGGCCTCGACGTGTTCGAGCACGAGCCGGCGGTCAATCCCCGCCTGGTCAAGCTCGCCAAGAGCGGGCGCGTGGTGCTGCTGCCGCATATGGGCTCGGCCACCATCGAGGGCCGTACCGACATGGGCGAGAAGGTCATCGTCAACATTCGCGCCTTCATGGATGGACACAGCCCGCCGGACAAGGTGTTGCCGGAGATGCTGTGATCCCCGAGTATACGGGCAAGATGCCCGTGTACTCGGGTGCACGGGCATCTTGCCCGTTCTTCTTTTCCCCACCGCAGTCGTTTCCAAGATGCGGACATCGCGACATGCCTTCATGTCGCTGGAACGTCCGCTCACCCGGAAGAAATCCATGCGCGTTTATCTGGCCGGCCCCGAAGTCTTCCTGTCCAACGCCCGCGAGGTGCTCGACGCCAAGATCGAGCTCACGCGGCGCCACGGTTTCATCCCGGTCTCGCCCGGAGACCTGGAAATTCCGGCGCAGCCGACCAAGCGCGATTTCGGGCTCGCCATCAGCGCGGCCAACGAAAAGCTGATGCTGAGCGCCGATGTGATCATCGCCAATCTCACGCCGTTCCGGGGCATCGCCGCCGATACCGGCACGGTCTACGAGCTTGGCTTCATGTGCGCCCGGGGCTGTCCCGCCTTTGCCTTCTCCAATGTGGCGCTGTCGCATTTCGAGCGACTGCAGGTCTATTATGACGGGCGGATCGCTGAGGATGCGGAGGGCCGGCCGCGTGGCTCGGACGGCCTGGCGGTCGAGGATTTCGACATGGCCGAGAATCTGATGCTCGACGGCGGCATCGAGGCGCGCGGCGGCACCTTTGTCACGCGCTCGGCGGCACCGGGCCAGCTCTTCGAGGATCTTGCCGCCTTCGAGGAATGCCTGAGGATCGCCGCCGGGCGGCTGCTGCAGGGCGGCGGTCCGCCTTCTTCGCTCTGAGGTAGCACACCGTGGCGACGAGAGGGACATTCTCGACGCGGCCGTCCGGCATGCCCGGGATCGATGCGGTGATGGCCGAAAGCAGCCATCATTTTCCGCGGCATATGCATGACCAATACGGCATCGGGCTGATCGATCGCGGCAGCCAGAAGTCGGCCAGCGGGCGCGGTCCGGTCGAGGCTGGCGCAGGGGACGTCATCACCGTCAATCCGGGCGAGGTGCATGATGGCAGCCCCGTCGGTGACCGGGGCCGGGCCTGGCGCATGCTCTATTTCGATCCTTCGCTGATGACGGAGGCGATCGGGGACATCCGCGAAGGCGGGGGCGGTACGTTCGAGATCACCGAGCCGGTGGTGCGGGACAGACGGATCGCCAGCCTGTTTGCCGACCTCTTCCGTTGTCTTGCCGAGGACGCAAGGGATGTCGCCAGCTTGCGCTGCGAGGAAGCCCTGCTGATGCTGCTGGCGCACATTCCCGGGGCGGCCGTAGCGTGCCCCGGCATTCCGCGAGCCATCGGGCTTGCTCGTGATTGCATCGATAGCGATCCAATCGCGCCCGTAACCCTTTCGGACCTCGCCGAGATGACCGGTTTGAGCCGCTTCCAGGTGGTGCGCGGCTTTGCGAGGGCGACCGGCATGACGGCGCATGCCTATCTGATGCAACGCCGCCTCCAGCTGTCGCGACGCCATATCGCGCGTGGCATGGCACTCGCCGAGGCCGCTGCAGCGAGCGGCTTTGCCGACCAGAGCCACATGACGCGACTGTTCGTGCGCAGCTATGGCATCTCGCCCGGTGCCTATGCGGCGGCTCGGGCTCCCTGAACCGGGCTTCCCCGTTGCAATTGCGTTCAAGACACGCCTGCCGTCATCGGGGCATCCCTGTGTTTTCCATGGGAGTTGCCGCATGTCCCTCGACTATCTCGTCACTGCGCTCGTCGTCATCCTTCTGCCCGGCACCGGCGTGCTCTACACGCTGGCCCTCGGCCTGAGCCAGGGTTGGCGCGCCAGTGCCTTGGCCGCCTTCGGCTGCACGCTCGGCATCCTGCCCCATCTTGCCGCGGCGGTCGCCGGCCTGGCGGCGCTGCTGCACGCCAGCGCCGTGGCCTTCCAGGCTTTGACCTATCTTGGTGCCGCTTATCTCCTCTACACGGCCTGGAGTGTCTGGCGCGATGGCGGCACCCTGCAGCTGTCCGGCGAGCACCGGCGCATGCTACCGGGCCACATCATCCTGAAGGGCGTGCTCCTGAACATCCTCAACCCCAAATTGTCGCTGTTCTTCCTGGCTTTCCTGCCGCAATTCGTTCCGCCAGCGACGGGGCGGCCGATAGCCGCCATGACCGAACTCTCCCTCTGGTTCATGGCCCTGACCTTCCTCGTCTTCCTCGTCTATGGGGCCTGCGCCTCGGCGGTCCGCAGCCAGGTGGTGCAACGACCGGCCGTGCTCACCTGGCTGCGGCGCGGCTTTGCCCTGGCTTTCGCAGGGCTGGGGTTGAAGCTGGCTTTTTCGCGGTTGTGATGTCGGGTTGGAGGCGTGACCAGCGTCCTCGTTGCAGGGGACGCAATATGCCGGAGCACCTGCTGATGACCGATACGTCCAGAATCGAACTGCTGAACGTCAACCACCCGGGCAAGGCCTGGCCGGCGGATGCGGCCATGTACAAGGCTATGAAGGCGGCCATTCTGGCTTTGCTGCCGGATGGCAAGCCGGGCCTGACCGTGGCGCAGGTCCAGGCCGAAGTGCCGGCCCTGCTGCCGCAGGACCTCTATCCCGGCGGCGCGAAGGCGGGCTGGTGGGTCAAGGCCGTGCAACTCGACCTCGAAGCGCGAGGGATCATCCGGCGCGAGAAGGTCTCGCCCCTGCGCCTTTACAAGGCCTGACGGCGCTTGAGAAAGGCCGCCCGGCCCTTCTCAAATGCCTCGGCTCTCGTCAGAGCAGCCCGTTTTCCTGGGCCATGACGCGCAGATTGGTCTGCGGGCGGGCGCCGACATGCTGGATCACTTCCGCAGCGGACAGTGCGCCGAGCTTGAGCGAAGCCAGGTGCGGCAGGCCGCGGGCGAGGCCGAACAGGAAGCCGGAGGCGAAGAGATCGCCGGCGCCGGTGGTATCGACCAGCTTGTCGATCGGGAAAGCCGGCACCGAGACGCGCGTGCCGCCCTCGATCGCCAGCGCCCCGTCTTCCGAGCGCGTCACGATGGCGAGGCGGCAGTCCTTCTCGACCTGGGCGAGCGCCGTCTCGAAATCGGAAGTCTCGTAGAGCGACTTGATCTCCTGGGTGTTGGCGAACACGGTGTCGACCACGCCCGAGCGCATGAGGTGGAGGAACTCGCCGCGGAAGCGGTCGACGCAGAAGGAGTCGGACAGGGTGATCGCCACGCGCCGCCCGGCCTTGTGGGCGATATCGGCGGCCTTCAGGAAGGCATCCTTGGCATCCTGCGGATCCCACAGATAGCCCTCCATATAGGTGATGGCCGCCCCCTGCACGACGCTCTCTTCGATATCAGCCGGGCCGAGCAGATGGCAGGCGCCGAGATAGGTGTTCATCGTGCGCTCGCCATCGGGCGTGATGAAGATGAAGCTCTTGGCGGTGGAGGGACCTTCCGCCAGCGGCACCGTCTCGAAATGCGTGCCCTGGGCGCGCAGGTCATGGGTGAAGACCTTGCCGGCCTCGTCCTGCTTCACCTTGCCGAAATAGGCAGTCTTGCCGCCGAGGGAGGCGACACCGACAGCCGTATTGGCGGCCGATCCACCCGAGATCTCGATGCTCTGGCCCATGGCGGCGTAGAGGTGGTCGGCCCGTTCCTCGCCGGTGAGGATCATGGCGCCCTTGGCGAGGCCTTCGCGGACCAGGAAATCGTCTTCGGTCTGGGCAAAGACATCGACAATGGCGTTGCCGATGGTGAGAACGTCGAAACGAGGTTTCGCGCTGGAAGGGGATTTGGGCATGCAGTATCTCTGTTTTGCGCGCGCGGACTATAGCGATGTGCTGCGTTGCGGCAAGAAAGAGTTGCGATGCAACCGCTGCCGCCGCTTCGGCTCGGAGTTTTGATGACCTTCCTGCGTAACGCTGCCTCGGTTGGATTCGCGACCCTTGCTTCCCGCATTCTCGGTTTTGTCCGTGACACCATGGTGGCGGCAGCGCTCGGTGCCGGACCGGTGGCGGATGCCTTCGTGGTCGCCTTCCGCCTGCCCAGCCTGATGCGCCGGCTGTTCGCGGAGGGGGCGGTGAATACGGCTTTCGTGCCGTTGCATGCCGAGGCCGAACGGCGTGGCGAGGGCGAAGCCTTTTCCGACCAGGTCTTCACCCAGGTCGCCCTGGTTTTCTTCCTGGCCTCGGCCCTGGCCCTCGCAGCGATGCCGCTGCTGATCGATTTGATCGCCCCCGGCTTTGGAACCGGAGGGGGGCGTGTAGAGCTTGCCGTCGCCCTGTCGCGCATCACCTTCACCTATTGCCTGGCGACGGCCCTGATGGTGGCGGCTTCGGCTGTGCTCAACGTGCATGGCCGCTTCACGGCGGCCGCCTATGCGCCGGCTCTCGTCAATGTCGTCACCATCGCCGCCCTGCTCGGCGCCCCCTTGCTGGTTCGCTCCGACCAGGAGGCGTTGGCGCGCCTGCTGGCATGGTCGATCTTCGTCGGGGGACTCGCCCAGGGCGGGCTGGTTTTCTGGGCTCTCCATCGGGCTCGCCTGCGGTTGCGGCTGGTCAGGCCGCGCTGGACGCCCGCCGTCCGGCGCTTCTTCCTGCTTGCGCTGCCCGGCGTGCTGACGGCGGGGGCGACGCAGGTCAACGCCTTTATCGGCCTGATCGTGGCTTCCGCCGATCCCGGCGCCGTCACCTGGCTCTATTATGCCGATCGCCTCTACCAGCTGCCGCTGGGCATCGTGGCGGTGGCGCTCGGCAATGCCCTGCTGCCGGAACTCGCCCGGGCCAGCAGCCGGGGCGACCGGCGGGCCGAAAGCGGCATTCTCAGCCGGGCCGTCGAATTCGCGGCCTTTCTCAGCCTGCCGGCAGCCCTGGCGCTGATCGTGCTGGCCGACCCCATCGTCTCCGTCCTGTTCGAGAGGGGGGCCTTCTCGGCGGGTGACAGCACCGCCACGGCCTTGGCCTTGGCGGGGTTTGCCGCCGGCCTGCCGGCCTTTGCCGGGGCCAAGGTGCTACAGCCGCTTTTCTTCGCGCGTGCCCGCATGCGCCTGCCCTTCATGATCGCGCTGATCGGCGCCGTTGCCGATGTGGTCCTGTCGCTTACCCTCTTTCCAGTCTGGCGCCAGGCCGGCATTGCCGTCGCCGCCGCCGCATCGGGCTGGGTCAACCTCGTCCTGCTGGCTCTGATGGCTTGGCGAAGCGGGCTGCTGCAACTCGACATGTCCGCTCGCCGCCGCCTACCCCGGATCGCCGCCGCTGCCGTCCTGATGCTGGTCGCCGTTTATGGAGCGGCGGGGGCGGTGGAGAGCTGGCTGGTCGCGGGGCAGCCTCTGGCGATGCGGGTGGCGACGCTTGCCCTGCTCTGCGGGGGCGGGCTGATTTTCTACCTGGGCGCTTGCCTGCTGCTGGGAGGCATCGACCGCAAGGCCGGATTGCGGGCGCTACTGGCAGGCCGTGCGCCGGAGACCGGCGGGTAACCATGGGACTTCATTGAGGGGGCCGCCGCGGTGACGCTTTTGTCCTGTCAGGGCTTGAAGCCCGTGCGGTCGGCTGCGGTGATGCCCCGGATGACCTGGGCCGGAACGCCAGCGGCAATCACGTTCGACGGGATGTCGCGCGTCACCACGCTGCCGGATCCGACGATGGCATTGTCGCCGATGGTCACGCCCGGATTGATATGGACGCCGGCGCCGACCCAGACCCGGTGGCCGATCCGCACTGGTTTGGCCTGGCAGGCGCCGGCGGCGCGCTCGATCGGGTCGATGGCATGGTTGGCGGTGTAGATGCCGACCCGCGGCCCGAGCAGGACATAATCCCCGATCTCGACGCTGGCGCCATCGAGGATCACGCAGTCGAAATTGGCATAGAAGGAGTGCCCGATGCTGATGTTGAAGCCGAACTCGCAACGAAAGCTCGGCTCGAACAGGGCGCCGGGGCCGACCGATTTCAAAAGGCTTCGCAGAATCGCCTCGCGCGCTTCGGCCGGCTCGCCAAGGCTGCGGTGATAGGCGCTGGTCAGTTCGACCGCCCTCGCGCGAGCGGCGATCAGTTCGGGGGTAAGGTCGTTGTAAACCGCGCCGCTGAGCATCAGGGCGCGCTGGGCCTCCAGATCCACCGGGATCTCCTGTATTCCAGAAATATGACTCAGCCGAACACCGGCCGCATGAAGCTGCGCTCGTAGCTCATGATGCTGCGGACCTGCTTTTCCTCGGCCAGGATGGCCTGGCATTCCGGATCCACCGCCAGGCGCTTGCGGTAGTCTTCATAGGCAGCGAGGCTGGGGAAGCTGAACAGCGCATAGGCGATGTCGCTGGCGCCCTCATGCGGCAGGAAATAGCCGTGATGGTTGCCACCCATGCGGTTGACCACGGGAATCCAGGCCTTGGCATAGGCCTCGAAGGCCTCGAGCTTCCAGGGATCGATGACATATTTCAGATAGCAGGTGATCACGGACGGCCTCGCAGCTTGAATATCGTGCCGGAAAGAGATGCGAGTTTCCTACAGCATCGGATCTGATTCTGAATCAGGTTCGATGCTGCCGAGGAAGGCAGTCAGTAGTCAACACCGGTGAGATAGAGCCCATGCGGTGGTGCCAACGCGGCGCAGCGGGTGCGGTCACGCGCTTCCAGCACACCGACCAGATCCGCCTTGCTCCAGTCGCCGGAGCCGACCCGGCGCAGCGATCCCACCATGGAGCGGACCTGGTTGTGCAGGAAGGAGCGAGCGGTGGCGATGACATGGATCTCGGCGCCTACCCTGGCCACGTCGAGGCGGTCGAGCGTCTTCATCGGGCTCTGGGCCTGGCAGTCGGCCGAGCGGAAGGTGGTGAAGTCGTGATGGCCGATGAGGCCCTGCGCCGCCGCGTGCATGGCCTCCGCGTCCAGGGCCTTGCGGATGTGCCAGGCGCGATGACGCTCCAGCGCCAAGGGTGGGCGGCGGTCGATCAGGCGGTAGAGATAGCGCCGGCCCTTGGCCGAGAAACGGGCGTCGAAACTGTCGGGCATCTTCTCGACGCCGAGGATGGTCACATAGTCGTCCTGCAAGGTGAGATGGGCGTTGAGCGCATCGCGTACCCTGTCGGTCGTCCAATCCTTGGCCAGCATCACCGAGGCGACCTGCCCGGTGGCATGCACCCCGGCATCGGTACGGCCGGCACCCTGGATGCGCAGGGTCTGGCCGGTGAAAGCCAGGATCGCCTCCTCGATCGCCTGCTGCGCTGAGCGACCATTGGCCTGGGCCTGCCAGCCGACATAGGGCGTGCCGTCATATTCGATCAGGAGTTTATAACGCGGCATTCGGAGACTTCGTTGCTGGAGTCAGGCCTCTACGCCAATCGGGCGGCGGAGTCACCTTTTGGAGACCGGTCTTTGGAGCGGCATAGGGGGCGAATCTGTCAGTGCAGGGCGGGGCTAAATCAGAGGTTCCGAATTCGAGTCAATCATTCGTTACGGCGCGCCTGAGGGGCACTTTTTCGGAGTGCGGACAAGATGTCCGCGCTCCGACCGGTCACGCCAGGCGCGACCCCTGCGCCAGCGGCGCGCCCTTGAGGAACTCGGCGGCGCCCATCGGCGTCTTGCCGGCGCGCTGCACCTGGAGAAGACGGATCGCGCCACTGCCGCAGGCGACCGTCAATTCGTCGTCGAGCACCGTGCCCGCGACGCCGTAGCCCTCGGCACGCTGGGCGTGGAGCGCCTTCACCCGCTGTGGGCCCTGGCCCCAATCGGCTTCGAACCAGGCGCCGGGGAAGGGGGAGAGGCCGCAGATCTGGTTGTGGACCTCTTCGGCTGGGCGCGACCAGTCGATGCGGGCTTCGGCCTTGTCGATCTTGCGGGCATAGGTCACGCCCTCCTCGCTCTGGGTCGTGAAGGTGAGCGTGCCGCGCGAGAGGGCGCCGAGCGCCCGGGCCATCAGGTCGGCGCCGAGGAGGGAAAGGCGGTCATGCAGCTCGCCGGCCGTCATGTCCGGTTCGATCTCGACATGGTCGGCGAGCGCGACCGGGCCGGTATCGAGGCCTTCTTCCATGCGCATCACCATCACGCCCGTCATGGCGTCGCCTGCCATGATGGCGCGCTGGATCGGGGCGGCGCCGCGCCAGCGCGGCAGCAGCGAGGCATGCAGATTGAGGCAGCCTTCCACGGGCGCCTCCAGGGCAGCCTTGGGCAGGATCAGGCCATAGGCGACGACCACCGCGACATCGGCGCCGAGGCCGGCGAAGGTGGCGATCACCTCCTCGTCGCGGAAGCTCTTGGGCGTGAACACGGGAATGCCGAAGCCCTCGGCCAGCTTGTGCACGGGCGAGGGCACCAGGGCCATGCCGCGGCCGGCAGGCGCCGGCGGGCGGGTGTAGACGGCGACGACCTCATGGCCCTGGCTGAGGATTTCGGCCAGCACGGGGCGGGCGAACTCCGGCGTACCCATGAAGACGACGCGCATGCCCTCAACCTTCCGCCGGGTGGGGCGCCTCGCGCTCGCGTTTCTCCCGCTTGAACTGCGGCAGTTCGCCGGTCTTGACCGCCTTGGTGAACTTGCGGATCACCATGTCGCGCTTGAGCTTGGAGATGTGATCGATGAACAATTCGCCGTTGAGATGGTCGATCTCGTGCTGCAGGCAGGTCGCCATCAGCCCGTCGGCCTCCATCTCGGCTTGTTTGCCCTCGCGGTCGATATAGGCGACGCGCACCGTGGCCGGGCGCTCGACCTCGGCATAGTAGTCGGGGATGGACAGGCACCCTTCCTCGTAGACGCTGCGCTCCTCCGAGGACCACACGATCTCCGGATTGATGAAGACATGCGGCTCCGGCGGCTCGTCTTCCTTGGCGAGGTCGATGACCACGAGGCGGCGCGGCACGGCGATCTGGATTGCCGCCAGGCCGATGCCGGGTGCGTCATACATGGTTTCCAGCATGTCGTCGGCGAGCTGGAGCAGCTCCGCATCGACGCGCTCGATCGGCGCGGAGACGAGGCGGAGCTTGGAGTCGGGCAGGATGATGATCGGTTTGATGGCCATGTCAGGCAGATAGGATGCCCCGCGCGAGGCGTCAATGCGAAAGCGGCAGCAAGACGCTCCTGGCACCGCGGCCGTCTCGCCTGCTCTTGAACCATGGCGTTTCCAAGAGCAGACGAGACGCCTGCGGTCCCAGGAAACGACGCTATTCCAGCACGGTCATCACCTGCCCACGCCGTTCCGGGCTGAAGCGGATGACGACGATGATGCAGATGGCGACGACACCGGCGAAGAGAGCCAATGCATAGCCATAGCTGCTGCCGGGGGCCTCGGCGATGCCGGCCTGGTAGGGGCCGCCATAGGAGGCAGCGAGATTGCCGGCCTGATAGATGAAACCGGGCAGCGTTGCCCGCACGGAGCCCGGCGAAAGCTCGTTCAGGTGCACCGGAATGACACCCCAGGCGCCCTGGACCGAAATCTGCATCACGAAGGCACCGACCGCCAGCATGGCGGGCGTGGTGCTATAGGCCCACAGCGGCAGGACTGGCAGTGCGATCAGGCAGGCTATGGTGATGGCATTGACGCGCCCGATCCGCTCGGAGAGCGACCCGAAGAGCAGGCCGCCGGCGATCGCGCCGAGATTGGCGACAATGGTGATCCAGCTCACCGTGTGGGCATCGAAGCCGTGCTGTTTCTTCAGGAAGGTCGGATAGAGGTCCTGCGTGCCGTGGCTGAAGAAATTGAAGAACATCATCAGCACAACGGCATAGAGGGCGATGCCCCAATGCCGCTGCAAGGTTTCTCCCAGGCTCGGTTTCACCTGACCTCGCGCTTCGGTGAAAGCCGGCGATTCCGGCACATGTGACCGAATGAAGAGCACGATCAGGGCTGGCAGCACGCTGAGCAGGAACATGGTGCGCCAGCCGACCACATGGCCGCCGATGTTCTGGCCATAGATCAGGCCGTAGACGATCGCCGCCAGCAGGTAGCCGGCCGGGTAGCCCGCCTGGAGCAGGCCCGAGACCAGGCCGCGGGCCGATGGCGGGATCGATTCCATGGCAAGCGAACTGCCGAGGCCCCATTCGCCGCCCATGGCGATGCCGAAGATGGCGCGCAGGATCAGGAACGTTGTGAGATTCGGTGAGAAGGCAGCCAGGGCGCCGATCACGGAATAGCTGACGATGTTCAGCATCAGGATCGGCTTGCGCCCGAATCGGTCGGCAAGCCTGCCGAAGATGAAGGCGCCGATGAACCGGGTTGCCAAAGTGAAGAACAGGGCTTCTGAAACGGCGGGCACGCCGACCTGAAATTCCGCGGCGATGTCCGTGAGCAGGAAGGTCAGGAGGAAGAAATCGAAGGCATCGAGTGTCCAGCCGAGAAAGGAGGCGAGGACGGTCTTTTTCTGTTGTGAACTGAGGGGCAAGCGATTTCTCCCTTATGGCCATCGGCCGGCCGCAGGGAAAGGACAGTCATTGCCATTCCCGCAGCCGCATTTGCCTGGATCGACGCAATGAACGTCGCCAAGGAAGCCCCCTGCCGGCCATAGAAGTCCTGAAATCGCCGAAGCGCCACAAAAATATGCTGATTCAACTTGCGCGTGTATTTGGCGAGGCCCGCCTGACACCAAGGTTGAATCCTTCGACGTTCAAGTCGTCGTCTTGTCCTCGAACAGGCAGATGTCGCGGATCAGGCAGGCGGGGCAGCCGGGCTTGATCGCCTTGCAGACATAGCGCCCGTGCAGGATGAGCCAGTGATGGGCATGGCGGGCATAGGTCGCCGGCACCACCTTCTCCAGTCCCAGTTCCACCGCGAGCGGCGTCTTGCCCGGCGCGAGGCCGGTGCGGTTGGCCACCCGGAAGAGATGGGTGTCGACGGCGATGGTCGGCAGGCCGAAGGCGATGTTGAGCACGACATTGGCGGTCTTGCGGCCGACGCCCGGCAGCGTTTCGAGGATCTCGCGCGAGCGCGGTACCTGGCCGCCATGCTCTTCCACCAGGAGCCGGGAGAGGGCGATGACGTTCTTGGCCTTGGTGCGGAACAGGCCGATGGTCCTGATATGGCCGATCAGGGCTTCCTCGCCGAGATCGATCATCTTCTTCGGCGTATCGGCGATGGCGAACAGCGCCTTGGTTGCCTTGTTGACCCCGACATCGGTCGCCTGGGCCGAAAGCACCACCGCCACCAAGAGCGTATAGGCGTTGACATAGTCGAGCTCACCCTTGGGCTCGGGCAGGGCCTCGGCGAACCGCCGGAAGATCTCGGTGATCTCGGCCTGCGGCAGTGCGGCGCGCTGCGTGCCGGCCGAGGCCGCGGCGGCATTGGCCTTCGCCTTGGTCCGGCCTGCCGATTTTGTCGCAGGGGAGGCGGCGGACAGGGCGAGGATTTGAGTCTGGCGGCGGGGCATGAAAGGCTTATAGTTGGCGACCATGCAAAGCGCCAACCCGAAAACGCCCGAAGAAGCGCGCCGAGAAACGTGCCTCGAGACACCCCTGGCGGTGTCTCTGGAAGAGCCCGTCTTCGATGCGGTCCTCTATCCGCATCGTTCGCTCGGACCGCGGGGCTTTCGCAACCTTCTCGTCGTGGTCGGCTGTGCCTCGACGCTGCTCTCCATCCCCTTCTACATGATGGGGGCGTGGCCGGTGGTCGGCTTCTTCGGGCTCGACGTCGGGCTGCTCTATGTGATGTTCAAGCTCAATTATCGGGGGGCCAGGCTGCGGGAGCATGTGCTGCTGACGCCCGTCCGGCTCCTGTTCTCGCGCATCGATCCCAAGGGGCAGCGCCGGGAATGGGTCTTCAACCCGCGCTGGGTGCGGCTGCAGCGCGACGAGCACGAGGAGTTCGGCGTGATGCGCCTGGCCCTTGTGCAGCGCGGCCGCGAGGTGGAAATAGCCCGTTTCCTCGGCGCTTCCGAGAAGGGCGACTTCGCGGACGCCTTCTCCCGGGCACTGAACAAGGCGCGGCGCGTCTGAACGCGCCAATGCCGCAGGTTTCGGGTGGGAAGCCCGTTGAAGCAGGTCTATCCAGGGTAGAAGTGATCATGCCTGGAGACGTTCCATGTCCATAACCCTGCCTGACTTCGCCGATGTGCCGCTGGCCTCGCCGCTCGCCAATTCGCCCGAGGATTACGACCGTATCCGCAAGGCAGTCGCCTACATCACGCGCAAAGCGCAGCACCAGCCCTCGCTCGAGGATATCGCCGGCCATGTCGGCCTGTCGGTCTCGCATTTCCATCATCTCTTCCGGCGCTGGGCCGGCATCACGCCCAAGGATTTCCTGGCGGCGGTGACGCTGGACCGGGCGCGCGACCTCCTGCGTGATTCCGCCTCGATCCTCGATGCCACCTATGAGCTCGGCCTGTCGGGTCCGGCGCGGCTGCACGATCTGTTCGTGACCCACGAGGCGATGACGCCAGGCTCGTTCAAGACGGGCGGGGCCGGCCTGACCATCTCCTATGGCTTCCATCCCTCGCCCTTCGGTACCGCGCTGGTGATGGTGGCGCCGTTGGGCCTTGCCGGCGTCGCCTTTGCCGATCCGGGTGAGGAGGCCATCGCGCTGGCCGACATGCGCAAGCGCTGGCCCAATGCGGAACTGCGCGAGGATTCGATGGTGACGGCACCCTATGCCGGCCGCATCTTCGATCCGAGCCGATGGCAGGCAGACAGGCCGCTCAACGTGGTGATGATCGGCACCGATTTCGAGGTCCGCGTCTGGCGTACTTTGCTGAAGATTCCGATGGGGCGAGCCACCACCTATGGCAATATCGCCAGCCATATCGGCAATCCCAAGGCCTCGCGCGCCGTGGGGGCCGCGGTGGGCAGGAACCCGTTGTCCTTCGTGGTGCCCTGCCACCGTGTGATCGGCCGTTCCGGCGAATTGACCGGCTATCACTGGGGTCTCACCCGCAAGCAGGCCATGCTGGGCTGGGAAGGCGGGCGGGTGCGCAGCGGCACGGAGTGACCCCTTGGAGCGCGGACATCCTGTCCGCTCTTTCTCTCGATAAGCGTCGCGGTTCCAAGAGCGCACAGGATGTCCGCGCTCCCAGCTATACCGCCAAGCTCTTGCGATCGATCTGGTCGATGCGCTCCACGCCGGTCAGCGTCATCGCCACCCGCATTTCCTTGGCGATGATGTCGAGCAGGTTCTCCACCCCCGCCTGGCCGGCGCTTGCCAGCGCATAAGCGAAGGCGCGGCCGAGCATGACGCCCTTGGCGCCCAGGGCCAGCATGCGCACCACGTCGAGGCCGGAACGGATGCCGGAATCGGCGAGCACGGTGAGATCGCCGCCGACGGCGTCGGCGATCGCCGGCAGGGCCCTCGCGCTGGAGAGCACGCCGTCGAGCTGGCGGCCGCCATGGTTGGAAACCACGATGCCGTCGGCACCGAAGGTGACGGCGTCGCGCGCATCCTCGGGATCGAGAATGCCCTTGATGATCATCGGTCCCTTCCAGAATTCGCGGATCCATTCCAGATCCGACCAGCTGATCGAGGGATCGAAATTCTTGGCGAGCCAGCCGATATAGTCGGCCAGGCCCGTGGGCTTGCCGAGATAGCGCGAGACATTGCCCAGATCGTGCGGCTTGCCCATCAGTCCGACATCGAGCGCCCATTGCGGCTTGAACATCGACTGCAGGATGCGGCGCTGCGGGCCGAAGGGCCCCGACATGCCCGAATGCGGATCGCGATAGCGCGCGCCGGGCGTTGGCATGTCGACGGTGAAGACCAGCGTGGTGATGCCGGCGGCCTGGGCTCGCTCCAGCGCGTTCTTCATGAAGCCGCGGTCGCGCAGCACATAGAGCTGGAACCAGATCGGGGCAGGGCTCGCGGGCACCACCTCCTCGATCGGGCAGATCGAGACGGTCGAGAGCGTCATGGCGATGCCCTTGGCGGCAGCCGCCTTGGCCACCTGAACCTCGCCGCGACGGGCCAGCATGCCGGTGATGCCGACGGGGGCGAGGATCACCGGCATGGCGAATTTGCGCCCGAAGATCTCGGTCTCCAGGCTCAGCTTGTCGACATTCTTGAGGATGCGCTGCCTGAGGCTGATCCCTTCGAGATCGGAGACATTGGCCCGCAGCGTGTGCTCGGCATAGGCGCCACCGTCGACATAGTCGAACATGAAGCGCGGCAGTCTGCGCATGGCGGCGGCACGATAGTCGGAAGGGGAGGCAATGATCATGGGAACGCAGGAAGCCGTAAGGAGATCGTTTCTCTCCGTTTAAGCATTATTGGCGGGGATGGCTATGCCTTCCCCGTTGTTTTGTAAGACAAGTGCGCCAGAGCGCACCTGGCTACGAGAACTTCAGCCCTTGAGTTCCTGCTTGCTGGCGATGGTGGTGTCGGGATTCAGGCGGTAGACGATCGGCACGCCGGTATCGAGCTCGCGCTTGACGATCTCCTCGCCCGTCAGGCCTTCCAGCGCCATGATCAGGGCACGCAGCGAATTGCCGTGGGCACCGACCAGCACGGTCTTGCCGGCCATCACCTGGGGCTGGATGCGGTAGATGTAGTAGGGCAGCACGCGCGCGGCCGTATCCTTCAGGCTCTCGCCGCCGGGCGGTGGCACGTCGTAGGAACGGCGCCAGATATGCACCTGCTCCTCGCCGAACTTCACGCGGGCCTCGTCCTTGTTGAGCCCGGAGAGATCGCCATAGTCGCGCTCGTTGAGGGCCTGGTCGCAAATGGTCTCGAGGTCTTCCTGGCCGAGCTCGCCGAGAATGATCTTGGTGGTGTGCTGAGCGCGCGACAGCACGGAGGTGAAGGCGATGTCGGCCTGCAGCCCGAGAGCCTTGAGGCGACGCCCTGCCTCATGCGCCTCGGCCACGCCCTTCTCCGTCAGGCCGGGATCGCGCCAGCCGGTGAACAGGTTCTTGAGGTTCCAGTCGCTTTGGCCGTGGCGGCAGAGCACGAGAGTGGCAGTCATCAAAGGGATCCCGTTTCAGGTCGCAATAGCGCTGACATAACCGGGATTGCAATTAATTGCACTGGCCGAATGCGCCGGGGACTGGCAAAACAGCCAATGTCGCCGTTGCGGCTTTTCGTCGGAGCGCGTTTCAGGCGGCAGCCCCATTGACGATGTTGTCCGGTTCTTCTCGTGCGTGATCAAACCTCCCCTCTGCGCTATGGATGGACCACCGGCGCCTGCGCGGCGGCTGCCGCCAAGGCCGCCTATGCAGCGCTGCTCGGCGGAGAGTTTCCCGATCCTGTCGTCATCACCCTGCCGCGTGGCGAGCAGCCGGCCTTCGCCCTGGCGTGGCACGAGAGAGGCCAAGGCTATGCCCGCGCCACCATCGTCAAGGATGCGGGCGACGATCCCGACGTGACCCATGGAGCCCTGGTCTCCTCGACGGTGCGCCTTGGCGAGCCAGGCACCGGTGTTACCTTCCGGGCGGGGGAGGGCGTCGGAACCGTCACGCGGCCGGGCTTGCCCCTGCCGGTGGGCGAGCCCGCCATCAATCCGGTACCAAGGGGCATGATCGCCGCGGCCATTGCCGAGATCGCGGCCGCGCATGGCGCCGCCGGGGACGTCGAGGTGACCGTCGCCATCGCCGATGGCGAGGCGATCGCGCGCAAGACCCTGAACGGCCGGCTCGGCATCGTGGGCGGCCTCTCCGTGCTCGGCACGACCGGCATCGTCGTGCCCTTTTCCTGCTCGGCCTGGATCCATTCGATCCATCGCGGCATCGACGTGGCGCGCGGGGCCGGGCTCGACCATGTCGCCGGCGCCACCGGGGCTGCGTCGGAAGAGGCCGTGGCCAGGCTCTACGGCCTTCCGGAGATCGCTCTGATCGACATGGGGGATTTCGTCGGCGGCATGCTGAAATATCTCAGGGTGCATCCGGTGGCGCGCGTCACCGTGGCCGGCGGCTTTGCCAAGATCACCAAGCTCGGCCAGGGCCTCCTGGATCTTCATTCGCGCGCCGGCCCGGTGGATTTGCGCTGGCTGGCCGAACGGGTAGAGGACCTGGGCGGCGACGGCGAGACGGCCTATCGCGTCTCGCAGGCCAACACCGCCATCGAGGCCCTGGAGATCGCCGGCGAGGCCGGTCTCGATCTGCCGCCCCTGGTGGCGCGGCATGCCTTGAAGACGGCAACGGCGGTGCTGCGCGATGCCGAGATCAGCCTCGACATCGCTATTTTCGGCCGTGATGGTGCGCTGTTGGCAAGTGCGGGTTGAGTTGCGGGTAGCGGGTTCGTTTGAATTTAAGGTTTTATCGTAGCCGACACACCGCAAAATGAGGCGCAAAGCTGTCTCATTAATTGGGATTTTTGAGAAAGGTCAGCGATGTTCTATCGGGATGGCAAACAGGCCCGTCTTGGGGATCGAGTAAGGATCCACGAAACACAAGGCGTGGTCGTACTCTCGATCGACACGAACGAATTTACCCCTGAATTCAAGAGAGAGGATTGGTCCGGTTTTTTGGAGCACGGCGTGATGATCCGCTTCGAGAAATGGGGGCTCATCCACTACATTGAGTCTGACGAGGACCTTGAGTTTGTATCCCGAGCGGAGGATCCTCGCTCGCATAATTCCTGACTTTTGACGACGTCGGGCAAATCAGTTGCTAAAGGTCACCGCAAAAGGCGAGAGTTTTAGGAAGGTTGCTGGTGTGGTCGACAAGTATCCGCAATCTCCCACTCTGAGAGCATTTCGCTTCCTTGTTGGCACTCCTCTTGGAGGTTTTGTAGGAGGATACCTTGGAGGTAATGTGGTTTCCGGGAATGGCTTATACGGAGCAATAGGAGGTTGTGTCGGCGGTCTAATAGTCGGTGTCCGAGGTTATCTCCGGGATAAGAAGGCCCGCAAAGCAGAACGCGATAGGCAGGCTTCGCAAATATTCTGACTTCTGCCGCAGAAATCGGGACATTTGCGAATTTAAGGAATTCGAGGCGCGCCATGGGCTACTCAAGGTCCCACATGGATTCAGAGCTCAGGGCCGTAGCAGTCCCATGGTTCAAATCTTGCGGATTTACTGGAACTCTTCCGCATTTTCGGCGAAAGAGTGCAAGCTTCACCGATCTTCTCACATTCCAGTTCGATCGACATGGCGGAGGGTTCGTCATCGAGATTGCTCGATGCCCCTCTGATGGAATCGTAACATCGTGGGGAAAAGCAATACCAGCTTCGAAGGCAACTGCTTGGAATGTCCATCCCTCCTGTCGTCTCAGAATTCAAGCCTGGGATAGCGCTGGTACCGATGGATGGTTTCGCTTTGATCGAGACACACCTGAAGCGATTACGGCGCTCGCAATCAGCAAGCTTAATGAAGGCGGCCTATGGGAGCGTGTTTCCGCCTTATCGCGAAAGTCCTGACTTTTTCGACATGTCGATCATCCGCCGACATCGCAGCGTTTTCATCATCGCAAAAACCGGATGCAAAAGTCCCATCGTGCGAGGGATTTTTGCAACGTTGTCGTGGTCGCGTTCCGACTGTCCGGTAGCCGGAAAATTATCCAACGCGGCTATGCGTAGCGGACATCCGAACTGGCCCGCCGCCAACTTCCAGGTCAGCCGTGCCCGGTATTGGTGATGATGCAGTTGAGGAATTTCACATAGGAGCCCAGGCCGGTGCGCGGAGCAGGCTGGTGGCGGGCAAAACAGCGGTCCTGCACCTCGGCCGCGGGCGGCGCGCGCCAGATCCGGCGCAGCTGGTTGTAGGACATGATTTCCTGCGTCTCGCAGTTCTGGACCATCACGGGATTTCCCTTGCCGAGCTGCTGGCAGAACAGCTTGTACTGGTAGACCGGCAAGGTGGTGGCCTGGGCGGGCAGGGCACCCGCGCAGAAGGCGGACAGGCAGAGCAAGAGAGCGGCGAAACCGGACGCCGGACGCTTCATGATGGTATTCCTCGACCGAAAGGGCGTTGCCAAAAGGGCATCGCTCGGCCTGCTTACCCTGCCCGTGTTAAAAAAACGTCGCCGAGCATCATGCCCGACGAACTCGGATTGGGCAGCACTTGCCTATTTTTGCCTTCTCAATAGGCTTGCCTAGTTCGAGGGCAAGCCGATACGCTGCGGACGTTCCATCTGGGGGGTTCTCTTTTGTCGATCGTTGCCGCCCTCTATCACCGCACGACCTATGATTATGATCGTCCGGTGATGCTGTCTCCCCAGATCGTCCGGCTCCGGCCCGCCCCTCATTCCCGAACGCGCATCGTCAGCTATGCCTTGAAGGTGGAGCCTGCCCAACATTTCATCAACTGGCAGCAGGATCCGCACGGCAATTGGCTCGCCCGCTTCGTGTTTCCGGAACCGACGACCCGATTCCAGATCGAAGTCGACCTCGTTGCCGATTTTTCGGTGATCAATCCCTTCGATTTCTTCGTGGAGGATTATGCGACCCATCTGCCCTTCGCCTATCCGGCCGAACTGGCGCATGAGCTCGCGCCCTATCTCGAGATCGAGCCGGCAGGCGAGGGGCTGGCCGCCTTCATGGCTTCGATCGACATGGGCGGGAAGCAGGTCGTCGATTTCCTGGTCGAGCTCAACCAGCGCCTGCAGCGCGAGGTCGCCTACACGATCCGCATGGAGGCGGGGGTGCAGAGCCCGGAGGAGACGCTGGCCCTGCGCTCGGGTTCCTGCCGCGACAGCGCCTGGCTGCTGGTACAGGTGCTGCGCCGGCTCGGCCTCGCCGCTCGTTTCGTCTCCGGCTATTCGATCCAGCTCACCCATGATCTCAAGGCGCTCGACGGTCCGCGTGGCGTCGATGCCGATTTCGCCGATCTGCATGCCTGGGCCGAAGTCTACCTGCCGGGTGCGGGCTGGATCGGCATGGATGCCACCTCGGGGCTGCTCACCGGCGAAGGCCATATCCCGCTGGCGGCCACGCCCCATTATGCCTCGGCGGCGCCGATCAGTGGCTCGCTCAGCGCAGCCGGGCCTGTGAATACCGAGTTCTCCTTCGAGATGCCGGTGCGGCGCATCGCCGAATCCCCGCGCGTGACCTTCCCCTTCTCCGATGAGAGCTGGCGCGAGCTCGATGCGCTGGGCCAGGAGGTCGAGACCGACCTCGTCGGCCAGGACGTGCGCCTGACGCTGGGCGGCGAGCCCACTTTCGTCTCCATCGACGATTACCAGGGCGAGGAGTGGAATACGGGCGCCGTCGGCCCGACCAAGCGCGGCCTTGCCGACACGCTGATCCGCCGCCTGCGCACGGCCTTCGCGCCCGGCGGCTTCCTGCATTACGGCCAGGGCAAATGGTATCCGGGCGAATCCCTGCCGCGCTGGGCCTTCGCGCTCTACTGGCGCAAGGACGGCCAGCCGATCTGGCGCAATGCCGAGCTGATCGCCCGCGAGCCGAAGCCGGCGGGCGGGCCGAACGGCAAGCATCCGATCCGCAAGGTCTTCGATCCCAAGCCGATGCGCCTCCTGGCCGAGGGCGTGGCGGAGCGGCTGGGCATCGAGCCCGACTTCGCCGTGCCGGCCTATGAGGACGCCGCCCACTGGATCCTGCAGGAGGCCCAGCTTCCCGACAATGTCGATCCGATGGACTCCAAGCTCACTGATCCCGAGGACCGTGCCCGCATCGCCCGTGTCTTCGATCGCGGGCTGGACCAGCCGGCCGCCTATGTCCTGCCCGTGCAGCGCTGGAACGCCGAGCGACGCGATGGCTGGGTCAGCGAACTCTGGCGCATGCGCAGGGGCCGGCTTTTCCTGGTGCCGGGCGATTCGCCTGCCGGCTACCGGCTGCCACTGTCGGGCCTGCCCCATGTCGCGCCCGCGGCCTTTCCGCATGTGCATGCGGCCGATCCGATCGTGCCGCGCGGCCAGCTGCCGGACCGGTCCGAGCTGGCGCGCCAGTTCCGGCGCATCGATGGCAACAATGAGGGCAGCCTCAAGCAGCAGGCGCAGGTCGGCCAGGAGTTCGGCACCGGCGTGGTGCGAACGGCGCTGGCCTTCGAAATCCGCGACGGTGTGCTGTGCGTGTTCATGCCGCCGCTGGCCGGCGTCCAGGATTATCTCGAATTGCTGGCCGCCGTCGAGGAGACGGCCGAGGCCAACGGCCTGACCGTGCATATCGAGGGCTATCCGCCGCCCTATGATCCGCGCATTCAGGTGATCAAGGTCACGCCCGATCCCGGCGTGATCGAGGTCAATATCCAGCCCGGTGCCTCCTGGGCCGAGACCGTGGCAATCACCTCGACCATCTATGAGGAGGCCAGGCTCAGCCGGCTCGGCGCGGACAAGTTCATGATCGATGGCCGCCATGTCGGCACCGGAGGCGGCAACCATGTCGTGCTCGGCGGCGTCACGCCCGCCGACAGCCCCTTCCTCCGGCGGCCGGACCTGCTCAAGAGCATCGTGCTCTACTGGCAGCGCCATCCCAGCCTGTCCTATCTGTTCTCGGGGCTGTTCATCGGGCCGACCAGCCAGGCGCCGCGCATCGACGAGGCCCGGCATGACAGCCTCTATGAACTCGAGATCGCCATGGAACGCGTCAGGGGGCCGCAGATCGGCAGTCCTGCCGACAACCCGCCGCCCTGGCTGGTCGATCGCCTCTTCCGCAACCTCCTGGTCGACGTCTCCGGCAACACCCATCGTGCCGAGATCTGCATAGACAAGCTCTATTCGCCGGATTCGGCCACCGGCCGTCTTGGCCTGATCGAATTCCGGTCCTTCGAGATGCCGCCGGACTATCGCATGTCGCTGGCCCAGCAGCTGCTGCTGCGGGCCCTGATCGCCTGGTTCTGGCGCGAGCCGCAAGAGGGGGGCTTCGTGCGCTGGGGCAGCCAGCTGCATGACCGCTTCATGCTGCCCCATTTCGTCTGGGCCGATTTCCAGGACGTGCTCGCCGACCTCGCCCGCGCCGGCTATGCCTTCGATCCGGTCTGGTACCAGGCTCAGCTCGAATTCCGCTTCCCGTTCTACGGCAAGGTCGATTATGAAGGGGTGAGCCTGGAAGTGCGCCAGGCACTCGAGCCCTGGCACGTGCTGGGCGAGGAGGGCTTCGCCGGGGGGACGGTACGATACGTGGATAGTTCAACCGAGCGGCTGCAGGTCAAGGTCGAGGGCTTCAATCCCGCCCGTCACGTCATCGCCTGCAATGGCAGGCGTCTGCCCATGAACGCCACCGGCCGGGCCGGGGAAGCCGTGGCCGGCGTGCGCTTCAAGGCCTGGCAGCCGGCCTCCGGCCTGCATCCGACCATCCCGGTGCATGCGCCGCTGACCTTCGATGTCATCGACACCTGGTCGAACCGCTCGCTCGGCGGCTGCACCTATCATGTCGCCCATCCGGGCGGGCGCAATTACGAGACCTTCCCGGTCAACGCCTATGAGGCGCAGGCCCGGCGCCTCGCCCGCTTCCAACCCATCGGCCATACGCCGGGCTGGCCGGCGATACCGCCCGAGGAAAGCAATGGGGAGTTTCCCTTCACTCTCGACCTGCGCAGGGCTGCGCGATGAGGGGAGTGTCTTCGCATTTTTGTAGTGGCGAATCGGGTGCGGCGCACCTTCTCCCCTTGTGGGACCGGGCACTTCCTGTAGAAGTGCCTTGGGTGCCCGTAGGGCGGATCAGGGGTCGGGAAGAGCCATCCGTTCCCAGCCGTGAGTTTGCCTTGTCGAGGTCGCAAAACCCCTCATCCCCCTGCCGGGGCCTTCTCCCGCAAGGGGAGAAGGGGGTTCGTTCTGATGCGTTTGCGTTGGGTGGCATCCACACGTCCGGGCCGCCCTGATGCTCGCCAGGTCCCGCAATCCCGGCTTGCGCTCCCTGCTCGCGGACTACCGGCCCTTGCCCGGTGTGGCCGACGAGTTGATGACGGCGGCGGGAGAGGTGCGTCCGCACTGGCTGCCGGTGCTCAACGAGATGGCACGCTACCGGCCCGCCGTCGTCTCGCAGCGCTTTGCGGTTGCCGATCGCCAGATCAAGAATTCCGGCGTCTATTACCGCGTCTACGACACGCCGGACGGGCGTGACCGGCCCTGGCCCCTCGCCCATGTGCCGCTGGTGATCCCCGATGCCGAATGGCGCGGCATCGAGGCGGGCATCGCACAGCGGGCGCAACTGCTCGAAACCGTGCTGTCGGATCTCTACGGGCCGGCAACGCTGGTGCGGGACGGCGCCCTGCCTGCGGCAGTGATTGCGGGCAATCCAGATTTCCAGCGCGCCGTGGCCGGCAGCACGCCGCTCGGCGGCGAGCATCTGGTCATCTACGCCGCCGATCTCGGCCGTGGTCCCGACGGCCGCTGGTGGGTACTCAAGGATCGCGCCCAGGCGCCCTCCGGCATGGGATACGCTCTGGAGAACCGGCTCGCCATCTCGGCCGCTCTGCCCGCCCTCTACCGCGACATGCAGGTGGAACGCCTGGCGGGTTTCTTCCAGGCCATGCGTTCCACCCTGGCCGCCAAGGCCGGGCGGGAGGGATCGCGCATCGGCCTGCTGACGCCGGGGCCGGCCAACGAGACCTATTTCGAACACGCCTATCTCGCCCGCTATCTCGGTCTCCTGCTGGTGGAGGGTGCCGATCTCACCGTGCAGGACGGTATCGTCTATGTCCGCACCATCGAGGGACTGAAGCGCATCGATGCCCTGGTGCGGCGCCTCGATGCCGATTTTGCCGATCCGCTCGAACTCAACGCCGGCTCGCGGCTCGGCGTGCCCGGCCTGGTCCAGGCCGTCCGGCAGGGCTCGGTGGCCCTGGCCAACAGCCTGGGGGCCGGCCTGGTCGAGGCGCCGGCCATGCTGGCTTTCATGCCGGCCCTGGCACGCCGGCTCACCGGCAGCGACCTCATCCTGCCGAATGTCGCCACCTGGTGGTGCGGCGAGGCCGGAGCACGCGAGGAGGTCCTGCGCGATTTCGACCGGCTGGCAGTCCTGCCGGCCTTCACGCGCGAGGTCGCCGGCCTGACGCGCGGCAGCGCCAGCGCCGTGGCCGACCTGGATAAAAAGGGCCAGGCGCGCCTGCGCGAGGTGGTGAAGGCCCATCCCCTCGAGGTGGTGGCGCAGGAAGTCGTCAGGCTCTCGACCATGCCGGTCTGGAACGGCAAGCGCCTGGAACCGCACCCCTTCACGCTGCGGGTCTATGCCGTCGCGACGCCGGAGGGCTGGAAGGTGATGCGCGGCGGCTTCTGCCGTGTCGGCGACAGCAATGATCCGCGGGCCCTGTCGATGCAGTTTGGCGGCCGTTCCGCCGATGCCTGGGTGACGTCGGAACGGCCGGTCGATCATGTCAGCCTGCTGCCGGCGCCCGGCAAGGTCGCGATCAAGCGCAGCCTCGGTCATCTGCCGAGCCGGGCGGCCGATAATCTGTTCTGGCTCGGGCGCTACCTCGAACGTGCCGAAGCGACCCTGCGCGTCGTGCGGGCCGTGGGCGAGATTGCGGCGGAAGCCGACGAGGAGGTCGTTGCCGCCACGCAGCGCCTCACCGATCTGCTGGTCGCCTGGGGAGCCGCCAAGAATTGGGGAGCCGCCAAGAGCGACAAGACGGAGCCTGCAGCCTCACGGCGAATCGCCAAGGCGGCGGTCGAGCCGGTCGCGATCGCCGAAGGCATCCTGCGCGACGTGCTCGACGGCGAGGAATATGGCGGCATGCCCGCTTTGATCGGCGCAGCGGCACGCACCGCCTCCGCCATTCGCGAAAGGCTGTCGCGCGATGCGACCCAGGCCATCGCCGACCTCGACGCCATGGTCGTGGGAGACCGTACGCTGGCCTCGGCCGACAGGGCCGATCGCTATCTGCACACGCTGGCAGCCTTGTCGGGCCTTGCGCATGAGAACATGAACCAGCTCTCCGGCTGGCGTTTCCTGCGCATCGGCCATCATATCGAACGATCCATCCAGACCTGCCGCCTCGTCCGCCGCCTGGCGGATGAGAGCGCCAGTGCCGATATGCTCGACGCCCTGCTGCGCGTGACGGACAGCCGCATCACCTATCGGGCCCGCTATCTGATGGGAACGCTGCGCCTGCCGGTGCTCGATCTCGTCCTGCTCGACGACGGCAATCCCCGTTCGGTTGCCTATCAGATCATTCATGCCGCCGAGCATCTGGCGGCCCTGCCGCGCACGTCCCGGGACGGGGAAGTGGATGCGCTCACCCGCGCCATCCGCCTGATGCGGGCCGAGATCGAGACGACGCAGGCCGTCGATGTCGATGACCGCCTGATCCTCGGCTTCGAAAACCGGCTGCTCGCCTTATCCTCGGAGCTCTCGGCCCGCTATTTCAACCAGGACGAAGCCATGGCCGAGATTGCCGAGGGGCTGGGGTGATGTCGTCCAGACCATCAGGCGCGGGTTGTTTCGCCACGCTAGAATTCCGAAATCTCTAGGCTGAAGCGGAAATACCGGTGCTTTACCTCATCCGCCACACCACCACCTATCTCTACCGCACCGAGGTCGCAGCGGCTCGCTGCACGCTGCATCTCCAGCCTGAAAGCGGTGGCCACCAGCGGGTATTCTCGGCCCAGCTCACCATCACCCCCAGGCCCCTGGAGCAGACCGAGGCTGTCGACTTCTTCGGCAACCGCACCACCCATGTGCGCTTTGCGGGGGCTGTCACCCGGCACCGCTTCGAGTCGCGCGTGCGCATCGAGGTCCAGCCGCGCGAGACGCCCCATGCCCTGCTGACCCCATCCTGGCAGGAGGTCCGCCAGGGGGCGCTGGTCGTGCCCGATCTCGGCGGCTCGGCGCCGGCGCATTTTCTGTTCGCCAGCCGTTTCGTGCCCCTGCTCGCGGAGGCGCGCGACTACGCGCTTGTCTCCTTCGAACCGGGACGCCCGGTACTTGACGGGGCGATCGAGATGATGAAGCGCATTCATCGCGATTTCGTCTATGATCCCAACGCCACCGACATCTCGACTCCGCTCGACGTGGTGGCCCGCACGCGCCACGGTGTCTGCCAGGACTTCGCGCATTGGATGCTGGCGGGATTGCGTGCGATCGGTATTCCCGCCGCCTATGTTTCGGGCTATCTGCGAACCCATCCGCCGCCCGGCCAGGAACGGCTGTTGGGGGCGGATGCCAGCCATGCCTGGGTTTCGGTATGGTGCGGCGCCGGGCTCGGCTGGGTCGATCTCGATCCGACGAACGCGGTGCCCGCCAATGAGGACCATGTGCGCGTCGCGGTCGGGCGCGACTATGCCGATGTCGCGCCGGTGGACGGCGTCGTCGTCGCCTCGGCCGGCCACAGCCTGCGCGTTTCCGTGGATGTCGCGCCGTTAGGATGATCGAAATGACTGACAGGATCGGAATTCTGACCATCTCGGATCGCGCCAGCGCCGGGATCTACGAGGACAAGAGCGGCCCGGCCATCGCCGGCTTCATGCAACGCGTGCTGACTTCGCCCTGGGAGCCGGTGGTGCGGGTCATCGCCGACGAGCAGGATCTGATCGAGCGCACGCTGGTCGAACTCGCCGATGAGGCAGGCTGTTGCCTCATCTGCACCACCGGTGGCACCGGCCCGGCCCGGCGCGACGTCACGCCGGAGGCCACCGAGGCGGTGTGCGCCAAGATGATGCCGGGCTTCGGCGAACTGATGCGCCAGGAAAGCCTGAAATATGTACCGACCGCCATCCTGTCGCGCCAGACGGCGGGCATTCGCGGCCAGAGCCTGATCGTCAATCTGCCGGGCAAGCCGGCCTCCATCGAGCAGTGCCTGATGGCGGTCTTCCCCGCCATCCCCTATTGCATCGACCTGATCGAAGGGCCGCGGCTGGAGACCGATCCGGCTGTCTGCAAGGCGTTCAGGCCGGGCGGCTGATCGGCAACCAGGACTTCGAGCAAGGAACGAGGCCATGTTCAGTCATGTCACGGTCGGCGTCGGCGACCTCGAGCGTGCCGCCCGCTTCTACGACGCCCTGCTGACGCCGCTCGGCTGCGCCAGCGTCCCTTCACGCCGGATGATCGCCCTCCCTGGCGCTGCTGGGGCGATCCTGTCAGGCCGCTGCCGTGTTTCTATGCCTATCGTCCCTTCGACCGGCATCCCGCCACGGCGGGCAATGGCAGCATGGTCGCCTTCCAGGCAGCCTCGCCGGAAGCGGTCGAGGCTGCCTATGCCGCGGGCATGGCGATGGGCGGCGCCGACGAGGGGCGGCCAGGCGAAAGGCCGCATTACGGCAAGGGCTATTATGGTGCCTATCTGCGCGATCCCGATGGCAACAAGATCCATATTGTCTATCGTGGCGACTTGATTGCGCCATAGAGAAAATTGCGATTCGAAGAGATCGAGATTTTCTCTAATCCTTTGTTTTGACGCATTTTCTTAATCGAAAAGTCGATCAACTTTTCTCGAAAATGCTTTGACCGCCCGGAGCCAATAGTCGTGTTCAAGCCGCATGCGGGGCCGGGGCCTATCCGGATCGATTTCCTGCTGGTGCCGCAATTCTCGATGATGGCGTTCTCGGCTGCCGTCGAGCCTTTGCGCGTCGCCAACCGCATGGCCAGGCGGCAGGTCTTCGACTGGCGGGCCTGGTCGATGGATGGCGAGCCGGTCAAGGCTTCCAATGGCTGGCCGATCCCAGTGGGAGGCGCTCTGCCCTCCAGCGGCGACATTCCTACCTTGATCGTCTGCTCCAGCTTCGAGCCGGAGCACTATGCCAGCAAGGCGATGCTGGCTCGCTTGCGCCATCTCGCGCGCCGCGGCACCGAGATCGGCGCACTCGATACCGGGGCTTGGATCCTCGCTGCAGCCGGTCTGCTCAGCGGCGGCAAGGTCACCATGCATTGGGAGGCGGCGCCCGGCTTCGCCGAAGCCTTTCCGGACATCGAGATCAGCGAGGCCCTGTTCGAGGTATCGGCCAAGCATTTCACCTGTGCCGGCGGCACGGCGGCGCTCGACCTGATGCTCGACATGATCGCCCGCCAATATGGGCAGGCCCTGGCGGTGGCCGTATCCGAGCAGTTCATCCACGACCGGCTGCGCCCGCGCCACGACCGCCAGCGCATGAGCCTGCCCAAGCGGCTGGGGGTCGCCAATGGCAAGCTGATCCGCGTAGTGGCGGCGATGGAGGCCAATCTGGAGACGCCGCTCGACGCCAAGGCCCTGGCGGCCCTGTCCGGCGTCTCCGCCCGCCAACTCGAACGCCTGTTCCGGGCCGAGCTCAAGGATTCGCCGGCCAATTACTATCTGCAGCTCAGGCTGCAGCGCGCCCGCCTGCTGCTGCGCCAGACAGACATGAGCGTGATGGAGATCGCCATGGCCTGCGGCTACTCCTCCGCATCATGTCTTTCGCGATCTTATCGCGCGCATTTTGCGATAACACCGCGCGAAGATCGGCGGGAAGGCGAGAATCCCGGCGTTCAAAAGCGCTGATGGGGCAGGGCCGGGCATGTTGCCGGCCGCCCCCCCTGGCCTGCTGAGTCAGGGCTTGAGCAGCTTCCCGATGACCTTGGCGGTATAGTCGACCATCGGCACCACGCGGGCATAGTTCAGCCGAGTCGGCCCGATCACGCCGAGCACGCCAACGATCTTCTGGTTGGCATCCCGGAAGGGCGCGGCGATCATCGAGGAACCCGAGAGCGAGAACAGCTTGTTCTCCGAGCCGATGAAGATACGGACGCCGTCACCGCCCTCGGCGCGGCCCAGCAGGTCGATCAGGTCCTTCTTGGCCTCGATGTCGGCAAAGAGCAGGCGGATACGCTCCAGGTCCTCGCCGGCATGCAGGTCTTCCAGGAGATTGGCCTGGCCGCGCACGATGAGCTGCTGCGGCATGTCGGAAGGGCCGCCGCTCCAGCTTGCCAGGCCGGTATTGATCAGCTTGGTGGTGAGGTCATCGAGTTCGGCGCGCCCGGCGTCGAGGGCGCTGCTCATCTCGCGCCTGAGGTCATCGAGCGTCTTGCCGCGGGCGCGGGCGTTGAGATAGTTGGAGGCCTCCACCAGCGCCGATGTCGGCAGCCCGACCGGCACGGTGATGACACGGTTCTCCACCGCGCCTTCCTCGGAGACCAGGATGACCAGGGCCTGGGTGGGTTCGAGGCGCACGAATTCGATATGCTTCAGCCGCTGGTCACGCTTGCCGGTGACGACGACCCCCGCGCCGCGCGACAGGCCGGACAGGGTGGCCGACGCCTCGATCAGCACGTCCTCGAGGGAGCGCGAAGACGTCCTTGCCCGGATCTGCGCATCGATCTGGGCACGGTCCTGCGCGGCGAGATCGCCGAATTCCAGCATGGCGTCGACGAAGAAGCGCAAGCCGAGTTCGGTCGGCAGACGCCCGGCGCTGGTGTGCGGCGCCTGGATCAGGCCGAGCACTTCCAGGTCCTGCATGACGTTGCGCACCGAGGCGGGGGACAGGGAGGTCGGCAGCAGGCGCGAAATGTTGCGGGAGCCGACAGGTTCGCCCGTCGCAAGGTAGGAATCGACGATCTGACGGAATATCTCGCGCGAGCGTTCGTTCAGCTGGGCAAGTTCACTCGAAGGTATGGTCGGCGTCACAGCGGACAAGGTCTGTCTCCTCGACGCTAATGTGACGAGCATTCAGCGATTGTTCAATGGTGGAATTGCGGTTTCCGCAGCGCTATGCAGATTCCTCGCTCGTTGAAATTTCGCCTGTTGTCTCGTCAGCGCAAGGAGAACATGGTCATGGTCGATTCGGTTCCACCTTCCGCGAGTGCCGTCGTCGATTTCTGGACCGATGCCGGCCCCGAACGCTGGTTCGAGAAGGACGAAGGGTTCGATCGCGATTTTCGCCAGCGTTTCCTCACCCTGCATCAGGCTGCGATGCGCGGCGAACTCGAAGGCTGGGAGGCGACGGCGCCCGGGGCGCTCGCGCTGGTGCTGCTGCTCGACCAGTTTCCGCGCAATGCCTTTCGCGATACGCCGGCCATGTATGCCGGCGATCGCCAGGCACGGCAGGTTGCCGCTGCGGCGCTGGCGGCCGGGCATGACCACAGCATCGACCCGGAGCTGCGCATCTTCTTCTACCTGCCCCTCATGCATTCGGAGGAACTCGCCGACCAGGAGCGTTGCCTCTCTCTGTGCCGGACGCTGGAAGGCGACTATCTGCGCTATGCCCAGGAGCATCGCGATATCATCGCCCGCTTCGGTCGTTTTCCTCATCGCAACGCCATTCTCGGCCGCATTTGCACGCCGGAAGAACAGCGTTTCCTGGACTATGGAGGCTTTGCGGGTTGAGGCGCAGCCCCTAGGCCCTGTCGATCACGTGGAAGAAGGAACCTGTGACCTGGCCGCGGCGCCCGCCGAGGGCGCCCAGGGAGGTGCCGTTGGCATCGCTGACGTCGAAGAGCGGCGCATCGTCGGAACGCAAGGTTGTCGAGTAGTGGAACTCGTGGCCGCGCACCAGGCTGCCACGTTTGCCGAGCGGACAATCCTGTTTTAGTTCGGCCAGACGATAACCCAGGTTCATGCGGCGTTTGGCAAAGCTTGTCTCGAGATCGAGCAGGCCGGTCATGCGGTGGGCTGTACCCTCCGCATCGATCAGGACCTGGCCCAGCACCATGTAGCCTCCGCATTCGCCATGTACCGGGCGCGTCTGCGCGAACTGGCGCAGGATGCGGTGGAAGTGGGTTGCGGTGGAAAGCCGCGCGCCATGCAGTTCGGGATAGCCGCCTGGCAGCCAGGTGACGTCCGCATCTTCCGCCGGCCCCTCGTCGGCCAGCGGCGAAAAGGGGATGATCTCGGCGCCTCGGCGGCGCCAGGCGGCGATGAGATGCGGATAGACGAAGGAGAAGGCGGCGTCGCGGGCCAGCGCGATGCGCTGGCCGGGCGGGCGTAAGCCCGCATCCTCGATACCGGCCGGTGGAAAACCTGTCCCGTCCAGCCCTGTCGGCAGGCTGGTCGGCCCGGCGAGGGCCCGGATGGCCTCGATGCTGCAATGGGCCTCGACGAAATCCGCCAAGGCCTCCAGCCGCTGGTCGAGTTCGGCGGTCTCGTCGGCCTGGACCAGGCCGAGATGGCGCTCGGGCAGCACGAGGTCTGCATTTCGGGGCAGTACGCCGACCACGGGCAGGCCGGCTTCCTCGATGCCCTTGCGCGCCAAAGCCTCGTGCCGCGGGCTGGCGACCTTGTTGAGCACCACGCCGGCGATGCGCACATCGGGGCGGAAACTGGCAAAGCCCTTCGCGACCGCCCCGGCAGACTGGGACTGGCCGGAAATGTCGAGAACCAGCAGCACAGGCCAGCCCTGCCGCGCCGCGAGGCCGGAGGAGGAGCCGTCCCCGCTGGCACCGTCGCTGATAACGCCGTCGAACAGCCCCATCAGTGCCTCGCCGACGAAGAGTTCGGCATCGCTGCCGGCCTGGTGGATCAGGCTGTCGAGAAGGGCCGGGCGCATCGCCCAGCTGTCGAGATTGTAGCTCACCCGCGAGGCGGCCGCGGCATGAAAGCCGGGATCAATGTAGTCGGGGCCACATTTCATCGGCTGCACGGCGATGCCGCTGCGGGCAAGGGCCCGCAGCAGGCCGAGCACCAGGGTGGTCTTGCCGGAGCCGGAGCGGGGCGCGGCAATGAGAAGGCCGGGAGGGATCATATGCCGTTCCTGCCCCGCCCGGGAGCGGCGCGCAAGAGCGTTTTGCGACAGAAGGCGATCCCAGAAGCGACATGTATCGGCCAATCGTTTCGCGGCTTGGTAAAAAAATCGCGTTTTTTTCAAAACTCGTTTGCCCCCGAGGGCTTGGCCCGGAAATCCTCACCGCATTTCCGGGGCCCCCTTGAAACCCCCTTGCGCTTGCCCATATTGAGATTGTTCCGGGGTTGCCGGAACGGGGATGCCGTTAGGGTCCCACTCCAAAGTCGCTTCCTGCGAGGGCTTTGCAATGTCGCGCGTACCAACCTTGAACTCGCCCTTCCTGCTCGGTTTCGATGAGATCGAACGAGCGCTGGACAGGGTCGCCAAAGCCGCCAATGACGGCTATCCGCCTTATAATATCGAGCGGGTCGGTTCCTGTGATCGGCCACCCGAGCGGTTGAGAATCACCCTCGCCGTCGCTGGCTTCAGCCGCGAGGAGCTTGACGTCTCGATCGAGGAAAACCAGCTCGTCATCCGTGGGCGCCAGGTGGACGACAAATCCCGCGTCTTCCTGCATCGCGGCATCGCAGCCCGTCAGTTCCAGCGCACCTTTCTCCTTGCCGACGGCATGGAGGTAATGGGGGCGGATCTGAAGAATGGCCTGCTTTCCGTCGACCTGATCCGTCCGGAGCCCGAGCGCGTCGCCAAGCGCATCGACATCGCGGTGCGGGACTGACGAACCGCTTGCCCCTATTTTCATCATTTTCAACGTTCAGGAGGGTCCCATGATCCGGAACGACAAGACTTCTGTGCCTACTCCCGAGATGCTGGCCGCCCTGGGCGCCGGGCATGTCGCCTATGTCAAGCCGATCATGTCGGAGGATGCCATGCGGCTCTACCCGCAGATCGGCGAAATCCGTCCCGGCTTGAAGCTGTTCACTCTCAACGCCGCCGACGGCACGCCGATCATGATTTCTGATTCGGCCGAGGGTGCGGTGGCCAATGCCTGGGAACAGGAACTGGAGCCGGTTTCCCTGCACTGATCAACTCACGGGAAGTGTATCCGCCAGGAGCGGATCCAGGGCGACGAAGCGCAAGCTTCGTCGCCTTTCTTGTGCCGAGATCAACCGACGAAGCGCAAGCTTCGTCACCTTTTTCATATCGGGATATGCCTCGGCGTCGTCGCGCTTCAGCCGAGCGGGGGTGATGCGGTGGGCATCTCGATCTGCCCGGTTGTGGCCGGTGCGCTTGCCTGGGGGCGCTTGTAGAGGAAGTACCAGGCGAGGCCGCCGACGACCAGGATGGCGATGATGAGATAGAGCCAAGTCATGCTGCCGCTTGATTGCGGTGGTGGCGGCGGGGCGGCCTGGTGCTGGACCTGGGGGCTGGGAGACGGCTTGGTGTCGAGTGTCGAGCGGCCGGCTGGTGCTGCCGTTTCGCCGGATCCGAGGGTCGACGTGCCCGCCTGAGGTCCCGGTGTGGCCGAACCCAGCGTGGATTGGGGCGGCGCGGTCCGGAAGGCGCCGCTTACCGCCGTGTCCAGACCCTGCAGGAAGCCGCTATCGGCAAGCCCTGCCGCGAGGCTGGCCGGTAGTGCCGCCGTGATTGCCTGTTTCTCGCCTGCAAAGAGCGAGGCCACCGCATTGCCGTCCGCCCAGTTCTCCGGCGATTGGTTGCCGAGGGCGCCGACGACGGCCGGGCCCACGAGGCCCAATATGGAAGCGGCAGCCTGCGGCGGGGCGCCAGTGGCCTGTCCGAGGACATTGGCCAGTTGGTTGACGCCTTCGGCGCCCAGCAGGGAGGTCAGCACGTTGCCGCCGCTGGCCAGGGCGTTGGCATCGCCGCTGGTCACGCCGGCGGACAGCGTGTCGAACAGGCCCGGATCCTGGCTGGAAATCAGATCGGAAATGCCCTTGGCGCCATCGGGGGAAGAGGCTTCGCTGGCGAAGGCCCCCAGCACGGAGGGAATGGCGGCGCCGACCAGTTTTCCGGCCAGTGCCGGGTCGATGCCGATGATTGCGGCGGCGCGTTCGATGAGGTCGGGGGTGATCAACTGGGAGACGAGGCTGGGAAGATTGATGGCCATTTCATTCCTCGTGTCAGAAAATTTATGGATACCTTAGTACCCAATCGTCTCCGTTGCAAAATTCAATGACGCGGGGCTGGCTGTTCTTGCTGCCGGGCAAGTGCCCGGCAGGATGAGTTTTTGATAGAATTCAAATTCCTTTACGGAATGGGAAAGATTTGAATTTCGCATGCGGCGCCGGGTGCCCCTTCGTGAGCGGCCGCCTGGCCGATCGAAGGCCATCCAGCTCTCTGATCGGTCAGGCCGAACGGCTGCTGCCCACCGGCAGCACGATCACCTTGGTGCCGATGGGAACGCGCTTGTAGAGATCGATGATGTCCTGGTTGGTCAGCCGGATGCAGCCGGACGACACCTTGGTGCCGATGGCTGATGGATTGGTGGTGCCGTGCAGGCGATACAGCGTGTCGCGGCCTCCGCTATAGAGATAGAGCGCACGGGCGCCCAGCGGATTGCCGGGGCCGCCGGCCATGCCGGCACGATAGCGGCCATATTGCTTGGGATTGCGGGCGATCATGGTGGGCGTCGGGGTCCAACGCGGCCAGGTGGCCTTGCGCGCGATGATCGCCTCGCCCTGGAAATTATAGTCTGCGACCTTGCCGACGCCGACCCCGTAGCGCAGCGCCTTGCCCTTGCCCTGGATCAGATAGAGAAAGCGCTTGTTGGGATCGACGATGATGGTGCCGGTCTTTTCCGACGAGTCGTAGGCAACCTCGCGGCGCCAGAAGCGCGGTGCCACGCTGGCCAGGTTGACGGCCTTGATCGCATAGGCGCCGTCCTTGGAACCGGCATAGAGGGCGGCGTAATGGGGGTCGATCGCCTCGGCCGTTTCCGGTGCAGCGGCGGGGGCGTTCTGGGCCTCCTCGGGCTTGATCGCAGGCAAGGCTGCGAGTTGTGCGGTTGCGCCCGCCTGCGGCGCCACGGCCGGGGTTGCCAGAGAGGTGTCGATCTTCGCGCTTGTCGTGACGCAGCTTGCAAGCATCAGCGGCAAGGCCAGAAGGATAATGCTTCGTGCCAGTATCATTTCTAGTCCGGATATGTGCTGTTCTTATTCGTCGGCGCCTGCCGGGCTCGGGAGCGGCGGCGGCGTCTCGGTGAGGCCGGCGTAGGTAGCCATTGCGGCAGGATTGTGCGCCCGCAGCGAGCTTGTCGGCGGTGGATGCAAAAGCGCCCGAGGGTGTGTTCTTCCGGCAACAAGGACGCTTATGCGCAACGTGCCGCTTGCTCTATCCGGCACGGCCTTTCCCGAGAGGCCAGGTCACGCTGAAGCTGAAGGGGGCGAAGCGGGCATGGGGCAGGCCGGCGGCCGCGAGGGCCTCGGCCGCCCATTGATTGCAGGTGTTGAACGGTCCGTAGCGACCCCTGGCGAGATAGAAGGCTTCGAGCCCCATGCCGCCGGGGCGCTGCTGGGCCCTGCCGGCGCTGTTCGGCTGGAGGCTCGCGCGGATATGGGCGACCAAGGCCTGCCGCCCCTGCCTGTCGACCGCAAGCGTCAGGCAGTCGGGGTTGGCTACCGGCGGATTGACGGCGACCACCCGGAGGGCGGTGTCGTGCCGGCCGGCCAGGGCCGCCAGGGCCGTCGACATCCTGGTGTCGGCCCAGGTCGGCGTTTCCTGGAAAAAGACGAGGTCGCCCCATCCGAAGGCCAGATAGGCCTCGCTGGGCAGATTGGGGGGCATGACGGCCGGAAACAGCCCCGCCCAATCGACCAGCGCGTCCCGGCTTGGCATCACGATGTCGGTATGGGCGAGGGAGGCGCACAAATAGAGCGTCGGCTCTCCACCGGCCTGCTGGGTTCGCCCTGTCGCGGGCAGGAGGGCAAAGCCGATGGCGGCGAGCATGAAGACGATGACGGCTAGGAACGGCAGGGCCGCAAGCGCGAAAAGAAGGCGCAGGCTGTGCGAAAGCCTGGTGCGTGCCACCGTTCCGGCTGCAAATCCGCCGGCGGGATCAAGCATGCTGCGAAGACGCCTGCAAGGCTTCCCCCGTGATGACACAGTGCGCGCGAACCGAACGAGCCGATCGGATCATAAGTCCCGGTTGGGGGAAAGGCGAGGGGTCAACCCGCGCCGTCCTCAGGGCCGGCGGTCCGGGCGTCCCATCCTGCCATGGCGACATCGGCGACCGCCTCCAGCTCGGCCCGGCTTGCCCCGTCGCGGGCAAGGATCGACATGCCGTTCTGGATGGTCTGTACGAAGCGCGCGAGTGCGCAAAGATCGGTCGAGGCTGCGATATCGCCATCCGCCACCGCCTTGTCGAGGCGCGTCAATAGCCGTTCGAGCGTGACGGCTCGCGCGGATCGGACCAACTCGCCCAATTCCGTATGACCTTCGCTGCCGACCGACGAAAGCGTGATCATGCAACCGCGGGGGATATCCGCGACGCAGCCGGTTAGGGCAGCGGCCGAATTCATCAGGAGAGACCGGACGGCATCGCGCGCAGTCGCTGCGGAATGAAACCCTGCCCAGACATATCCCTCGTTGGTCTCGGCATAGTGGCGCAGCGCCTCGGCATAAAGGGCCTCCTTCGATTGGAAGGCGGCATAGAGGCTGGGCGCGCCGATACCCATGGCGTGCGTCAAATCGGCGATGGAAGTCGCCTCGAAACCCTTGGTCCAGAACAGGCGGGTCGCTTGCGCCAGCGCAGCGGCCCGATCGAACGCACGCGGCCGCCCGCGCAGGGGGGGAGGCGCAGGGGCGGCATCGGCCTTCGGGTCAGAATTTTGCATCGATCGCTACATAAATCCATTGACCGTTCGAGGCAATAGCCCTAGCATTTTTGTATCGATCACTAGATAAAGGCTGTGACCATGGAATTGTCTGGAAAGCGTGCGCTCGTGACAGGCGGGTCTCGCGGCATTGGCGCCGCGATAGCGATCGCCCTCGCGGAAAAGGGAGCGGATGTGGCGCTCACCTATGAGAAGTCAGCCGATCGCGCTGCCGCGGTCGTTCGGGCGATCGAGGGCAAGGGCCGCAAGGCTATCGCCATTCAAGCGGACAGCGCCGATCCGGCTGCGATCAAGCGCTCTGTCAACGAAGCGGCCGAGGCGCTGGGCGGTCTCGACATCCTCGTCAACAATGCCGCGATTGCGCTTTATGCATCGACCGCCGAGATCAGCGTAGAGACGATCGATGCGATGCTCGACGTCAATGTACGCGGCCCTGTGCTTGCGGCGCAGGCCGCCATTCCGCATCTTAACGCTGGCGGACGCATCGTCACGATCGGCTCCGCGGGTGCCGAGCGTATCGTCGGACATCCCGGCACATTCTACTATATGACCAAATCTGCCTTGCACTCGTTCACGCGGGGCCTTGCCCAGGAGCTCGGACCGCGCGATGTCACCGTCAACCTGGTCCAGCCGGGGTCGACCGACACCGACATGAACCCCGCCAATGGCGAGTTCTCCGACTTCCAGCGCAGCCTGAGCCCGCTTGGGCGTTATGGCACGCCGGAGGATGTCGCCGCCGCTGTCGCCTTTCTGGCGAGCCCTTCCTCACGGCAGATCACGGGCGCCATTCTGACGGTGGATGGAGGACAGACGACCTGAGGTGGGGGCCTGTCGCACGGGGACCGGCCAATGGCCGGTCTCTTCCGCCCGCGGCTCGGCAAGGACCAATCTGCCAGGATCGTTCGGGGCCGATTCTCCAAGCACGATGGAGGTATCTCGGACAGGTCGGTCGGACAGCGAGCCCAACTGAACGAACCAGCCGCTTTCGCGTATCGAAGCGCGCGCTCAGGCCTTGTCAGTCAGGCTGCGATAGACCTTGGCCGGCCAGGTCAGGGCATCGGGAAGCGCTCGAGCGATGCTGCTGGCAAAATCAGAGGCCGATCCGCTGCTCCATTGCCCCTGGACCACCGGCGCCAGTTCGACGCCCACCCCGATCAGATAGACGATGATCAACAAGGATATAATGGCGCGCATGGTGAGTTCTCCCCAGACGGCCACATCCGGCATGGCCTTGCATTCGGCCGGAGTGTCGCGGAACTTCGTGGCGGCAGCGTGATCGCCGGCTCCATACCATAACGCAGCGGTTCGCGGGCACGGATCTTGTCGAGGCCGTCGTTCAACCGGGCCTGCGCCTATTGCGCTCGGCATCGATTGCCTTCAGGCGATCATGCACGCGCGCCATGGCCTTGCGGACGGCGAGTTTGGCCTTCAGGGCGGCGACGCCGCTCGTCGCGCAATTCGGAGAGGCAAAGTCGAGACAGGGAATGCCACGCTCCAACCGCTCGGCGGAGAGAACGCCGCAATCCTCGAACAACAGGCACGGTTCCTGGCCGCTGCGCGGACCGGTCAGATGTATTGCCATCGTTACTCTCCCCTGGTTCTGTTTGTAGGCTAACAATCCCTCAGGGGCGTGATAGGGGCGTGACCGGGCTTTTGGGACCTTCCGTCGCAGGCTTTGCGCAACGTCGTCTGTCCCGGAGACAATCGCGAGCCTTGTAACGTGGCGGTCACACGCGATAAGCCAGTGATCTCCAGAGCAAAGCGCGTTTAGATGGAAACGCTTGTTTGCTCTCACTCTTTGGTTCGAGGCGTTTTGCGATTCTTGGCGTCGCCGCTAAATCGCAAAACGCTCTGACGCGCGCCTGAACGCAATTTGCCAGGCCTGCAACATCGCGACGGGGCTGCAGTATATGGCATTTCGACCCTTGGACTATGACGAGCACCCGACCGTTCTCGCGGCCGAGTATCAGCGTATCAAGGCGAGCCTGTCCGACAACGAGGCGATGCTGCTCGCCTGCCTCACCAATGTGCTGAACGAATTGCCGGACTGGCTGGACGGAGACTATGCCGCCGGCAGTGCGCTCGACCATGCCAACACGGCGATCGAGGCGATGCTGCGGGGCTCCGGCTTGCTGCCGATCCCCCCTGAAGCCCGCGAACGGGCCGAGAGACTGCGCGACGACAGCTGAAGCCGACGATAGCTGAAGTCCGTGGCGCGGGCTTGGGCGACACTCTGCGAAGCCCTGAAATGCAAAAGGCCCGACGGGCCATTAGCCACGTCGAGCCTTTCGGAAATTGGTGCCCAGAAGAGAATTGCGCCTAAGAAAAGGAAACCTATTGAAACTAAAGGGGAATTTCAAGAGGGGTGGGCGCTTTGTATGCCAGTGGTGTTACACGAGACAGCCGGCCAAATGTTCGGGCATTAGGGGATTCCAATTATTAAAATTGCATGATAACGTTGGTTTTAGCGAAGAGGTGGAGCGCTCGACAGGATTCGAACCTGCGACCGGGACTTTAGCGGAGACCTGCTCTATCCACTGAGCTACGAGCGCTGGCGGCAGACCGCTAACGCGACCTGCCTATGTTGCGCCGATCTTAGGACCGCTTGACCTCTCTCCCGCCAAGGATCAGGTCAGCGGTCCTTTTCGTTCGTGCTCTGATCGCTGACCGGCCGGGCAACCAGAGCTAGGGCTCTTCTCATGCGACTCATCCTTTCTCTGATTCGAACCTATCAGCCCGCATGAGTTGCTGCAAGTTGTTGGTGTGAGTTGTTGCCATTCGCTGTGAATGGCTGTTAATGATTCGTTAACCATTTCTGAATTCGCCCCATGCATGACGAAGTTGGGTGGACTAAAGTCCATGCCGCTCGCAAAGATGGAAGCACCGCATTGTCTGCCGAAGATCTCATTAAATCATATGAGGGTCTCCTTAAATCAAAGAGGGAGATAACAGAGAGCATAAAAAGAATAGAGGAACAAATTACGCGCTATCGTGAGCAATTAGAGGCTCTAAAATCCAGCGAAGATGTGTTAATTCGGGGGCTTTCGAAACTTGAGCCGCTCATGAGACCTCACTATGAGAGGCGCTCTCTAGCTAACGCGCCGAAAATCGGTCCAGATACTCCCGGCCGTGCGCACTTGTCTCCCGATGCAATTCTGGCTGCGTGCCGCGAGGTTCTGGTGGATGCAAGGCGACCTATGACACGAGGCGAACTTGTAAGAGCATTGGAAGCTCGCGGGCATGTCCTAGGCGGAAAGGACAAGGCCAAGAACGTGGGGACAATCCTGTGGCGTCATCGCGATAAGTTCATTCAGATTCCCGAACTGGGTTATTGGCCGGCTGATGTCGAGTTGGAAGGGCTCCATCGCGTTGCCCAGAAGGACCGTGAGTCATAGCTCTGGGTCATGTTCGGGGAGCCTTGGCGACACAGTGGCCCTCCCTTGCGCGCCCCCAAGCCCCGTAAGGACATCTATGGGCGCACCCTGGCATCCCCAGGATCGGCAGCCCCAGCGGGCTTAATGCAGGCATGCAGCTAGTCCGGGAGGACCTTGCCGTGCCCTACAAGACCGGCGCGGCGGCCCATGAGGAGAAGCGGCTGTATTGGTGCGGGCTGGATGCATTGAGGGGGCACTGAGATGGAGCGAACCGGGAGCCCATGGCATGCGTGAAGTTCCCCGCCGTGTGGTCGGCAGCTTGGCTATTGCCCTCTTGGTGTTCGTGATCTTTCTGGCCTACCTCTTCGCTCCCCGCTCGCCTCCTAGATGTGATGGCCAGGATGAGGCGCTAGCAGCTCGAAGTCTGGTCACAAGACAGTCGCCGGACACGGGCGGTAGGTTGAACATGGATGCCATACACATCAGCGGCATTGAGACGCTCGGGACCTCGAAGGAGGGCGTGGTGAGGTGCCGCGCAATGTTCGAGTTTAACGGCGGGCCGCATGGTCACTTCTCGTATTCATTGCGGCCTATACCGAGTGCCGCACGCTTCGACCTCACCTTTGACGAGCCCTGGGAAGTGAGGATGAAGTGACCGCGATGGACAATGAGTGGTCCGAGTGGCGGCCCTTCCCGGACCCCCGGCACCGAGGTGTCCTCGTGGCCCCCTATGGTCCTGGCTGCTATGAGGTTCGCCACACCAGCAATGGACAGAAGGTGCTCTTCGGGATGGGTGGGCACGTAGCGGCCCGGCTGAGTTCCTTACTACCCGAACCTCTCGGCACCGGGAGGAGGAACAACAAGAGCAAGCGCGACCACTGCTTAGAGCACCTAGCGGACCTCGAATATCGGACCCTAGCGTGTCTCACGAGGAAAGACGCGGAGGAGGCCGAGAGGGGACTTAAGGCTGGGGCGGGGGAGTATCTGTACCGGACCTAAAGGGAACTCCCGGGCTATAATTTTGGGGCACTTATGTGAGGCCCCATACGTAGGGGCGGCAGCTGGCTTTCCCCCGTGGCCAGCCCGAGGGTACACTATGCCGATCTTGTCGCCCGCCCAGTGATATCTGCAAAGTCGAGTAGGGCCTTAAGAGTGCGAGGCTGCGAGGGGTGGGAGGATAGATAGCGAGCAAAGTCGGCTGCGGCTATGGGCACATCCCGGTGCTCATCATTTGCAATGTTGTGATCCCCACGCCAACGTTCTGTTATACCCAGCCAATCACGATATGAGGTCGCGCTGATGTCAGATCGAAGGATGTCCTTGATGGCCGGGAAGTCTGCCTCGGATATGACTGGAAGATAGACGATAGACATGCCGCATCCCTTCGATTGAACATGCCGGCTAGGGTTATCACAAATAGACCTCCCAGGCTTACTCCCGGGGGTCACTCATGTAAGACCCCATCACGTCGCAGCGGCGAGGATCTTCCCCCCGTGCGCGAAACCTTTACCGGGACCGCTACGGGCTACGCAGACGGCGGCGGTACACTTTCGATCAAGAGTAACAAGGGTCTGACCTGAACGGGGAATTTCGTTTACGAGACGGGACGTAAAGGTTCCGGGGTATTTAATTGCAGCAATGGTCAGAGCGGCCCCTTTGAGTTTGCTTCGACGGGGACGCGGGGGACCGGCACCGGGACGATAGGCGGGAAGCCGTTCACCTTCACATTTGGCTGAGATGGCCGGAAACCTGCCTCATCTTTGGAAATGAGCCTAGAGAGCCCGCTAAGAGTCACTGGCGGGCTTTCTCTTTGGCCGGGGCTGGGGAGTGCCTCGGGAGGAGAAGGGCGCCTAGTGGCTCTCCCGGGGTTCTCCGCACTCGGCACAGAATGACGCTCTGGGTGTCCGAAGGGGCTTCCCGCAGGCGTGGCACGGCGGGCCGAAAGCGCTTGCCCTGTGGTGCCACAAAGCATTCACGTCTGTTTCCCTGTGGCCGGTTATCCCGAAATAGCGATCAAGTGCTCCCTGGCCGAGGATGTAGTCTTTGGCCCCGGTGGGCGAAGCATCGTGGTGCATGCGGTAGCGCTGAAAGTCCCTGACGCCGTCGCGCAGGCCAGGCAGCACCTGGGACCATTCGCTTTCGTCCAGCATCGGAATGTCGCACTTGCAGCGCCAGCAGTATTGGATCTTGGGCATTTGGGGTACTTCTCAGAGTGAGGCATGGTCGGCGCGACCCCAGACAGGCACTGTGCTCGTATAGCGTCTGCGCCTGGAATGCCCGAGCGGCAATAGTTTGGGAGGATCAAAAAACGTGGCGGCCCTTCACTGGCTTATATTGGCTTTCATCCTTCTGGTTCTGGCGTCCCCCTTCATTCTCGTTGTGTGGTTGGTATTGAGGCGGCCCAAAGCCCGCTCAAAGTAGCGGTTCGCCCTCAATCGGGTCCGCCACATCGGGTTGATTATATCGAGAGCTGGGGACATGCCGCCGGCAGTGCGCTCGACCATGCCAACACGGCGATCGAGGCGATGCTGCGGGGCTCCGGCTTGCTGCCGATCCCTGCCGAAGCCCGCGAACGGGCCGAGAGACTGCGCGACGACAGCTGAAAGCCGAGGATAGCTGAAGTCCGTGGCGCGGGCTTGGGCGACACTCTGCGAGGCCTCGAAATGCAAAAGGCCCGACGGGCCGTTAGCCACGTCGAGCCTTTCGGAAATTGGTGCCCAGAAGAGGACTCGAACCTCCACACCTTGCAGTACACGGACCTGAACCGTGCGCGTCTACCAATTCCGCCATCTGGGCGCGGGGGTCTTCTAGGGGGGCGGAGAGCCGATGTCAACGCCCATTTGCAGTTCTTGCGACAGCTTGATGAAACCGCCGCAAAACCGGCGTTCTGCCTTGCGTTTGACACCTTGCTGGGCTTGTCTGCGCGGAATTCGAATGGAGTGAATGCCTTGGCCGCAGCGATTCTCGACGAGGCCCTGCTTTATGATGGCTGGAACCGCCTGCTGATGGTCAAGGCCCGCACGCCCGGCGGCGCGGTGATTCACCGCAGCGTCGAGGATCACGGTGATGCGGTGACGGTTCTGCCCTTCGACCCCGAGCGCCGACTGGCCCTGTTGGTGCGCCAGTTGCGCGTGGCGATTCTCAAGGGACATGGTGTGGAGGCCTCCCTGGAAGCGCCCGCCGGCATCCTGGACGAGGACGATCCGGCCGATTGCGCCCGGCGCGAGGCGATGGAGGAGGCGGGGCTGGAACTGAAGGCCCTGGTCCCTCTCGGCGCCGCCTTCGTGATGCCGGGCATCTCGACCGAGAAGATGCACATGTTCCTGGCCGAATATTCGGCGGCGAGCCGCGTGGGCGCCGGCGGCGGCCTGGCGGAGGAGAACGAGGAGATCGAAGTGGTCGAGATCGGGCTGAAGGACCTGGCCGCCATGGCCGACCGCGGCGAACTTTCCGATCTCAAGACCTACGCCCTGGTGCAGACGCTCCGGCTGAAGCGGCCGGAGCTGTTCTGAGCTTCCAGTCATCCCGTGTGCACTGCAATGCGAAGCGTTGCGGTGCAGACACGGGACCGCGAGACCAGTCAGGTGCCTTTTCTGCTCGGGGTCCCGGGTCTGCGACGTGTCACTGCGTGCTGCATCGCGCACGGGATGACATCTTACTTCCTGACGCTGCGGGCGCCCTTGGCGATGTCGCTCACCAGCGCCAGCACGGCCGGCACGGTCTTGTCCGTTGCCCGGTTGTCGGCGTCGAGGCTGGTGCGCACCGCTTCCACCAGGGCCGAGCCGACGACCACGCCGTCGGCACCCTCGGCGATGGCCCGGGCATGCTCGGCGGTCTTGACGCCGAAGCCGACGCAGACCGGCAGGTCGGTATGCTGCTTGATGCGGCCGACGGCACCCGCCACCACGCCGAAATCCGGCGTGGCCGAGCCGGTGATGCCGGTGATCGAGACATAATAGACGAAGCCGGAGGTGTTCTGCAGCACCTTGGGCAGGCGCTTGTCGTCGGTGGTCGGCGTCGCCAGGCGGATGAAGGCGATGCCGGCCTTCAGCGCCGGCAGGCAGAGCTCGTCATCCTCCTCCGGCGGCAGGTCGACCACGATCAGGCCGTCGACCCCGGCTGCCTTGGCATCGACCAGGAAGCGCTCGACGCCATAGATGTAGATCGGGTTGAAATAGCCCATCAGGATGATCGGCGTGGCATCGTCGGCCGGGGTCTTGCCATTGCCCTGGCGGAATTCGCGGATGACGCCGAGCGTCTTGGTCAGCGTCATGCCGGCCTTGAGGGCGCGCAGGCCCGCGGCCTGGATGGCCGGGCCGTCGGCCATCGGATCGGTGAAGGGCATGCCGAATTCGATGATGTCGGCGCCCGCCGCCGGCAGGCCGGCGAGGATCTTGGCGGAGGTCTCGATATCGGGGTCGCCGGCGGTGACGAAGGTCACCAGGGCGGCGCGCTTTTCGGCGGCCAAAGCGGCGAAGCGGGCGGTGAGGCGGCTGGTCATGGGGTCACAGGCTCGGAGCAAGGGGCGGCAGGATGGGATGGCGTTTCCGGGTGCGCGGACGTCTCAGCGACATGAAGGCATGTCGCGACGTCCGCTCTTGGAAACACTGCCACTTGTTGAGGAGGAAGAGCGGACGAGACGTCCGCGCACCCGGGCTCACAGCGACGTTCCCAAGATCTCGGCAACCTGCGGTACGTCCTTGTCGCCACGGCCGGAGAGGCTGACCACCATCAGGTGATCCTTGGGCCGCTTCGGCGCCAGTTCGGCCACCCGAGCGAGGGCGTGGGCCGATTCGAGCGCGGGAATGATGCCTTCCAGGCGCGACAGCAGCTGGAAGGCATCCAGCGCCTCCTGGTCCGTCGCGGACAGATAGGTGGCGCGGCCGACCTCGTGCAGCCAGGAATGTTCCGGCCCGATGCCGGGATAGTCGAGGCCCGCCGAGATGGAATGGGCTTCCTCGATCTGGCCGTCGGCATCCATCAGAAGATAGGTGCGATTGCCGTGCAGCACGCCGGGACGGCCGCCGGCGATCGAGGCGGCGTGCAGGCTGGTGAGGCCGTGCCCGGCCGCTTCCACGCCGATGATCTCCACCGAGGGATCGTCGAGGAAGGGATGGAACAGGCCCATGGCGTTGGAGCCGCCGCCGATGCAGGCGATCACGCTGTCAGGCAGGCGCCCCTCGGCCTCCATCATCTGCTCGCGAGTCTCGCGGCCGATGATCGACTGGAAGTCGCGCACCATGCCCGGATAGGGATGGGGGCCGGCCACGGTGCCGATGCAGTAGAAGGTGTCGTGCACATTGGTGACCCAATCGCGCAGCGCCTCGTTCATGGCATCCTTGAGCGTCTTGGAGCCGGACTGTACGGGAATGACCTCGGCGCCGAGCATCTTCATGCGGAAGACGTTGGGCGCCTGGCGGGCAACGTCGACGGCGCCCATGTAAACGACGCATTTCAGGCCGAAGCGGGCGCAGAGCGTGGCGGTGGCGACGCCGTGCTGGCCGGCGCCGGTCTCGGCGATGATGCGCGGCTTGCCCATGCGACGCGCCAGCATGATCTGGCCGAGCACGTTGTTGACCTTGTGCGAGCCGGTATGGTTCAGCTCCTCGCGCTTCAGATAGATCTTGGCGCCGCCGAAATGCTCGGTCAGCCTTTCGGCGAAATAGAGCGGCGAAGGACGGCCGACATAGGTGGCGAGGTGCCCCGCCATCTCCTTGTGGAAGGCCGGGTCTGCCTTGGCTTGCTTGTAGGCCTCCTCCAGCGACAGGATCAGCGGCATCAGCGTCTCGGCGACGAAGCGTCCGCCGAACTGCCCGAAATGACCGCGCTCATCGGGTCCGTTGCGGAAGGAATTGAGCTTGGGAGTGTCGGTCATCGTTGCGGCCTGTTGTCAGCGGGATGACGTGAGAGCGGCGCGTGCTGTCTCCACGAAAGCCCTGATCTTGTCGGGGTTCTTCACGCCGGGCCGGTCTTCGACGCCCGACGAGACGTCGACCCCGTCGGGGGTGCTGATGCGGATGGCTTCGGCAACATTGGCGGGATCGAGCCCGCCCGATAGCATGAAGGGCAGGGTGCGGTCGAGATGCTTGAGCAGCGTCCAGTCGAATGTCACGCCGTTGCCGCCGGGATGGGCGGCATCCTTCGGGGGCTTGGCGTCGAGCAACAGCCAGTCGGCCACGCCGCGATAGGCAGCTGCTCCTTCGAGATCAGCGGCGGAGGAGACGCCGATCGCCTTCAGGACCGGCAGGCCGTAGCGGGCCTTGACGGCGGCGACCCGCTCGGGGCTTTCCTTGCCGTGCAGTTGCAGGCCGTCGGGCGCGAGGGCGGCGACGATGGCATCGAGCCTGGCGTCGTCGGCATCGACGGAAAGCGCGGTCTTGCGGGCGCGGCCCGCTACCTGCGCGCCCAGCTTCGCCGCCAGATCATAGCCGATATGGCGGGGCGATTTCTCGAAGAACACGAAGCCGACCATGTCGGCGCCGGCGGCCAGAGCTGCTTCCAGCGTATCGGGAGTGGAGAGACCGCAGATCTTGATCAATGCCATAATGGCGTCGAGATAGTTGCATCCGGCGCACAATGCCAGTGAAATCAGGACGGGGCAGGGGGAGAGAGTGCGAATGTTGCCGAAGGGGCGGTTCGTCGGCGTGTTTGCCGTGATGGCCGGGCTGGTGGCGATGGCGGGGCCGGCCGAGGCGTCGCTGTGCTATGCCCGCGATTACGACACCGCCCATCTCGTCAAGCATGTCGACCAGCGCGTGACCCGCATCACGGTGCGGCTCCTGGCCGACAATGGCACGGGCATCGGTATCGGCCTGTGGTTCCGGGGCGACAAGCGGCAATGGTGGGCGGGCGGCGGCTGCCGCCAGCAGGGAGCCGTCTTCACCTGCACCCTGGACGGTGACGGCGGCAAGCTCACCGCGACGCAGAATGCCAAGGGCATCCGCCTCGACGTTCCCGGCGCAGGCATCCAGGTGGAGCATCCCGATGCGCAGGGCAATGCCAGTTTCCAGGCGGTGGACGGGCCGGAACACCGGGTCTTCCTGCTCTGGCCGGCGCCGGAGGCGACATGCGAGCCGCAGAATTGAGGCGGAGGGATGCAACGTGTCGCTTGATTCTCGTCGGCGTATTCTTCATCGCAAGCCTCCCGGCCTCTTCCGCCCTCTCCGCCGACTTGCCGCCCGGCTTCGTGCGCCTGGCCGACATCGCGCCCGGCATCCGGCAGGACATGCGCTATGCCGGTTCGCATAATTTCGTCGGCCGGCCTGTCGCCGGCTATGAAAGTCCGGCCTGCTGGCTCAAGCGAGAGGCGGCGCAGGCGCTGGCCGCGACGGCCCGCGACCTCGAGAAGCGCCAGTGGCGGCTCGTCGTCTATGATTGCTACCGGCCCAAGCGCGCCGTTGCCGATTTCCTGGCCTGGGCAGGGGATGCCACGGACCAGCGGACCAAGGCTGAATTCTATCCCCGCACGCCCAAGTCGAGACTGTTCGCGCTCGGCTATGTCGCCCGCACGTCAAGTCACTCGAAAGGGATCGCAATCGATGTCGGAGCCGAATCGTTGGATGGTGCAGGGGAGCCGAAGCCCCTCGATTTCGGCGGTGGCTTCGATCTGTTCGACGAGATGTCGTGGACCGGGAGCAAGACGGTCCCGGCCGAGGCCGCCGCCAATCGCCGAATCCTGGTTGCTGCCTTCGCCGCCCATGGCCTCGTCAATTATGCGCGGGAATGGTGGCATTTCAGCCTGGCCGGCGCCCTGGGGGCGCCGGCCTATGACGTGGTGATCAGGGAGCCCTGAGGACAATGCGGCTCACGTAAACCGGCGCTTGCATTGTCTTGGCCGGGCTTGACCCGGCAATCCAGCTTCGAGCCGGATTGCGCACGGTTTATCGTTAGCCGGGTCAAGCTCGGCTACGACAAAGCGGAGAGGAACTCTCCTCAACGGGCCCGAACGCGCTATTTCTTCGGCCGCTTGGCGCCCTGGGTGTTCAGATACACCGCATAGAGCGAGGTGGTGCCGCAGATATAGAGGCGGTTGCGCTTGGGGCCGCCGAATTCGACATTGGCGACGACTTCGGGGATGAGCACCTTGCCGAGCAGCGTGCCGTCGGGGGCGTAGCAGATCACGCCTTCGCCGGACGAGGTCCAGACATTGCCGTGAATGTCGACGCGCAGGCCGTCGAACAGGCCGGCCGGCGAGGTGGCGAAGACCTTGCCGCCCGAAAGCGTGATGCCGTCCTCGCCCACGTCGAAGACGCGGATGTGGCGCGGGCCGTCTTCGACATGGGTGGCGCCGGTGTCGACGATGTAGAGCCTGGATTCGTCGGGCGAGAAGGCAAGGCCATTGGGCTTGACGAAATCGGTGGCCACCGCCGTGAGCTTTCCGCCGCGCGCGGGGATGCGATAGACATAGGAAGCGCCGATTTCGGAGGGGGCCGCATCGCCCTCATATTCGGAATCGATGCCATAGGTCGGGTCGGTGAACCAGATCGAGCCGTCCGACTTCACCACCGCATCATTGGGCGAGTTCAGGCGCTTGCCCTCATATTTGTCGGCCAGGATGGTGCGGCTGCCGTCATGCTCGATGCGGCTGACGCAGCGCCCGCGATGCTCGCAGGCGATCAGGCGTCCCTCGCGGTCGACGGTGTGGCCGTTCTGGTTGCGGCTGTCATGGTCATAGACCGAGACCGAGCCGTCGGTCTCGTCGTAGCGCATCAGCCGGTTGTTGGGGATATCCGACCAGATCAGATATTTGCCGGCCGGAAAATAGGCCGGCCCTTCCGCCCAGCGCGTGCCGGTATGGAGCTTGTCGAGCTGCGAATTGCCGAAAATGAGCGCTTTGAAGCGCGGATCGGCGACCACGAATTCCTTGGGGAGCATGTCGGTTCCTCATTGGTTCTATACCAAGCCTCGAGAATGCCTAGGCATTCTCGAGGCTTGGTATGGGTTGGCCGCATGGAACGACAATTGCCCGGCAAAATCAATTCATCGGACAAAAGAAAACGGCGCGGAAACCGCGCCGTTCGAGATCCCTCCGGCGTGCCGGAATTCCGGCACGCATCGGTATCGGCTCACTGGCCTGTCTTGACCCGGGTCCAGGTGCGGGTGACCAGCGTCTGTACCTTGGCCGCATAGGGCTGCACGGTATAGGTCTTGGCCAGCATGTCGTCGTTGAGATAGATCTGCGGATTGTCCGTGATCGCCTTGTCGACCAGGGGCTTGGCCGCCAGCACGCCCGAGGCGAACTTGGTGGCATCGGCGTTCTTGGCAGCCACGTCAGGACGGATCATGTAGTTGATGAAGGCGTGGGCCGCATCGACATGCTTGGCGTCCTTGGGAATGGCCATGGTGTCCATCGACATCAGCGTGCCTTCCTGGGGCACGACATAATCGACCTTCACGCCGTTCTTGGCTTCCTCGGCACGCGCCTTGGCCTGATAGGTGTCACCGGCCCAGCCGATGGCGAGGCAGATGTCGCCATTGGCGAGCGCGTTGATATATTCGGACGAGTGGAACTTCTTCACATAGGGACGGACGCCTTCGAGCAGCTTGCCGGCGGCCTCGATGTCCTTCTTGTCGGTCGAGCCCGGCTCCTTGCCGAGATATTTCAGGGCTGCCGTCAGGACGTCCTCGGGGCTGTCGAGGAAATAGACGCCGCAATCCTTGAACTTGGCGAGGTTCTCGGGCTTGAACACCACGTCCCAGCTGTTCAGCGGCTTGTCGCCATAGACGGCCTTGGCCTTGTCGACATTATAGGCGATGCCGGTGGTGAACCAGGTGTAGTCGACGAGATACTCATTGCCGGGGTCGTAAACCGCAAGATTCTCCATGATCTTGGGCCATAATTCCTTGTAGTTGGACAGTTTGGATTTGTCTATTTTCTGGAATACGCCTGCCTTGATTTGGCGCGATGCGAAGGTCGCAGAGGGGAAGACGACATCATAGCCGGAATTGCCGGCGAACAACTTGGTTTCCAGCACCTCGTTGGAATCCATGGTGTCGTAGACGACCTTGATTCCGGTTTCCTTGGTGAAATCTTCGAGCACGGTCGGGCCAATGTAATCCGACCAGTTATAGACGTTGACGACCTTGTCCTCGGCCATGGCCTGGCCCGCGAGCAACGCCACGGCCGTGGCCGCGAGAGCCAGTTTCTTGAAGGCTGACATCGGGAACACCTCCTCTGGGTGAGCGCCGCGCATTCCCGGACGCAGCGCTGTCGTACGAAAGCTAGAACTCCTGCTGAATCTGCTCAAGCCTGCCGAAAGGTTTTTCGTGATGTTTATTGAGGCAGGTCCGTTGCGGGCAGGAGAAGGGGGATGCAGTAAGGTTCCTACAGGTAGGTTTCATACTCCAGGCTTGAGATGCGGCGCTCGAACTCGGCGCATTCGAGTTCCTTCATCACCGCATAGATTTCGGCGAAGTGCTCGCCGAAATGCCGACGGGCGAAGTCCGAGGCCCGGAACAGGGCGACGGCCTCCTGCATCGAGCCCGACAGCCTGGGAGCGCCGAGATCGTAGGCATTGCCGATGATCGGCTCGGGGGCCGGCATCTTCTTCTCCATGCCCTCATGCATGGCGGCCAGGATGGCGGCGAGGACGAGATAGGGATTGGCGTCGGCACCGGCGATGCGGTGCTCGATGCGGGTGGCGGCCGGGCTGCCATTGGGGATGCGCACGGCCACCGAGCGGTTGTCATAGCCCCAGGTCAGCGAAACCGGCGCATAGGAGCCCGGCATCAGGCGGCGGAAGCCATTGTAGCTCGACACGAACAGCAGCGCCGTCTCGGGCATATGGGTCAGCATGCCGCCCACGGCATGGCGCAGCGTTTCGTCGCCCGTCTCCGGCTTGGCGAAGACATTGGCCCCTTCTGCATCGAGGAGGCTGGCATGGATGTGCATGCCGGAGCCGGCGGTGTCGAGATAGGGCTTGGGCATGAAGCTGGCGACGAGGCCGTGCTTGCGCGCCACGCCCTGGATCATGCGGCGCAGCAGCACGGCGTCGTCGGCGGCCGCCATGGCGTCGTCGCGATGATAGAGATTGATCTCGAACTGGCCGGGGGCGGCCTCCGAAATCACCGAATCCGCCGGCAGGCCCTGGATCTTGGCGGCCTCGCGCATCTCCTGGATCACCGGCGCGAAGGTGTCGAGATCGGAGATCGAATACATGTTCTGGCGGGCGGGGCCGGTGTCGCGGTGGAACACGGTCTTGGGTGTCTCGCCCGGCTTGCCGCCGCCCTGCAGCAAATAGAATTCAAGCTCGAAGGCCACCACCGGCTTGAGACCGCGGGCGGTGAGCTTGTCGAGCTGGGCCTTGAGGATATGTCGCGGATCGAGCATCCATGGCCGGCCATCCGGCAGGTACATCGAGATCAGTGCCTGCATGGCAGGCTGGGAGGACCAGGGCACCGGCTTGAGCGTGCCGGGAACCAGGCGACACAGGCCATCCTTGTCGCCGGTCTCGATGTGGATGCCGGTTTCCTCGACCTCGCGCCCCCAGACGTCCAGGCCGAACATGGATTGCGGCATCGCCACCCCGTCCTTGAGGACCTTGTCGATCGCCGAGCCGGGCAGCCATTTGCCGCGGAGAATGCCGTTGGTGTCGGGAAGCAGCACTTCGATGACGTCGACTTGCGGGGCCGAAGACAAGCCTGCCGCGTCGCCGGCGAGTTTGTTCACGCCGTGCGTTTGGAATCCCATGGTACACCGGGGTTATGAATGCGTCGTGTCTTGACGCATCCTTCATCTGCACTAATTGTGATCACAAATTTGTGCGGTGTCAAATGGAGTCCGTTTTGCCCATGCCGAGTTCGCCCAAGCCCGGTTCGCCCAAGCCCGGTTCGCCCAAGCCCGGTTCGCCCAAGTCGAGTTCGCCCAAGTCGAGCAGCAGCGAGCCCGCCAGCAAACTGGCGCCCGTGCATGACAAGGTCTATGCGGCGATCCGCAGTGGCCTGGTCGGCGGGCAGTTCGTCCCGGGCCGGGCCGTGACCCTGCGGGGGCTGGCCGAGATGCTCGGCGTCAGTCCGATGCCTGTCCGGGCGGCAGTGACGCGTTTGGTCGCGGAGGGGGCCCTGACCTTGACCGCGACGCGCCGGGTCAGCGTTCCCGTGATGACGCCGGCCCGCTTCGAGGAACTGGTGCGCGTGCGCATGCTGCTGGAGGGAGAGGCGGCCGAAAGAGCGCTGCCCGCCATCGACGCCGAGCGCCTCGCCGCCATCCGGATGCATGACGACGAGGTCGAGCGCTGCCTCGCCGAGGACGATGCCGAAGGCTATATGCGGGCCAACCACGCCTTCCATTTCGCCATCTACACGGCGGTGTCCTCCTCGGTGCTGCTGCCCCTGATCGAGACGCTCTGGCTGCAATTCGGCCCGTTCATGCGTCTCGTCTATGAGGACCTCGACATGAGTGGCCTCGTCGACCAGCATCATCGCGCCATCACCGCCATCGATCGGGGCGACGCCAGGGGGCTGCGCGATGCCATTGAGGCCGACATCGGCGACGGCATGCGTATCATCGGCAAGATGGCGCTGGGTTGAGGCTTTTCGATCCGAGTTTTCATCGAAATCGGCGCCACCGCAATCAGTGACCAGGGGTGCCGCGGTGCCAATAGGCAACGGCGCTGACGACGTCCTTGGGAAGCCGCAGGACCTCGCGCCAGTGGTGGCGCAGCCGCTGCGCCGTTTGCGCCTCCGCGCCGAGCCAGCACTGGATACGGCCCTGCGTGGGCGGGGTGATCGCCATGGCGGCTTCGGCCAGCAGGTCGCTCTCGGCGGTGGCGCGCCCCTGGCGCATCAACCATTTCAGATCGATGCCCGCAGGCGGGGCGAGGGGCTGGATTTCGTCGGCGTTCTCCACTTCGATGAGGATGGTGCCGCGTGCCGTTGGCACCATCGTTTCGATGAGGCGGGCAATGGCCGGGATCGCCGTCTCGTCGCCGGCGACCAGATACCAGTCGGCTTCTTCCATCTCTCCACCGCCAGGGCCGAGCATGCCGATGATGTCGCCAATGCTTGCCCGTGCAGCCCAGCCCGAGGCTATACCCTCTTCGGCATGCAGGACGAAATCGACGTCGATTTCGCCCGCTGCCGCGTCGATGCGGCGGATGGTGTAGAGGCGCTGTGTCGGGCGGCGTTCCTCCGGCGGCCAGATACGGCGCCCGTTCCTGGCTGGGCGGGGCCATTCCGGCTTGTCGAGACCGGCGGGCGGGATGAGCAGGCGGATATGGATGCCGTCCCGCGTGAAGCGTTCGAGATCATGGCCTGCGAGGGTGATGCGGCGGATCAGCGGCGTGACCTGGATGATGCGTTTCACCCGCATCTCGCGAAGGCCGGGGAGGGCGGTAAGATCGCACCCATGTCCGGTCCAGGCCAGATCCGGCTTTTCCGCCTCGGCTGCTTTTTCCAGGCGCAGGCTGAGCATGAACTTCAGCGCCGATAGGCCTTGTTCCGTCCTCGCCTCGGCGCGGATCACCAACTCATGGGCATCGGCGTCGATATGGGCCGTCCCCAATCCTCGGGGCAGATCGACCCGGGCCCCGGCCGGGGTGAAGGCCGTCGTGAATTCGTCCCGTGCAAGGTCATCGCAAAGTAATTTAATGTATTCTGGCCCCATCTTTGTTCTGAAGTGAACTTCGGCTGTCAGGTTGCTCATGGTGGCGAAAACTCACGGATGGATATCGGAAAAATGCGAATTCCACCTAGCGCTTCCAATTAAATGATTCAATATCAATGATTTATAGGAATTCAAAGCGGGGCGGGCATTTGACGCCAGGTGCTGGCCGGTCAGGACGAGAGCTCTCGATAGCCCGTCTCAGGCAATTCTGGCCTCGCGCAGTTTCAACGTATTCTTATTTGAAGTTGCGTCAATGAGAATAATAAAAATTGGCGTAAATTGAAGATTTAAAAATAATATGACAATTCAATATTTGTTCTTGATTTAAATTATTTGCATCGTGTTTATGCGCCCGGGGATTTACTTCGGGGGTTTGGAATGGAGACGAGGATCGTTCTGGCTGTGGGCCTCATTCTTGGGGGCTGCACGTCGGCGGCGCGCGCCGAGGAGCGCAAGCCGCCACAGGGACAGCCGGTCGCGCAGAGCGGCGCGGCTGAGGAGCCGGTGATGCTGGACCCGGTTACCGTCGTGGCAGAGCGGGCCAAACGCCAGCTCTTGGACGTGCCGGCCTCGGTGACGGTGATTTCGGACAAGGAGTTGAAGTCGCACATGGTGCGCGACATCGACGACCTCACCCGTTACGAACCGGGCATTACCGTCGGCCGAAACAGCTCCAGCACCGATCCTTTCGGCGGCAATGGCGGTTTCACCATTCGAGGCGTGGGGGGCAACCGCATCCAGATGCGCGTCGACGGCTCGCGCATCCTCGACGGCAACACCGACGGCACGCGCGACTTCGTCGACCTCCCCTTCATCAAATCGGTCGAGATCATTCGAGGGCCGGCCTCGGCGCTCTATGGCACGGATGCTGTCGGCGGCCTGGTCGCCTTTACCACCAAGGATCCGGCCGACGTCATCAAGGAAGGGCGCAATTGGGGGCTGGAGGCGAGTACCAATTTCGACAGCTACAACAAGGCGCTGGTGAACACCGCCCTCGGTGCCTGGCGGGTCTCTCCCGATCTCGAGATCCTGCTGGGTTATTCGATCAAGAAGGCGAACGAGGCCAAGCTCTCGCGCGCCCGGGCCGATGGCGGCCGCTATGGCTGTCCGCGCTGGGTCGAATATGGTGCCATCGATTGCGGTAGCTTCAACCCGCTGGACGAATTGGGGCAGAACTTCCTTGCCAAGATCGTCTGGCGGCCCACCGAATCGCTGGAACTCAAGCTCACCGGCGAGATCTTCGACCGCAACAGGGATGTCGACTCCCTCTACAATCGCGGCCCGACCACGGTGCGCACGCCCACCAATCCCAATCCGCCGTTGCTGCCTTTCATCCATTCCTGGACAGGAAGCCAGGAATTGACGCGCTACCGCATCGCGCTCGACGGCCTGTGGAAGTCAGAATACGCCTTCGCCGACCAGATACGCTGGAACATCACCTGGTCGCCGCAGCGCCGCGAGGTCACCAGCCGCGAACATCGCACCCTCGCCAATGGCAACCAGCAATATCAGGACAACGTCACCGAGTTCGGGCAGCGCTTCCTGCAGGCCGGCCTGCAGATCGATTCATCCTTCAAGCTCGGGCGCAGCGACCACAAGGTGGTCTGGGGCTTCGACGGTGAATATGGCTACACCGACTATGTCCGCAATCGCACCACCCGCGTGTTCACCCCGGGCGGCGTGCCGGTCTCCAACTCCACCGTCGTGCCCTACACCTGGAACTTCGCCGATTCCAACACCAAGAGGCTCGACGCCTTCGTGCAGGACGAAATCAGCCTGCTGGACGGCAAGCTGCTGATCACGCCGGCGCTGCGCTATTCCTGGAACCAGATCACGCCCAAGCCCAAGTCCGACTATCGGCCGGTGCCCGGCTATGTGCTCAGGCAGCGCGAGGAATCGGCGCTGACCAAGAAGCTCGGCATCATCTACAAGCTCAACGAAACCTATTCGGTGTACGGCCTCTATGCCGAAGGCTTCCGCATGCCCAATGCCGAGCAGCTCTATACTGGCTCCTCCTCGGGCCAGCCGGATGGCAATCTCGTGCCGGCGCCGGAGCTGAAGCCGGAGCGGGTCCGCTCCTTCGAGGCGGGGCTTCGCGGGCGCTATGGCTGGGGCTATTTCTCCCTGTCGGCCTTCCATGCCGACTATACCAACTTCATCCAGAATTTCGTGGAGATCCCGGCCAGTTCGGGTTCGGGGGTCGACTATACCTGGGCCAATCGCGCCAAGGTTCGGTTGACCGGCATCGAAGGCTCCGCCGAAGTGCAATGGGCCGAAAACTGGGGTTCGAGCTTCAGCCTTACCTATCAGCACGGCAACCAGAAGACGACGCGCGACGCGCCGTGGACCCCGTTCAATGGCGCCAGCCCCCTCACGGCCGTCGCCAGCCTGCGCTGGACCAAGCCGGAGCACGGGCTGGAAGTCGAGATGATCGGCACCTTTGCCTCCAAGGTCAGCCGCACCAGCGCTCCCAACCTCTTCAAGCCCGGCGGCTATGCCGTGTTCGATATCCTTGGAAGCTGGAAACCGAGCGAGAACATCACGCTGCGGGCCGGCATCCTCAACATCGCCGATACGCGCTATTTCCGCTGGCCGATGCCCACGACCTACAGCCAGACGGCAAGCTCGAGCGTCGCCTTCTCCAATCCGCTCGAATTGCAGACCGCCGCCGGCCGCACTTTCAAGCTCGGTGCCAACATCGCCTTCTGAGGACCTCCCATGAACCAGCAACGACATCAGCGCGAACGCTTGTTGCATCATGCTGCCGACGTCCTGGAAACGGCAGGGCGCCTGGGGCGGGTGATGCTCACTACCAGTCATGACGGCGCCACCCATGAACGCATCGGTGCCGTCGATCGGGTCGAACGCTCCGGCCTCAAGGTGCGGTTGGCGGGCCTGGCCCATGATGCTGACATCGATACGACGACACTCGGCGCCGTCATCCTCGACCGCACCGGCCGCATGAAGGACAAGGCACTGCCGCGCCTCGACTTCCATGGCAGGGACGGGGCGGTGCTGTTCAGCCTGGTCGGCCTCGACGGGCTCGACCCCTTCGAGGACGGTCTCGCCGAACTACGCGGCATGGCGGCCGAGGCGGCCGACCCTGTCATACCGGTGACGCGGACGGACGTGCCGGAAGACGATCCGGGTTCGATTCCCTTCGAGGTGGCCCGCTGCGCAGCTGTGCCTGTTGCCATCGAATTGCGCCGCGACGGACTCAGGCAGGCCTGGTCCGGCAACATCGAGACGATCAAGCCGGCCATGGGCTTCATCAATGTCATGCAGCCCGATTTTCACCTGCATTTGCGTGCCGGCGCGGTTGGGCGTTGGCGAATGCGGGTCGACAGGGCCGGGTCGGATGGGGTCGAGCTGCTGGCCGAGAATGTGCGGGGCGAGTTGATCGGGCTGGCGGTGCGCGGTCCGGCTGCCGTCCTTGCGCGCCGCGATTGAGCGAAAGGCTGGTCATGCCACGGATTTTCAGCCAGGCGTGGCGATTGTTGCGCCTGTGCGTCGCCGGCCCGGGGGGCCGCACGGGCCTTGCCTTGCTTGCCGTGGTTCTCGGCCTCAATCTGGGCAGCGTCTATATCAGCCTGCGGCTGATCGACTGGAATGCCCAGTTCTACGGTGCCCTCGAAAAACGGGACGCTGCCGCGGCCGTCAACCAGATCGGCGTGTTCGGCCTGCTGATCGCCATCAATGCGGCGGTCTATCTGTCGGCGGTCTATCTGCGCAAGAGCGTGCAGATCCGCTGGCGCCATGCGCTGACCTCGGCTGCGCTCGACCGTTGGCTCGACGGCGGGACGCATGTGCGGCTTCGCCAGACCAATGCCGCACCCGACAATCCCGACCAGCGTATCGCCGAGGACTGCCGCCTCTTCGTCGACAAGTTCACCGAGGAGGGGCTGGAGGTCGTCACCAGCATCGTGGGACTGGTGTCCTATGTCGCCCTGCTGTGGTCGCTGTCCTCCTTTCCGCTCGCCTTCACCCTGTTCGGCATGGCGGTGGAGATCCCGCGCTATATGGTGTGGGCCGCCCCGGTCTATGTGCTGATCTCCAGCGGGCTCACCCATTGGCTCGGCGGTCCTCTGCTGGCGCTCAATGCGCAGCAGCAAAGCCGGGAGGCCGATTTCCGCTACGCGCTCGCACGCCTGCGCGAATCCTCCGACGCTGTGGCGCTGATGGCGGGCGAGTCTGCCGAAAGGCGCATGCTGGACGCCCGCTTCGGCGCCATCATGCGCAATTGGCGGGCGTTGATGAATCGCGATCTCATTTTGGGATGTTTCACCAGGCCCTATCACAGCACGGTGCTGCGCATCCCGATGTTTCTCGCCTTGCCCGCCTATCTTGCCGGGCATGTGGCGCTGGGCGGGCTGATGAAGCTGGCTTCGGCCTTCCAGAACGTGGTCACCACCCTGTCCTGGTTCATCTTCTCCTATCGCAGCCTTGCCGAACTCGCCGCAGCCATACGCCGTCTCGACGGCTTCCTCGTTGCCTTGGCGCGGGCCCCGGAGAGCGAAGGCGTCCAGGCCGGCCGGAGCGGGCTCGATCACCTCTCAGTCCAGGGCCTCGCCCTGGCCACGCCCGATGGGCGCGCCCTCAACATCCTGGCGGATATGAGATTGGAGCGGGGCGAGAATGCCTGGCTGACTGGTGCGTCGGGCATCGGCAAGAGCACGCTGATCAAGGCGATGGCCGGCCTCTGGCCGCATGGCGAGGGCAGGGTGGCCCTGCCGGCCGGCAAGCGGATCGCCTTCCTGCCGCAAGCGGTCTATCTGCCGCTGGCGGATCTGCGGACCGTCCTGGCCTATCCGCAGGATCCGGCGGCGCTGTCCCGGCAAGCCTATGTCGAGGCCCTCAGGCTGGTCGGCCTCGAACACCGGCTGCAGGAACTCGACGAGGAGGCGCCGCCGCTCGGCCTCTCCGGCGGCGAGCAGCAGCGCCTGGCGCTTGCCCGGCTGGTGCTGGCGCAGCCGGACTGGGCCGTGCTGGACGAACCGACAAGTGCCCTCGACGGCGGTGCCGAGGTTCAATTGTTCTCGGCGCTGCGGGCGGCCCTGCCGCATACGAGCTTCATCGTGGTGGCGCATCGCGAACCAGCCGGCCTGGGGCCGATGCGGCGGATCGAACTCGAGCCCTGCAGGCTGGAGGCCGCGTCATAGACGGCATGATTTTTGCCTTGGAGTTCTGCTGGAGTGTCCTTGCGATTCGCCCGTATCGGCAAGAATCGCAAGGACGCATCGAAATTGAGAGTTGGAGCAAAGGGCGTTCAACCCTGAACGCTTTTTGCTCTCGGCGATCGACGGTGTGAAGGGCGAAGCGCGCTGCTAGGACGCAGCATTCTGTCCTCAAACTGTCGCAATCGCGGAGAAATATGCTCCAGCTTCCAAAGTGCATCGAACGGTGAAGCGCATGCGTTTGAACAAAATTCTCTATTTTGGCGATTTTGTACTCTGCCCTGCTGCAGCCTTAGGCCTGCTTCTCTTGACTCTTCTGCAGCATGACGCTACCGCCGTCGGCATCTGGGCGATGGCCTTCGTGCTGGGCTGCATCGGCTGGACTTTCGTTGAATATGCCGTGCATCGCTGGGTCTATCATGCCGTGCCCTTCTTCGACCGCATGCACGATGCCCATCATCAGGAGCCCAAGGGCATGATCGGTGCACCGTCCTTCCTGAGTGTCGGCGTGATCTTCCTGGTGTTCTACGTGCCGCTCTATTTCGCCAACCATGCCTTTGCGGGCGGCTTCACCAGCGGCATCCTGCTCGGCTATGTCGCCTATATGCTGGTGCATCACGCCTCGCATCACTGGCCGTCGAGGCCGGGCAGCCTGCTCTATCGCCTGCGCATGGCCCACATGGTGCATCATTATCGCGGCGAGGAGGGCAATTACGGCGTGGTCACCTCGTTCTGGGACCACATCTTCTCCACCTATGTCGAGCCCCAGCGGCGGCGGGCATCCTGATCGAGCAGACGATTGGTTCGATGCCCCTCATTCGGGCATTGATCGTGCGTGCGCCCGTCGCGTAGGGTCAAGGCATCATGCCCGATCTCGTCCACGATATTGTCCGCTATCAGAACAAGCGCGGTGGCGCCCACCGAGCCGGTACCCTCACGACCGGGCCGCTCGAGCGCATGGAATATTATCTGAAGGACCATTTCAAAGGGCAGCCGCTCCGTTCGGTCGAGACCGGATGCGGCGCCTCCACGATCCTGTTCTCGCATTACGCGCAAGAGCACACCGCCTATTGTTACGACGACAAGGCCGAGGAGAATTCGAGCGTCAACTTCGCCCTTGGGTTCCCGGGGCTGAAGGACAATGTGAATTGGATCTTCGGGCCGACGCAGCGCACGATTTTTGCGAACCCGCTCAAGCATGACGTCGACATCGTCCTGATCGACGGTCCCCATGGTTATCCGTTTCCGGAGCTGGAGTATTTCGCCTTTTACGAACGCCTCAAGGCGGGCGGCATCCTGATCCTCGACGACATCCACATACCGACGATCAACAATCTCTATCGCTTCCTGATGCAGGACGATGGCTTCCACCCGCACGGTATCACGGGCGCGACGGCCTATTTCCAACGCAGCGATCGCCCCGCCTTCAACATGGAAGGCGATGACTGGTGGCTGCAGCGCTACAACGTGCAAAAATTCCCCGCGCGTCGATTCGATCGCATCGAGGAAAATTTCAAGCTTCCTGTTGGAATCGACTTCCAGGGCAAGCTCAATGAACCCCCGCCTCTATTGGCACGCGGCTTTTCTCTTCAGAACGGGCGGCCCGTGACGGAAGGCTACACGTCGCTGGTCCAGTTGAAGCTCGGACTGAAGGCGCCGACGAAACTGACTTTCGATGTCGAGTTGACTCCGGCCGGCGTGGCCGAGCGGCGCAATCGCCTGTCGGACCGCCCCGGCTTCAGCGTGATCGTCGATGGTCAGGAGATCGGCTCCTATGATTTCGAGGGCGCGGGCAGGCGTCGAATACGCTTCGAGGCGCAAACCCGCGGCAGCGAGGTCGTCGATCTCGAATTCCGCCACCGCGGCCTTCTATCGGGCAACGCTCTGCCCGATTGGGAGAAGTCGGAATCCTTCGACAACCGCTATCCCAATTTCTGGCTCGATTCGATCGCTGTCGCTTCAGACGACAGGCCCGATGCCAGGCCCAATCGCATCAGTCGTGTCGACGGCAGCGTGATGTCGTTCGACTACCGGGCCGAGCGCGTGAGCTTCCTCGTCAATGACGAGGCGGATTCGGTGCAGGCCTTCCATGCCAGCGGCCAATTCTACGAAGCCGAAGAGTTGGAACGCATTCGAGCGCACCTTCCTCAGAAAGCCACTATCCTCGATGTCGGCGCGCATCTCGGCAATCACACGGTCTTCCTGGGCAAATTCGCCGATGTCCGCATGATCGTGCCGATCGAGCCGCAACCGGGTGCCGCAGCATGCCTGCGCATCAATTGCGCCTTGAACAGTCTGACCAATGTCGACTTCTCCTTCCTCGGGACCGCCCTGAGCGACCAGGCCGGCGTCGGACAGACCTTCACCTACAGCAAGCACAATACGGGCGGCACGGTGATCCGTCAGGCCGAGGAAGGCGCGGTGCAGATCGCCAAGGGGGACGACCTCTTCGCCGGGCACAGCTTCGATTTCATCAAGATCGATGTCGAAGGCATGGAGCTGAAGGTGCTGGGGGGGCTTGCGGCCACCATAGAACGCTGTCGCCCGCTTCTCTTCGTCGAGGTCACCGAGGCCAACGAGACCCGGTTCCGCCGTCTCGTCCGGGACTGGAACTATGCGATCACCTGGTCTGGCCAGACTTATCCCAAGCTCACCAATTTTCTGCTCGAACCCGGCAAACCGGCGAAGCCAGCCAGGCGGTGGTTCTGGCGGTAAGACCGTGGGATCGCAGGCGTCCTCGCCTGCTCTTGGAAGCACTTCGGCGAGTCGATAAGAAGAGCAGGCGAGGACGCCTGCGATCCCAGGAGGAGTCCATCTTCATGCTCCCTGCTAGTCGCCTCAGGTCATGAAGGCGAAACGGTTGGGGTCGTCGGCTTCCTCCGCCAGGGCCTTGCGATAGTCGGCGATGACGGCAGGCGTCTGGCCGTCGGCCCTGAGGCGGCCGCGATCGATCCAGATCGTGCGCTCGCACAATTCCGCCACCTGGTCGAGGTCGTGCGAGACGAACAGGATGGTGCCGCGCTGGCGGAAGGCGCGGATCAGGGTCCGGCAGCGCTCGCGGAAGGCATCGTCGCCCACGGCGAGGGCTTCGTCGACGATCAGCACGTCGCCGTCGGCATGGGCGCAGATGGCGAAAGCGAGGCGAGCGCCCATGCCGCTGGAATAGAGCTTTACCGGCTGCTCGAAGAAATCGCCAAGGCCGCAGAGTTCCTGGATGGCAGGCAGCCTTGCGGTGACCTGGGCGCGCTTGAGGCCGAGAATGGCACCCGACAGATAGCAGTTCTCGCGCCCGGTGAGCTCGTAGTCGAAGGCCGCGCCCAGCGCCAGCACCGGGGCGATGCGCCCCTTGACGGTGAGCGAGCCGATGGTGGGCGCGGTAATGCCGCACAGGATCTGCAGGAGGGTCGACTTGCCCGAGCCGTTGCGCCCGACGATGCCGACCGCGGCGCCCTTCGGGATGGCGAAACCGATCTCCTTGAGCGCCCAATATTCGTCGTAATAGCGCTTCTTGCCGCCGAACAGCACCTGCTTCACCTGGTCGATCGGGTGCTTGTAGAATTGGTAGGCCTTGCCGAGATCGCGGCATTCGACCGCGAGGTCCTGAGGGACGTCTTGGACGAGACCTTGGACAGGAGTTGGGGCGAGCGTCTGTTCAGATGATGTCGACAAGGATCGTCTTCTTTCGCATGAACAGGGTCTGGCCGGCATAGAATACCGCAAGCGAGGCGGCGAGGCAGGTCAGATAGAGCAGGCCATCCGGCCAGGCGCCGCGCAGGATGGCGGTGCGCATCATCTCGATGATGCCGGTGAGGGGATTGAGATAGGCAAGCCAGCGCCAGCCTTCCGGCACCTGGCTCGCCTCATAGAACACCGGGGTGGCGAACATCGCCACCGGAATGATCGAGATGATCAAATGGTTGAGGTCGCTGGTCAGGGCGCCGATGGTCGAGAGGATCCAGACGATGCCGAGCAGGACGAGGCCTAGCGGCAGCAGGATGAAGGGCAGCGCCAGCCAGGACCAGTGGATCGACTGCTCGATCAGGACCTGCCCGGTAAGCAGCACGCCGAGCGCGATCAGCATGTAGACGCCGCCGCGCGCCACCGCGATCCAGGCCAGGATCTGCGGCGGGAAGATCGAGCGGCGGATGATGTGCTTGTGCTCGGCCAGCAGAAGCGGCGCGCGATAGGCGATCTCGGCGAAGTAATTGAAGACGACCAGGCCTACGAAGATCGAGAAGGCATAGCCGAAGCGCCCGCCGCTGTCCTGGGAGACGCCGACCTTGAGTGCACCGGAAAAGACCAGCGTGTAGATCGACAGCATCACCAGGGGCGCCAGCACGGCCCAGGCCCAGCCGAACACCGAGCCGCGAAAGCGTACCTGCAGTTCGCGGGTCAGGATGGCGCGAAACAGTTCGCGCTGGCGCCAGATATCGGCAAAGGGCTGCAGCAAGACGAAATTCCAGGTAGTCGAGGCTTCTTCAGCCCCTTCCTAGAGCAAAGCGCGTTTAGACGGAAACGCTGTTTTGCCCTAACTCTTTGGTTCGACGCGTCTTTGCGATTCTTGGCGATTCCGCCAAATCGCAAAACGCTATGGAGCAAAGCGTGTTGGAGTGTAAACGCTTCACTGCCTGCGCCCGATGCCCACACAGGGACGGTGGCAGGCCAAAGGGAGCGGCCTGCCACCTTTTCGTCATTTCCAGCGACCGGTACCGCCGCCGGTTCCACCGACCGTGCTGACGCCGCCCGACATGAAGTTGCCCAGCAGGGCGTGGCCCTTGCTGAAGAAGTTCACATTCAGCATCACGGGACTGGCATTGAACTGGAAGCTCACGGTTTCCGCATAGAGGCGGTTGAGGTCCTTGGTGAATACCGTGCCGAACATCACGCCGCCGCCGGGACTGGAAACGCCACCGGCATTGCCGGTGAAGGTCTTGAGGACATGGCCATATCCCCTGTCGGTCGTGACTTCGATCGTGAAGCGCAGATAGAAGATGGCGCTGATGATGGTGCACTTGGCCGGATATTGGTCGGCTGCCGCCGTGCCCATGATGTCGGCCGTGATGGCCTTGATCTGGTCCTGCTCGAGCAGCCCCGCCATCGAGCTTGCAAACTCGCGGGCGGCAAGGTCGGGGTGGTAGTTCAACTTGGCGTCGTCCATGGAGCTCTCCTGATCTTGATCCAAAGTTCAGGCGCGTTGGCGCTCTTTTTCTCGGTTCTCTCGTCAGGGCCTGCGGCCAGTGGCAACAGGCCCTGGAACGGGACGTCAAGTCTTGCCTTGGCGCTTTGATCGGCGGCTTTGCGCGTGAAGCGGCGTCATGGGCGAGGCTCAGGGGGCGATTTCTAGTTGTTAAAATGAACCAAAATACCTCAAATGTGGTAGGATAAGCGTCTCTATATATTTGGATAAACGTCTCTTTCTGGTGGATTTATCTAAAAAATACAGGAAAGCGTAACCTGGGCGTGAAAATATTATTTTGGTATTTGCTTTTCATTTTGCTGAAATTCAAACCCGCGAAAGGTGATGCTTGGTTTTATTGAGATAAATGTCGTAACGGTCTTTCGTAAATGAAACTTTCATCATGGAATTGTAAGCAGATGGCCGTTAAATTGCAGATATCCGAATTTTGAAGAACGTGTCGTTATATTGTAATTGTCGCTCACGCGTTCTTTGCCGAGGCACGCGCGGGCCGCCCTTGCAGCAGCATCGGAAGATGTTATTCGTTGGTAGATGTCAGGCCGGTGCGGCAGGGCGCGAGCCAACCTTGTTCGGGAGACATGCGTGAAGCGATCCACTGCCGACTGGAGCAAGGATGCGTGGAGCTGGCGTCCGGGTGATGGGCGCTGGTCGATGAGGCGCCATGGCTTGCCCAAGACGGCCGTCTATGCGCGTCTCGATACGCGCGACCATCGTCCGCACGAGCGCTATGATTTCTGGCGCGAAGCCGCCCTCTACGAGATCGACGCGGACCAGCGCAGTGACCCTTCGCCGTTTCTGGCGGAGGGGGCGGGCGTGATAGGGCCGGGAGGCTCGATCTTCACCACGCGTTCGCACGCATTGGCGGGCGGGCGCCGGTTCGGGCAGAGCGAGCGGGACGGTGGTGACGATATCGCCATCGGCCTGGTCCTCTCAGGCAAGCGCCGGCACGAGGAAGGGGAGGAACGCAGCCTCGCGACAACAGGGCAATTCTTCGCCTTCGATGCCAGAAGCGAGAGCCGAGTGACCTGGACCGCCTTCGAAGCGGTGCATCTGGCGATGAGGCGCGAGCGTGCGGAAGCGATCCTGGGGCCGCAGCTTCCGTCCTCGGCCGCGCTCGCCCGCTGGCTGGGGGCATCACCCGCCGGCCGTATCCTTGCCGCCCAGATGCGGGCCCTGGCCGGCGAGATCGACAATCTCCATCCCGACGAGCGCGCCAGCCTGCTCCAGATCACGCTCGATCTGGCCGATCTCGCCTTGCGCGATGTCGCGGGGCGGAGCGAGGACGAGGATCTCGAAGTTGCCGGCAGTGTCTTCAGCGCCGCGATGCGGTTGATCGACGTCAATCTCGCCAACCCCGCTTTCGATCCCGATATGCTGGCGGGGCTGCTCGGCTGCTCGCGCGCCACGCTCTATCGCTGCTTTGCCGAGCAGGACATCGCCATTGCCGAGGCCATTCGTGCGAGGCGGCTGGGACGGGCGCGCGACATGCTGGCCCGCGCGCCGCGCAGCGTGCCGATCGCCGATATCGCCGTGCGCTGCGGTTATCTCGATCCGGCCCATTTCAGCCGATTGTTCCGCCAGGAATTCGGCGTCAGCCCGACGGATGCCCGCGGTTGAGCCGCTCTTGCCCGCCACCCGTTGCCTTTCCCGTCCGAACTTGACAGAAGGGCGGCATGCCCGTCACCGTCCGTCCCGTTTCCTCCAAGCGCGAGCTCAAGCAGTTCCTTGCTTTGCCGAGGCTTCTCTATGCCTGTTACAGCGATTATGTCGCGCCGCTCGACCATGATCGGGCGCAACTGATCGATCCGGCCAAGAGCGCCTTCTGGACCCATGGCGAAGCCGCCTATTGGCTCGCCTATGACGGGCAGGGCCGGGCCGTCGGCCGTATTTCCGCGCAGATCGATCATCTCGCCACGGGGGCCCAGCACGAGGGCATCGGCTTCTTCGGCTGCCTCGACGCGGTGGATGACGAAGAGGTGGTGGCCGAGCTGGTGCGGACTGCCGCCGCTTATCTCGCGGGCAAGGGCAGGGCGGTGATGCGCGGCCCCTTCACGCTGTCGATCAACGCCGAATCCGGTCTGCTGATCGATGGTTTCACCGCACCGGCCATGGTGCTGATGCCTTGGCACCCGCCCTATCTGCGCGCCCATCTGGAGGCGGCAGGCCTCGCGCTGGTAAAGACGCTGCATTCCTATGGCTTCGACCGGCGCCGCAGCGATCTTGCCGACAGGCTCGAAAAACTCGGCATGGAGCGCCGCCGCAAGGGGTTCGACATCCGCGCCATGCGCATGGACAGGCTGGCCGAGGATGCCGAACTCGGGCGATGCCTGTTCAACGGTTCCTGGGCCGCCAATTGGGGTTTCGTACCGGTCTCGCAAGCGGAAATGGCGGCAATGATCAAGGCCTTCAGGCCCTTGCTGAAGGCCGATTATGGCGTCTTCGTCGAACGAAACGGGGAATTATTGGGCTTTGCCCTGTTCCTGCCCAATGTTTTCGAGATCACGGGCGATCTCGGCGGCTCGCCATCCCCCATCGGCTGGCTGAAACTGGCGTGGCGCGGCCTGACGCGGCGCTTCACCGGCGGCCGCGCCGTGCTGTTCGGCGTGGCGCCGCGCCTGGTCGGTTCGGTCTCCGGGGCCAGCGTCGCGCTCATCCTGGTGGACGAATTGATGCGCCGGGCTGCCATCACCGGTGTGCAAGATTTGGAATGCGGTTGGATTCTTGACGATAACTATGCCATGACGAGCGTAGTTGAATGGCTCGGGGCCCGGTCGACACGCCGTTTCGGCGTCTTTGAAGCATCGATTTAGTCCCATTGCGCCCATAGCGTTTTGTGATTTGACGGCATTGCCTAGAATCGCAAAACGCGTTGAAACAAAAAAGCTTGAGCAATCGAGCGGTTAGCTACAGCGCGCTTTGCTCAAGCGACGTGTCCAGGAAGAAGATGTCGACCGAAACCAAAGATAACATCCTGTCCGATCCGCAGCGTGTCTATGACGAGGTCGTCAACCTGATCGTATCCGAGGGCATGGTGGATCGCGAGAAGGTAGCGCCTGACGCGACCTTCGAGACACTCGGCCTCAAATCCATCGATATCGTGATGATCCTCACGGCCGTGGAAGAAAAATTCGACGTCTATATTCCGATGGACGGCTCGATCGCCGAAGCCAAGGATCTCAAATCCTTCATCGACGGCGTGCTGGCCCGCATTGCCAGTGAAAAGTCCTGATTTGAAAAGACGCGTCTATATTACCGGCATGGGGGCGGCGACGGCGGCGGGGCTTGGTGTTCCGGCGCTGTGGGAGGCCGCCCGTGAGGGCCGGAGCGCCATCGGCCCGCTCGAAGTGGCGCGGGAACTGCGCCACAATATCCGCATCGCCGGCCAGCTGCGCGGCTTCGACCCGGCCGCCCATATCGAGCCCGATGTGCTGGCCTTCTGCGACCGCTTCACCCAGCTCGCCATCGTGGCCGGCGACGAGGCCCTGGCGCAGGCCGGCTTTGCACGCGGCGCGCGGCAGGACGAACGCACGGCCACCATCGTCGGCACCGGCATCGGCGGCGGTGAAACCATCGAGATCGGCATCCACAACGCCTATGTCACCGGCCAGCGCCTCGATCCCTGGAGCGTGCCGCGCCTGATGCCCAATGGCGCCGCTTCGCAGCTGAGTGCCCGCCACGGCGCACGCGGCCCTTCCTTTGCGGTCGCCAGTGCCTGTGCATCGGGCACCCAGGCCATTGGCCTGGGCGCGCATTTCATCCGGGCCGGCATGGTCGACCGTGCCGTGGTCGGCGGGGCCGAGGCCTGCATCACCGCCTCGGGCATGAAGGGCTGGGAAGCCCTGCGCGTGCTCTCCCCCAATGCCTGCCGTCCCTTCTCCAAGGACCGCAACGGCATGGTGCTGGGAGAAGGCGCCGCCATCTTCATGCTGGAGAGCGAGGAGAGCGTCCGTGCCAGGGGGGCGACCCCGCTGGCCGAGCTCTGCGGTTACGGCACCTCCAGCGATGCCGGCGACATCGTGCGCCCGGATGCCGGCGGAGCGGCCTCCGCCATGCGCCAGGCCCTCGATGATGCCGGGCTGGAGCCGGAGGCGATCGACTATGTCAACGCCCACGGCACCGGCACGCTTGCCAATGATGCCACCGAGGCCGCCGCACTCGCCGCTGTTTTCGGCGAGCGCCTGGCCAGCCTGCCGGTTTCCTCCACCAAGCCGGTGCACGGCCATGCTCTCGGGGCGGCTGGCGCCATCGAGCTGGCAATCACCGTGATGGCCCTGCGCGAGGGCGTGGTGCCGCCCACCCTCAACTGGACAACCCCCGATCCCCGATGCGATCTTGACTGCGTGCCAGGGCAGAAGAGGGGGGTGACGATGCGCCATGCCATGACGAATTCCTTCGCGTTCGGCGGCATCAATGCGGTGCTGATCGTCGGACAGGCATGAGCGCGCCGCCGCCTCTGCGGATCGGCCCCATCGCGGCTCGGGTCGAGGCGGACGCCGTGCGGCGCTATCGCGAGGCGACCGCCTTCGATAGTGCGATGAGCGGGGGGATGGCGGGCGATGGCGACGAGGTTCCCGCGACCTTTCCGGCGATCTGGCTGTGGCATCCGGCTGCCAAGGCCGCCTTCGACGATCTTGCCGGCGAGGAGCATCTCATACCCGTGCTGATCGCCCAGCGCTTCAGCTATCGGCGCGCCTTGCGCATCGGCGAGGAAATCCGCTTCGTGATCACCCGGCGGGCGGATGCATCCATGCCCGACGATGTGCAGATCGAGGCGCATATCGAAGGCCGGGATGGCGAGGTCATCGCCGATTTCGCCGCGACCTACCGGTTGTTCCAGCCGGAGTTGGCGCGATGACGGCGATGATGCCACCTCTCGTCATTGGCCCGATCGGCGCGGCCGAGGTCGAGGCGTTCGCCCGGGCTTCGGGCGATACCAATCCCCTGCATGTCAGCGCGGCCATCGCCCGCACCATCGGCCTGGAGGCTGCGCCCGTGCATGGCATGCTGCTGGTCGCCTATCTCAATGAGGCGGTGCGGCGTTTCCTGCCGCAGGCCGTGATCGCAGGCCTGTCTACTCGCTTCATGGCACCGGTGCCCGTCGGGGCTGAAGTCGAGATATCGGGGCGGACGGTCAAGCGTCACGAAGACGGCGAACCGGCCGTGCTGCGCCTCTTCGTCAAGACGAGCGGCGGCGTCATCGCCTGCATGGCGGAAGCGACTCTATCGCGCGCGATGGAGAGGGGATCATGAGCGGCCGGACCATGCTGATCACCGGGGCCAGCAGCGGTATCGGCAGGGCTCTCGCCCTCGAATATGCCACGTCTGAAACCCATCTTTTCCTTGTTGGCCGGGATTCGGTGCGGCTGGCCGACATCGCCGAGCTCTGCCAGGCGCGCGGCGCCACGGTCGTCACCGGCCGCATCGATGTCCGTGATCGCGAGGCGCTTGCCGACTGGGTCGCGGCGCGGGACAGCGAGGCACCGATCGACCTCGCCATTGCCTGCGCCGGCATCGTCTCGGGCACCAGCGCGCAAAGGCCGCTCGACCCCGGTGAGGCGATGCGGGCGGTGCTCGCCGTCGACCTGATGGGAGCGGTCAACACCATCGAGCCAGCTCTGGAAGCGATGCGTCGCCGAGGCCGCGGTCACGTCGCCTTGGTCGGTTCGCTGGCGGGCCTGCGCGGCTTCCCGTCCTCGCCGGCCTATTCCATGGCCAAGGCCGCCATTCACGCCTATGCCGAAGGCATCAGGCCGGCACTGAAGCGCGAAGGCATTGCCGTCAGCTTGATCGCGCCGGGCTTCGTCACCACGCCGCTCAACGCCGAGCTCGTCGCGCCGCAACCACTCAAGCTCACCGCCGCCAGGGCGGCCCGCATCATCCGTAGCGGCCTCGACCGCCGCAAGCCGGTAATCGCCTTTCCCTTCATCCTCTATGCGGGTCTGCGCCTGCTCACTTTGTTGCCCGCCCGTTTCGGCGACTGGCTGCTCGATCGTCCCGGTGTCGACGTGCCGTTGACGCAGGAGCGGGAGAGAAGCGGACCATGACGCTATTCGCGGCCCTGGCCGGCCTGTGGTGGCTCGCTCTCGTCGCCCTGTTGCTCGGTTCCACGCTGCTCGCCTTGCTCCAGCCGGCGCTAGCTGCGCGCCGGGCCGTTGCCGGCGAACGCGGGCCCGTCTCGGTGCTGGTGCCGCTCCGCCGCGCCGAGGAAGCGCAGAATGAGGCAAACAGGAAGTTGACCGATCTGAACGATCCCGGCCTCGAAGTCCTGTTCTCGGTGCAGTTCGCAGCCTCTTACCCTCCCCTGAAAGGGGAGGGTGTACAAGCTCCCGCCCGCATCCTCTTCACCACGCCCATTCCGGGCGCCAATCCGAAGATCGCCAATCTACTCGAACCTGTCGAGGCTGCGGCCCATGACCTCCTGCTGATCAAGGATGCCGCCACCATTCTGCCGCCCGATGCCCTGACCGCGATGATGGCGAGCCTGGCGCCGGGGGTCGGACAGGTCTCTTCCGTGCCCGTGGCGCGGGCCCCCGGCAATTTTGCGGCCATGCTGGAAGCCAGCCTCGTCAACACCTATGGCGGGCGGTTGCTGCTGGCGCTCTCTGCGCTCGGGGGCGGAGCCGGCATCGGCGCTGCCATGCTGCTGCGGCGGGCTGATCTCGAAGCTGCCGGCAGCCTGCGGGCGATCCTGCGCGCCGTCGCCGACGACCATGCCCTGGCCAAGCTCCTGAAGGCGAGGGGGCTACGATCGGTCTTTGCTGCGGCCACCGTCGATCAGGACCTTGGCGCCCGCCGGCCTGGCGAGATCTGGCGGCGCCATCTGCGCTGGGCGATCTGCCGGCGCCTCGAGGAGCCCCTGGCCTTCGCCGCCGAGCCTTTGACCGGCCTGCCCGCCGCCTGCCTTGCGGCGCTCGCCGGCGCCGCTCTCCTCGGCCTGCCCGCCATACCCCTGCTGGCGCTGACGATCCTCCTCTGGCCCGCCGCCGAATGCGTCCTCGCCTGGCGCAAGGGCTGGCCGCTCTCGCCAGCCATGCCGCTGGCCGTGCTGGCCAGGGAGGCGATCATGCCGGTGCTATGGTTGAACGCCCTCGCGGCGCGCCGCCTTGCCTGGGGCACGGCCACGATAGCGCTGTCGGGGCGGCACTGATGCTGCTGGTGATCGATGTCATCGGCCTTGTTGCCGGCCTTTTCCTCGTCGTCCTGCTTGGCCAGCATCTGCGCCTTGCCTGGCGCGCGCGCCGCTACCGGCCGCCGCCGATGCAGCCGGATGGCGAGCCCACGCATGTCCTCCTGCAGATCCCTGTTTACAACGAGGCCGGTTCCGTCGAGGGAGCCCTGGCCTCGGCCCTGGCGCTGGACTGGCCGGCCGACCGGCTGACCGTCCAGCTTCTCGATGATTCCACCGATGAGACGGCGGCCCTGGCCGCCGCCGCCATCGCCAGCCTGCCGCCGGGAGGCCCGGCGGTGCAGCAGGTCAGGCGAGTGCGCCGGGACGGCTTCAAGGCCGGCGCCCTTGCCGAAGGCATGCAGCGTTGCGATGCCCCGCTGATCGCCATTCTCGACGCCGATTTCAGGGCGCCGCGCCAATGGCTGAGGCAGGCGGCGGCGGTGCTGGCCGCCGATCGGCAGGCGGCCTTCGTGCAATTCCGCTTCGAGTTCGGCAATCGCGACCAGAACTGGATGACTTTGGGCCAGCAATTTTCGGTCGATGCGCATTTCCTTGCCGAGCAGGCGGGAAGGCAGGCCGGCGGTGAGATGTTCCAGTTCAACGGCACCGGCGCGGTCTGGCGCCGCGCCGCCATCGAGGCCGCCGGCGGCTGGTCACCCGATACGCTGGCCGAGGATCTCGACCTGACCTTGCGCAGCTATGCCGCCGGCTGGCATGGCCAGCTCATGCTCGAGCCTCCGCTGACCTGCGAGGCTCCGGCCGATCTCGTCAGCTGGCGCGTGCAGCAGGCGCGCTGGTCGACCGGCTTCATCCAGGTCGCGCGCAAGGGGCTGCCGCTCGCCTGGCGCTCGAACTGGAAACTGGGCGCCAAGCTCGGCACCAGCCTACTGCTCGGCCTGCAACTGGGCCTGCCCTGTTTCGTGCTGGCGGCCGCCGCCTTCGTGCTCGACGGCCTGTTGCGCGGCTTCGGCAGCGGACATGCCGTTCTGGCGACGGCTGCCGCCCTCTATGCCGGGACCGCAGCCGTTTTCATCACCCTGCCGCCATTTCTGCGCTTGCGCCGGGGTGGTATCATCCGCTACGGGGCAACCCTGATCGCAATTCCGGTCCTGCTCGTCTTTCTGGCTTTGGCCAATTCGGCGAGCGTGGTCGCCGCTCCCTTCGCTGGCCGGCACGATTTCGTGCGCACGCCCAAGCGTGGTGACCGGTGAGAGACTATAGGCGAGTATGGGGCTGAGAGACGGAGTTTGACGGGTTTGTGGGAGAGTTTCTGGGCGGTCGCCGGCTGGCTGGCGGTGATCTTGGCCGTGATATCGTTGCTCGGCTGGTCGGTCACCTTCGGCTCGACCCTGGCGACCTTCTATCTTGTCTTCAAGCATTGGCGCCTGCGCAAGGCCGGCGTCGAGGCCGAGCGCCTTTTGCTGGCGCGGGGCCTGCCTGACGGGGCCGACCTTCCGGATGTGGTGGTGCAGATCCCCACCTTCAATGAAGGCGCCATGGTCGCCCGTGCGCTCGACGCCGCCACCGCCCTCGACTGGCCGCGCGAGCGCCTGCATATCCAGATCCTCGACGATTCCACCGACGGCTCCACCGTCTTCGCCAACGAAGAGGTGGCGCGGCGCCGGGCGCTGGGCTTCGACGTGGTGCTGATCCATCGCAAGGACCGCACCGAATACAAGGCCGGCGCGCTCGCCAATGCCATGACGCTGACGCCGCATGGCTTTTTCGCCATTCTCGACGTCGATTACGTGCCTGACCCCGATTTCCTCAAGAAGACCATGACCTGCCTGTTGGCGGATCCCAAACTCGCCTTCATCCAGGCCCGCTTCGACTATCTGAACCGGGATGCCAACCCGCTGACGCGCACCCAGGCAGTGCTGCTCGACGCGCATCTCGCCATCGAGCAGGGCACGCGCTGCTGGGCCGGCCATCCCCTGCCGTTCAACGGCACCTGCGGCGTCTGGCGCCGGGAGGCGATCGAGGCGGCCGGCGGCTGGCGCGGGGGCACCTTGGCCGAGGATCTCGATCTGTCCTACCGGGCCTGGCGCATCGGCCGGCGCGGCTCGTTCCTGATGAGCGTGCCTGTGCCCGGCGAACTTCCCGAAACGATGAAGGCGTGGATGACCCAGCAGCAGCGCTGGACCAAGGGCTTCGGCGAGGTGATGCTGCGCCTGCTCTGCCCGATCCTCGGCGATGGTTCGCTCTCGCTCACCGATCGCCTCAAGGCGGCGATGCATCTGGGGGTGTGGTGGTCGGGCCTGGCCTGGGCGGTGGCCCTGCCGGCCGGCATCGGCGCGATCGTGCTGGGAGCACCGCTGCGCTGGGAATTGGCCGGTGTCCTGGTCGGCCAGCTCTTGATCGGCTATGTCGCGCTCTTCGTGTTCCTTAGGGCCGGCAACCTGTCCCTGCGGCCCGGACAGACCAGCCTCTCCGATTTCCTGCGGGAATTCGTGCAGGTCTCCCGCGATCTCTTCCGCATCGGCGCCGTCATCGGCCCGGCCCAGCGCGAGGTGATCTTCCGCAAGCGCAGCGAGTTCGTGCGCACCCCGAAATCCACCGCGGCGCCCAAGGTCGTCTGAGATCGCTCCGTTGTCTCAGGCCGCCGGCCTGAGCACGCCGGTCTGGCGGCCCGCCGTGGCGATGATGTCGAGCGCGGCCTCGATGTCGGAGGCACTGTGGGCTGCGGAAACCGAATAGCGCAGCACCACTTCGCCATTGGGCGTGGCCGGCGGGATCAGCATGTTGACGTAGAGCCCGGCGCGGAGCAGGGCGGTCCAGGTGTCGAGCCCTGCCTTGATGCCCGGCATGCGCACGGCGCCGACCGGGCCGGGCGGAGCGAGCGGCGGCAGGCCGAGGCTGGTCAGGCCGCGATGCAGAACCTCGGCATGGCTGAACACGCCGGCGCGGCGTTCGCTGTCGCCCGCGATGATCGACAGGGCCTGCCGGGCGGCGGCCACCACCGGCGGGGGCAGGGAAGCCGTGTAGAGATAGCTGCGTGCGGCAAAGCGCAGGGCCCGGAAGGCCGGATCGTTGGTGACGCAATAGCCGCCGACCACGCCGACGCTCTTGGAGAAGGTGCCGACGATGACGTCGACCTTGTCTTCCACGCCCTGCGCTTCGGCAACGCCGCGTCCCTTGGCGCCAAAGAGCCCGAGGGAATGGGCCTCGTCGACCAGCAGCACCGTCCCGCTCTGCGCGGTCACGGTGCTGATTGCTTTGAGGTCGGCGATATCGCCGAGCACGCTGTAGAGGCCCTCGACGATGACGAGCAGGCGGCTTGGTGCGATCTCGCTTTGCGCGATGACGCGGGCGAGATCGGAAGCGTCATTGTGCTTGAAGGTGAGGATTTTCGCGCCCGAAAGCCTGCAGGCGTCGAAGATCGAGGCATGGCAATGGGCATCGAGCACCACGGCATCGCCCTCGCGCACCAGCCCGCCGATCGCGCCGAGATTGGCCATGAAGCCGGTGGAGAACACCACCGCATCGCGTCGGCCATAGAGCTCGGCGATGGCCTTTTCGAGCTCGACATGCAGGGCCTGGTTGCCGCTGGCGACGCGCGAGGCGGTCGAGCCGGTGCCGAAGCTCGCCAGCGCCGTGCTGGCCGCCTCGATGCAGGTGGGGTCGAAATTGAGGCCGAGATAGGAATTGGTGCCGAACATCAGGGTCTCACGCCCCTCGATCACGGCACGAACCGGGCTGATCACGCGCTCGATCACCACGTTGAGCGGGGTAAGGGCACCCCCGGTGGAGCGCTCGAAAATATCGGCGAAACCCTGCGATCGTGCTCTGATGCCCGGCGGCCCTGCCATCGTCACTCCTTGTTTCCAAGCCAATGTAACGGATTGGCTTGAGTCTTTTTAATTCCCAGCGATTTCGCCAGATCATGAAACTCGATCGCCCGGCAAGAGTTTCCCCTGACGCCGGCCCATTTCGGTCTTACCCTATTTTTTCGTATCGTCCATCCGGACCGGAACGAATCTGCTGCCTGAGGGGAGTTCGTGCCTTGAAACGCCTGATCGTCAGCCATCGCACGACCTATCGCTATGCCGATTCGGTCAGCTTCGGGCCGCACCGCATGATGCTGCGCCCGCGCGACAGCCACGAGATGCGGCTGATCTCGGCAACCCTCACCACCTCACTGCCGGCCGAATTCGTTTGGACCTATGATGTGTTCGGCAACGAGATCTGTACCGGCCTATTCACCGGGCAGGCCAGTGAATTGTCGATCGAGAGCCGGCTTGAGATAGAACGCTTTGCCTCGGCCACGCCAACGGCCCATCTCACCGGTGGTGAGGCGCCTTTTCCCGTGACCTATTCGGCCGACGAAACCCTCGACCTCGGCGCGACCATGCTCGCGTCGGCCGACGACTATCCCGATGATCTCAGGCTCTGGATCGCCAGCGCCCCGAGACGCCATCCAGGCGGAGCGCGCGATCTTCTTACCGGCCTATGCCAGGAGATTCATGGCGAGTTCACCTATGTCATGCGTTTCGAGCCGTGGACCCAGGATCCGGCCGTCACCTTCGCCAACCGGAGCGGCGCCTGCCGCGACTTTGCGGCCTTGTTCATCGCCGCCGCCCGCCTGCTCGGCTTCGGGGCTCGCTTCGTCTCGGGCTATCTGTTCGACCCGCCGCCGGAGCCCGGGGCGCCGGTGCTGCAAGGTGCCGGTGCGAGCCACGCCTGGGCCGAGGTCTATCTGCCGGATATCGGCTGGATCGAGTTCGACCCGACCAACGGCCTGGTGGCATCCGACCGGCTGATTCGCATTGCGGCTGTGCGAGAACCACATCAGGCCATACCGATATCAGGCTCGTTCATCGGCTCTCCCTCCGCCTTCATCGGGCTTTGGGTTGGCGTGGATGTCGAGGAGGTCGAGGAGACAGGCTTGTTGCCGTAGAGGCGAGGCTTGCTTCCGGAATGGGAGTTTTGGAACTAGAATGGGCTTCATTCTCTCCAAACCGGAAGCAATGTATGGAACGGCTCGAATGCGACCGCATGTTCGTGGCAGTGCTGGAGGCCGGCAGCTTCTCCCACGCGGCGGCTCGGCTCGGCACCAGCTCCGGCCAGGCTTCCAAGCTGGTGTCGCGGCTGGAAGCCGATCTCGGCGTGCAATTGCTCAAGCGCACCACACGGGCCCTGTCGCCGACCGAGATCGGCCGCGCCTATTATGAACGCATCAAGGCCGTCCTGGAGGAATTCGATGCCCTCGATGCCTCCGTCCGCAGCGCCTCGGGCCTGGCGGCGGGGCGCATCAAGCTCTCGGTGCCCCTCAGCTTCGGCACCATGCATCTGGCGCCGGCCTTCGTTGCCTTCGCCAAGCTCTATCCCGACATCCAGCTCGATGTCGGCTTCACCGACCGCGTCGTCAGCCTGGTGGATGAAGGCTTCGACATGGCAATCCGCATCGGCAATCCCAGCGATTCCAGCCTGGTCGCCCGCAAGCTCTGCGAGACCCGAATCGTAACGGCGGCGGCGCCCGCCTATCTGGCCGAGCATGGCGAGCCTCTGCATCCGCGCGAACTGGCGCGGCACGAATGCATCATCGACACCAATTTCAGCGATCCCTTGAGCTGGCGCTTCCAGGCCGATGGCGCGCTGCTGCTGGTGGCGATCCGGGGACGGCTGCACTTCTCCAATGGGGAGGCCAGCTTCAAGGCGGCGGAAGCCGGGCTCGGCATCGCCTGCGGACCGAGCTTCCTGGCCGGTGAGGCGCTGCAGGCCGGCCGCCTCAAGGCATTGCTGCGCCGCTTCGAGGACAGGCCGCTCGGCGCCTACGCCCTCTATCCGCCCGGCCGGCATCTGGCCGCCAAGATCCGCGTTCTCGTCGATTTCCTGGCAGAACGCTATCGCGGCAGGCCTCCCTGGGAGCAGGGATGGTCCTGATATATACCAACCTGCATAAAGTTTGACTCACCATCTCCGTCATTGCGAGCGGAAGCGAAGCAATCCAAGGGCCGTAGACTCTGTGCCTTTAAGCCCTGGATTGCTTCGCTTCCGCTCGCAATGACGGTTCAGCCCTCATCTACTCCAATATAAATTCCAATATGGAAGGAATATTATCTCCGATGTCGGGATAATCTCCGAGATGGAAATGGTGCAATGTCACGGCAGCAATCCTTTTCCCGGAGACGATCATGTTCGACACCCGCACCGCTCCCTATGCCGCCCTGCTGCTGCGCCTGGCACTCGGCGTTCTCTTCCTGGCCCATGCCGGGCTGAAGATCTTCGTATTCACGCCGGCCGGCACCGCCCAGTTCTTCGGCTCGCTCGGCTTGCCGCCTGCGCTCGCCTATGTGACCATTGCCTGGGAGGTCATCGGCGCGCTTGCCCTCATCCTCGGCGTCTGGCCGCGCCTGGCCGCTCTGGCGTTGATCCCTGTCCTGGCGGGCGCCATCGCCACCGTGCACGGCCCGGCCGGCTTCTTCTTCACCAATCCCAATGGTGGCTGGGAATTTCTGGCGCTGTGGATCGCCGGCCTGCTCGCGCTTGCCCTGATCGGCGACGGTGCCCTGGCGCTGCGGCCGACCCCCTTGCGCGGTGCCGCCAATTAGTACCGGGGGTCATAAAGTCTGATCCGTCATCCCCGGCGCCACCGCAGGTGGCGGGAAGGGGGGCCAGGGGGCAAAAGACCCTACCCGCGGCCCCTGGATCCCCTTTCCCGCGCTACCACTCACAAGCAGAGCTTGTGAGGATACGGCCGGGGATGACGAGTCACGCATTTTTTGCACGTTGATATTGCGCAGTGCCTTCCGCCTCAACCCGCCTTCGTCTGGAGGATACCATGTCAGCCAGTGACGCTCCCCTCAGCATCGGCACGGTCAGCCTGACCGTGCATGACCTCGATGTGACCAGCCGCTTCTACGAGCAGGCGATCGGCTTGCAGCCGGTATCGTCGGAGGCGGGCCTACGCCGGCTCGGAAGCGGCGACGCGGTGCTGCTGGAACTGCGGCACGACCCGCAGGCCCGGCGGCGTTCGCCCCGCGAGGCTGGCCTGTTCCACACGGCCTTCCTGCTGCCTGACAGGGCCGATCTCGGCCGCTGGCTCAAGCATGCCGTCGAGGCGCGGCTGCCGCTTCAGGGTGCTTCGGACCATCTGGTCAGCGAGGCGATCTATCTGTCCGATCCCGAGGGCAACGGCATCGAGGTCTATGCCGACCGTCCGCGCAGCGCCTGGACCGTCGAGGGCGGCATGGTGGCGATGTCGACCGAACGCCTCGACGTGCAGGACGTGATCGCCGAAGCCGGCACGACGCGCTGGCAGGGCTATCCGGCCGGCGGCATCGTGGGCCATGTCCATCTCCAGGTCGGGGCCACCGAGCCGGCGGATGCCTTCTTCGGCGGGGCACTGGGTTTCGATCTCACCGCTCGCTATCCGGGCGCCAGCTTCTATGCGACGGGCGGCTACCATCATCATCTCGCCGCCAATATCTGGAACAGCCGTGGGGCGGGCGAGCGTGATTTCCCCTCGACGGGCCTGGCCGAGGTGGAGATGATCGCGGCCGATGAAGAGATCCTTGCCGCCCTGCGGAACCGGGTGCAGGCTGCCGGCGTTGCCACCACTGAGAAGGCGGGCGGTTTCGCCCTGCACGATCCCTGGGGAACTTCGTTCTCCGTCATCACCCGCAAAGGCTGAGTTATGCTGGTCAACGGAAAATGGAGCGCCGACTGGCATCCGGTGCAGGCGAGCGACAAGCAGGGCGGCTTCGTGCGCCAGGTTTCGAAATTCCGCAACTGGGTCACGCCCGACGGCAGCGCCGGACCGACGGGCGAACCCGGCTTCAAGGCCGAGGCGGGGCGCTACCACCTCTATGTCGCCCTGATCTGCCCGTGGGCCTCGCGCACCCTGATCGGCCGCAAGCTCAAGGGCCTCGGGGACGCCATCTCCGTCAGCGTGGTCGAGCCTTCAACCACCGAACAGGGCTGGCGCTTCGGCACCTATCCTGGCGCCACGCCCGACATGGTGAATGGCGCAACCTACATGCATGAGATCTATACCCGTGCCGACCCCGTCTATACCGGGCGGGCCACGGTGCCGGTGCTGTGGGATAAGCAGCGCGGCACCATCGTCAACAACGAGTCCGCCGACATCTTGCGCATGCTCAATGACGGCTTCGGTGCCCTTGCCCATAATGACATCGACCTCTACCCCGCGGATCTGCGCGCCGACATCGACACCCTGAACGAGGCCATCTATCCGAGCCTCAACAACGGCGTCTATCGCGCCGGCTTCGCCACCACGCAGGAAGCCTATGACGCGGCCTTCTGGGGCATCTTCGCCATGCTCGACCGGCTCGAGCAGCGCCTCGCGGCCGGAGGTCCTTTCCTGTTCGGTGCCCGCCTGACCGAGGCCGATATCCGTCTGTTCGTGACGCTGGTGCGCTTCGATGCTGCCTATCACGGCCTGTTCAAATGCAATCTCAGGCGGATTGCCGACTATCCGGCGCTTTCGGCCTATCTCGCCGCGATATTGGCGGTGCCCGGGATCCGCGAGACCGTCAGCATCGATCACATCAAGCGCGGCTATTATTCGATCAAGGCGCTCAATCCCAATGGCATCGTGCCTGTTGGCCCCGATCTGCCGGGCTTGGCCGCCGTCGAGGCCAAGGCAGCATGACGGAGAGCCTGATCATCCTTCTGCACGGCGTCGGCAGCAATGGCGGCGACCTCATGCATCTGGGGGACATCTGGCGCGAGATGCTGCCGGGCGCCGTGCTGGCGGCACCGGACGCACCCTTTGCCTTCGAGGCCGGCGTGGGGCGGCAATGGTTCAGCGTTGCGGGCGTGACCGCACAGAATCGCGGGGCGCGCATTGCCGCCGCCCGGCCTGCCTTCGACGCAACCTTGCGGGACGTGATCGACCGGCACGGCTTTTCGCAAGCACCGGGGCGGGTGGCGCTGGCGGGCTTTTCGCAGGGCGGGATCATGGCGCTCGACGCACTCGCTTCCGGCCGCTGGCCGCTGGCGGTCGTCGCCTTTTCCGCCAGGCTGGCGACGCCGGACCCCCTGGCACCGCCGGCGGGAAGTGCCGCCTTGCTGGTTCATGGCGAGGCCGACAGGATCATCCCGGCACGCGAAAGCGAGGCGGCCGCCGAGCGGCTCAACCGCGCGGGTGTCGAGACCGAGCTTTTCCTCGAACCCGGCCTCGATCATACCATCTCTGCGGAAGGCGCCATGAAGGCCGCCGATTTCCTGGCCCGGCGCCTGGGCACTCAAGTGCAGGCGTGAGGGGCTTGCGCGTACAGGCCGTTTGTCGGATAGCGCGCCTAGCCCCTCACCCTTACCCACTCCCCGTAAGGACGGGGAGTGCGGGCTTCGACCGCCCGTTTTATGCTGAGGGCATATCATCTCGCGCAACGGTCGGGCGAGACATCGGCTTTTGACAATATGCCGCGACGCCCGCGCCTCCCCTCGCCCCGTTTACGGGGAGAGGGTAAGGGTGAGGGGCGGCTTCACGCGGACTGGCTCGCGTCTCGAAGGCCCCGCCTTCACGCCAGCGGCAACTCCACCACGAAGCGGCTGCCGCCGCCTTCGCGGCTTTCGCAGCGTACCGAGCCGCGGTGGCGCCCGGCGATCTGACGCACCAGCGCCAGGCCCAGGCCCCAGCCGCCGGAGGTCTCGCTGCGGCCGACGGGCCGGTAGAACGGCTCGAACAGATGGTCGCGCTCCTTCTCGGCGATGCCGGGGCCGCGATCGCATACCTCGATGCGGGCCCGCCCCTTGTCGCTGGCGATGGTGATTTCCACCGGGGGCCTGCCGTGCTTGCCGGCATTCTCCAGGAGGTTGCGCATCAACCGCCGTAGCAACGTGGCATCGCCGCGGATCTCCACGGGTTCGCCATCGGCGGCGGCGCCGGTGCGGGCAGCCTCCTCGGCTGCCAGGCCCAGCAGGTCGACCGGCGCTCCTTCCAGCGGCGTGGCGGTGGCATAATCGAGCCGGCTGGCGAGCAGGATCTCGTCCACCAGCTGGTCGATCTCCTGCAGGTCGCGGTTGATCTCCTCGCGCACGGCCGCGCTGGGCTTGTCGGCGCCGATTTCCACCGCCATGCGCAGCCTTGCCAGGGGCGAACGTAGTTCATGGCTGGCATTGGCGAGCAGCGCCTTCTGGGAATTGACCAGGGCCTCGATCCGGCTGGCGGCGCCGTTGAAGCTGCGGGCCACCATGGCGACCTCGTCGGTTCCCTGTTCCGCCACGCGCCGGTTCAGGGCGCCGCTGCCCCAGCTTTCGACGCCGGCGCGCAGCGTTTCGAGGCGGCGCGTCAGCCGTGCCGTCGCCGGCCAGGCCGCGATGCCGACGCCGCCCGCGACCAGGAGGGCCAGCAGCAGGACGCGCAGGCCCGGCTTCGGCGGCCGCGGCAATTGCGCAAGCACGGTGCGCCCGCCCGGCAAGTCGACGCGCACGACATGGTCGAGCCAGCGCTGGGGCACGTCGTCGTCACCGGCCGGCAGGGCGATGGGAAAACCGCGCGAGGCGATCAGCACGCGCTGCTTGCTATAGACGGAGATCGAGGCGCCCATTTCCTCGCTGAGCTTGCGGATCTCGGTCGGCAGGTCCTCTGGGGTGCGTTCCTCGAAACGCACCAGTTCGTCGGTCAGCCGGACACGCAGCGCGCCCCAGCGTTCGCCTGCCGTATCGCCCGCCATGCGCCAGAGCGTGCCGACCAGCAGCGCCAGCACGACGAGACAGGCGAGCAAAGTGAGGTAGACCTGCCAGAACAGACGCTTGCGAAAGAATATCAGCATGGGCACTTGCCCTCAGTCTCGATCGGATTCTAGTCCGCATCCTGCCGCTTGGCGAAGACATAGCCGGCGCCGCGCACGGTGAGAATGCGGCGCGGATGCTTGGCATCGTCCTCGATGGCGGCGCGGATGCGGGAGATGTGCACGTCGATCGAACGGTCGAAGACCTCGAGCTCCTCGCCCTTCACCAGATCCATCAGTCTTTCGCGGTTGAGCACCCGGCCGGCATTGTCGGCCAGCGCCAGGAGCAGATCGAACTGATGGCTGGTAAGGGGGCGTTCCTCGCCGTCGATGCGGGCGCTGCGCGAGCCGCGATCGATGGTGAGACGCCCGAAGCGCAGGGTCTGGTTGTCGAGCTCGGCCGGCGCCGTGCGCCGGCGCAGCACGGCGCGCAGGCGGGCGAGCAGCTCGCGCGGATTGAAGGGCTTGGGCAGATAGTCGTCGGCCCCGATCTCAAGCCCGACGATGCGATCGGTATCGTCGCCCCTCGCGGTCAGCATCACCACGGGAATGTTGGAGCGCATGCGCAGGCGACGGCAGACCTCGAAGCCGTCGAAGTCCGGCAGCATGATGTCGAGTACCACAGCATCGTAGCCGTCGCGCTCGATGGCGCCGAGCCCTTCCGTACCCGACGGCCTGTGATCGACGTCGAAACCGGCCGCCGCCAGATAATCGCCGAGCATGGCGGCCAGCCTGGTGTCGTCGTCGATGATCAGGATGCGTTCCACGCCCACTGCCTGCTCCGCACGAATGCATTTTCTGGAAAAGACGGTCGGCTTTTCAATTGAGAAAATGCGTCAAAACAAAGAGTTGAAGAAAATCCATTCGGCCGCTCCCCCCCAGGGGAGCGGCCGTCATTCTGTGCCGATCCTAGAGCGTTTCGCGATTTGATGGAATTGCCATGTATCGCGAAGGCGCCCTCGCCAATCCGTTGGGTCGGCCTGGAAACAACGAGTTGGAGCAAAGCAGCGTTTGTCGCCAAGCAGGCTCTGCTCCAGGGGCCTCAATTGTCGCCGTTGTCGCCGCCCTGGTCGCCATCATCCGGCCGTTCGGGACGGCCCTGTCCGTCATGGTGTCCGCGATGGCCGCCCATCATCGGGCCGTGCGGGCGCCAAAGATCGGCGCGATCGGCGAGCTTGGCGCGTTGCTCGGGCGTCAGCACGTCGGCGGTGGCGAGCACGGCTTCGACGAAGCGCTTCGACTTGGCGTCGGTCCGGGCCACGAAGTCGCTACGCAATTTCTCGACCGCTGTCTTGTCGATAGTGGGCGCGCGCAGGAGATCGATGGCCTGCTTGCGGAAGGCGGCCCGGTCTTCCGGCTTGGGGGCGAGGTCGGTATAGGCGGCGGCGACGATGTCGTGCACCTTGGCCTCCTGCTCGGAGGTGGCTGCGACCGAATCCAGCGACATTCGCACGAAATTCTGGATGCGCTCGAGTCGGGGGCCGTGATGCCAGCCACCGCCGCCCATCACGGCGGCAGCAGCCAATCCGCCGGCGCCGAGGGCGATACCGGCTGCCATGGCGCCGCCGAGCACCAGCACGCGCGGCCAGCGGCGGGCGGGGACGGAAGCGTTCGGGCTTTCACTCATGTCAATCTCCATCAAGGGCAGTGCCGCACGGCAAGGGCCGCGCTGAGCATTGCGGGATGACGAAGCCTAGCCGGGGGAAGTTTCGCGCCGTCCGGGCATTTGTAAAGTTAGATGAAGCACATAAGGAAAAACCGCGTCCCGCCGGAGCGGGAGCGCGGTTGGATGGAAAGGGCGTCGCTCGGATCGAGCCGCTCCTCAGAAGGTGACCACCGAGCGGATCGACTTGCCTTCATGCATGAGGTCGAAGGCGGTGTTGATCTCGTCGAGCGGCATGGTGTGGGTGATCAGGCTGTCGATCTCGATCTTGCCCTCCATGTACCAGTCGACGATCTTCGGTACGTCGGTGCGGCCGCGCGCGCCGCCGAAGGCGGTGCCCTTCCACACGCGCCCGGTGACGAGCTGGAACGGGCGGGTGGAGATTTCCTGGCCCGAGGCCGCCACGCCGATGATGATCGATTCGCCCCAGCCGCGATGGCAGCATTCCAGCGCCTGGCGCATGGTCACCGGCAGGCCGATGCATTCGAAGGAGAAGTCGGCGCCGCCGCCCGTGAGGTCGACGATGGCCTCGACCACCTTGTCATGGCCGACTTCCGCCGGATTGACGAAATGCGTCATGCCGAACTTCTTGGCCATCTCCACCTTGGCCGGATTGAGATCGACGCCGATGATCTTGTCGGCGCCGACCATGCGGGCGCCCTGGATCACGTTGAGGCCGATGCCGCCGAGGCCGAACACCACGACATTGGCGCCAGGCCAGACCTTGCCCGTGTTGATCACCGCGCCGATGCCGGTGGTGACGCCGCAGCCGATATAGCAGATCTTGTCGAAGGGAGCGTCCTCGCGCACCTTGGCCAGGGCGATCTCCGGCAGCACCGTGAAGTTCGAGAAGGTCGAGCAGCCCATATAATGGAAGACCTCGCCGCCGTCGCAGGCGAAGCGGCTGGTGCCGTCGGGCATCACGCCCTTGCCCTGGGTGGCGCGGATGGCGGTGCACAGGTTGGAGCGCTGCGACAGGCAGGTTTTGCACTGGCGGCATTCGGGCGTGTAGAGCGGAATGACGTGGTCGCCCGGCTTCAGGCTGGTCACGCCGGCGCCGACTTCGCGCACAATGCCCGCGCCCTCATGACCCAGAATGGCTGGGAACAGGCCTTCCGGATCGGCGCCGGAAAGCGTGTAGGCATCGGTATGGCACACGCCCGTGGCCATGATCTCGACCAGCACCTCGCCCGGTTTGGGGCCGCCGATCTCGATGGTCTCGACCGTCAGGGGCGCACCCGCCTTCCATGCCACAGCCGCTCTCGTCTTCATGATTCACTCCCTCAAACATTTCGCGATGTGCCGGGATCGGCAAGACCCGCAAAGACGCGCCGAACCTATGAGCCGGAGCAGATGAGCGTTCTTGCTTGAACGCGTCCTGCTCCAGAATTCGCCAAAGGGCTAGCCGGATGCAATGTAATGCGCAAGCATCGCGGGAGCGCGATGTTTCCCTCGGTGCTTAGAAGTGTCTTATGGGAGGTGAAAGTGCGCCAAACTATCGCGGCGCGCGCTTGGCCAGGATGCGCTGCAGGGTGCGCCGGTGCATGGCCAGGCGCCGCGCGGTCTCGGAGACGTTGCGGCCGCAGAGCTCATAGACACGCTGGATGTGCTCCCAGCGCACCCTGTCGGCGGACATCGGGTTCTCGGGCAACTCGGGCTTATGGCTGGGATCGGCCATCAGCGCCGCATGGATGTCGTCGGCATCGGCCGGTTTGGCGATATAGTCGAAGGCACCCAGCTTCACCGCCGTGACGGCGGTGGCGATGTTGCCGTAACCGGTGAGGATGATGCCGCGCGCATCGGGGCGCTTCACCTTCAGGCGCGAAATCACGTCGAGGCCGGAGCCGTCGGTGAGCTTCATGTCGATCACGGCGAAGGCGGGCGGCGAGCCCTCCACCTGCGCCAGTCCCTCGGCGACCGTGTCGGCCGTGGTGACAGTGTAGCCCCTGGCTTCCATGGCTCGACCCAAACGCTGCAGGAACGCCTTGTCGTCATCGACGAGAAGGAGTGAACGATCGGGAAATTCAGGGGCAACCATAATGCGGACTCACCTATCCTTGGTTCGAGCGAAGGGGCTCCGTTTCGCGTGAAGGGAAAGCATCTCGCCAATTCGGCGCGAGACCCCCGCTCCCTTCGGACCGTATCGTCGGCAACGCATGGCAGACCGAGCCGTTGCTGACGATATGGTCAAGTGATCGAAGACCCCGATCGCCTCCTTTGGCGCGACAGTTCGCCACAGTGGGGACTATAGCGGCAAAGTAAAGAAATTTCACTGGCGACAGCCAGCTATCGTTTATTCGGTTATGCGCCGATTGCAATCCCCAGAGATTATTATGGGGCGTGGCCGGGGTAACGATGCATGCGATCAGAACCCGCGGAAAGAATTCGAGCAGCGAAGCCCGCGCGTTGCTGCGGGGCGCGACCTGCATGTCGACCACATCTCCTTGCCGCGACAGGGTGCCGAGAAGACCGGCACAAGTCCTGGGAGTACTCGCTGTTCCCACTTGGTTGATCGCGGCCTCCACCCGTTTTTTCTCACGGCTCGGTGAGCAATTCTTGAAGGCATTGTAGCGCAAATTTTCGTTAAGTCTTTGTTTTGATGCATTTTCTTGAATGAAAAGTCTTACAAATAATCTGGAGAATGCAATCGCATTGGGCGGCGGACGCGATTTGTCCCTGTCCGAATGAAGCCTTGCGAGCCTTCAGCGTTCGAAGACGTCGCGCGGCCATTCCAGCCTGACGACGGCGCCGCTGTCCGGCCAGGAGCGGTTCGCCAGGGCGATCGCGGCACCGGAACGCTCCAGCAGCGTCTTGGCGATGAAGAAGCCGAGGCCGAGGCCGCCGCCCGGCTGGCCCGGCAGGCGCGGGCGACGCTGGGTGACATAGGGATCACCGAGGCGCCCCATGATTTCGGAAGGAAAGCCGGGGCCATCGTCGCCGACGATCAGGGTCACCGTCTTGGCATCCCAGCTGGCGGTGATGCTCACCTTGGATTTGGCGAAATCGACCGCATTCTCGACGATATTGCCGAGACCATAGAGCATGCCGGGATTGCGTGGGGCAGAGGGGGCATCCTCCTCCAGGCCCTGGAATTCGGCGGAGATGGCAATGCCGAAATCGCGATGCGGCGCTGAGACTTCTTCGATCAGCAGTGGCAGGGGCAGGCGGGCGAAGGGCGTGCCGCCATCGTCGCCCAGCGAGGCGAGCTTGCCCAGAATCTCGCGGCAGCGCTCGACCTGGCTGCGCAGCAGGCGGATGTCGTCGACGAAATCGCCTTCCGGCGGGGCGGCAACCTCCAGCTCCTTGGCCACCAGCGCGATGGTGGCGAGCGGCGTACCCAGTTCATGCGCGGCGGCGGCGGCCATGCCGTCGAGCTGGGACAGATGCTGCTCACGCGCCAGCACCAGTTCGGTGGCAGCCAGCGCATTGGAAAGCAGGCGGGCTTCCTCGGCCACCCGCCAAGCATAGACGCCGATGAAGGCCAGGCCCAGCAGCACCGAGAACCACATGCCGATGACATAGAGCATCGGCATGTCGAACTCTTTCCCCTCGAACCAGGGCAGGGGCAGGTGCCAGGCCGTGAGCAGCGAGGCGCAACCGATGGCCAGGAGCCCGAGCGCGAGGGTCATCAGGGGCGGCAGCGAGGTCGCCGAAATCATCACAGGCGCAAGGAACAGGAAGGAGAAGGGATTCTGCAGGCCGCCGGTGAGGAAGAGCAGGGCCGCAAGCTGCACGATATCAAAACCGAGCAAGGCGGCGGCGCGGGCCGGGTCCACGCGCTCGGTCGCCGGATAGCGCAGCCGCAAGGCGACATTGACCAGGATGGAGACGCCGATCAGGGGCAGGCAGGCCTGCAGCGGCACGGGGAAACCGAGACCGTAGCGCACGCCGAGGACCGCGACCAACTGGCCGGCGATCGCCATCCAGCGCAGCCGGATCAGGGTTTCCAGGCGCAGCGTATCGAGGCCGAGGCCATCATGGGGCATCACAGAGGCGGTCATCACTCTCCTGCGTCGCCACATTCGAGATCATAGCGGCGGCGGCAGACCATAGCGCCCAAACCGGAGCAGCCCAAAGCGGATTGTCGTGGCCCGGATTGCATCGCCCCTGGAGGCATAATAGGGCTGGCGCCGGACAGGATGCAGACAGGTGTGGGTGGCTCGATGAATGGGCAGGACAGTGTGGCACTCGAGGCCTGGCGCGCCTGGCATCCGGCGGAACTGGCCCTGCGGATAGGAGGCGTGCCGAAGCCCTGGTGTGTGGTGGGAGGCTGGGCGCTCGACCTCTGGCATGGCCGCCAGACCCGCGATCACGACGATCTCGAATTCACCGTGCTGCGCGGCGATCTCGCCTTGTTTCGGAAGGCGCTGGCGGGCATGCGTTTCTACACGGCAGGGGACGGGATCGTCGAATATCTGCCGGACGGGCAGGAGCCGCCGGACGGCATTTTCCAGATCTGGTGTCGGGACGAAACGGTGCAATGCTGGCGCGCGGACATGATGATCGAGCCGGGAACCCCGCAAATGTGGGTCTATAAGCGAGACCCTCGTATCGGAAGGCCAAGGGCCGAGATGATCGGCATGACGGACGACGGCTTGCCCTATCTGAAGCCGGCGGCAGTCCTTCTGTTCAAGGCCAAGTATCAGCGCGACAAGGATGAGGCCGATTTCCGCAATGCCTTGCCGAAACTGGAGGAGCCGGAACGGCGATGGCTCGCAACCTGCCTCGAGATGGCGCATCCCGGCCATGACTGGCTGGGCGTATTGTGACTTCCGCGGAGGGCTCGTCGCTTCGACGTGCTTTTCGCGATGATTCCCTGCAATTGCGAACGCCTTGGCGATGGTGATCCCAAGCTCGATCCCTTACCCGCTGCTTCGAAAGCGTCGGTGCCTCTATACAGTCCCGGCCTGCCGCGCTAAGGAAAACCCAATCGTCCATTCTCGAAGGTTTCTAGCAAATGGCGCCAGTCAGCGATCGCTTGGTCACGGTTTTCGGTGGATCGGGATTTGTGGGCCGCAATCTCGTGCGTTCGCTCGCCAAGCGCGGCTTCCGCGTACGGGTGGCCGTGCGTCGTCCGGATCTCGCCCAATATCTGATGACTGCGGGCGCCGTCGGCCAGATCCACGGCGTGCAGGCGAATCTGCGTTATCCGGCGTCGGTTGCCGCCGCCGTCGAGGGTGCCGAGGCGGTGGTCAATCTGGTTGGCGTCATGCATGAGCGCGGCGCCAACAGCTTCGACGCGGTGCAGGCTTTCGGCCCCGGCGCGATCGCCCGCGCTGCCAAGGCCGCCGGTGTGCAGCGTTTCGTGCATGTCTCGGCCCTCGGCCTGCATGCGGGCTCTGATTCGCTCTATGCCAAGAGCAAGCTCAAGGGCGAGGAAGCGGCCCGTACCGCTTTCGAGGACACCGTTATCCTCAGGCCCTCGGTGATGTTCGGGCCGGATGACGATTTCTTCAACAAGTTCGCGGGCCTGGCGCGGATGTCGCCGGTGCTGCCCTTGATCGGCGGTGGCGGAACCAAGTTCCAGCCGGTTTTCGTCGGCGACGTCGCCGAAGTGCTGGCCCGCGGTGCCGAGGGCGCCCTGAAGCCGCGCGCGACCTATGAGCTCGGCGGCCAGGAAGTGCTGACCCTGCGCCAGATCTTCGAATATGTGCTCAAGACCACCAATCGCAAACGCCTGCTGGTGCCGATGCCTTTCGGCATCGCGAATGTCCAGGCGACCGTGTTCGAGCTGCTGGGAACCTTGTCGCTCGGCCTGTTCACGCCGCCCCTGACGCGCGATCAGGTCACGCTGCTGTGCCACGACAATGTCGTGACGGAGGACGCCAGCAAGGCCGGCCTGACGCTGGAAGGGTTGGGCATCCAGCCGGCGACGGTGGAAGCGATCGCGCCGAGCTATCTGTGGCGCTTCCGCAAGGCCGGCCAGTTCGAGAACAAAGTGGCCTGACCTCCGAAAACGGCAGTCGGAACGGAAAAGGGCCGGTCCTTGGACCGGCCCTTTTCGTTGGCGCTCGCCTTCAGCCCATCGTGTAGTAGGCTGCGAGGCCGAGGACGCCGACCACGATGCGCCACCAGCCGAATAGCGCGAGACCGCGCTTGGACACGAAATCCAGCAGGGTCTTCACTACGAACCACCCCGAGATGAAGGCCGTGACAAAGCCGATGGCGGTCAGGCCGAGATTATCGGTCGTCATCGTCTTGTAGGATTTGGCGAATTCATAGACGAAGGCGCCGACCATGGTCGGCATCGCCAGGAAGAAGGAGAATTCCGCCGCCGAGCGCTTGTCGAGGCCGAGCAGCATGCCGCCGACGATGGTGGAACCCGAGCGCGAAACGCCGGGGATCATCGACAGGCACTGGAACAGGCCGATCTTCAGATAGACCGGCAGCGGCAGCACATAGCAATTGGAGAAGCGCTTCTCGATCTTGAACTGTTCGATGGCGAGCAGTACCAGGCCGCCGGCGATCAGGGCATAGCAGACCACCGGCACATTGAAGAGATATTGCTTCATCTTGTGTTCGAGCAGCACGCCGAGGATGACGGCCGGCAGGAAGGCAACCAGCACGCCGAGGACGAAATGCTGAGCCTCGCGGTCCTTGGGCAGTGCGGTGGCGATGCGCCATAGCCTCTCGGCATAGACGGCGAGCAAGGCCAGGATGGCGCCGAGCTGGATGAGGATCACGAAGGAATCGTCGCCCTCGAATTTCAGGTAACGCGCCGCGAGCAGAAGATGGCCGGTCGAGGAGACCGGGATGAATTCGGTCAGGCCTTCGACCACGCCTAGGATGATCGCTTCCAGAATATTGGCCAGAGTCATGGGATGCCTTCGCGAGAATCGGGCGCCGATGCGGCCGCAGGTCGCCCGTGCGGGATGATGGGAGCGGCCCGCGCCTCGCTGGTGCGAGGCGGAAGCCGGAATCGCGGTGATTCTAGGCGCGAGTTATAACCAAACAGTAACCATGACGCAGCGGTGCGGGTATCCCCCCACGAGAAGCGGGCGGTTTGCGATGCAGTCGTGGCCTTCGTAGCGTTTAAGTCAGGGGGATGCCGTTATTCTCATGCGTCCCAACCTCGCCAAGGCTATCGCGGCAGGCATTTCGAGAGAATGAGGTCGACATGCCGTTTGGGAATGAATTGGGAAGAGTGAAGGAATGTTGCAAAGTAAAAGATTAGATCGGATATAATCCTATGTTTTGATGTGATTTTATCCAATTAAATTTTATTTAGACATTATTTTGTCTTGGTGGGGGTGGGGTTCTCTGGAAGAAAGGTCTCCCGTTCCAGAGCTCGTTTTCGGCTTATGTCAAATTTAGTACTTAAGTAGTATATTTACCACTTAGTTAGGTGTAGATAGCAATGAAAATTCATTAGGTATTGTAATGGGTATCGCAGGGTAAAATTTTCTTTTAAATTTTCACCGACATGATAGGAACTATGGAGCTGCAATGATGTTGTTGCAGTGGGAGTGAACGCCCGGTCGATCCGGGCCGTCTTCTTACTTGTCCTCAGTTATTACACCACAAGCCCATGCAAAAAGAGGCGGTGATTGACCGAGTTGTCTTGGAGAAGCGCAGGGTCTCTATCGGAGTGCGCCAAGATTCATACGACCAGCCATTTCGGTTTGCAGGACCCACTCGACGTTCCGTTGCCGAATTACCAGTCAGCTGTGATTGCAGAAGCCCAGGCCCTGAGGGCGCATAGTGGCTTCAAAGCTGCGCGGACCCTCTTCGCCCGACGTTATGTTTCCATTCTCAAGACCCATCTGCCGCTGATCCATATGGCGACGGATGAGATACGCCTGATCGTGGGTGCCTATGTGCTGAGCCGCCATTTCGCGGCCTCGCCCGGCGATCCGCCGGCCGGTGTCACGGTGGCGGATGTTCAGACCTTCTGTACCGTCCATGCCCTGGCCGGGCACAACCGCATCGGGGCCATGTTGAACCTGCTGCGCCAGGCCGGCTATCTGCGCCAGATCAAGGATCTGCGCGACAAGCGCATCAAGCGTCTGGAGGCGACGCGTGCCGGCATCACCTTCGCCAAGCAGATCATCACGCCCTATCTGCAGGCGCTGGCGCAGTTGCAGCAGGTCGACTACGCCGTTCGGCGGGTGGAGATCGACGACGCCTTTCTCGGTGCGTTGGCGCGTTACTGCAGCAATTACTTCCTGATGCACGGTACCTTGGTCGACCTGGTGCCTGAGATGCGCCTGTTCATGGTGCGCGACGCTGGCTTCGAGATCCTGCTCAGGCTGATTGCAACGGAAATGCCGGGCGAGATCCTGAAGGATCGCACTGTCCATTTCCACTATGGTGCCGTCGCCGATTGCTTCGGGGTTTCGCGTGTCCATGTCCGCCGTTTGCTCGAGGACGCGGCCGAAGAGGGCTATGTCACCCTGCACGCCCCGGGGGGGCGGGCGGTCGAGATCCACGCGAGCCTGGTCGAACTCGTCGACACCTTCATCGCCCTGCAGATGTCGCTGCTGCTGCAGGCGGTCCTCCATGCCGGCGGCAAGGCCTGAGCGGCGAGGGGGCGGCGGCGCCTGCCTTGATGGCTGAAATGCGCCCTGGTCCGGAGTTCCTTGCCACGCCGTTCGAATAAAAGGTGGGCCGGGCCCACCTCTTTCTTCCCCACGGCACAGGCAGGTGCGCCAGTGGCCGCCGCCCGCCTTACCCGCGCAGCGTCGCCCCGGTCTTCTTGCCGACTTCGGCGACGATCTTGGCGGCGACGGCATCGATTTCGACATCGGTCAGCGTGCGATCCTGCGGCTGCAGCACCACTTCGACGGCGACCGATTTCTGGTCCTCGCCGATGCCCTTGCCTTCATAGATGTCGAAGATCGACACGCCCGAGATCAGTTTCTTGTCGACGCCCTGCGCGGCCTTGAGGATGTCGGCGGCCCTGACCTTGCGCGCGACCAGGAAGGCGAAGTCGCGGGTAACCGGCTGGAAGGGCGAGAGAGCCAGCACGCCGCGCGTCTTGGTCGCCTTGGGCTTGGGCACCGGGATGGCATCGAGGATGATCTCGAAGCCGACCACCGGTCCACCGGCATCCAGCGCCTCCAGGGCCGAGGGATGCAGTTCGCCGAACCAGCCGATGACGTTCTGCGGGCCGAGCTGAATCGTGCCGGAGCGGCCGGGGTGATACCAGGAAGGCGCCCCTGAGACGATCTGGAAGCTGGCGACGGGCGCGCCGAGGGTGGCCAGCAGCGTGAGGGCATCCTCCTTGGCGTCGAACACGCTCACCGCGCTTGCCGGCGCCGACCAATGACGGCCGAAGCCGCCGGGGCGCGCCTGGCCGCGGCGGATGCCGCTGGCGGCGATCTTCTGGTCCTCCGGCCGGTCCCCGCGGAAGATCTGGCCGACCTCGAACAGGGCGACGTCTCCGGTGCCGCGATCGGCGTTGCGCTGGCCGGCCGCGATCAGGCCGGGCAGCAGGCTGGGACGCATGTCTGAAAGATCGGCGGCGATCGGATTGGCGAGCGACAGCGTCGGCGGGCCGCCGCCGAAGCGCTCGGCCTGGGCCTTGGCGATGAAGGACCAGGTCACCGCTTCCATCAGGCCGCGCGCGGCGAGGCTGCGCTTGGCCAGGCGGGTGCGCTTCTGCAGCACGGTGAGCACGGGCTGCGGCACATGGGCCTCGCGCGGCAGCGGCGTCACCGGGATGGCGTCGACGCCGACGATGCGCATCACTTCCTCGACCAGGTCGGCCTTGCCCTCGATATCCGGGCGCCAGCTCGGCGCCGTCACCGCCAGCGCATCGGGCTTGCGGATCACGCCGAAGCCGAGGCGCTCGAGGATGTCGGCGCTTTCGGAAAGGCTGGTCGACAGGCCCGTCAGGCGCGCGACCTCGTGGGCCGGCAGGTCCAGGACCTCGGGCGCGGCGGTAACGCCGCCCACCACGAGGGTCTCGCTCGGCTTGCCGCCGCACAGTTCCGTCACCAGCTGGGTGGCGAGGTCGACGCCCGGCACCATGAAGGCGGGATCGACGCCGCGCTCGAAGCGATAGCGGGCATCGGTATTGATGCCGAGCGCGCGTCCGGTGCGGGCGATGTTCAGCGGCTCCCACAGCGCCGATTCGATCAGCACGTCGGTGGTCTCATCGTCGCAGCCCGAATGCTCGCCGCCCATGATGCCGGCGATCGATTCCAGGCCCTTGCCGTCTGCGATCACGCAGATGCTGTCGTTGAGCGCATAGGATTTGCCGTCGAGCGCGAGGATGCTCTCGCCCTCGCGGGCGCGCCGCACGGTGAGGTTGCCCTCGATCTTGGCGGCGTCGAAGACATGCAGCGGCCGGCCGCGATCGAAGGTGACATAGTTGGTGATGTCGACCAGCGCATTGATCGGGCGCAGCCCGATGGCGTTGAGACGGCGCTGCATCCAGGCGGGCGAGGGACCGTTCTTGACGCCGCGCACCAGGCGAAGCGCGAAGCCGGGGCAGAGCGAGGGGGTGTCGCCGAAATCGAGCGTCACCGTGACCGGGCAGGGGCCATCGCCGGCGATGGAAGGCACGGCTGGTGTCTTCAGCCGGCCGAGGCCGGCGGCGGCGAGATCGCGGGCAATGCCGGCGACGCCGGTGCAGTCGGGCCGGTTCGGCGTGAGGTTCACGTCGATCACGGGGTCGTTGAGGCCGGCATAGTCGGCATAGGGCATGCCGACGGGCGCATCGGCGGGCAGGTCGATGATGCCGTCATGCTCGTTGGAGATTTCGAGCTCGAACTCCGAGCACAGCATGCCGCGGCTCTCGACCCCGCGCACCGGCGCGATGGCGAGCGTGATGTTCTTGGCCGGAATATAGGTGCCGGGCGGCGAGAACACCGATTTCATGCCGGCACGAGCATTGGGCGCGCCGCAGACCACCTGCACGGGCTCGCCCTTGCCGGTATCGACCATGCAGACCCGGAGCTTGTCGGCATTGGGATGCTGCTCGGCCGAGACGACATAGGCGATCGAAAAGCCGGAGAGCTTCTTGGCAGGATCTTCCACCCCCTCGACCTCCAGGCCGATGCGAGTGAGGGTGTCGACGATCTCGTCGAGCGTGGCTGAGGTCTCGAGGTGATCCTTGAGCCAGGAAAGCGTGAATTTCATTGCGGGCAGCCTAGTTCAATCGATTTGGCCATGCGGATAGCGCGTCGGGCGCCAAGATGCAAAGAAATCCCGGTGGAACGGGACGAGACTTGCACCTTGCAGGCCAGCGCGCCGTCCGTCACGAAAGCGAGCAGGGCTGCCGGCGGGACGGCAGGGCGCATCGCCTCACCCCATCTGCATGGCGTAGCGTTTCGCCTCGGCGATCAGGGCGGCGACCAGGGGGGTCTGGGTTTCGCGCTTGGGCGTGATCAGGCCGACCTTGTGATGGGCCTGTGGTTCGACGATGGGGATCGAGCGCACATGGTCGCCCGCGCCCAGCATCTCGATCAGGATCGATGGCATCACGCTCGACCAGCGTCCCGTGCGCACATGCGAGAGCAGCACCTGCATCGAGTTGGAGATCAGGGTCGGCGCCACCGGCGTCTCGGCATTGCGCAGGAGATGGTCGACGATGCGCCGGTTCTGCATGTCGGGCGTGAGCAGGCAGAGCGGCACATGGCCGAGTTCCTCCCAGCTCACCGTGCTGCGGCCGGCGAACTCGCCGTTGACGTCGGTCAAAAGGCAATAGGTCTCGCGATAGAGCTCGACCGTCGACACCTTCCCCAGCGGCTCGTTGTCGAGATAGGTGATGCCGGCGTCGATGGCCAGGTCCTCCAGCTCCTGCAGCACCGTGGTCGAGGGGCGCGAGAGGATGGAGAAGGTCACGTTGGGGTGGCGGGCCCGGAAGGGCGTGGTGATCGAGGCGACCATGGAGAGCGCCGTCGGGATCACCGAGATGGTGAGGTGGCCGTTGAGGCCGCGCTTGAGCGACTCGACCTCCTGGCGCATGGCGCGGCTGTCGCCGACGATGCGCCGGGCCCATTCCAGCACCCGGTCGCCCTCGGGCGTGAAGCCCTGGAAACGCGAGCCGCGTGCCACCAGCAACACGCCGAGTTCGCCTTCGAGCTGCTTGATGCCGGCCGAGAGGGTAGGCTGGGTCACCCCGCAGATCTCGGCGGCGCGGCCGAAATGGCGCTCGCGCGAGAGGGCGATCAGGAATTCGAGCTTGTCGATCATGGCGCGGCCTTCCTATCGGGGATGAAAGATCGCGGCGTCCGTAAGTTCGATTCTCTGCTCATGCGGCTACTATGTCGCCACCGCCGGTGAAGGGCAATCGGCACCCGCCTGATGCCTTGCGCCTGGACACGTCTCGGTTGCATCCCGTGACGAATCGCACGGCGAGCCCGGGGCGGCGGTGGCATTGTCATCCCATCAGATCAAGCGCAGCACCGCGCAAGACAAGAATGGGAACGAGACGATGTTCAAGAAGATCCTGACCGGAGCCCTGGTCGCCGCCACGCTGGCCGGCACCGCGATCGCCACCACCGGCACTGCCGAAGCCCGCTATGGCCGTGGTGGCGCCTTCGCCGCCGGCGCCGGCATCGGCCTCTTGGGTGGCCTCCTCGCCGGCTCCGCCTACAACAACAGCTATTACGGTGGCCGCTATTATTACGACGACTACCGCCCGGTCTATTATCGCCGCTGCCACATCGAGAAGCGTTGGGTCGATGGCTACTACGGTGGTTTCTGGAAGCGCGTGAAGGTTTGCTACTAAGCCCGCCTTCGGGTTATCGGACCCTGCGCCCCGACACCAGCCCGGTAGCCCGTAGGAAGCCCCGCCCCGGCGGGGCTTCCGCTTTTTGTCACGGCTCGTTGGCCGGAGCTCTCTCGCCAAACACCAGTTCGCAGCAATCCGCGTCGAAGGCCAGGACCTGGGCCGGCTGGTACAGCCAGGGCGTATTTTGGCGCCACCATCGCGCGGCATCCGGGGAATGGCTCTCGAGCAGGCGCAAGGCGCCCGCGGCTTGCACCGTGTAGGCCTGCCAGATCGCCGTCGGTCGCTTGAAGCCCAGACGCAGCTTCAGGGCGTCGAGACGGTTGGCCGGATCACGAAATTCGGTTTCGACGATCATCGTCTGCGGCGATGATGGAGCCGTTTCCTGAAGCGGCAGCGTCAGGCCGATCCAGGCCTGCCTGATGGCGATGGGGGCGGCCCCCTGGGGTGTCGAACCGATCCTGATGCCGCGCCATGGGGGCAGTGAGGCCATCGACGTCTGCTCCATCATGCAGGAAGAGCGGGCTCATTCGCCCTCTTGAACAACTAAGCGAACAAAACGTCGAACGTCGACATTTCATCGCTGGCGGAACGCGTAGGATTTACCGACGCGGGAAAGCATTTGCATCGCTCTTCGCATTGCAACATAAATTCCCGACTCCCCTCCAGAGCAAAGCGCTTTTCGAAAAAGTGCTCCTTGCTCTAGCTCCTTGTTTCGACGCGTCTTTGCGATTCTTGGCAATTCCGCCAAATCGCAAAACGCTTTTGACCGCGAGTGCTCATGCGACCTTCCTTCCGCCGCCTGCTCGTCGCCAATCGTTCCGAGATCGCCATCCGTGTGTTCCGGGCCGCCACGGAACTCGGCATCTCCACCATTGCCGTCTATGCGGAGGAGGACAAACTTTCGCTGCACCGCTTCAAGGCGGACGAGGCCTATCAGATCGGCAAAGGAAAGGGGCCGGTGGAGGCCTACCTTTCCATCGACGAGGTGATCCGCGTCGCCAAGGAAGCCAGGGCTGATGCCATCCATCCCGGCTACGGCCTGTTGTCCGAAAGCCCGGAATTCGCCGAGGCCTGCGCCGCCGCCGGCATCGTCTTCATCGGTCCCAGCCCCAAGACCCTGCGCACGCTCGGCAACAAGGTCGATGCCCGCAACCTCGCCATCTCGGTCGGCGTTCCCGTGATGCCGGCGACCGACCCGCTCCCCGACGATCCCGAAGCGATCAAGGCGGCGGCGCAAGCCGTCGGCTATCCCGTGATGCTCAAGGCCTCCTGGGGTGGTGGCGGGCGCGGCATGCGCCCGATCGAGAGCGAGGACAAGCTGCTCGACGCCGTCTTCACCGCCAAGCGCGAGGCCAAGGCCGCCTTCGGCAAGGATGAGGTCTATCTGGAAAAGCTGGTGCGCCGCGCCCGCCATGTCGAGGTGCAGATCCTCGGTGACGGCAACGGCACGCTGGTGCACCTGTTCGAGCGCGACTGCTCGATCCAGCGCCGCAACCAGAAGGTGATCGAGCGCGCCCCGGCCCCCTATCTCGATGAGGAGACGCGCCAGGGCCTGTGCGAATCGGCGCTCAAGATCGGCCGGGGCACCGATTATGCCGGTGCCGGCACCGTCGAGTTCCTGATGGATGCCGATACCGGCAAGTTCTACTTCATCGAGGTCAATCCGCGCGTCCAGGTCGAGCATACCGTCACCGAGGTCGTCACCGATCTCGATATCGTCAAGGCGCAGATCCGCATCGCCGAGGGCGGGCGCATCGGCGTCATCGGCGCCGATGGCGAGCTGGAGACCGGCATCCCGGCGCAGGCCGACATCTTCATGCGCGGCCATGCGCTGCAGTGCCGGCTGACCACCGAGAATCCGGAAAACAACTTCATTCCCGATTACGGCCGCATTACCGCCTATCGCGGCGCCATGGGCTTCGGCATCCGCATCGACGGCGGCACCGCCTATTCCGGCGCCGTGGTGACGCGCTGGTACGATCCGCTCCTGGAAAAGGTCACGGCCTGGGCCTCGACGCCGCAGGAAGCCATCGCCCGCATGACCCGGGCCCTGCGCGAATACCGCATCCGCGGCGTCGCCACCAATCTGCCCTTCCTGGAGGCGGTGCTGGCGCATGAGAAGTTCCGCTCCAACCAATACACCACGCGCTTCATCGACGAGACGCCCGAACTCTTCCAGTTCGCCAAGCGCCGCGACCGCGCCACCAAGCTCCTGACCTATATCGCCGACGTCACCGTCAACGGCCATCCCGAGGCGCGCGGCCGAGCGCGGCCGCCCGCCGAGGCGCGCACGCCGCATGCGCCCGAATTCAAGGTGAGGCCCGCCTCCGGCACCAAGCAACTGCTCGACACGCTGGGCCCGGAGAAGTTCGCGAGCTGGATGAAGGAGGAAAAGCGCGTCCTCGTCACCGACACCACCATGCGCGACGCCCACCAGTCGCTGCTGGCGACGCGCATGCGCACCTATGACATCGCCGGCGTGGCCTCGGCCTATGCCAGCGGCCTGCCGCAGCTGCTCTCGCTGGAATGCTGGGGCGGCGCGACCTTCGACGTCGCCATGCGCTTCCTCACCGAGGACCCCTGGGAACGCCTCGCCTTGATCCGCGAGCGCGCGCCCAACATCCTCACCCAGATGCTGCTGCGCGGCGCCAATGGCGTCGGCTACACCAACTATCCCGACAATGTCGTGCGCCTCTTCGTCAAGCAGGCCGCCGATGCCGGCATGGACCTCTTCCGCATCTTCGACTGCTTGAACTGGGTCGAGAACATGCGGGTGTCGATCGATGCGGTGCTGGAGGCCGGCAAGCTCGCGGAAGGCGCGATCTGCTACACGGCCGATCTCTTCGACGCCTCGCGCTCGAAATACGACCTGGCCTATTACGTCCGCATGGCGCGCGAGCTCGAAAAGGCCGGCTGCCATATATTGGCGATCAAGGACATGGCGGGCCTGCTCAAGCCCGCCCAGGCCCGCAAGCTGGTGAGCGAACTCAAGCAGGAAATCGGCCTGCCCATCCACCTGCACACCCACGACACCTCAGGCATTGCCGGCGCCACCGTGCTGGCGGCGATCGAGGCCGGCGTCGATGCGGTCGATGCCGCCATGGATGCGATGTCGGGCACGACGTCGCAGGCCTGCCTCGGCTCCATCGTCGAGGCGCTCCGCCATTCCGAGCGCGATCCCGGTCTCGATCCGGAGGCGATCCGCCAGATCTCCTTCTATTGGGAGGCGGTGCGTACGCAATACACCGCCTTCGAGAGCGATTTGAAGGCGGGTGCCTCGGAAGTTTATCTGCACGAAATGCCGGGCGGCCAGTTCACCAATCTCAAGGAGCAGGCCCGCTCCCTCGGCCTGGAGACCCGCTGGCACGAGGTGGCCAAGGCCTATCGCGCCGCCAACGATCTGTTCGGCGACATCGTCAAGGTGACGCCGTCCTCCAAGGTGGTCGGCGACATGGCGCTGATGATGGTGGCGCAGGGGCTGACGCCCGAGGATGTCACCGATCCCGCCCGTGAGGTCGCCTTCCCGGGCTCCGTGGTCGAGATGATGCGCGGCGATCTCGGCCAGCCCGAGGGAGGCTGGCCGGCGGCCCTGCAGAAGAAGATCCTCAAGGATACCGCGCCGATCACCGTGCGCCCCGGCTCGCTGCTGCCGCCGGCCGACATTCCGGCCTTGAAGGCGGAAGCGGAGAAGAAGATCGGCCGCGCCGTGGAGGGCAACGAGATCTCCTCCTATCTGATGTACCCCAAGGTCTTCACCGACTATGCCGTCACCGCCCGCAAATACGGGCCGGTCTCGGTGCTGCCGACCGCGACCTACTTCTACGGCATGGCGCCGGGCGACGAACTCACCATCGAAATCGAGCGCGGCAAGGCGCTGGTGATCCGGCTGCAGACCATGGGCGAGACCGACGAGGAGGGGCAGGTCCGCGTCTTCTTCGAGCTCAACGGCCAGCCGCGTATCATCAAGGTGCCCAATCGCCTGGCGGCCGGCAGCGTCAAGGCGCGCCGCAAGGCCGAAGACGGCAACGAGGCCCATATCGCCGCGCCGATGCCGGGCGCCATCTCCACCGTGGCGGTCAAGCCGGGACAGGCGGTGAAAGCGGGCGACGTGCTGCTGACCATCGAGGCGATGAAGATGGAGACGGCGCTCCACGCGCCCCAGGACGGCAAGATCGCCGAGGTGCTGGTCTCGCCCGGCGCCCAGATCGACGCCAAGGACCTGTTGATGGTGATGGGGTAACTTCCGGGTGCGCGGGCTTCTAGCCCGCTCTTTCTACCTTCTCTTGGAACCGGCGCATTTGCGGGGTAGGAAGAGCGGACGAGACGTCCGCGCACCCGGAACACCAATGTCCCTCACTTTCACCCTGCATCCCCAGCTCGCCGGGGATTCCACTGCTATCGGCGACCTCACCCTGTCGCATCTGCGCCTGTCGAATGACGCCGGTTTTCCCTGGCTTCTCCTCATCCCCAAACGGCCTGACATCGGCGAGATCATTGAGCTCGACGAGGCGGACAGGGCGGTGCTCATGCAGGAGATCGCCGCGGTCTCGCAGGCCTTGAAGACCCTCACGGGCTGCGACAAGCTCAATGTCGCGGCTCTCGGCAATATGGTGCCCCAGCTGCACGTCCACATCATCGCGCGCTTCAAGGGCGATCCCGCCTGGCCGAAGCCCGTCTGGGGCCAGGTGCCGGCCCGGCCCTATGCGGAGGCTGTTGCCGCCGATCTGATTAGCCAGCTTTGTAGATTGCTCTCGATTTCATGAAGATCTTGCCGGAAGACATTGCCATGACCTTGCATACGCTGTTCGATCGTTCCGCTGCCATCGCCTATTCCCTCAATCCGCTCGATCGCGCTTCCGGCCAGCGCGAGGACGAGGCCTTCATCGCGGAAAAGCTCGCGCATTCGTCCTGCCGGTTCTTCGCCTTTTCGGGCGACGTGCCGCTCCTGCGCATCCGCGACGGTGTGCATGAGGCTCTGTTCGATCGCGAAGAGATCGAATCCTTCAAGGATAGCCGGCAAAACATATTCCTGGGTCTGCAGCCGGACGGCAGCGCCGTCTTCGCCCGGGCCTTCGACAAGGGGCTGGCCGACGAACTCGCCTGGCGCACGGATGTCGAAGCGATGGACCTGCGCTCCCTCGCCATGCGGGGGCTGGTGGCGCCGGAGATCCTCGGCGAGCTCTCCACGGCCAAGGAAGTGCTGGACTGGCACCAGCGCCATCGCTTCTGCGCCAATTGCGGCCAGGAGACCCGGATCACGTCCAGCGGCTGGCGGCGCGACTGCCCCAATTGCAGCACCCAGCATTTCCCGCGCGTCGATCCGGTGGTGATCATGCTGGCGATCGACGGCGAGCGCTGCCTGATGGGCCGCCAGACCCGGTTTCCCGAGAAGATGTATTCGGCGCTGGCCGGCTTTCTGGAGCCGGGCGAGACCATCGAGGATGCGGTACGCCGGGAGATCCTGGAGGAATCGGGCATCGCCTGCTCGCATGTGCGCTATTTCGCCTCCCAGCCCTGGCCCTTCCCCTCCTCGCTGATGGTGGGCTGCTTCGCCCGGGCCACCGGCCGCGACATCAATGTCGACATCAAGGAACTCGAGGATGCGCGCTGGTTCACGCGCGAGGAGGTCGTGCAGATGCTGCTCGACGAGCATCCGGAAGGCTTCAACGCGCCCAAGCCGATGGCGATCGCCCACCACCTCCTGAAGGAGTTCGCGGAGAAGGGCGGCGCGGTGGTGCCGTGAGGTTGGAGCGCGGACATCTCAGCGACATGCAGGCATGTCGCTGAGATGTCCGCGCTCCAATTCTACTCCGCCGGCGGCGCGTGGTCGTCGCGGGCCGGATCGGCCGGAAACACGCCGAAGATGCGCATCTTGGTCGAGAAGAAGGCGAGTTCCTCCAAGGCGCGCTTGAGATTCTTCTCCTCGGGATGGCCGTCGACCTCGGCATAGAACTGGGTGGCGGAGAAATGGCCGCCCACCATGTAGCTTTCCAGCTTGGTCATGTTGATGCCGTTGGTGGCAAAGCCGCCCATTGCCTTGTAGAGCGCGGCCGGCAGGTTGCGCACCGTGAAGATCAGCGAGGTCACCGTCGGCCCGTGGCCGACCGGCACCCAATCGGGCTCGCGCGACAGCACCACGAAGCGGGTGGTGTTGTAGGGCTCGTCCTCGACGTCGGGCTTGAGTATCTCGAGGCCGTAGATCTCCGCGGCCAAGGTGGAGGCCAGCGCGGCCTTGCTCGGGTCCTGCCAGTCGCGCACCAGGCGGGCGGCACCGGCCGTGTCGCTCTCGGTCACCGGCGTGAGGCCGAGACCGCGCATGGTGATGCGGCACTGGCCGAGCGCCTGGGGATGGCTGTGCACCGTGCGGATGGTCTGGAGGCTCGCCCCCGGCACGGCCATGAGCTGGTGGTGGATCGGCAGGAAATACTCGCCGATGATATGCAGGTCCGAGGTCGGCAGGAGATGGTGGATGTCGGCGACGCGCCCCGCCACCGAGTTCTCGATCGGGATCATGGCGAGGTCCGCCTCGCCGGAGGACACCGCATTGAAGGCGTCCTCGAAGGTCGGGCAGGGCAGGGCCTCCGCGTCGGGATAGACATTGTTGCAGGCGATATGGGAATTGGCCCCGGGCTCGCCCTGGAACGAAACTTTCAGCTTGGACTCAGTCATACGCTAGGTTCTTTCGAGAATTTGGCGGGCGCGATCGAGGTCTTCCTGGGTGTCCACACCTAGCGGCACGGCGGGGACGACCGCAACATCGATGCGCATGCCCGCTTCCAGGGCCCTGAGCTGTTCGAGGCGCTCGCGCTGCTCCAGGGGGGCTGGCGGCAGGGTGACGAAACGCTCCAGCGCAGCCCGGCGATAGGCGTAGAGGCCGATATGATGATAGAGCTCGCCCTCGCCCCAGGGGGCGGTGGCGCGGGTAAAATACAGCGCCCGCAGCACGCCGGGCTCGATCGGCGTGCCCACCACCTTCACCACGCTGGAATTGGTCTTCTCCTCCTCGCGCGTGATCACCGCGGCGAGGGTGGCGATATCCACAGCCTCGTTGGCGAGCGGCCCGAACACGGCTCGGATGGTCTCCGGCTCGATGGTCGGCAGGTCGCCCTGGACATTGATGATGGTGTCGTGCCGGCCCTCGGGGTCGATAGCGCTCAAAGCCTCGTAAATGCGATCGGAGCCGGTGGGATGGTCGGGCCGCGTCATCACCGCTTCGCCACCCGCGGCGCGGATGGCCTCGGCGACCTCGGCCGTATCGGTGGCGACCACTGCCCGGCCCAGGCGCGATTCGCAGGCGCGGCGCCAGACATGCACGATCATCGCTTCGCCTGCGATCGGGGCGAGCGGCTTGCCCGGCAGGCGGGTCGAGGCCATGCGAGCGGGGATCAGGATGAGAGGATTGGACACGGATTACGGCCTCTTCCGGAGCGGGGCGGCGAAAAGTAGCAAGCGCGCGCGATTTATACGAGTTGCAAACTACCGGTCAAACCGGATAGAGGGTCCCATGCGGTTTGCCGCTTGACAGAGCGGCTACCGGAGTTTGTGTTTGAGGCCATGAGGTGCGGGGGCATCTTGTGCCTTTCGTCAGATTGATCTCGAGTCGGAGCCGGGGATGAGTTCGTCGTCATCGTTTGAACTGAACAAGATTGCCGGCGCAGTCCTGGGCACGCTGATGCTGACCCTTGGACTCGGCATCGTCGCCGAGGAGATTTTCAAGCAGGAAAAACCGGAGAAGGCTGGCTACGAACTCGCCGACGCTGCGCCGGCCGCCACGGCCGAGGCGCCTGCCGCCTCCCAGGATCCGCCGCTGGCCGAGCTGGTCGCCAAGGCTTCGGTCGAAAAGGGTGCCGCCATCTTCAAGAAGTGCGCGGCCTGCCACACCGACGACCAGAGCGGCAAGAACGGCGTGGGCCCGAACCTGTTCGGCGTGATCGGCGGCCCGAAGGGCCACAAGTCGGACTTCGCCTATTCCGACGCCATCAAGGCGCTGCATGACAAGGGCGAGACCTGGACGCCCGACGATTTCTACCACTTCATCAAGAGCCCGCAGGCTTTCGCCAAGGGCACCAAGATGTCCTTCGCCGGCCTGCCCAAGCCGCAGGATCGCGCTGACATCCTGGCCTATCTCAATTCCAAGAGCGACAAGCCGATCGATCTGCCGAAGTAAGCAGCGGCGCTCCTGCCAGAAATACCGAAGCCGGGCCCTGCGCCCGGCTTTTTGCTGTGATGTGATCTCGATCTCTCCGAATGAGCCGCGACCCGCCTTCTCCCGCAAGGGGAGAAGGCGGGTCGCGGCTTGCTGGGATGGGCCGTGCAGCCCCTATTTCCGCCGGATGCCCAGCGGTACGCCCACGGTGGCTGGCACCGGCAGGCCGGCATGGGCCTTGCCGATCGCCTCGATCCGTTCGGCGATCTCAGGCGGGAAGGGCGAGGAGCGCCCGGCCTGCATGTCGACATGCACCAGGATCTGCTCGGCGGTGGCGAGCACCTCGCCATCGGCCTCGTTGGTCATGGCGTGGAAGACGTGCAGGCGCTTGGCGTCGTGGTCGATGAGCTGCAGCGTCAGCGCCAGGGGATCGCCGATATGGGCCTCGCGCAGGTTCCGGATGCGCGTTTCCATGGTGTAGATCGAGGAACCGGCCGCGCGATAAGCCTCGTCGACGCCGATCATGCGGAAAAAGGCGTCCGAGGAATCCCCGAACGCCAGCAGGAAGGCGCTCTCCGTCATGTGGTCGTTATAGTCGGTCCAGGCCTCGACCACCGGCGTGCGGTGCAAGGCCAAAGGGGCCGGGATCGGTTTGGCCCGATCCCAGCCCTGGAAGGGCTTGCCTTCGTTGGGGGTGGTGACCCGGCTCATTTCTGCTTCTTGAGGCCGAGCTTGTCGCGCGCCTCGGCCGGGGTCAGCGCCCGCCCGCCCAGGCGCTCGATGACTTCCTTGGCGCGGGTGGTGAGCGACTGGTTGGTCGCATGCACGCCGCGATCGAGCCAGATATTGTCTTCCAGGCCGACGCGGACATTGCCGCCCAGCAGCATGGACTGGGCCACGAAGGGCATCTGCATGCGGCCGATGGCGAAGGCGGCCCAATTGGCGCCCGGCGGCAGATGGTTGCGCATCGCGACCATGGTCTCGGTGGTCGCTTCCGCGCCCCAGGGAATGCCGAGGCAGAGCTGGAACATCGGCGGCGCATCGATCAGGCCACGCTTGATCAGGTCCTTGGCCTGCCAGATATGGCCAAGCTCGAAGCACTCGATCTCGGGCTTCACCCCGACGGCCTGGATGCGCTCGGCCATTTCGCGCAGCGTCTCGCCGGTGGCCATGAACAGGCCGTCGCCGAAATTCACCGAGCCGCAGTCCAGCGTGCAGATCTCGGGCCTCAGTTCCTCGACATGGGCGACGCGTTCGGCCGCATTGGCGATGTCGGTGCCGGCGCCGCCGGTGCGCGGATTGGCTGGATCGAAGAAGAAGTCGCCGCCCATGCCGGCGGTGAGGTTGATCACCACGTCCACGCCCGAATCGCGGATGCGCTCGACGGCTTCGCGGTAATGTTCGAGCTTGCGCCCGGCCTTGCCGGTCTCGACATCGCGGACATGCAGATGGGCGATGGCGGCACCCGCCTTGGCCGCCTCGATGGCGGAATCGGCAATCTGCTTGGGCGTGACCGGAATGGCCGGGTGCTTGCCGACGGTGTCGCCGGCTCCGGTGATCGCGCAGGATATGATGACGTCGGTATTCACGGTGTTTCCTCCCTGTGAAGCCGATGTTAGGCCAGCCCTGTTTACGCACGTGACCTGTCGCGACAAGCACGGTGCAGAATGCGACAGGGTAAAGCCTGGGATCGCAGGCGTCTCGCCTGCTCTTGGAAACACTGCGTCTGCCGTAGAGGAAGAAGCAGGCGAGACGCGTGCGGTCCCAGGAGCGGCTGCCTCACCCCGCCGTGTGGATGCGGCCCAAAAATCCCCGCGCATTGTCGAGCGCCTCCTGCCGGTCGCGCCAGAAGCGCTCGTTGAGCTCGTGAATGGCGATGATGTTGGCCGGGAAGCTGCAGTGCTCGGCGAGGGCGTCCCAGGGCAGGCTGCCCCAGCCGAGCGGCAGGTGCAGGTCGCCGAGGCCGAAGGCATTGGCCTCGGCGCTGTCATAGACCCAAGGCAGGTCAGGCTGGCCGAAGGAATCGTGCAGATGCAGGTGCTTGGCGAAGGGGGCCAGAGCCTTTGCTTCCTCCAGGAAGTCATAGCCATATTGGCTGGCATGGATGAGGCCATGGCTGAAGTCGAACGTGGCCCGGACATGCGGATGGTCGATCAGAGCGAGTTCCTCGGCCAGACGCGCAATACTCGGCGTCGCGGCATAGGGGCCGAAATCGAACAGGTTCTCGACGCAGAGCACGACATCATGCGCGGCCGCGACATCGCCGGCACGGCGGAGATAGTCGCGCTGGCGGGCGGCGGCATTCTCGGCGTCGTGGCGCTCGTCGGCCTGCATCATGCCGGCATGGATGACGAGGTGAGGCGCCCCGATGCGGGCCGCGATTTCGATGAAGGCTTCGGTGGTTTCCAGGAAGCGCGGCAGCAGCGCCGGAGGGGCCATGAAGTTGATCGGCAGCGGACCATGCACGGTGAAGCCAAAGGGACGGTCTCGGCATATGGCCTCGAATTCGGCGACGCGCGCGGCCATCAGGCGCCCGGCGAGCACGAGATCGTAGTGGTAAGCGGGTAGCTCGACAAAAGCGAGGCCGAGATCGGCGACCTCGTCGAGCCGGGCGGCGAGGTCGGACAGATCCGGCTGGCCCTCGCGCGAGGTCAAGCCGAGGGCGGGCTGGGTGGGCATTGCGGACTCCCTTGGTCGTGTCGGAGCAGCATAGGCTTCCTGCCTGCCGCTGGTATCAGATTGTTGACGATATCGCTTCTACAGTCCGGAATATTTGTTGCGTCGCAATAATCCTGCTATGACAAATCCGTGACGAGCATTCAGCGACGGACCTGCAATCTGTAGTTTGGTGGTGCTATGTTTGAAGAACTTAAGGGCATGATGGGGTTGGGGGCGATTTCCGCGCCCGTCTACACCATCTACGAAGCGACTCATGCGGCGCTCGGCCCGACTAGAGCCTTTTCCGATGCGACTCGGGCGTTTTTTGAGAATCCCGGCAATCCTTTTTCCATGACCACCTGGGGCAAGTCGGTTGCGGCGGCCTGCGAGGTCTTCGAGCGCGTGACGCGCCGTTACGGCAAGCCTGAATTCGGCATCAAGGACGTGCTGGTGGGCGGCGAGCGTGTCGGCGTGCACGAGGAAGTCGTCTGGCGCCGGCCCTTCTGCAATCTCCTGCATTTTTCCCGCGCCATCCGCGGCAATCACCGTGCGGACCCGAAGCTCCTGATCGTGGCGCCGATGTCGGGCCATTATGCCACCCTGCTGCGCGGCACGGTCGAGGCCTTCCTGCCCAGTCATGAGGTCTATATCACTGACTGGACCGACGCCCGCCTGGTGCCGGTATCGGAGGGACGCTTCGATCTCGACGACTATATCGACTACATCATCTCGATGCTGCATGTGCTCGGCCCCGATACCCATGTGATCGGCGTCTGCCAGCCTTCGGTGCCGGTGATGGCGGCGGTGTCCCGCATGGAAGCGGAGAAGGACCCCTATGCGCCGCTGACCATGACGCTGATGGGCGGCCCGATCGACACCCGGCTCTCGCCGACCAAGGTCAACGACGTCGCCGTCGAGAAGGGCGTCGACTGGTTCCGCTCGAACGTCATCACCAAGGTGCCGTTCCCCAATCCAGGCTTCATGCGCGACGTCTATCCCGGCTTCCTGCAGTTGACCGGCTTCATGACGATGAACCTCAGCCGCCATTTCGACGCACACAAGACGCTGTATTTCGATCTGGTGCGCGGTGACGGCGACAGTGCCCAGAAGCATCGCGAATTCTATGACGAATATCTCTCGGTGATGGATCTGACGGCAGAATTCTACCTGCAGACGGTCGACACCGTGTTCGTCAAATATGCGCTTGCCAAGGGCGAGATGACCCATCGCGGCAAGCCGGTCGATCCGGGCGCCATCCGCAACACTGCGCTCTTCACCATCGAGGGCGAGAACGACGACATCACCGGCCATGGCCAGACCCATGCGGCCCATGGCTTGTGCGTGAACCTGCCGGCCGACAAGCGGGCCCATTATACCCAGCTGGGTGTCGGGCATTACGGCGTCTTCAACGGCTCGCGCTTCCGCGCCGAGATCGCGCCGCGCATCTCCGACTTCATCCGCTCCAATCTGGCGCCGACCAAGCCGACGAGCCGCGGCACCAACGATCCGATCCCGCTGGATTCAAAGCGCGGCAAGGGCCCGGTGCGGCCGGTTTCGGTCTGATCCACTCTCCGTAAGATCGCCAGGGCGGGCGCATGGGGCACTTTGCCCGCGCCCGTCGGAAAGCGGGTCGGGTGCCATCTTCGCTCTCCTGGCTCCGGATCTGATGCCGGTGTACCGGTCCGTTGACGGCCATCTGCCAAGGCCATAGGGCTGGATGGAGCGAAAAGGAAGGCGGTGGTTCCATGCGCAATATGGCGGGCTTGGTTTTGATGGTCTCGTCTTGCCTTGCCGGCGGCATTTCGGCCGCCGCCGCGCAGGATTTCGGCAGAGACGGGGGAACGGTGACCGTCCGCACCGAAAATTATCCGCGTCCGCCCTATTCCGGGGCAACCTATTATATTTACGAGCAGAACGAGGCCATCATCTGCACCAAGCTCGAGGTTTGCAACAAATTCGGCGATTGCACCACGAGCTATAAGAGCGGCTTCTATAAGGACGATCCGGACATCGAAACGGGGAATGCCTATGGCAGCACCCCGCCAGTCGTCATCACGCCCAGCAAATACGCCAAGCATGTCTGCCTGATGAAATATTCCCGTGGCCGATGGTGAGGCTGGCCACTGTGCCATCGCGCCGGGCCGCCGGGTTGCCGCAACCTTGGGGAATGATGCTATGCTGAGCGGGCAAAATTTGTTCCTCCCCGATAGAGATCCTGCTTGTCCCATTCTGTCTTGCGCCTGCGGCTCGCCCATCGCCTGATCGCGGCGGCCCTGCTTTGCCTGTCCGTCGCTCCCTTTCCCGCCCGAGCCGAGATCACTGCCGGGATCGCAACTTGGCCTCAGGCCGATAGCGACCTGAAGCCGGAAGCCGGCATCCGCTTCGGCGTGCTCGGCAACGGCATGCGCTTTGCGGTGATGCGCAACACCACGCCGGCGGGGCAGGCCGCCATCCGGCTGCGCATCGGATCGGGCTCGCTGCAGGAGGCCGACGACCAGCAGGGCCTTGCCCATATGCTCGAGCACATGGCCTTCAAGGGCTCGACCCGGGTGCCGGAAGGGGAGATGGTGCGCATCCTGCAGCGCAAGGGGCTGGCCTTCGGGGCCGACACCAATGCCCATACCAGCTATGACGAGACGGTCTATGCGCTCGACCTGCCGGAGGTCGATGCCGATACCGTCTCCACCGGCCTGATGCTGATGCGCGAGACGGCGAGCGAACTGACGCTCAGCGCCTCCGCCCTCGATCGCGAGCGCGGCGTCGTCCTCTCGGAGGAGCGCTTGCGCGACACGCCCGGCTATCGCGGCGTCATGGGCCTGTTCAACGTCCTCCTCGCCGGACAGCGCGTGCCGGAACGCGCCCCGATCGGCAAGACCGAGATCATCCGTACCGCGCCGATCGAACGGCTGCGCGCCTATTACCAGGCCAATTACCGCCCGGACCGTGCGACGTTGCTGGTTGTCGGCGACATTGATCCCGCCGCGATGGAGGCGGAGATCCGCCGGCGCTTCGAGGACTGGAAGCCGGCCGGACCTGCCGTGGCCGAGCCGGATCTCGGCCAGCCGCTCAAGCGCGGCGTCGGCGCCGATGTCGTCAAGATTCCCAGCGCCAACACCAAGATCTATCTCAGCTGGATCCGTCCCTTCGACGCCGCGCCTGACAGCTATGCCAAGCGGCGCCGGACCGCGATCGAATATGTCGGCCTGTCCGTGCTCAAGCGTCGCCTCCAGGCCCTGTCACGCAAGGCCAATCCGCCCTTCATCGCCGCCGATGTCGGCTTGCAGGATCTCTACGAATCGGCCCGCGCCAGCCTGCTGTCCGCCGATGTCGAAGCCGGGGCCTGGGACAAGGGCCTGGCTGCGCTCGACCAGGAACAGCGCCGTCTCCTGCGCTTCGGCACGAGCCAGGCCGAGGTCGATCGCGAGGTGGCGGAATATCGTTCTGCTTTGCAGTCCCTGTCCGATGGCGCGGCGACGCGCACCAGCCCCGATCTTGCCGCGATGCTCGCCAACAGCGTCGACGAGGCCAAGGTCTTCACCTCGCCGGCCGACGATCTCGCCTTGTTCGAGCGCATGGTGAAGGGATTGACGGCTGCCGAGGTCGACAAGGCCGTCCAGGCCGTGTTCTCCGGCAGCGGCCCGCGCCTGGTGCTGCAGGGCGCCGAGCCGCCGGAACCGGCCGTGGTCGAGAAGGCCTACGCCCAGTCGCAATCCGTTGCCGTGACCGCGCCGGCCGATGCCGCGGCAGTGGTCTGGCCCTACACGAATTTCGGCAGCCCGGGCACCATCGTCGAGCGCCGCACCGTCGAGGATCTCGGCGCGACCATGGTGCGTTTTGCCAATGGCGTCCGCCTGACCGTCAAGCCCACCAAATTCCGGGCCGACGAGATCCAGGTCCGCCTCGATATCGGCCGGGGCCGGCTCGACCTGCCGCATGACCGGCCGGTTCCGACCTGGACCGCCCAGGCGGTCGAGCTCTCCGGCCTGAAGGCGATCGACTATGACGACATGCAGAAGGTGCTGGCGCCCAAGATTGCCAGTATCGGCTTCTCGCTGGAGGACAATGCCTTCAAGTTCGAAGGCACGACCCGTCCGGCCGATCTCGCCACCCAGCTGCAGATCTTCGCCGCCTATGCCTCCGATCCCGCCTGGCGGCCGGAGGTCTTCGAGCGGATCCGCCAGCTCTATCTCGCCAATCTGCCGCAATATGAGGCGACGGCCGGCGTGGTGGTCAGCCGGGATTTCCAGGGGCTGATCCATTCCGGCGATCCGCGCTGGACCTTCCCTGACCGCCCGCAATTGCTGGCGGCCAAGCCTGACGATTTCCAGGCCCTGTTCTCGCCGGTCTTTGCCAGGGGCGCCCTCGACATCACCATTGTCGGCGATATCGGCGTGGATGATGCCGTCCGCGAAGTCGCGGCAACCTTCGGTGCGCTGCCGCCCCGTCCGGTACTGCCGGCGCCGGTCGCTGATGGCGGCGGGGCCTTTCCCGCCGTCACGGCCGAGCCGGTCGTGCATACCCATTCCGGGCGTCCGGACAATGCCGCTGTGCTGGTGGCGATACCGGTGGGCGACATGCTGTCCGACATTCCGCGCAGCTTTACGGCCGATCTCGCCAGCTCGATCCTGGTCAACCGCCTGATCGACGAGTTCCGCATCGCCGAGGGGGCGACCTACTCTCCCCAGGGATCGGTCGACCTGTCTTCTTCCCTGCCGGGCTTCGGCTATGTCTATGCCATGGTCGAGACCACGCCGGCCAAGGTCGCCTCCTTCTATGCGCTGGTGGACAAGATCGCAGCGGATCTTGCGGACAAGCCCGTCTCCGCCGACGAACTCGCCCGCGCCCGAGCCCCGAAGATCGAGACGATCCGGCGTCGGCGGCAGGAAAACGACTATTGGCTCGGCAAATTGAGCGGCAGCCAGACCGATCCACGGCGCCTGGATCTGATTCGCGCCGGCCAGGACGCTTACGACAAGGTCGGCCCCGAGGACATCCGAGCCTTTGCCAAGACCTATTTCAAGCCCGGCAGCGTCTGGAAGCTGACGGTGCTGCCGGCGGGGGTTGCCGCAGCGCGCTGAGGCTCGCGGCAAGATTCACCGATCAGGCCCGCGCCTGCTCCTTCCTGGCCGGCACCAGGTCGGCAAAGGCTCGTTCGGCCAGCCTGGCGGTCTCGGCCTCCACCGAGCGATAGGCGGTGAGCAGGTTTTCGCCGAAGGCGGTCAGCCGCGCGCCCCCGCCATGGCTGCCGCCGGCCGAGGTCTCGATAGCGGGCTGGCCGAACATGGTGTTGACCGCATCGAGCAGCAGCCAGGCCCGGCGATAGGACATGCCGAGCTCGCGGCCCGCCGCCGAGATCGAACCGGCCCGTTTCACCGCCTCCAGCAGGTCCATCTTGCCCGGGCCGAGCCGGGCGTCCTCGTTGAAGGCGATCTTGAGGCGGATGACGGGCTGGCCGGACATGATCGGTCTCCTGAGGGGCGTCATTGCGATTGCAGGCGAAGCGCCCTATTCAGGAGAATATAGCGTAGTCGGGCGCAGGCCCAATAACCAACATCGGGGCCGGGCATCAAGAGCCTGACCAGCGTGACGTCCGTGGACGTCTCGTGGCAGCGGCCGAAGGAGCGGGGCGTGCTTTCGCCTGAAGAATGGACGGCCTTGTGGCTCAGCCTCGAGATTGCCGGTCTCGCCACCGTGATTTCGCTGCCCTTCGCGGTCGCCGCCGCCTGGGTTCTGGCCCGCCGGCGTTTTCCCGGCAAGGCGCTGTTCGACGCCCTGGTCCACCTGCCGCTGGTCCTGCCGCCGGTGGTCACCGGCTATGTCCTGCTGGTGATGCTGGGACGCAACGGCCTGGTCGGCTCCTTCCTCGCTTCGCATCTCGGCATCGTCTTCGCCTTCCGCTGGACCGGGGCGGCCATCGCTTGCGCCGTGATGGGCTTTCCCTTGATGGTGCGCGCCATCCGCCTCTCCATCGAGGCTGTGGATCCCAGGCTCGAATCGGCGGCCGGGACGCTCGGGGCCAATCCCTTCTTTTCTTTCCTCACCGTGACGCTGCCGCTCGCCATTCCCGGCATCATCGCAGGCATGGTGCTGGCCTTCGCCAAGGCGCTGGGCGAGTTCGGCGCCACCATCACCTTCGTCTCCAACATTCCCGGCGAGACGCAGACCCTGTCGGCGGCGATCTATACGGCGCTGCAGGATCCCTATGGCGAGGGCACCGTGATCCGCCTGACCCTGGTCTCGGTGATCATGGCCTTCGGCGCGCTGATCGTCTCCGAGGCGATGGCCCGGCGCGCGCGTAGCCGCCTCGGGCAGGCGGCACAGAATTGACGATGCGCCCTAATGTTTGCGCGGCGAAGCCGTGCCTGCAGCGGGGGAGACGTCGCCGGCGTCGCCCGGCTGGGCGCTGAGATCGTGCTTATCGACCCATTGCGTCAGGATGTTTCGGATCAGGGTTTCCTTGGCGATCCGCCATTCGGCCGCACACTCTGTCAATGCGAAATCGACATCGGCGTCGAGGGCGATGGTGCTGGCGTTGCGAATGAGAAGAGCTGCGTTGCGCAGCAGGGCGGCCAACGCCTGGTCCGCGTTGCCATCCAGGCGCTCGGCAGCCTGGTCGAGGGCATCGGCAAGCGTGATCCGATCCATGTGATATCAGCCCCTGCGAGTCCCGCTGCCCGGGATGGCGGCAGGATCGATGCCATGCCCGGGATTACACTCCGGCTTCGACGCCCATCCGTCCCGGCAGGCCCATCAAGGCAAATATTGTGCGGGAATGCGAGTTGGCCAAAAGGCTTAGGGGGCAGCAGCGCCGGCGGCAATCGCCCATGCTGCCTTGGGCGGCCAAACGAAGGGCGATCCATGGCACGATCATCCCTCATTCGACCATTTTTGCGAGGGGGAGGTAATCGCATCGGTGATGAATCTCGGCGGCTTACGGTCCCGTGAGCAATTACGAGGTCGGTGGAGCATCAATGGCAACCCGATGGGACGTTCTTTGCGTAACGAGGCTGAGTCGAGAGCGGAAATTTCAAAAGAGAGACATGAATCCGCTGGCGTGAGCATTATTTTTATCATAGCATTATTTAGGTCTTAATAGGTTTTCTAAGTAGAAAACTAAATAAAACTCTAGAAGTTTTTAGATTTACGTGTTGAGGGATTATGACAGAGAGTCGTATTCTTTTCGATAAAGAGAGCCTAATTACACCCGAATTGTTCTCCGAGGCGGTTGCGGTAGAACAGCAAGATTTCAACGCTGCTGAGTATGAAAGCGCAGTCAAAACCGTCACTCAACAATTGAACCGAACAAATTTATTGTTCCAGCAGGGGCATGAGCCTCAGGCACTCATTCACGAAACTGCCCATGATCTGCACATACTTCGACGCAAGCTGAGCCGGGGTAGCTGGCAAGCCCTCATTCCGGTCGTGCAATCCCATCCGGTAGCCGTTTTTTTCCTGCAGGACCCCTTCACGCGCTGGTCCTATACCAAGCCGCGGGGCTATTCCGGCGACGCGGGTCTGCTCGACTTCATTTACGAGCATGCCAGCGTGGCGGACCTTGTCGCAGGCGCGACCCCGATCGGGCGGCAGCTCCACGCCTATACCCGGAACGCCTCCTCATCCGTTGCCGTGCGCGAAAGGCGCGATCTGCTGACGCGGCAGATCGACGATATCACCTTAGCGCGGGGTGGCGGCACCGAGATCCTCGCCATCGCCGCCGGACATCTGCGTGAGGCCGATCGTTCGATCGCCCTGCGGGACGGGGGGATCTCGCGCTGGATGGCCCTCGATCAGGATCCGCTTAGCGTCGCCTCCATCGGCCGGGACTTCGCCGCGACCAGCATCGTGGCGATCGAGGGAACGGTTCGCGGCTTGCTCACTGATGCCACGGGCCTCGGCAGCTTCGATTTCATCTATGCCGCGGGCCTCTACGACTACCTCAACCATCGGGTGGCGGTGAAGCTCACCCGGCGGTGTCTCAGCCTGCTCAAGCCGAATGGCATTTTTCTCTTTGCCAATTTCGCACGCGAGATCGGCGTCGACGGCTATATGGAAACCTTCATGAATTGGCCGCTGCTGCTGCGGACTGAAGGCGAGATGCGCAGTATCGTCGACGCCAGCATCCAGGGCAGCGACATGCATGCGACCGTTCATTTCGGGGAGAACAGGAATATCGTCTACGCCCTGATCCATCGAGCGTGACGGGAGCAAGGGAGAGCCGGTGCGGCGGGACCCACGACAAGCTCAGATGCACCGCGTACCGTCGGCAGGAGCAATTGCTCCTTCAGGCCTTTGATCAGAGCGTTTTACGATTTGACGGCGTCACCTTGAATCGCAAAGACGCGTCGAACCAAAGAGTTAGAGCGAACAAGCGTTCGTCGCTGAACGCGCTTTGCTTTAGTTCAAGATCATGTTGCAGTGCCGACTCTCCATCATCCGAGGTAATTTCCTGGATCGATCATGAGGCTGCAATCCATGAGATATTCGCGCGGATAGCGGCATGGTTGAAGGGCGAATGGGAAGCATCTCATGATAACGCTTCGCAGGGCCAATCCGCAGGATGCCGCCAGGCTCGGCGCCTTGCATGTCGCTTCCTGGCGGGAGACCTATGCCGGCCTGATGCCCGATGCCATGCTTGCAAAATTGTCCGTGGAGGCCCGCGCGGCGATGTGGACCAGGATCCTCGCTGATCCGCCCGCCGCCGGCAACATCGCCGTCTATGTGGCGGAGGATGGCGGCGATATTGTCGGCCTGGGCTCATGTGGCTGGCAGCGTGACCAGGATCTGGGGGATCGGGGTTTCGATGCGGAAATCGGCGCCCTCTACATCCTGCGGTCGCATCAGCGCGGCGGTATCGGCTGTGCCTTGATGCGTGAAATGGCGCGGATCCTGCATTCCCAGGGCCTTCGGGCGGTCTCGTTGTGGGTTCTGCGCGAGAATGTCACGGCCCGCTCGTTTTATGAGCGCCAAGGGGGCGAATGGATCGCCGAGAAGGAAGACAGGCGGGGGCGCTTCGTTCTGGTCGAGGACGGCTATGGATGGCGTGACCTCGTGCATCTGGCGGACCCTTGATCGGCACTGCCCATGCAGCCGCAGGACGGCGCGGGAATAAAATCCGATTCAATCCGTCCTGATTCTGCGCTAGGCCTTGGCGATGGCTTCCTCGGCACCGCTTCTCCAGGTTCGCGACCTTTCCGTGGCTTTCCGGACGGAGGGACAGCCGGAACTGGCGGTCGACAAGGTCTCCTTCAGCCTCGACAAGGGCGAGACCCTGGCCCTGGTGGGCGAATCGGGCTCGGGCAAATCGGTCACGGCCCTGTCGATCGTGCAACTCCTCAATTATCCCGCCGCCTCCCACCCCTCGGGCGAAATCCTGTTTCGCGGCGAAAACCTGGTCGGCGCGCCGGAGCGGACCCTGCAGCGGGTGCGCGGCGCCGACATCACCATGGTGTTCCAGGAGCCGATGACTTCGCTCAACCCGCTCCACACCATCGAGCGGCAGGTCGGCGAGATCCTCAGCGTGCATCGCGGCCTGTCGAGGAAGGAGGCGCGCGTGCGGTCGCTGGAACTCCTGACCCAGGTCGGCATCCGCGAACCGGAAAAGCGCCTCGACGCCTTTCCTCACCAGCTTTCCGGCGGCCAGCGCCAGCGCGTGATGATCGCCATGGCGCTCGCCAACGATCCCGACCTGTTGATCGCGGACGAGCCCACCACGGCGCTCGACGTCACCGTCCAGGCCCAGATCCTCGCCCTCCTGAAGGAGATGCAGGCCAGGACCGGCATGGCCATGCTGTTCATCACCCATGACCTGTCGATCGTGCGCAAGCTCGCCGACCGGGTCTGCGTGATGCTGAAGGGGCGCATCGTCGATGCCGGCCCGACAAGCGAGGTCTTCGCCAATCCGACCAGCGACTATACCAGGCGGCTGCTGGCGGCCGAGCCCAAGGGCAAGGCGACGCCCTTCGACCCCGAGGCCCGTACCATCGTCTCCGCCGCCGATCTCAAGGTCTGGTTCCCTGTAAGGGCCGGGCTGCTGCGCAGCACGGTCGGCCACGTCAAGGCGGTGGACGGCGTCAGCCTCGCGGTGAAGGAAGGACAGACCCTCGGCGTCGTCGGTGAATCCGGTTCGGGCAAGACCACGCTCGGCCTTGCCCTGCTGCGGCTGATCTCCTCAACCGGGCCGATCGCCTATCTCGGCAAGCCGATAGAGGGGCTCGACCGGCGGGCAATGATCCCGCTGCGCAAGGAAATGCAGATCGTCTTCCAGGACCCCTATGGCTCGCTCTCGCCGCGCCTGTCGGTGGCCGAGATCGTCGAGGAGGGGCTGCTGGTCCTGGGGCGGCGGCTCGAACCGGCCGAGCAGCGCGCCGCCATCGAGCGGCTGCTGGTCAATTTGGGGCTCGATCCCGCCCTGGCGGCGCGGATAGAGGCGATGCTGGCCAAGCTCGGCCGGCGTGCCAGTCTGGACGAGGCGCTGCGCCAGCTCGGCCTGAGCGAGACCGCCATCGAGCTGGTCGAGGAGGGGCTGCGCCGGCTCGGCTGGGGCATGGACCCGGCCAAGCGGCGGGCGGCCGTCGCCCGGGCCCTTGCCGATGTCGGCATCGATCCCAAGGCGATGGACCGCTATCCGCACGAATTCTCCGGCGGGCAGCGCCAGCGCATCGCTATTGCGCGCGCCATGGTGCTGCAGCCGAAATTCCTGGTGCTGGACGAGCCGACCTCGGCGCTGGACATGTCGGTCCAGGCCCAGATCGTCGACCTCCTGCGCGAGCTGCAGCAGCGCCACAGGCTGGCCTATCTCTTCATCAGCCACGATCTGAAGGTGGTGCGGGCCCTCGCCAACGAGGTGATGGTGATGCAGGGCGGCCGCATTATCGAGCACGGTCCCGCCAGCGAGATCTTCGAGCGCCCGCGCGAGGACTACACCAAGGCCCTGTTCGCCGCCGCCTTCGCCATGGCGACCGCGCCCGAGGGCGTGGTGGGGCAGTAAGGGGTGCCCTTACCCCTTCAATTTCTCCCCCAACGCCTTCCAGCCGGCAGCAAACACATGGGTCGAGACGATCTCGACATATTTGCCGGCGTCATCGGGCGCTTCGTCGAAGGTCGCGCTCCATTCGGCGAAGGTGCGGTTGCCGTCGGTGATCGGCAGGAGGCGGATCACCGCCACGTAATTCTCCACCGGGAAGGCCGGCTTGACGAAATTATAGCTGAGCGTGTGCCCGGCATCGTCGAGCGCCAGCAGCTTTTCGCGCACATGGGCGCCGTCGGTGAGATGGAAGGAGCGGATGGCGCCGACGGCATCGGCGCTGCGGCCGTCCTCGATCTCGCTCCTGGCGATCGCCGGATGCCAGTCCGGCAGGGCGTTGAAGTCGCGCACGGTCTTCCACACCGTTTCGATCGGCGCATCGATCACCGCGCTCGCATAGGCCTTGGCCATGGTTTCCCCCTTATGCTGAAGTTGTCGCTTCGCCGACTTTACCGACGTCATTGCGAGCGCAGCGAAGCAATCCAGTTTTGCGGACACGATGCTGGTGGCTCTGGATTGCTTCGCTGCGCTCGCAATGACGGAACTATGGCTTGGCAATAGGTCTTTGATGAAATGCTATTTTCCGATGCTGAGATTCTTGAACGCCTGCGTCTGGGCGACCAGCGCCTTTTCCACCGGCAGGCGCTCCATGCTGGAAGCGCCGTAGAAGCCGTTGCAGCCCGGGCAGTTGGCCAGGATGAAGCGGGCGTCATCCGGTTCGGCGATCGGCCCGCCATGGCAGAGCACGATGATCTCGGGCGAGACCTCGCGCGCGGCGGCGGCGATGGCGTTGATCTCGCCGACGCAACCTTCCAGCGTGAGCGCGGTGTCGGCGCCGATCGAGCCGCCCGTGGTCAGACCCATATGGGCGACGATGATATCGGCCCCGGCCCGCGCCATGGCACGGGCATCGTCCGGGTTGAAGACATAGGGCGTGGTGAGCAGGTCCTTCTCGCGGGCCAGGCGGACGAGCTCGACCTCCAGGCCGTAGCCCATGCCGGTCTCCTCCAGATTGGCCCTGAACTTGCCGTCGATCAGACCCACGGTCGGGAAATTCTGGATGCCGGCGAAGCCCATCGCCTTGAGCCCGTCGAGGAAGGGGCCGAACTGGCAGAAGGGGTCGGTGCCGTTGACGCCGGCGAGCACCGGCGTGTGCTTGACCACCGGCAGCACTTCGCGCGCCATGTCGACCACGATCTCATTGGCATTGCCATAGGCGAGCAGACCGGCGAGCGAGCCGCGGCCGGCCATGCGGTAGCGGCCGGAATTGTAAATCACGATGAGGTCGATGCCGCCCTCTTCCTCGCATTTGGCCGAGAGGCCGGTGCCGGCGCCGCCGCCGATGATCGGTCGTCCGTCGGCGATCATGCCGCGAAACCGGGCTAAAATCCTTTCGCGCTCACTCTGCGCCATATCAATGCTCTCCAACAATGCTTCTGAAATTCGCCAGCAGTGCCTGCACGAACGCGGGCTCGTTCACGCCGGCCGGCACGCGGATGAGCTGGCGCCGCGGCGTCTGCTCGACGGTCGCCTCCAGCGCCGCGAACAGGGCCGCATCGGCCTCCGGATCATGGAAGGGCATGTCAGGCGCATCGAGGAGCGAAACACCGCCCTCGGGGATGAGGAAGCGCACCTCGCCCTCGCACTGGTTGAGCTTGTTGCCGATCCAGCGGCCCATTTCGGCATTCTCCGCCGCCGTGGTGCGCATCAGCGTGACCTGCGGGTTGTGGACATAGAGATTGCGGCCGCGATAGCGCTCCGGCACGCTGTCGAGCGATCCGAAATTGACCATGTCGAGTGCGCCGCAGGAGCCGACATAGGGCACCTTGGTGCGGGCGATGGCGCCGAAGCGGTCCTCGGTCGCCGCCAGCACGCCGCCGAACAGGAGATCGCAGACCTCGGTGGTGGTGACGTCGAGCACGCCTGATATCAGGCCCGAATCGACCAGTTTCTCCATCGACTGGCCGCCGATGCCGGTGGCGTGGAAGACGAGGCAGTCATAATCGGCGGCAAGCTCGGCCACCAGCTGGTTCACGCAGGGCGTCGTCACGCCGAACATGGTGAGGCCGACGGCCGGCTTGTCTTCGACCTCGACCGCTGCCTCGGCCCGTCCCCGCGCCATGCCGGCCATGGCATTGGCGGCATTGGTCATCACCACGCGGGAGATGCGGTTGAGTCCGGCTACATCGGTCACCGAATGCATCATGGTGATGTCGGTCGGGCCGACATAGGCCGCGACATTGCCGGAGGCGACGGTGGAAACCATCAGTTTGGGCGTGCCGACCGGCAATTCGCGCATGGCCGGAGCGACCAATGCGGTGCCGCCCGAGCCGCCGAGGCCGATCAGGCCGGCGACATCGTCCCGCGTCGCAATGAAACGGGCAAAGGCGAGTGCCATGGCGCTGACGGCCGAACCGCGGTCGCCGGTGAACACGGCCTCCGCCCCGCCGGGATGGCTGGCCGCCACGGTTGCGGGCGGGACCTCGACCTCGCCGGCGGTTCCGCCGGTGGAAAGGTCGACCCGGGTGACATCGAGGCCATGGGCACGGATGCGGTCCGCCACGAAATTGAGCTCGGTTCCCTTGGTATCGAAGGTTCCCGCCACATAGACGCTCGACCCGGCCATCCCTGCGCTCCCAATTGTCTTATCATTGTGGCGGGACGCTAGCACAGTCGCGGCGGCTGCGTTAAGACGGGCCTTGCGGCAAGTTGTCTTGGTGAGGTCGCCGCCTAGGGGAGGACGCCATGGCCGTGCTGCGCATCGTCGCCAATTTCGCCGTCGCGGACCCGCAGGCGGCCTGTGCCTTCTACCAGGACCTGCTCGGGCTGGAGGTGGTGATGGACCACGGCTGGATCCTCACTTTTGCCGGTCAGGGCCAGCAGACACCCCAGCTCAGCCTCGCCAGCGAGGGCGGCAACGGCACGCCGGTGCCCGATCTTTCAATCGAGGTCGATGATGTCGACGCGGTCCATGCCCGCGCCCGGGCCGCCGGCCACGCGATCGTCTATGGCCCGGCCGACGAGCTCTGGGGAGTCCGGCGTTTCTTCGTGCGTGACCCGCTCGGGCGCCTCCTCAACATCCTTTCGCATGCGGGATAAGGGCGAGGCGCCACCCGGCCTCAGTAGACCTGGGCGTAGCGGCGGCAGATTTCGGCATCCGACCAGGCCGATGTCATCTCGATCTCGCTGCGCTTCATGGCCAGGAAGCCCTGGATGATCTCGGGGTGAAACCAGTCTTGCACGATTGAATCGTGCATGAAGGCGACAAGCGCGTCGGGCAGGGTCTCGGGAAGGCGGCGCAGGCCGAGGCGTTCGCGCTCGGAGGGCGGCAGCGTGTCGGGATCGTTGGCGATCAGCGGCGGCTGTGCCAGCCCTTCGCGGATGCCCGCCAAACCTGCCCGGATCATCACGCCCAGGGCCCAGTAGGGGCTGGCCGTGTTGTCGGCCGCGCGATATTCGAGATTGAAGGCCTTGGCGACGTTGGCGCCGGGCGTTTCCGCTGTCGGGCAGATGCGCACCGAGGCTTCGCGGTTGAGGGCACCGAAAGCCGTGTAGGCTGCGCTCCAGTGATGGGGACGCAGGCGGAAATAGGACACCACGCTCGGTGCCGTCAGCGCCACCAGGGCGGGCATGTGCCGGACCAGTCCCGCGACGAACTGCCCGGTGGCTTCCGAGACGCGCCCCGGCCGCGCCGGATCGAAACTGGCGGGAGTCCCGTCCGCGCTCCGGAAGGAGAAATGGATGTGGAGGCCGTTGCCGACCCCGTCCGGCGTGGATTTCGGCACGAAGGTCGAGCGCAGGCCGCAGCTCCTGGCGACCTCGCGCGTGACTTCCCGGATCACCACGGCCCGATCGGCGGCGGTGACGGCATCGGCCGGTCCGCAGACGACCTCGAACTGGTCCCGGCCATATTCGGCGAGCACCATTTCGGGCTCCACGCCGGCTTCGCGCAGGGCTGCCATCAGCAGGGGGCCGAACGGATCGGCCCGGCGCATCGAGGCGAGGGAGAAGGAGGGGGCGTGCTCCCAGGCCGCGCCCTCGATCTGGAACTCCATTTCGAAGGCCGCCGTGATCCTGAGGCCGGTTTCCGCCTCGAAATCGGCGAGCGCTGCCTTCAGGAATGAGCGCCCGCAGCCATGCCAAGGCGTGCCGTCGAGTGCGGTGATGTCGCACAGGACGCCGTTGAGAGGTGTCTTGCCGGGCAGGCTCGCGACCCGGAAGCGGCTGGCCTCGTCCGGCATCAGGCGCAGGTCGCCCGCCGACCCCCAGGGATTGTCCGCCGGGATGCTGTCGAACGGTGTCAGGGCCAGGTTCGCCGGCACCCAGCCGCAGCCCTTGCGCAAGGCTGCTTCTCCTGCCGCCGCCGGAATCCAGCGCCCGCGCGTCAGGCCGATCATGTCGGTGGTGAGGAGGGCGACGAGTTCGTCGCCGGGTAGGTTCTGGTCCTGGCTCATGCCGACAATCCGTTCAGGCGCCGGACCACCTCGTCGGTATCGCTGACCCAGCAATAGCCGCCCATGGCCGAGAGGGCGGCCCGATGCCTCTCTTCCGAATAGGTGCTGCAGGCATCCTGCACCAGCGTGACGAGATAGCCCCGGTCGGCGCCGTCGCGCACCGCCATGTCGACGCACTGGTCGGTGAGCTGGCCGGCAATCACCAGATTATGCGTATCGAGGTTCCTCAGCACATAGTCGATATTGGTGGAATTGAAGACGCCCGAGGAGGATTTGGGCAGCACGATCTCGTTGTCGATCGGCCGCAGCTCGTCGATGACGTCGCCATTGGGGTCGTCGACCGCGATGTGGATCGGCGTCAGCTTATGGTCGAGCGAGCGGTCGCGGCCGTCCTTGGTCAGGCTACGGATGATGGTGTGCAGCACATTGGCGCCGCCTGCGCGGGCGGCGGCGAGCAGGCGCTGCTGGTTGGGCACGACGAGCTCGCGGTTGCGCTTGTAGAAATAGCTGTCCGGATCGGCATCGGGATGGGCGGGGTCGCGACCCGGAATGGTCCAGATCTTCTGCACATCGACGAACAGGATCGATGTCCTGCCCGGAAGGAAGGCAGAATCCCGGCTGGCGGACGTCGGCATGGGTGGCTCCTCTCAATCGGCCTGTCTTTGTAACGGGAGCCGGAGCGCGCGGATGCGCCCCGGCTGGATTGGCGTCAGCTCTTGCTGGGCGCGCCGAGTTCGCCGGCGAGGCGGTTGCCGATGCTGCGCACCATGCTCGGCGCGCACAGCGTGACCAGCAATCCGAGGACGCACCAGCCGAGCGCCAGCACCGGTGCCGCGAAGGGATCGAACGGGCCGACGAGGTTGAAATAGAGCGCGGTCACGATCACGGCCATGCCGAGGAGGGGGATGACGAGTTCCCATTTGGGAATGGCGACCTGTCCGCTGAGGATCAGCCTGGAGACACCGACCTCGACCATCAGATAGACCACCATCAGGCAGACCGAGCCGATGATGGCGAAGTGGAAATAGGCGTCGATGGCCAGGTCCCCCGTGCCGATATTCGGGCGGCCGGTGAGATAGGCGAGGAGGTCGACCAGGGCCGTCACCGCCAGCACGACCCACACGGCGTTGCGCGGCTGGCCATGCCGGCTGTCGAGTGCGCCCAGGAGGCGGGGGCCGAAGCCGTCCCGGGAGAGGGCGAACAGCAGCCGGCTGGCGGTGGCGACGGAGGAAAGATGCGAGCCGAAGGCGGCGAGGACGGCCGAGAAGATCAGGATCAGCGCCACCGGGCGGCCGAGATAGGTCTCGGCCAGGGCGCCTAGCGTGTTGCCGGCACCCTTGAAGGCCGCCAGGCCCGCCGCATCCGTGCCGAAGCCGATGGTCTGGGCGAACATCACGATGACGAACAAGGCACCCGTCAGCACGACCGAGCCGAGCAGGGCCAGGGGGATGTTGCGCTTGGGATCGGCGGTTTCCTCGCCCAGCGTCGCGCAGCCCTCGAAGCCGGCCCAGGACAGGAAGGCGGCCACCACCGCGGCAGCGACGGCCTGGAAGCCGACGCCATCAAGGCTGAAGCTGGAGAAATCGACATGGGTCGTCGGCGCGCCGCCCTTCGCGAAGATCGTCGCGGTGAGGATGATCATGAAGACGATGCCGATGCCTTCGACCAGCAGCAGGACCTTGGAGATGGTCCGGGTGTCGCGCGTGCTGAAATAGACGGAAAGCAAAGCCCCGGCGAGGGCCGGCATGATCCAGGGCAGCTGATAGGGCTTGTCCGCGCCATGCTGCAGGGCAGCCAGGAGGGCGTTCACGAAGGCGCCCAGCGCCGCCAGCGTGCAGATCGAGAAGAAGACATAGGTGCCGAGCAGGGCGAAACCGGAAAAGAAGCCGGCGCGCGGCCCCACTGTCGCGCCGACCAGGGCATAGGCGCTGCCGGCATGGTTGTAGTAGCGGGTCAGCCGGATGAAGCCATAGGCGATCAGCGCCACGCCGACCAGGCCGAAGACGAAGACGAGAGGGATTGCCTTGCCGACGGAGTCGATCAGCCCCTGGCCGTTGCCGCCCATCGCCAGGGTCGGTCCCATCAATCCCAGGGAGAGCGCGAGGGCCTCCCACAGTTTCAGCTTGCGTGATGTCTTCCCGTCATTCCCGCTCATGCTACCCCACAGTTTCAGGACACGCGGCGCGCCGGCATGGCGTGCGACGAGGCCATGATGTTTTCGGATGGACGACAGCCGTCATTGTTTGCGCGCGGCATGACTGCCGAGGCCGCGCGCCTTGTGCGGACAGAATTCGTGGAGCGTGGAAACGGCAGGCCGGGGACCGGGATCCCCCCGTATCGCTTGCTTTTTTCGCACGAGCTGCTTGCTGGCTGCGAACAAAGCATCGTCGACAATATCTGTCAATATTTTTTCATATTTGACGTTTAATTGATATTTATGTCAAAACTCTAACATAACGAGGGCCGCCGATCATGCCTCTGAAAGACCTGCTGACGCAGAGCGGACTCAACCTCACGCCCGCCGAGGGAAAGATCGTGCAGGCCCTGCTGGCCGACTATCCGACCTCAGGCCTGGGAACGGCCTCAAATCTCGCCAAGCGGGCCGGCGTCAGCGACCCGACCGTGGCGCGGCTGTCAGCCAAGCTGGGTTTCGAGAGCTTCGCCGATTTGCAGGCCATGCTGATCACCGAAATCGAGGCGAGGCTGCAGTCTCCCCTGCTGATGTTCGAAACCAAGCGGACGGCCGGCGACGGCCCGGCCACGGTGCAGACCTATCTTCAATCCGTCGCCCATCGCGTTGCCGAGACCGAAACGGCGGTGCCGGCGCAGAACTACGACCAGGCCGTGGATCTCATCATGGCGGCGAAGGGGCGGGTGCTCCTGCTCGGCGGGCGCTTCAGCCGGCATCTGGCCGGCATCCTCGCGGGCTATCTCGGCCAGTTCCGGGGACAGGTGACGGATCTCGCGCGCTTTTCGGCCGAAAGCTTCGACCTCCTGCTCGAACTCGGCAACCGCGACGTGCTGATCGTCTTCGATTATCGCCGCTACCAGACCGACATCGTCCGCTTTGCCACCCTGGCGGCCGAGCGCGGCGTCAAGCTGGTCCTGTTCACCGATCAATGGCTGTCGCCGATCGCGCAGAAGGCCGAGGTGGTCTTCATCGCGCCAAGCGAAGTCAATTCACCCTATGACACGCTGGTGCCGGCCCTCGCCCAGCTCGAAGCCCTGTCCCTGCACGCCGTCATGCGCAGCGGCGATGCCGTCAAGCGGCGCATCCAGGCGCTCGAGGACATTCGCAGTGCCGTCGGCGTCACGGTCAGCGAAAAGGGCGCGCCACAGCCTATCCTCAATGATGTCCAGGACCATTGAATGCCGAATTCCCGGATGCAGCACGAGCCCGCCCTCGACAATGCCGATTGGCCGCCTGCCCTCGAGATCGTCAACCAAGCAGGGCGTTCGCCGATCGTGCTGATCTGCGAGCATGCCTCCAACCACATGCCGGCCGAGTATGGCGGGCTGGGCCTGGGGCCGGCGGATCTGGGCCGGCATATCGCCTGGGATGTCGGCGCGGCAGAGGTCACGCGCCATCTGGCGCGCCTGCTCGACGCGCCCGCTTTCCTGGCCGGCTATTCGCGCCTGCTGATCGATTTGAACCGGCCGCTCGGCGCACCGAGCAGCATCCCGGCTATCTCGGAGGCGACGGAAATCCCCGGCAATCGCGATCTCGATCCTGCCGAGCGGGAACGGCGCGAAGCCGTGATGTTCCACCCTTTCCACCAGGGCGTGGCGCGCTTTCTCGATGCCCGGCAGGCGCGCGGAGAAGGCAGCGTGATCGTGGCGATCCACAGCTACACGCCGGTCTTCCACGGCAAGCCTCGCCCCTGGCATGCCGGTGTGCTGTTCGCACAGGCGGCGCCGATGGGGCGGAAGGTGATCGAGGGGCTGCGAAATGCGGCACCCGGGCTGCTGGTCGAGGCCAATGTGCCCTATGTCATCGACGGCAATGACTACGCCATTCCCGTTCATGGCGACCAGCGCGGCAACCCGGCCATCCTGATCGAGATCCGGAACGACCTGATCGCCACGCCCGATGGTACGGAGAGCTGGGCCGGCTATCTGGCCGGCGCGTTCTCCGCCTGAGCAGTGCTATCCACCAGGAAACGATCGACCACGCGTTGCAGCAGCGGGGCATAGTCTCTGAAAGCGCGGGTCTTCAGGCCGGCGACCTTGCCGGCCTCGTCCCAGAGCCGGACCCGCACGGCCTCCCTGTAGAAGGGGCTGGAGCGGAATTCGGCGATCTCGGCCGCGTTCATCGGGCCGCCCTGCAGCGACAGTGTATGGCGCGAGGCGGGGGAGAGCTTGGCGTCGTAGCTCGGATCGGTGGCGCACAGATAGCGCTTGGCTGCCACATGCAGCCGCACGCATTCGGTGACGACCTCGGGGAAGAAGGGGGCCAGTACCTCGGCACCGGCATCGTCATGATGCTTGTCCTCGGTGTCATCGGGCGAATAGGCGCCGAACTCGCTGGTGAAATGGCCGACATCGTGGAGTAGCGCGGCGGTGACCAGTTCGTCATCGGCACCTTCCTGCTCGGCGAACCAGGCGCCTTGCAGCATGTGCTCGGCCATGGTCACGGGCTCGCCGAGATATTCTTCGGCGCCCCGGCGCTCGAAGATGTCGGCGAGGAAGGCCACGATGGTGGTGGCGTCGAGAGTTGGCGTGGTCATTCGGCGGCCTCCCGGCGGGTTTCGGCCCGTATGGCCGAGAGGGTGGAGAGAAGGCCGTCCTTGTCGGCATAGCAGCCCTGGAGCCAGCGCTTGCCGCTGCCGGAGAAAGCCTTGCGGGCATGCATGACGCGGGTGTTGTCGACGATGAAGAGCTCGCCGGGCCTGAGCTTGAAGCTAACTTCCATGGCGGGATCTTCCAGGATCTCGGCAAAGCGCCGATAGGCGGCATAAAAGGCGGCCATCTCCTCATAGGGCACGTCGGTGAAGGCGGCGGCCGAGCGGTTGTTGAAGCGGATGGCGATCATCTCCCCATCGGGCCCCAGCTCGATGAAGGGGCGCTTGGAACGCAGGCACACGCCCGAGGAGCCGGCATATTCGAAGCGCACGGTGTGGCGGCTCAGCAAGTCGAAAGCCTTGGGATCCTCGACCTGCAGGCGCCTGGCCACGGCGAAGCCGTCGACCACGATGGAATCGCCACCCTCGACCGAGTTTTCGAGGCAGGCCAGCAATTGCAGCGTCGGCACCGGATCGCGATAGGGATTGTCGGTATGGGCCTGCAGGCCGAGATTGGTATAAGCGAGGTTGGTCGGGTTGACCTCGGCGCGCACTTCGAACCAGCGGCCGTAATTGGTCTCGCGTACATAGCCGAACAGGTCGGCGACATCGCACAATCCGCCAGCATGGGTCGGCATATCAGTCACCACGGCAAAGCCGAAACGCTGCACCGCGCCGAGCCAGGCGCCGAGCGCGGCCCGGTCCTGGCGCAGGCGGTCGAAGGAGGCGGTCGGAACCTGACCCTGCAGGCTGGCGTCCCAGGGCTCGATCTCGGGGCCGAGCCAGCCCTTCGCAGCGGGAGCCGGCTTGTCGTAGCCATGGTCACGCAGCCAGGCGGCCGGAAACACGGCCTGATGCTGCTCGGGAGCGAAGGTGATGCCGATGGCGCCCTCGGCAGTGACTTCAGCCGAAGCGATCACCGTATCGGCCGGAATATCGAGCACCGTGATCAGGCGCTGGCCATTGGCGCTGCTGCGGGTGCGCGGATCGAGGGCATTGTCGCGCAGCCAGATCGCGTGGAAGCGATGGCTCCCGCCATCACCCCAATTGATGCGCAGAGCCTGGCCCGCATCCAGGATTTCAACTGTTTCCGCCTTCATCACATGGCCTCCCGTCAGGATCGCGGCCATTGTGCGGAAGCCTCTGCCATCGTACAAACAATGAAAAACGTGCAGACGACATCATTTCAATTATGGCAGAATCATCCCGCCTTCCGCCGCTCGCCTGGCTGCGCACCTTCGAGGCCTGTGCCCGCCATCTCAACTTCACGGCGGCCGGCGAGGAACTCGGCCTGACCCAGGCCGCCGTCAGCCAGCATATCCGCAATCTGGAGGCCGAACTCGGTGCCGCGCTGTTCACGCGCCAGCGGAGGGGCGTGGAACTGACGCCGGAGGCCGGCGCCTATCTGCCCCATATCCAGGGGGTGTTCAGGGCGCTTGCGCGCAGCACCACCGAATTGTTCGGCCGGCGCGCCGGCCAGACGGTCGACCTGCGCTGCCCGATCTCCTTTGCCCTGCTCTGGCTGGCGCCGCGCATCCCGGCCTTTGCCGCCGCCTTTCCGCAGATTCGCCTGGCCCTCTCCACCGTGCATGTCCCGGCCGATTATGCTGGTGATCGCGAAGGCTTCGACATCCGCTTCGGGGTGGGAGCATTCGAGGGGCGCGACAGTCATCGCCTGACCTGGGAACGCCTGGTGCCGGCGGCGGCGCCTGCGCTGCTGGCAGGCCTGCCGGATCCCCGGCACTGGACGCGACTGCCCCTGCTCTCGGTCGCCGGCGGCAGGGAGATGTGGTCGGACTGGTTCGCTCGGGCCGGCATCGGCACGCCGGGGCGGCCAGCCCTGGTTTTCGACAGTTTCGTGGTGGCGCTGGAAGCAGCCAAGGCCGGAGCGGGGGTGGTTCTGGCCTCGCGCCCCCTGGCGGATGCGATCCTGGCGGAAGGCCGGCTCCGGCCGCTGTCGGACATCGAGCTTGCCGGCGAGCGCGGCCATTTCGTCACCTGTCCGGCCGGCAGGGCGCTTGCGCCGCATGAGCAAGCCGTGCTGGACTGGATTCTGGACGAGGCGAGGCCCCGAGCCTGAGCGCGTCAGGAAATGGCAGTCCGCAGGTCCCTGTTGTCCTCGCGGGCTTCCCAGGAAGGGCCGGGCGGCCCGCCGGAGCGAGGCGTGCCACCGGGAGGTTTCGTGTCCAGATTGCCGGGCACTTTCGTGGAGGCGAACGGATCGCCCGACCGGCCATTGCCGACCCAGTCAGTGAATTGCAGGAGTTGGGCGAGGCTGGCGGGGCCTGCGCCTGCGGGCAGCCAGCGGCGCAATTCATAGGGATTGACCGTCATGTAGCGGACGGTGAAGCCTCGCGCCTTGCCCGCCTCGCGCCAATCGGCCACCAGACGCAGCCAATCCGCATAAGGTATATGCAGAGACAATAATTCTTCGAGGAACGGGTAATGTGTTCTCGTAACTCGGGGAAGGAACAGGAAACGCATAGTATTCCCCCGTAGATCTAAGAGACGATCGGAACTTATCTGTCGGGCAGCATACCCCGTAATTTCCTACCTCTGAAAGCTGCCCAGACGGATTAGATAATTAAACCAGCCGCTTAATACTTGTTGGTTATATTGGCGTGGTGCTTCGCATCGCCGGGATATCAACGGTATTAAATTGTGAGGAAATCCGCGACCTGTGGTTGTGTTCAGGCGGTGCGGCAAGGGGGCCTGTCGGCCCGAATCACGCACCCGGTTCCAGAGCACATGGCAGATGGTCGAGACGGCAACGACGATGAAAAGACTGTTGTCGTCTGGTGCGAAATGCTTTCGTTTCCGGCCGCAGATTTGCTCCAATACCTTGTTTCGACATGGTTTTGCGAGGCTTGCCTATCCCGATGAACCGCGGGGGCTTTAGGCGGATGGTGCGGGCGTGCTATCGGGAGGGCCGCCCGCTGCCCACCCCAGGAGGCTTCCCTTGCCGATCGATCTCAATGGACTTGGAAACCTGTTCATCCTCTACGGCATCAACTGCCTAGGTGCCTTGGTGATCATGCTGGTCGGCTGGTGGGCCGCCGGCATGCTGGAGCGCCTCACCGCGAGGACCCTGACGGCAACCTCGCGCATGGATCCGATCGTCACGGCCTTCCTGTCGAGCCTGGTACGCTATGGCGTGCTGGTGCTGGTCTTCATCCTGATCCTGCAGGTGATCGGCATCCAGGCCACCAGCCTCGTCGCCGTGCTGGGTGCTGCTTCGCTGGCCATCGGCCTCGCCCTGCAGGGCACGCTTTCCAACATGGCCGCCGGCGTGATGCTGCTGCTGTTCCGGCCTTTCCAGCTCGGCGACAGCATCGAGGTGGCCGGCAAGGCCGGGACGGTCAAGAACCTCAATCTGTTCATGACCGAGCTCGCCAGTGGCGACAATGTACAGGTTCTGATTCCGAACGGGCAGGTCTGGGGCTCGCCGATCACCAATGTCTCGGCCTATCCCACCCGCAGCGTCAATGTGAAGGTACCCGTGCCCTATGGCGGTAATGCCGAGGCGGTGTCGGGCGCGATCCGCGATTTCCTCAGTCGCGACGGCCGGGTGTTGCCGCTGCCGGCCGCCTCGATCGTGTTGTCCGGCTTCACCGAAAAGGGCGTCGACATCGCCGTCCAGGCCTGGACCAAGGCCGGTGATGCCAATGACCTCAAGGCCGAGATCGTGCAGCGGGCTTCGGCGGCCCTGGACGCCGCCGCATCCGCGTCCTGATCGCTCGCTCCGCGATCACTTCTGCGCGGCGCGCCGCTCGGCGACGCGCGAGAGCGCGGCCCAGTCGAGATGGCCTTCGCCGTGGGCGAGGGCGTCAAGATGGTTGTCGCGCAGCACGCCGGCGAAGGGCAGGGGCACGTTGACGGCATCGGCCGCCTCGAGCGCGAGGCGCACATCCTTGAGGCCGAGCGAGAGCTTGAAGCCGGCAGGTTCGAAGCGCTCCTCCGCGATGGCGGCGCCATAGCCCTTATAGGGCGGTGCGGCGAAGATGGTCGAGGTCAGCATCTCCAGGAAGGCGGCCTTGGCGACGCCATGGCCCGATGCCAGCGTCGATGCCTCGGCCATGGTCTCGATGGCGCTGGCGATCATGAAATTGGCGGCGAGCTTCACCGCGGCCGCCTGTTCGGGCCGGTTGCCGAAACGCCAGGTCTTCTGGCCCAGCACGTCGAGCAAAGGCTGGACCCGGTCGAGCTGGGCAGCATCGCCGGCTGCCAGGATGTTGAGCTGGCCGGCCTCCGCCACATTCACGCGCCCGAGCACCGGGGCGGCGACATAGAAGAGGCCGCGCGCCGCGTGTTCGGCCGCGATGTCGCGGGTGAAGGCGACCGAGACGGTCGCCATGTTCACGACGACGGCGCCTTCGGGGAGGGCGTCCAGCGTACCCTGGGCGAGCAGGACGTCCCGGCTCGCGGCGTCATCGGCCAGCATGGCGATCAGCACTTCGGCGCCATCGGCCGCATCGACCGGGGCGGCGGCCGGCTCGGCCCCCAGCGCCGCGAGGCGGGCAACCGGCTCCTGCGAGCGGTTCCAGGCCCGCACGCGATGGCCTGCCTTGACCAGATTGGCGGCCATGGGAAGGCCCATGGTGCCAAGACCGAGAAAACCCGCTTGCATGATCGAGACTCCTTATTTGGAAATGATCGTTTCCGAATTGGCCGAAAAAATCAGTCGAGCACTTTCAGCGCGAGATCCGTGATATCGGCCATGTCATCGTGCCGGCGGCCGGTCTTGCCGATCACGCGCATGCCGAGCAGGACGCACAGCAAGGTGCGCGCCGCCTGCTGGGCGCCGAGATACGGATTGACCGAGCCGTCCGCCTGCCCCTGCCGGATCAGCTCGATCAGCAACACCTCGTTGCGGCGCAGGGCCTGCGCGACCAACTCGGCGAGATCAGCGTCGAAGGTCACCAGCTCGACGGCGCTGCCGACGACTAGGCAGCCGCGGCGGCCTTCGAGGTCATGGGCGGACTCGACATAGAAGTCGAGCACGGCGCGCAGGCGTTCGCGGCCGGTGGCCAGCCCCGTGAGGCGGGCGCGCAGGCCGGCATTGCGCAGCGATGTGTAGCGCTCGAGCGCCGCCACGAAGATGGCGCGCTTGTCCTTGAAGGCCTTGTAGAGGCTGCCGGCGGTCAGCTCCATGGCCTTGCCGAGATCGGCGATCGAGGCGGCGTGATAGCCGCGCTCGCGAAAGGCGAGGATGGCCTTGTCGAGCGCGGCGTCGAGATCGAATTCTCGGGGGCGGCCGGCCAGGCGCGGGGAATCGGCGAGGGGCATGGACATGCGGCGAGATTAGGAAATGATCGTTTCCTAATCAAGTCGCTTCATGAAAAGGAGCGGACAGGATGTCCGCGGTCCCAGCCGCAGCGGTTCTCGCGCGAGCCTGCCAGCGTCGCGCCGGAAACGATAAGGCTGGGACCGCGGACGTCCCGTCCGCCTCTTCCCGTGTCAGCCCGTCACGGCGCCTTCGCTGGCCGGCCGGGCCAGGGCCGCGAACTTGGCGAGCACGCCGCGGGTATAGCGGGGAGCCGGCTGGCGCCAGGCGGCACGGCGCCGGGCGAGCTCGGCCTCGTCCACCTCCAGTTGCAGGCTCTGGCGGCGGGCGTCGATGGTGATGGTGTCGCCTTCCTGGACCAGGGCGATGGTGCCGCCCTCATAGGCCTCCGGCGTGACGTGGCCGACCACCATGCCCCAGGTGCCGCCCGAAAAGCGTCCGTCGGTGATCAGGCCGACGCTGTCGCCGAGGCCGCGGCCGATGATGGCGGAGGTCGGCGCCAGCATCTCGGGCATGCCCGGCCCGCCCTTGGGGCCGAGGTAGCGCAGCACCAAGACGTCGCCGGGCTTTATCGTGTCCGATAGAATCGCGTCCATGGCCGACTTCTCGTCATCGAAAACGCGGGCCGGGCCGCTGATATAGGGGCTCTTCAGCCCGGTGATCTTGGCGACGGCGCCGCCCTCGGCGAGATTGCCCTTGAGGATGGCCAGGTGCCCTTCGCGGTAGATCGCCTTGTCGATCGGGCGGATGACGTCCTGGTCGGGGCGCGGCTCGTCCGGCACCCCGGCCAGTTCCTCGGCCAAAGTGCGCCCGGTGATGGTCAGGCAGTCGCCATGCAGGAGGCCGGCATTGAGCAGGAGCTTGAGCACCTGCGGCACGCCGCCGGCCTTGTGCAGGTCCACGGCCATGTATTTGCCCGAGGGCTTGAGGTCGCAGAACACCGGAACCTTGCGGCGCATGCGTTCGAAATCGTCCAGCGTCCATTCGACCTCGGCGGCATGGGCGATGGCGAGGTAATGCAGGACCGCATTGGTCGAGCCGCCGGTCGCCATGATCAGCGCCACGGCGTTCTCGATCGCCTTGCGGGTGACGATGTCGCGCGGCTTGATGCCTTTCCTGACCGCTTCCACCAGCACGCGGCCGGCCTCGGCGGCGCTGTCGATGATCTCCCGGTCGGGATTGGCCATGTTGGCCGAGTTGAGCAGGGCCATGCCGAGCGCCTCGAAGGAGGAGCTCATGGTGTTGGCGGTGTACATGCCGCCGCACGAACCGGTGGTGGGGCAGGCATTGCGCTCGATGCCCTCGAAATCCTCCTGGCTCATCGTGCCGGCCATGAAGGAGCCGACCGCCTCGAAGGCGGAGACGATCGAAAGATCCTGGCCCTTCCAGCGCCCCGGCTTGATCGTGCCGCCATAGACGTAGATGGCCGGCGCATTGGCGCGCAGGATGCCGATCATGCCGCCCGGCATGTTCTTGTCGCAGCCGCCGAGCACCAGCACACCGTCCATCCACTGGCCTTGCACCGAGGTCTCGACGCAGTCGGCGATGACCTCGCGCGAGACCAGCGAATATTTCATGCCCTCGGTGCCCATCGACATGCCGTCCGAGATGGTCGGCGTGCCGAAGAGCTGCGGGTTGCCGCCGGCCGCCTTGATGGCGGCCGCGGCGGCCTCGGCCAAGGGTTGCAGGCCGGCATTGCACGGCGTGATGGTGGAATGGCCGTTGGCAATGCCGATCATCGGCTTGTCGAAGTCGGCTTTTTCGTAGCCGAGGGCGTAATACATGGCCCGGTTGGGCGAGCGGGCGACGCCCTCAGTGATGTGCCGGGAGCGCTCGTTGATCGGCATGGGATCCTCCATTGGCGGGCAAGCCGCATTCAAAATCCCGCCCATGCTAGAGGCGTTCCAATCGTTGGTGAAATATATGTTTCTGGCTATATTAGGTCGAAAAATGTATTAATGATCGAACACACCCCGCCTTGGAAGAAAGCCATGGATCTGCGGCAGCTGCGCTATTTCCTCACCGTGGCCGAGGAACTGCATTTCGGCCGTGCCGCCGAGCGGCTGGCGATGACGCAGCCGCCGCTCAGCCAGGCCATCCAGACCCTGGAGGCCGAGCTCGGCGTCAAGCTGTTCGCCCGGACCAAGCGCCATGTCGCGCTCACGCCGGTCGGGCGCGAATGGCAGGCGCATGCAAGGCGGGTGCTGGAGGACGCCAATGCCTTGCCGGAGATTGCCCGCCGTCTGTCGCGCGGGGAGGCGGGCCTGTTGCGGCTCGCCTTCGTCTCGACCGCCGACTACAGCCTGCTGCCTGCCATGGTCAGCGCTTTCCGGGAGCGATATCCGGCCGTGCAACTGGCCCTCATGGAAATGACCAGCGACCTCCAGGTCGAGGCGCTGCTGGAGGGGACGATCGATGTCGGCATGGTGATTGCCTCTTCGCGCACGAGCCTGCCTGCGGCGCTCGACTACCAGCCGCTGTTGCGCGAACCGCTGGTCGCGGCCGTGCCCGAGGCCTGGATCGAGCGGAGGCGTGCCGGTTTCACGGGACAGGCACTGCCGATCGACGCGCTGGTGGCGGCGCCCCTGATCCTGTTTCCGCGGCGCAGCGCTCCGGCTTTCCATGACCTTGTCTCCGGCTATTATGCCGCGCATGGCGTGCTCCTGCCGGTCAGGCAGGAGGCGATCCAGATGCAGACGATCATCAGCCTCGTCTCGGCCGGCATGGGGCTGGCGCTGGTGCCGCAGTCGCTGCAGCGCCTGCAGCGCCAGGGCGTGCGCTATCTGGCCCTGCGCGATGCCGCGCCCGTGATCGAGACGGGGCTGGCCTGGCGTCACGGCGATCGCTCGCCGGCCCTGCGGCGGTTCCTGGATGTCGCGGAAAAGGAAGCCATCGGAAAGGAAGCTGTCTGAATGTCTGCCATTATCCGACGCCTCGGCCCTGCCGATTGCAGCGACTATCGGGCGATACGGCTCGATGCACTGGCTACCGCGCCGGAGGCTTTCGGCAGCACCCACGCAGCCGAGAGCGCCAGGCCGCTGGCCGCCTTCGCGGAGCGGCTGTCCCAGGCCGCGGTGTTCGGCGCCTATGTCGGCGATCAGATCGTCGGCATGGCGGGCTACCGGCGACAGGACGGCCTCAAGGACAGGCATAAGGGGCAGGTCTGGGGCGTCTATGTCGAACCGGGGTGGCGCGGGCAGGGCATCGCCGGAGCGTTGATGCAGGCGGTGATCGAAGCCGCCCGCGGCGAGGTGGAACAACTTCTCTTGGCCGTCGTCCAAGGCAATGATGGCGCCCTGGCGCTCTATCGCCGGCTCGGCTTCGAGGTCTATGGCGTCGAGCCACGGGCGCTCAAGGCGGGAAACACCTATCTCGACGAGGCGCTGATGGTGCTTTTTCTCGAGCGCTGAGGGCTGCGCGGGATGCCCTATCCGGCCGGGAGTTTCCTGGTTATAACCGGGGCGTGGGCACCGCCTCACCGATTTCAACACGGAAGCGTGGAACCGTTCCGGCACCGCCCGCGAAGGGGCTGCACGCTCCAAAGATCGAGGTTGAGCGATGAACGACATCGCCCCACGCGGCATCCGCTTCGGGCGGATCGCCGCCATGCTGCCTGTCAAGGACATCCGGCGCGCCCATGATTTTTACGTCGGCGTCCTCGGTTTCGCCAAGACCTTCGAAAATGGCAGTCCCGTCGGCTTCATGATCCTCAAGCGCGACGATGCGGAGCTGCATCTGACGCTGCAGCCGGGCCACAAGGCGCCGCCCTTCAACGTGGCGCATCTGATGGTCGACGATGCCGATGCCCTCCATGCCCTGTGCGAGGCGGACGGGCGGCGGATCGTCAAGCGGCTGCAGGACAAGGATTACGGCCTGCGAGCCTTCGTCTTCGAGGATCCGGACGGCAATCGCATCGACGTCGGGCAGCGCCTGTAGCAGGTAGCAGGAAACGGGTTGCCGGCCCGCGGCCGGCAACGCACTCTCGCGCCTTTCGAGGCAGGACGAGCTGGCATGCATGCGTGGAGTGAGGACGAGGATTGGGCCGAGGCGGGCTCGAGGCGCGAACAGGAGGTGCGCGAGGCGCTGATGCGCGCGGTGGAGGAAACCCCGCCCCAACTCAGGGGGCGCGACCTGCTCAAGGCTGATTGGATCGACACGCCTATCGGCGCCATGCTGGCGGTTGGTGATCGCCACGCTTTGCATCTCGTCGAGTTCTTCGATCGCAAGGCCCTGCCGGGCGAACTGGCGCGCCTGCGCAAGGCGGCACGCTCGGCCATCACCTTCGGACGATCGGCGGCGATCGACGGCATCGAGGCCGAGCTGGCCGCCTATTTTGCCGGCCGCTCGCCAGTCTTCACCACGCCGCTCGCCATGCATGGCTCGGAGTTCACCAGGCAGGTCTGGCAGGGATTGAGGCGGATTCCAGCCGGCATCTGCCTGTCCTATGCCACCTTGGCCGGAAGGCTCGAGCGCCCGTCCGCCTTCCGCGCTGTGGCCCGGGCCAATGGCGCCAATCCGTTCGCCATCGTCGTGCCCTGCCACCGTCTGGTCGGCTCCGACGGAGCGCTCACCGGCTATGGCGGCGGCATCTGGCGCAAACGCTGGCTGATCGAGCACGAAAAGCGCTGGGCGTGATTGCGAAAGGATGCGACGCCGGGCGCTGGCTTCATGACCATAAAGGAGCAGCCTTTGTCATGCCCGGCCTGACCCGGGCATCCGGCTCTTCGCCACACCCTATTGAAAGGGAAAGCTGGATTGCCGGGTCAAGCCCGGCAATGACAAAGGTCGCGCCACTCCCGATCTGCATTGCGCCTTTGGCTTTGCAGGGCCTCGCTTGCTCTGTAAGAGGGGCGAGCCCTTTCCTCCAGAGCGTGATTTGGCGGAAAGGGCAGGAATCGCAAAGACGCGCTTTGCTCCAGGAGACTTCCCCATGGCCCTACTTCTGTGCATCACCCAGTGGGAGGTCGCCCCCTGGCTCGAGCGGCTGCGCCGCCTGGCGCCGGATCGCGACATCAGGGCCTGGCCCGATGTCGGCAATCCCGCCGACATCACCTATGCGGCGGTATGGAAGCAGCCGCCGGGCCTGCTGGCTGGCCTGCCCAATCTGAAGGGCATCATCTCGCTCGGCGCCGGCGTCGACCATGTCCTGTCCGATCCGACCTTGCCCAACGTGCCGCTCGGCCGCGTGGTGGACGACAATCTCACCACCCGCATGAGCGAATGGGTGGTGATGCATGCCCTCATCCATCTGCGCAACCAGACCGACTACTATCTGCTGCAACGCCAGAAGCTCTGGCGCGAGGTGATGCCCTCGCCGGCGGCCCATGAATTGCGGGTGGGGGTGATGGGGCTGGGTGTGCTTGGCGTCGATGCCATCGGCAAACTCAAGACCATGGGTTTCGATGTCGCCGGCTGGAGCCGGACGCCCAAGCAGATCGAGGGCGTGAAGACCTATGCCGGCGACGAGCTCGACGCCTTCCTTGGTCGCACGGATCTCCTGGTCAGCCTGCTGCCGCTGACGCCGGAGACCAGGGGTATTCTCAACCGGGCCCTGTTCGAGAAGCTTGCCCATGACGGCGTGCTCGGCGCCCCCATCCTGATGAATGCCGGCCGCGGCGGCCTGCAGGTGGAGGCCGACATCATCTCCGCGCTCGACGAAGGCGTGCTGCGGGCTGCGACGCTGGATGTGTTCGAAGCGGAGCCGCTTCCGGTGGATAACCCGCTCTGGGAGCACCCGCGCGTGACCATCTCCCCTCACAATGCCGCGATCTCGGACGAAGACGCGGTGGGGCGTTTCGTGCTGCGCCAGGTCGAACGCCACGAGCGGGGCCTGCCCTTCGAGGCGCCTGTGGATGCCGCCCGGCACTATTGATGCGAAAATGACCCGTCATTTCCCGTAATATTTTGATTTTGTTCGGGAAATTGAAGCCTGAGGATGTTTCGCGCGGATCGCTCCTTCGGCCTTCGGATGGCGGCGTGAAAATAATGTAACGTTGACGCCGCCGCCATACGGTCTTACCTAATGAGGGGGTGATCGCAGGGTGTGTCGTCAGTCATGGCTTGTGTTTGGCGGAGGCGATTTGGCCTCGTCGACGCAAGCCATGACTGGCGACACACGCTAAGGGTCACCACCCGGATGCAGGCCCCCTGGCCTGCCGTCTCAAGAAGCGGAGCGAAGCATGACGCTGCGTGTCTCAGGACAAAATCTCGACATTGGCGAAGCCTTGCGGACCCACGTTCAAGCGCGGGTTGCCGATAGCCTGTCGAAATATTTTGACCAATCCTACACCGGCCAGGTCACAGTAAAGAAGGAGGGCACAGGTTTTCGGACTGATTGCCGCATTCACCTTCCCACCGGGCTCACCCTTCAGACCGAATCGATCGCGCATGATCCCCATGCCAGCGTCGATCTGGCGACGGAACGCCTGACCAAGCGGCTCAAACGCTACAAGCACCGCATCAAGGATTATCATGCCGGCCCGGACAACGCGACCGCGGCCGAGTCCACCGACTACGTCATTACGGCACCGAGCGATGAGGAAAGCGCCGCCGAGGAGTTCACGCCGGTGATCGTGGCGGAGAACACCACCAAGATGAAGCGCCTGTCGGTGAGCGAGGCCGTCGTCGACCTCGATTTGACCGGCGCGGCGGCCCTCGTCTTCCGTCACGCTGGACATGGCCGCGTGAACGTGGTTTACCGCCGCCCCGACGGCCATATTGGCTGGATCGACCTGCCGCAGACAACGGCAGAGTCGACCTGACAGGCCCACCCGATCAAGCGCCCGCCTCCGAAGAATAGTTCTGAAGGGGCGGGCGCCAAGCTATTGAGCCGGCCCTTTCGCATGGGCTCCCGGCTCGAACCCCCACGAGGAATGCGATGCCTTTGAGTGATCTGCTGCCGCAGGATGCTGTGCTTCCGGCGCTGAGAGTAAACTCGAAAAAGCAGGCTCTGCAGGAAATCGCCGAACGTGCCGCTGCATTGACCGGCCTGGGCGAGCGAGAAATCTTCGATACGCTGCTTCAGAGGGAGCGCCTGGGATCGACCGGCGTCGGCAGCGGCATTGCCATCCCGCATGGCAAGCTGGCCAAGTTCAACCGGATCTTCGGCCTGTTCGCCCGCCTGGAGCGCCCGATCGACTTCGAGGCCCTGGACGGCCAGCCCGTCGACGTCATCTTCCTGCTGCTGGCGCCCGAAAGCGCCGGTGCCGATCACCTGCGAGCCTTGTCGCGCATTGCCCGCATGCTGCGCGACCCCGCCATCGTGCAGAAGCTGCGGGCCACCAGCGACGCGGCCGGCCTCTATTCGATCCTGTGCGAGGAGCCGGCATCGCACGCGGCGTGATGGATCGGAGAGCGGGCTTCCAGCCCGCTCTTTGAATGCAGATGCATGCAGGGGAGCAAGAGCGGGCAGGATGCCCGCGCTCCGCCCGTTCAGAAATCCCCGAGCCCCAAGACATCGGCCATGGAATAATAGCCGGGCTTGCGGCCGAAGCCCCAGAGTACGGCCTTGAGGGCGCCCCTGGCGAACATGGTGCGGCTTTCGGCCTTGTGCGAGAATTCGAGGCGCTCGTTCTCGCCGGCGAAGATCACGCTGTGCTCGCCCACCACGGTGCCGCCCCGCAGCGTCGCAAAGCCGATATGGCCCTTTTCGCGGGCGCCGGGATGGCCGTCGCGCACCCGGTCGGCATTGGCGTCGAGATCGATGCCGCGGCCGTCGGCGGCGGCTTGGCCCAGCATCAGGGCGGTGCCGGAGGGGGCATCGACCTTGCGGTTGTGATGCATTTCCAGGACTTCGATGTCGAAATCGGCATCCAGGCTCTTGGCGACGCGCTTGACCACGGCTGCGAGCAGGTTGACGCCCAGGCTCATATTGCCGGACTGCACGATCACGGCATGGCGGGCGGCGGCCCTGAGGCGGGCGAAGTCTTCCTTGGACAGGCCTGTGGTTCCGATCACATGGACGATACGCATCTGCGCCGCGAGGGCGGCCAGTTCGACAGTGGCGGCCGGGGCCGTGAAGTCGATGATGCCCTCGGCCGAGGTCAGCAGGCTGAGCGGATCATCGGTTACGATGACGCCGTTGGCGTCGAGCCCGGCAAGCCGGCCCGCATCCTGACCGATGGCGGGCGATCCCGTTCGCTCGATGGCGCCGGCGAGCACGACGCCAGGCGTCTCCGCGATCATGCGGATCAGGGTCTGCCCCATGCGCCCGGAGGCGCCTGCTACGACGAGCCGCATATCGGCCATGGTGAACTCCCAGAAAGTGTGATGAATCGTGAATTGCGGGCCGAAGATAGGGCCCTGGATTATCTCAACGCCCGCTCCATTATGATCGCCGTCGCCGGCGGTCCCTTGGCTCGGGCATAATAGGCCTGCCGCCTGGCGATTTCGTTGAAGCCGTGGCGCTGGTAGAGGCGAAGAGCCGCGACATTGTCTTCGGCGACCTCGAGGAAGACCTTGTGTGCGCCTGCCGCCGCGAGGCGGCCGAGATGGTGCTGCAGCAACAGGGTCGCCAGTCCCGCGCGGCGCGAGGACGGCGCGACGGCGACGGTAAGGATCTCGGCCTCATCAACCACCAGGCGCGACAGGGCAAAGCCGGTCGGGGCGCCCTTGCCGCCCGGGCGGGCGAGATGGGCAATCGTCAGGCGATCGGCCAGCATGCGCTCGAACTCATGCGCATCCCAGCCGCGCTCGAAACCCGAGGCATGGATGGCGGCAAGGCCCGCTGCATCGCCGGCCCTGGCATCGGTGACGACGGGAGGCTGTTTGCGGCCGAACCAGCTCATCGCCGTCTCCTCACTGCCGCGCGATCTGGCCGTTCTGCTGCGGCGTCGCGTCGGCTGGCTTGAGGTAGGTCGGCCTGGGCGGCGAGTCGGCGGGGTCGGCGAGCAGGCCGAGCCTGGCCACCCAGTCGATATCCGGCGCCGGGCTGGCATCGACGATCTGGCCGGCCGTACCGGCGGCCTTGGCTTCCTCGAACAGCAGCGGGGCGGCCGGCCCGGCCATCTTCACCGTCGCCGGGCCGAGCACGCGCGCGGCCTCGCGCAAGGGGATGCAGCCGGCCTCGACGATGCTGCGGCCGCGATTGGAGAAGAGTTCGAAATAGACATGGCCATGGCGCGCATCGATGGCGACGGCGACATGCTGGCCGTCATTCTCGTCGATATGGGGCGCGGCGATTGCCGCCAGCGTGGAGATGCCGACGCAGGGCACGCGCAGCGACAAGGCGAAGGCCCGCGCGGCCGAGATGGCGACGCGCAGCCCGGTGAAGGAGCCCGGCCCGACCGTGGTAGCGACCCGGTCGATCAGGGAAAACCCGCCCGACCGCTCGACGACATCGCGCACCAGCGGGATCAGCGCCTCGGCCTGGCCGCGCGCCATCGGCAATGTCTGCGAGACGATGGCGCCGTCGTCGGAATCGAACACGCTGGCCGAGCAGGCTTCGAGGGCTGTGTCGATGGCCAGGATACGCATGGAGAACACCTATGGCGCTTTACGATTTGGTGGATACCGGCAATCGCAATGACGCGTTCGAACGAGGAGCGAGAGCAAAAGAGCGCTTCCGTTTAAACGCGCTTTGCTCCAGGGGAGGGCCGGACCGTCCGGCAGTCGCCAAATTCCAGCGATATCGCAGGAGTTGGTGCCTGTGCAACGCTTTCCTGGGAATGCAGGCATCACAGGGGGCTCTCTCCCGGCAGCCCCTCTCCTAGGCATTTCATTCTCCAAATGCGACGCGCCCTAGAGCGTTTTGCGATTTGATCGAATCTCTTGGGATTGCAAAGACGCGTCGGAACAAAGAGTTAGAGAAAATAAGCGTTCACACTTAAACGCGTTTGGCTCTAGGGCACCAGCAGGTAGATCGGCAGATAGCCCTGGTTCTGCAGCAGTTCGACCAGTTCGGCCACCGGAAAGGCGGCCAGGAACAGGCAGGCATCCAGGAAGGTGCGCGTCACCAGCGAGGTCTGGATTTCCAGTGTCGGCACCGAGCGCCAGAGCGTGAAATTCGGCACGAAGCGCGGAACGCGGGCGCAATAGGCGTCATAGACCGCGCCGAACTTGTCGTGGAGGAACTGCTCCTCCTTGTGCGTCACGATGGTGAAGATCACCACCGTGATGGTGAAGACCAATGCCGCGGTGGTGACCGTGCCGAACTGGGCCCCGGCGCCGGCGGCACCGATGAAGGAGAAGACGTAGAGAGGATTGCGGCAGATCGAATAGGGGCCGTCCTCGACGATCAGCTGCTTCTTGCGTCCGCCGATATAGAGGGAGCACCAGGTGCGTCCGACAATAGCCACCACGATCAGCACCAGCCCGACGCTTTCGATGGTCTCGTGGAAACCGTGGCCGGCCTCATCCTGCCATAGGGAGTCGGTGAACAGCAGCACCACGAAGCCGAGTACGCCCAGGAGGCCGAGGACGATCCGGCGTATGGTCTGCACGGCATTGATGTCGACGGGAGTGCCGACATTGCCGCTGTCCTTGATATTGTTCATGAAACTACTCGATTGGGGTTCCGGTCGCGCGCGGCCAGCTCCCCGGCGTCACGCCAATGCCATCGTCCCGACACGGGACCGTCACGACTCTAGAGCAAAGCGCGTCTGGACGAAACGCCGTTTTGCTCCAACTCTTTGGTTCGGCGCGTCTTTGCGATTCCTGGCGATTCCGCCAAATCGCACTTTGCTCTAGATCACATACCCATAAATGGGATTCCCAAGGAAGCCGCGTTCTGATTCATTGATCTCGACTTTGGAGGTCGAGA
>NZ_JAXOUF010000004.1:0-442835 GCF_034424805.1 Labrys sedimenti
AACTCCCAGCTGCGCGCTCTGGCCGAGGTCTATGCCAGCGATGATGCCAAGGGCCAGTTCGTGACCGACTTCGTCGCTGCCTGGACAAAGGTCATGAACGCAGATCGCTTCGATCTCGCCTGATCTTCAGGAAAATCGCAGTTTCTCAAAGACGCGGGGGCGACATCGGTCGCCCCCGTTTTCTTTTGCTGGCTTGCCGTTGCACACCCCTCGTCCACCACGCCCTGGGTGAGGCGAGGGGCCGCCATTCCTCGGCAGGGCAATCGGTGTCATCCGGGCGGCCAGTCTTTCCACCACCCGAACGAGCAGGATTTCTACCCGTCCGGGCGTTCCCAACCGAGGCAAAACGCGCTCTGCTAAGCCAACCAAAAATCCCAAGAACGAAGCATTCAGGGGAACAGGCGAAAGGCCGGTATCGGGCCTCCTGCCTGCGGGATCACCGCTAGACGAACGGGGGACGCCTTGGACGAGAGCAGGCCACTCAGTTTCCGCGAGGATGTACGCAGCCTGTTGTTCAGGCTGCTCCTGTCCGTCGTCAGCGAACGCGAGCCATCCCTAGCTGCGGTGCTGGCCGGCACCGAGCCACTGGATACGCTCGACAAGAAGCAACGCATCTGTGCCCTCCAGGCGACCGGGATCTGGTTTCAGCTGGTTGCCATCGCCAACGAATTGCTGGCCATGCGCGCCCGGCGCGAGCTCGAGCAAGTCGGCGGCGCCGACGAGATCGTCGGTTCCTTTTCCAATGTGATGGGCGAGATCGCCTCGGCCGGTTATCCGGCCGAGGAGGTGCAGGCCGCGCTCGACCAGTTGTGGGTCGGGCCGACGATGACGGCCCATCCGACCGAAGCCAAGCGCGTCACCGTTCTGGAGATCCACCGACGCATCTATCGCAAGCTCACCGAACTGGAGCAGCATCGCTGGGCTCCCCGCGAGCGCGAGCAGCATGTCAATGATCTGGCCAGCGAGATCGAGCTGTTGTGGATGTCCGGCGAGTTGCGGCTCGAACGCCCCTCGGTCGAGCGCGAGATCGCCTGGGGCCTCCACTTCTTCCGCGAGGTCATCTTCGAGGCGACACCCCGGATCTACGAGACGGCCCAGGAGGCTCTGGCGCGCCACTACCCGGAATATGACATCAAGGTGCCACCCTTCCTGCATTTCGCCTCCTGGATCGGCGGCGACCGCGACGGCAATCCCAATGTCACGGCCAAGACCACGGCCTATGCGCTCGATGCCTGCCGCCAGGCCATCATCGGCTGGTATATTCAGCAGGTGCGCCGTCTGGTGACCGTGCTCAGCGTCAGCGCCAACGTCGTCGATATTCCGGAGGATTTCGGCCAGGCCCTGGAGCGCCTCCTGCGCTCGACAGGCGCGGTGTCGGCCGTCATGGCCCGCAACCCTGGAGAGCCCCTGCGTCAGTTCGCGGCAGGCATGCTGGAGCGCCTGCGTGCCATGCGCAGCGAATCCATGGCGGAGCCCTATACCCGCGCGGATGCCTTCAACGCCGATCTCGGCGAACTCGAAAACGTCCTCGTCAGGCTGGGCGGCTCCCTGACGGCACGGCGTCTCATTCGTCCCCTGCGCCAGCAGGTCGAGAGTTTCGGCTTCCGGACCGTCTCGCTCGACATCCGGCAGAATTCCACCGTGATCAATCGCGTGCTGGCCGAGCTGTTCGGCCAGATCGCGGGAAGCGAGGCGCCGCAGCCGGAAACTGGCCCATGGAGCGCGCGCTTGCGGTCCGAGCTGCAATCGGGCAGGAGACCGGCTTTCGACCGGGCGGCCTTGTCGGACGAAGCCAGGGAACTGCTCGACCTCTTCGATGTCATCCGCGAGGCGTCCGCCGATCCGGGCACGGGCGCGATCGGTGCCTTCATCCTGTCGATGACGCGGTCCTGCGACGACCTGCTCGCCGTCTATCTCCTTGCGCAATATAGCGGGCTTGCCACCGCTTCCGATGGCAGCGGAACCATCAATCTGCGCGTGGTGCCACTGTTCGAGACCATCGCCGACCTGCGTGCCGCCCCCGATATTCTCGATCAGTTGTTCGGCATTTCGATCGTGCGCCGATCGGTGCGCGAATTCGCCAACCGCCAGGAAGTGATGCTCGGCTACTCCGACTCGAACAAGGATGGCGGCTTCCTTGCGTCCAATTGGGAGCTGAGCAAGGCCCAGCGGCGCATCACCGCCCTGGGCGTCAAGCGCAAGGTCAAGATCAGCTTCTTCCATGGCCGGGGTGGTTCGGTCAGTCGCGGCGGGGCGCCCACCGGCCGGGCCATCGCGGCGCAGCCGGCCGGCACCATCGACGGGGTGATGCGCGTCACCGAGCAGGGCGAGGTGGTATCGTCGAAATTCGCCAATCGCGGCACTGGCCTCTACCAATTGGAGATCCTGGCCGCGAGCGTGTTCGCGCACTCGGTCAAGTCGCGCAACGAGAGCCAGCTCAAGGACAATCCCGAGTTCAACGAGGCGCTGGAAGCGCTCACCGGCATGTCGCAGGCCACCTATTCCGGCCTGATCCGCGAGCCGGGCTTCATAGACTATTTCAACCAGGCGAGCCCGGTGGAGGAACTGTCGCTGCTCAAGATCGGCTCTCGGCCGGCCCGGCGCTTCGGCGCCCGCGACATTTCCGACCTGCGCGCCATTCCCTGGGTCTTTGCCTGGAGCCAGAACCGGCACCTGATCACCAATTGGTACGGCATCGGCAGTGCGCTCAACTCCTTCGTCAGCGTTCGCGGCGAGGCCGGACTCGACCTCCTGCGCCAGATGTTCGAGCGCTCCCGTTTCTTCCGGCTCGTCGTCGACGAGGTCGACAAGGGCCTCTACCAGACCGACATGGAAATCGGGCGCCTCTATGCCTCGCTGGTGCAGGACGGCGAAGTGGGTGAACGCATCTATCGCAAGATCGCTGCCGAATATGAGCTGACCCGCAAGATGATCGGCGAGGTCAATGGCGGGCTGGCCCTTTCGGAGCGGTTTCCCTCCTTCAAGCGGCATTTCGACCAGATTCGCCCGCAGATGGATGCGATCCACCGCCTGCAGGTCCAGCTCTTGCGTGAAGTGCGCGCCCAGGACGGCAAGTCCGCCAGCCCCAAGCGGGCGGTCAATGCCCTGCTGCTTTCGATCAACTGCATCTCGGCCGGGCTCGGTTGGACCGGCTGACGATGGTCATATCAGCGCCTCCGGGCGCCACAAGGGAGGAGTTTCATGGACAGCCCCGTCAGATCCACTGGTACGGATACCGGCCATTTCTTTCGCGATAACCTGGCCGAGGCCGATCCGGCGGTCAGCGGCGCCATCGGCCGCGAGCTCCATCGCCAGCGCGAGGAGATCGAGCTGATCGCTTCGGAAAACATCGTCTCCAGGGCCGTGCTGGAAGCACAGGGCTCCGTCCTCACCAACAAATATGCCGAGGGCTATCCCGGGCGGCGCTATTATGGCGGCTGCCAGCATGTCGACGAGGTCGAGGAACTTGCCCGCGAGCGGGCACGGCAGATGTTCAACTGCAGCTTCGCCAATGTGCAGCCCAATTCGGGCAGCCAGGCCAACCAGGCGGTGTTCATGGCCCTGATGCAGCCGGGCGATACCTTCCTCGGCCTCAATCTGGCGGCAGGCGGACATCTCACCCATGGGGCGCCGGTCAACCAGTCCGGCAAGTGGTTCAACGTGGTTTCCTATGGCGTCGACCCGCAGACGCATCGCATCGACCTTGACCAGGTGCGGGACCTTGCCAGGACACACCAGCCCAAGGTCATACTGGCCGGTGGCTCGGCCTATCCGCGCATCATCGATTTCAAGGCCTTCCGGGAGATCGCGGACGAGGTCGGCGCCAAGCTCTTCGTCGACATGGCGCATTTCGCGGGCCTGGTCGCCGGCGGCGTGCATCCCAACCCGCTCGACCATGCCCATGTGGTGACGACCACGACGCACAAGACCCTGCGCGGCCCGCGTGGCGGCATGGTGCTGTCGAATGACGAGGAAATCGGCAAGAAGATCAATTCGGCCGTCTTCCCGGGGCTGCAGGGCGGCCCTCTGATGCACGTGATCGCCGCCAAGGCGGTGGCTTTCGGCGAGGCGCTGACGCCCGCGTTCAAGACCTACGCCGCAAATGTCATCGACAATGCCAAGGCGCTCGCCGAGGCCCTGTCCTCGGGTGGCGTCGACATCGTGTCGGGCGGCACCGATACCCATCTGATGCTGGTGGACCTACGTCGCAAGAACCTCACCGGCAAGGCGGTGGAGGCCGCGCTCGGCCGGGCCCATATCACCTGCAACAAGAACGGCATTCCCTTCGATCCCCAGGGGCCGATGGTCACCTCCGGCGTACGCCTGGGCACGCCGGCCTGCACGACCCGCGGCTTCATGGTCGAGGAATTCAAGGAGGTCGCCCGCCTCACATTGGCGGTGATCGACGGTCTCGCCGCCAATGGCGAGGCGAGCAATTCAGCTGTGGAAGTCGGCGTGCGCGAGGCGGTGCACAGTCTGCTCGCCCGCTTCCCGATCTATGACTGAGCGACAACGCAACGAAAGGCCATGGCGACTGTCAGCGCCATGGCCTTGTCCCGCCGTCGCCGGTTTGGGTTTCTAGCTGCGTATCCCCGACCGTGCCTGTGGGCTTCTCATGGCTGCAGCGCGATGTCGTCGGTCTTGGTGACGCGGGCGAGCAAGGGGAAAATGCGCTGGAAGGCGAAGGCGTGCATGTCGGCGGCGCGGCCCGTGCAGGCGTCTTCCGCCAGCACGACGGCATAGCCGTGTTCGTGCGCAGCGCGGGCGGTCGACTCGACGCCGATATTGGTGGCGATGCCGCCGATGACCACGGTAGTAATGCCGCGCCGCCTCAGCTGCAGATCGAGCTCGGTGCCATAGAAGGCGCCCCATTGATGCTTGGTGACCCGGAGATCGGAGGGCTCGGCAAGACCCTCGGCCAGATCCGCCCAGCCTTCGGGAAAGCCGCCGGGCGGTATTCTCATGGGTTGGTCGACGGGGGCCTTGAGGGCATCGCCGCGATCGGCGGAAAAGGCGACATTGACGAGAATGACGGGCGCTCCGGCTGCGCGAAAGCGCTGGGCGAGTAGACTTCCGCGGGCGACCACATCCGGGCCGGAATAGGGCTCGGCCGGTGTACAGACAATTCCCTTCTGCAGATCGATCAGAATGAGGGCCGTGGTGCTGGCAGGCAAAGCAAGCATGGAACCATCCTTTCGCCGAGTTCCCGACCGGCTCGCGCCGGATTGCGCGGTGGCACGAAGGCCGCTATCTATTTGAGGAGTAACTCAAGCAGAACATCTATTTGAGGATGGACTCAAATTTGTCAAGCCAGAAACGCAGAACCCTGGCGCCACAGCGTGAGGTCGGCCGCCAACGCGTGGCTGAACTTCTGGAGGCGGCGGCGGAGGTGATTCAGGAGCGTGGCTTCGAGGCGACCACGATGGCGGAGATCGCTCAGCGCGCCGATGCCCGCATCGGTTCGCTCTATCGTTTCTTTCCCAGCAAGGACGCGGTGGCGGACGCCCTGATGGATCGCTATGCGACGGTTCTTGCTGGGGCCTATGACGCCGTGCGCGACCAGGCAGGAAGCGCCACGCCGGAGCAGCTGGCGGACATTCTGATCGAACTCCTGGTGCAACTCCATCCCCAGGCGCGCGCTGTCACGGCCTTGCTGGATTCCAGGACGGATTGGACGCAGATCCGCCTGCGCTTTCGCGCCCAGGCGCTCGCCGGCGTACGTGCCGCGCTGAAGGCCAACGCGCCGGGTTTGGCGGAGGCCGAGGCCGACGACATTGCCGCGGTGGTGCTCAACAATATGAAGACCATGGTCGGCATGATGCGCAAGGACGCGCCGACCACGCCGGGCGCGCCCGACCAGCTCAGATTGATGAACCGTCTCTATCTGGGGGCCAAGCTGACGCCGGCTCGGCCGTGACGATTGACACTCAAGACGAGGCGATGAACGGCAGATTTCTCCCGTGGCACAAACGCGTCATGCCCATGAAATCTTAAGCCTCTAGCCTGATTTTGCTTGTCAACGCGACGGAACGCGCCGCAAGTACGATCCAGTTTGAGGATGCCGCGTCCATGCGTTCGAGAGTATTGCCCGTTCTGACGTTCCTTGGCCTTGCCGCCGGCGCGTTCACGCCCGGCTCCCAAGTGCATGCCGATGAACGTTCTCCCTATTCGGTGCTGAACTTCTCCTCGCAGCCCGACGCCGGTCCGGACTGGATCATGACGGTGGGTGTCGGGACCCAGTATGGACCGACCTATGAGGGAGCCTCGAAAACCAGCGTCACGGTGCTACCCTCCGATTTCGACATCAGGCGGGCGGGGGAGGCACCCGGATGGGGTGCGCCGGATGACGCGTTCTCGTTTTCGGTGTTCGAGAGCCACGGCCTTGCCATCGGGCCCGCTGCCGATTTCCGTGGCGGCCGCTCGCGATCAGATGAGCGGGACCTCGCCGGGGTGCATACGGTGCCCGCAACGCTGGATGCCGGCCTGTTCATGGAATACTGGCTGATCGAGAACCAGTTGCGTGTCCGTGCTGAAGTACGCCAGGCCCTGCGGGCCGGGCAGGGGTTGGTCGCCGATTTCTCGGCCGATTGGGTGCAGCCCTACGACGCCTTCACCTTTTCGATCGGCCCGCGCCTGTCGGTCGGCAACGGCACCTATATGCGCTCCTCCTTCGGCGTGACGGAGCGCGACGCCGTGCGCAACGGCAAGGTGATACCCTACGATCCCTCAGCCGGCATCAAGGCCTATGGCGCCCTGGCTTCGGTTTCCTATCAGTTCTCGCCGGCCTGGAAGGCGACGCTCTACGACAAGTTCGAGCGCCTGACGGGCGATGCCGCGGACAGTCCGGTCACGAAGCGTTTCGGTTCGCTCAACCAGAACACGGTCGGCCTCAGCCTGAGCTATTCCTTCGGCCTGAAATTCCGCTGAAGCGTTTTGCGATTTGCGCGGTTAGGAAGCTCCCCGCGCAAAGATCCGTGCCGCCCGGATGATGGCGATCACGGGCCAGCGTGGGATTGGATCATCGGACTTCTGCCAGTTTGAGACGGGCTTCGAGGGCGGCGTGTGCTTCCTTCCGCTCGCTATAGCGATCGGTGAGGTAATCGGAGGCATCGCGCGTCAGCAAAGTGAACTTGACCAGTTCTTCCATTACATCGACGACGCGCTCGTAATAAGGCGAGGGCTTCATGCGGCCATCGGGCGTGAACTCCTCATAAGCCTTGGCGACCGAGGACTGGTTAGGAATGGTGATCATTCGCATCCAGCGGCCGAGGACGCGCATCTGGTTGACCGCATTGAAGGATTGCGAGCCGCCAGAGACCTGCATGACGGCAAGCGTCTTACCCTGGGTCGGGCGCACCGCTCCGATCGACAAGGGAATCCAATCGATCTGTGTCTTCATGATACCGGTCATGGCACCATGGCGCTCAGGACTGCACCAGACCTGCCCCTCCGACCATTCCGACAGTTCTCGTAGTTCGCGAACCTTGGGATGGTCTGCCGGCTCGGTGTCCGGCAGCGGCAAGCCATGGGGATCGAAGATACGGGTCTCTGCGCCGAAATGCCTGAGGAGCTGTTCCGCTTCCAAGGTCAGTAACCTGCTGTAGGAGCGTTCCCGTAGCGAGCCATAAAGCATCAGGATGCGTGGCGGATGTACTGACGCCTTCGGCCGCAGACGATCGAGCGAGGGGATCTCAACGCAATCAGCGGCGATGTTGGGCAGGTCGTTGATCATCAATTGCGTCCTTCCGCGGCGGTCGCAGAGGAACCCCGCTCGTACCAATTCTTTGACCGGTTCACGATCCACACGACTGACAGCATGACCGGCACTTCGATCAGCACACCGACGACGGTTGCAAGGGCTGCCCCCGAGTTGAAGCCGAACAGGCTGATGGCGGCGGCAACGGCAAGCTCGAAGAAATTGGAGGCGCCGATCAGGGCTGAGGGACCGGCGACGCAATGCTGCTCGCCTGCGATACGATTGAGCAGGTAGGCAAGCCCTGCATTGAAATAGACCTGGATCAGGATCGGTACGGCAAGCAGCGCGATCACGAGCGGCTGGTCGATGATCTGCTCGCCCTGGAAGCCGAACAGCAGCACCAGCGTGGCGAGGAGCGCCAGCAGGGAGACGAGGCCGATACGCGCGAGAAAACGCTCGAGCGCCGCCTGGCCGCCAGCAGCCAGCAGACGATGGCGGAGCCATTGTGCCACGATCACCGGAATGGCGATGTAGAGCCCGACCGACAGGACGAGCGTGTCCCATGGCACGGTGATCGCCGATAGGCCGAGCAGCAGGCCGACGATCGGCGCGAAGGCGATGATCATGATGGCATCGTTGAGCGCGACCTGGCTCAGGGTGAAATGCGGCTCGCCCCTGGTCAGGTTCGACCAGACGAACACCATGGCGGTGCAGGGTGCCGCGGCAAGGATGATCAGCCCGGCGATGTAGCTGTCGATCTGGACCGCCGGCAGATAGGGCCGGAACAGCCAGCCGATGAACAGCCAGCCGAGCAGCGCCATGGAGAATGGCTTGATGGCCCAATTGATGAAGAGGGTGACGCCGATGCCCCGCCAGTGCTGCCCGACCTCGCGCAGGGCGGCGAAGTCGATCTTCAGCAGCATGGGGATGACCATCAGCCAGATCAGTACGGCAACCGGGAGATTGACCTTGGCGATCTCGGCGGCGCCGATGGTTTGGAAGGCCGCCGGCATCAAATGGCCGAGCGCAATGCCGGCGAGGATGCAAAGGGCAACCCAAAGCGTCAGGTAGCGTTCGAATGTGGACATGTCAGAAACTGATCTTGCGGGTCATGAGGACCGCACTGGCGGGGCAAAGCGATGACGCCTGGCGTGTCGCCAGGATTGATGCGGGTGCAACTGCCCGCTCTACAGGCTTGAAGCCGACGCGAGAGAAGAAATCAGATGACGATGTCGTCAGGAGCCAGGCTCGCTTTGCACCAGCTTCATAGGCCCGGTAGAGCAGCAAGGGCACGATGTTGCGGCCGATCCCCGTTCCTCTGGCCTTCTGCAGGACCACGACCGATCGGATCAGAGCTTCGTCGCCCTGCAATTCGTAGCCGCCAAATCCGACAGGCCGGCCGTCGAGCGTTTCATAGGCGAAGAAGGTGCGGCCGGGCTCGGCGAAATCGTCGGTCGGCAGATTTGCTGCCCGGAGGCTTGCGAGCAAGGCCGGATAGGTCGGAGCTATCGGAGTGTCTTTGAGGAAAGGCACACCCTCTTCCTTCCCGATCGCCGACGAGACTGTCATCGGAGGGAGGAGATCGAGCACGACGTCGGACGGCCGGCAGAGCCTCACGCCAAGAGGGCTGACGACGATGGGGCGATTGATCAGGATGGGATGTGCGACCATCGCATCCAGGAGTTCGTCTTCCGTCAGATCAGGCGCATCCAATCCGAGTTCCGCATAGGGCGTGCCCTTCTGGCGGACGAGGCCTCGCACGCCGATGCCCATTCGCTCGACGAGTTGCGCCAGCAGGGCGCGTGAGGGAGGCGTTTTCAGATATTCGATGACATGGGGCTCGATCCCCCATTGCCGGATCAAGGCCAGCGTGTTGCGAGAGGTGCCACAATCGGGATTGTGATAGATGATGATGTCCATGCTTGCTGTCACGCCGCGCTGTTGCGGGGCGAGGTTGCCCCTTCGGATTGGCCGATCTCAACGAGCTGTGCCCGAAGCGAGGCCTTGTCCAGGCTGGAGACCGGTAGCGCTGTGAAGGCACCGATGCGGTTCTTGAGAAAACGCAGCGCCGTGACGAAGGCCGTTTCCTTCTCGATGTCGCTGCCCTCGACGCGGGCCGGGTCCTCGATGCCCCAATGGGCCGACATCGGGTGTCCGGGCCACACTGGACAAGTCTCGCCATGGGCGTCGTCGCAGACGGTGAAGACGAAATCCATCTGCGGGGCATCCGGCCCGGCGAACTCGTCCCAGCTCTTCGAGCGCAGGCCGTCGACGGGATAGCCTGCTCGTTCCAGGCAATGCAGCGCGAAGCGATTGACGCTACCCCTGGGCTTGCTTCCCGCCGAGAAGGCATTGAAGCGACCTGCGCCGTCCTTGCGCAGGATGCTTTCGGCCAGGATCGAGCGCGCCGAGTTGCCGGTGCACAGGAACAGCACATTGTAGGTGTGCGGGTCAGGCATGGGTGACATCCTTTCGAGGAGCACAACAAGCGGAGAGCGAGGCGACGGCAGGATTGCAGACTTCCGGGTGCCCCTGGCAGCAGTCGCGCATCAGGAACTCGATCAGGCCGGAGAGCGCCGGATAGGTCGCGCTGTAGAGGATCGAGCGCCCCTCCCGGCGTGACTCGACCAGGCCAGCCTGTTCGAGGTGGCCGAGGTGAAACGACATGCGCGAGGAGGAAGCGCCGTCCATGGCTTCACCGATCGCGCCAGCCGCCATGCCGTCCGGGCCAGCCGTCACCAGGAGCTTGACGATCCTGAGCCGCGTTTCCTGGGATAGGGCGGCGAAGGCATCGAGGGCTTGCTTTTCGTCCATCTTTATCTCAACATCTCAAGAATCATTGAGATGATGGATACATCAACATGAACGCTTCTGCCAGCCCCTTGATGATTGAATTTGGCGGCGATGCCTCGCACAGCGGTTTCCTCGCTGCGTTGAAACCCCATGCCGGCAAGGCGCTGGTGCTGAACTATGGCGGGCGGACGATACGGCCCGGCTATCATATCACCGAGGTCAAGGCGGGCGCATTCATCACCCTGGACTGTGGCGCCTCCCCGGATGCCTGGCGGGAAACCATCCTGCAGGTGGAGGACATCGAGGCGACCGCCGGCGGGGATTTCATGTCCGTCGCCAAATTTGAACGAATCCTGCAGCGGGTCGCGGAAAGGGTGGACCTCGAAGCGGATGCCCGGCTTACCTTCGAGGTGGGCCAGCCTGGCGAGCCCATGCAGATATTCGATGTCGGTGCCCTTGAAATCGCCGGTGGCGAGCAGCTCGTCCTCAAACTCGAAGGGCGCCCGGCAATTTGCAAGCCGCGCCATCGGCTCGAGCAACTGGCCGAGGCGACTGCGTGCTGCAGTTCGAACGCAAGCGGCGGCCGGTGCTGCTAGCACTGCAGTTGCGTTTGCATGAAGGAGCACGGGAAAAGGGGAGTGTCAGCCTCCACAGCTCCATCAAGTGGTGGAGCTGTGGAGGCTGACACTCCAAATACCTTTCGAACAAAGAAGCAACTGTAGTACTAGGCCGAGCGCAGGCTTGCTCCGCATTTTTCAGAAGGAGTTGACGATCCGCCCGGCTCGCATGTCGGTGATCATGGTGTGGGCGTGATAATGCATGGCGCATTTGATCGCGTAGATCTGCATCACCACGGGGGATCGCCGTCGCTTGAGCATCATCCACAGACGCTGGCGGTAGATCCGGCGCAACTCCTTCTGGGGCACCCGGCGCATCAGGCGTAGGAAGATGCCGGCGGCCTCGAACATCCACATCAGGTTGAGCTTGGCCAGTTGTAGCGGGTGGCGGCGCAGATGCCTGAGCCTGGAGCGTTCCGGCTCGATGCGCTCGTCGAGATAGAGTGCATCGAGACGATCGAAATAGGCCTCGGGCCGATGGAGGTCGGCCATCACCTCGAGATAACCGTCGCGCAGCGCCTCGCGGCTGAAATTGAGCGGGATGACATTGGTGCCATAGATCTGGCGGTCGGTGGGATCGAGCCGCCCCTCTTTGGCGAGGCGGGCGTAGAGGGGGGTCTTGGGAATGGCCGCGAGCATGCCGACCATGGCGTTGACGATGCGCGAGTCCTTGATGAACCGGCGCTGGGCCTCGAAGATGGTGGCATCGTCGCTGTCGAAACCCAGGATCATGCCGCACCACACCTCGATGCCGCTGCGCTGGATGGTATGGACCTTCTCCAGCATGCTGGCGCCCTTGCGCACGTTCTGCAGCTTCTTGGTCTCGCGCAGGGCGGCCTCGTTGGGCGTCTCGATACCGATGAACACCACCCTGATATTGGCGTCGACCATCAGCTCCATCAACTCGGCATCGTCGGCAAGGTCGATGGAGGCCTCGGTCACGAAGGTCATCGGATAATCATGCGCGACCTGCCAGGCAATGACGTCGCGCAGAACTTCCTTGATCGCCTTCTTGTTGCCAATCAGATTGTCGTCGACGATGAAGGCAGTATCCATCCCGGTCGCCAGCAGCGCCTCCAGTTCGGCGATGACCTGCCGGCTGGTCTTGATGCGGGGCTTGCGGCCGAACACCACGATGATGTCGCAGAACTCACAGGTGAACGGGCAGCCGCGTGAGAACTGCACGCTGCCGACGGCGTAGTCGTCCATCTTGAGGAGGTCGAAGCGCGGTACCGGCACCGTGGCCATGTCGGTCTTGTCGGCCTGCTCGTAGCGACGGGCATGACGGTTCTGGACCCAGTCATCCAGAAAGCGCGGCCAGCTTTCCTCGGCCTCGCCGATGAAGGCGACGTCGGCATCATCGCCGAAATAGTCCTCGCGCACGGTGATCCAGGGGCCGCCGACCGCCACGAAGCAGTTGCGGCGCTTCAACTCGTTGAGGATCTCGCGCATGCGGAAACGCTGCACGATCATGCCGGTAAGGCCGACGATGTCGGCGCGGGCGCAGAGCTCGTAGTTGATCGCCTCGACGTTTTCGTCGATCAGGGTCACGGTGTGTTCGGATGGTGTCAGCGCCGCCAGCAAGGGCAGGCAGGCGACCGGCAGATTGGCCTTGGCATCGAACAGGGGCAAGGCATGTTCCAATCCCCAATAGGAAGCTTCGAAGCGCGGATTGATCAGCACGATATGGGCCATGGTCGTCACCGTTCAGTGGTGTTGAAGGATGTTCTTGCGGCTATTCCATCAGTTCGTTGTGTTCGAAGGTTTGCCCCGGGCGGCGAGCCTCGGGGGAAGAACTTGGCGTGTCGTTTCAGGCTGCGCTTTCGAGCTGCGTGTCTACGGTCGTAAAATTGCCGGCCGGCGGCGGATGTCCGGCAGCGATATAGTCGCGCGTCGTCGGCAGGGCTTGGTTGGAATTGGCAAGCTGGATCTGGAAGACCACGAGGTCCTCGCAGCGGAAGGCGACTTCGGCGGCGGCGAGGTAATATTCCCACATCCGGCAGAAGCGCGCGTCGTAGAGCGCTTCTGCCTCGTCCCAGCGCGCCAGGAAGCGCTCGCGCCAGGCCTTCAGCGTCTCGGCGTAATGCAGGCGCAATACCTCCACATCGGTGACGATCAGACCGGCCCGCTCGATGGCCGGCAGGATCTCCGATAGTGAGGGAATATAGCCGCCGGGGAAGATGTATTTGTCGAGCCACGGCGTGGTGAAGCCGGGTTCTGCCGAACAGCCGATGGTGTGGAGCAGCATGACGCCGTCATCGGCGAGCAGCCGGGCCGCGGTCTTGAAGAAGGTCTCATAGTGGGCAAGGCCGACATGCTCGAACATGCCGACGGAGACGATGCGGTCGAAATGGCCCTGGACGCTGCGATAATCGATCAGGTCGAAATGCACGCGGCCTTCCGCGGTGCCCTTGGGGCGTTCCCTGGCGAAGGCGAGTTGTTCTTCCGACAGGGTGACGCCTCGGACCTCGCTCGCACCCGCTTCGGCCATCGAGCAGGCGAGGCCGCCCCAGCCCGAGCCGATGTCGAGCACCTTGTGCTGCGGCCCGATCCGCAGCTTGGCGATGATGTGCTGCTTCTTGGCGGCCTGGGCGTCCTCCAGGCTTTGGCCGGGATATTCGAAATAGGCGCAGGAATATTGCCGATCGGCATCCAGGAACAGATTGTAGAGGCGTCCGTCGAGATCGTAGTGATGCGCGACGTTGCGCTTGGAACGGCCCGGCAGGTTGCGCAGCCGGAACCGGCGCAGCGCGGCGCGGGCTCGATCGATGAGGCGCGCGGGCAGGGGATGGGTCTGGTTCTGCCCCTCGCGCAGGATGAGATGGATGAAATCGTAGATCGAGCCCTGTTCGACCAGGAAGCGCTCGTCCATATAGAGTTCGCCGAGCCGCATGTCGGGATCGGTCAGTAGAGCGATAACGCCAGCCCGATCGGTCAGGCGGACAGTGACCGGCTCGCCGCTGCCGTCACCGAAGGCGAGCCGGGTTCCGGCGGGCGTCACCACCGTCAGATTGCCGCGGCTGACGATCCTCGCAAAGGCCCAGCGGAGGATGCGGTCCAAGGTGGAAGCCATCTCATGATCTCCTATTGGGCGACGCTAGGAACGCGGCCCGACCGTCTTGGAGACGGTGATCTCGTATTTCTTCAGCCGGTGCCAAAGGCTGCGCTCATTGATGCCGAGCAGTTCGGCAGCGCGCACCTGCACGCCCTCGGCCCGCTTCAGGGCCTCGACGATGAGACCGCGCTCGAAGGCGGCGGCGACATCGTCGAGCTGAATGGGAAAGTCCTGTGCCGTGCCGTTGCCCGGCTTTTCGGCGATGTAGGCCGGCAGGTCGGCAGCCGATATCACCGGGCTGCGGGCCGAGATCAGCGAGCGCTCGACGCAATTCTGCAATTCACGGATATTGCCGGGCCAGCGATAGGCGGTCAGTACCCGTACGGCATCGGGGCTGAAGCGGATGTCGCGCTTGCCGAGGGTTGGCGCGAGGTCATCGGCGAAAAGGTCCAGAAACAGCGGGATATCCTCGGCCCGTTCGCGCAGGGGCGGCAAGGCGATCGGGAACACGGCGAGGCGGTAATAGAGATCCTCGCGGAACTTATTCTCGGCCACCATGGCTGTGAGGTCGCGGTTTGTCGCCGCGATGATGCGCACATCGGCCGTGCGCGAACCCGTCGCGCCCACCGGCTCATACTGGCGTTCCTGCAGCACGCGCAGGATCTTGGCCTGCAGGTTGAGCGGCATGTCGCCGACCTCGTCGAGGAAGAGCGTGCCGCCCTCGGCCTGGGCGAAGCGACCGACGCGGTTGCTGACGGCACCGGTGAAGCTGCCTTTCACATGGCCGAAGAACTCGCTTTCCAACAGCGCCTCGGGAATGGCGGCGCAATTGACCGCGACGAAAGGCTTGCGCTGGCGTGGGCTGTTGAAGTGGATGGCGCGCGCCACCACTTCCTTGCCCGAACCGCTTTCGCCGGTGAGCAGCACGGTGGTGCGCTGCTCGCACACTTCGCTGACCGCGCGCAGCACCTTCTGGAAGGCGGGGGACTTGCCCACCAGCGTGTCGAACTTGTAGCGCCCCGCCAATTCCCGGCGCAGGCGCTCATTGTCACGCAAGGCCTCGTGCAGGCGTAGGGCGTTGGCGAGGGTCGTCGCCAGTTCCTCCTGCTCGATCGGCTTGTCGATATAGTCGAAGGCCCCGTCCTTGATGGCCTGGACAGCGTCGCGTACCGTCGAATAAGCTGTCATGATCACCACCGGCATCGAAGGATGGCGGCGGTGGATCTCCGCCAGCAATTCCTGGCCACTCATGCCTGGCATACGCAGGTCGGTGAGCACGAGATCGACGGGTTCCTGTTCGAGCCGTTCGAGCGCGGCGGCGCCGCTGCTTGCGGTGAGCGGACGATAACCCAGCCCCTCCAGCACGCCGCTCAGCACGTCGAGCAGCTTGACCTCGTCGTCAACGAGCAGGATCGTTTGGGACATCGCCTGCCCTCCGTTGGGATGCGGGTATCACGAGTTCGAAAATGGCGCCGCCATGCGTGGCGTTGCGGGCCTCGATCCAGCCGCCATGGCCTTCCGCCACCGCAAAGACGCGGGCGAGGCCAAGCCCGGTGCCACTGTCCTTGGTGGTGACGAATGGATCGAAGATGCGGTCGATCAGGGTTTGCGGGATGCCCGGCCCATTGTCAGCGAAGATGAAATGCACCTCGTCTCCCTCGGTGGTGATGCGAATGTCGAGGCGGGGGCGAACGGCAAGACCGGGTGCCGTCGCCAGTTCGGGCGTTCCTTCCATGGCCTGCAGAGCGTTGAGCACCAGGTTGAGGCAGGCCTGGATCATCTGGTCGCGATCGACATGGATGCGGGCTTCGCCGCTTTCGTCCTCGACATTGACGAGGACCTGCTGCTGCTCGATCTCGCTCTGGCAACTGCCGAGAACCCGGTCGACAAGATCGACGGGAGCCAGGTCCGTCATGCGCTGCGGCGGCCGGGCAAAGGCCAGGAAGTCGCGGATAAGCTGGTCGATCCGGCGGACCTCGTCGATGACATAGCCCAGGCGCCGTGTCTCCACCTCCGACAGGTTGGCGCTGTTCTGCAGCAGTTCGGCGGAGGTCTTGATGATGCCGAGCGGATTGCGCACCTCATGGGCGAGCCCGGCGGCGACCTCGCCGAGCGTGGTCATGCGCTCGCGCCGTCTGAGCTTGGCCTCCATCTTGCGCAGGCCCTCCAATTGCTGGGCCATCGAGTTGAAGGCGACGGACAACTGGCCAAGCTCGTCATGCCGGCGGGTCGGCACGCGCTGGCTGAAATCGCCCTTCGCAATGGCGTTGACGCCTTCCGCAAGGCGGATGACCGGGCTGGTGAGCAGGCGCGACATGATCAGCCCGGCACCGAGCGACAGCAGCATGCCGAAGGCAAAGATGGCGATGAACAGGTTCTTGCTCGTTACCCAGTCGGCAATACCCGAGTCCGAGCTGAGGCCGCAAAACAGCACGCCGATGAGATTGTTGCCGTCACGGATCGGCGCATAGATGCCGATGGACGTATCCTCGCCATCGATGTCGGCGGATGTATACTCGTCGGCGGCATTGCCGGCGACCTCGGTCAGCGTTGCCGGGGGCAGGGCCACCGATGTTTGGCCGCCGGAGGCGTAGACTTGCGTGAACTGACCATTGACCTTGTAGTAGAGGCGAACGGTCAGCGACGACAGCGCTCCCATATTGGCGACGAAGCTCTGGTCGACCAATGTGCCGATCAGCACGTGGTAGCGCTGGCCCTGATAGTCGAAGGTGCTGGAACCCGCTGCCATCAGGGTCGGCGTACCGTCGATGACGTCGAGATAGAGCTTCTGGCCCTCGCCGAAGGGCACGCTGGTGATGTTGGTGGCGGGCTTTGAGGAGAAGACAACCCTGCCTTCATTGTCGGAGATCAGCAGGAGGTCGTAGCCGAGCGCGTTGATCATATGCGACACGGCCGGCGGCATCTCGCGCGACTGCCCGGTGACGAGGGCGGTCAGGCTGCCGTTCTCGGCGAGCACGTCGGCGATGCTGGCGGTTTCCCTGCGCTGGTCGAGGATGTTGGCCACGAAGAAGTGCGAGGTCTGGAACAGCCAGGCCTCGACATTGTCCTCGAAGGTGGTGGAGACGACCTGCGTGGCAAATTTGGTTGCGATCAGCATCGGGATGACGCTGATGATGACGAACACGCCGACAAGCTTCCAGCGTATCGACCGGCTCCACCACTTATAGAGAACGGTGAGCATCGTCACCCGTCGCCTCCTCCCATGACGACCACCCCTGCGACGATCAGGCCGATGCCGACCAGGCGCCAGGGTGAGAGCTCTTCACCAAAGACGTAGTGGGAGGCGATGGCAACCACCAGCATCACCACGGCGGTGAGGGGAAAGCCGAAGCTGAGCGGAATGCGATCGAGGATGACCATCCAGGCCGAGAAGGCCCCGAGATAGCCGAAGACACCGACGATGACCCAGGGATTGCTTGCCGCTTGCATCAGCCAGGCCAGGCCGAAAGGCAGATGCGCCAGCGCTTCGCCGCCGATCTTGAGGGCAAGCTGCGAGGTGGTCTCGAACACCAGCAGGAGCAGCCACGCAAACAAGGTATTGCGGTAGCCTGGACGCATGGTGGAGATTGCGTTGGTCATGCCGCTTCCTTCACGAGATTGGCGATCGCGGGATCGAAACGGTCCAACCGCACGAATTTGGCGACGACTTGCAATATGGTGTTAATCGCCGCGTTGCGATGGCGGAAATATTGCCAATTGGGCTGCAACCGGCAGCCCAGACGCAGCTTGGGGCCGTAGAATGCCTGGCCGCTCTGGTAGACGGGGATGCCGCGCTCGATGCAATAGCGGACATTGTGCAGCCAGCTGTTGAAATAGAGACTGAATTTCGGAACGACGGCGTAGTTCATGCCGATATATTTGTCGATCAGGCGATCCGCTGTCTCGATCACGAAATTGAAGGCGACCAGCTCGCTGCCGTGCCAATAAAGGAAGACGCTGGCCTCCGGGGCCAGGAAGCGCAGCAGCTGCGGGAAATAGTCCGGCGGCAGATATTCGAATTGGAGGTCGCTATGGGCGACCGTCTGCTCATAGAGGGCGGACACCTCGCTTACGACGTCGTCGATCTGGCGACGCTGCTCGACGCGGATATCCTTGAAGGCCTTGAGCTTGCGCCGCATGTCCTTGCGGGTGGCCTTGCTCAGGCTTTCGAGATAGGCGTCGAAACTGCCATAGGGGAGGTCGAGCACGGCCGTCGGCAGGCCGGGCAGGCGGGTGAAGCCGTTCGGCGCAAGCGCGCCGCGCCACAGGCCGTCGTCGCGGGAGGGGGCGTCCTTGATGCCGAGCAGGCCATAGCGCTTGGCCGCGCCGAATTCCTGGAGCGCAGCGACGATACGCCTGAGCAGCGCGGGCCGGTCATAGGCCGGCACCTCCGGCGCGAAGCCGAGATGGCAGATTTCGGCAACCGGCGAGCCGAAGGCGATCAGGCGCAGCGACAGCAGGGCCGGCAGCAGGCGATGGATCTGGTTGGTGATCCGCTTCAAGACGCCCTGCACGGTGGTGTCGAGGCGATATTCGGTGCCGAAGGCCGGTACGACCGCAATCAGGCGGCCATCGTCGCGGATGGCCGCGTAGTACCAGGTGAAGCCGGGAGGCCCGGCTTCCTCGCAGGCGCGATAGAAGGCCCAGTTTTCCGGATCGGACGGAAAGCAGCGGTTCCAGTCCGCGCTGTCGAAGGCGGTGATCGAGTTTTCGACGATGGCGGTGAGCGTCATGATCGTCCTCGATTGAGCGCCAGGCTCAGGCTGGGCGCAGTAAGCCGTCGAGGCTCGGTGCGCTTGAGAAAACCAACGGAATGATCGATCACCAGCTCCCGCTCCTGGTCGAGCGTGATCATGTGGTAGCTGTTCTCCAGCAGGATCTTCTCGACATTGCCGCCAAGATTGGCCGCCAGATAATTGGCATTGCGGATGCTGGTGACGTCGTCCTCGCGGGCGTGCAGGACCAGGACCGGCGTGCGCAGGGCGGGCAGGCGCGGTTTCAGGTCCCGGATGAGGTAGAGAAGCTGGGCAAGGCTGCGGCCGGGCATGTAGAGCAGGCCCGCCTCTTCGCTTCGGCCGGATTCCATGGCGGCCTGCACGCGGGTCCGGAGCCGGTCATCCTTGATGCCGTAGGGAAAATTCTCACGGAAGCGGAAGAAGCGTCCGAGCCCGAGCAGGATCGCCACATGCAAAAGCACGCTGCCGCGCGGCACGCTCCAGCCGTCATAGAACATGGTCGGCGAATAGAGCAGGCAGCCGGCCACCCGGTCGGACCGGTGGGATGCCACCAGCAGGGCCAGCAGCGCGCCCATCGATAGGCCGCCGACGAACACGGCGTCGTGGTCCTGGCGGATCTGGTCGAAGGCTTCGAGCGCGCTGGCCAGCCAATCCTTCCAGCCGGTCGCGGTGAGATCGGCCTCGCTGCCGCAATGGCCCGCAAGCTGCACGCCATAGACCGAATAGCCGGCCCGTGCGAGGCCCTTGGCGACCAGCTTCAACTCGGCCGGCGTGCCGGTCAGCCCGTGGATCAACAGAATGGCAGTCGGGCCGCCGGCATAGTGAAAGGCATGGGGCTGGGCAGTAGATGGAGAGCTTTCGGCCTCGGGCTGGCCGATCGGGGTGTGGACATTCATGTCGAGGTCCCCACAATGGCGACGCCTACGGCGATGAGGGCGGTTCCAAGCCAGCGCCGACGCGATACCGGTTCCTTGAGGATGAAGCGGCTGGCGAGGGCGATGCCGCAATAGGAGAGGCTCGCCAGCGGGAAGGCCAGGCTCAGCGGCATGCGCGACAGCACGAACAGCCAGGCCCCGATCTCGATGGCGTAGGTCGCCACGCCCAGCCAGATCAATGGCGTGGTCGCGACCTTGAGCCAGACCGGCCGCGAGGAATCCCCGCCCGTGACGCCGTCGAGGCCTGCCTTGAAGCAGAGCTGGCCGACGACGTCGCACAGGATCGTGCCGAAGAGGACGAGAAGGGCGAAACCGTTCATAGGGCAGCCTCGAAGGCAGCAATCAGCCGCTCGTTGGTATGGGCATTGACGGAGAGATCGGGCGCCGCCTCGACGCGCGGCTGGTCGAGCCGAGATTCGATGAGCTTGAAGGGATTGCGATGGCGGATCGGCGCGTATTCGCCGCAGATATCGGCACCGACCACGCTGAAATTGGCTGCCAGGCGCCGGATGGCTTCGATCAGGCGTTGCAGCGGCAGTCCGCCTTGGTCCCAATTGGTCACGGCTTCGGTCGGCGGCAGCACGTCCTTGTCGATGGTGATCCAGATCCGCTCCGTCGGCACGCGTTCCATCAGGGCACAGAGGAAGTTGCCCCAGTCCTGGTCCACCAGGTTGTGCCAGCGAATCAACCCGTCGGCGGCGACATGCCCGGCGCCGCTGCGGACGGCCTTGCGGGTTTCCGAGGGACCATGCCACCAGGGGAAGAGTTCCAGCCGTCCGTTCGACAAAGCCTCCAGATTGGCGCCCTTGCGGTCTGGACGCACGAGATCGTCGCTGCAGGGGCCAATGGTGACGACGCGCTGGACATGTGGCAGGGCGAGCGCCTCGTTGACCCAGGATCCGCAATGGCGGCGGGGCATGGTCCAGCACCAGTCGGGGTGATTGTCGAAATGGAGCACGGTCAACGGCCCCGGAGCGGAGGCGATGAAACTGGCGGTAAGGTGATGGAAATCGCCGGAACCGACCAGCGTCAGCGCCGGTCCCGACGAGGCCGGCAGGCCGGCCCAGAAACTTTCGAAGGCGGCATAGGCCTGGCGGCGCGCCCATAGGCGCAAGGCCGGCCCGAGCGAGCGCAGGTCATGCAGGACAGCCTGGCCGGACTGCAGGCGCCGGGTGATCGGCCCCTGGCCAGGCAGGCTGCCGTCGAGATCCAGGACCCGGATCGGCATCATGGCAGCACCCTGCGGGGAATATCGGCTTCGAGCACGACTGCTTGCTTTTCCTGTCCGAAAAAGGCTCCGCTGGGAGCGTGGATGGGCAGGTCGGCCAAACCGGTGCCGCCGAGGTTTGGCAGCCGCTCGGCCAGAAGCCGGGTGACCTCGGCAAAATCCGCATAAGGCAGGTGCGCGATGCCGTTTGCCTGGCAGTGCTCCCACAGGCCTGCCTTGGCAAAGACGAGATCGACGACCCCGGCCGCGCAGTAGTCGGAACGCCCGTCGCCGATCAGGATGGTGGTGTGCGCCTCCGCGCTGCCGGCCGAACGCACGGCTTCGCATTTGCAGGTTCCGGCTGCGGAATGACAGGCTAGGGAGGCATGCGGGCTGAGCATGGCATGACGATCCTCGGCCAGGAACATCAGGCGATTGGCAATGACGGGCAGGTCGCCCAGGCCGACGCGCGACAGGATGCGCCGGATTGCATAATCGAGACCATCGCTGACGATGATCGGCTCGATGTCATGGTCTCGGCAGAAGGCGACGAAGTCGACGAAACCGGGATCGATGTCGATGGCGTCGAGCAGATGATCGAGGGCAGGGCGGCTGCATTGCAGCAGCGCGACCTGACGGGCCATGCAAACGGCGGAACCGATCAGGCCCGCCTGCCACTGGGCTTCGATGTCGCGCCAGCCGGGTGCCGCAAAGGCTTCCAGCAGCACGTCGGTCACGTCGCTTGTCGCGATCGTTCCATCGAAGTCGCAATATATCCGATACGCCATTTCACGATCCGCCGGCAGGAGATTTGCCTCCTCGTCGCAAGATGCATGCCAGTCGGCTTTGCGCGGTCGCGAACCGGTGTGCCGGTCTTCAGATAGGGATGGAGACGAGCGCCTGCCGGCAAAAATGCCGATCTGAAGATCGTCACACCACCTCGATTTCCTCGGCTTCCTCCAAATTGCGAGCTACAAGTTTTGTAGCTCGCGTCAGGAAATGTCGGAGTGCCGGCCGCCCTCCCATTGCCGGTCGCAGCGCGCAACACGCCAAAGCCCCGGCGGAATGAGGGCATTCCCGACTTTGGCGATCTTGGCACGTTCCTTGCGGTTGGTAGGACAGCCGCTCTGTTGGTCACCTGGCAAGGCGACCGAACCAGGAACGTTCAAGATGCGCATTCTGCAATATTCAAAGTGGGACTGGGTGCCTGTCGTGCTCGGCACCGCTCACTTCCTCGCCGTGATCGGGTTGTTTCTAGCTTTCCCGCATTTGTCCTGGTGGAGCTTCATCTGCCTGGCGTTGATCTATTCGCTATCGATATCCTGGAATATCAACAGTATATCGCACAACTTCATTCATAATTCGTTCTTTGCCAGCCAGACCTTGAATGTCGTCTTCAGCTTCATGCTGTCGATCACGCTCGGCTTTTCGCAGGCCATGTACAACTTCGTCCATATGCGCCATCACAGCGGCAATATGGACAGGCCCGACGAGGCCGGAAAAACCATCGACTACCTGTCGATCTACAAGCATGGCCATGACGGCAAGCCCGAAAATGTCTGGGCCTATACCTTCCTCAGCTATTTCCGCGATGACCCGGCCGAAATCCTCCGGGCCATGGCGGTGCGGCGTCCGGGCGAGGCCCGGCAGGCCAAGTTCGAACTCGCCGTGATGATCGGCTTCTACCTGGTGCTGGCGCTGCTCGACTGGCGCTTCATCGTTTGCATGCTGCCCTTCAACTATCTGGGCCAATGCCTGTCGTCCCTCAACGGCTATTACGAGCATTTCGGCGGCGACCCGGAAAAGCCGCTGGCCTGGGGCGTGAGCACCTATGAAAAGGTCTACAACTGGACCTGGATGAACAATGGCTATCACGCCGAGCATCATTACAGGCCCAAGGTTCACTGGACCAAGATGCCCGAACTGCACCGCACCATTGCCACGGAGCAGGAACAGGCCGGCACGCGGGTGATCCGCCCGCCCCATCCTCTCGGCTTCCTCGACGCCGATCTCGCCCAGCACTGATGCCCGCGCGCCGAACTCAAGGCGACGCGCCCGCCAAAACCCTCCTCAATCGAGATAATCCCGTGAATTACATCAGCCCCTCCCTCACGCGTACCACCACCAGTGCCTCCCTGTTCGAGACGGCGCGCCATGTCATTCCTGGTGGCGTGAACTCGACCGCCCGGGCCCAATGGTCAGGCTGGCTGCCTTATCCCCTGTTCGTCGAGAAGGGGGAGGGATCGCGGCTCGTCGATGTCGACGGCAATCACTACATCGACTATCTCCTCGGGCTCGGCCCGATGATCCTCGGGCATCGTCCACCCCAGGTGACCCGGGCGGTCGTAGACTTCATCGAGCAGCGCGGCACCGTCTTCGCCTTGCCGACGGCCGACGAGGCGGTCCTGGCCGAAAAGATCGTGGCCGCGGTCCCCGGCGTCGAGCAGGTTCGCCTGTGCAATACCGGCACCGAGGCCGTGCTCTATGCCACCCGCCTGGCTCGGGCCTTCACCAGAAAGCGCAAGATCATCCGCTTCGAGGGCATGTATCATGGCTTCTCGGATGGGGTATATTGGAGCAAGCATCCCCCCATAGACAAGGCCGGGCCCGATCACAGCCCCAGGGCAGTGGCCCAGGGTCCCGGCATGCCGCGCGGCGTGGAAGAGAACCTGATCATCCTGCCCTGGAACGACGCGCAGGTGCTGGCCGACGTTCTGGCCAAACACGGCGAGGAGATCGCCGGCATCATCACCGAGCCGGTGATGTGCAATACCGGCTGCATCCTGCCCAGGCCCGGCTACCTGGAAGCGATGCGCGATCTCGCCACCCGGCATGACGTCGTGCTGATCTTCGACGAGGTCATCACCGGTTTCCGGCTCGGCCTCGGCGGCGCCCAGGCGCGGTTCGGCATCCGGCCTGATTTGTCGGTGTTCGCCAAGGGGCTCGGCGGCGGCTTCCCGGTGGCGGCGCTCGGGGGCAGGAAGGAGATCATGAGCCTGGTCGCCGATGGCACCGTGTCGATGGCGGGCACCTACACGGCCAATGGCATTGCGGTCGCTGCCGCCAATGCGGCGCTGGATGAGCTCGGCCAAAGCGGGGTCTATGAGCGACTGGATGCCGTCTCGGATGAATTGAGGACGGGGCTCGACCTCGTCCTGAAGCAGGCGGGGTTGCCTGCCTACACGGTCGGTCTCGGCCCCTTGATGCAGGTGTGGTTCGCCGACAAGCCGATCCACAATTATCGCGACGCCGAACGTTACGCCGACCAGGGCCTGTTCCGGCGCTGGTTCGAGGGCATGCTGGAGCGCGGCGTGCTCTTCCATCCCGGCGCTTACGAGAACCTGTTCGTATCGACGGCCCATAGCCGCGAGGACGTCGCGGTCACGCTGGCGGCCGCCAGGGATGTCGCCAGCGGCCTCGCGCGGACGATGTGATCGGTCGGGCCGTCCGGTGGCTTGCACCTGGCGGCCGGCCGCTTCCGGCCTGCTGCCACATGCGATGGATTAGCCTTGCATCACGCCCTCGAACACGAGGGAGCGATGGGCGGATACGCCAGCCATCACGCCGGCAGCCGAAGCCATCGTGGCATTCGCCATCATGCTGGTGACGTCGCCGGCGGCAAAGACACCCTCGACGCTGGTACGCTTCTGGTCATCGACGCTGACGAGAGGCCCAAGGGGACCGTCTTCGATCCGGCAGCCGAGCTGTTCTGCCAGCGGTGACGTCAAGCAGGTTCGCGGCGCAGTGAAGATGGCTCCGACCGGCACCGTCAGGCCATTGGTGCATCGGACGGCCTCGATGGCCGTGCCGGTGCCGATGATCTCGACGGCCGGGCTCTGCTCGACCTCGATGTTGCGAGCGCGGAACAGCGGTAGGAGGTCCTCGTCGGGCTCGAACCGCCCCTGGGTGAAATAGACCGTCGGGCCCCAATCCGACACCAGCACGGCCTGATGCGCCGACATTGGATGGTTGGCGATGACGCCGAGGCGGCGATCCGCGACTTCATAGCCATGGCAATAGGGGCAGCTGAAGATGGAAAGGCCCCAGCGCTCGCGCATGCCGGCGATCTCGGGCAATTCGTCCCCGACGCCGGTCGCGAGGATCAGCCGCCGCCCAAGGGCAATGCCCTTTTGCCCGAGGTCGACCTCGAAGACCGCTCCTTTCCGGCGTGCCTGTCGGGCCTGGCCGGCAAGGAAACCGAAAGTCGGATAGGCCGAGAGCTGAGCAAGAGCGGTGCCGATGATCTCGCGCGGCGGGCGCCCATCCTGGCCGAGAAAGCCATGGGCGCTCTCCACGAAACGGTTTCGCGGCAGGCCGGCGTCGATGAGCAGTACCCGGCGTCGGGCGCGGGCGAGTTGCATCGCTGCGGAGACGCCGGCAAAACTGCCGCCGACGATGATGACGTCGTGAGGGTGGCGGTCGGCATCGTCGAGGGGCGATGCAGTCATTGAAGCACCTATGGTCCAGGTTGAAAAGCAGTTCGCTGGCGTGGCTGCCACATGCGTATCATTGAGAGTTACATGATATCTCGGCCAACGAATAACGCAACTTTTATTGTTACGAGAATCGATTCCGGTTATCACTGATGGCGGCAACCCATCGTCGCCACGGTGCGGTAGCCGGTCGGGAATACTGAAAGGAAAGGGGACCGAATGGCTCGCGACAGCCGGTTGTCACGCATGCTCCATGTGCTGCTTCATATCGATCAGGCCGAACGCGGGTTGACCTCGGACGAGATCGGCAGGATGCTCGACACCAATCCCGTGGTGATCCGCCGCACCATGGCGGGCCTGCGGGAGCAGGGCTATGTGACCTCGGAGAAGGGCCATGGCGGCGGCTGGAAACTGGCCCGGCCTCTCGGTGAATTCACCTTGCTCGATGTCTATGCCGCCATCGGCGAGCCACCCATATTCGCCCTGGGTCTCGCTGAGGACCACGCGCAATGCCTGGTCGAGCAGGCGGTGAATGCCCGCCTCGACGATGCGCTCGGTCAGGCGCGCCAGCTGCTGCTCGATCAGTTTGCCAAGGTCACGCTGGCGGATCTCTCCGCCGATTTCCAAGCCCGCCTGACCGCTCATGGCGACCGCCGATGCGATGCGCATCAGGAGGAATGCTAGAACGGCCGTTGTGTGTGCGAGGAGGGCTCAACCCGCCTTCTCCGCATCCATCCGTCCCGGTGGGCTGCGGACGAATGTGTCCTGTGCGCCAAGCACGCGTCCGTCCTGGGCGCGCAGCTCAAGCCTGCGCACGGGGAGGGCGGTCTTCTTGTCCACCAGCAGCACATGCGCCTCGTCCGGCTCGAAGAAGAAATCCTCCCCCCATTGCCGCAGGGCGACCAGCACCAGGAACAGGCCACGGCCCTTCTCGGTCAGGATATATTCGTGATGGGGGCTGCCATCGCCGGCGGGCACCATATCCATGATGCCATGGCTCACCAGATTGCGTAGCCGCGCCGAGAGAATGTTCTTGGCCAGGCCGAGATTCTTTTGAAATTCGCCGAACCGGCGCAGGCCGTCGAAAGCGTCGCGCACGATCAGCAGCGACCACCAGTCGCCGATCGCATCCAGCGGCCGGGCGACGCCGCATAGGGATTGCTGGTGGCTTATCCGCTTGGCCATGACACTCGTCCATCATTCTCGTTCACCCGGCGTGGGCTCCCGTCTCGCAACATATAGGTTGCAAAATGAAACCACAAGATCTAGTACCTCCATAGTTTCAATCTAAAACCATGGAGCCGGATAATCTCATGATCGAGGCAGAAGCCACCTTCGACAACACCTTTCCATTCGCGCCGCGCTTCACCGACGCGGTTGGTTTTCGAATGCACTATGTCGATGAAGGCCCCGGTGATGGCGAGCCCATATTGTGCCTGCATGGCGAACCGACCTGGGGGTATCTTTTCCGCCACATGACCCCTGGCCTGAGCCGAACACATCGCGTGATCGTTCCCGATCACATGGGCTTCGGCAAGAGCGAGACCCCGACAGGGCGCAGCTATTGGCTGCAGGATCACATCGACAATCTCGAGCGCTTCGTCCTTGCACTCGACCTCGGCAATATCACTCTCGTCATGCATGATTTCGGCGGTCCCGTCGGCATGGGGCTTGCCGCGCGGCAGCCGCAGCGGATCCGCCGGATCATCTCAGCCAATGGGCCGACGCCCTTCGGGCAGGCCGATCTCGTCGAGCGCCTCACCGCCAATGCGTCGGCATCGCCGTGGTTCCAGTGGATTGCTCAGGCCCATGCCGGCGGCGTGCTGAGAAGCGTGCTTGGCCAGCTCGGCTTCAACATTTTGAGCACGTTGAAGCTCAACGGCTTCGAGAACAATGCCGTCATCACCGATACCTGGCTTTCGGCCTATGGCGCGCCCTTTTCGGAGCCGGCCGAATGCCTGGGCGCAATCGGCTGGGCCGAGGGCTTTGCCCTTGGCATCCACCGGTTCGAGCAACCCAGCCCGACTGCCATCGAGATCATCCGCGACAAGCCTGCCTTGGCGATCTGGGGGGAGGCGGATCGCACGCTCCAGGCCGACCATTTCCTGCGCTTGTTCTCCGAGCTTTTTCCTCGGGCGCCCATCGAGCGGCTTAAGGGAGTAGGGCATTACTGCTTCGAAGATGCTCCGGACACCGTCGCCGATCTGATCCGCGATTTCATTCAGCGATCCTGAGGCCGCGCAGTTACGCCTGTAGTGATCATTCGACAGCACCGCGACTTTACTGCATGCGGATGCCTCAGCTCTGCGAAGGGACGCGGCGACAGCGCATGCCAGGCGTAAGGTCTGCCATATCCAAGACCTGCCATATCAAGGGCATGCCGCTAGGCTAGAACGGCAAGAGGCCTTCCGAATTCTCAAGATGCAAGAATATATATAATATATTGAAAAATATGATGTAATTTGCAATTCTTGCCATATTGGATCCGGCGGCGAGACCGCCGGGGCAGCGTTCGGCGGGACAGCGTTCGATCGGTTTATCGGCGATCAAATGCCGCGATGAGGAATTCGTCATGCCCGCAGGTCAGTTCAAGCCCTTCCTGCCGCTCCTGGCCATCGCCGTGCTGGCGCTGGCGGCTTGTGCCTCCAATGCAGCGCAGCCGGGACAACCTTCAGCCTGCGTGGCGGCGGTGGTGCAACGTCTGGTCGGCCAGCCCAGGCCAAGCGATGACGAGGCCAGGAAACTGACCGGCGCCCGGATTGTGCGCCAGATCAAGCCGGGCCAGGCCGTCACCTTCGATTTTCGTCCAGACCGGGTCACCATCACCACCAACCCGGCGACCGGGCGGGTGGTCAGCGCCGGCTGCGGCTGATGAAAGGCCACCCTTCCACCGCTCGGACGGGGCGATGTGGCGGCCTGGCTACATCCAGCTCCGGCCGTCGCCGCTGGAGCAGCCATAAGGCGGCAGGCGGTCTCCAAAACGCTTTTGCAACTGGTAGCAGCCCCATTTGCGCAAGGCCATCGGCATACGGCTGTTGAGCTCGATGCCGACTTCGTCGAGCGGGTCCTTGGCGGCCGTCACATAGTCATACCAGCGATAGCCGGCCGTGCCGACGATGGCTATGACGGCCACCACCACGATCATGACGAGTTTTCGCAATATCAGCATATTGAATACCTATGGCCTGATGAAATCGAAGGAAGGTTGGCTCAGTTTCCCGTGCCGAGCATGGCAGAACGGAATTTCTGTTGCAGTGCCATCACAGCCTGTCCCTTGGCGTTGAAATCGTTGAGCAGAGGCTGCAGGGATGCCAGGGTCTTCTGATCCTTGGCAGTGATCATCATGCCGGTGACTTCGAGCTTGTCCTTGTGGCTTGCGATGAAATCGGAGAGCTGCAACGCAGCGGCAATCATGTCCTGGACCGGCGGCAGCATCTGCTTGACGCTGCTGGCCACGTTCGTCACGTCACGCTCATAGGCCCTGTCGAAAACGGCCTTGAGATCCTCGGGCTGCTTGAGCTGAGCCTTGGCGGCACCGGCCTTGGCAAGGGCCTGGTCGATGGCGCCACCGAGCTCTCCGATGAGATTTTGCACCGCGACCAGATCCTCGCGCCGTGACGCCAGATCGCTCATCGAACGGATGGAGCCCTTCGCCATGATGGCGCTGAAGCGCTGCTGCAGATTGCCTGGCTCACCGGACGGGCCTGCCGCGAAGTCGGTGATGATGGCGTAATCCTTGACGTAGGGACCGAAGGCGTCCTTCTGATTGCCGCTCAGTTGCGGCACATGAGCGCCGGGCTTGTCGAGAATGCGGGTCTGCAGGAATTCGATGAACTCCTTGCGTTGGCTGGGTTCCTGGTCCCCGCAGGCGGAAAGGGCAAGGCAAAGCAGAATCCCCAGAAAAGCCATGGGGCGGACAAACGAGTTCATACTGTCGATTCCAGGTAATTCGAATTGGGTGTTTTGAAGAAAAGTTCCAGAAAGAACGTTGAAATCATAGAAATTTCACCCTCTGGAAGCGATAGGGAGAAGATCGAGGGTGAGGAGGCAAGACAAGCGTACCTAGCATGCCATGTCGTTCATTCAAGCTCTGTGCGCTACCAGTTCGGCTTGCAGGTTTCAGCATCGGGCGACATCTGAGCCCCGACACCTGCTGAGTTGTTCATCGAACAAGATCACATTGAGGCTTCCATGCATGACGACATCGCTGCGACATCGCTTTCCTCGACGGTTTCTGCTCCCGGTGCTTGTTTCGTCAGCGAAATCTGGAGCGCTGTCGGTGGGGATCCTGCGCATCTCCGCCATCTGACGATAAGCGGTGCCGGCGCTCTCCCCTCGATATTTCGCGTCACTGATCTCGCCAGCGCTGCGGTAGGAGCCGCCGGCCTCGCCGTCGCCGAGTTGGTATCGCTGCAGCGGGGCAGATTCCCTGCCGTGCGGGTCGATCGACGGCTGGCCTCTTTCTGGTTCCTCACCTCGCTACGGCCCCAGGGCTGGTCGATGCCGCCGCAATGGGATGCCGTGGCCGGCGACTATCAGGCCGCGGATGGCTGGATCCGGCTGCATACAAACGCCCCGCATCACCGTGATGCGGCCTTGGCTGTCCTGAAGTCAGCAGCCGACCGCGAGGTGGTGGCTGCGGCCGTGAGGCAATGGCAGGCAGAGGCGCTGGAGACGGCCATCGTCACCGAGAATGGCTGTGCCGCAGCCATGCGCACGCTCGAACAATGGGCCGATCACGCACAGGGAAGGGCCGTCAATGCCGAGCCGCTGCTGTATCGCAGCAGCACCAGCGGTAACCGACTGCGCGCGACATTGTCGGCTGGCCGGCCCTTGCAGGGCATCCGCGTGCTGGACTTGACGCGCATTCTTGCCGGCCCCGTCGCAACGCGCTTCCTCGCGGGTTTCGGGGCCGAGGTCCTGCGCATCGATCCTCCTGGGTGGGAAGAACCGGCTACGGTGCCGGAGGTGGTGCTCGGCAAGCGCTGTGCTCGGCTCGACCTGAAAAACCCGGATGACCTGCATGCGCTGGAGCGGTTGCTCACGCAAGCGGACATATTCGTTCACGGCTATCGGCCCGATGCCCTGGCCCGCCTCGGGCTCGGCTCCGCGCGCCGCCGTCACCTCAATCCCGGGCTGATCGATGTCTGCCTCGACGCCTACGGCTGGAACGGGCCGTGGCAGGGGCGTCGCGGTTATGACAGCCTGATTCAGATGAGCACGGGGATCGCCGATGCCGGGATGCGGGCGTCAGGGCGCGATCGTCCGACACCGCTGCCGGGACAGGCGCTAGACCATGCCACGGGCTATATCCTGGCCGCAGCGGCCGTCCGCGGCCTGGTGGAGCGGCTGCAGACGGGGCGGGGATGCGAGGTGCGGGGATCGCTGGCGCGAACGGCTCGCCTCCTGGTTTCAAATGGAAACCAGGACAGCGCTATGGAAGCGTTGGCACCCGAACAGCCCGCCGACTGGTCCGACTTTGTCGAGCAGACAGGCTGGGGCACAGCCCGGCGCATCCGCCCACCGGTTGTGATCGCGGACAATCCCGCGGCATGGGATTTACCCGCATCGAAGCTGGGATCGGCTGCGGCGGCCTGGCTCGCCGACAAAGCCTGAAGCATCAGCAGCAGTATGTTCGTGCCCGAATGCTGCCCACGGCACCGAAGGTCCTGGTTCTACGGCCTGGCCAGCGATGCGCGCTTGTGGGCCGGATGGTTCCAATAGGTCGTCTGGCCCTGATAGGCCGAGACGCCGGCAATAGCCGTGGTCACCATGGCCACTGCGAGTGTCGCGACGGTGCAGGCGGCGAAACAGTACTGGCGACGGGCAATCCTTCGGCCCGCCTTCCCGGCCTGGGATTGTCCCTCGATAAGGTCCAGCAACGTTTCTTTCCGCACCAAGATCTTGCCCTCGAACTGCCGACATGACGTAACGACAAGGCAGGACGTGATAGGGCTCGTCAGTGCGATTTCGCACATTGCGACCATCACCCGATCACAATGGCTGGAAAAGCAGCTGGAACCAGGCTGCGGGCGACGTTTGACAAGGCACCATCCCGGAACCCGCAAGGCGCGAGTTTCCCTCCGGTGCCCCGTGCCCGTCCTGGACGCGATATCGCGGCACTTAAAAGCCCATGCCACCGCCGCCCGGCATGGCCGGTGGGGCTTCCCTGCCGGGCAGTTCAGCCACCAGCGCCTCGGTGGTGATCAGTAGGGCTGCGATCGATGCTGCGCCCTGCAGGGCCGTCCGCACCACCTTGGCGGGGTCGATCACGCCGGCTCGGACGAGATCCTGATATTCGCCCGTATAGGCATTGTAGCCCCAATTATAGCTATCCTTTTCCAGAAGCTTGCCGATGATGATGCTGGCGTCGGCACCGGCATTCGCCGCGATCTGCCGGGCCGGCACTTCGATTGCGCGCCTGACGATGTCGATACCGGTTTTCTGGTCGCTGTTGCCCGGTTTCAGGCTGCCGAGGGCGCCGAGCGAGCGCAGCAGGGCCACGCCGCCGCCGGGCAGGATGCCTTCCTCCACGGCCGCCCGGGTCGCATGGAGCGCATCGTCGACCCGGTCCTTGCGCTCCTTGACCTCGACTTCAGTGGCACCGCCGACCCGGATCACCGCCACGCCACCCGCCAGCTTGGCCAGGCGCTCCTGCAGTTTCTCGCGGTCGTAGTCGGAGCTGGTCTCCTCGATCTGGGCGCGGATCTGGCCGATACGGGCCTGGATCTCCGCTTTCTCGCCGGCGCCGTCGACGATCGTGGTGCTTTCCTTTTCGATCACCACCTTCTTGGCCTGCCCGAGCATCGGCAGAGCGACATTCTCCAGCTTGATGCCGAGATCTTCGCTGACGACGGCTCCGCCTGCGAGGATGGCAATGTCCTCGAGCATGGCCTTGCGCCGGTCGCCGAAGCCCGGCGCCTTGACGGCAGCGATCTTCAACCCGCCACGCAGCTTGTTCACCACCAGGGTGGCAAGCGCCTCGCCTTCCACGTCCTCGGCGATGATCAGCAGGGGACGGCCGCTTTGCACGACGGCTTCCAGCAAGGGCAGCAAGGCTTGCAGGCTGGAAAGCTTCTTTTCGTGGATGAGGATGTAGGGCTCTTCGAGCTCGGCCCGCATCTTCTCGGCATTGGTGACGAAATAGGGCGAGATGTAACCCCGGTCGAACTGCATGCCCTCCACCACTTCGAGTTCTGTGGTCAGCGCCGTTGCTTCCTCGACGGTAATCACGCCCTCATTGCCGACCTTCTTCATCGCCTTGGCGAGGAACTCGCCGATCTCGGCATCGCCATTGGCCGAGATCGTGCCGACTTGGGCGATTTCATTGTTCTTGGTGACCTGGCGGGCGTGATTCTTGAGATCGGCGACGACGGCTTCCACCGCCATGTCGATGCCCCGCTTGAGATCCATGGGATTCATGCCGGCGGCCACTGCCTTGGCCCCCTCTCTGACGATGGCCTGGGCCAGGACGGTGGCTGTGGTGGTACCGTCGCCGGCGACGTCCGACGTCTTGGCGGCAACCTCGCGGACCAATTGCGCGCCCATATTCTCGAACTTGTCGGCGAGTTCGATTTCCTTCGCGACGGTCACGCCATCCTTGGTGATGCGGGGAGCGCCGAAGCTCTTCTCGATGACGACATTGCGGCCCTTGGGGCCGAGAGTCACCTTGACTGCATCTGCAAGCAGATCAACGCCCCGCAACATCTTCTCACGCGCTTCGGATGAAAACTTCACGTCCTTGGCAGCCATGACAATTCCTCCCTGGAATGGCTCGACCCTTCGGCAAGACCGCACATTTCTGCGCTAACGTGTTGGTTCGGTGCGGTCTTGCGGTTTGAAACATCTCCCTCAAATCGCGACATGCTCGAGCGAAGCGGGAAATCCCCAAATCGAACTTTTTCTCTAAATCCCTATTTTGGCGGGTTTTATTGGTCGAGAAGTCTATCAACTTTTTGGGAGAAGCGCTTTAGCCCGAATATTGTTCTCGCTCGGCCGACCTTGGCGCCTTTCCTGTTTTACCGCGCAAAATCATTGAGACGGAAGAGCCGGCCGATCGTGGTCGCCCTCTAGCGCCGGCAAGGGAGGCGCAAACATCGAGGAGGCCGGCTCGGTGCGCGATGCCGGAACGCACCACCGACGGTGCCATGATCCGGCGCGAAGCGCAGAATGACCACTTCTTGGTGGGGAGAAGCAGGGGTATTTCGCATTTCACCTGATCTGGCGGTTTGCCAAGCGCGATCGAGGGTGTAATGCTGCCTGAGTTCCACGACTCGCAAACAACATACATTCCCGAATGAAGCCCCCGTCCAAGCCTTTCTTCGTCGAGGTCAGGCGTTCGCGATCGATTCCGGCCCAGGCCCAGCCCTCTCCACCCCCGCGACCGACGTCGTCCTGGGAGGATGCGCCTGAGCCTGCCGGTGCGCGATCCAAGGCCTGGCAACATGCTGAACAATTCTTTCAGCCTCGAGCCTCCGATCCTGCGCCCGAGGCCAAACGCCCGGTATCCGCTCCTGTGGAGCCTGCGCCCGTTCCTGCCCAGGTGCTCGTCGAGCGGCAGGACGAGGTTGTCCAAACCCAGGCGCGCGACGGGAAAGGCGACAAGGCCGCCGTTAAACGCGGCCGGAAAGTGGTGAAAGCCCCGGTGCCTCAACCGGAGGAAGCAAAGGCTGTTCCGGCAAAGAAGGCTCGCAAGGCCAAGGCACCCCAGGAAGAACGGCTTTCCATAGATACGCGGCCGGCGCCTGATGCGAAGGTCCCGAACGGCCTGGAGCCGTCGCCGCCTGCCAATCAGCCGGAAGAAACGAAGGGGAAGCTGCGCAAAGCGATCCCCGCCCCGAACTCGTTTCCGGACGAGACCTCCGCCGAGCATGCGGCTGACGAGGGCGGGCGCAGGCCTCTGTCGGCACGCGCTGCCCGCTCCGCCGCCAAGCCGGCGGAACGCTGGACCTGCCGGTTGCGGCATGTCCGCCGGAATCTGGGCTCGGGCCGTATCGGGCAATTGCGTCCATAGCCCTCCGGGGGCATCGCCTTTTGAGCGGCATTGCTGATACGATCCATCGGCTTGGTGGGTCGTGCTTGCCTGTGTCGATGCCGATCTGCCTTTACCGAGGAAGCCGAAGCTGCGGCAGTCCGGCAAAGCGGGGACGACGGTGCACACGGAACAGGGCATCCTCAAAGTTTCGATCGCCGTCACCATTTTCGTGGCTGGATTCGGCGTGGTGTTCGGCCTGCTCTCCGGTTCCTTTTCCATTGTCTTCGACGGCGTCTACATGCTGGTCGATGCCAGCATGAGCGGCCTTGCGCTGATCGTGGCCAGCCTGATTGCCACCAATTCGTCTCCCGCCACCGCCGTGGGCAAGCTGCATGAGCGCTTCACCATGGGTTTTTGGCACCTGGAGCCGATGGTTCTCGGCCTCAACGGCGCCATGCTGATCGGGGCGGCCATCTATGCGATGATCAATGCCATTGGCAGTCTGATGGTTGGCGGCAGGGATCTGGCGTTTGGATACGCCATCCTCTATGCTGCCGTGGCCCTGGCTGCCTGCATCGGGATGGCGGTGTTCGAAACCCGCATGAACCGGACCATACGCTCCGATTTCGTCGCACTCGATGCCAAGGCCTGGATCATGTCGGCCTCGATCACCGGGGCGCTTCTCGTTGCTTTTTGCATCGGCTATGCGATCGAAGGCACACGCTTCGACTGGCTCACACCCTATGTCGATCCCGCGGTCCTGCTTCTGCTCTGCCTGGTCATCATCCCCTTGCCGGTTTCGACTGTCAGGCAGGCTTTGTCCGAGATCCTCCTGGTGACGCCAGCCTCTCTCAAGGACCATGTCGACGCCGTCGCCAGGACTTTCGTCGCCAAATATGATTTCCTGACCCACAAGGCTTATGTCGCAAAGGTTGGTCGCGGTCGGCAGATCGAGCTCTATTTCATCGTGCCGCCCGGCCGGCCCGCCATGCGCCTGGAGGAATGGGATCGTATCCGTGACGAGATCGGCGAAGCGATCGGTGGCGAGAGCCGGGATCGCTGGCTGACCATCGCCTTCACCACAGATGTCGAATGGGCGGTGTAAAATGGGCCGAGGGCGTCAGCCTGGCTCCCGGTTTCGTGCAGCACTATGAAATATGTTCATTATTTCTATAAATAACAATTACTTATATTGAAATTCTAATATCTTGAATAAAATCCTTCAAGCCAGGATCCTGGCCTTGAGCCATAGGAAGAGCGGCAGGCGGGTCCACTGTTCGAGGCGGTCTGCATTCGCCGTGTCGGGGATGGGTTCGCGCAGAGCCGTAATCGCCAAACCTGCCTGCGAGAGGGCGGCGACATAGTTCTCGAGCGGCTGCGACCAGCCGGCGAAGTGCATGCGAAGCCCGTCATGCTCTTCTTCGCCTTCGAAGCGAACCCGGCCGTAATAGCTGCCTTCCACGATGAAGGGCGCATCTGGCCCAGGGCCTGCGAAGCGGCCACGGTCCCGAAAGGGGTGTACCAGCGATATCAGGAACTCGCCGGTCGGCTTGAGAACACGCCGGGCTTCTGCGACGGCTGCCGGCACATCCTCGACATCCATCAGGACATTATAGGCCACCACCAGATCGAAGCTGGCAGCGGCGAAGGGCAGTTTTGCAGCCCCTGCAACAGCGTAGGCGTCGGCCGATTCTGCTTGTCGCGCGGCATCGACCATTGGCGCCACGGCGTCCGTTGCCGTCACATGGTAGCCCAGCTTGCGCAGTTCGCGACTGACCCGGCCCTCGCCGCAGCCTATCTCCAAGGCCTTGCCCCGGCCGGCGCCGATAAAGGCGAGCAAGGACTGGCGATAGGCCCAGAAAGCGTCGTGGCCGGGCGAACGCGCCCAGGCGATCCACTGTTCGGCGATACGCGTCCAATGGGCCTCGTCCGCTGAACGGTCCATTTCGTCTCACTCCGATTGGATTGTGCTGATTCGAAGGGAGGAGCCTAAAGCAAACGGCATTCTTGCGGGAAGGGCCGCAACCTGACCCTCTGTTGCTGCTTCTTTGTGCGCGATGATGATCCCTTCGATATCTCCGGACAACTGCACGGGCCCGTAGAATGATCCAGGCGATCCCTGCCTTTCTCATGGACCAAGCGTCAAAGCAGCGCGGTTGCCGCATCATGCGATGAAATTGCTTGCGGGCACGACAGCGCTTGGCGCAAGGACAATCGGGAAACGGCCGGCAGTCATGGGCTCCACGATGCAGCGGTCAGGTCTTGGCCACGAAATTGCTTGGGGGCAGCGGTCCATGGTTCAGGTCATCAGGCAATCGGGCGACGTACTGGTGCTCGGTGCCGGCATCGTCGGCGTTTCGGTTGCTCTGCATCTTCAGAAATTGGGGCGATCCGTCGTTCTCGTCGACCGCCGTCCTCCGGGCGAGGAAACCAGCTACGGCAATGCGGGTCTGATCGAGCGGGCCAGCGTCATTCCTTATGGCTTTCCGCGTGAGCTCTCGACGCTTCTCCACTATGGGCTGAATCTTTCCGCGGACGTGCGCTACCACTGGCGCTTCCTGCCCAAGGCACTGCCGTGGCTCGCACGCTTCTGGTGGGAATCCTCGCCCAAGCGGCTGCGCCGGGCTGCCCTCGATATGCTGCCCCTGATCGAGCATTCGGTGGACGAACATGCCAGGCTGATGGCCGATGCAGGCATTTCCGAACAATTGCGCCCGACTGGCTGGATGGAGGCCTATCGTACCAGCGGGGCCTTCGAGAAGGCGTGCTCGGCCGCCAGGCAGCTCGACGAGTTCGGCCTGCACTATGATCTGCTAGCCGCTTCCGCACTGCGTGAGAGGGAACCGAGCCTGGCGGGTGTATTTGCGGGAGCGGTGCATTGGCGCGATCCCGCCACGATTGCCGATCCAGGCCGGCTGGTGAAGGACTATGCCGCGCTTTTCAGCCGCAAGGGCGGCACCTTCGTCGAGGCCGACGCAACCGCCCTGAAGCAGGAAGAGGATGGCTGGAGCCTGGAGACGCCGGAACGTCATTATCGCTCCCGCGAGGCCGTCGTTGCCCTCGGGCCATGGTCGGACCGGCTCTATACGAAATTCGGCTATCGCGTGCCGCTCGCGGTCAAGCGCGGCTATCACGTGCATTTCAAGCCGGCACCCGACGCCGTCCTCAATCGACCCATCGTCGACATCGAGCGCGGTTATCTGCTGGCACCGATGACCCGGGGCATCCGGCTGACGACGGGAATCGAGTTCGCCTCGCGCGACCACGCGCCGACGCCGGTACAGCTCGACCGGACCGAGCCGCATGCCCGCGAAGTGTTCCCGCTTGGGCAGCGCGTCGAGGATGCGCCCTGGATGGGATCGCGCCCCTGCCTGCCGGACATGCGCCCCGTGATCGGGCCGGCGCCGCGCCACAAGGGCCTCTGGTTCGCCTTCGGCCATAACCATCATGGCCTGACGCTCGGTCCAGCCACGGGGCGGCTGCTGTCGGAAATGATGGCGGGATTGCCCACTTTTGCCGATCCGGCACCCTTTGCAATGAATCGTTTCGGTTGAAAGGCATAAGGGGTGCCAGCGCTACCAGCACCGTTCAGCCATGGGCACGCTTTGGCCCAAGCGGCAAGGTGCTGCGGATCTTGGCGAAGAGGGCGGCTGGCAGAACCGGCTTGTGCAGGAGGGGGATGCCGCTGGCCTCCGCTTCGCGTAGCCGCTCGGGCGCGGTGTCACCCGTGATGAGGATGGCGGGCAGGTCGGGGATCTGTTCCCGGAGGATGGCTATCGCTTCCGCACCGGTCCGCTGCTCGCGCAGACGGTAATCGCAGATCACCAGATCCGGCGCCAGGCGGCCGAGGCTAAGCCGCGCCTGCTCAATGCCCTCCACTGCATCGCACCGCGCGCCCCAGGTTTTCAGCAGGCGCAACATGCCTTCACGAACGGCTTCGTCATCGTCGATGACGAGGATCCGGCACGGTCTGCCCAGCGTCGTGTGGTCGTTCGCGGACGCGGACGGCTCGGGATCGGCGTGCATGCCGGACCGTCCGGCTGCAAGTGGCAGGATAAGAGCGAATTTGCTGCCACGGCCGACCACCGAGCGCAATCGCAATTCATGATTGGCGGCCCGGGCGAGACGCTCGGTGATGGCCAATCCCAGGCCAAGCCCCTTACGACGATCGCGCTCGGGGTTGCCGAGCTGATGGAATTCGCGAAAAATTTCCTGCTGGTTGTCGGCGGCGATGCCGATTCCGCTGTCCCAGACCTCGACATGCACCTGATCGGCACGGCGTCGGCAGCCGATCAATACGCCGCCGCGTTCGGTGTAGCGAATGGCGTTGGAGATCAGGTTACGCAGGATCAGCTCCACCAGTGCGGGGTCCGATTCCACCATGACATCGGTATCGCGCTGGCGGTAGACGATGCCCTTCTCGTCCGCCGATGGGGCAAGTTCGGTGCCGATCCTGTTGAGCAGGGGCTGGAGCTCGAAGCAGCGCTTGCTCACCGTGACCACGCCCGCTTCCAGCCGGGAGAAATCGAGCAGTGTGTTGAGCATGTCGCCCGAGGCGATCGAGGCGGCGCGGGCATTGTCCAGGATCTCGCGCTGCTGCGCCGTCAACTGGCCACGGGCGAGCACTTCCAGGAACAGGCCCTGGGCATGGATGGGTTGGCGCAAATCGTGGCTGGCGGCCGCCAGGAATTTCGATTTGGCCTGGTTTGCAGTTTCGGCCTCGAGGCGGGCAGCCTGGGCGATCGCCGTCTCCTGGCGCAGGCGCTCGACCAATTCGTTGTTCTCGAACCGCAGCTCCGCCAATTTCTGGAAGGTCTGCGACGCGCTTCGCGCCGAAGCGATGATGGCAATACAGAACAAGACGCTGCCGATCGCCATGCCCCAATACATGGGATCGCCGAGCGTGACCAGCTTGAGGGCAAGCATGGCGATGAACACGACCGAATAGCCGACAAAGGCCGGCAGCACGGGCGCCATGAAGGAGAGGGAGCCAGCCTGGATGCCGGCCATGAAGCACAGAAGCAGGGCGATGGCGAGGGGAGAAGCCTGATCAAAGGCGATCCAGGGCAATATGCCCCGCAGGATGCCGATCGCCGTGGCAAGCAGGATGGTATAACGCTGGTAGCGGCCAGCCTCGGCAACAGGATCCGGACTGTCGCGGAAGCGGTTGGCGAGCAGGCGCAGAAAAGGCACGGGGAGAAAAGCGCAGACTGCCCAGATCGCCAAGGGAAGCACGGGGGCATTCAGGGCAAAGATGACGGCCATCGCCGCATTGCCGATACCGCCGATGATGAAGGCAAACGGAGCCGTGCCAAGCATGAAGCGAAGCTGCTCTGCAGCGATGCGAGCGGGAACCGGCTTGAACAAGAGCGCTGCCATTCAGCGTATCAGGCCGCGTTCGCGGGCCACAGCCACCGCCTCTGCCCGGCTGGCTACGTCGAAAGCCGCCAGCAGGGCTTGGACGTGCACACGCACCGTATTTTCCGACAGGTTGAGATGCCGCCCGATCACCTTGTTGGAATAGCCCCGGCCCAAATGGTCGAGAACCTCGTATTGGCGCGGGGTGAGCTGGGCCTGGCTTCTGGCGACCGGATGGGCAACCTCGCTGGGGCCCGACTCTCCTCGCAGGGCGCCTTCGACGGTAGCGACGATACGATCGGTCGGCTCGGCCTTGGACAGGAAAGCCGCCGCCCCTTTGGCGAGGGCTTCCGCCCGCGTGCCGACATCGTCATGCGAGGTGAGGATGATCACCGGTGCGCCCGGCCAGCGTCGCCTGAATACGGCCAACCCTTCCATGCCGCTGAGGCCAGGCATCTCGATGTCGAGCAGCACCGCATGAGGCCGCACCTGGTCCTCGGCAATGGCCTGGGCGATCGAACCGGCCTCGCGGATCATGGCATGCGGCAGGCCTTGCTCGAGCACAAGGCGCAAGCCAGCGCGCAAGAGCGAGTGATCGTCGATCAGGAGCAAGTGCAACGGTGATGGGGCGTGCATGACACCCTACTTTAGGCTAGTTGCTGACCTTAGACCATTAGTCCATCCAGACTAGTCCAAGACAGACTATGGAAAATGAGCTAAGAGTTTTCTAAAGTCGCTTTGACCAACGAGTTGGAGTTGAATGGAGCAACTAGGCGGGATTGGTCTCACGACGAGCTTGCCAGCCATTGCGGCTAAGGCGCTTGCCGCAAGAGAAGCGGACGATCTTCGCCGATCCAGATCACGCGGGCTGCCCCTCCAATGGTGGCCGGCGTGACAGGGTGGCGCACTATGTACTTCGACAATTCGCTGCCGAAGTTCTCATGGTCCATTTTCTTGCTGAAAGACCCCTCCCGTGGAACCGATACCCACTCCCCATGCTCCCGAACACGACCGGCAGGGTGTGCCCTGGACGATTGCCGTCATCGACGAAAAGCAGCTCACCCGTAGCTGCCTGATACACAGCCTCATCTCTGCCGCCCCTGCCTTTTCTGCCGTGGGATATGCCAGCTTGGCGGATTGGCACCAGAGTGAGGAAGGCTACGGGCCCTGCATTGTCCTGTTTTGCGTCACGGGGCAGAAGGCAACCGAGGCGATCGCGGAGCTCGATCTCGATTTTGTGGCCCATCATTGCGGCGACGTTCGGGTGATCGTGGTTTCCGACATCGAGGATCCCCGGCTGGTCGTGGCGGCTCTCGGCAAGGGGGCCCGGGGCTATATCGGCATGAGCTCCAGCCTCGATGTTGCCCTGGCGGCCATACGCCTGGTGGCGGCGGGTGGCATCTTCGTCCCGGCAAGCGGCCTGCTGCCATCGAAGTCACGGGCCGATTTCGGCAGCGAGGAAAGCCAGGATGAAGGCCTGTCTCGGCAGGCGGCCTTTACACCCAAGCAACTGGCGGTGATCCAGCGCCTGCGGCAGGGCGAATCCAATAAGATCATCGCCTACAAGCTCAATATGGAGGAATGCACCGTCAAGGTGCATATCCGCAACATCATGCAAAAGATCCGGGCGCGCAATCGTACGGAAATCGCCTATATGACCAATAATCTTTTCGACAGCGACGCTCCCTGATCCAATCGGAAGGACGACCGAACTCGAGACCGGTTCCGGTCGCCTGGACCGTGACATTGCAGGCTTCAGAAGGTGGCCGCTTCGACGATGCGGACGCCGGATCGCCGGGCCCGCGCGACCAGGTCCGCACAATCCTTGCCGCCCGGAAAGGCAATCACCACGAAGGGCTCGTAGAAATTGAGCATATGCTCGTTACGCAGCGGTCCCGCGGATGTGCCATATCTGAGCCAGGACGCGCGCTCGACGATCGACCTGACCCGATGGGCAACCGCCCATTTGGCGGCCAGCAGGTCGGCACCACGCTTGCCGGCATGGACGATACGAAATTCCCCCTCATCCGCCAGAAGGCGATCCAGGATGGCGAAGACGCGACGTTGGTCGATAGCCTCGTCGCCACAGACGAGGACCGTCCTGGGCTTGGCTGGCGGCCGGCTCGTGGTTTCCTCGCCGGGAGCCGGCGCGAGATATCTATTGTGCATGTCGATCGTCATGGGTGCCACCGGCGGGACCTGCGACCGCGTTGGATCGCAGTTTTTCTATAGTCATGCGCGTTGGCGCATTTTCTTGAGCAGAACGTCTTCGATCTCCAGAGCAAAGGCGTTTGGACGGAAACGCCGCATTGCTCTCACTCTTTGGTTCGACGCGTCTTTGCGATGCTTGGCGTGGCCGCCAAATCGCAAAACGCTTCAGGGCGTCTTCTCAGACCTTCCTTGCCCGCCATTAGATCGGCCACCGGCGTGACAGGGGTGTGATCCGATTGTCCGGAACCCAATACCGCTCGACGGAGGCAAGGCGAGCGAAGGCCAGGCTCGTTCCGCCAGTGCCCCATCAGCGCCCAACTCTCCTGTCATCCTTGCGGTGTAATCGAGATTTGATCTCCTTCATTCCCATTCCATTGGTATGCGCCGCCCTTGTTGAGTATCGCCGACGCCCTCATCCACTCCCTGACATCGATCATCCTCGCCCTGGCAGCCATTCGCGTAACGGGCATCGTGGCCCTGACGGCGGCGGGCCTGCTGGTAGCGGGGGCGGTAGCAGCCAAAATCCGGCGAAGAAAACGCGGTTGACGGGCCTGGCGTGGGTCAGTTCCAGGATTATGCGCGCGAACGGACTACCGAACCCGGCCTTCGGCCGTCAGATCAGACTGATAGGACGCCAGAACCTGCCGCATCTTGCGCCCCAGCAAGAGAAGAGCCGCCAGGCCGGCGCAAAGGCCCATGCCGAAGGTAACGATCTGCAGCGTGGACAGGTGTCCATCGAGGCCCGCGCGCAGTCCGGCACCGGCAGCGACCTGCAGGGCGATTCCAGGCAGAATGCCAAGCCCGGTCGCGACCAGGAACGGGCCGAAGGCCGTCGACGTCGAGCCGAACATGAAGCTCATCAGGCTTGACGGTGCGATCGGCGCGAAACGACATAAAAGCACGATACGCCAGCCACTTATCCGAATGGTTTCACGAAGTGCATCCAGCAGGTGCCAGCGCCGGGTGAGCCGATGGCCGTAGCGGCGGCCAGCCACCAGGCCGAGCCAGTAGGCCACGGATGCGCCAAGGATGGATCCGATCAGGGCAAGCGGGATGCCGTAAAGACCATAGGCGGAGCCGGCCACGATGCAAAGCGCAGGCCGGGGCAGCAGCGAGACGGCACTGACGAAGAAGAGCAGCAGCATCAGGGCCGCTCCCCACTCGCCGGCAAAGCTCAATAGATCCGCCTGCATGTCCAAACCAATCCCGGTGTTGTGCCTTGTTCATACCGTGTCTCAGGCAGGATGCAACCTCGCTGGCCTTTGCTCAAGAGACATCCGCGCGGCCTGAGGGCGGCTGTGAAAACGACGTCGGCTTTGAGGCTGTATGCCGATCATGTCGCTCGGAAAACAAAGTACCCGGCGTGTCGGGCGCCGGGTCGGAAGTTGGTTGCTATGCCGCCGATTTGCGGCATGGCGGACACTATTGTCAGACCATGTGACACAGCTGTGAAAGTGTCTGAGCCAAGGTATTTTGCAATCCTACAACCTCGCCCGAATTCGCAAAGGCACATCGAAACGAAGAGTTGGGACCAGCTAGAAGCCGGTCTCTTCAGCGAACACAGCCTGTCAGAGAATGGTTTCGAGAATATCGGCCGCATCGCTGATATCGGCCTGGATGGCGCGGACCGCGCCACCCTGGTCTCGTGATCGCAACGCTTCGACCAGGACACGATGGTGCTTGTTCGAGACGACGAAATTGCCGCGTTCCTGCAGCAGGTTGAAATAGGGACTGACCTGGAGCCAGAGCGTTTCGATGATGCCGAACAGGGTTTCCGAGCCGCTCGCCTGGTAGATCTCGAAATGCAGCGCCCGGTTGGCGCGCAGATAGATCTTCCGGGCTTCCTTGTTCGGCTTGATGTTGTCCATCTCTTCGACCAACTCATCGAGCCGGGCCAGCGTTGCAGGCAGGAGGCTGGGCACGGCCCAGGACACCGCCAGTCCCTCGATCTCCAGGCGGGTCCGCGTCAGGTCCGCCAGTCGCTCGCGGGTCAGATGGGGAATGCCGAGGCTGCGCCCGGCCACCACGGTGAGCGCCTTTTCCGCCGTCAGGCGCAGAATCGCCTCGCGCACCGGCATGGCGCTGACGCCGAAAGCGTCCGCCAGCCACTGGATGGTGATCGACTGGCCTGGTGCCAGGTCACCGTTGAGGATCAGTTCCTTGGCCTGGCGATAGACGTCCTCCTGCATGGTGGCGCGCTGCACACGCACGACCGAGAGCGGCTCCCGCGCCTTGGACCTGATTTCGCTCATGACACCTCCGCGTTGCAAATCCCGATGCCGGGTTCTCGTCTTGTAGGTCGGTTCGGCGTTTGGAGAAAGCGTCGCCGGGCTTGCTAAAATTCTGATCTTTGATTTATGATCAAAAGTAGCTCACAGAAGCTGACTTATCAACGAGTCGAAGTGCCCGCCGCAACGAAGCGGGCTGACAGGGAGGGAAGAATGGGACTGGTAAAGCGCGGCGCTGCCCTGCTGGGCGCGGGACTGCTCGGCATATGTGCCCTTGGCGGGCAGGCCGAAGCCAAGGACAAATACAAGATCTATCTGTCGATGAGCTATATCGGCAATGACTGGCAGGGCGAGGCCGCCAACATGGTCAAGGCCATGGCCGCCAGCAAGGAGATGGCCGACAAGGTCGACCTCCAGGTCCAAGTCGCCGGGCCCAACGCCCAGCGCCAGATCCAGCAGATCAACGCCATGGTCCAGGCCGGCGCCAAGGCCATCGTGGTCTTCCCGATCTCGCCCACCGCTCTGAACGCGGCCGTCAAGAATGCCTGCGGCAAGGGCGTGGTGGTGATCGCCTATGACGGCGAGATCACCGAGCCCTGCGCCTACAATGTCACGATCGACCAGAGCGAGGCGGGGCGGGTCACGGCCGAATGGCTGGCCAAGAAACTGAACGGCAAGGGCAACATCATCGCCATCACCGGCGTGCCCGGCACCTCGGTCGATACACTGCGCACCAAGGCCGCCAAGGAAGTCTTCGCCAAATATCCCGACATCAAGATCGTCAACGAAGCCGTCGGCATGTGGAGCCAGGCGGTGGCCCGCACCGAATTGTCCAAGATCATGGCCACCCGCAAGTGGGACGAGATCGACGGGCTGTGGACGCAGGTAGGCTGCTACACCGCCAACACCATGCAGATCGAGGCAGGCGCCACCCCCGACAAGCTCAAGCCCTGCGCCGGCGAGGGCTCGAATGGCGGCCGCATCCAGATGCTCCCGGCGGGCAGCGAGGTGGAGGGCGCCAACGGCACCTATACGCCCATGGGCGCTCCCCGCATTTCCTACGCCTCGCCGCCTTATTCGGGTGGGCTGGCCCTGAAGCTCGCGGTCGCCAAGCTCGACGGCAAGGACATTCCCAAACACACGGTGCTGCCTTTGCCGATCGTGACGAACGAAACGATCAAGCTCTGCCAGGAGGGCAGCTGGGCCGAGATGAAGGCCGGCTGCAATGCCTTCAAGCCCTCTCTGGTTTCCAATCCCGGCTGGTTCGCCTCGATCTATTCGGCCGAGACGCCGGAGCTCGGCCTGTCGGCGGCGCTGGTCGGCCAGCCCGAGAACTGAGGGCGAAGTGGGTCCGTGCCATCCCGGCGGACCCGCTTTTCTATCCGAGTGACACAAATTTGCAGGGACCGATTCGTATGTCGTCCTTATCCGTCCAGGCCGCGCCGGCGAAAGCCGCTGTCGCGGCCTGCGATATCAGCCGTTCCTTCGGGCCGACCATTGCCGTCGACGGCGTCTCCTTCGAGATCCTGGTCGGCGAGACCCATGCGCTGCTGGGTGAGAACGGCGCCGGCAAGTCGACGCTCGTCAAGCTGCTGTCCGGCCTGATCGTGCCGACCGCAGGTCATTTCGAGATCTTCGGCCAGCAGGCCGTGCTCAGCACTCCGCGTGCGGCCCATCGGCTCGGCATCCAGACCGCCTTCCAGGAGTTGACCATCGTCAAGGATCTGACGGTGCTCGACAACATGCTGCTGCCCTATCCGCCGACCCTGCTCGGCCAGATCCGCCGCTCCGAGGCACGCCGCCAAGTGGCGGAGCATCTGGATGCGCTCGGCCTGGCGGCAATCGACCTCGATACCGACCTGCGCGATCTCGATCTCAATTTGCGCCAGAAGATCGAGATAGCGCGCGCTTTGTTCCGCCGCCCCAGGATACTCCTCCTCGACGAGCCGACCTCCACGCTCTCGGGCCGCGACATCGATTGGCTGGGCGGCCTGATCGACAGCCTGAAGCGCGACGGCGTCACGGTCGTCTTCATTTCCCACCGCATGGCGGAGGTGCGGGCCTTCTGCGATCGGGTCACGGTCCTGCGTGGCGGCAAGCACATCGCCACCGCCAGCCTTGCCGACGTCGCCGACGAGGACCTGATCGGCATGATCGCGGGCAGGGAACTGGGCCGCTCCTTCCCGCCCAAGCCGCCGGTGCCGTCGCTGACCGGCGATCCCGTGCTATCGGTAAACGCCCTGGGTACGCATAAGAGGCTCGAACATGTCGGCTTCGATCTGCGCGCAGGCGAGATTCTCGGCGTCGCTGGTCTCCAGGGCATGGGCCAGCTCGAACTTTTCTCGGCCCTGTTCGGCATGGAGGAATATCGCGGCGAGATCCGCATCGATGGACAGCCGGTGACCCTGACCTCCCCGCGCGATGCCATCGAGGCACGTATCGGTATCAGCCTGGTTCCCGAGGACCGCAAGACCGAGGCCCTTTTCCTCAAGCTCGACGGGCAGCGCAACGTCTCCCTGCCGGTGGTCGAGCGCTATACCAGGTTCGGCCTGATCGATGAAGCCGGCGAGGAGAGGGATGTCGCCCAGGTCTTCGGGCGGCTCAACGTGCAGATGCGCGCTTTATGGACCAGCGTGAAATCCTTCTCCGGCGGCAACCAGCAGAAGATCGCCATCGCCAAATGGCTGTTCGCACAAAGCCGCGTGCTGCTGTTGTTCGATCCGACCCGTGGCATCGATGTCGGCACCAAGCATGAAATCTATGCGCTGATTCAGCAATATGCCGCCTCCGGCGGCGCCGTCCTGTTCCATTCCACCGAGATCGCCGAACTCGACCATCTCGCCCATCGCGTCCTCGTGCTCTATCGCGGCAAAGTCGCGGCCGATCTCTCCGGCCCCGCGATTTCCGAGGACGCCATTCTGCGCGCCACGCTGGGTAGCGCTTCCACGATCCAGGAGGCATCATGAGCGCGGCCCATGCCGATATGTCCCTCAAGCCGTCGCCGGCCAAGCGCGGGGGCCTGCGCTGGTCGCGCTATCGGGGCACGCTGATTGCCGTTGCGGCCTTCCTGGTCTGCCTCGGCCTGATCCGCCTCGTCAGCGGATCCCTCAATTATTACGACATCTCGACCATCGCCACGGGCGGGGCCACGCTGGCGACCGCCGCGATCGGCCAGACCATCGTGGTCCTGTCGGGCGGGTTCGACCTGTCGGCCGCTGCCGTAGTCTCGCTGGTCAACGTCACGCTGGCGAGCCACATGCAGGACGACCCTTCCAGCATCCTGCTGTGGTCCTGCGCCGGCATCGCCATCGGGGCGGCAGCAGGCGCCTTCAACGGCTTCTTCATCGCCTTTCTGCGCCTGCAGCCGATCGTCGTGACGCTTGCGACCATGTTCATCCTGCAGGGGGTGACACTGCTGGTCATGGACAAGCCGGGCGGCCAGCTTCCCGCAGGGTTCAGCGCCTTTTTCACAGCCGACGCGATCCCTGACTGGCTGCCCGGGCCAGTTCTCATGCTCGTCCTCCTAGTGCTGGGCTGGCTCTTCCTCAAGAACACGGTCTTCGGCAAGGCGATCTATGCCATCGGTTCCGACCGGGACGCGGCGCGGGCAGCAGGCCTCAACACCCGCCTGTGCGAATTCTCCGTCTATGTCCTCGCCGGCGGGCTTTACGGGCTGGCCGGCGTGTTCATCAGCGCACAGACCGGCTCGGGCGACCCGCTGGTCGGCAATCCCATGCTGCTGCAGATGTTCGCGGCGGTGGTCGTGGGCGGAACCTTGCTGGGCGGTGGGCGCGGGGGCCCGGTTGGCACCATCTTCGGCGCCTATGTGCTGATGATGGTGGTCAACATCCTGCTCGTCCTCAACGTGCCGGCCTTCTATTCGTCCGTGGTCGAGGGTACCATCCTGATCCTGGCGGTGCTCGGCGCCTCGATCACGCGCACCTCGGTGCTCGCCAGCACCCTGCGCCTGGGCAGCCATCGCCTGGCAGCCTGGCGCCAGGGGCGCCTGCCGCGCCAGCTGTCCCTTCCGGAAACGCGGTTGCGGCTGCCGGCCGAGCCGGCTCAAGCCGCACGATCCCATGTTGCGCGTCCCGGTTTCTGGGTCCGCCGCCAGGAGGATCTGCGCACGGTCCTGCCGGCCTTTGCCTGCTTTGCCATCGTTCTCGTGGTCAGCCAGTTCGTGCTCGGCAGCACGCTGGCGTCATGGGGCTACTACAATTCCCTGATCGTGCTGGCGAGTTTCCTGGCCATTCTCGCGCTTGGGCAGGGGAGTGTGATCCTCACCGGCGGCCTCGACCTCTCCTTGCCGTGGACGATCGCCTTTTGCGGCATCGTCAGCGCCGGCCTGATGAAGGGATCGGACAGTGCCATGCTCTATGCCCTGCCGCTGGCTTTGGCGATGGGCACGTTCATCGGCCTCGTGAACGGCCTCGGTATCGTTGCCCTCGGCCTGTCGCCGATCGTGATGACCCTGGCGATGAACGGCATCCTTCAAGGCTTCGCGCTCGTATACTCCGGCGGGACGCCTGACGGTTTTTCGGCGCCGGGACTGCGCTGGATCATGACGGGACAGGTGATGGGCGTGACGCCGATCGTCCCCCTCGTCATCCTGTTCGTCGTCCTTGCCACCGTCCTCCTCGGCCGGACGGCCTTCGGCCGGCGTGTCTATGCCATCGGCAATGGCGTGCGTGCCGCGCAGCTCTCAGGCGTTCCCGTCGGGGCGACCCTCGTCAAGGTCTACATGCTCTCGGGCTTCTGCGCGGCGCTTGTCGGCTGCCTTCTCGCCGGCTTCTCCGGCCAGGCGAGTCTCGGCATGGGGGATGATTATCTCCTGCCTTCCATCGCCGTCGCCGTGGTGGGCGGAACGCTGATTACCGGCGGGCGAGGGCGCTATATCGGCATGATCGGCGGCGTCCTGCTGCTGACGGCCCTGCAGACCCTGCTGGCCGGCACCACGCTCCCTTATGCGACCCGCGCCATTCTCTATGGGGTGGTCGTGCTGTGCGCTGTTATCACGTTGCGCGAAAAAAATACCTGAACACATTGTCATGCAAGGAAATATCATGACTGGAATTGCCCTCAAGCCCGGCCTTCGGGTTCTCGTCACCGCCGGGGCATCCGGTATCGGCCGGGCCATCGCTGACCTGCTGATCGCCAATGGCGCCAGGGTGCATGTGTGCGATGTCGCCGAGCATCATCTGGCAGATTTCCGTCGCGCCCATCCCGGACATGGCGCCAGCCTGTGCGACGTGTCGGACGAAGAGGCGGTCGCTAGGCTGTTCGACGAGGTGAAAGCAGGGCTCGGGGGCCTCGATGCCCTCATCAACAATGCCGGCATCGCCGGGCCGACCGGCGGCGTCGAGGAGATCGCGCCCGCCGACTGGCGCCGCACCATCGATATCTGCCTCACTGGCCAGTTCCTGTGCACCCACCATGGCGTGCCCCTGCTCAAGCAGGCCGGCGACGGCGCCATCGTCAACCTGTCCTCGGCTGCGGGGCGCTATGGCTATGCCTATCGCACGCCCTATTCGGCCGCCAAATGGGGTGTGATCGGCTTCACCCAGAGCCTTGCCAAGGAACTCGGTCCCTCGGGTATCCGCGTCAATGCCATCCTGCCCGGCATCATCCGCGGGCCCCGCATGGAAGGGGTGATCCGCGATCGCGCCGCGCAGGTCGGCGTGCCCTATGAGGCGATGGAGAAGCAATATCTCGATCGCATCTCGCTGCGCCGGATGACGGGCCCGGAGGACGTCGCGGCGATGGTGCTCTTCCTGCTGTCGCCGGCCGGGATAAACATCTCCGGCCAGTCCCTGGGCGTCGACGGCAACGTCGAATCCCTGTGAGCGAACGCCCTCTCAGTCGGGAAGACCCCCATGAAGACAGCCATCATCGGATCCGGATTCATCGGCCGCGCCTGGGCCATCACCTTCGCCAGGGCCGGCCACGAGGTCAGGCTCTGGGACAAGGATGCCGATGCCTTGCCCAAGGCTTTGGCTTTCATCGACGAGATGCTGCCGGATCTCGCCGCCAATGACCTGCTGGGCGGCTCCGAGCCGGCCGAGCTCAAGGCGCGCATTCATCTCGAGGCCGATCTTGCCGCAGCCCTCGATGACGTCGACCATGTCCAGGAGAATGCGCCCGAACAGGTCGAGCTGAAGTGCGCTTTGTTCGCCGATCTCGACAGGCTGGCGCCCGCCAAGGCGGTGCTGGCGAGCTCGACTTCGGCAATCCTGCCGTCCGCCTTCATGGAGCATCTTCCCGGCCGCCAGCGCGGCCTGGTCTGCCATCCGATCAATCCGCCCTATCTGGTGCCGGCGGTGGAGGTCTGTCCTTCGCCCTGGACCTCGCCGGAGGCCATGGGCAAGGCGGCCGACTTCATGCGCAGTTGCGGCCAGTCGCCTTTGGTGATGAAGCGCGAGATCGACGGCTTCATCATGAACCGCCTGCAGGGCGCGCTGCTCGAGGAGGCGTTCCGCCTGGTTGCAGACGATATCGCCAGCGTCGAGGACATCGATGTCGGCCTGCGCGACGGGCTGGCCTTGCGCTGGTCCTTCATGGGGCCGTTCGAGACGATCGATCTCAATGCCCCCGGCGGCGTGCGCGACTATGCCGAGCGCTACCAGGGGATCTACGCCAACATCTTCCCGTCGGTGCAGCACCGCGTCGACTGGGCGGGGTCCGTCATGGAGCGGGTGGAGGCCGAGCGCAGTGCCCTGCTTCCGCGCGACAAGCTCGGCGAACGCCAGATGTGGCGTGACCGCCGGCTGATGGCCTTGCTTGCCCACAAGCGCAAGGCCGCCAAGGATATCGGAAAGTGAGAAGGCATCATGGCCCGCAATAAAGTCATCATCACCTGCGCCGTGACCGGCGCCATCCATACGCCGTCGATGTCGCCACATCTGCCGGTGACGCCGGAAGAGATCGCCGATGCGGCTGTCGGTGCCGCCGAGGCCGGCGCGGCCATCGTGCACCTGCATGCCCGCAATCCCGTCACTGGTGAGCCGGACCAGACGCCGGAAGCCTTTGCCAGGTTCCTGCCTCAGATCAAGCAGCGCTCGAACTGCGTCATCAACCTGACCACCGGCGGTGCCCCGACCATGAGCATCGAGGAGCGCGTGCGGCCGGCGGCGACCTTCGCGCCGGAAGTCGCTTCGCTCAATCTCGGCTCCATGAATTTCGGCCTGTTCGGCATGCTCGATCGCTTCACCGATCTCAAGCATGAGTGGGAACGCACCTATCTGGCCAACAAGGACATCATCTTCCGCAACACCTTCGGACAGATCGAGCACATCCTGACCACCTGCGCCGGCAACGACACCCGCTTCGAATTCGAATGCTACGACACGGCGCATCTCTACAATCTCAAATATTTCTTCGATCGCGGCCTGGTGAAGGCACCGCTCTTCATCCAGACCGTCTTTGGCCTGCAGGGCGGCATCGGTGGCCATCCCGACGACGTCCTTCACATGAAGCGCACCGCCGATCGCCTGTTCGGCGACCAGTATCGCTGGTCGGTGCTCGGGGCCGGGCGCAACCAGTTCAACATTGCGGCAATGGCGGCGGCGATGGGCGGCAATGTCCGCGTCGGGCTGGAGGACTCGCTCTGGAATGGCCCCGGTGTGCTCGCCCGTTCCAATGCCGAGCAGGTCGCCAGGGTCCGCCAGATCATCGAAGGGCTCGGCCTCTCCGTGGCAACCCCGGACGAGGCCCGCGAAATGCTGAGCCTCAAGGGCGGCCATGCCGTGAATTTTTGAGCCCTCGCCCAGGGGCAGGCAGCCGCGAGGCTGAAGACAAAACGGTTGAAGGAGAGGGAACGACCATGCGCATCGAAGTCTTGCTGGATGTGAAGACCACACTGGGGGAGGGGCCACTCTGGGATGTGGACCAGCAACGCCTCTACTGGATCGACAGCTTCGACGGCCGCGTCTTCCGCGCCACGGCCGACGGCCGGGAATTGCGGGCCTGGGACGTGCCGCAGAAGATCGGTTCCATGGCGCTGCGCAAGGACGGCTCGGGTGCCGTGGTCTCGCTGGCGCGCGGCTTCCATCTCCTCGACTTCAAGACCGGGGACGTCGAGCTCATCCACGATCCTGAGCCTGACCTGCCCAACAACCGTATCAATGACGGCAAGGTCGACAAGCGCGGCCGCTTCGTCGCCGGCTCCATGGACACCATGGAGGAGGGGCCGAACGGAGCGCTCTACAGCCTGTCGACGGATTTCAAGGTCACCAGGCTCGATTCCGGCATCATCTGCTCGAACGGGCCATGCTGGAGCCCTGACGGCAACATCTTCTATTTCACCGACACCTGGTCCGGCGAGATCTCGGCCTATGACTATGACCAGGATACGGGCGGCGTGTCGAACAAGCGAACCTTCGCCAAGGTCGACGGCTCTGGCGGCGGTGCGGCCGATGGCTCGACGGTGGATGCCGAGGGTTGCCTGTGGAATGCCCTGGTCTATGACGGCAAACTGGTGCGCTACCGGCCGGACGGTTCCGTCGACCGGGTGATCGAGATGCCCGTCAAGAAAGTGACCAGTGTGATGTTCGGCGGCCCCGATCTCGACGTGCTCTACGTGACCTCGATGGCCAAGCCCCCCTTGCCGCGCTTCCCGGGCGACGGCGTGCTGCGCGGTAGCCTGTTCGCGATCCACGATCTCGGCATAAGGGGCGTTCCCGAACCGCGCTTCGGCGGGTGAGGGGATCGGAAAAAATGACGGGAACGGCTCGCGACCAGCGGCCTTCGCTGCAGGCATGGTGGTCGCGCGCTGTGGCCGGCGGGTGTCGTTTCTATTGGCGGATGGCCAGCTTGCTGAAGTTAAGGATGAGCATGATCCCGCGGCGATAAGTCGGCCCCAGCTGGCGGGCTCATTGCCACTGGGCAAGACGTTTCTTCATCCGAGCAGGAACGAATCTTTCTTTGTGTTTTCAAAAAAATGAATATGTATCAACATGATATGCAATATTCATAAATCGATGATTTATCAACTTGGCCTGCTTTTTCGGGCATGATGCGAAACCCACACCCACCCGTGCCTTGGGCAGACATCGAGGTCTTCCGACCCCTGCATCTGCAGCAGCCGGAAGATCTCGCGGTCTGTTCCAAGGGTGGCCGAAGTGACCGAGCCACTCGAAGGTCTGGACGCTACTCTACAATCTGCACGATCCTGCGGGTGCTGGGGTCGACCAATACGACCTCGTCATTGATGACCGTATATTTGTAGCGGACTTCCCCATAGTCAGCGGGTACGTCGTAATATTCGACGCCTTCCTCAGGCAGGACAACGCCCACATTGAGGGGCTCCTCATAGCTATAGGAGGGGATATGCCGCTCAATCACATATTTGCGGAAGCGGGGGCGCTGCTCGATTCCCAGCAACCCGTTGATGCCGCCTGTGACGGCGCCGACCGTACCGCCGACGATCCCGCCGATCGGGCCGGCATTGTCATTGCCGCGTTCGGCCCCTTCCTGGGCTCCGCCCATCACGCCTTGCGCTTGGGCCGCAGCAGGCAGCCAGAGCACCACCAAAGATACGCCAATCAAGTTCATCAACCTGTTTGTCATGATTTTTCTCCATGGTTGCCGAGTGTATCCACTCCAGATATGAGCGATGCAACAGACCATAGCTCAAATTGTTCCCATGAAATTTCGATGAAAATAAGAATTACGACATATGCCTTCAAATTATCTTTGCTTTCTCAATGATGACACATTTTCGATAAATATGTGGTACTTCAATATTCTGCTGAATTCTGAGTTTTTGATTTATATAGATAGAAGATTCTTATCGAAGCGCTACCTGTGTCTTGCGGCCGCAGAAGTCCGCCGATGCCGTCTCAGAGTGTGGTGCGCGTAGCCGGATTCGCCATTGCGGCGGATGACCTGTCCGCGCCGGATGTGCGAAATCGCACATCCGCGGCATGAAATTATCCCTAAGGCTCCATGAAGTTTGGAGATCTGCTGGATAGCGGCAGTCTGTTTTAAGGTAATATGGTAATGGGTGCTGCCGTTCTTTCCGACGCCTATAGGAGCGTCGACTTCGACCATCTGCCAAGACTGCGCAATGAAGTCATGCGGCCGACACCCATTGCCGGTCCGATCGTCACACCCCGGGTCGCGACGACCCCGATCCTCATTATCAGCGCCGCAACGCTGATCCGTGACTGCCTGGCGCGTTGCCTGGCCGAAGCTGAATTGAACTGCAGCACGAGCGGTTATGCATCGGTCGACGAATGGCGTCCGGCAGACCTTGCCGCTCCGGTAACGATATTGCTGTGCGCGACCGGGGACAGTGCGACGGAACGCGTCATTTGCGACGATATCGCCCGGTTGCAGGCCAAGGCTCCCGACAGCCAGATCATCGTGCTCTCCGATGTCGAGGACCCCGTTCTGGTGCGCCGCAGCCTCGAACACGGTGCCCAGGGTTTCGTCGGCATGACCTTCAATCTGGACATGGCGGCCGCCGCCATTCGCCTGGTTCAGGCAGGCGAGAAGTTTGTCCCTGTCAGCAGCCTCCTGGCGGCGCAGGCCGCGCCCATGCCGGCTGCAGACAAGGGCCCACTCGGCCAGGCCCTCACCCAGCGGCAGATCGACGTCATCGACCGTTTGCGCCGTGGGGAGTCCAACAAGATCATCGCTTTCAAGCTCGAGATGAGCGAGAGCACGGTGAAGATCCACATCCGCAACATCATGCGCAAGATCAAGGCGCGCAACCGCACGGAAGTGGCGATCCTGACCAAGGATCTGTTCAACTAAGCGCTAGGCTTGCGCTCGAGCGCAACGCGTTCGTGCCTGGGTGAATGCGCAGCAAGACGTCAAGGCTCCCAATGGAGCCTTTTTCGTATGCTGGTGGGGCATGCCGGGAACATGGCGCCTGATCGGGCGTTATGGGCAAGGGCGGTACAGGTATCCACCATCACCGTCACGGATCACCAGAACGGAGAACATGATGGCCGACTCGATCTCCCCGGACGATGTGCGCAAGGAACTGGAAAAGCAGATTGCCGGTCTCCGTAAGGAAATCAGCGCACTTGGCAAATCCATCGCGGATCGCGGTGCCGAGACCTTGGAACGCACACGTGAAGCGGCTTCCGAAGCCGTGGATCGGGCCAGGGGACAGACGAGAGCCTCCTTCCAGCAGGCCCGCGAGCAGGCGCATGCCGTGACCGATGCGGCGAGGGAACATCCCGGCACGGCCGCGACGATATTGTCCTCGGCCGGTATTGTCGGATTTCTCATTGGGCTCGTCGTCGGTGCGACCTTGCTCGGGAATGAGCGGCGCTAGCCTTCTGCCTATCGAGCAGGCGCCGACACGGCGTCATGCAGCGATTTCCGGTCGGGCGCGCTCACTTGTCGACCAGGGCAAAGCGCAGCCTGGCTGGCTCGCTTGCAGGATCCGGCCAGCCTAGGGTCGAAACGGCGAAGGCATGAAGGAGAGCCGCCAGCCGGGCGCAAGGTTCGGAATTGGCGACGATCACTCTGCCGGTTTCACGTGTACCGAAGCCCAATCGTACCTGACATTGAAACCGCTCCGCATGGCCATCGAGCGTACTGACGCTCAGGCTGCTCTTGGGCAGTAGACAACGCCGAAGCTTCTCGACGGCGTCGATGGAGGCCGTGAGCGCGTCAGGCTCGCTACAATGCGAGCCATCGGCGGACGACAGGCGATGGTCGGGCAGGACGACCAGCCAATCGGCGAACATGCGGCCATTGAGATAGCGAAGGCTCAGGCAAATATCGCGATCGAGCCAGGAAGCGCTGCCATCCAGCCGACTGGCCCTATCGGCGAGTAAAAAAAGGGCGCGCACGTCATAGGCTTGCATGGATCGGCACCTCGATGTTTGTCGAGGGCGAAACGGCGGCGGACAGGAAAGGTTTCTTGCCTGCGACGAAGTGGAGCAAAGCTGTCGGGCCGGCTTTGCAGGGCCGGCGGGAACCATGACCCCGGTTCGCAGGTTCAGCGCTAGGACGGCTCGGGCAGGATCTCCGGTTGGAAAAGGAGAACAACATGCGCAGGCTTGGCTTTCTGGCTTCATTCGCGGGATTGGTCACTATTGCCAAGCTGCTGGATGACAATCATCGATTGCGCCAGGAAGTCGAGGCGCTGAGAGCAGCCGGCCGGCGGCGGGATAAGGCAATACAACCCGACGATCCCTGGGACGCGGTCGATGAAGCGAGCGACGAGTCCTTCCCCGCCAGCGATCCGCCTGCTTTCACCGCCCGCCGCAGGACCTGAAACATGCGAGCCTGAAAGCTTCGGTGCGAGCACCCGGATGCGGGTCCTTTGATGCGAGGCGTTCGGACGGTGATGCACGCCGTGATGGCCGCCATATTGCGCAGATCCATCAGGCCGCTCACCAGAAGGATCGCGATCAGGCCGACGGCATTCAGGCTGAAATGAGTCCCCAGTTGCAGGCGGTTCGGAAGGGCCGCCGGCGCCGATCGCCCGGCATGCGATGCGCCATCCTGTAATGACGCTCATGGCGGCACTCACAGCGTTCTCGATACGATCTGGTATTTCGTGGTAGTCCGGGACTATCGGATGGCGGGAGTGACGAGTTTGGCGGGATTCGAATGGACTCGCTGATAACGGCCGCGGCCCGTGCGCTGGCTGCCGGCGACCCCCTTGGCGCCCTGAACCGGGTTGCCCTGCGTGACGATGCGCCCGCATTGGCCCTGCGTGGCATCGCGATGGCGCAGCTCGGCGATCTCGACCGTGCGCGAACCCTGATCCGGAACGCCGCGCGCGCCTTCGGCGCCAGGCAGGCCGTGGCGCGCGCAAGATGCATCGTCGCCGAGGCCGAGATCGCCTTCGTCTCGCGCGACCTCGGCTGGCCTGCCAAGGCCCTTCATGCTGCACGCATGACGCTGGAGCAGCATGGCGACCGGGTGAATGCCGCCCATGCCAGATATCTCGAAGCCCGGCGCCTGCTGCTGATCGGACGCCTTGACGCCGCCGAGGCCGAACTTGCCAATTTCGCTCCTGCGCCGCTGCCGCCGGCCCTGAGGACGGCGCATGATCTGGTGGTTGCCGGCATTGCGATGCGCCGGCTCAGGACCCGACAGGCCCGTACGGCGCTGGCGCGGGCGGAACTCACCGCGCGTCAGGCCGGAATTCCTGCGCTGGTAGCGGAAGTCGAAAGCGCCACGCTGATCCTGGATACGCCGGCCGCCCGCCTGATCACGGCCGGCGGCGAACGCCCGGTTCTGCTCGGTGAAGTCGAGGCTTTGCAGACATCGAAAGCTTTCATGATCGACGCCTGCCGCCATATCGTGCGCAATGCCGACAAGACGACTTCGCTTGCCCGGCGGCCGGTGTTGTTTGCCCTCGCCCGGGCCCTCGGTGAGGCCTGGCCCCGCGATGTGACACGTGACGAGCTGGTGGCGCGTGCCTTCGGTGCGAAGTCGGCCGACGAATCTCATCGCGCCCGCTTGCGGGTCGAGATCGGCCGCCTGCGCACGACCCTGCGGGGACTGGCCGCCGTCAACGCAACCAAGCGCGGCTTCGAGCTGGCGCCGAGTCACACCGCCGAGGTCCTGGTATTGGCCCGGCCGGTGGAAGAAAAACATGCGGCGGTGTTGGCATTTCTCTCCGATGGCGAAGCCTGGTCCAGTTCGGCCCTGGCGCTTGCACTCGGAGCCAGCCAGCGTACCGTGCAGCGGGCCCTCGACGAACTCGCCTTGGCCGCCAAAGTGCAGTTCTTCGGCCGTGGGAGGGCACGCCGCTGGGTGACGCCGCCAGTGCCCAGTTTCGCGACAACCTTGTTACTCCCGGCGCCGCTGCCATGAAGCTAGGATATGTCTCATGAAGCCAGCATCAGCAGAAATCCTTCGCGAATATGGCCCCTTCGCTGGCGTCGAAGCCGTGCACGGGGTCAGTTTCGATGGTGAGAATGTCTGGTTTGCCTCGGGTGACAAGCTGAATGCGCTCGATCCCGACAGCGGCAATACGGTGAAGGCTCTCGACGTCCCTGCGCATGCCGGCACCGCCTTCGATGGCCGACATCTGTTCCAGATCGCGGAGGATCGTATCCAGAAGATAGATCCAGCCACCGGCACGGTGCTCGCCACCATTCCGGCGCCCGGCGGCGGCAAGGATTCAGGCCTGGCCTGGGCCGAAGGCACCCTTTGGGTCGGCCAATATCAGGACCGCAAGATTCACCAGATCGATCCCGAGACCGGCGCCACGCTACGCACCATCGAATCCAATCGTTTCGTCACCGGCGTGACCTGGGTCGACGGAGAGCTCTGGCACGCTACCTGGGAAAATGACCAGAGCGAATTGCGGCATGTCGATCCGACCACCGGCAAGGTCCTCGACAGCATCGAGATGCCGGCTGGCCTGGTCGTCTCCGGGCTCGAAGCCGATGGAGGTGACCGTTTCTTCTGCGGTGGCGGCGAAAGCGGAAAGGTCCGGGCCATCCGCCGGCCGGTCAGGGCAAGGCGCGTGCGTGGCTGAACGCTTGCCTGCTCAGACGAGCACCGACCGGTCGGCCAGGAACAGGTCGGCGAGAATGCCGAGTGCCTGGTCGAGCTCAGCGATCGCAGGAGTGCCGAGGCTTATTCGCACCCCGCCGTCCGGTGCTGAGGGATCGGCCATTACCGCGCGCGCCGGCATCAGGGCGACACCGCGTATCGCGGCCCGGGCGACGAAACGATCCGCCGCTTCGGCCGGCATCGGCAGCCAGGCGTGAAAACCGTCATTGATCCTGAGCACCGCCTGCTTGGGCAGGCGTTCGGCGGCGAAGGCTGAGCGTCGAACGGCATCTGCGCGGATCGAGGAGGCGACGGCTTCCGCCGTTCCATCCGTCAGCCACATCCCCATGATCTCGGCCTGGAGAGCAGAGGCCATGGTGCTGCTTGCCTGCAGCCTCGCTTCCGCCTTGGCCACGCGATCGGGCGGGACGACGAGCGCGCCCATGCGAAGCCCCGGGCTCAAGGCCTTGGAGAGGCTGGTGACATGGAAGGTGCGTTCGGGTGCAAGGCAGGACAGTGGGCGGACGCCCGTTGGCGCGAAAATGCCGTAGACGTCGTCCTCGATGATGGTGACGTCGTGGGCACGGCAGAGGCGGACCACAGCTTGGCGGCGTTCGGGGCCCATTGTCGCCGTCGTTGGATTGTGCAGGGTCGGCGTCACGTAGAGCACCCTCTGCCGGCCGTGATCGGCGCCGAGCGCCTCGGCCAGGGCATCGGGCGTAAGGCCCTCCTGGTCCATCGCGAGGCCGATGATATCGAGGCCGGCCTGCCGTGCCAGCAGCAGGGCGCCGGGATAGGTCAGTGCCTCGGTCAGCAGACGGGTTCCCGGCGGGCAGGCCATCGCCATCGCAATGGCGAGGGCGTGCTGGGCTCCATGGGTCAGCAATATACGATCCGGCTCGGTGTCAAAGCCCCATCTGGCCAGCCACCGTGCCATCAGGCGGCGATGCTCCGGGCGCCCCGCAGGATGGGAATAAGCTCCGAAAGTTCCGGCATCGAGGCGCTTTGCCAGCATCGACAATGTCGCCTGCAGCAGCCTGTCGCTCAACATCTGCGGCGGGGCATTGATGCCGAGGTCGATGCTTCCGGCCGTGGCGGCCGACATGCCTGCCACGAACATGCCGCGGCCATGGAGGGATCGCACCAGGCCGCGTTGTTCCAGCCTTGCATAGGCCTTGGTGACGGTGCCGACCCCGATACCGAGGCGCCAGGCCAGGTCGCGATGGGCCGGCAGCCGGTCGCCAGCGCCGATCAGGCCGCCGGCAATGTCGTCGGCAAGCGCTGCGGCGAGCCGCTCGGACGGCGGCTCGTCGCCTGGCGCCAGGCGCGGTGCCCATGGTGACGCAAGCTTCACGGCGGACTCATCAATTGTGTCACATGACACTATTATGTATTTTGAAAATGTGTCACGCCTCTATGATGCCGTCAATTCCCTTCGGAACCGACGACCCGTGCTATGACATCTGACCTGCTGACCGCCTTCATCATCTATGCCTTCGTCACATCGATCACGCCGGGCCCGAACAACACGATGCTGCTGGCCTCCGGCGCCAACTACGGTCTCAGGGCCACCATGCCTCACCTTCTCGGTATCAATCTCGGCTTCTGCGTCCTGGTGCTTGCCGCAGGCTTTGGCATAGGTAGCTTGTTCACGGCCCTCCCGTTCCTTCACACGTTGCTGCGCTATGGGGGCGCGGCCTACCTGCTTTATCTCGCTTGGAAGATCGCGAGAGCGGGCGGGCCGGATTCGGAGGGGAGCCGGGATCGACCGATGACTTTTCTCCAGGCAGCGGCTTTCCAATGGGTCAATCCAAAGGCCTGGATCATGGCGATTGGCGCGATTGCGACCTATACGCCGGCCGACGGCTTTTTCGGCTATGTCCTGGTGGTAACGGCCATTTACGTTCTGGCCAATGGTCCCTGCCTGCTGGTCTGGGCGGCAGCGGGGACCGCTTTGCGCGGTTTTCTGTCCGGACCTGTGCGGCTGCGCGTCTTCAATGTGGTGATGGCGGGGGCGTTGGTCGCCTCACTCTATCCGATCCTGGCTGAAGCGGCGCGCTGATCGATGGGAACATCGACCTCCCTTCACAGATCGAAGGTGAGATAATAAGTGACAAAGGAGAACAGCAAGGCAAGCAGCACACTTTCGAGCATCGGCTTGGCTCCGGTGAAAGAGGCCACCAGCATGCCCGGGCTGCCTTAACCTGCGATTTCCGTTTGTTTCGCCGCGATGGCGATATCGCGGCATTTCGGCGCCTCCCGTCCCGCGAAGCCTGGCCCGGCTCGGCCCAACCAATCACGAAGGGCTGTAAGTCGCGAATGTGGGTGTTCCGGCCTTCTCATAGACCTGGATCGTGAGGCCGGCCGGTGTCACCTCGGCCTTCAACGGCCTGAAGCCGAGAGGCTGCCCGCCATCCCTGAAGAGTTTGCGACCCTGTCCCAGTGCGACGGGAGCAATCATGAGCCTTAGCTCATCCACCAATCCGGCTTCCAACAGCGAGTAGGCGAGCCGCCCGCTGCCGTGGATCTGGAGTTCGCGGCCGGGCCTGGCCTTCAATGCGGCGATGCCACCGAAAATGTCGCCTGACAGGATGGTCGAAGGTGCCCATGGGGCACGCTCGAGCGATGTCGAGGCCACATATTTCGGAGCGCCGTTCAGCTTGCTGGCAATCGGATCGTTCGGATCATCCATTTTCGGCCAGTCGCGCGCGAAATTCTCATAGGTCCGGCGCCCGAACAGGAAGCCATCGGCTTCGGCGACCCAGGCGGTCACGGCACGCATCAGGGCTTCGTCGATGAAGGGCACGAACCAGCCGCCGCGGGTGAAACTATCGGTCGTGTCTTCATCGGGGCTCCCCGGCCCTTGATACACGCCGTCGAGGGACAAGAATTCCATCAAGACCAGCTTCATCACGTCACCTTTCGCGGTTCGACCACCATGTTTTTCGGGATATGAGCGAAAACCCATTACCTATCCTTCGGGCTAACTATCAGTCTTCAAAACTTAGCGCAAGGGCTTAGTTTTTATCGACGATAGAATATTCTGCCGGGCGGGCAGAGAGTGAACGACTCCAGCCGAAGGCACGTCTCGGGCAACTCGGGAGTGACATGCAGTGGCGGACAGCAGGCCGCGATCAAGGCCATTCGCTCGGATCATAGGTCAATCAAAATGAAACGCCGTGGAAGCTGGTGCTCCACGGCGTCATGGATCGATGACCGATCGCGGCCAGGTGAGGGAACTCGGGGTTCTCGCACCCAGCTCAGCGGGTCTGTCCTATTGAGCGTCGATGCGCTGGCCGATATGGGCGATGGCCTGCTGATAGACGGAGGCCGCATTCCAGGCCTGGATCGCCCCAAAATTCGGCTCGCCCGGCTGATAGCCCTGGCCAGCGCTCCAGCCATGGGCCTTCAGGTAGTTGGCGGTCGAATCAAGGGCCCCCGCAGCCGTGTCGAGATTGCCGATGCCGTATTGCAGCACGGTCTTGGGCATGAACTGGGTCTGGCCCACTTCGCCATGCATGGAACCGCGGGTTTGTGCCGTGAAGCGGCCACTGTCGACAAGCTTGAGCGCGGCATAGAGCTGGTCGGTAAAGAATTCGGGCCGGCGGCAGTCATAGGCGAGCGTTGCCACCGAGGAGAGCATGTTCTGGTTGCCCTTGACGGCACCAAAACCCGACTCCATGCCCCAAATCGCCAGCAGTGGTCCCGCCGGCACGCCATAGCGGCGCTCGATGTTGGCGAACAGCGCACCCTGGGACTTCTTGAGCTGGCGCCCGCGCGCGACGATCGTGTTGCCACCGCGCTTGGCAAGGAACTGATCCAGGGACAGCCGGAAGCTCTTCAAGCCACGATCGGCGTTGATGGTGGCTGTGGCGTAATGGGTGCTCATCAGCGCGGCGATGCCGGCCTGACCGACGCCCTTGGCGCGTGCCTCGGCAGAAAATTCCTGCTTCCATGCTTCATAGCCGGCTGCAGTCTTGCCGCATTGGGCAGCATAGGCTCCGCCTGAAAGCTGGAAAAGGCCCAAGACCGCTCCGGCCAGCGCCGCTACATGTATCCTCGTGCTCATCCAAATCCCTTTTTTGAGAACATCCAGGCTGCCGGCGACTACAGCAGTGACGCCCGGTCAAGTCAATCGATGCAGAACGGTGCCCACATCATGCTTTCGATTTTGGGTTTACGAGGCAGGCCCAATGCTTGTGCCTGTTGTCGCCGAATGAGCATTGGGCGAGCGCAGTTGCGCCATCGCATGCTTCTGCGGCGAGCGACCTTGCCGGGCCACGCTACGATCGACATGGCGGATCCCGCCATGTCGGAGGGGTGGTGACCTGGCGCAGGAACCGTCCCCGCAGAGAGGAATTTCGAGTTCTCTATATCAGGAATTTCGCATAACCAATTGTTATAATTATGTTTATTTTACTAGACATATCTGTCAGCCTTTCCAGGAAAAATGCTTTAGATTGCAGACATGCCGGATTTATTCAGCCTTCAGAGAGTCGAGACCTTCAGACAGGAGGTTAAGAAAAGTCGCTTTCTGGCGACGGCCGCTCCGGTATCGGGAGAGGAGGCCGCCAAGACCTTCATCAGGGATCATGCCGACATGGGGGCCAATCACAATTGCTGGGCCTGGCGAGTCGGCCCCCTCTACCGCTTCAACGATGATGGCGAACCCAGCGGCACCGCCGGCAAGCCGATCCTGCAGGCGATCGACGGCCAGGCCCTGGACGGCGTCGCCGTCGTGGTCACGCGCTGGTTCGGCGGCGTGCTGCTCGGCAGCGGCGGCTTGGTCCGGGCTTATGGCGGCACGGCAGCCGCCTGCCTGCGGGCTGCCGAGAAGCTGCCGATCGTCATGCGGGTCGAGGCGCGCATCAGCTGCATCTTCACCGACCTGGCGCTGGTCCAGGCTCGCTTGTCCACCCATGAGGCGGTGCAGATCCTGACGCAGGACTATACCGCGACGGGAAGCGAGTTCGTCGCCGCGATCCGCGAACAGGATCTGGCCGATGTCCGGCAGATGGTCGCGGATGTCACAAGCGGTCGTGCGGTGATGTCGATCCCGACGCGAAACGAAGCCTAGAGCATCACGCCGAAAAGTGGGTACCGGTTTTCGGTAAAAAGATGCGACAACAAGGAATTACAGCATCGAGCCTGATTCAGAAATCAGGTTCGATGCTGTAACCTATCTCGTCGACTCCGTTTCCCGCTCGCCGCTATTGCGCTTGCTTTCACCCTCTTCCCTGCGGGGTTCCGCCGGGCTTTCCCGTTCGACGCTGACGGACAGCTTTTGGTAGACGCCGAGGCCCACGATCATTGCTGTGCCCCCGAACAGCAGGAGCGCCGGATAAAGCAGTTGCTCCGGGCTTTGCTTGGCCACCTTGAACACGGTTACCAAGGCCTCGAGGAAAACCGCGATCACGATGGCTGACATGAACTTCGTCAGGCTGCGCCGAGCCTCCACGGCATTGCGCATTTCGCGTGCGCGCAGCACCTCCTCCTCGAGGAAATAGCGCGCCACGTCGAAGACCGCGACGCCGACCACCACGAAGCCGATTGAATCGAGCAGGGTGTTGTCGAACTGGCCGTCGTAATAGGCGGCATGAAAGACCCGAAATCCGGCTATTCCGACAAGACCGCCCGCCAACATCATCAGGCAGATGCTGGCTACGGTAAATACCACCCGGGATACGACTTCCATGCGGCTCCTACAAAATCTGACCAATCGACTCCGACAACAACCGGAACGCGCTCGAAATCAGTCCCTGCATCACGCAGCCGAGGCGATACGCACGGGCAGGACAAGGGCTCGGCTACCGTTTCGTTGGTCAAGGCGGGAAACCGGAAAAACCATCCCTGTTCCCTCTACTGCCAGGTCCGGTTGACGCATGCGCATCTTGCAGTCAAACGCCTGCCGGCTCCGATCGTTCCCGAGTGGATGCAACCGATCAGCGGCCACCGGTGCAATTCTCGGCTGATCGCCCAGCCGGGAGCATTGCAATCACGCGCTTCAATCCGCGACCAGGAACCAGGAGCGGCGGGCGAAGGTGAGGCCCACCGTATAGATGCAGAAGGCGGCCACCGCCGTCGCCGGTGCCGACAACTCCGCATAAGCCCCTCCGAACAGATGCAGGCCGATGCCGATGGCCGCACCGGCGAACCAGGCGGCCAGGCCGAGCGGGTTGAAGGCGGGCACGTGACTGGAGCGATATTCGATCGTGTCGCCGGCCAGGCGCCGGTAGCGATCGCTGAGGATGTGGGCCATCGCCACGGCAACCCAAGCCACCACGAAGATGCCCTGATAGGCGAGGGCCTGCAGCAGATAGGCGAAGACATCGGCCAGCATCAGGAGATAGACGATCAGGCCGACGACCACGGCCCAGCCGATGCGCCCGAAGGGCAGCTTACCGAAGAGCTGGACCAGGGCCTCCATGTTGACGGCAGCGAGATAGTAGTTGGCCGTGTTGATGCGCGTCTGCGTGACCCAGACGAAGAGCAGGCCCCAGACGCCCATCAGCTTGAGCAAAGCGAGCAGGACGGTTACTTCGCTGACGGTGCCGAGATCGGGCACGGTGCCGATCATGAACATGCCGAACAGGCCGCTGACCAGGAATACCATGACATAGAAGGGCATGCCGAAATTGAAGAAGGCGTGGTAGCCGGCGTCCTCCTCGCGGCCGAAGCGGGCGTAGTCGAAGGTGAACATCATCAGCACCCACACGCCCATGTAATAAACGAAGCACGACCACCAGCCATTCGCCGGTGCGCCGCCGGCCGGGCCGAGATTGAGCCACTTGTCGCTATAGCCATATTCGGCCACGGCAAGACCGACGGCAACGACGAGGCCGAGAATGTAAAAGGGCAGCAGCACACCGTTGAACTTGTCGAGCCAGGTCTGGATGCTGCCGAAGATCAGCGGCACCGAATAGAGCACCACGATCAGGGCCGCGATGGCATAGGACACGGACGGAAAGATGGTGTGGATGCCGACCGCGATCACCGATCCTTCGAACACGGCATAGTAGATGGCGGTCGCGCAGAAGATCAGGGTCGCCAGCCCGGCGCCGGCATTGCCGAACAGCACGCGCGAGAACAGAGCGACGGACAGGCCGGTGCGAATGGCAAAGCGGCTGAGCACGGCGTTGATCAGGCCATAGGCGATCACCGACATGATCATGCCGATGATGGCGTTGCGGGTGCCGAAGCCGAGCGCCAGGGCGGCGCCGACGACGATGTAGAACACGGCGCTGCACACGGCCCACCAGGCCATGGTCAGCGCCATCTTGGGCATGCGCGCGTTAGGCGGGACGGCTCGGTTGGAATAATCGAGCGTATCGGCTTCGGCGGCCGCGACAGTGCCTGCCATGATGGGTCCCCTCTCAATGGTTCGATCGATGTCGTGTTTGGATGGTGATGTTTTTTGGATGTTCTTGGGTCGGCGACCCTTTTCGGCCGCTGCGACCGGGATGGATCTAGCGGGAGGCCAGTACGGCCCGGATGCAGGCCAGCAGCGCAACGCGTTCGCCGCGTGCCGCCAAGGCCGTGGCCATGTCGACCTCGACGAACTGCGTCGGGGTATTGGGCTGCATCTGGCCGATGAGGTCCATGTCGGCTGAGATCACGGTCCCCAGCATGAAATAGCCGCCGCCCGACACGGCATCGCGATGCAGGATGATCGGCTCGGTGCCGCTCGGCACCTGGATCGAGCCATAGGGGTAGCAACTGTCGACGATATTGGAGGGATCCGCCCCCGCCCCGAAAGGCGGCTCGCGCTCGACGAAGTGCAGCGGTCGCCCGCCGCGGAAGCGGTAGCCCATGCGGTCGGCTTCCGGCGCCACCTTCCACTGGTCCTCGAAGAAGGCACGCCCGGATTGCTCCTGGATACGGTGCCAATAGAGGCCCGGCAGCACGCGAAGCTGTGCCGGCGCGCCGGGACGACGGCGCAACGCCTCCGGCACGCTACGCCCTTCCTTGACGGCCCCCGCTTCGCCGACGGCGAGCTCATCGCCCTTGGCCAGAGCGCGGCCCTTGTGGCCGCCGAGCGCGCCGATCACATAGGTGGAACGGCTGCCGAGCGCCAAGGGAACGTCGAAGCCGCCGGCGACGGCGATGTAGATGCGCGCGCCGGCCTTGAGAAAGCCGAAGCTGAGGGTCTGGCCCGCCTTGACGCTGAGAGCGGTCCAGGACGGCTGCTCGACCCCGCCGATCTTGATCGGCATCTCGCCCCCGGTGATGGCGATGGTCGCATCGCGGGTGAATTCGAGTTCGGGGCCGAGGAAGACGGCCTCCAGGCAGGCATCTGCCTCGTCATTGCCGACCAGCAGATTGGCGGCACGCAAGGCCAGCCGGTCCATCGCCCCGCCGACGGGAATGCCGAGATGGAAATAACCCGGCCTGCCGAGGTCCTGGATGGTGGTGGATAGGCCGGGATTGAGGACCCTAACGCCCATGGATCATGCCCTCCAGCTTGGCGTTGTAGCCGTCGATGTCCTTCTGGAATTCCCTGAGGTCGAAGGTGACCTCGTGCATTTCGGGGGCATAGCGGCCGGAGGCGACGTCGGCGGCGATCGCATCATGTTCGTCGCGCCCGATCGGCTTGAACTTGACGATGTCGCCGGGCCGGAAGAACACCATGAAATCCCGGAGATAGCCGATCTTCTGCTCGGGATCGAAGATCGGCATCGGCGTGATGCCGAACATCTGGTAGCCGCCGGCGCCGCGTACCGAATAGATGCAGGAAAAGCAGCCGCCATGGCCGACCGTCAGCTTCGGGGTATCGGTGCGGGGCCTAAGATATTTGGGGACCTGGAGCTGCCTTGCCCGCTCGACCATCTGGTACATGAAGGGCAGGCCCGCCACGAAGCCGACCATCGAGACGAACCAGGGCGAGCCGCTATGGGCCGCGACGAAGTCCTCGACAGAAGCGAGATCGTTGATGCGCGCGGCATATTCGAGATCGGTAGCCCCTGGGTCCTGGTGGCGCTCGCGGAACCGCATCAGGGTCTCATGCGTCCAGGGATCCTGGTAGAACACCGGGATCTCGATGATGCGGGTGCCGATCACCGGCTCGGATTTCGCAGCCGCCGTCTCGATGTCCCTGACTTCGGCCAGGATGTCGTCCGGCTTGATGCGGTCGGGATCGAAGCGGATCTGGAACGAGGCATTGGCCGGGCAGATCTCGGTGACGCCGGCAATGCCAGCTTCCCTGATAGCACGGGTCATCGACAAGCTTTTGAAGAAGGCCTCCAGCGACATGCTCTCGTCGCATTCGACGAACAGGTGCTCGTCGCCGCCAAAGGAATATCGGCTCTTCATCGGGCGGCCTCCTTCGCCGGTTCGGCTGGCGGTGGCGCGAAACGGCTCTCGAGCCAACCTTCGAGAAAGCGCGTATGAAAGCGGCCGGCCGCGACATCGCCGTCGGCGGCCAGGGTGGCGTGCAGAGGGATGGTGGTGGGAATGCCCTCGATCTTCAGGGCGGCCAGTGCCTGCCGAAGCGTTGCCAGGCAGGCGGCGCGATCCCTGCCATGGACGATGAGCTTGCCCAGCAGGGAGTCATAGAAGGGCGGCACCGCATAGCCCTCGAAGAGCATGGTGTCGAAACGGATGTCGTCCGCCTCCGGCACTGACAGTGCCGTGACCACGCCGGGCCAGGGCATGAAGTTCTTGAACGGGTCCTCGGCATTGATGCGGCATTCGATGGCGTGGCCGGTGACCGCGATGTCCTCCTGGCGGACGGAAAGCGGCTCGCCACCCGCGATGCGCAGCATTTCCTGGACCAAATCGAGGCCGGTGATCATCTCCGTCACCGGATGCTCAACCTGTATGCGCGTGTTAACTTCGATGAAATAGAAGTCCTGGCTGGCTTCGTCATAGAGATATTCCACCGTACCGGCGCCGCTATAGCCGACCGAGCGGGCGAGGGCGACGGCACTCTGGCATAGGCGCTCGCGGACCGCGGGCGACAGGCCGACGGCCGGCGCTTCCTCCCATACCTTCTGGCGCCGGCGCTGCAGCGAGCATTCGCGCTCGAAGCAATGCACGAAGTTCCGACCGTCGCCGAGGATCTGCACCTCGACATGGCGTGCCTTTTCAATGGCCTTCTCGACATAGAGACCGCCATCGCCGAACGCAGCCGCCGCCTCGGCGGAGGCTTGGGGAAATTGCCGGCGGAACTCGTCCATGTCGGCCGCAACGCGGATGCCGCGCCCGCCACCACCGGCTGCGGCCTTGATCATCACCGGAAAGGCGATGCGCGCGACGATCGCCTCCGCGGCCTCCAGATCGGCGACGCGGCCGCCGCTGCCCGGTACGGTGGGCACGCCTGCCTTCTCGGCTTCGGCCCGCGCCGCGACCTTGTCGCCGAGCAGGCGGATGGCGGAGCCGGCAGGGCCGACGAACTTCATACCCGCCGCCACGACGGCATCGGCGAAATCGGCATTCTCGGCGAGGAAGCCATAGCCCGGATGCACGGCATCAACCTTGGCTGCCCTGGCGGCAGCGAGCACGGCTTCGATGTCGAGATAGGATTTCTTGGCGGCCGGCGGGCCGATCTCGATGGCCTCGTCGGCGAGCCGTACGGCGAGGGAATCCTTGTCCGCGGCGCTGTAGACCTGCACCGTACGCAACCCCAGGGCCTTGGCCGCGCGGTTGATACGCACGGCGATCTCGCCGCGATTGGCGATGAGGACGGAGCGAATGTTCATGCCTCCACCTCGGCGAGGACCTGGCCGGCCATCACGGCGTCACCGTCATCGACGAGGAATTTGATATTGGCTCCGCCGATGCCCGCATTGATCTCATGGAAGGATTTCATCACCTCGATCAGGCCGATGACATCCGGGGACGCGACGGTCTCGCCATCCTCCTTGAAGAACGGGCTGTCAGGGGAGGGGCGCCTGTAGAAGACACCGGGCAAGGGTGACATGATCTGCAAAATTGCCATTCTTCATCCCCTCGTGATGGCTTTGGGCAGGTGCGCCAGCTCGCTCGCCGGCATGATCTTGATGCCATCGGCGACCAGGGCCGCACGCATGGCGCGCGCAATGGCAAGGCTGCCGGGCGTATCGGAGTGAAAGCAGATGGAATCGAAAGCGATGTCGATGTCGTCGCCCTCGACGGTCCGCACTCGCTGTTCCCGGCAGGCGCGCACCACCTTGTCGGCGACCGCGGCCGGATCGAGCCGGCCGGTGCGGCGGGTGAACACGATCGAGCCCGAACGGCCATAGTCGCGGTCCGCATAGAATTCGCGGATTACTGGCTGGCCGGCCTCGACGGCGACACGATGGGTCAGCGAGACATCCATGCAATAGATGAAAGCGTTGGGAGCGGTAGCCTGCATCGCATGGACGAAGGAGCGCGACAGGTCCTCGTTGACAGCCAGCTCCATATAGAGCGCGCCATGCGGCTTCACATGCTGCAGGCTAGCGCCATGGCGGCGGGCGAATTCCCGCAGCGCTCCGGTCTGGTAGACGATGTCATTGACGATCTCTTCGGGCGCCCCCTCGATGCGACGGCGGCCGAAGCCCTGGAGATCGCGATAGCCGGGATGCGCGCCGATGCCGACGCCATGCTGCGCCGCCAGCCGGACGGTGGCGTCCATCAGAGAAGGGTCGCCCGCATGAAAGCCGGTGGCGATGTTGGCGGAGCTGATGAGCTCCATCAAGGCGCTGTCGTCCGCCTCCGCCAAGCGCCATTGGCCGAAGCCTTCGCCCATGTCGCAATTGATGTCGACCGCAGCCAGCGCCAAGCCAGCCTCCCTCTGTGAAATTCATCCTGGGCCGGCATCACGGCCGGTCTTGCTCTGACGTTACGTCGAGACGGTTCGATTGAAAAATTCTATATTCAGATGCTTGTTATCTGATTTTCAGAAACAGGCGATTTCCTGACTTCCTCCTAATTCCTCGCATGAGGGACAGAATTTTCCAAAGATTGGGGGAGAAGCATGAAATTCGATGAAGCCTGAATCGACCGTCTATCGATTTTATGAATATTGATGTAGGGATCGATCTGAAACATGAAGGGAGTCGTCCATGCCGGTCAGTCTGCGCCAGATCCGCTATTTCGTGGCGACGGCCGAACATGGCCAGGTGTCCCAGGCCGCCGGCGAGCTCGGCATCTCGCAATCGGCCATCACCACCGCCATCAAGGAGCTGGAGCAGATCGTCGGCGTCGAATTGTTCACCCGCTCCACCCAGGGAATGGACATGACGCCGGCGGGCCGGCAGTTCCTGTTCCACGCCTATGAGATCCTGAACAAGGTCGAGGAGGCCACCAGCCTTCTCCTGCCCGCTAATGATTTTGCCGGCCGGCTGACGGTTGCGGCCACCTACACGGTGATCGGCTATTTCCTGCCCAACCATCTCGGCCGCCTGCGCCGGGCTTGGCCCAATCTCGACATCCAGCTCTTCGAGCTCAACCGCGAGGCGATCGAGGACGGGTTGCTGGCCAATCGCTACGACATGGCGGTGCTGCTGACCTCCAACGTCATCAATCCCGATCTCACCACCGAGACGCTGATGAGTTCGCGCCGCCGGCTCTGGGTCCCGGCCCGCCACCGGCTGCTGGCGCAGGGCGCCGTCAGCCTCAAGGAGATCGCGGAAGAACCCTATATCATGCTGACCGTGGACGAAGCCGCCCATACCGCGCTGCGCTATTGGAGCCTGTCCTCCTTCCGGCCGAACGTGACGCTGCGGACCTCCTCGGTCGAGGCCGTCCGTTCGCTGGTCGCCGACGGGCAGGGGGTGGCGATCCTGTCGGACATGGTGCTTAGGCCCTGGTCCCTGGAAGGCAAGCGCATCGAGACGATCGTGCCGACCGAGCCGATTCCCTCGATGGATGTCGGCCTGGCCTGGCGGCGGGACGCGGTGTTCACGCCCGCCATGGAAGCCTTCCGCTCCTATTTCCGCCAGGCCTTCTTCCTGCCGCCCCATCGCTAGCTGAGATGGGGCCGCAAGCGGGGGGAGGGCAGGAAGGGTTGGCATCGCCGGTCAGTCCTTGCGGGTCAGCAGATAGCTGCCGCTTTCATGCAAGGCTGCAGTCCAGCCCGGCTCGATCACGATGGTGGTGGTGACCTCTTCGATAATCGCCGGCCCTCGGACGGACACTCCCACCCCGAGCTTCGAGCCGTCATAGACAGGCGTCGACGTCGCCTCGCCCGAGGCCTGGAAGATCGCGGGCCGCTTGCCCTTGAGGGCACCTTCCAGGCTGCCGGTTCCCTCCAGCCTGGGAGGCCTCGGCTTCTCGATCAGCCCGTACAGGGTGGATTCGATGTTCACCACTTCGACGGGATTGTGCCGCTCGCAATAGGTGTAGAGCTCCTCGTGGCGGGTGTGGAAGGCATCCTTCACCTTGTCGATCGTGGTTGCGTCGATCCTGAAATTGTCGATGTCGACGGTGCATTCATGCACCTGGCCGACATAGCGCATTTCGAGGCTGCGCTTGATGGCGATGCGCTCGGCGGCAAAGCCATCCGCCTCCAGATGGCGGACGCCCTGCGCCTCGATCTCGCCGAAGAGCGTATCGATCTTCTCGCAGGCACCTTCATTGTCCAGGCGCAGCGGAGCGGTGGCCATGTAGTTGTATTTGACGTCCGAGATGATTTGGCCGAAGGCGCACAGGCCCGAGGCGAGCTTGGGCAGGATGATGGTGTCGATGCCCATCTCGCGCGCCAGGGCGGTGATATGGGCGGCCGTGGCGCCGCCAGCCCCGACCAGGACAAAGTCGCGTGGATCATAGCCGCGCTCGACCGATACGCGCCGGATGCCGTTGACCATGCCGCTGTTTACGATCGTGAACATGCCATAGGCGGCCTGTTCGACACTGATGCCGAGCGGCTCGGCAATCCTGGCGATGGCGTCGCGGGCCCTGGCGACGTCGAGCGGCAGCTTGCCGCCGAGCAGGCCTTCGGGATTGAGGTAGCCGAGCACGAGATTGGCATCGGAGGTCGTGGGATCGGTTCCGCCGCGGCCATAGCAGGCCGGGCCGGGTTCCGAACCCGCCGACTGCGGGCCGACCTGTAAGAGGCCCAGGCTGTCGATCCAGCCGATCGAGCCGCCGCCGGCGCCGAGCGTCTCGACCTGGATCATGGGAACGCCGACCCGGTAGCGCAGGAAGTCGATGTTCTTGTTGAGGTTGGTCTGGCCGTTGCGGGTGAGCGTGATGTCGAAGGAGGTGCCGCCCATATCGACGGTGATGACATTCTCCTTGCCAAAGGGGGCACCGACATACAGACCGGCCTGCGGCGCGGAAGCAGGACCGGAATTGATGGCGTAGACGGAGCGGTCGGTCATCGCCTGGCCGACGGCGAGGCCGCCATTGGACTGGAAGTAACGCACCGGCTGCTTGGCGCCAAGATCACGGAAATAGCGGTCGACGGCGGTGACGTAGCGCCGCATCACCGGGGCAAGATAGGCATTGGTCACCGCGGTGGAGGTGCGGGTATATTCGCGGATCTGCGGATAGAGCTCGCTCCCCACGGTGAGGATCGCCTCGGGCATCATCTCCCGCACGATCTCGGCGGCGCGGCGCTCATGCCCGGGATTGAGCACGGACCACACGAAGGAGATCGCCACCGTCTCCACTTTCTCCTGAAGGAACAGGCGGCAGGCCTGGCGCACATCCTCTTCCTGCATCGGGGTGCGCACCGAGCCGTCCGACAGGACGCGTTCGCGTACGCCGCGCCGGAGATAGCGCGGCACCAGCATCGTGGCCGCCGGATATTCCGGATCGTAGCGATAGCCGTCTTCCTTGTGGCCGTTGCGGATCTCGATGGAATCCTCATGGCCCGCCGTGCAGATCAGACCGGTCTTGCCGCCCCGATGGGTGATCAAAGCATTGAGGCCGACCGTGGTGCCGTTGATGCAGAGGTCACAGTCGGACACGACGGCCGAGGGCATCGTACCCAGGCTCTCGGCGATCTGCCTGAGGCCATTTTCGATGGCCTTGGTCGGATCGGATGGGGTGGATAGCGCCTTGAAGAGTTTGACGTCGCCGCTCGCGCGGTTGGCGATGACGAAATCGGTGAAGGTACCGCCGGCGTCGATGCCGAGACGAAAAGCATGTTCCATGATCGTGTCTTTCAGGCCGCGCGGAGCCGGCGGGTTTCGGCGAGGTCGACTTCCAGCGTTTCGGCATCCTTGATCGCCACGCCGTAGTCGGCGCGGGCGCCCTCGATGGAGACGAGGCTGTTGCGCACGTCCCACACCACCTTCTCGACGGGGCGTTCGAAGGCGTCGCCATAGCCGCCGCCGCCAGGATTGAGATTGGTGATGGTCTGGCCGGGCCTGATGGTCTCGATGATGTTCTTGCGCTCGACCGTGACCTCGCCGCCGCGCCGGAGCTCGACGCGGCCGACCTTCTTGTCGACGAGGGCCGATTTGGCACCGGCCGCGCCCATGGCGGGAATGCGCCGTCCTTCGCCGAAGCCGATGCACAGCATGTCGCCCGTCAGGGGCTCGACCTCCCAGGCCGTGCCCGAGCCGCCGCGGAATTTTCCGGCGCCGCCGGAATCGGTCATCAACGCGTAGCGGTGAATGATGATGGGATAGGAATATTCGAGGAGCTCGACGTCGCCCGAGGTGAGGGCACCGAAGCAGCATTCCGGGCCGACGGCATGCCAGCCGTCCTGCTGGGGCGTAGCGCCTCCGCCAGAGATGATGGTGGCGAGCACCATGGTGACGAACTCCTCGCCGGTGCGGCCGTCCTTGCCGGCGATGTTGAGCCCGTTGGCATGGCCCCAGGAGGCCGCGACCTTGGAGGGCATCGCCTTCTCGAAGGCGAGGCGCACCGCATCGGTCAGCGTCTCCATCGGCGTGGTGGTGCAGTTCATGTGGGGAGCGGGCTCCTGCGCGTTGCACAGCGTGCCCTTCGGCCCGAAATCGACGCTCACGCAGCGATAGAGCCCCTCATTGTAGGGCGGCGGCAAAGCGGCGAACATCATCAGGCCGAGATAGACGCCCGAATGAGAATTGCCTTCGTAGGAATTGATGAAATAGGGCACCTGGGGCGGGCTGGAGATGACGATGTGGCAGGCATCGCCCGTGATAGTGACCTTGGCGCCGATCTCGAAGTCGCCGAAGCCATGCCCGGCATCCTCGAGGATGGCCTTGCCCTCATAGGTGCCATCGGGAACGCTCGCTATCAGCGAACGCATATGTCGGTCGGCCATGTCGAGCAGCGTGTCGATGCAGGCATCGACCGTCGGCTTGCCATATTTGTCGAGGAGGGCGATCAGGCGCCTTTCGCCGACCTGGCAGGCACCGATCAGGGCGCGGAAATCGCCCTCCTGGTCGCGCCGCGCCCGCATGTTGGAGAAGATCAGGTTGAGCACGTCCTCGCGCGGCTTGCCACGATCCCAGATCTTCACCGGCGGGATGCGCAGGCATTCGGCGTAGATCTCGGTGGCGTTGGGATTGTAGCCGGCCGGAACCGGGCCGCCGATATCGGTGAGGTGCCCCTTGCACACGGTCCAGTAGACCAGCTCGCCCTGGTAGAACACCGGCTTGTACATGCAGGTATCGATGGCGTGGCTGCCGCCGAAGGCGGGATCGTTGTGCAGGAAGAGATCGCCCTCATGGATGTCGTCGCCGAAGAACTTGGCAACGGCCTTCATGGCTGGGATCAGCGAGCCGAGATGGATGGGAATGTCCTGGCCCTGCAGGATCATCTCCGGACGGGCATTGAAGAGCGCGGTCGAATAGTCATGCGCCAGGTTGAATACGGAGGAGCGTGCCGTCTTCTCCAGGGCCAGCGTCATTTCGCGCTGGGTGGTCTCCAGCACCCCGCGCACCACCGACAGCGTGATCGGATCAACTTTTTCTCGCTCTGTGGACATCCATCCTCCCTGGCGGGCCGCAGGCAAGGCGGGAGAAGAGCTTCTTCTCCGCATGATCCCCTGCAGCGGCGTCTGCGCACCATCGTTCTCGTCAGCCAATCAGGTTTGGCGGCGGCCGTCTTTGCAGGGAGAGAGCAATGGTTTGACGCTGAGTGCACAATCGGCCAGGCAGCGGGAGCGGACGATTGCCATCCTCGTCCCGCGCGCCTAGTCTCGGCAGCCGTTCTGTGGAGCTGTCATGAAGACTTCCGTCACCACGAGTGCGACCCGCACCATGGATCGGAGCCGGCACTGGCACCAGGCCATCGCGGGAGCCTATTTCCCGCTCGACCTGACGTTCCGCCATCCCGATCATTTCTTCGGCGACCTCACCATCTGGGAGTTCGGCGACGTGTCGATCTCCCGGCTGTCTTCGGACGGCCTGCAATATCTGCGCCTGCCGCATCATTTTCGCAGCGCCCGCAAGGAAGAGTTCCTGGTGACGGTGCCGACCCGCTCCCAGGTCAACTTTTCCCAATGCGGCAGCGAGGTGCGCTGTTCGCCCGGCGGTTTCTTCCTCGAGCGCAGCCACGAGCCCTACGAGTTCAGCCATGCCGACCCGGCCGATCTCTGGGTGCTGAAGGTGGCATCCCAACCACTGTCGGAGCGCATCCGCAGTCCGGACCGATTGTGCTCGCTGCAATTCGATGCGGCCAATGGCGCAGGCGGCCTCTTCGCCGACATGCTGCATCTCCTGCCCCAGCGCTTCGAAGCACTGGACGAGGAGGCCCGCAATGCCGTGGGGCGCCAACTCATCGACCTCCTGGTGCTGGCGGTCAAGGCAGATGAGCGCATCCTGACATCGGGCAGTTCGACGGTGCGCGAGGCGCATCTTGCGCGGATCGAGGCCTATATCCGCGGCCATCTCAACGATTGGCGCCTCGATCCCGAGATGGTCGCGCGGGCTTGCGGGGTTTCCATCCGTTATCTGCACGATCTGTTCCGCGACACCGACCAGACGGTGGCGGGCTGGATCCGAGATCAAAGGCTGGCGGCCTGCCGCGCGGCGCTCGAAAATCCCGCCAATAGCCAAACGGCCGCCGAGATAGCCTATCAGTGGGGATTCACGGACCAGGCCCAGTTCTCCAGGAGCTTCAGGGCCCGTTTCGGCGTGCCACCCGGAGAGTATCGCCGGCTGAATCGTCGTGCCGGCACGACGGGAGCGCCTGCACCGGACATGTCCGGCACCGCTTAAATCGACATCCGGCCGCCTGCATCAGGCGTGCCGCTCTGCCAGAAACACTCGATCCGATTTCTGCCCCCTTGCGGGTTTATAAGCATGGCTCCGCCTGTTCTTCCGACGTTGAACACAGGAGGCCGCCGTGCCGATCAACCGGACTTTGGCGGATGGCTTGGTTTTCGTATTCCTGGCGTCCGCGACCGCTCTGCTCCTGGACCAACCGAGCGATGCAGAGGCAACTGCCGCCATGCGCGCAATACCCGCGCTGGCCGCCAAGCAGCAACAGACTGCCCATATCAATACTTGTGTGCCCGCCGTCGGTCGCCCGGGCGTGACGTGCACCGCCACGGTGAAGGATACGCCCCAGGCACAAGCGAGCCCAGTCCGTATCTATTTCGCCCGCGGTCCGGACAGTGCCTGGATCGCCGAGATCCTGCACTGAACCTTGAGCACTGTGCCGGAGCGTGGAATTTGTTTTCAGCAAAAAATAAGCGATAACAACAGGCTACAAAGTTTATTTAAATGGGAATGTCTGCTTTTTGCTTCCGACTTATCTGCGGCAGCGGGCACAGGCTGCCGCAATCCTCCACGCCCGGCAGAAGATAGCGCAGGCAACAGACTTTCCGCCGGCGCACGGGTTGTCCCTGTTCCAGGGGATAGCGAACCGCCCCGCAAATCGGATTGGGACGACCATCGCCGCCACTGCGCTGCTGCAGCAAAGCGCGGCCTTCCTCCAAGGCGACCGGGCAGGGAACGCCAACGTCCAGCACCTGCTGCAATGTCCACTCGAAAATCGCAGCAGCATTGGTCCACAGCAAACGCTTGGACACGCCAAATCGCGCCTCGAAATCGTGGATCAGCGGTTCGACATGCCCTTCGAAAAGGCGCGAGAAGCGTTTGGTGGCGTCGCCGGGATGCAGCCTGCCCTCATCCGGGATGACCAGCGCGGCCGTGCGCCCGCTTTCATGCGGAACGATGCCGATCGCATCCAGATCCACGGGCAATTCCCGGTCCAGCAGCAAGGTTGCGGCCGTTGCCGGGATGACCAGCGCCCCGAAATGCCATTGCGTCCACATCGAGACAAGCGCCTGGCGGTCGGCGCCGGGATAGGTGTCGGCAAAGCGTGACATCAGATCCTCGGCCACGCCTTTTTCGAGAAGGCTGCGACCAGCAATCAGACGTCCATGCACGCCCGGCAGCGCCACGCTCTCCTTGTACCAATGGAGATTTCCAGCAAAGCAGGGCGCGAGGGATGCGATCATCGACCGTACGGAACTCCGACCAGCGCCTCTGCCGGATCCTTCCGGGCAGCGGACCGCACGGCGACGCGATGGCTGAGCATGGCGGCGATCGGCGCGGCAGCCAGAGCGAGAAATGCCGCCATGCCGAAATAGGGCCCATAGCCCCAATGCTGGGCAACCCAGCCCGAACCCATGCCACCCGCCATGCTCACCAGCGCGTCCATGCATTGCAGCAGCGTGAAGTCGATGCCGGCCTGGCGGGGATCGGAGACCACCATGAACTGGGCATAGAGTGCGACGAAGCCGAGAGCCATGATGCCGGACGAGCTTGCCAGTGCGAGGATGAGCAGGAGGGGTTGGCCGATCCCGCCCTTCCAGGCGGCGAAGGCCAAGCCCGACAGCGCCATGGCCTGCAGGACGAGCGCCAGTGCCAATACGGTCCGCGCGCTCCACAACCGCACGAGGGCACCGCCGATCAGGGCACAGATGAAACCGATGGCCATGCCGCCGACGCCGTTGACGATGCCCAGCGAGGTGAGGTCGAGGCCGCTGTCGATCAGAAAGGGGCCGAGCATGCTGACGCCCCATTTCTGGGCGATGACGTTGACCGCTGCCAAAGCCAGGCCCAGATGCATGTCCTTGCGCCGCAACGCCTGGCGCAGAGAGGGCCGATGGTTGCGCCCGGGAGAGAGCGGAGCAGGCGACAATACGAAAAGCAAGCCAAGCACGATCAGCAGGCCTGCCATGGCAAAGCAGGAGACGCCCCAACCATACTGGGCAACCAGCACCAGAAAGAGCCCCGATCCGATCGCCGACCCCAGATAGGCGCCGCCGACCTGCGCCGCATTGCCCCAGCCATGATAGCGCTCGGACAGGGTTTCCACCGCATGCCCGTCACAGGCGATGTCGCTGGTGGAGGTGGCGAAGGCAATCAGCAGCAGCACGGCGAGCAGGGGCATGAAACTGGTCGGCCCGATCAGCCCGGTCAACACGAGGCCGACAGCTGAGATCAGGCCGCCGACCAGGACGATCGAGCGCGAGCGGCTATGGCCGGCGGCCGGCAGCCTGTAGCGTTCCACAACCGGCGCCCACAGGATTTTGAAGGCCCAGGGCAGCACCGCCAGATAGAGCAGGCCGATCTGGTCGAGCGGCAGGTTTCGCTCCCGTAGCACGCTCGGCAAGGCAATGAAGGTCAAGCCGCCGATGATGCTCTGGCCGACATAGAGCCCGCCCACGCCGAGCACGATGGCGAGTGGAGAGGACAAAGCGTACCTGGTCGACGTGACGGGCTCGACACTGCTCACCAGCGGTAGCGCAGGCTGGCAATGACCTTGCGTCCCTCGTCGAAATAGCAATAGCTGACCGTGCAGGTCTGCTTGACCTCATTGAGCAGATTGGTGGCGCTGACCTGCACGCGCATGCCGGCGAGTTTTGGATTGAGGTTTTCGAGGTCATAGCGGATCGATGCGTCCACGAAGGTCCGCGGCTTGTTTTCGAGTATCGCGCGATTGAGATTATCGCCCAGGCTCGAGCCGACATAGCGCACGCCGCCGCCAATGCCGAGGCCGGTGGCCGGCCCCTCCTGGAAGGCATAATCGAGCCAGAGCGAGGCCATGTGATAAGGCACGCTCGACAGACGGTTGCCCTCGGTGTCGGGAGTGAGCTTGAGGATGCGGGCATCGTTGTAGGAATAGGAAGCCTGGACGCTGAGCCCGTTGGTCAGCGAGGCCACGCCCTCGATCTCGACACCGCGCGAGCGCACGTCGAGCTGGACCTGCTTGTTGAGGCCGTCGACGACTTCATAGACCACCGCATTGTTCTGGCGCATGTCGAAGACGGCGGCGCGCAACGAGGCGTTCATGTTGGGAATATCGTATTTGACGCCGATTTCCGTCTGTTCACCAGTGGTGGGCGTGGCCACGCTGCCGTTGAGCACCGTGCCCGGATTGGGCGTGAAGGAGGTTCCATAGGCAACATAGGGGGCGAGGCCGAAGTCGGTGACATAGCTCAAGGCCGCCCGGCCGGTGAACTTGGTGTCGCGGCTCTTGCTTTGCGTCATGCCGCTGCCGACGGTGCCCGTGCTGAAGCGGCTGTAGAGCCAATCATGCCGGCCGCCGAGGGTCAGGCGCCAGTTCTGCCATTTGATCTGGTCCTGGATGTAGATGCCCGTCATTGCCAGCGTCTGCTTCGACTGGGTGGTGAGCGGCGGGTCGACTCCGAGCGGCACGCCGCCATATCCTTCTCCGGAGCGGTAGTGCAGGTAGCTGGTATCCAGGCCCGTCAGCAGCGTATGTTCGACCGGGCCGGTGGCAAAGTGGCTTTCCAGGCTGGTATCGCTGGCGAAGCCGGCGGTGCTCTCGCGTGTCAGGCCGGGGCCGAAATAGTAGTATTCCTGGTTGGTGCCGAGCTGCGAATAGCGGGCGTTCTGACGCAGGATCAGGGCGTCGCTGAATTTATGCTCGAACTCGTAGCCGACGCGCCCCTGCTGCTGGCGAAAGTCGTTGTAGCGCCGGTCGCCCACGAATTGCTTGGTGGCACCGGTCGACTTGTCGGTGACGTTGCCCTGGCCGTCGACATAGGGCGCATAGATGTTGAGATAGGCCTGGGTGCCGCCGACGGTGGAGTCCATGTATTCGCCGAGCACCGTGAGCTTGGTCTTGTCGTTCGGCTTCCAGGTGATGGCCGGCGCAATGAAGACCCGGTCGTCCCGGCCGGCGCTGATCTCGGCACTGGCATTGCGAATGACGCCGGTCAGCCGATAGAACACGGTGTTCTCGGCATCGAGAGGCCCGGACAGGTCGAAATTGCCTTGGAGCCGGCCGAAGGACCCTGTCTGCAATTCGATCTCTCGGAAGGACGTCTCGGTCGGGCGCTTGGAGATGATGTCGACGATGCCGCCCGTGCTGCTGGCGCCGTAGATGGAAGCGGCCGGGCCGCGCAGGATGGAAATCGCCTCCACGCCGTAAGGTTCGAGCCTGAACAGGCCGTTCGGGCTGTTGAGCTGCCTGAGCCCATCACGGAACACGCCGGTGTTGGTCATGTCGATGCCGCGGACCATGAAACCGTCATACCGGGAATCGAAGCCATACATGCCCACGACGGCACCGGGGGTGTAGGCGATCGCCTCGAGCAGATTTTGCGGCTTGCGCTCTTCGAGCTGGGGCTGCGTCACGGTGGAGACGGATTGCGGCACTTCCAGCAAGGGGGTGTCGGTCTTGGTGGCGCTCCGACCGGAGGTCGCGACATAACCGGTGGTTGCGATCACGCCCGCTACTCCGCTGCGGTCCTTGCCCTCCACCACCACCGGATCGAGTTCGATCGTCGCGGCGCCGCTGGATTGCGCATGGGCGGCACCAGGCACCAGGGCAAGCGACACGGATGCCAGGAGGAGGGATTTGAGATTCACGGGCCCCAAGCTTTCTTTAGAAAAAGTCGGCCCCGCCTAACAATATCTGTCAACTCAAGTCAACGAGTGCATATTTTAATTATTCTAATTTCAAATTAAACAATATGAATTGCAAAAAAATCTAAATTTTAATCTAATTAATTTTCATATGATACAAAGTAAAAAACTAAAAATAACCTTTAAATCTGAAATAACAAACACAAGGATATTATCCATATGAATTTTATCTTATTTGTGGGGAATTAGACACTGACGGGGCAAGGGCAGGGGGCGATGTCCTCGCTATCATGAGCTGCAGCCGGCACCGCCGTACACAGGATCTGACGAGGACGGTATCCGGACGATGGGGCCTCCCAGGTCGACGGCACTTCGAGCCCTTGGCGTGCCCAGCATCACACGTCTCCTTGAACGATGCCTCGCCGGGACGTGCCGCATCTGTCAGGCATGCATGGGGCGCCTTCCTTCGCAAAAGCATATTTCGGAAGTAAGTCCTTCATTATGAAGAGATTAATGTTTTCCTGGCATATCCTGCTGAATGTGCGCATCGACAACGAATGACGAGCATGATCAAAGGTCGCAAGAGGCAATTCCGGTCCCGTCGCGTTGCCTGTCTGAACCAATGATCGCAGGAACGAAGCCGGGAATCCGTCGATTCGAATGAGGGCGTCGCCAAGAGGTCGCTCGGGTGGGGGATGAATCATGTATGGCGTCGGCGCCAGTGTCCGTTGGTCCGGCATGCTTCCATTTGCGGAATCTGACCTTACTTATCGTGGATTTCGATGTAATCTTCCCTACAGATTTCGTCATACGTTCGAGCCATATTACGATGCTCGACGTGCTGATCGTTGCAAGACTGAGATGACGCGGCTATTTCCATGAAACAAGTAACCATCCGTGCACGTATAATGCTGAGTTTCGGCATTATCCTCCTGGTCGTTTTGGCGATCGGACTGTTTGCCTATTGGCAGCTCAAGTCGATCGATGACCACGTCACCAGCCTCAAGTCGGACTCCGTGGCCGGGCTGCGGCAGGCCGCTTTCGTCAAGGACGGGCTTTTTCAAGACTATCTTGCCTTCGTCATGTCACGCGAGGCGACAGCCAAGCCTTTGACCCAAGATCAGCTTGCCGATGGCCGAACCAAGATGGCTCAACTTTTCAAGGGCTATGAGGATACGATCATAGCGGACGCCGATCGGCAGCTCTTCTCGCGCTTCAAGGACTCGGTCGATTCTTATCAGAGCTTGAAGGAGGGCTTTCTCAATCAGGCCGGTGGGAATGTGGAGACGAAAGCCTCTGCCGCTTCGGGCGTCGATGCAGCCTTCAACACGGCCTTCAAGAATCTTACTGACGTGATCGCGTTCAACCAGCAACGCGCCTTCGCCATGCCGGACATTGTCGGCAACGAGATCCTGTCCCTGCTGAGCGCCATGATAGTGGCTTTCGCATTGGCTTTGGTGGTCGCCGCCGTCGCGGGCTTTTCGCTGCTGCGCGCCATCACCAAGCCCCTGTTGCAGTTGAAGACATTGATGGACACCATGCGCAAGGGCGACTTCACCCAGCGCATGCAGATCGTTCGCCGGGACGAGCTGGGCGATCTGGGCGAAGGCTATAACCGTATGGCCGACGAAGTGATGGAGCTCGTCGGCCAGGTCCAGCGCTCGGGCATCCGTGTCAGCACCTCGATGACCGAGATTGCGGCGACGTCCAAGCAGCAGCAAGCCACGGCTTCGGAGGTCGCCGCGACCACCACGGAGATCGGAGCGACCTCACGCGAGATCGCGGCAACCTCCAGGGAACTGGTCAGGACGATGTCCGATGTCGTAACGGTCTCCGAGCATACCGCTAACCTCGCGTCCGGAGGCAAGGTCGAGCTGGCCCATATGGAGGACACGATGAACCAGGTGATGGGCGCTGCCGGCTCCATCACCGCCAAGCTCGCCGTGCTGAACGAAAAGGCCAGCGACATCAACCAGGTGGTCACTGCGATCACCAAAGTGGCCGACCAGACCAATCTGTTGTCGCTCAACGCCGCGATCGAGGCGGAAAAGGCCGGTGAATACGGGCGTGGCTTTGCCGTGGTGTCTTCGGAAATTCGGCGCCTGGCCGACCAGACCGCCGTTGCCACCTACGACATCGAGCAGATGGTGAAGGAAATCCAGTCCGCCGTATCGGCCAGCGTCATGGGCATGGACAAGTTCTCGGAGGAAGTGCGGCGCGGTCTCCAGGATGTCCATGAGATCGGTGCCAAGCTTTCCGAAATCATCACGCAAGTGCAGGCACTGACACCGCGCTATGAATCCGTCAGCGAAGGCATGCAGGCGCAGGCGACGGGTGCCGAGCAGATCAGCGAGGCGCTCATCCAGCTGACCGAAGCGACGCAGCAGACCGTGGAATCCCTGCGCCAGTCCAGCTCGGCCATCGATGAGCTCAACCATGTCGCCAGCAATCTGAGCGGGAGCATTGCACGCTTCAAGCTCGAGATGGCCTGAGGCCATAAGCGGTTTGCGGCGAAACGGAATTCGTCGCAATCACAAAGGTGCGCGGAAACAAGGAGTTGGAGCTGCCATGCGCTTTCGCCAAAGCGCACCTTGCTCCAGGAACGACGGAACCGAGAATGCTCTTCCTCTACTTCCGGATCGGCGATGAAGGCTTTGCGATGGCGATCGACCGGATCGTCGAAGTCGTGCCGTTGACGGAATTGAAGAAGGTGCGTGGGGCGCCGGATGCTGTAGCCGGCTCCTTCGAATATCGCGGCCGCTTCGTACCGGTCATCGATCTGTGTGCCCTTGAACTCGGCCGCTCTGCGCGCCGGCGCCTCAGCACCCGCATCATCGTCATGCGCCATCCGCAGGACGATACCGTGCTGCTGGGTCTGATCGCGGAAAAAGCCACGGAGATGTTGAGGCTGGATCCAGCGGAATTCGCTCCTTTCGCCCCCGGCCCGCATGGCCTGGTTCAGCGTGTGGAACTGGAAGACCTGCTTCCTGCCGCGCTCCTGGCGGCCATTCGCGGCCAGCCGGTGACCAGCCAATGAGCGACCCGCGCTTCGAACAATTCCTTGGACGAGCCATCGGGCTGAACGCGGCCTCGATTGGCTCATCGGCGATCGAGCGCGCCGTGATGGCACGCTGCAAGGTATGCAAGCTCGACGACAGCCAGGCCTATTGGGAACTGCTGCAGAATTCCAATGAGGAAGCGCAGGAGTTGATCGAGGCGGTCATCGTTCCCGAGACCTGGTTCTTTCGCGATGCCCAAGCCTTTGCAGCCCTAGCGCGGCTGGTGACACGCGGAGCACCGCAGGCGGATTCCATTCACCCCTTGCGCCTCCTTAGCCTGCCTTGTTCGAGCGGAGAGGAGCCCTATACGATCGCTATGGCGCTGCTCGACGCGGGTCTGACTGCCGGGCAATTCCGCATCGATGCCATCGATCTCAGCGCTCGTTCACTCGCCCTTGCCAGACAGGGCGTCTATGGCCGTAACTCGTTCCGGGGCCAAAACCTGACTTTCCGCGACCGCTATTTCGACGCTACCAAGGATGGGCATAGGCTTCGGGATACGGTTCGTGGCCTCGTACAATTCAGCCAGGGCAATATCGTCGCACCGGATTTCTATGCCGATCCGGCGAGCTACGATTTCGTCTTTTGCCGCAACCTGCTGATCTATTTCGATGCAGCAACGCAAAAGCACGTCGTCGGCGTGATCCGGCGCTTGCTTGCGCCTGGTGGCATTGCCTTTGTCGGCCATTCGGAGGCGGGGCTGATGGGAGCCAACGGCTTCACCTCGGCCAAGATTCCGATGGCATTTGCCTTTCATAAGGAAAGCGCGCAGCCACATGCCCCCAAGGCCAGGCCCGCGCCACCCCCGACAGTGCCCCGGCCGCGGCGGGAACCCCCGCCGTTGCCGAAGTCAAGGCCCGTTCTGCCTCAATCGCCTCGACACGAGGAGAAAAGGAAAGCAGCGCTGCCAAACCTCGAGGCGCTGCGCCTCCTGGCGGATAGGGGCCGGCTGCAGGAGGCCGCGCTAGGATGCGAAGCGCTGATCCGTGGGGACGGCGCAACCCCTGACGCTCTCGCGCTGCTGGGCTTGATCAGCGATGCTTCCAACGATCTTGGCGCGGCAGAGCGCTATTACCGCAAGGCCCTCTATCTGGATCCCGCCAATACGGAGGCGCTCGGCCATCTTGCCCTCCTGCTCAAGAAACAGGGCGACCATGGCGGTGCCAAACTGCTCGATGAGCGCCTGCGGCGTCTGGACAAACGGAGAGCGCGATGACGAGCCCGGCCTTCGACGCCCCTTCCGCCGCGGCGCCTGTGGCGATCGACAATTGCTGGCAGCGGATCGGCGTGCGGGGCGACAAGTCATGCCCCGAACTCCGGCGTCATGCTCATTGCCACAATTGCGAGGTGTTTTCGCGAGCGGCCTCTCAGCTGCTCGATCGCGACATTCCCGAGGGAGAGGAAGCCGCCGTTGCACCAGCCGGAACGGGCATAATCGCGCGTTCGTCGCATTCGCAATCGGTGCTGGTCTTCCGCCTGGGCAGCGAATGGTTCGCTTTGCCCACATTGGTGCTGGACGAAGTGACCGGCCTGCGCCCCATTCATTCGCTGCCGCATCGGCGCAATCCCACGCTGCTCGGCCTGGTCAACGTGCGGGGCGAACTGGTGATTTGCGTCTCGATCGCCCAGTTGCTCATCGGCGCGGAGCAGAATTCTCCGCAGGGCCGGCTGATCGTCGCCCACCACGCCGGTTCGCGCTTTGCCTTTCCGGTCGACGAGGTTCAGTACACCCATCTCTACGCGGAAGCGGATTTGAAGCCGGTACCGGCCACTGTGGCCCAGTCGAGCTCCGGTTTCACCCGGGGATTGCTGTCCTGGCGCGACAAGACTGTCGGCCGGCTCGATGAGCATGCGCTGTTTGGGGCTCTCGGTCGAGGATTGGCACGATGACCCAGGATCTCAGCCAATTCTCCATGCGAGACCTGTTCCGCATCGAAGCGGAAGGCCAGGCCGAAGCCCTGACGACGGCCTTGCTGACGCTCGACAAGGACCCGATGCGGGCTGATCAGATCGAGGCCTGCATGCGAGCTGCCCATTCTCTCAAGGGGGCTGCCCGCATCGTCGAGATCCATGCTGCCGTGACGATTGCGCACGCAATGGAAGATCTTTTCGTCCTGGCTCAGCAGCGCGGTGCGCGACTGGATCATGACCGGATCGACGTGCTCCTGCGCGGCGTCGACCTGCTCCTGTCTTTTGCCAGATCGCCGGATCTCGAAAGTGGCTCGCGCGACGAGGTCTGGCAAGTCGAAGCCGACCGGTTCGTGCTGGAACTCAACCAGCCGCCGCAGGCAGGCCTGCAAACGCCCGTGCCGGCGCCGATATCCGAGCCCGCGCCCGTGCCGGCAACCGACGACACGGCCTCTGCCTCCGCATCGACCGACCGCGCGTTGCGTGTCAGTGCCGAAAACCTCAACCGGCTTCTCGACCTCGCCGGCGAGTCGCTGGTCGAGTCGCGGTGGTTGGGGCCTTTTGGCCAATCGCTGCAGCGTCTGAAGCGCCTTCAACTCGAAGCCGCCGCTGCCTTGGAGTCGCTGCGTACCATCCTGCCGACCCATACCTTGGACGAACGGGCAAAGATGGCTCTCGACAAGGCTCAGCAGCGCCTTCTGGAATGCCGGCAGCATCTGTCGCAACGCCTGGGGGAACTGGAAACCACCGACCATCAAGCCACCACGCTCGCCCACCGGCTCTACGACCAGGCGCTGGCGATGCGCATGCGTCCCTTCTCAGACGGCATCGCGGCTTATCCTCGCATGGTGCGCGACGTTGCGCGCGAACTCGACAAGAAAGTACGGCTTGAGATCGTCGGCGAGCGCACGCTGGTGGATCGGGACATCCTGGACAGGCTCGATGCTCCGCTCGGCCATCTGCTGCGCAACGCCCTCGATCATGGCATCGAAAGCCCCGGCGAGAGGCTTGCCGCCGGCAAGGCCGACGAAGGCGTCGTGCGCCTGGAAGCGTCGCATCGTGCGGGCACGCTGCAGATCACCGTCTCCGACGACGGGCGTGGCGTCGATCTCGAGCGGATTCGGCAAACCGTGATTGCCCGCAACCTCGCAAGCCCCGATACGGCAGGCAAACTCGGTACCCAGGAATTGCTTGAGTTCCTGTTCCTGCCCGGATTCTCCATGAAAGGAGAAGTCACTGTCATTTCGGGGCGAGGTGTGGGGCTGGACGTCGTGCAGGAGATGATCCGACAGGTCCGTGGCCTGGTACGGGTGACCTCCGAGCTCGGCGAGGGCACACGCTTCAAGCTGGAACTGCCGCTCACGCTCTCGGTGGTTCGCTCTCTGATCGTGGAGATCGGTGGCGAGCCCTACGCCTTTCCCTTCGCCCATATCGTACGCGCCATCAAGATCGCTAGCGATCAGGTGCAGACCCTGGAAGGACGGCAGCATTTCAGCCTGGATGGACAGCTGGTCGGTCTGGTCGGCGCGGATCAGGTGCTCGGCTGCAAGCCGGCGGACAATGCAGACGGCGAATTGCGCATCGTCGTGGTCGGCAGCCCCGGCGCGATGTATGGCCTGGTGGTCGAGCGCTTCCTCGGCGGTCGCGAACTTGTGGTTCAGCCGCTCGATCCGCGCCTCGGCAAGATCAAGGATATCAGTGCCGCCGCCCTGATGGAGGACGGTTCGCCGCTCCTGATCATCGATGTCGAGGACATCATCCGCTCCATGGAGAAGCTCTCTTCCGCCGATCAACTCGCCCAGATCGGGCGGAAGTCGGCAGGCCGGCAGGAGGAAAGGCGCAAGCGCGTGCTTGTGGTCGACGATTCCCTCACCGTGCGCGAGCTGCAGCGCAAATTGCTCGATCATCACGGCTACGAGGTCGAAGTGGCCGTCGACGGCATGGATGGCTGGAATGCCTTGCGCAATGGCCGCTTCGATCTCCTCATCAGCGACATCGACATGCCGCGTATCGACGGGATCGAACTGGTCCACCGCATCCGGCAGGACCCGGACCTCAAATCATTGCCTGTGATGATCGTATCCTACAAGGATCGGGCGGAGGATCGACAGCGTGGCCTGGATGCCGGAGCGGATTATTATCTTACCAAGGGCAGTTTCCAGGATGATACTCTGATCGATGCCGTGGTGGACCTGATTGGCGAGGCAGTTGCATGAGGATCGCGATCGTCAATGATCTGCCCCTGGCAGTGGAAGCGATGCGCCGGGTGCTCGCCATGGCGCCCCAGCATCAGCTTGCCTGGGTCGCCGCCGACGGCGTGCAGGCGGTGGAGCTGTGCAGCCGGGACCGACCCGACCTCGTGCTGATGGACCTGATCATGCCGCGCATGGACGGGATCGAAGCCACTCGCCGGATCATGGCCCAGTCTCCCTGCGCCATCCTGATCGTGACCGCCGATGTCGAGACCAACGCGGCACGCGTTTTTGCGGCGATGGGAGAGGGAGCTCTCGATGCGGTCGACACACCGCTGCTCGCCTCGCGCGAGACACGGTGGGGCGTGCGCCCACTCCTGGCGAAGATCGACATGATCGCCAATCTGGTCAATGAAGGCAGTGCAAGGCAAAAGCCTGTCGACAATTCGCGGCCGCAGGCCCGGCATTTGGTCGCGATAGGCGCATCGGCGGGTGGTCCCACCGCATTGGCAACGGTCTTGAAGAGCCTGCCCGACAATTTTGCCGCCAGCATCGTCATCGTTCAGCATGTCGATGCCCGTTTTGCGCCGGGGCTTGCCAATTGGCTCAGCCAGCATTCCACTCTTCCCGTCCGGCTGGCGAGCGAAGGGGACCGCGCCCTGCCGGGCCAGGCTCTGGTTGCCGGCACCGATAATCATCTGGTTTTCAAGCTGAACCGACAATTGGGCTATACTCCCAATCCGATCGATCAGGTCTATCGGCCGTCCGTGGACGTCTTTTTCGACAGCGTCGCGCGTCTATGGGATGGTCCCGTGACCGGTGTCTTGTTGACCGGTATGGGATCGGACGGGGCGCGGGGCCTGAAAGCACTCCGCGAACTTGGACATCACACTATCGCGCAGGACCAGGCCACGAGCGCGGTCTATGGCATGCCGAAGGCGGCCGCCGCCTTGGATGCCGCGACGGACATTCTGCCGCTGGACAGGATTGCCCCGCGTCTGACCGAACTGCTCGGCTCTCCGCGCCTGAGAAGAGGAACTGCCCCATGAGCCAGCAAGCAGATGTCAAATCCTACGGCGCCGCTTCCCTCGACACTATCCACCAGTCGATCATGGTGCTTCTGGTCGATGATCAGCTCATGGTCGGCGAAGCCATTCGCAGAGCGCTGATCGACGAGACCGAGATCGAATTGCATTATTGCTCGAATCCGCTGGAAGCCCTCGCCGTCGCCAAGCGGGTGAAGCCGACGGTGATCTTGCAGGATCTGGTGATGCCGAACGTGAACGGCCTGACGCTGGTCCGCCAATATCGCTCCGATCCCGCCACCAAGGCCATTCCCGTGATCGTGCTCTCGACCGAGGAGGAGGCGACCGTCAAGAGCGAGGCCTTTCGCATCGGCGCAAATGACTATCTCGTCAAGCTGCCCGACCGGATCGAGCTGATTGCCCGTATCCGCTACCATTCGGCTGCCTATCTGACCCAGATCCAGCGTGACGAGGCCTATCGCGCCCTGCGTCGAAGCCAGCAGGAGCTGATGGAGACCAATCTCGAATTGCAGCGCCTGACCAATGTCGATGGCCTGACCGGTCTCAGCAATCGACGCTATTTCGATCAATATCTCGATACGGAATGGCGCCAGGCCATGCGCGCGAGGGAGCCGATCTCGCTGCTGATCATCGATGTCGATCACTTCAAGCAATACAACGACACCTATGGCCACCTTGCCGGCGACGAGGTGCTGAAAACTGTGGCGACGGCGGTGAGGAGCACCTTCCAGCGCCCGAAGGACCTGGCAGTACGCATGGGGGGCGAGGAATTCGCCGTGGTGCTGCCGCAAACCCTGGCCGGCGATCTCGCCTTTCTCGCGGAGAAGGTGGTGCAGGCGATCGAGGCGCTCGGGCTGCCACACGCAGCCTCGCCGATCGCTGAAAAAGTCACCATCAGCGTTGGTGGGGCAACCCACATTCCCGCTGGCAACGACCAGCCCGAAAGATTGATCGAGGCCGCCGACAAGGCGATGTATGAAGCCAAGAGGTCCGGTCGAAATCGAGCTGCTACGGCAAACGGTCTGTAGGAGAGCCGGCGCCCTTCAGCCCGATTAGAAGACGCAAAAGCGTTTTCGAGAAAAGTGGATAGACTTTTCGATTAAGAAAACGCTCTAATGTGCTAGTGGCTGGAGCATCTGCGCGCCAGGGCCTGGAGACCGGCAAGCGCGAATGTCTCCAGTGCGCGGGACATTGGTTCGATCTCCCGTTCACGCTCCGCCAGGCTTGGGGCAATGGCTTCCAGTACACCGCGCTCCACGGTTGCCAGAACCATGAAAGGGGCATTGAGCGCCAGTTCAGCCCTTCCAATGTCGGGATGGTCCGGCGGACGATTGAGCATGCGTGCAAGCAGGTCGCGCAGCCAATGAAGCTGAGGCGCCATGAAGTCCTCATCCACGATCAGCGCGGAAATCGTGGGCATCACCATCTCACGGGTGACCAGCCTGATCTGCCATGAGCGTTCGGCGGTCGACAGCAATCGCCGGGCCATCAAGCCATAATAGGCCTTGAGCTGATCCAGGGGCTCTTCATGTTCCAGGATGGCTGCAAAGGCCTCGGGCGGGATGACGACCTCGCGCCGCGCCTCCGATACCGCCGCTTCATAGAGCGGCCGGATGCCGCCGAAATAATAGTTTACCGCCGCGGTATTGACGCCGGCCAGGTCGCAAATTTCCCGGCTCGTCGTCGCATGATAGCCCTTGTCGGCAAAGACCCGCCCGGCAGTTTCGATCAGATTTTGGCGCGTCTTGACGCCACGTTCCTGGCTGTCTGACGAAACACGGCGGGCATGCAGGGATCTGGGCATGAAAGCTTGGATACTGTCTCTGAGAAGTAACTTTTTACCCACGGGCTTTAAAATGTCAATTTCATATTCGGATTTGACATTGGGCTGTCGTTCAAGCAACCTCACGCCCTGCTGAGGCGATGGCTGTGCGAAACTGCAAGGGCCGGCGATTCCGCTCTTTGTTGAGTCTCCACCATTCTGCTGGGACCGCGCTCTATGACTCTATCTTTCTCAGCGTCCCGCAAGCCAATCGAGCCGGTCGCCGACAAGCAGGACGTGACTGTCGAACTCCCGCTCGATCATGGGGCGTCGGCGCCTGTGGCCCAGATCTATCGGGACGCCAGTGCCCATATCGTCGTGATCTGCGCCAATACCTTGACCCGAACCTGCCTCATGCATTGCCTCACAGGCTCGGAAACCGGCCTGGCCGTGGAGGGCTATGCCGACGTCGAAGAGTGGGGCCGGCAGGGGCAGGGGGCCTCCGTCGCCTTGTTGTGCGTCACGGGCACGCGGGAGACCACGATCGCCGTCGAGCGAATGGTGAGGCGAGTACTGGCCACCGCACCCGGCATTCGGGTTGTGGTGATTTCCGATACAAGATCGGCCGGCTACGTTTCGAAGGCCCTGGAGCACGGGGCCAGTGGCTTCATCGCGATGGATTCGAATGTCGATGTCGCCATTGCCGCCATTCGCCTGGTGCGTAGCGGCGGCATGTTCGTGCCCTCCCACAGCGTGATGCAGTCTCGGACCCCCGCCGCCCCCCTGTCGGATGGCAGGAGATCGCTGCGGGATCTGGTGACGGCAAAGCAACTTGAAGTCATCGGCCTGATCCGCAAGGGGCTGCCGAACAAGGCGATCGCCGCCGAACTCGAGATGAGCGAGTTCACGGTGAAGGTGCATGTCAGGAACATCATGAAGCGCCTCAATGCCCGCAACAGAACAGAAGTTGTGGCTCTGACCAATGCCTATTTTGGGCAAGTGCCTGAGCAGGATGACCATACCTGAAGCATGAAGCGGCCGGTGTGGGCGTCATTGCGCATTCTTGGGCGCCGAACCGCGTGCGCAAGTTTTCCGAGGCCATCGCATCTGCTGCCAGATTAATACAACTCCTCGACAAGCTATTGATTTTTAACAATTATCTCAGGGATCCTTCGGCTCCTCCTCGCTGTATCGAAAGAAACGGTCGAGAAAGGCCGTCGCCTCGTCCGAGATACCGACGATCTTGTTCGTCGCTTGCCGATAGAATTTGAAATTGAGCTCTGTGCCGGGCTGGCCATCCTGCGAGGTACTGAAAGACTTGAGTTCGCGGCGCCCGAGCGGCCTTTGGGCGGACGCCGTGCGGCGCACGACAATGCTCACGCGCGGGGTTTGTCGCGGCACATGTTGTTTCCCGGCAATCGGCTCTACAGAGATCACAATGCCGCGGGCGAACAGCCCCCGGCCACCTTCATTTTCGCTGGCAAACAGGAAGATGATGTCGCCCACGGCGATATGCCTGCCACCATACATCGTCTTCTGCGCATTGAAGCTGAAGTTAGCCGCGTCGGGATCCCGTATCTCGGCTTTAATCGCAAATGCCATGCCGTTATGCCTCCGGCTTGCAAGCCAAACTGGCCTGTCCGAATCCTGCCGCGTAAGGCGGCAACCGATGCTGGCCAGAGGGGAAACAGGGTAGGGGCCGGAAGCCCGCCAACTCCCCTTGGCTACCCCTGCGTCGACGGAAGAGAATCATTCATTCTGTCACAAAACGAGTGAGAATAGCTCTCACCAGATGTCGGCAAAGCGCGCGCCGCTTCGTCTTCGAGAAAAGCACAGGCGGAGAATGGGAAGATTTGTGCCCAGGATCGTTGCTGCGGGAGCAAGCCGGGCTGGCTCGGATAACCACTGATGACCTTGGATCTTGAGACGGTAGGTTTTCCGCTGTCATATGGATATTCTCAACACGGAGAAGAATGATGAAGGCACTGATTGCGGGAGCAGGCATCGGCGGGCTGACCACGGCATTGTTCCTTCATCGGGTCGGGATCGACGTAGAAATTTTCGAGGCTTCGAAGGAGGTTCGTGAACTGGGTGTGGGCATCAACATGTTGCCCCACGCCGTTGAATTGTTGACGGAACTGGGATTGATCGACGAACTCGATGTTGCCGGTATCCGGACGCGCGAATTGATCTACGCTAACCGGTTCGGGCAGGTCGTCTGGCGCGAGTTGCGCGGCATCGATGCAGGCCTTCCGGCGCCTCAGTTCAGCATTCACAGAGGCAAGCTGCTGAGCCTGATCCATCGAGCCGTGATCGAGCGGATGGGTAAGGGCGTGATCCGCACAGGATATCGCGTGAACGGATTCGAGCAGAACGACGATACCGTCACGGCCCATCTATCGGATAGTGCCGGCAGGCAGGCACGCGCGATCGGCGACTTGCTCGTAGGTGCCGATGGTATCCATTCGGCGGTGCGCGCCGCACTCCACCCCGGAGAGGGCCAGCCGATCTGGAGCGGCATCATGCTCTGGCGCGGGGCCACCCCCTGGCCGAAATGGCAGGACGGCCGCACCATGGCGATTGCCGGGGGAAACTTTGCCAAGTTCGTGTTCTATCCCATTGAAAAAGATGATCAAAATTCAGGAACGCTCTTGACCAACTGGGCAGTGATGGCCCGAGCGGGGCATGACCGGACGCAGGACTTCTCCCTGGGGAACTGGAGCAGGCCGGGCTTGCTCGACGAGGTCCTGTCATTCGTCCGCGACCGTTTCCAGCTCGATTATGTCGATCCGGCCGCGATCATCCAGGGTACGGACGCATTCTACGAATACCCCAATTGTGATCGAGATCCGCTGCCACGCTGGTCGTTCGGGCGTGTGACTTTGCTCGGAGACGCTGCCCATCCGATGTATCCGGTGGGCTCGAATGGTGCGAGCCAGGCCATCCTCGATGCCTGCTCCTTGTCGCAACATCTCCGTGCCGCGGATACAATCGAGGCGGCTTTGGCGGCCTATGATGCGGAACGGCGGCCCGTTACCGCCAAGATCGTCCTGGCGAACCGCAAGGGCGGCCCGGAAGGCGTGATCGATATGGTGGAAGCCAGGGCACCCGACGGCTTTGACGACATCGAAGCCGTCGCAACCCATGAGGAGCGTGAGCGCGTCGTACGCGGCTATGCGTCCTTGGCAAGATTTGGGCGCTAGAGGCAATCCGCTCCCCCAATTTCCTCGACTTTAAATGTCAGATATAAGTTTAATTAATTAATTCAACAATTTGTTTCATATAATGAATTACTGGATACGAAGGTGACAGGCTGGCCGCGGCATCGGTTGCTGAGGCATTTGAGCTCGCGGCGCGTTGGGGCAAACGCGACACGGCGCTCCCGGATTTGTGGCTCCAATAGACCGTCGAGTTCGTAGCCGATCCATCTTCGCCACTCTGGATTGACCCAAACCAATCCGGCCGCACGCGAGGCCTGCGTCAAACAGGTCAGACTATATCTTCACAGTCATGCGCTGGGCCTCTGGACTGTTCGGGGCCCTCGCGGCAGATAGGTCGAGCAATGTGTTGGAGGGAATCCCCCGTGTATTTGAAATGGTCCATTCCGAAATCGGTGCTGGTGCTTCTTGCCATCACCGGTGTTGCTCACGCTGAAGGCGAGCTCAACATCTATAATTGGGGAAACTACACCAACCCCAAGCTCATCAAGAAGTTTGAGGAGCAATACAAGGTTAAGGTCACCATCACCGACTATGACTCCAACGATACGGCTCTGGCCAAGGCTCGCCAGGGCGGCTCCGGCTTCGACATCGTCGTGCCCTCGCAGACATATCTGCCGATCTGGATCAAGGAGGGACTGCTGCTGGAAACCAATCCTGGCCAGATGGAGAATTTCAAGAACGTCACGCCGGAATGGGCCAATCCCGATTTCGACCCCGGCCGCAAATATTCCGTGCCCTGGGCCTGGGGCACGATCGGCGTCGTGGTCAACACCGACACCTACAAGGGCGATATCAACACCTGGGATATCATCTTCAAGACGCCGGACGAGCTGAAGGGCAAGGTCAACGTCGTTCCGGAAATGAAGGACGTCATTACGGCCGCCATCCGCTATGTCGGCGGCGAGCAATGCACCGGCGACAAGCAGGTATTGAAGAAAGCCCGTGACCTTCTGACGGCTGCCAAGCCGAACTGGATCGCCATGGAATACAATGCCATCGAAAAGATGGGGGCAGGCGACTTCAAGGCCTCGCTGACCTGGAATGGCGCGGCCCTGCGCACGCGCCTCGCGCATCCCCAGATCCATTACGGCTATCCCAAGGAAGGCTTTACCTACTGGTCCGACAATGTAGCGGTGCTGAAGGAGGCCAAGAATGTCGACAACGCCAAATTGTTCCAGAATTTCATCATGGATCCCGAAAACGCCGCGTTGAACTCGGTCTTCCACCATTATGCGAACGGCATCGCGGGTTCGGAAAAATTCATGCCGGCCGAAATGAGGGACGCTCCGGAGATCGTCGTTCCCGCGGAAGCCAAGGCGCACGGCACCGTGGCTTTGATGTGCCCGCCGGAGGTCGACGCGCTTTACAAGAAGATCTGGACCGAACTACGCAAATAAGCCGTCCAGGCGAGGGCGGCGACATCGGCGCCGCCCGTTCTCGAAACTGCGTCCATTACTTCTCAGGCGCGGCACAGATCAAAATGCGATAGGAGCCAGTTGCCCCTGCGATATCAGTCATCGTACTAATTCACCCTCGCTCTTGCTCGAGGGGTCTCATGCGCCTTCATCCTGCCGTTGCGTATCTTCTTATTACCACGATTCTTGTTGCGACGAATCTTGGGGGCTGTGCAACTCCGATCCGAACTTCCCCAGGAACGGTAAAAAGTTTGCCTGTTGCCGTCATAAGCAAGGGACTCGGTGGAATTTTGCATGGATCTGTCCGTATAGAGCAAACCCAAGGCTCCTACTCGGTGAGCAATGGCAGGTTTTCGTGCTCGGGTACATATGCTCTGTCGGGCGTCAGGGAACGGATCTATGTTCCGGTTCTTTGCAGCGATGGCCGCAAAGGCTACGCCGCCGTTCACAAGGGGCCAAGTCTAATGAGCGGGTCTGGCTCCTTCACCTTGAGCGATGGCACCACGGGTGAGTTCGTGTTTGGCAAGGACGCGGGCAAATCCTAGACCTGTATCGCCTCGACGGTGATCGCTTCGCAAGCTGTTACGTGCCAAGGCCGCGCCTCTGAAAAGGGAACCCGTCCAATGAGGAGGGGCACGACCCTTCCATGGCGACCGTCTGGACTTTATTCGCATAACATATCTTATGGAACATAAACCCATCCCCCCAACCGGCCCAAGGGCCTGATAAACCGGGCTTTTCTCCCTTCCTGCAAGCGTCTCGTTGCCCGATCCAGGCCGGATGATCGCCAGATGATCAATGTCAGATCAAATCGGCCGGGATCGATTCACGCCAGGCGTTGGACGCGGTATCGGCGGTTCGCGAGACTATGTGTCGACCCATTGCGCGACCTCGCTGACCGGCAACGGGCCCCGGATCCTGCAAACCGGGCCGGTTCCAGATTGAAGCCTCAACGATTTGCCGGCGTCCACACGCTCTTTCGGCCGCATCGGCTGCAGGGAGCGTGCCAAGTGAGCCAGGCTCGCCATAAAGCATCAGCGAATGGATACCTTGCTCGGAATATCGACCCGCACCTAGCATGCGGACTTTAATAAATATGATATTTTACAATGTATTACATAATTTTTTTAAAATTCCACTATAAGCTCAGGGCTTCAGCCATCCGTTGAAGCAGAACGAGTGTGCGCTCGACATCGAGTTGCTCCGAGGTCGTTCGGCGGATATGCGGACAAGTGAGCACCGCCAGGGCGTGTCTTTCGGCCGAGAGGATGGGCACGCTGATATCATTGACGCCGAAGATCTGCTGGCTTTCGGCGATGCGGCACGCAGCTTTGCGATAGGCAGAAAGCTGCGCCTCGAGCTGTGCATATATTGCCGCCTTCTCGCTCCCTTTCCACCGGACCAGCAATTCCGCCCTGGCCAGCGGATCCTGAAAAGCCAGCAGAAGCTGGCCCGAACCGGTGGTCAACAGATCGATCGGCGTGCCCACGCGCACGGTGAAGACCCAGTCCGAGGACGCTGCCGCGTGGGCCACCACCACGGCTTCGTCACGTTCCCGCATGACGAGATGACAGGACTGGCCGGATTCCTCGGCGAACCGATCCATCAGGGGCAAGGCCCGCGAGGTCAGCCGGCGTATGGGCGGATGATGTTGTGCGAGCACGAATAGCTTCATACTCAGGGCGAAGCGGTCGCCTTCGGCCGAGCGATAAACATAGCCGCGCGCCACCAGTCGTTCGAGCATGCGGTAGATCTCGCTGGCGCCGCGGCCGAGCTCTTTGACGATTTCCGCTCGCGTCAATGCGTCGGGGCGGCTGGCCAGCAGCTCCAGGATGTCCAGACCCTTATCCAGCGCCGGTGCCCGGTAGAGAGCCTCCCGGCTTGCGCCCTCCTCCTGCTCTCTCGGCGGTCTTGGCAAAGCGCTTCCCTCTCTTTTATTGACATATGAATATATTGTTCATATTTGGTCCGTCAACAACAGGCTGCACGCAGCGACATGAATTCAATGGGAGATCGCCTCATGCGTCTGGACGGCAAACGCATCCTGATCACGGCTGCCGGGCAAGGCATCGGTCGCGCTTCGGCTCTCGCCTGCGCCGCCGAGGGAGCCCGTGTCATCGCAACAGATCTCAACGAGCAGGCGCTCGCAGCCCTCGCTGCGGCGGATGGCCGTATCGAAACGCGCTCGCTCGACGTGCTCGATCCCGCCGCGATCGCCGAATTGGGCCGGTCCGTGCCCAGTCTCGAAGGCCTCTTCAACTGCGCCGGCTTCGTCCACAATGGCAGCATCTCCGAATGCGGCGACGAGGATTGGGACTTCAGCTTCGATCTCAACGTCAAGAGCATGTTCCGCCTGATCAAGGCTCTGCTGCCGGGCCTTCTGCACGGCGCGGGCGAGACGGGGTCGAGTGCCATTCTCAACATGGCCTCGATGGCCTCCTCGGTGAAGGGCTTCCCAAATCGGCTGGCCTATGGCGCCTCCAAGGCCGCCGTCATCGGCCTGACCAAGGCCCTCGCCGCCGACCATGTCCGGCAAGGTCTGCGCTGCAATGCCATCTGCCCCGGTACGGTCGACACGCCTTCGCTACGCGGACGGATCGCAGCCTCTGCCGATCCGATCCAGGCCGAGAAAGACTTCATCGCCCGTCAGCCGATGGGCCGGCTCGCCAATGTCGACGACATCGCGCCGATGGTGGTCTTCCTGCTCTCGGATGAATCCCGCTTCGTCACCGGCCAGGCCGTGCTGGTGGATGGCGGCGTGACGATCTGAGCGAAATCGACGACAGTCGAGACCTGCAGTAGCGACCATCATCCGACCGGAGGACACGCAATGACCGAGATCGTCGACATCGAAGTGATCGACCTGCGCTTCCCGACCTCCCAGCAGCTCGACGGGTCGGATGCGATGAATCCCGATCCCGATTATTCGGCTGCCTATGTCATCCTGAAGACCGACCGGCCAGGCCTCGAAGGGCACGGGCTGACCTTCACCATCGGCCGCGGCAATGAGATCTGCTGCGCCGCGATCAACGCCATGCGCCATCTGGTCGTCGGGTTGTCCCTGGAAGGCGTCCGCGCGGATCTCGGCGCCTTCTGGCGGCATGTCACCTCGGACAGCCAGCTGCGCTGGATCGGACCGGACAAGGGCGCCATTCACCTGGCCACGGGCGCGGTGGTCAATGCGGTCTGGGATCTGATTGCCAAGATGGCCGGCAAGCCGGTCTGGCGCCTGGTCGCCGACATGTCGCCCGAGGAATTCGTGCGCGCCATCGATTTTCGCTACCTGACCGACTGCATCACCCCGGACGAGGCTCTCGCCTTGCTGCGCGACAAGGAAGCCGGGAAGGCCGAGCGCATCGCCGTCCTCGAGCGCGAAGGCTACCCCTGCTACACCACCTCGGCCGGCTGGCTTGGCTATGACGACGACAAGCTGCGGCGGCTGTGCCAGGAAGCCGTCGATGCCGGCTTCAATCACGTCAAGCTCAAGGTCGGCCGTGACATCGAGCATGACATCAGCCGCCTGCGCATCGCCCGCGAGGTGATTGGTCCCGATCGCCAGCTGATGATCGACGCCAACCAGGTCTGGGAAGTCGACCAGGCAATAGACAGCGTGCGGCAGCTCGCCTTCGCCAGGCCCTGGTTCATCGAGGAACCGACCAGCCCTGATGACGTCGAGGGCCACCGCAAGATCCGGAAGGGCGTAGCACCCGTCAAGGTCGCCACCGGCGAGATGTGCCAGAATCGCATTTTGTTCAAGCAGTTCATCATGCGCGGCGCCATCGACGTGGTACAGATCGACGCCTGCCGCCTGGGCGGGGTCAACGAGATCCTGGCGATCCTGCTGATGGCCGCCAAGTACGATCTCCCCGTTTGCCCGCACGCCGGCGGCGTCGGCCTGTGCGAATATGTCCAGCACCTGTCGATGATCGATTTCGTCTGCGTGTCGGGCACGCGCGAAGGCCGGGTGATCGAATATGTCGACCATCTGCATGAGCATTTCAAGGCGCCTTGCGTCGTCCGCAACGCCGCCTATATGCCCCCCCTCGCCGCGGGCTTTTCGATCGAGATGAAACCGGCATCCCTGCAGCACTATCGCTTTGCCGGCTGACGCAGTAGCGGCTGGCTCCACGAGCCTATTTGGCCAAGAGCTCAGCCGCCGATCAAGCCCTCAGGCAGGAGTTGGCACGCCCCTGTTGCGCGCCGTGCTCTCGCGCGCGACCAGTTCATAACCCAGATCGATCAGCCGCGGTTCGACATGCTTTCCACCGATCCTGTCAATCAGCATTCTCATGGCCTTTCTGCCCATCTCTTCACGATGGGTCCTGACACTGGTGAGGCCGGGATTGGCCACCGCCATGATTTCCAGGTCGTTGAAGCCGCAAATGCCGAATTGCTGAGGGACAGCAAGGCGGCGGCGCTGGGCCTCGAAGAGAACGCCGACCGCAAGGTCGTCATTGTTGCAGAACACGGCGTCGGCGTCGGGCGCGCGCGCCAGCAATTCGGACATCAACTCGCAGCCCAGCGACACGGTGGAGGCCCGGGGCGTCGTGACGATGAGCTTTTCATCGAACATATCGGCCTCGTCCAGCGCCTGGACAAAGCCCTGGAGGCGCCTCTGCGTGCGCGGGTCCATACGCGCGCCCAGAAAAGCGATCCGCCGATAGCCGCGCTCGACCAGATGCCTCGTGGCAGCGAATGCGGCGCGATGATGCGAAAAGCCGACCATCATATCAAGGGGATCATGGCCGACCTCCATGATCTGGACGATCGGGCAGTCGGCCTGCAGGAGCTGGGTACGGGCTGCTTCCGATTGATCGATGCCTGCCACGACCAGGCCCGCCGGACGCTGACTGAGGAAGACGCGCAGCAACCTCTCCTCCTCGATCAGGGAATAGCGCGTATTGCCCAGCTGCACTCGAAAGGTGGTGGTCTCTGCCTCGGCATAGATCCCACGCATCACGTCCGCGAACACATTGTTGGTCACCGAAGGAATGAGCACGCCTATGACGTTTGTCCGGGCCGAGGCAAGCGCGCTTGCCGCGGGATCGGGCACATATCCGATATCGTCGACGATTTGCTGGATGCGTTGCCTGAGCTCATGAGAAACGGATTGCGGATTGCGGAGAGCACGCGACACCGTGATAGCGCTAACTCCCGCGACCTCGGCAATCTCGACCAATGTTATGCGTTTCTTGCCTAGACGTTTCTTAGGTTTTTTCATATTGAGGGCCCTGATGGCGTTTCCCATCATAAAGATAGAACTTGCAAAATGATTGCGCAATCATTAAAGGTTTCGACCAAAGTTGGGACGGGAGGAAAATGTGGCAAAGCCGGCATATGCGCTGGTCACGGGCCTCGTCGGTGCCGGTCGGCGGTTTGTGTGCTCCGTGAAGCGTGATCATCTTTCAATACTCGCCTAGACATCCCCGCCTTCTCCAGGGAGGCCGGTGGATCGTGCTTGATTTCGTCTCCAGGACTTGGGTCCGGCTCGCTGTCTATGCGAACCGCCCTCGGAATGAATTGCGGCCACTCAGAAAGGTCGTGACGAACGCCACCAACAAACGCTCACGGGAGGAGGACCCCGATCATGCATACGACACCCGCCAGCTCGCCTGCCCGGGCCGGTAGCCAGAAGGCACCTCCTGGTGCCTCTCGGACCCGCTATATCATCCTGGCCCTGTGTTTCGCCGGCCTGGTCATCAACTATCTCGACCGCGCGAATATGAGCGTGGCGCTGCCCTATATCGATGCCGATCTTGGCCTCAATCTCACCAACACCGAGAAGGGCCTCATCCTCGGCGCCTTCTTCTGGGCCTATGACGGCATGATGCTGATCGCCGGCTGGTTCACCGACAAGGTGGGCTCGCGCCGGGCCTTCACCATCGCGGCAATCTGGTGGTCGATCTTCACGGCGCTCACTCCCCTCGCCCGCGGCTTCTGGGGGTTCTTCGGCTTCCGCTTCATGCTGGGTGCCGGCGAGGCGCCGGCCTATCCGGCAGCCACCAAGGCAGCCTCGCGCTGGTTCCCCGTGGGCGAGCGCGCCTTGTCCACCGCCGTGATCGATTCAGGTTCTCGGGTCGGTACCGTGCTTTCGCTGCCCATCGTCACAAGCCTCCTCCTGGTGGCTACCTGGCATTATTCCTTCGTGATCCTTGGCGCGTTGGGCATCGTCTGGGCGCTCGTCTGGTACTGGTACTATCGCGATCCGGTCGACCATAGCGGTGCCAACGACCTGGAGCGCCAATATATCGCCGAGAATGGCGGGCGCACCGAAGCCAATGATGACAGCGAGGCCACCAAGATCCGTTGGTCGCAGCTGTTCGGCTACCGCACGGTCTGGGGCATGATGCTGGGCTTTTTCTGCCTCAACTTCGTGATCTACTTCTTCCTGACCTGGTTTCCCGACTATCTGAAGAATGCCCGCGGCCTCAATCTGAAGGAGCTTGGCACTCTCGGCATGTTGCCCGGCCTTGCCGCGGTGGTGACCGCCTGGATTGCCGGCGCCTATGCCGATAGCCTGATCCGTCGTGGAGCCAACGTCACCAAGGTGCGCAAAGTCGTGATGGTCGGCGGCCTGCTGGGCGGGGCTGCCATCCTGCCCGCCGCCTTCGCTTCTTCCATCTATCTGGCGCTGTTCTTCCTGGCGATCTCGTATTCCAGCCTGGCGATTGCGGCGACGGGAATCTGGTCGCTACCCGCCGACGTGGCGCCCAGTTCGCGCCATGTCGCCTCGATCGGCGGCATCCAGAACTTCGCCTCCAACATTGCCGGCATCATCAGCCCCTTCATGTTCGGCTTCCTGCTCGACATGTTCCACGGTGACTACACGCCGGCTTTTGCCCTGGCCGCCGGCTTTGCTGTGCTGGGCGCTTTCTCCTATGCCTTCATCGTCGGCAAGGCCGAGCCGCTCCCCCTGCCCGCTGGCACGGAGCGCTGACCGGCGGACTTGCCGGCAATTGACGTCGGGCAGCCGCCGCACATCTTCGGATGGTGCGGCGGTTTCTCTTTGCCCTTTCACTGCCAGATTGCCAGAAAGCTTCCGGTCGACTACGCACGTCATCGACAAGCGTTGGGGCGCCGAGGTTCGATTTTGCCTAAGTAAATACCGGTCTCTTCCTTTCCATCCCATCCACTTGGGTAGCCAGCCGGCAGCCCGGCGGATGATCATGCTCACTGGGTGGTGGTCCGAGACCGGTCTGGCTTGTCCGAATGTGCCCTGTGCACTGACCGCTGCCCCAACTCCTTTCCCAGCAGACATTGCCATGCCGCGCCCGTTCACGGGCCGCTCCGATCGCCATCTCGGTGAGCTTCCTCACGGAAGACCGAGACGGTATGTGCAATCTTCTCAAGGTCCGCTGGACCATCACGCCCCAAACCCCTCCGCGACCCTGGCTGGTCTGCGCCGGATGCGGCATCGCCCGCCCGTTCCGTAGCAGCGGCAAGGCAAGGCTCAACGCCAATGGCCGCCGGCTCGATGCCTGGCTCATCTATAAATGTACGGTTTGCGACAAGACCTGGAACCGACCGCTGTTCGAGCGTCGGCCGGTACTGGACATCCCACCGGACGTTCTCGCCGCCTTGCAGGCAAACGAACCGGCCTGGATCCGTCGCCAGGCCTTCGATCTCGCAGCCTTGCGATCGCATGCCTTCCATGTCGAGGAATCGACCGAGATCGACATCGACAGGCAGGTGCTCGAGCGGGCCGATGACTGGTCGATCCTGCTTGTGGAACTCGTCGTCGATCTCCCGGTCGGGATCCGCCTCGATCGACTGTTGGCACGTGAACTCAATCTGTCACGAACACGGCTGCAATCGAACCACCGCCAAGGCCGACTTCGTCTGGACCACAGCCATCCCGAGGCGTTGCGCAGGCGGGTGACGGACGGGACCTGCGTCAGGCTCGATCTTGGAGGGGAGACGAACCGTGCCATGATCGGCAACGCCGCCGCAGGTGGATCAGGGCCCTGAAGGATCCCCTGCTCACCGCCTGCCGGGAGCCTTGAACGGGCGCCGCGATAAGGTCCCGCGCCAGGAAGAGATGGCGCGGGGTACCGCAGTTGGATCAGATGGGCCGCGCCTGGGTCTGCCCGACGGGCAGTTCATCAGCCAAATCTTCTGCCACGCCGTCGAACAGCCGGGCAATGCGCCGGCGCTCGGCCTCGTCCTGCGGCAAGGCATAGGACAGCGCGACATAGACCAGTGTGTTGACGATCAGGCCAACTACGCCCGAAGTCATGCCCGCCAAGGCTGGAATGGCGACGGGATAGAGGAACTGCAGCACCACGGCCACCGCGAAGCCGGCGATCATGCCGCAGGCGGCACCCGCCGCATTGCCCCGTCGCCAGAAGATGCCGAGATAGAGCGCCGGCGCCAGCTGAACGATGCCCTGATAGGAGGCGAGCGCCAGGGTAAGCAGGCCGGCCGTGACATTGGCGGTCGCCACCGCCCCGGCCACCGCCAACAGGGTCGCGAGGATGATCGTGATGCGCGCGGTGCGGGTGTTGGTCGCCTCGTCGGCACCGCCGACATGGATGATATCCTGTGCGGTATGGGTGCCGACGGCCGCCGTGATGGCATTCACATTGCCGACCGTGGCGGCGAACACGGCCACACCCGCCAGCGCCAGCACGAACGGCCCGCCATGCCCGGCTGTCAGGAACCAGACATTGTCCGGAGCCTTCGCCACCTCCGGCAGCTGTGAGGCCAGCATGCTCATGGTCAGCATGATGGCGAGGAACACGAACATGAACGGCGCCGCCTTCAGGGCGGAGTTGCGCACCGCCTGGGCGCTCCTGGCAGTGAACAGGCGCACGAAGATATCGGGCCAGCACCACGAGCCCATCGCTCCGGTGAACACCAGCGAGAAATAATAGAGCGGGCCAAGCTCGCTGTTCAGGCCCGGCAGGCTGGCAAAGCTCTCCGGCAGGCCGGCAAAGCCCAGGCCCTGCGACATCAGCCAGACGATCAGGCCGAGCGCCACCAGCCCGCCGACGCCATAGGCGAAGATGCCCTGGATCATGTCCGAGATCACGATGCCGCGCATGCCCAGCCGCACCGTCCAGATCTGCCGGACGGCCAGTACCGCGATGCCGACGAAGACCGCCGTCGTCGGCGCAACGGCACCGAAGGACAGATAGGAGAAGACGAGGCCAAGCGACTGGAAGGCGAGCACCAGCCAGGGAAAGGCCGAGATCACGCCGATCACGGCGGCAATCACGCGCACACTGGTGGAATTGTAGCGCATGCCGACGAAATCGGCCTGGGTGCGCAGGTTGAAGGCCTTGCCCCAGTCGAACACGCGCTGCGCCATCAGGAACATGAACAATACGGCCAGCAGCGAATAGGAAATCACATAATAGCCGATCACCCCGGCCGAAGCGGAGAGCCCGGCGAAGGCGATGAAGATCGTTCCTGGCAGCCAGGTATTGAGGAAGGCCATGGTCTGGAACCAGGAACCGAAGGAACGGCCGGCCACCGCATAGTCGGTGAAGTCCCGGCCCTGCTGGCGGGTGCGTTCCAGCACCACGACGACACCGATGAAGAACAGGGCCAGCAGCCCGTAGCCGATCAGGAAGTCCATGGTCCTACTCCTCTTCCCGGTCCGGGCTCGCACGGTGCAGATAGGTCAGGCTGACGACCAGGAACAGGCCGCTGCCCATGAAGAAGAACATCGCCATGCCGAAACTGCCGCGCGCCATCGCCAGATGGATCGGCGGAAACAGCATGATGATCAGGTTGAGCCACAGCAAAAGGCGGCGGATCCGGCCAGAGTCAGTCGCTTGCCTCTCCATTTCGTCCTCCCATCTCGACATTCTCCTGCTGGGTGGGGGTGGGTGGCGCGTCGCCGTGCCCCTGTACAGAGCCCCGTCACGCGCCATTCTTTTTGTTCGTGAGATCCGTGCCACAGGGGCTACAGGCCGCAGGCCCCGACCACTGCGTCGACCAAGGCTTTCTGGTGCGGCTGCAGTTCCTGTCCGGGCAGGTCCTTCCAGAATGCCTGATAAGGATCCTCGACGCCCGTCTGCACACCGCTGAGTGTCTCAACCACGGCCAGGCCGCAGAAAGGCACGTAGAAGGGCGAATAGCCGCCCTCATGGCTGATCACCAACCGGCCACCGCAGATCGAAGCCGCCAGATCCATCAGACGACGAGTCATCAGGCGATAGGAGCCCGAGACCAGCATCATGCGGCCGAGCGGATCGGCATTGGATGAATCGAAACCGCTCGCCACCATGATGACATCGGGCTTGAAACGGGCGACCGCCGGCAGCACCACCCGGTCGAAGGCATCGAGATAGGCCCCCTCACCCGAGCCGGCGGGCAGAGGAATGTTGATGGCCGAGCCCTTGCCGGCACCGACGCCGCGATCACCGACCTTGCCGGTATCAGGCGGGAAATTGCCGTCCTGGTGCAGCGAGATGGTGAGAATGTCGGGATCGGCCTCGAAACAGGCTTCGGTGCCGTTGCCGTGATGCACGTCCCAGTCGACCACCGCCACGCGTTCGATGCCGAGCCTGGCCCGCGCATGGGCGATCGCCACGGCGACATTGGCGAACATGCAAAAGCCCATGCCCTTCTCCGGGCGGGCATGATGGCCGGGCGGACGCACCAGCGCATAGGCATTGACGACCTCGCCCTCAACCACGGCCCGCAATGCGCTGATGGTGCCGCCGGCTGCAAGGCAGGCCAGGTCCACGCCGGCAAAACCGAAGGGCGAGACGCCGTCGCCCATGTCGCCGCCACGGATGTCGGCACTGAGCGCCTTCATCTTGTCGAGATGCTCGCTCGTGTGGATGCGCAGGATGTCCTCGTCGCTGGCCTTGGTGATCTCGATGCGCTTCAGCGCCTTGGCGATGCCGGAGACCTCGACCAGCGAGGCAAAGCGGGCCTTGGATTCCGGTGACTCCACATGCTGCAGGGGCTGGATGAATTCCCCTTTCAGGAATCCGCCCGCCGTGCCGGTGTCGTGCCAGCCGAAACGCTCATGCCACACCCATCCCGTGGTCATCACAATTCTCCCTCGTCTGCATGTTTTCAGGCAGGCTAGCGCACGCAGACACGGCGGGAATGGTGCAGATGCACTATGGGCGCGGGGGAGCAACCTTGTGACGAGCTTCGTCCACGGCTACTATCATCGAAAATACATAATCCTCCATCCGGGGCCGGTGCATGTGACCTCCAAACTGTCCATGTTCTCGCAATTCGTGGTCGACCTTCACCAGGCCGGCCGTCGCGCCGACAAGGATGCCGATCTCGATCTGGCGGCCCATGCCCTCGAGCTTTTGCGCCCCCTGCTCGGTTTCGATTGCGCCTGGTATGGCTGGGCTCGTTTCCTCAACGATCGTACCACCGTGCCGGCCTCCTCCACGCTTGGCCTTCCCGAGGGCTTTGCCCCGTTCTGGTCGACCATGGCCAGCCAGGACCTCGTTGCCACCGCCTTGCGCCGGGATCGCGGCAGGGTCTGCATCTACGACCGCGGGCAGCCTCGGCAGACCGACGAGATGGCCGAGTTGTCGGAACGCTACGGCATCCGCAAATGGGCCTCCGCCATGCATAATCGGCCGGGGGCTGCCACTACCTTCTTCGTCTCGGTCTACCGCACCCGCTGCCTCGATCCGCATTGGGACGGAGAAGACCTGCAGTTCCTGCAATGCGCGGTCGACCACCTGTTCCTGGCGCTGCAGGCCAATTTCGAACGGCGCATCGCATCTGGACCAGGCGAGCGCGCGACGCTTGTGGTCGACGAGGCCGGCTTCGCCCATCTCGGCCTGGATCAAGCCCAAGGCTTCCTCAGGACCATCTGGCCCGGCTGGAGCGGCGATCGCCTGCCCCGGCCGCTCCGCCAGGTCGCGCTGCACCCCGGCATCCATCTGTTCGAGCACGAGGGGGTGGCGGTGAACTGCCGCAAGGATCGTGAAGCGGGCCGGCAGTCCAATCTCCTAAGGCTGGAGTTTTCGTTGCTGTCGAGGCTCGATCGCCTCTCTCCGCGCGAACGCGAAGTGGCGCATCTGCTCGCCGGCGGAGCAACCCACAAGCAGGCGGCACAGATGCTGGGCAGCGCACCTGCCACCATCCGCAACCAGACCCAGGCCATCTATGACAAGCTCGGCGTCCGCTCGCGCGCGCAGCTTGCCAGCGCGGTGCTGCGCTGAGCGCAGGCATATTCGGCTATTCTTGCCGGTGAAGTGGTAGATACCGCGACGGAACTCGTGCCTGCTAGCGATCGCAGCGCGGTCAAGTCGAGCACTCCGCTTTAACGCGAACCAGCGCCTTTTCAGGTCTGGACCATATGGTCGAAAATCTGATTCGACGGACAAGAGGTATAATCAAACCCGGCTTGTCTACGCAACTGCGGCCGGCCTGTTCTGAGAAGAGTGTCAGCAGCGCCATCCACCGATCTGACGAAACGGCACTTTCTCCTTTCTTGCCAAGAAGATGGGAAGAATTCTGTCGTTGCGATTCCCCTTTCAGGCAAGGCGCCTGAAGGATATCCTAGTTGCGTCGAACTTTTTGGTACGCCATGTATCGGCGCAGTTGCATCTCGATATTCGGAGGTATTGTAATACACCCTCCGAGGGGGCGCCTGGAGTGTCTTTGCACATTCTGGGTTGGAGAGGGGAAAAAAATGCCGGTTTTGCCGGAACCGATGACTGTGGCGGATCTCATCGATCTGCTGCGAGAACAGGACCCGAAGGCCTTGGTAACCATCGGCAATCCAAATACCGGGCCCGATTGCGCCGGCGCCCTGTTCGATGGCTTCGTTCGGCCTCAGGGCAAGTCCTTCCGCCATATGCCCTGGAGCCAGGTTCAGCATGAGGGATATCTGCCAGCGGTTGTGCTGGAGCGCTACGTACGGCGGAAATGAGCCTGGTTTCGCACGCCGGCGACCATGGCCTGCCCACGCTTCTCCGTCTCGCCCAGGCTTTTTTCCTTGCCCTGGCCGCACTCCGCGCCTACCTAAAGGGCCATGTATGAGGAAAGAAACAGTCAGGACAGCCCTGGCAATTCGCCCTCGGCTGGTGAGACGGTCTTTGCGTCAGCCCTATCTGAGCCCGATAAATGGGCGATTTTCCTGGATATCGACGGTACGCTGATCGATCTTGCCGCGACCCCGCTGTCGATCTTCGTCCCGCCGACTCTGCCGGATGACCTCGCGGCCCTGTCACGGCATCTGGGTGGCGCCATGGCGCTGGTCACCGGCCGGAACATCGTGCTCGCCGACGAATTGTTCGCCCCCCATCTTTTTCCCATTGCCGGGCTGCATGGTGCCGAACGGCGCGATGCGTCCGGCGCCGTGGACAGCCTCTCCGTCCCTTCATCTTTCGAGCAGCTCAAGCGCGACATCGCCGACGAGGCCGGCGCGTGGCCTGGCGTCGTGTTCGAGGACAAGGGCGCGGCGGTTGGAGTGCATTACCGCTTGGCGGCCGACCGCAAGCCCGATGTCGAGGCCTTGATGTCGCGCTTTGCGCCCATCGCTCCCGGCTGGACGCTGCAGCACGGCAAGATGGTGGTCGAACTGCGCCCCGCGCGTGCCAGCAAGGGCAAGGCGCTGGAGGCCTTCCTGCAGGAAGCGCCGTTCAAAGGCAGGATTCCCCTGGCGATCGGCGACGATCTCACCGACGAGGCGATGTTCGAAACCGTCAACAGCCTTGGCGGTCAGTCGATCCGTGTCGGGTCGACCGGGACCCAAACGCGTGCTCGCGCGTTCATATCATCGCCAGCAGCTCTGCGGGACCTGATCGCTCGCACCGCAGCCTAATTCGATTCAATCATCAATATTCGAAAGTTCCCATGGGTCGACTTGTCGTCATTTCCAATCGAGTTCCCGTCCCCGCACGCAACGGAGACGCCCCTGCCGGCGGCCTGGCGGTTGCCCTGAACGCTGCCTTGCAGGAGCGTGGTGGCATCTGGTTCGGATGGTCCGGGAAATCCAGCCCCGGTGCCGAGCCCCCTCCTCCCCGGTTCCAGCAGCAGGGCAACATTTCCTATGTGCTGACCGACCTGACCGAGACGGATGTCGAGGAATATTATCACGGCTTCGCCAATCGGGTGCTCTGGCCGATTTGCCACTACCGCCTCGACCTCGCCGAATATGGTCGCAAGGAAATGGCGGGTTATTTTCGCGTCAACCGCTTGTTCGCCCATCGCCTGGCGCCCTTGATCCAGCCGGACGACATCCTGTGGGTGCATGACTATCACCTGATCCCCCTCGCCTTTGAATTGCGGCAGATGGGCATCAAGAACACCATCGGCTTCTTCCTGCACATTCCCTGGCCTCCCTCGGATGTGATCGCCGCCATGCCCATGCATGAGGAGATCATCCGGGGCCTGTCTCACTACGATCTCATCGGCTTCCAGACCGACTACGACCTCGACAATTTCGCGGGCTATCTCGCTCGGGAAGGCATCGCCAGGAACCTGGGGGCGGGCCAGTTCGAATATCACGGCCTGCATTTCAAGGCCGCCGTGCATGGCATCGGCATCGAAACCAAGTCCTTCGCGCAGATGGCGCAGGTTGCGATCGGCAACACGGCCGTGCGCAAGGCGCGCCAGAGCGTCGAAAGCCGAGACCTCATTATCGGCGTCGACAGGCTGGATTATTCCAAGGGGCTGACCCAGCGCATCGACGCCTTCGAACGCTTCCTGCGCGCCTATCCGGGCTATCACAACAAGGTCACCTATCTGCAGATCACCCCGAAGTCCCGGTCGGAGGTGCCTGAATATGAGACGATGCAGAAGATGGTGGCCGAGGAGGCCGGCAGGGTGAACGGCGCCATGGGCACACTCGACTGGGTCCCCATCCGCTATGTCAACCGTTCGGTCGGCCGGCACATCCTGGCGGGCCTCTACCGCATCGCCAGGGTTGGCCTGGTCACGCCGCTGCGCGATGGCATGAACCTGGTCGCCAAGGAATTCGTCGCCGCCCAGGACCCCGACAATCCAGGCGTGCTCGTGCTGTCGCGCTTCGCCGGCGCTGCCCGCGAACTCAACGGCGCGATATTGGTCAATCCCTACGATACCGAAGGGACGGCTAACGCAATCGCTCGCGCCTTGAGCATGTCGCTGCAGGAGCGGCGCGAGCGCTGGCAGACCATGATGAACTTCCTGCTCGAGCATGACGTCTCGCACTGGTGCGACGCTTTCCTCGAGGATCTGACTCAGGACAAAGAGATGCAGGCGGCACCGATCGTGACCAAGGCGAGTGCCTGAACATGCCTTGAAAAAGGCTCTGAAAAACTCCAAGAAATTTAGATAAGATATTGGAACTAATATCTTATCTTTACCTCATGGATCGGGAGGGCGGCGGCGTCCCCTCCTCTCCTTCGGCCGGCAGACTTGGCACTCGGGCAGATGGCTTGCCGCATCGTGGGATTGCCGACTCTGGTCATTCCAAACCGGAATGTCCTCTTGCCCAATCATGGATATCGGGGCGCAGAAGGAAGCGATAGGGCTAGGTCTCATGCCTGTGGCGAATGAGAGCGCCTGCATCGGGCATCTGCGCAACAACCGTATCTCTTGGCGAGACCCTATCGTGCTGAACGACCTGCGCTCCCATGGCCTGTGGGAAAAGACCGCTCCCGGCGCGCCGCAAACCGAACCGCTCCATGGATCGGTCACCGCCGATGTCGCCGTCATCGGCGGTGGCTATACGGGGCTTTCGGCCGCCCTGCATCTGGCGGAGGCCGGGGCGCGCGTGCGCCTGCTGGAAGCCGTCGAGATCGGCTTCGGCGGCTCCGGCCGCAATGTCGGCCTGATCAACGCCGGCATGTGGGTCATGCCGCAGGATCTGCCGGGAGAACTGGGGCCGGTCTATGGCGAACGCCTTCTGCAGATGCTCGGCGACGCGCCGGCTGTGGTCAAGGACCTGATCGCCCGTCACGATATCGCCTGCGAACTCAGGACGAACGGCACGCTGCACTGCGCGGTCGGGCGCAAGGGGCTGCAGGAAATCGAAGAACGCGCCCGCCAATGGCACGCGCGAGGCGCGCCGGTCGAGCTTCTCGACGCCGGGGAAACCGCAGCGCGGGTCGGCACGCAGGCCTATGCCGGCGCCCTTCTCGACAGAAGGGCCGGCACGCTCCAGCCCTTGGCCTATGCAAGAGGCCTTGCCGATGCGGTACTGCGCCAGGGCGGCCACATTCATACTGGAAGCCCCGTCACCGATGTCGAGCATTGCAACGGCCGCTGGGTCGTGACCACCCCGCAGGGCCAGGTGACGGCGGCCTGGATCGTGGTCGGGACTGACGCCTATGGCCAGGGGCCTTGGGAAAAGGTGCGCAACGAGCAAGTGCATCTGCCCTATTTCAATCTGGCCACGGCTCCCCTTGCGCCGGCACTGCGCAAACAGATCTTGCCGGGTGGCGAGGGTGTCTGGGACACCCGCACCGTGCTCTCGTCTTTTCGCATGGATCAGTCTGGGCGACTGGTCTTCGGCAGCGTGGGCGCGCTGAGCAAAACCGGCGCTGCCATTCACAAGAACTGGGCCAAACGCGCCCTGCGGAAATTGTTCCCGGCCATCGGGCGGGTGGAATTCGAACATGAATGGTTCGGCAAGATCGGCATGACCGCTAATGCCTTGCCCCGCTTCCACAGCTACGGACCGCAGGCCGTCGGCTTTTCCGGTTATAATGGTCGTGGCATCGCACCGGGCACCGTCTTCGGCCGGGCATTGGCGGATCATATCCTCGGCACGATAAGCGAGGCGGAGCTGCCGCTGGCAAGAACCGACCTTACGCCGGCCGCCTTCCGGTCCTTGAAGGAGACCGGCTATGAAGTGGGCGCCCGGCTCGCCCACATGGTCGACGTGCGCCTCTAAGATTTTGAATAAAAAATTATATAAATCAGAAAATTATAAATAATTTTCAACCTAATGCATTAGCATTGACCATCAAGACGATCGTCTATTCGCCTTCGGGCGAGACCTGCGTACGGAGCCATTGCCGGAAGGCCAGCAAGGGCGGATGCATGGCACGATCGGCGGGCCAGACCAGGTAATAGGCCTCTGCACTCACCATCGGCAGGTCGAGGGCCCGGACCAGCCGACCTGTCTCGAGCTCCTCGAGGATGAGGAATTCAGGCAGAAGGGCGACCCCGAGCCCGGCGATCGCAGCCTGGGCGGCCGTGGCGAACTGGTCGAACAGCATGCCTCGCACCGATTGGGCCGGCGCGCCATGCAGGGCGAACCAGCGCTCCCAGGCATCAGGTCTGGTGGTCAGATGCAGCAGCGAGGCATTCCGGAGATCGGCGGCTGACTGGAAGCCGTACTGGTCGCGCAAGGCCGGGCTGCAGGCGGGCACCACGGTCTCGGAGCGGATCTTCTCCATTTCGCCGCCGGGCCAGTCCGAACCACCGAAATGGATGGCGGCATCGACGGGGTCCTGGCGGAAATCGAAATAGGACAGGCGCGTCACCAGATTGATGGTGATGCCGGGGTTGTGCGACAGGAATTGCGGCAGCCGCGGTGCCAGCCAGCGCGTGCCGAAGGTCGGCAGGATCGCCAGGGTGAGCGTGCCTCCCAGCGGATTGGCCCGAAGCATCAGCGAGGCGGTGCCGATCTTGCGCAGGGCATCTCGGATTTCCCGCGCATAGGCTTCCCCGCCCGGCGTAACGCTGATGGTCTGTTTTTCGCGGTGGAACAGCTCGACTTCGAGTTGCTCCTCGAGAAGCTTGATCTGCCGGCTGACGGCGCTTTGCGTCAGGTTGAGTTCCCTGGCTGCGGCTGTCACGCTGCCCGTGCGCGCCGCCGCCTCGAAGGCACAGAGCAGGGAGATCGAGGGCAGGAAACGGCGTGGCCCTTGCATCGCTTCACCCGCGAACCGACATGAGCCGCCCCAGAGACTGGACTATCGATGGGCACTTCCAACAGCAATGTCGTTTCATTGGGCTCCCGTTTGACTCGCAACCACACTCATTCCCATTCGGTATGAACTGTTGAGATAACATTGCTATCCAACCCGTGTCCACTGGCGCATGAAGCTCGACAACATGACGATTGCGAATGAGATCGTCGCCCAATCGAGCCGCAACGGGAGCCCGGGACATGGCCAACCAGACCTTCTTGCATCCGGACGAGATCCGGACCCTGTTCTCGACGGCCATGTCGCGGATGTATCGCAGCGAGGTGCCGCAATACGGCACGCTGATGGAGTTGGTCGCCGACGTCAACGAGGTCACCCTCGCCGACGACGGCGCCTTGCGGGAAACACTGACGCGCCATGACGAACTGGCCCGCCTGAGCCTCGAGCGCCATGGCGCCATCCGCCTTGGTACGGCCCGGGAGCTGTTCGACATTCGCCGCATCTTTGCCGTGATGGGCATGTTTCCCGTTGGCTACTACGACCTTTCGGTCGCCGGTGTTCCCGTCCACTCCACTGCCTTCCGCCCGATCGACGATGCCAGCCTGCGCCGCAATCCCTTCCGCGTCTTCACCTCGCTGCTCAGGCTGGAACTGATCGAGGACGCGGCGTTGCGCACCGAGGCAGCCCGCATCCTGGCGGCGCGGCGCATCTTCACGGTGCGCGCGCTCGAACTGGTGGCCTGCTTCGAAATGTTAGGCGGCCTGACGCCGGACGAAGCGCAGGAGTTTGTCGCCGAAGCGCTCGAGACCTTCCGCTGGCACGCCAAAGCCACGGTCTCACTCGGCACCTATGAGAAGCTGCACGATGCCCATCGCCTGATCGCCGACGTCGTCAGCTTCAAGGGCCCGCATATCAACCACCTGACGCCGCGCACCCTCGATATCGACGCCGTGCAGGCCGGCATGCCCGCCCGCGGCATCACTCCCAAGGCCGTCATCGAGGGTCCCCCCCGGCGCAAATGCGCCATCCTGCTGCGCCAGACCAGCTTCAAGGCGCTCGAAGAGCCGATCGAGTTCCGGAACGAAGGTGGCGACGCCAGCGCAGGCACGCATACTGCCCGCTTCGGCGAAATCGAGCAGCGCGGCATCGCGCTGACCCCGAAGGGACGCCGGCTCTACGACACCCTGCTGTCCGGTGTGCGCTCCGACGTGCGCGTCGGCCAGAGCGGTGCCAATGCCGGCGACTACCAGTCGGAACTCGCCGAGCGTTTCCGCGCCTTTCCCGACGAATGGTCCGAGCTGCGCGCCCAGGGCCTGGCCTATTTCCGCTATTCGGCGACCGCGCAAGGTCTTGCAGCGAGAGAGCGGAAGCAGCTTGCCGCAACCATCGACGAACTGGTCCAAGCCGGCTTCCTGCGCTTCGACCCGATCGTCTACGAGGACTTCCTGCCCGTCAGCGCCGCCGGTATCTTCCAGTCGAACCTGGGCACCGACGAGCAGCAGAACTATGGCGAGCGCTCGAACCGCACCGAGTTCGAACACGCTCTCGGCGCACCCGTCCAGGACGAACTCGTCCTCTATGCCGCGACCGAAAAACGATCGCTGGATCTGGCCCTCGCGCAGCTCGGCAATCCCCATTTGGCGATGATGGCCATCGCATAGGGACCGGTGCGGCCATGAATATGAGAGTGCAGGTCGACGAGAAGGCTGTCCCCCCGGGGCTCGATGCCTTCCTGTCAGCGTTGGCAGCCGCCGGCCTTGCCGGTGACATCGCGCGCGATCGTGCCACTCGCATCGTTCATGCCACCGACAACAGCATCTACCAGGTCGAGCCGGCTGCGGTGCTGTTTGCGCGCGGCGGTGGGGATATCGCCCGCATCGTCGGGTTGGCGGCCGAGCACGGCGTGCCCTTGTCTCCGCGTGGTGGCGGCACCGGCACCAACGGCCAGTCGCTGACGCGCGGGGTGCTGGTCGACACCTCCCGTCACATGAACCGCATCCTCGCGCTCGACCTCGAACGGCAAAGGGTGACGGTCGAGCCAGGCGTGGTGCTCAACCAGCTCAACGACTATCTCCAGCCTTACGGCTTGTTCTTTCCGCCGACCGTTTCCACCGCCTCGCGTGCCACCCTTGGGGGCATGGTCGCGACCGATGCCTCCGGCAAGGGCTCGCGCATCTATGGCAAGACCTCCGACTATATCGAGGCGATGGAGATCGTTCTTGCCAATGGCGAGACCTTCCAAGTCGAGGCAATGACCATCGCCGAGGCGCGCAGGCTGGCAAAGCGGGAAGACGCTGCAGGCCGCATCCATCGCGAAGTCCTGCGGGTCATCGAGCAGAACGAGGGGCTGATCGCCTCGACCTTTCCGGAGATGAACCGGGGCCTCACCGGCTACAATCTCAAGCAGGTGCTCGGGGAGGACGGCTGCTTCCGCCTGTCCTATCTGCTGGCCGGCTCGGAAGGCACCCTTGCCTTCACCACCCGCCTCACCCTGCGGCTGCGCAAGCGTCCCGTCTGCCGGGCGCTGGTTCCGATCCGCTATGACAGTTTCCAGGGCGCCCTCGTCGACGTCCAGCGCCTGCTCGAGGCGGAACCGGCCGCAATCGAGATTATCGACGACACGATCCTGTCCCTCGCCAGGCAGGATGTGGTCTGGGATGCGATCGAGAACGCCCTGGGCGGCAATGACGGCCAGCCGGTGGGCGGGCTGAACTTCGTGGAATTCGTCGGCGAAAGCCGGGAGGAGGTCGAGGCCGGCCTGGCCCGGCTGTCGCGCCTGCTGGCGGAGCAGCCCGGCATCGTCCTCGACTGGAAAATCGTCACCGACGCCACGACCATCGCCAGCCTGTGGTCCCTGCGCGAAAAGGCCGTCGGCCTGCTCGGCCGCCTCGGCGGCGGCAAGCAGGGCACGCCCTTCGTCGAGGATACCGCCGTTCCGCCCGAGAAGCTGGCGCCCTATGTCGAGGAATTCCGCGCCATTCTCGACAGCCACGGCCTTGCCTATGGCATGTTCGGCCATGCCGATGTCGGCTGCCTGCATGTGCGCCCGGCCCTCGACATGCGCCTGCCCGAGGATGCCGCGCTGATCAGGCCCATCAGCGATGCCGTCGCCGCCCTCACCCGGAAATATGGCGGGCTGCTCTGGGGCGAGCATGGCCGAGGCTATCGCGGCGAATATTCGCCCTTTTTCTTCGGCGGCAGGCTCTATGAGGAGCTGTGCGCCCTCAAGCGGGTTTTCGATCCGCTCAACCTGCTCAATCCCGGCAAGCTCGCCAGCGCCGATGCCGTCCTTCATCCTGTCGAGCGCATCGATGGAGTGCCGCTGCGCGGCGAGAAGGACCGTACCATCGCCGCCCCATTGCAGCGCGACTACGACAAGGCGATCGCCTGCAACGGCAATGGCGCCTGCTTCAATTGGGACAGACACGATGCGATGTGCCCGTCCTACAAGCTCACGCGCGACCGTCGGCACTCGCCCAAGGGACGGGCGGCGATGCTGCGCGAATGGGCGCGTTCGACCTCGACCGCCGAAACTCAGGTCGCCGCCGAGATCGAGGACGAGCTCAAGGCTTCACTGGACCTCTGCCTGTCCTGCAAGGCCTGTTCCAGCCAATGCCCGGTCAAGGTCGACATTCCCACGATGAAGGCGCGCTTCCTGCATCGCTATTTCAAGCGCCGCCGTCGGCCGCTGCGTCACCGGATCGTCGCCTCGATGGAAACCGGACTGGCCCTGGCCCGGCGCTTTCCCAAGGCTGCCAATCTCGGCCTGCGCCTGCTGACGGCCTCCGGCCTGGTCCACCGGGCAGGCCTCGCCGACCTGCCGCCCTTGTCCGTGCCGGCCTCGGCGCCGCGCCTGGAGCAGCGCGACCTTACCAGGCTGGCGGCCGGCGCCGGGCCTGACGAGATCATTCTCCTGGAGGACAGCTTCACCAGTTCCTTCGATGGCGTCGTCGTCGATGCCGTCGCCGGCCTGCTGGCACAATTGGGCTATCGCGTGCATCGGGCGGCCGCGGCGGCCAACGGCAAGTCGCGGCATGTCCTGGGCATGCTGGATGAATTCGACAAGGTCGCCGGTGCAGCCAAGGCCTATCACAGCCGGCTGCTGGCCACGGGATTGCCGGTCGTCGGCATCGAGCCGGTCACCGTGCTGATGCGCGATCACGAATATGCCGGTCCGGGCCTTGGCGAAGCGCTGCCGATCCGCAGCCTCGACGAATTCCTGATCGAGTCGCTCGAAAGCGGGCGGCTGGGGCAACCGCGCGCCCTCTCCCAATCCGGGCCCTATCACCTCTTTCCTCACTGCACCGAAAAGACGGCCCGGCCCGGAACCGGCCAGGCCTGGACGCGGATCTTCCGCCATTTCGGGCTCGAACTGGCTTTGCCCGCCACCGGCTGCTGCGGCATGGCCGGCCTGTTCGGGCACGAGGCCGAGCATGCCGGGATGTCGAAGGAGCTGTTCGCGATGAGCTGGGGCCCGCGCCTTGCCGGTCTCGCGCCCTCGAACGTTCTCGCCACCGGTTTTTCCTGCCGTTGCCAGACCAAGCGCTGCGCCGGCTTTTCACCGCTTCACCCGGCCCAGGCCCTGCTCGCTCATGTCGAGAGCCCGGCCCGATCGTAACAACCCGTTTCGTTTTTCCAGCAAGGAGACCACGATGACCGCCTCGTCTTCCCAGCGCCGTAGCCCGGCCGAGCCTCTCAGCGTCGCCTCGGACGCCATCGCTTTGCTCGTCGAGGTCGGCGTCAAGGCCGAGCTTTATACCGGCGGCAGCATCCAGGCCCGTTCGCCGATCACCGGCGAGACCCTGGCCGTCGTGAAGGAAACCAGTTCCGATGAAACGCTCGCGCGCATCGAGGCTGCCCATAAGGCCTTCCTTGCCTGGCGCAACGTGCCTGCGCCCCGGCGCGGCGAGCTCGTCCGCCTGCTCGGCGAGGAACTGCGCACCCACAAGTCGGCGCTGGGCCGGCTGATCTCGATCGAGGTCGGCAAGACCACGTCCGAGGGCCTGGGCGAAGTCCAGGAGATGATCGACATCTGCGACTTCGCCGTCGGCCTGTCGCGCCAGCTCTACGGCCTGACCATCGCCACCGAGCGGGCTGACCATCGCATGATGGAGACCTGGCATCCTCTGGGTGTCACCGGCGTGATCTCGGCCTTCAACTTCCCGGCGGCGGTCTGGTCCTGGAATACGGCGCTCGCTTTGGTCTGCGGCAATGCCGTGGTGTGGAAGCCCTCCGAGAAGACCACGCTGGTTGCGCTGGCGACCGAAGCGCTGGTCGAGCGTGCCCTGGCGCGCTTCGCGGCGGGAGGTGACGCGGCACCGGCCGGCCTGCATGGCGTGCTCTATGGCGACCGCAAGCTTGGCGAGATCCTCGTCGACCATGCCAAGGTTCCGCTGGTCTCGGCCACCGGATCCACCGCCATGGGCCGCGCGGTGGGGCCGCGCCTGTCCCAGCGTTTCGCCCGGTCTCTCCTGGAACTTGGCGGCAACAACGCCGCCATCGTCTGCCCTTCGGCCGATCTCGACCTCACCTTGCGCGGCGTCGCCTTCGCCGCCATGGGCACGGCCGGCCAGCGCTGCACCAGCCTGCGCCGCCTCTTCGTGCATGACAGCGTCTATGACACCCTGGTGCCGCGCCTCAAGCGCGCCTATGCCTCGGTCTCGATCGGCAGCCCGCTTGACGCAGGCACGCTCATCGGTCCGCTGATCGACGAAGCGGCCTTCAAGGCCATGCAGAAGGCGCTTGCGGCCGCAAGGCAAGCCGGCGGCTCCGTGCATGGCGGCGGACGCGTGGATCTCGGTTTGGAGGATGCCTATTATGCCGCTCCGGCCCTGGTCGAGATGCCGGCCCAGGTCGGCCCCGTGCTCGAAGAGACCTTCGCGCCCATCCTCTATGTGATGAAATACAGCGATCTCGATGCCGTGCTGGACGCGCATAACGACGTACCGCAGGGCCTGTCGTCCTCCATCTTCACCAATGACATGCGCGAGGCCGAAACCTTCCTGTCGGCACGCGGCTCCGATTGCGGCATCGCCAATGTCAATATCGGCCCCTCCGGCGCCGAGATCGGCGGTGCCTTCGGCGGCGAGAAGGAAACCGGCGGCGGGCGCGAGTCCGGCTCCGACGCCTGGAAAGCCTATATGCGGCGCGCTACCAATACCATCAATTATGGCCGCACCCTCCCGCTCGCCCAGGGCGTGAAGTTCGACGTCGAGTGAGGCTGTCACTTGTCTTGAGCCGGTTGCGGTTTGACGGAATCGGCAGGAATGGCGAAGACGCTCAGGACAAGGTGTGAGAGCGCAGGCAAGGCTTGCGCTCTAACGCATCTGCTCCCGGGTCGGCGAGGGCAGTCCGCCCCCGCCCATCGCCCAGACGAGAGGATTGCGTACCGATCGATGCCATGATCCGCGAGTTCAACTCGGGCGATCGCGAGCCTTGCGCCCGAATCCTGTCCAAGGCCGGGCGCCTGGCCTTTTATTGGGCCGATTGGCCGGTCTTCGACGGCCCCGGTTTCGATGAGGTCACGAAGGGCGAACGGATATTGGTGGCCGAGGCGCGCAATCAGGTCGCCGGCTTTGCCGCCATCTATAAGCCGGAGAATTTCCTGCATCACCTTTATGTCGATCACGACCTCGCCGGCTGCGGCATCGGGGCCGCCTTGCTCGGCGAGGCCGTGAAACGATACGGTCCGGCGCTGTCGCTGAAGTGCCAGACACGGAACCAGGCAGCGCGAAATTTCTATCGCAAATGCGGCTGGCTCGAGGACGACCAGCCTGGTGGAGCCGATAGGCTCGGCTCCTGGCTGTTCATTCGCAGTCCCGGGCCGCGTTGAAGGCCGGCGCCTCCCAGGGAAATCGGGCTACCTCGAAACAAAGCAGCACTCGACCGGCCGTGAATCGCGGCCGATTTCGAGCCTCGTTGTGCCCGCGGTGATGACGAAGGGCAGCGCGAGTTCGACACCCCGGCGGCGAACGGGCGCAGTGTCGGCCGCTTGTCAGCGATGGGCACGGACGCTTAGCTTCGACCGGCAATTTCGCGACGGAGCCGCCTCACGCCATGATGACTTCAGGTCGCCCAGATTTGACTGATATCCATGCCGGCGATTGGGTCGATCGCTGGTTGCCGGCCGATTGGCGCCCCTATGCGCGACTCGCCCGGCTCGATCGGCCGGTTGGCATCTGGCTCACGCTCTTTCCTTGCTTGGCCGCGCTGGTTCAGGCCTCCCACGGACGCCCCGAACCCTGGCTCCTGGCCGTCTTCGCTCTTGGAGCGCTGGCGATGAGAAGCGCCGGCTCGACGATCAACGACATCGCGGATCGTAGATTTGACGGGCATGTGGAAAGGACCAGGTTTCGCCCGCTGGCGAGTGGTCAGCTCGGGACAGGCAACGCCATGGGGTTCCTTGCCACAGAACTTGCCCTGGCTGCGCTGCTTCTCCTCTTCTTGACGCCCTACACCTGCCTCGTCGCCCTAGGTGTGCTGCCGCTCGTGTTCATCTATCCGCTTTGCAAACGTTTCACCCATTGGCCTCAGGCCGTCCTGGGCGCAGCGTTCAATTGGGGCATGTTAATGGCGTGGGCCGAAGTTTCCGGTACGATTCCAGCCGGGGCTATCGTCATGTGGATCGGCGCCATCGCCTGGCAGATTGGCTATGATACGGTTTATGCTTATGTCGACGTTGCCGACGATACGCGTCTAGGCCTGAAATCGACCGCGATTCTGTTCGGTCGAAACGGCAAGGCCTGCATCGGGCTGTTCTATGCCCTCGCCATCATGTCATGGTCGCTCGGAGGCTGGCTGCTGGGCATGTCAGCGTCCTATGCCGCCGTGATGGCGGTCATCGCCGCCCATCTGGCCTGGCAGATTTGGTGCATCGACCTTCAAAGGCCGGAGCTGAATTTTCGCCTCTTCCTGTCGAACATCCTGACCGGAATACTGCTGGCTGCCGCGGCATTCGCAGGAAGTTGGTGATGGACCTGCCCCGGCGAGCGCCAATAGGCTATCGTCATCGCCTCCGTATCGCGCCGTCCCAAATTAAGAGATCATGCCGATCGATCGCAGTCCCCCGCTTCCCGCGCGCTTTCCCGAAAGGCGCGACCAGACCTCGGGCTTCAACCTGGTGCAGGCGGCGGATCACAATCTGCGCGTCACCCTGGAGGCTTTGCGGCGCGGCGCCGCGATGACCCGGCTCGAACTCGCCCATGTCACCGGCCTCACCGTACCCGGCATCGCCAACATCCTGCGCCGCCTGACGGGCGACGGCCTGATCGAGATCCGTAGTTCGGCGCGCTCCACCTGCTTTGCCATACGGCCGGGCAGCGCTGTATCGATCGGCGTCGATCTTGCCGGCGAGCGTGCGCGGCTGATTGCCACCGATCTGGCCGGCACACCGCTCTTCACCGAGGACGGCCCCGTCGGCGATGCGACGGAAACCGCCGGCTGGATCCGCAAGGCCGTCAGCCGCCTGTCGCAGGTAGCGCCCGGCGGCCGCCTTCACGGCATCGGACTGACGGCAGGAGAGCAGGCCGAGCCGATCAGGGCCGCCCTCTCGCCCTATCGCGCCATCGTCGAACGCGACACCGTCGCCGCAGCCATCGGCGAGCGGCAGGGTGGCGTCGCCAAGGCAGATGACAGTTTCGTTTTCATCCTGCTCGGCTCGACCGTGCGGGCCGGCATGATCATCGCCGGCACGGTGTTCGACGGTGCCGAGCACAAGGCGGGCCTGGTCGGGCTGATGCGTACCGGCCGCGACGGGCGTTATCTCGACGAGGTGGCGGCGACCAGCCGCCTGCCCAGCCACGATTTGTCGGAAGCCGCCGTGCAGCAATGGCTCGATGAGGCCGCCGAGCATCTCACCGACATGATCATCGCCATGGCCGCCTTCATCGGTCCGCGCCTGATCGTGGTGGGGGGCCGCCTGCCGACGCCGCTGCTGGAAGCGCTTGCCACACGCCTGCAGATGCTGCGCCGAAGCCGGATGATCGACCCGACGCACCCTTTCTGGCTGCCGGAAATTCGCTGCAGCACATTGTCCGATCAGGGCGTCGTACAGGGGATCGCGGCGATCCCCTTCCTCGACATCCTGCTGCCGGACATGCGCCGGCCCTTCCAGCTGCGTTAAATGGCGTGTCAAAAAAGAAGCGGCGGCTTCGGGCAAGAGCGCGGCGACATTGGTCGCTCTCAGCGAAGATCCCGGGCTCGCAGCGGCGAGCGCGTTCGCTGTGCCGGATCGGCCGCTTCCAACCTGAGGGCATGGGCGAGCGGCATGGTTGCGGCTCCCAGCGCTGCAGCGTCCTCGGAGCCGCCGGCACGATAGACCGGCGGCATCGGCCTGGGGTCGCGAGCAAGTTCCTCGTGGACGAAGAGCAGCAGCTTGTCCATCAGGGTCACCGGCAGACGCCCGCCGATCAACACCGCATCGGGATTGATCAGGAGGCCGATATCGATGGCTGCCTCGGCCAGATGCCGGGCTGCCATGCGCAGCCAGATCACCACCAGATCCTTGCCACGCTCGTCGAGCCCCAGCAATTGCTGGGGCTGTGTGACGGCGATGCCGTGCCGGGCTAGAAAGTCGTAGAGCTGCAGCAGCGAGACGAGCTGGCCCAGCGGCTGCACGCCGTCGCCTTCCCGCCCGCCTGCCGGCGACAGCGGCAGCCAGCCGATTTCTCCGCTGATGCCGCTCGACCCGTGATAGCAGGCGCCGTCGAGCACGATGCCTCCGCCCAGCCCCGCCCCGATGAAGATATAGAAGAAGCTGCGGATCTCCACGCCGAGCCCATAGGTGAGCTCGCCGATCGCCGCCGCCGTCGCATCATTGTCGATGAAGACGGGCTGTTCCGTGAAGGCGGCGAAGCGGGCGCGGATATCCGTCTCTTCCCAGATGGAATAGGCCTCGGGCATGCCGATGAAGGGAATCTCGCCCAGCAGGTCGGGAATCGCGAGGCCGATGCCGACCAGCCGATTCTCGTCGATGGCATGGCGGCGCCGGAAAGTCTTCAGGGCTTCCTTCACCTCGGCGAAGAAGGCATCGGGCAAGAGATAGCGCACCTCCCGATGCAACCGGTCACGCACAGTGCCGAGCGCATCGACGGCAACGATGGTGAGATGATCACGCCCGAGGCCGATGCCCACCGAAAAACAGCCTTCCGGATTGATCTCGAGCTCGATCGCCGGCTGCCCGCGCATGCCGTAGCGCCGGCGCGCCTCGATGATCAGCCCGTCGTCGAGCAGCTTTTCGGTGATGCGGGCGACTGCCTGCTTGCTGAGACCGGAACGGCGCGCCAGTTCCGTGCGCGAAATCGGCTGGCTCCAACGAATGGTGCGCAGGATAACGGCCTGGTTGTGGCTGGCGGCGTGGCCGGAATTGGAGCCGGCGAGTTCGCCCGGCAGGAGGGAGGACTTCATATCCGGACCGATCAAGCCGCACGCTATCCCGTCTTGTCAACCGTGGCGGCAGATGCCCGGGAGCACAAACTTTGCAGAGTCTATGGGAGGATGGAGGGTCGATCTCGCCCCACCACTTGATGGAGCAGAGGAGATCGACCCTCCGCGATCCCGCGGCTTTGTTCGCAATGTTAGCGCTCATGAACAAGGACGTCCGCGCTCATGACATTATTCCTTCTTCAGCACCCAGCTGCGGACTTCGAACGGCTTGAGATCCACCCCGCCTGCACGCGACACAGGCTCTTCCAGGATGTCGACGGCCTCGCCGAGCCGCCAGCCCGCGGCCGGCTTGACGGTGAAGGAGCCACGGGCGCCGGCAGGCTCGTAGACGCGCAGGACGAGCCCCCTGCCCTCTTCCGCCCGCTTGAGACCACCGAGCCCGGCCGCGAGGCCCTCGATGGCGAGAGGCTGGAGCGATACGGGCTGAAGACCGGTGGTGGCAAGCGCCAGCACTGGCTGGTTCATATCGAGCGCCTCCTCGCGTACCCCCCCCTCATGCCAGCTGCCCTGATGCGGAAGGAGCGCATAAAGGAAGCTCTGCTCGCCTTCATCGGCCAGCGGATCGGGATAGATGGGCGCACGCACCAGGCTCAGCCCGAGTACATTGCCCTTGACGCTGTGACCATATTTGGCGTCGTTCAGGATGGCGACACCGAAGCCGGGCTCCGAAAGATCGGCGAAGCGATGCGCCGGCACTTCATATTGGGCGCTGTCCCAGGAGGTGTTGTCGCGGGTCGAGCGCCTGACGACGCCGAAGGCGCATTCGAAGGTCGCGAAATCCGAGCGCACCGCCACCGGCGTCAGGGTCCTGAGCAAGACGCGACGGTCATGCCAGTCGAGATCGGTCCTGATTTCCAGGCGCGGCGAGTTCGCCCACAGCCGCAGGGTCTGGGTGATGGTGGAGTCGCGAAAGCGCCTGACGATCCTGACGGCAACGCGATGCTGGCCGGTCTCGACGACCTCGATCGCGTCCACCGCCGTCAGTTCCTGGCCATTGGCGGCATAGTCGTCCTCGATGTCCCAGGCGTCCCAGTTGCGGGGCTTGTCCATGGCATAGGCCCAGAGCTGGTTGCCACGGCCGGCCAGGGCCTCGCGCCCGGCACGCTTGTCGTAGAGGCTGGCGAGCGTGCCGTCGCCATTGAGGACAACCCGCACGAAGCGGTTCTCGAGGCCCGTCTTCGAAACCGTGAGGCCATCGGGCGCACGCAGCCCGGCATGATCGAGCACGACGATGCCGAGCGGGGGCACCGTGCCCTCCGTCGCAAAGGGAGCCCCGTCGATTTCGCAGCGGATAGGCCGCGCATGGAGATCGGGATTGACGACCACCAGCATCTCGGCCGAGCCGCCCTTCGGCAGTTGCGCCACCACGGCTTCGAGCCCGGATTCCTGAGCCTGCTGGCCCGTCGCCAGCGCCTCGCCGAGCTCGCGTTCGGCATCCTCGTAGATCTCGCGAATGCCCGAACCCGGCAGGATGTCATGGAACTCGTTCTTGAGCACCTTGCGCCAGGCCGGTTCCAGGCTTTCGGGCAGCGGGCCGCCGAGCAGCGCCGCCAGCGAGGCGACGGTCTCGGCGGTGATCAGTGCCCGTTCGGCATGGCGGTGCAGGCGCTTGGTGTGGCTTTGCGTGGTCAGCGTGGCCCGATGGAGTTCGAGATAGATCTCGCCCGACCAGACCGGGATTTTCTCTGCCGGGACGTTGTCATATATACGCGCGTAGAAATCTTCGACGCGAACTGGACTCAGCGCCGGAATTGCTGGGAAATCGGCAAGCTGGGCCTGGCGTTCCAGCATTTCGGGCGTGGTGCCGCCGCCGCCATCGCCATAGCCGACGGCGAGCAGGCTCTCGTCATGGATGTCCTTGCGGCGGAAATTCTTCCAGGTCGGGATGACAGCTGCCGGCTCCGTCGAGCCATTATAGCCGTGCAGCGGATTGTCGAAGGTGTGGGCGATCACCCGGCTGCCATCGAGGCCCTCCCAGAAGAAGAGGTCGTGCGGGAAGCGATTGGTCTCAGACCAGTTCACCTTGATGGTGAAGAAGGAATCCATGCCGCCCTGCCTGAGCAGTTGCGGCAGGGCCGGCGAGAAGCCGAAGCAATCCGGCAGCCAGCAGACGCGATGTCGCACGCCGAACTGGCGCTGGAAATAGCGCTGGCCGTAGAGGATCTGGCGCACGAAGCTCTCGCCGGTCGGCATGTTGGTATCGGGCTCGACCCACATGCCGCCGATGGTTTCCCACTGGCCCCTCTTCACCGCCGCGACGATATCGGCGAACAGGGCCGGATCGTCCTCCTCGATCTGGGCGTAATAGGCGGCCGTGGACTGGTTGAAGACGAAGCTCGGAAATTGTTCCATCAGGCGGAGGGCGGTGTGGAAGGTGCGCCGGGCCTTGCGCCGGGTCTCGTCATAGGGCCAAAGCCAGGCGAGATCGATATGGGCATGACCGGTGATGCCGAGCTTGCCCTGCTGGGGAAAGCGGGCTTTGAGCGCACGCAATTCGGCCACCAGCCCGTCATGGGCCGCCGCCACGCTGGCGCGATGGTCCTGTCGCAGCCCGTCGGGATTCGGTTTCAGCACCGGCAATTGCCAGATCGAGCGCTGTTGAGTGTAGTCGCCCATGCGCGCGACATAGTCCGTGGTGGCCGAGGGCCAGTCGAGCGCAGCGAAGGTGCGCTCCGCCACGTCCACCAGATGCGGCACCACCTCGTGCTCACCCAAGAAGTGCGCCACCTCTGATACCTGCTTGAGCAGCAGGCGCAGCTTGTGCACGGCGGGTTCGATGCGCGCCAGGCGCGCTGCCAGCAGGCGTGGCTCGGGCACGGGTTCGCCGAAAGGCAGCCGGGCCACGCTGTCCGTCTCGATCGAGAAGCGTTGGCCCGGCACCGGATATTCCTGGTGATAGGGATCGTGGCCATAACGCTTCTGACTGGCCTCGTCCGTCAGGGTGACCAAGCTCTCGCCGCCGAGATCGAGGATCAGGCGGGTCTCCTCCAGCGGCCAGGATTGAGGCACCTCGGCTTTGGCGGCGAAATGTGCGACGCCCTCGCGACGAGGCCAGTCGGCGCCGAGGGCGATCGGCTCGCCATCGAAGGTCCAGCCTTCGATGGCGACCTTCTCGCGCTCGCGCCAAAAGCCGAGCTCGAGCACGCGGACATCGAGGCGGGCGATCCGCTGTTGGATCGTAAGAGACATTATAGAACTCCCAGTAAAAACAAAATGTTATGATTGATTTTCGACATCAGCCTTTAACCGCCCCCGCCGTCAGCGCACCGACCACCATGCGCTGCAGCGCCACGAAGGCGATGATGGCCGGCACCACCGCCACCAGGCAGGCAGCCGCCAGTACCTGGGTGGTGGAGGCATTGGACGTGCCGGCGAAATTGAAGATCGCCACCGAAATCGGCAGCTGCGGATCCTTGTTGAGCAGCAGGAAGGGGATCAGGAACTGCGACCAGTTGAGGATCATGATCAGGATGAAGGCCGAGGCGATGCCCGGCGTGATCAGCGGCAAAGTGATGCGCCAGAAGATGCCGAAGCGGCTGCAGCCATCGATGGCGGCCGCCTCCTCCAATTCGCGCGGAATGGCGTCGATGGCGCTCTTGAGCAGCCAGGTGCACATGGGAATGCCCACGGCGATATAGACCATGATCACGCCGAAATGGCTGTTGAGCAGGCCGAGATCGCTCATATAGCGATAGAGCGGCACCAGGATCACCAGCGGCGAGACCATCTGGAAGGCGAGGATCGCCATCATCAGGCCCGAGCGGCCAGCAAACCAGAAGCGCGAAAAGGCATAGGCGGCAGGCGCCGCCACTGCGAGGCAGCCGAGCCCCCCGAGCGCGGAGAGCTTCAGCCCGTTCCACAGGTAGACCAGGAAGGCGGGATCGCTCAGCACTTGTGCGAAATTGGCGAGCGTCGGGCGCTTGGGGATGAAGCGGGCAGCCCCGAGGAAGACCTCCTGGCGCGAGCGCAGCGCCAGTGACAGCAGCCATAGGAGCGGCGTCAGGAAGAAGGCGGCGATCAACCCGGCCAGTATATAGGTGGCGACATCGCCCCATTTCTCGCGACGCTCGCCCTTCATGTGCGATCCTCCCAGCGCGGCAGGAAGGCGGCATAGAACAGGGCAAGTGCCAGGCTGATCACCAGCATCAGCACGGACAGCATGCTGCCGCCGGCGAGGTCGTAGTTGCGGAAGACGGTGTTGTAGGTGAAGAGCGAGAGCACTTCCGTCGCCCGGCCCGGCCCGCCGCCGGTGAGCGAGATGATGGCGTCAAAGGTGTTGAGCGTTTGGATGGTGATCAGGATCGAGTTGACCAGGATGGCACTGCGCATCATCGGCAGGGTGACGAAGCGGAATTTCTGCCAGCCATTGGCGCCGTCGACATTGGCCGCCTCATAGAGCGTAGGGTCGATGCCCTTGAGCGCGGCATAGAACACAATCATCGAGAAGGCCGTGCCACGCCAGACATTGGAGATGATGGCCGAGATCATGGCGTTGGTGGGATCGGACAGCCAGGCGACGGGTGCGACATGCAGGAGGCGAAGCACGCTGTTGATGGCGCCGAACGGAGCCTCGGAGAACAGCATCTGCCAGATCAGGCCGTTGGCGATTCCGGGAATGACCCAGGCGATCAGCACGATGGTGCGGATCATCGTCATGCCGGGAAGCCGGCGGCGTTCCCCGCGGACCACCACCAGGGCAATGCCGAAGCCGACCGCCTGCTGGCCGATCACGCTCGCTACGCAGAAGACGAAGGTGGTGAGGAGGATGTCACCGAGCGCGGCATTGCCGAGCATGGCGTAGAGGGTATCGAGCGTGTAGCGCTCCTCGGAACTGAGCAGCGTCGCATTGGTCAGGGACAGGCGGAAGACGTCGATGATCGGGTAGAGATAGAAGGCGGCGAGCAGCAGCACGGCCGGCGCCAGCCAGGCGAAGGGATTGGTGTCGATCCGCCGGCCGAGGCCGAGGCCGCTGCGGCGGTGCGGCACGGCGGCGATGACGGCCCTGGTCGTCGACATGGCGTCCCTCTCCTGCTTACGACTCTTCTGATCAGGCCTGTCGGCTGCGAAGAGTTAGGCGCAACGATCCCTCCCCGACTTCGGGGAGGGTGGACTGGCGAAGCCAGTTCGGGTGGGGGCGAGTGGCGCAGATCCGCCTATATTTCTTCGGTGAGCACCACCCTCCCCCTTCCGTCGCTGCTGCGCAGCGCCACCTTCCCCGAAGTCGGGGAAGGATTGCCGCGCCTTGCTCGGGAACCGCGAGGTGCATGCAACCAATGGTCCGTCCGCAATTGGTAGGGCCGAACCACTGGTCTCTCGCAATGCCACCCACCTCATTTTTTCACTTCTGCCGGGCATAGGCCGCCTGCACAGCGGCATTGGCAGCATCGAGGGCCGCTTCGGGCGTCTTGGTGCCGGCCAGCACATCGCCCATCATCACCTGGATCTGGTTGGAGATTTCCGCATAGATCGGTACCCCCGGCCGGGCTTGGCCGTGGGTGAGCGCCGCCGCAAAGGCCTTGTTCGCCTCGGTCTTGAAGACGTCGAACTTGTCATATTGCGCCTTGGAGGTCGGCAATTGCTGCTGCAGGGCATTGCCCAGCCCCGAATAGACCTCCTTGGCGATCGCAGCGCACATGGCGACCTTGTCGGGATCGTTGGCAAAGGCTCCGACCGTCCAGCCGCCAGTACCGGTCGAGTTCTGCCCGACGGTTGGTCCCGGGATCTCCGAGAAGGTCCATTGCTCGAAGGCTTCCGGTTCGAGAATGGTCTTGAGCTGGCCATATTGCCAGTTGCCGCCGATGAACAAGGCCGTCGTCCCGGCCGCCGCCGCGGCGTTCAACTCGTCGTAATTCATGATGGTGGTAACGCGCTTGGGTGCGGCGGCGGAATCAACGAGATCCTTGAAGTATTTGACCGCCTTGAGGAATTTCTCGCGATTCTCGCCGTCCGCGAACACGGGCTTGCCGCTGTCGTCGACGAGCTTACCGCCCTGGCTCCAGAAATTGGCGAGCCAGTCGAAGGTGGTGGCCTCCCAGCGCCCGGCATTGAAGAGCAGGCCCTCCATGCCCTTCTCCTTCGAAGCGAGGGCTGCTGCCTTCAACTCGTCCCATGTCTTTGGGGCTTCCGGCACGATGTCTTTCTTGCGGTAGAGCACGCGCAGATCGGTATCCCACCACCAGGCATAGATCTTGCCGTCCTTGCCGGTGATGCCCTGGCGCACGAAGGGGAAGAGATCGTTGACCTCGTCCTTGGTAAAATAGGCATCGAGCGGCTTGAGCACGCCGGCACCGATGAAAAGGGCCAGCACGAAGGAATCGACCGCAGCGCAATCGGGCCCGCGGCCGGCCTTGGCCTGTTCGAGCATGCGGGCCTGCTCCTGGCCGATATTGTCGGACATGCGTTCGAGCTCGATCTTCCAGCCGGGATGGCGCTGGATGAACTCCCCGAACAGTTTCTTGTAGCCCTCCGCCCAGACCGGGTCCGTGCTGTCGGGCCCGTCGCCCGTCAGCCGGAAGGTCAGTGATTTCGGAGCATCGGCCGGCCCGATCCGGCTCTTGGTGACGAGGTCTTCGGCCTGTGACGAGGCGGTTGCGAAGGCAACGGCCGAGGCGAGCAGCGCGGTAACCAGACGCTTGCGCATCTTGTTTCTCCCTGGGGTGTTTCCTCGATCGGGCGGATCGGTTCCGCCTCATGGTGGCGCAGTGACGCCGCGCGAATAAATCACATCGATTTTATTGAGGCAAGCATGTTCGGGAAATCACGAAACGTCGCCTGGTCCATCTGCATCGCATCCTCGAAAAGCTGGCAGGAAGAGAGGCGCCATCAAAATCGGCGGGCTGTGGAGAAGCACTGCGCTCCAATCGGAAGCATGGCGGTCCCGCCCCGCCTTGCCTATGGTGCGCGACTCATCTTCGAACGAGGAGCGCATGAACGGCAAACAACACGCCACGAACGCCAGCGCACGCCTGGCCTCGATCATTGCAGCCGAGATCAATGCCAAGCCGCAGCAGGTGACGGCAGCCATCACCCTGCTCGACGAGGGGGCGACGGTGCCCTTCGTGGCACGGTACCGCAAGGAAGTGACCGGCGGGCTCGACGACACCCAATTGCGCGATCTTGCCGAGCGCCTCGCCTATCTGCGCGAACTCGAGGCCCGGCGCGAGACCATCCTTTCCTCGATCCGCGAGCAGGGCAAGCTCGACGACGCACTCGAGGCCAAGATCGCCGCTGCCGCCACCAAAGCGGAGTTGGAGGATATCTATCTGCCCTACAAGCCCAAGCGTCGCACCAAGGCCGAGATCGCTCGCGAGCGCGGGCTGGGGCCGCTCGCCGAGGCCATCCTGATCGACCGGGCGGCTGTGCCGACGGAACTGGCGGCGGCCTATCTCGGCGACGAGGTTCCCGACACAAAGACGGCCCTGGAAGGCGCTCGTGACATCCTGGTCGAACGCTTCAGCGAAAATGCCGAGCTAGTCGGCCGGCTGCGCACCTATATGAAAGAACATGCGTTCCTGCGCGCCCGCGTCATCGACGGCAAGCAGGTGGCCGGCGCGAAATTCTCCGATTATTTCGACCATGTCGAGAAATGGTCGGGTGTGCCCAGCCACCGCGCGCTCGCCATGCTGCGTGGCCGCAACGAGGAGGTGCTGTCGCTCGACATCGAGGTCGATGCCGACGATGCCTCCGCAGTGAAGCCCGTGGAGCGCATGATTGCCCAGGCCTGTGCGATCGCGGGCAGTCTTCCCGGAGACCGCTGGCTGATGGAGGTCGTCGGCTGGGCCTGGCGGGTCAAGCTCTCCCTGCACCTCTATGTCGACCTGATGGGCAATTTGCGCGAACGGGCCGAGGAAGAGGCGATCCGGGTGTTCGCCCGCAATCTCAAGGACCTGCTTCTGGCGGCGCCGGCCGGCTCGCGCGCCACCATGGGCCTCGATCCCGGCATCCGCACCGGCGTCAAGGTCGCGGTGATCGACGGTACCGGCAAGCTGCTCGCCACCACCACCGTCTACCCCTTCCAGCCGAAGAACGATTTACGCGGAGCCCAGGCCGAACTCGCTTCCCTCGTTCGCCGCCACAACATAGAACTCATCGCCATCGGCAACGGCACCGGCAGCCGCGAGACGGAAAAGCTGGTGGTCGACATGCTCGCCGCCCTGCCGGCGCCCAAGCCGCTGAAAGTCATCGTCAGCGAGGCCGGCGCTTCGGTTTATTCGGCCTCGGCAACGGCCGCTGCCGAATTTCCCGATCTCGACGTATCACTGCGTGGTGCGGTCTCGATCGCCCGCCGGCTGCAGGACCCGCTGGCCGAGCTCGTCAAGATCGAACCAAAATCGATCGGCGTCGGGCAATATCAGCACGATGTCGACCAATACCGCCTTGCCCGCTCGCTGGACGGGGTGGTGGAAGATGCCGTGAACGCGGTCGGCGTCGACCTCAACACCGCTTCGGCCTCACTGCTCGCCCGGGTGTCGGGCCTCGGCGCCTCGCTCGCCGAGGGCATCGTTGTGCATCGCAATGCCAATGGCCCCTTCGCCAGCCGCAAGGACCTGCTCAAGGTCTCCCGCCTCGGCCCGCGCGCCTTCGAGCAATGCGCCGGCTTCCTGCGCATCCCCAATGGCAGCGAGCCGCTGGACGCTTCATCGGTACATCCGGAAGCCTATGGCGTCGCCAAGAAAATCGTCGCTGCCTGCGGGCGCGACGTGCGCGCGCTGATGGGTGACAGCGCCGCCCTCAGGAAGCTCGATCCGCAAGCCTTCGTGGATGAGCGCTTCGGCCTGCCGACCGTGCGCGACATCATCGCCGAGTTGGACAAGCCCGGCCGCGATCCCCGCCCCGAATTCAAGACGGCGACCTTCGCCGACGGCATCGACGACATCAAGGACCTCAGGCCCGGCATGCTCCTGGAAGGCACGGTCACCAATGTCGCCGCCTTCGGCGCCTTCGTCGACATCGGCGTGCACCAGGACGGCCTCGTCCATGTCTCGCAACTGGCCGACCGTTTCGTGAAGGATGCGCATGAGGTGGTGAAGGCCGGCAACGTCGTGAAGGTACGGGTGGTCGAGGTCGACATCCCGCGCAAGCGGATTGCCCTCTCGATGCGGCGGGATGGGGCGAGCGCCTCCGACAAGCCCGCAAGACGCGACGACAAGGCCAGGCCGAATCCTCCCCGTCCCAACCAGCCCCGGCCCGAAAAGCCGGCTGCGCAGGGCGCTTTCGGCGCGGCCTTGGCCGAGGCGTTGAAGAAGCGTTGAAGTGTCTTCCTACCGTCTTTCCTGTCCCCAGACGTATTCCGGGGAAGGTATTCGTATCGGAAGCGGTTCTATTCCGACAGGGGCAAGGGTCGCGGCCGGCCGCCCCGCCCGAGTTCGGTATCGGCGAAGCTTTCGGCAATATAGTCTTCGAGGCGAATGATCGCCTCGCTCGAATTGCCGGCAAGCCGGTGCAGCCTGAGTTCTAGATGGCCGAGCGGCGGGAAATCGTCGCGCTCGCCGAGCATGCGCACGCCCGACGGCGCCGCACTCTCGGCCATCACCGTCACGCCCAGCCCCGCCCGCACGGCGGCGGAAATGCCGTCATAGCTCGAGCTGAGATAGGCGATCCGGCAAGGCCTGCCGAGCCCGTTCAATGTTTCCAGGATGCGGCGCCTGTAGATGCAGGGCGGCGGTGCCACCACCAGGGGCAAAGGGCTCTGGGTGTGGCGCTCATGGTCGGCGCTCGTCATCCATACCAGCGGCTCGGTGAAGATCTGGCGTCCCTCCGTCAGGTTCGGCTCGTCATGCAAGGCAATCACGAGATCGAGGTCGCCGTCGGCCTGGCGGCTGAGCAGGTTCTTGCTGAGGTCGCTCGTCACTTCCAGCATCACATTCGGATGGGACTGGGCGAATTTGCCCAGGAAGTCCGGCAGCAGCGAAGCGGTATATTCATAGGGGGCGCCCAGCCGGATGCGCCCGGCAACCTTGGGCTGGCGCATGCTGGCAAGCGCCTCGTCGTTCAAGGCCAGGATGCGCCGGGCGAACTGGGCGAGCAGCGTTCCTTCCTGGGTGAGCTGCAGCTTGTGCGCATCCCTTTGGAAGAGCTGCGCAGCCACGATTTCCTCAAGCCGGCGGACCTGGAGGCTCACCGCCGATTGGCTGCGGCCAACCAATGCACCGGCGCGCGTAAAGCTGCCTGAATCGATGGCCTTCACGAAGGTGCGCAGGAGTTCCGTGGGAATGTTCTGCATGGCTTTATCATGAGAAATATCAATTCTAGCATTTGAACTATGAATTTCTGCAATGTCAAACGATCTGGCATATCCAGGTCATCCGGAGAGGTTGGCGCAGCCGGCGCCCCGGGATGCCAGGCCTACGCATAGACCAGCATTTGCGATACTTGATCTGACAAGAACACCACCGAGGACATGCCCATGGACGACCGGAATGAAGCTGACCGGAATGACCTTGGAAAGACGCCACTGACCGCGCTCAATGTCGCGCTCGGCGGCAGAATGGTGGAATTTGCAGGCTACGACATGCCCGTGCAGTTTCCCGAAGGCGTGGCGAAGGAACACCTCCACACCCGTGCCCTGGCCGGGCTGTTCGATGTCGGCCATATGGGCCAGGTCGTGCTCCGCGCGAAATCCGGGAAATACGAAGATGCGGCGCTGGCGCTGGAGCGACTGGTGCCGGTCGATGTGCTCGGGCTGAAGCCGGGGCGACAGCGCTACGGGCTTTTCACAGATGCCAAGGGCGGCATTCTCGACGATCTGATGTTCGCCAATCGCGGCGACCATCTCTTCCTGGTCGTCAACGCGGCCTGCAAGAGCCAAGACATTGCCCATCTGCGTGCCCATCTGTCCGAGGACTGTGAGATCGAGGAACTGACGGAGCGCGGGCTCATCGCCCTCCAAGGCCCCGCCGCCGAGGCAGCACTGGCCAAACTGGCGCCGCAGGCCGCGGGCATGGCTTTCATGGATGTGCGGGAACTGACCATTCTCGGCGCCTCCTGCCTGGTATCCCGCTCCGGCTATTCGGGCGAGGACGGCTACGAAATCTCGGTACCCTCAGCCCAGGCGGAAGAACTGGCCAAGGCCCTGCTCGCCGATCCCGACGTGCATCCCATCGGGCTCGGCGCACGCGACAGCCTTCGGCTCGAAGCGGGGCTCTGCCTCTATGGCAATGACATCGACACCTCGACGACGCCGGTTGCGGCGGCCCTTGAATGGGCTGTGCAGAAGGTGCGGCGTACCGGCGGGGCCCGCGCGGGGGGCTTTCCGGGAGCCGAAGTGATCCTGCCCGAATTCGAACATGGGGCGTCGCGTCGACGCGTCGGGCTGGCCGCCGAAGGCCGCGCGCCGATCCGGGCCGGCGCGGAACTCTTCACCGACGAAACGGCGCCGGCGCCGATAGGCCGCGTCACGTCCGGCGGCTTCGGTCCCACCCTCGGCGCTCCCGTCGCCATGGGCTATGTTCCAATTGCAAGTGCCGAACCGGGCACCCGGCTTTTCGCCGAGGTTCGCGGCAGGCGCCTGCCGGTCGTCGTCGCCACCCTTCCCTTCATCACCCCGCGCTACAAGCGCAGCTGAGAGGCCCACCATGACGAAATTCACCGAAGATCACGAATGGCTCGATATCGCCGGCGGCGTCGCCACGGTCGGCATCACCGGTCATGCCGCCGAGCAACTCGGCGACCTCGTCTTCGTCGAGCTGCCCGGGGTCGGCAAGCACCTGTCGAAGGGTGACGTCGCCGCGACGGTCGAGTCCGTCAAGGCCGCCTCGGACGTCTATTGCCCGCTCGACGGCGAGATCGTCGAAGTGAACGAGGCCATCGTCAACGACCCGTCTCTCGTCAATTCCGATCCGCAGGCCGGTGGCTGGTTCTTCCGTCTCAAGCTCGCCAATGCCGACGATGCGGCGGGCCTGATGGATGAGGCCGCCTACAAAGCCCATATCGGCTAAAGCGTTTTGTGATTTGGCGCCATCGTCAAGAATCGCAAAGACGCGTCGGAACAAGGAGTTAGAGCAAATAAGCGTTCGGTGTGAACGCGCTTTGCTCTGAGAGGACACGATGTCTCATACCGAAACCACCTATGATCCCTATGACTTTGCCAACAGGCGCCATATTGGTCCCTCCCCGGCCGAAATGACGGAGATGCTGAAGGCTGTCGGCGCCGACAGCCTCGATGCGCTGATCGACGCCATCGTGCCGGCGGGCATCCGCCAGAAGACGCCTCTCGCCTGGGGGCCGGCGCTCTCCGAACACGGCGTCCTCAACCGCCTGCGCGAGGTCGCCGACAAGAACCGGGTGATGATCTCGCTGATCGGCCAGGGCTATTACGGCACCGTCACGCCGCCGGCGATCCAGCGCAACATCTTCGAGAACCCGGCCTGGTACACCGCCTACACGCCCTATCAACCGGAAATCAGCCAGGGGCGTCTGGAAGCCCTGCTGAACTTCCAGACCATGATCTCGGATCTGACCGCGCTCGACGTCGCCAATGCCTCGCTGCTGGACGAAGGCACGGCCGCGGCCGAGGCGATGGCGCTGTGCCGCCGTTCCGCCAAGTCCAAGGCGAATGCCTTCTTCGTCGATCACCATTGCCATCCCCAGACCATCGCAGTGATCGAGACCCGCGCCGCCGCGCTTGGTTGGGATGTCGTGGTCGGCGATCCCTTCGCCGATCTCGATCCGGCCGGCGTGTTCGGCGCGATCTTCCAATATCCCGGCACCTACGGCCATGTGCATGACTTCACCGGCGTGATCGAGGCTCTGCACGGCGCCGAAGCGCTGGCCTGCGTCGCTGCCGATCCGCTCGCCTTGACCATCCTCAAGGCGCCGGGCGAAATGGGTGCCGACATCGCCATCGGCTCGACCCAGCGCTTCGGGGTGCCGATGGGCTATGGCGGCCCGCATGCCGCCTATATGGCGGTGCGCGACGCGCTCAAGCGCAGCATGCCCGGCCGCATCGTCGGCGTTTCCATCGATGCGCGCGGCAACCGCGCCTATCGCCTGTCGCTGCAGACCCGCGAACAGCATATCCGCCGCGAAAAGGCCACCTCCAACGTCTGCACCGCCCAGGCGCTGCTGGCGGTGATGGCCTCGATGTATGCGGTGTTCCACGGCCCGACCGGGCTCAGGGCGATCGCCGAGCGCGTCCATCGCAAGATGGTACGGCTGGTCAAGGGCCTGGAGAGCCAGGGCTACAAGATCGAGCCCTCGACCTTCTTCGACACGGTGACGGTCGAGGTCGGCGCGGTCCAGGGCGCCATCCTGAAATCGGCCGAAGCCGAAGGCATCAATCTGCGTCGGGTCGGCACCAGCAAGATCGGCATCGCCTATGACGAGCGCACCCGCCGCGGCCACACCGAAGCGATCTGGCGTGCCTTCGGCATCGACCGCAGGGATGACGACCTCACCCATGAATACCGGGTGCCCGACGCCCTGGAACGGACCTCGGCCTACCTGACCCACCCGATCTTCCATTTGAACCGGGCCGAAGCGGAGATGACGCGTTACATGCGCCGTCTCGCTGATCGCGATCTCGCGCTCGACCGCTCGATGATCCCGCTCGGCTCCTGCACCATGAAGCTGAACGCCACCGCCGAGATGACGGCGCTGAGCTGGCCGGAATTTGCCGACGTGCATCCCTTCGCGCCCGATGGCCAGACCCAGGGCTATGCCGAGGCGATCGCCGATCTCGAGGCCAAGCTCTGCCAGATCACCGGCTATGATGACTTCTCGATGCAGCCCAATTCCGGCGCGCAGGGCGAATATGCCGGCCTGTTGACCATCCAGGCCTATCACCGGGCGCGCGGCGACACCCATCGCGACGTCTGCCTGATCCCGACCTCGGCCCACGGCACCAATCCGGCTTCGGCGCAAATGGCCGGCATGAAGGTGGTGGTGGTCGGCGCGGCCGCCAATGGCGACATCGACCTCGCCGATTTTCGCGCCAAGGCGGAAGCCCATTCGGCCAATCTCGCCGCCTGCATGATCACCTATCCCTCGACCCATGGCGTGTTCGAGGAGACGGTGCGCGAGATCTGCGAAATCACCCATGCCCATGGCGGCCAAGTCTATCTCGACGGTGCCAATATGAATGCCATGGTCGGGCTCGCCCGCCCCGGCGACATCGGCTCGGACGTCAGCCATCTCAATCTGCACAAGACCTTCGCCATCCCGCATGGCGGCGGTGGTCCGGGCATGGGGCCGATCGGCGTCAAGGCCCATCTGACGCCCTATCTGCCGACCCCGCCCCAAACCGGCGAGAAGGGTGCCGTGTCCTCGGCCCCCTATGGCTCGGCCTCGATCCTGCTGATCTCCTGGGCCTATTGCCTGATGATGGGGGGTGAGGGCCTGACTCAGGCGACCAAGGTGGCGATCCTCAATGCCAACTACATCGCCAGCCGCCTCTCGGCCTCCTATCCGATCCTCTATTCGGCCAAGGGACGCGTTGCGCATGAGTGCATCCTCGACACCCGCGTCCTGAAGGATCGCGCCGGCGTGAGCGTCGACGACATCGCCAAGCGGCTGATCGACTGCGGCTTCCATGCACCGACCATGAGCTGGCCGGTGGCGGGGACGCTGATGGTGGAGCCAACGGAAAGCGAGCCCAAGGCCGAGCTCGACCGCTTCATCGCGGCCATGCTCGGCATCGCGGCGGAAGCCGAGGCGATCGTGGCAGGTACGCTCGATCCCGAGGATAACCCGCTCAAGCACGCTCCGCACACCGTGGAAGATCTGGTGGGCGAGTGGAACCGCTCCTACAGCCGCGAGATCGCCTGCTATCCGGCCGGCGCCTTCCGGGTCGACAAATATTGGTCGCCGGTCAACCGGGTCGACAATGTCTATGGCGACCGCAACCTGGTCTGTTCCTGTCCGCCCCTCGAAAGTTATGTCGAGGCGGCCGAATAAGGGCTAATGACCACGCTGGATGCGGGCGGTCCTCGGGACCGCCTGCCTTGAGTAGAGAGCCAGGCATGTTTCTGTCGATTTTCGACATCTTCAAGATCGGCATCGGCCCGTCCTCGTCCCACACCATGGGGCCGATGGTGGCGGCGGCCCGCTTCCTGGACGAATTGAGAACCCTGGTGGAGCGCGAGCCCGCCATGACGGACGTGCGGCTCAAGGTCAGCCTGCACGGCTCTCTGGCCTTCACCGGCCATGGCCATGCCACCGACCGTGCCGTCATCCTCGGGCTGATGGGATTCCTGCCTGCCACCATCGACCCGGACCTGGCGCAGGAAAAAGAGGCCGAACTCCGTGAAGCGGGCGTGATCAGGCTTCCCGGCCTGCCTCCGCTCACTTTTGTCCCCGACACCGACCTCGTTTTCGACTATGGGCCGCCGCTGCCCGGCCACGCCAATGGCCTGATCATCGCCGCCACGGATGCGAATGGCGAGCTGCTTCTCAGCCGGACCTATTATTCGATCGGCGGCGGCTTCGTGCTGTCGGCCGAAGAACTCGAAGCCCAGCGCAGCAGGGATGCGGCCTCGTCCGACGAACCGGGTGCGCTCGGCTTTCCCTATCCCTTCGGCACCGCTGCCGAAATGCTGGCGATGGGGGCCTCCTCCAATCTCAGCATCGCCGAGATGAAGCGGGCCAACGAAGGCGTCGTCCACGGCGGCACGCTGGACGACAGGCTCGATGCGGTCTGGGCCGCAATGGATGGTTGTATCGACCGCGGCCTGCGGCAGGACGGCATCCTGCCCGGCGGCCTGTCCGTGCGACGCCGTGCGCACACCATTCACCAGCAGCTTCTGGCCGAACAGGGCCGCAATCTCGAACAACCCCATGTCGTCAATGACTGGATCTCGATCTACGCCATGGCGGTCAATGAGGAGAACGCCGCCGGCGGACGCGTCGTCACCTCGCCCACCAACGGGGCCGCCGGCGTGGTGCCGGCCGTGATCCGCTATTATCGCGACCATTGCCGCGGCTCGAGCCATGAGGGCATCCGCGATTTTCTGCTGGTCGCGGCCGCCATCGGCGGCATCATCAAATACAACGCCTCGATCTCGGGAGCCGAAGTCGGCTGCCAGGGAGAGGTCGGATCGGCGTCGGCCATGGCGGCTGCCGGGCTTTGCGCTGCGCTCGGCGGCTCCAACGAGCAAGTGGAGAACGCGGCCGAAATCGCGCTGGAGCATCATCTGGGCATGACCTGCGATCCGGCCAAGGGCCTGGTGCAGGTCCCCTGCATTGAGCGCAATGGGCTCGGCGCGATCAAGGCGGTAAGCGCCGCCAGCCTCGCCTTGCGCGGCGACGGCAAGCATTTCATGCCGCTCGACAACTGCATCGAGACGATGCGCCAGACCGGCATCGACATGAACCTCAAATACAAGGAGACCTCGACCGGCGGGCTTGCCGTCAACCTGCCGGAATGCTGAGCCGATCTCCGCCTCAGCGCATCGCGAGTATCAAGAATACCGACCTATCGTGGGAGGGGCTTTCCTGGGAGCGCGGACGTCCTCGTCCGCTCCTGCCATCCCAGGACGCGACATTTCCAAGAGCGGACGAGGACGTCCGCGCTCCCAGGAAGAGTCGGGCTCATACTTTATACAAGCCTGCATAAAGTATGACTCACCAATTCCGTCATTGCGGGCGCAGCGAAGCAAAGCAATTCAGGAGCCGTAAACTCTATGCCTTCAAGCTCCTGGATTGCTTCGCTGCGCTCGCAATGACGGATCAGCCTTTACGCATCATGGTATTATGGTAGCCCCGCATCACTCCTTCCTGGCGCCAATGGCGTCGAGAGTATGCTCTGCGCTGGCAATGGTAGGAGTGGCGACCTCGCCGGAGTCGAGATAGAGAACGCGCCCTTCCCGGGCCGGCTTGAGAAACTTGTCCCAGCCCGGCATGATCTTGTCGAGGCGGGCTCGGATCGCCGCTTCCGAGCGGTCCTTCTCGGCATAGCTGTTCATGATCACCAGAAGATCGGGATCGGCGCGGCCGAAGATCTCCGGGCTCAGCGGCGTGGCGAAGATCGAGCCGAGGCCCTTGCCGGCTCCCATGCCGTCCACCTTGGCGGGACGATAGCCGAGATCCTCCAGGGCCTGAATCGCGCCCGAGATCTCGCCGACCAGGTTGACCTGGTCATGCACGATGACTGCCATGTAGGTCCGCTCCCGCTCGCTGGGCGGCAGCTTGGCCCTGAGGGCGGCGACACGGTCGAGATAGGCCTTTTTCCGCGCTGCGAATTCTTCCTGCCGACCGAGAAGCTTGGCCAGATCCTCCTCGACGCCGATGCCGCGCGTCCTGCCGGTACTGGCCTTCTGCAGATAGACCGGGGCAATCGCCGAGAGCTGACCGGCCTTGTCGACATCGCGCTCCGTGCCGATGATCAGGTCGGGATCGAGCTTACGCACTTTTTCAAGATCGATCTGGCCGACCGCCCCGATGCCGGTCGGCTTGGGGCCTTTTTTCGCCAGGACCGTGTCGATGAAGTCGACGGCGGCGAGCATCCGCGCGTCGTCGGAGCGGCCATAGCTGCCCGTGACGTTGACGCCGAGGTCCAGAAGCGGCAGCCCCAGAAGCGGCTCATGCAACACGATGATCCGTTTCGGATCCTGGGGAATGGTGACGGAACGCCCGGTATTGTCTGTCACCGCGCGGCCCCCTGCCAGTGCCGTCTGCGCGCCGGCCAAAACCATCTGTGCTGCCAGCATGGCCGGGATCAAAACGGCCCATCGCATAGTGTTGCGCATGGTCTTGCCTTTCAGTGTGTTTGAAACAGTTTGAGCGCCCGCAGGCGCAGGGAGAGGATGAAGAGCGGCACGCCGACCAGGGTGAGGCCCAGTCCGAGCGGCATGGCGATCTCGCTGGCCACTGCCCTCGTCAGCCCATCAGCCCCGCCAGGAAGAGCCTCGCCCGCGCCAGCGCGGGTGAGAGGAAGCCGACCAGCTGGGGCGCCAGCACGCCCAGGAACATCAGCGGGCCCACGGCGGTGACGGCGGCTGCCCCCAGCAGCACTGCGAGCACGAGCACGATCGGCCGCGACCAGCCGATCGGCTCGCCCAGCGCCATCGCCATCTCCTCGCCGAGCTCATAGGAGCCGAGGGCGTGCCCGGCCAGGAAGGCGGCGGGAAGGCTGAGCAGGAACCAGGGGGCCAGGGCGGCGATCCCCGCCCAGCTCGCCTGGAACAGCGACCCCGCCAGCCAGCTCGACAGGGCGTAGGAGGTTTCGCTCGGCGTGTAGAGGATGAGCAGCGAGGCGATCGAGGACAGCACGGTCTCGATCGCGATGCCCATCAAAAGGATGGCGAGGCCGTTCGAACGCTCGCGCCCGACCAGGAAAAGCAGCGCCAGCGCCACGCCGAGCCCTCCCCCCAGCGCCGCCAGGGGGACCAGGGCCGCCGGCGCCGTCGGGACATAGATCAGGAGCAGCATGATCATGATCATCGAGCCCTGTCTGAGCCCGAGCAACCCCGGATCGGCGAGAGGATTACGCGTGAGCGACTGCAGCATCGAGGCGGCCATCGCCACCAGCCAGCCGGCAAGAAAACCTGTGACAATGCGGGGCAGCCGGACATCCCACAAGGCATAGGCCTTGTCGGGATCGAGCGGCGCGGCGCCGAGGGCAGCGGCAAGGTCGCCCAGCCCGGCCTTGATCGATCCCGTGCCGAGCGACAGTGCCGTCAAGGCGATGGCAGCCAGGATCAGGAAGAAGCCCGCATAGAGATTGCCGAGCCGGATCTGCAGGCCGCCGGGCCAGCGCAGCACGACCTTGCCGTCGACAGCCCGCGCCAGCCTCACGACAGGCTCCTCGCGGCCGCGCCGAGATAATAGCGCCGGACGATCATGGCGAAGACCACGCCGCCCATGAGGTCCATGAGCACGCCGGTGTGCAGGACATAGGGTTTGAAGGCCTCGCGCGCGGCAAGGTCCGCCAGCAAAGTGAGGCCTGCGCCGCAGACGGCGCAGGCCGGCAGGCCGAGCTTGAAGCCGCCGCCGACGAAGGGCCGGACCAGATGCGGCACCACCAGGCCGACGAAGCCGATCGGGCCGCAGATCGCCACGGCCGAGCCGGCGGCGAGCGCCACAGCCGCCAGGGCGAGGCGCGAAACCCTGATAACGTCGACGCCGAGCGAAGTGGCCTTGCCGTCGCCGAGGGCGATCACAGTGAGCGGCCGGGCCAGCAATTGCAGCCCAACCAACTCGATCAGGCCGATCCACCAGAAGCGCAACAGGCGATCGGCATAGACATGGTTGATGTTGCCGCTCACCCAGCCGAGGAAATCCATGCGCCGGGCCGGATCGGAGAGCAGAAAGGCATTGGCTATGCCGATGAAGAACATCGAGACCAACGCACCGGCCAGGATGAACGCCAGGCCGCGCGGATCATGCGACAGTCCGGCAAGCCGGGCCACCAGCAGGCTGGTGGCAAACCCGGCCAGGGCGCCGGCGAGGGCCGCAAAGCCCTGGGCATCGAGGCCGAAATCGAAAAGATAGGCGCCGGCGATGTCGAAGGCCGTGGCGCCTCGCGGGCAAACGCCTTGCGCCCGATGGTCCGGATCGGCTGTCCCGCCAGGGTGATCTCGCCGGCCCCGACGGGCAGGAAGCGCATGATCGCCTTCAGCAGGGTCGATTTTCCGCACCCATTCGGTCCGATCAGGGCATTCAAGCGTCCAGGTTCGAAATCGACCGACACGCCCCGCAAGACTGGTTGCCCGCCATAGCCGGCCACCACATTGTTCGTCCTGAGCACCGTGTAATCATCCAACGTAAATCACGCTTGAATACAGATTAAGTTACGGTAAATCATCACGCAATTCTAAAATTGAAATAGAGATACTTTAAAATAATTCAATACTGCACCGATTGGAGGTCAAACAACAAGGTATGTAAATCAAAAGAAGATTGCATATCGGGCTTTCTTTGGCTCCGACTTGGCTGAGTGGCGATGGTTGGCGGCGCTTAGACAGCGACATCGAGAATATTTACTCTGATGAATTCTATCTGGACATTGCCAAACGGGCTGAGGCGGCCAGGCTGGATTTCGTCTTCCGGCCCGACACGCTTTTCCTCGATCCCCACGCGCTTGAAACCGGCCCCGGCTTCGGCAGCCTCGATCCCACCATCCTGCTGGCGGCCATGGCGCGTGAAACCAGCCATATCGGCCTGCTCACCACCATCTCCACCGCCTTCAATTCGCCCTATGTGGTGGCGCGCCAACTGCAATCCCTCAACTGGCTGAGCAAGGGCCGGGTCGGCTGGAACATCGTCACGGCACTGGACGGCAACGAGAATTTCGGCCTGCCGGCCATGCCCTCGGCCGGGGAACGCTATGAGCGTGCCGCCGAATTCACGCAAATCGTGCGCAGGCTCTGGGCGAGCTATCCGCAGGACGCCCTGAAGCAGGATCGCGAGAGCGGCCGCTATGCCGTTTCAGCCCTCGTGCGGCCGATCGATCACGGGGCGTCCGTTTCAGCGTCAAGGGGCCGCTCAATCTGCCGGCCTATGGCACATCCTCGATTCCGCTGATCCAGGCCGGCGCTTCGCCGACGGGTCGCGATTTCGCTGCTTCCGTCGCCGACGCGATCTTCGCCTCGACCCCCGACATGGCAGCCGCGCTGGAGTTGCGCAGCGATCTCAGGCAGCGCGCACTCGGCCATGGCCGCAGAGCCGACGACATTCGCGTGCTGCCGGGCCTCAGCCTCTATCTCGCTTCCAATCGGAGTGAGGCGCGGGCACTCTTTGCACAGACCCATGCCCGCGCCGATACGGGGCGCAGGTTCAAGGCCATCCGGGACATGACGGGCCTCGACCTCTCGCGCTGGCCCGACGACCGCCGCGTCACTGCGGCCGATCTGCCCGAGGTGACCCAGGCATCGCGCAGCCGCACCCATGCGGAACTCCTGCTTCGCCTGATCCGCAACGAACAGCCGACGGTCACCGAACTCCTGACCCGACCCGAGGTGATCGGCTCGGCACATTGGCGCGTCATCGGAACGGCGCAGGACGCCGCCGGGCAGGTCCGGCAATGGGCGAGCGCCGGCGCGATCGACGGCTTCGTCATCCTGCCGGGCGGATCGGCCGAAGCGCTCCGGCTGGCCCTCGAGGATCTCGTACCTCAGCTGACCGAGGCAGGGTTGTTTCGGCAGGCGTATCGTGGATCGACTTTCGCCGATCATCTTAGGGACGATGGCGACGCCTGAAGCTCGATATGCCGCAATACCAACGGTATTGATGCTTGACCGACCAAGCAGCGTCATTGCGAGCGCAGCGAAGCAATCCAGGACTTCCGGACGCGGTGGCCATGGCTCCTGGATTGCTTCGCTACGCTCGCAATGACGCGTGAGTCAAACATCGTGGCGTTGGTATCAGCCATCGCCTCAGCCATATTGCGCCAGGCCGTGGCCGAGGGACCAGTTCACCTTGGCAACCTCGACGAGGTTGATGAAGACGTCTTCCGGCCGAATTCCGGGATTCTCCGCAAGGCGCTCCGCGATCCGGCGGAACAGGGCCCTTTTCTGCGCCTCGCTGCGCGTATTGCTCACGGTGAGCTGGATCAGCACGAGGTCGTCGCTGCGGGCCACGTCGAAATAGTGGGCGCCGTAGCGGAAATTTTCGGCCTCACACTCGGTGATGGTCATGAACTGATCGTCCTCGGGTACGTCGAAAGTCTCGCGCATGGCCTGGTAGAGGCCATCAAAGATCGCCTGGCGATAGGCTGGCGGCTTTCCGGCACGCATCGCGATGTGTGTAAGCGGCATGGGGTCTCTCCTCTGTGATACGATCCGAGCCTAGATGTCGCTCCTTCATTTTGATATTCTATGGATATTGATATCAGTAATAAGCGATGGAAATGATGGAGCGCCCGCTCGACCTCGATGCCGTCAGGGCTTTTGTGCATATTGCCGACCTCGACAGCTTTACGCGGGCTGCCGAGGTTCTGCAGACGACGCAGGCCGCCGTCAGCCTGAAACTGAAGCGGCTGGAAGAAAGGCTCGGCTGCCGCCTCGTCGAGCGGACCCCCCGCTATGTACAGCTCTCACCCCAGGGCGCCGCCTTTCTCGAACCGGCCCGAGAACTCCTGGCCGGACATGAGCGTGCGCTCGCCGTCTTTGCGACCACGCGCCAGCGTCTTACCATCGGCCTCAGCGATCATGTCGCCGGGCCCGACCTGCCGGCGCTGATCGCGCGCATGAACACCCAGGACCCGCAGCTTCTGATCGAGATCCGCATCGGGTCCTCAGGAGACCTTTTGCAGAGCTTCGACCGGCGCGAGCTCGACAGTGTGATCGTGCGCCTCCATGCCGGCCGAAGCGATGGCGAGGTGATTGCCGAGGAGAAATTCGGCTGGTTTGCCGCACCCGACTGGCAGAAGCGGGCGGGTGAGCCGCTGCCTTTGGCGACGATGGCCGAACCCTGCGGCGTACGCGCGATGGCAGGCCGGCTGCTCGATGACGTCGGTCTGCCCTGGCGCGAGAGCTTCGTCGGCGGCGGGGTCGCCGCGGTGACGGCAGCGGTGATGGCCGGGCTCGGCATTGCTGCCCTGGCACCGCGCATGCTGCCTCTCGGGGCTGTCGAGGTTGGCGCCAGGCTTGGCCTGCCCGAATTGCCGCGTCTGCCGGTGTTGCTGCATAGCCGGGTCAGGCATGAACGGCCGCGCCAGGCACTCGCCGCACTCGCGGCTGCCTTCCGTGCCGCCGTACGAGGATAGCCTTTCAATCATAAGAATTTTGTTTCGAAAACATATTCAATATATTGAAATATAATTATTATTCTTGTTCCCCTGAATTACATTCCTTGTGCCCGGCGCCCTTGCCTGCCCTGGCATGGCCTCGTCTTTCGTCGTGAAACGGTTGATCGTCTCAGCGCCCGCCTTTATCCCTCTTGTCGACAAGAGGATTCTGAAATGAAGAAGAAATCAGCGGGTGGTGCGGCCATTGAGAGCAAGGGTGGCTCCGCGGAGCGCAAGCGTGGCTCCGGTGTGAAGATGGTCTATGACCTCCTGCGCGACGAGATCCTCGATCTGGTGCTGCCGCCGGGCAGCCCGATCGACGAAGTCCAATTGGCCGAGCGGTTCAAGATGTCGCGCACGCCAATCCGCGAAGCGCTGGTAAGGCTGGCGGGAGAAGGACTGATCGACACCCTTCCCAATCGCTCGACCATGGTATCGAGCATCGACTTCCTCAACATGTCGCCTTTTTTCGACGCCCTGGTGCTGATGTACCGGGTGACGACGAGGCTGGCGGCCGAGCATCACCGCGCCCAGGATCTCGAGGTGATCCGTGCCCAACAGGCCGAATTCGCGGCGGCCGTCGCGGCCCAGGATGCTTTGGCGATGATTGCCACCAATGCTGCTTTCCACTCGACCATTGCCGAAGCCGGCCGCAATCCCTATTTCGCCGGCCTGTTCAAAAGGCTGCTCGACGAGGGCCGGCGCTTCCTGCGCCTCTATTACCAGTCCTTCGACGACCGGCTGCCGCAGCGCTTCGTCGACGAGCATGAGGACATGATCGCGGCAATCGTGGCGCGCGACGTCGACCTTGCCGAAAAACTCGCCAAGATCCATGCCGAGCAGATCGTCGAGCAGATCCGCAAATTGCTGGTCCGCGACCGCCGGCTGGAGATCGCACTCTGAAGCGCCGTCGTCGGAGCCGCGCCATAAGGTGTAAAGAAGTTTTGAAACAAGGCGTTAGAACGAAGATCGTGACGCTGTAACCTATTTCGCAGCGCCATTTGTCGATTTCTTGTCGACAAATAAAATACAAAAGCGTATGAAGGGGCCGACGATAGGAATCGGCACCCATGCAGGACTGCGATCAAGCCTATCCCCCGGCCAACAGAGGAGCTCGAGATGAAGGCCAAGATTTTCTCCGGTGTCATTCCTGCGCTGATGACCCCGTGCAAGGCGGACCGCAGCCCGGATTTCGAGGCCCTCGTGCGCAAGGGCAAGCAGCTCATCGCCGACGGCATGTCGGCCGTGGTCTATTGCGGCTCGATGGGTGACTGGCCCCTTCTCACCGATGCCCAGCGCATGGAAGGCGTCGAGCGCCTGGTCAAGGCCGGCGTCCCGGTGATCGTCGGCACCGGCGCAGTCAATACCGCTTCGGCGGTGGCCCACGCCGCCCACGCCCAGAAGGTCGGCGCCCAGGGTTTGATGGTGATCCCGCGCGTCCTGTCACGCGGTTCGGTCGTCGCGGCCCAGAAGCAGCATTTCAAGGCCATCCTCACCGCCGCCCCCGATCTGCCGGCCGTGATCTACAACAGCCCCTATTACGGCTTTGCCACGCGCGCCGACCTCTTCTTCGCCCTGCGCGCCGAGCACCCCAACCTGGTCGGCTTCAAGGAATTCGGTGGCCCGGCCGACATGCGCTATGCGGCGGAAAACATCACCAGCCGCGACGACGGCGTCTCGCTGATGATCGGCGTCGATACCGCGGTGTTCCACGGCTTCGTCAATTGCGGCGCCACCGGTGCGATCACCGGCATCGGCAATGTCCTGCCCAAGGAAGTGATCCATCTGTGCAAGCTGTCGCAGGCCGCTGCTGCCGGCGACGTCGACGCCCGCCAGCGCGCACAGGAACTGGAGCAGGCTTTGGCTGTGCTCTCTTCCTTCGATGAAGGGCCGGACCTCGTCCTCTTCTTCAAGCACATGATGGTGGTGAAGGGCGACAAGGAATACACCCTCAACTTCAACGAGACCGACGTGCTCTCCGACAGCCAGCGCGGCTATGCCGAGACCCAGCTCAAGCTGTTCGACACTTGGTATGCCCAGTGGAGTCGCCTCCCCGGCGCCGTGCAGAAATGCGCCGCCTGACGGCCTTGTAAGACTGCCGAACTGAAAGGGCCCTCCGGATAGGAGGGCCTTTGCATTTGTGGGGGCTATCGCGATCCATCTTCCCAGGCAGATATGTCTACCTGGGATAGCAGGAGAGTCGATTTCCCAAAGGCTGGCCTGTGATGACCAGGCTACATAATGTTTGACCGACTGAAGACATGTGTCCCTGGGACCGCCAGCATCCTGCTGGCGGTCCCAGGAAGAGTTGGCTTCAATCCACCGCAGCCAGGCCGAGGGCCAAGAGCCGGTCGAGCTGTTCGACTTCCGTACCGCTGAGGACGATGCCTTCCGCCTGCGACTTGGCGCGTGCCGCAAAGCGACGCTGGGACGGCAGCCTGGCGCCCTGCCCGACGATCGCCTCGAACAAGGTCTCGGCGCGGGCAAAGGGATCACCGGGCCGCCCCGCAGCGAATTTCTCGGGCGAGAAGGCCAGGATCAGTTCGCCATGGGCCGGTGCCAGCGTCGTGGTGCCGAGCGCCTCTAATGCTTCGGGGCTGGTGAGGTCGCCGATCATGATGCCGGCCAGGAGTTCGACCATCGTGCCGATCGCCGAGCCCTTGTGGCCGCCGAAGGGCAGCATGGCGCCGGCGAGGGCGGCCACCGGATCCGTCGTCGGCCTGCCCTCGGCGTCGATCGCCCAGCCCTCGGGCAACGGCTTGCCGGCCCGCCGGTGCAATTCGATCTCGCCGCGCGCCGCCACGGAGGTGGCGAAGTCGAAGACATAGGGCGGCTTGCCCTGACGTGGCCAGCCGAAGCCGAAGGGGTTGGTGCCGAGCAAGGGCTTGTTGCCGCCGGTGGGCGCCACGGCGGAGTAGCTGGGGCACATCACGAGGGCAGCGAGGCCGTGCTCCGTCACGGCCTCCACCTCAGGCCAGAGCGCCGAGAAGTGGGTGCAGTCATTGATCACCAGCGCGGCCAGGCCATAGGTGCGGGCGCGCTCGACCAGCAGGGGCAGGCCGAGCTCGAAGGCCGGATTGGCAAAGCCTCCCTTGGCATTGACCTTGACGACGGCGGAGGCATCCTCTGCCGACAGAACCGGCTCTGCGTCGGGGCGGACCTTGCCGGCCTTCACCGTGCGCAAGGCGCCCTCGATGCGATAGATGCCATGTGATTTGCAGGCATCGCGCTCGCCGGCGACGATCACGCGCGTCACGGCTCCGGCCTGGTCGGCATTGAAGCCGGCCTTGCGGAAGATCGCCTCCACCTGCTCGCTCAGTTCCTTCGTCGTCACAAGACGGCTGTCTGTCATGGCATGCCTTTCCCGGTCATCTGCGTGGCCGTCGATATCACGGCTTGATGATTAAAATACATAGTGTATACACAAAATCGACAAGCTCGTTTCAAAATTCGCGCTCGCACGGCCCCGCTACAGTGATGGAAGGAATGGCATATGGGTTTCACTCCCACAGGCAAGCATCTTGTCGCAGGTGACTGGGTCGAGGGCGAAGGCTTCTTCGCATCGGCCCCCGCCCATGGGCCGGCCCACCAGTTTTCGATCGGCACGAGCGCGCTGGTGGATCGGGCCTGCGAAGCGGCGGAGGAAGCATTCTGGCATTTCGGCTATGCCAGGCGTTGGGAGCGCGCCGCCTTCCTGCGTGTTCTCGCCGACGAGATCGAGACTCGAGGCGAGGCGATCACCGAGATCGGCAGCCAGGAAACCGGACTGCCTCCAGCGCGCCTGCAGGGGGAGCGAGCCCGCACCACCGGCCAGCTCCGGCTTTTTGCCGACCATATCGAGCTGGGCGGTTATCTCGACCGCCGCGTGGATATGGCCTTGCCCGATCGCCAGCCGGCGCAGCGGCCCGAGATCCGCATGATGCAGCGCCCCATTGGCCCGGTCGCGGTGTTCGGTGCCTCCAACTTCCCCCTCGCCTTCTCGACCGCCGGCGGCGATACCGCCGCCGCGCTCGCGGCCGGCTGCCCCGTGGTAGTCAAGGGGCATTCGGCCCATCCGGGAACGGGCGAGATCGTAGCCGAAGCGGCCGACGCCGCCATCCGCCGGAGTGGTATGCATCCGGGTGTTTTCTCCCTGATCCAGGGCAATAGTCGCGAGATCGGCCAGGCCATCGTACGGCACCCCCTGATCAAGGCCGTCGGCTTTACCGGCTCGCTCGCCGGCGGCCGGGCGCTCTTTGATCTATGCGCAGCCCGCCCCGAACCAATCCCCTTCTTTGGCGAGCTCGGATCGGTCAATCCGATGTTCCTGCTGCCCGAAGCGCTCAAGGCACGGCCCGAGGCCCTCGGCCAGGGTTGGGCGGCATCCCTCACGATGGGGGCCGGCCAGTTCTGCACCAATCCCGGCATCGCCATCGTAATCGACGGGCCCGATGCCGACCGCTTCACTGCCGCCGCCAGCGAGGCTCTTGGCAAGGTATCGCCGCAGGCCATGCTGTCGGACGGCATTGCCCGCTCGTATCATGAAGGCCAGGCCCGCATGACCGCACGCAATGCCGTGCGCGCCCTGCTGGCGACGCCGATGTCCGGGCGCGAGGCCTCGCCCAGCCTGTTCGAAACCTCGAGCGAGCGCTTTGTCGCCGACCACGCGCTCGGCGAGGAGGTATTCGGGCCGCTTGGCCTCGTGGTGCGGGCATCGTCCCAGGAAGACATGGAGCGATTGGCCCGCGCCTTCGTGGGGCAGTTGACCGCGACCATTCACATGGAACCGGCGGATCTCGCCGCCGCGCGCCGCCTGCTGCCCATCCTCGAGCGCAAGGCCGGGCGCGTGCTCGTCAACGGCTTTCCGACCGGCGTCGAGGTCGTCGATGCCATGGTGCATGGCGGCCCCTATCCGGCCTCGACCAATTTCGGTGCGACCAGCGTCGGCACCCTGTCGATCCGACGCTTCCTGCGGCCGGTGGCCTATCAGAACCTGCCCCAGGGCTTGTTGCCGGACGATCTGGACAGCTGAGGTAAACCGTCCGCGCTCCGATCGTCTCCGAATGAGAGCATCCATCATCCCCGGCACGGCCGAAGACCGTGCCCCTCTCCGCTCGCCAGGATGAGAGCGTTGCCGGAATAATTTATGCCCACACATAAAATTCTTTTTGTATTCATATTGTATTTTTAGTTGATTTCGCACGTGAAAACGCAATAGTGGCCCCGCCGTGAAAAACACGGGCCAACGCAGGGAGAGAGCGTTAGAATGAGGAAATCGGTTGCCGCCTTCGGCCTCATGGCCGCCATCGCCATGGTCAGCCCCGCCAAGGCTGACAAACTGGATGACATCATCGCTTCGGGAACGCTGCGCTGCGCTGTCGTGCTCGACTTCCCGCCCATGGGCGCGCGCGATGCCAACAACAACCCGATCGGCTTCGACGTCGATTACTGCAACGATCTGGCCAAGGCCCTCGGCGTGAAGGCCGAGATCGTCGAGACCCCCTTCCCCGAGCGCATCCCGGCCCTGATGTCCGGCCGCGTCGATGTCGGCGTCGCCTCGACCTCCGACACGCTGGAGCGTGCCAAGACCGTCGGCATGACCATTCCCTACTTCGCCTTCGAAATGGCAGTGACGGCCAATGAGAAGTCGGGCGTCAAGTCCTTTGAGGACATGAAGGGCAAGGTCGTCGGCGCCACTGCCGGCACCTATGAAGCCATCGCGCTGGAAAAGCAGGTCAAGGCCTGGGGCTCCGGCGAGTTCCGTCCCTACCAGACCCAGGCCGACGTCTTCCTCGCCCTTAGCCAGGGCCAGCTCGACGCCACCGTCTCGACCTCCACGGTCGCGCAGGCCAATGTGAAGACCGGCAAGTTCCCCGGCATCGCCGTGGTCGGCAAGGCGCCCTTCGACATCGACTATGTGTCGCTGTTCACCAATCGCGAGGAATACGGCCTGATCAACTATCTCAACCTGTTCATCAACCAGCAGGTTCGCACCGGCCGCTATGCCGAACTCTACAAGAAGTGGGTGGACGAGAACGTTCCCAATCTCACCGTCAACGGCTCCTATCGCTGATCTGACCGTTTCACCGGCGGCGCGCTGGCAAGCGGCGCGCCGCCGATCCTGCTCGAGAGGTGAAACGGCATGTTCAAATATGCCTTCCATTGGAACCAGGCCCTGAAGGCGCTGCCGCAATTGCTCGACGGTGCCCTGGTGACGCTGCAGATCGCGCTCCTGTCGATGGCGATCGGCCTCGCCATCGCCATCCTCCTCACTCTGTTCCGCCTGTCCGGCAACCGCCTGCTCGGTGGCTTCGCCACGGCCTGGGTCGAGGTGGCGCGCAACACGCCGGCGCTGTTCCAGATCTACATGGCCCATTTCGGCCTCGGTAATTTCGGCCTCCACCTGACACCGTTTGCCGCGCTGCTCGCCGGCATCGCCTTCAACAATGCGGGCTACCTGGCCGAGAGTTTCCGCGGCGCCCTCAAGGCCATTCCCGACACGCAGGCTCGGGCCGGCCGCTCGCTCGGCATGACCTCGCTGCAAGCCTTCCGGATGATCGTCGTGCCGCAGATGCTGCGCGTCGCCTTCCTGCCCGCCACCAACCAGATGGTCTGGGCCATCCTGATGACCTCGCTCGGCGTCACCGTGGGCATGAACACGGACCTTGCCGGCGTCACGCAGGAGCTGAACGCCCGTTCCTTCCGCACCTTCGAATTCTTCGCGCTGGCCGCGGTGATCTACTACCTGATCGCCAAGGCCGTCACTTTGGCAGCCCGGGCGGTCGCCTGGCGCATGTTCCGGTATTGAGAGGGCTGATCATGTTCAACACCGCCCTCACCTGGAGCGATCTCGCCTTTCTCGCCCAAGGCGCCGGCATGACGCTGGCGGTCACCGCAGTCTCGGTTGCCGCCGGCACCATCCTCGGCATTCTTTTCGGCGTGATCCGCGTCCAGCTCGGCCCCTATTGGTCGATGCCGCTGACCTTCCTGCTCGACATCTTCCGCTCGGTCCCGCTGCTGATCCAGCTCGTACTGGCCAACGCCTTCCAGTCGATCGCGCGGCTGGGCTGGCCGCCCTTCACCACTTCCTGCGTGGTGCTGAGCCTATATACAGCTGCCTACTGCACCGAGATCGTGCGCGGCGGCATCGGTTCTGTCCCGACGACCACCCGCCGGGCCGCCCGCTCGCTCGGCATGAGCTGGTGGCAGGACATGCGCTACATCGTAGCGCCGCTGGCCATACGCGTCTCGCTGCCCTCCTGGATCGGCCTGACGCTCGGCGTGATGAAGGACTCCGCCTTGGTGCTCTGGCTCGGCCTGATCGAGCTCCTGCGCGCCTCGCAGATCCTCGTCACCCGCCTGCAGGAACCCCTGTTCATCCTGATGATCTGTGGCGCCATCTACTTCCTCATCAGCTTTCCCATCGCCCGTCTCGGCGGCTATCTCGAAAGACGGTGGTCCCCCAATGATTGAGATTCAGAACGTCCGCAAATCCTTCGCCGCTCTCGAAGTGCTGAAAGGCATCAACCTCACCGTCGACAAGGGCGAGGTGGTCAGCATCATCGGCGGCTCCGGCTCGGGCAAGTCGACGCTGCTGACCTGCATCAACGGGCTGGAACCGATCAATGCGGGCCGGATCACCATCGACGGCACCGAGGTCCATGCCAAGAGCACCGACCTCAACAGGCTGCGCCAGAAGGTCGGCATCGTCTTCCAGCAATGGAATGCCTTTCCGCATCTGACCGTTCTGGAAAACGTCATGCTCGCCCCGCGCAAGGTGCTCGGCATGGCCAAGGCCAAGGCCGAGGAAATCGCGGTCAAGCAGCTCAGCCATGTCGGGCTGGCCGAGAAGCTTTCGGTCTATCCCACGCGCATGTCCGGCGGCCAGCAGCAGCGCATGGCGATCGCCCGGGCCCTTGCGATGTCGCCCGAATATATGCTGTTTGACGAGGTGACATCAGCGCTCGACCCGATGCTCGTCGGCGAAGTGCTCGACACGCTCAAGATGCTGGCCGAAGAGGGCATGACGATGATCTGCGTCACCCATGAAATGGCGTTCGCCCGCGACGTCTCCAACCGGGTGGCCTTCTTCCATCAGGGCGTGATGGCGGAGATCGGCACGCCGGAGCAGCTCTTCGGCGCGCCGCAAAACCCCGAAACCCAGAAATTCCTGGCGAGCGTGCGGTGAACCCCGATCTCGATGTCATCGTCATCGGCGCCGGCGTGGTGGGCCTTTCCTCCGCCATCGCCGCCAAGGCGCGCGGGCTGTCGGTCATGGTACTGGATCGGGAAGGCCCTGCCGCCGGCGCTTCCGCCGGCAATGCGGGGGCCTTCGCCTTCACCGACATCCTGCCGCTCGCCTCGCCCGGTATCCTGAAGAAGGCGCCGAAATGGCTGCTGGATCCGCTTGGCCCCCTAAGTGTGCCGCCGGCCTATGTCCTGAAGATTGCTCCCTGGATGTTCCGCTTCTGGCGGGCCTGTTCGGCGTCACGCGTCGCCCATTCGACCGCCGCCCAGACCGCCCTGATGGATCTCTCCAAGGCGGAACTCGAGCCCTTCCTCACCCAGACCGGCACGCTGCCGATGCTGCGCAAGGAAGGCAATCTGCAGGTGTATGAGAGCCAGGCTGAACTCGAGGCCTCGCTGCCGGGCTGGGCTGCCCGCGCCGCCCACGGCATCGAGTTCCGTCATCTCGACGCCGCCGGCATGGCCGCGATCCAGCCGGGGCTCGCCCCGCGTTTTACCCACGGGACCTTCACACCCGGCTGGTACTCCATCGCCGACCCCAAGCTCTATACCCTCGCCTTAGCCGACCATCTGCGCGCCCAGGGTGGGCTGATCGAGCGGGCCGAGGTCAAGGCGCTGCGCCCATGCAAAAACGGCGTCGAGATCCTCGGCGCGGATGGCAGTGTGCGGCGGGCCGCCCAGGTGGTGCTGGCAGCGGGCGCCTTCTCGCACCGGATCAGCAGAACCATCGGCGAGGCCATCCCGCTCGAAACCGAGCGCGGCTACAACACCACTTTGCCGCCTGGCGCCCTCGACCTCAACACCCAGATCACCTTCGGCGGGCATGGCTTCGTCGTCTCCCGTTTGTCGACCGGCATCCGCGTCGGCGGTGCCGTGGAGCTCGGTGGCCTGGACCTCAAGCCGAATTTCCGCCGCTCGGAAGCCATGCTCAGGAAGGCGCAGGCCTTCCTGCCAGGCCTCAAGCCGGAAGGCGGCGTGCAATGGATGGGGTTCCGTCCCTCCCTGCCCGACAGCCTGCCCGCCATCGGCCGTTCCAGCGCGACGCCGCGCGTGATCCACGCCTTCGGTCATGGCCATCTCGGCCTGACCCAATCGGCCGGGACGGCGCGGATCGTCGCCGATCTGCTGACCGGCCACACGCCCGCCATCGATATCGCTTCTTTCTCGCCTCAGCGTTTTTGACGAAAAGGTCCTGCCATGGCCAACCATACGTTCTCATGCATCGACGGCCACACCTGCGGCAATCCCGTCCGCCTGGTGTCAGGCGGCGGCCCGCTTCTCAAAGGCGCGACCATGCTGGAAAAGCGCGCCCATTTCCTGCGAGAATTCGACTGGATCCGCACCGGACTGATGTATGAGCCGCGCGGCCACGACATGATGTCGGGCTCGATCCTCTATCCGCCGACCCGGCCCGATTGCGATGTCGCCGTGCTGTTCATCGAGACTTCCGGCTGCCTGCCGATGTGCGGCCACGGCACCATCGGTACCATCACCATGGGCATCGAGCACGGCCTGATCACGCCGCGTGAACCGGGCAAGCTCTCGATCGATGCCCCCGCCGGCAAGGTCGACATCACCTATCGCCAGGAAGGCCGCTTCGTTGAGGAAGTGCGCCTTACCAACGTGCCCGGCTTCCTCCATGCCGAGGGCTTGACGGCCGAGGTCGAGGGCCGGGGCGAGATCGTGGTCGATGTCGCCTATGGCGGCAATTTCTACGCCATCGTCGAGCCGCAGAAAAATTTCCGGGATATGGCCGACCATACTGCCGGCGAACTGGTGGGCTGGAGCCCGAAGCTGCGCGCGGCGCTGAACGCCAAATACGAATTCGTCCACCCCGAGCACCCTGAGATCCAGGGCCTCAGCCACATCCAGTGGACGGGCAAGCCGACGCAGGCAAGCGCGCATGCCCGCAACGCCGTGTTCTATGGCGAGAAGGCGATCGACCGTTCCCCCTGTGGTACCGGCACCTCCGCGCGCATGGCCCAGCTCGCCGCCAAGGGCAAGCTCAAGGTCGGCGACGAATTCGTGCATGAATCGATCATCGGCTCGCTGTTCAAGGGCCGGGTCGAGGCGGCGGCCAAGGTCGCCGGCCGCGACGCCATCATCCCCTCCGTCGCGGGCTGGGCGCGCATGACCGGCATCAACACCATCTTCATCGATGACCGCGACCCCTTCGCCCATGGTTTCGTGGTCAAGTGAGCTGGCTTGGTGGTGAAATGAGCGCCTCCCTTTCCTCGCACAATATCCTGGCAGGCACCGCCCACGGGCCCGTCATTGCTAGCCAGGAAGCGCTCAGCTTCTGGGGCGGGGTCGATCCCGCCACGGGCCGCGTGATCGACGTGCACCACCCCCTGCACGGGACCTGCCTCACCGGCGGCATCCTGATGATGCCCTCCAGCCGGGGCTCCTGCACGGGTTCGGGCGTGCTGCTCGACCTGGTCCTCAACGCGCGGGCACCGGCGGCGCTGGTGTTCTGCGAACCCGAGGACGTGCTGACCCTGGGCGCCCTGATCGCCGCCGAGCTCTTCGGCAAACCCCTGCCCGTGCTGCGCCTGGCACCGGAGGCTTTCGCAGCCTTGGCACGCACAAAGTCCGTGCGGATCAGCGAGACGGGCATCGAGGCCGATGGCCTTTCCTTGCCCCTCGCTCCCCCCGCCATCGCCAGGCTCGACCTCACCGAGGCCGATCGCGCCATGCTGGATGGGCGGGATGGGCCCGCGATGCAGCAGGCCATGCGCATCATCTGCGCCATGGCGGCCCAGCAGGGCGCACAGAGGCTGGTCGACGTCACCCAGGGCCATATCGACGGCTGCATCTATGCCAGCCCGGCCAACCTGACCTTTGCCGAAAAGATGGCCGAGATGGGAGCGCGTGTCCGCGTGCCCACCACCATGAACGCCATTTCGGTCGACCGCGCCCATTGGCAGGAGCAGGGCGTGCCGCCCGCCTTCGGCGCGCCGGCCGCGCGCCTTGCCGATGCCTATGTCCGCATGGGCTGCCGGCCGACCTTCACCTGCTCGCCCTATCTGCTCGACAGCGCTCCCCATGCGGGCGAAACCATCGCCTGGGCCGAATCCAATGCGGTGATCTTCGCCAACACCGTGCTCGGCGCGCGGACCGCCAAGCATCCCGACTTCCTCGACCTGTGCATCGCGGTGACCGGGCGTGCCCCCTTGTCGGGGGTCTATCTCGACCAGCACCGCAGGGCCCGCCGCATCATCGATGTCGAACTCCCCGACCAGGTGGACGATGCCTTCTGGCCGCTGATCGGCTATCTCGCCGGCCGTGCCGCACCCGAGCGCATCCCACTGTTGCGCGGCCTGGCCCCGGCCCGTCCTTCGCGGGATGACCTCAAGGCACTCTGCGCCGCCTTCGGCACCACTTCGGCGGCACCGATGCTGCATGTCGAAGGGGTCACGCCAGAGGCCGATGGCGCCGTGGCCGGTGAAGCCGACAATGTCGTCATCACGCGTGCCGACATGGCCGCCGCCTGGCAGCGCCTCAACGAGGGGCCGGAACAGGTGGAGCTCGTCGCCATCGGCAGCCCGCATGCCTCGCTCGACGAATGCCGTAGCCTTGCCGAGGTGCTGGCGGGCCGCCAGCGCCGTGCCGATGTAGCCGTCATCGTCACCGCCGGGCAGCAGGTCATCGACCAAGCGCAAAGCGACGGCACCCTCGCGCGCCTGCAGGACAGCGGCGTGCAGGTCCTGCCGGATCTGTGCTGGTGCTCGATTTCCGAGCCGGTCTTTCCGACACGGACCCGTGCCGTGATGACGAATTCCGGCAAATACGCCCATTACGGTCCCGGCCTGTCCGGCCGCGCCGTGCGCCTGGGCAGCCTTGCCGATTGCGTGACTGCGGCCCTGACCGGCCACGCCCCCCAACGTCTGCCGAACTGGCTTTCCTGAGGACCCTTCCATGCGCAGCACGAAGACTATTCACGTGATTTCGGCCCATGCCGAGGGCGAGGTCGGCGACGTCATCGTCGGCGGCGTCACCCCGCCGCCCGGCGATACCATCTGGGAACAGAGCCGCTGGATCGCCCGCGACCAGACCCTGCGCAATTTCGTGCTGAACGAGCCGCGCGGCGGCGTGTTCCGCCACGTCAATCTGCTGGTGCCGCCCAAGCACCCGGAAGCCGATGCCGCCTTCATTATCATGGAGCCGGAGGACACCCCGCCGATGTCCGGCTCCAACTCGATCTGCGTGTCCACCGTGTTGCTCGACAGCGGCATCCTGCCGATGCATGAGCCGGTGACGGAGATCACCCTGGAGGCTCCCGGCGGGCTCGTCCGCGTGCGCGCGGAGTGCCGGAACGGCAAGGCCGAGCGTATTTTCGTACGCAATCTCGCAAGCTTCGCAGACAAACTTGATGCCAAGCTTGAAGTCGAAGGACTGGGTACGCTCACCGTCGACACCGCCTATGGCGGCGACAGTTTCGTCATCGTCGATGCGGCCGCCTTGGGCTTTTCGCTCAAGCCCGACGAGGCCCACGACATCGCCACGCTCGGCGTCAAGATCACCAATGCGGCCAACGCGGCGCTCGGCTTCCATCATCCCGAAAATCCCGACTGGCGCCATTTCTCCTTCTGCCTGTTCGCCGGCGCCGTCGAACGCACGGCCGAGGGCTTGCGCGCCGGGGCGGCCGTGGCGATCCAGCCCGGCAAGGTCGATCGTTCGCCGACGGGCACGGCCCTGTCGGCTCGCATGGCCGTGCTACACGCCCGCGGGCAGATGACCCTGGAAGACAGCCTGACAGCGGTATCGGTGATCGGTTCGACCTTCACGGGCCGCATCGTCGGCACCACGCAGGTTGGCGGCCGCCCGGCTGTGCTGCCCGAAATTTCGGGCCGCGCCTGGATCACCGGCACCCACCAGCACATGCTCGACCCCTCCGATCCCTGGCCCGAAGGCTACAAGCTGAGCGATACCTGGGGCGCGCGCTGAGAGGCGTGCCGCCGCAAGTCGTCGGTGCCGTCATTGACCCGAAACCTGCCGTCTCTATCATCGGGAATCGATAGTGATTTTCGAAGAAACGAGCACTGTGGCAATGACGGCCGACGGACCACCAGTTCCTCCCAAGCGGCCTCCGCAGCCCTCCGAAGCCGGCAAGAAGGAGCAAGACCTGGCGGCCAAAGGGGGAGGGCCAGGCAACGCTTCGCCGCTCGAAGTCTTCGGCGTCTTCCTCAAGCTCGGACTGACCTCTTTCGGCGGGCCGATTGCCCATCTCGGCTATTTCCGTGACGAATTGGTCGTGCGCCGCCGCTGGATCGGCGAGGCTGGCTATGCCGACCTCGTGGCACTCTGCCAATTCCTGCCGGGCCCCGCCTCCAGCCAAGTCGGTTTTTGCCTGGGCGTCCTGCGGGGGGGCGGCTTGCTGGGTGGGCTTGCAGCCTGGCTCGCCTTCACCCTACCCTCGGCCATCATCCTCACCGCCTTTGCCCTCGGCGCATCGGCGCTGGCCGGTCCCCTGGCGGCAGGCATGCTCCACGGCCTGAAACTGGTGGCAGTCGCCGTCGTCGCCCAGGCGATATGGGGTATGGCCAAAACCCTCACGCCGGACAGGGAACGCGTCGCCATTGCCTTGGCGGCTGTCATCCTCACCGCCCTGACGGCAGGCTGGCTCAACCAGATCGGCGCCATCGCGATCGGTGCACTCGCCGGGCTCTGGCTCTGTCGCACCGGAAAAAGCGTCCCCGTCGGGCGCCTCGGCTTTGCGGTATCGCGGCGCAAGGGCATCCTCGCCCTGACTCTGTTCGCGGCCTGCTTCCTCCTTCCCGCCTTGCTCGCGGGTATGGTCGGCCGGGATACCGCCTTCTCCGGCGCAATGACGCTGTTCGATGCCTTCTACCGTTCGGGAGCGCTGGTCTTCGGCGGCGGCCATGTCGTCCTGCCGCTGCTGCAGGCGGAGGTGGTGGCACCAGGCTGGGTCGGCAACGAGGCTTTTCTTGCCGGCTATGGCCTGGCCCAGGCGGTACCGGGGCCACTCTTCACCTTCGCCGCCTATCTCGGCGCCGTCATGACACCCACGCCGAACGGCATTGCGGGCGCGCTGATCGCATTGGTTGCCGTCTTCGCACCGGGCCTCCTGCTGGCCTATGGCATGCTGCCCTTCTGGGACACGCTGCGGTCACGTCCTGCGGCACAGGCCGCCATGCGTGGGGCCAATGCCGCGGTCGTAGGCATCCTCGCTGCGGCCCTCTATACCCCCGTCTGGACCAGCGCGGTCCTTTCGCCGCGGGACTTTGCGCTCGCGCTGACCGGCTTCCTGTTGCTCACGGTCTGGAAAATACCACCCTGGATCGTCGTAGCCTTGCTGTCGGCGGGCGGCGCATTGCTTGCCTTGGCCTGATCCGTCCCACCCGAACCGCTTGTCCACCTGGCGAGCAATAGCGCGACGAAGTAACCAGCCACTGGCCAATTCATCGAGCGCTGCCTCTTGACTCCCCCCCACAGAGCCGGCGCCCTACGGCGGCAAGGCCTCTGAACATGCCCATGCTTTGAGAGATGAAATGATTTTATAGTATATTTGTAGAATTTATCCGCGGAAATGTGATCGATCGCCTGATATCTGCAATTGTAATCCACCCCCGCGAGGTGTTTTATTGAGGAAAGAGCGGATTAGTCCGCCGCATCAATCCGGCGCAGAGGGGCAGGCGATGACATCGGCCCTCGATTTGTTCAAAGCCGTCAAGCTGGATACAGGCCTGTCCGAGACATTCCAGGTCCATGAACTGTTGCGCAACGCCATCATCGCCATGGTGTTGGCCCCCGGGGAACCAATCCAGGAAAAGGAGATCTGCGCCCGGCTTTCGATACCGCGCCCACCTTTGCGCGATGCCATCCTGCAACTGGCAAGCGAACGTTTCGTCATCATCGAGCCGGACGGCCGAACTCTCGTCGCCGCGATCGACATCGGCGAAGTGCTCACCGGTCAGATCGTCCGGGAAACCTTCGAGGTCCGGATAACCCGCCTTGCGGCTCGACACTTCGTCCCAGCCCGGGCCAGGGATTTCGAGCATTGCCTGTCGCTGCAGGGCGAAGCCGCCAGACGGCACGATACCGATGAATTCTTCGCTCTCGACAACGCCTTCCACAAGCTGATCTGCGAAATCTCCGGCGTCAGCCACAGCTGGCGCATCCTCCGTGCCGCGACAGGACAGCTCGATCGCGTCAGGCGGCTCGCCTTTGCCTTCGAGAACAGTTTCGATGTCGTGATGGCCGAGCATGACGCGATCTACCAAGGCCTGAGAACCAGAAGCGAACAGGCCAGCGTCACCGCCCTCCAATTCCAGCTCGACAGCCTGTTCGAAAACCTCCGCCTGCTGCGAAAGCAGCATCCGGATGTGTTTGCCGGCTACGGTGACATCAATTTCGACATGATCCGATAGGCGCGACGCTCCGATTGGGCTTGGCTCCTCTCCGCGATCTGAATTTAAGTGCATCAAACTTGGATTTATTTGGTAAGAAAATGCGTTTGTATGCATTCAAATCAAATGCCAGGATTGTTTCGGTGATCAAAAAAATCACATCTGATATTTGTTGATTGGTGCTGCCGTCCATGTGGCAGGCCTCCCTCTGGGATAGACCCGCCATGAGCGTGACCGAATTCCGCGGCCCCGGACTGACCGAAAGCCAGTGGCAGCAGATCCAGGTACTGGCCACGACACTCGACAACCGCCAGCTGCAGTGGCTGAGCGGCTTCTTTGCGGGGATCGAGTTCAAGGCCGGCGACTGGGGAACGCACACCCCTCTCCTGCCAACGCAGCAGGAAATCGCGTCGAGCCGCCAGCTCACCATCCTCTATGGCAGCGAAACCGGCAACAGTGCCGCCCTCGCTGCGAGCCTGGCCGAGCGCGCCCGGTCCGAAGGCCTCTCGCCCCAGCTGTTCGACATGGCCGGCTACAAGCTGCGCGGCTTGAAGGACGAGCAGGACCTCCTTCTGATCGCCAGCACCTATGGCGAAGGAGACCCTCCGCAGCCGGCGGCGAATTTCTTCGAATTCGTCGAAAGCCGCAAGACGCCCAAGCTGGCAGGGCTGCGCTTTGCGGTGCTGGCGCTCGGCGATTCCACCTATGAGCGCTATTGCGAGGCGGGCAAGCGGCTCGACCGGCGTTTCGAGGAACTCGGTGCCATCAGGCTGCTCCCGCGTGTCGACTGCGATGTCGACTATGACGAACCGGCTTCGGCCTGGATGACGAGTGTGCTCGGCCATATCGCCAAGCCGGCCTCTACGGCAGTTCCCCCCTCGGTAGCGGCGAAACCGCACGCCATCACCGGTTTCGACAAGCGGCATCCCTTCGCCGCGCGTATCCTCGACAACCTCGTCCTCAGCGGGCGCGGTTCCTCCAAGCAAACCCGCCACGTCGAAATTTCGCTGGAGGGCTCCGGACTGGCCTATGAGCCGGGGGATTGCCTGGGCCTGATGCCGAGCAACGATCCAGCCTTGGTCGAGGCGGTCATCGGCGAACTCGGCTATGACGCCGCGGCCACGGTCACCGTGAAGGACAGGCCCCTTCCGATCCAGGAGGCCCTTGCCCGATATTTCGAAATCACCGCCCTCACCCCGCGTTTCATCGAGCATTGGGCTGAAATCACCGGTGCCGATGTCCTGAGGCACCTCTGTGATCCCGCCTCGGTCGAAGATCGGGCTGCCTTCATGCGCGGGCACCATATTCTCGATGCGATCCGCCGCTTTTCTGCCAGAGGCCTTGCCCCTCAGGCCCTGATCGCCGGCTTGAGGCCCCTGCAGCCCCGGCTCTATTCCATCGCCTCGAGCCTCGCCTCCGCGCCGGACGAAGCCCATCTGACGGTTTCCACCGTCCGCTACGAGCTGGCGGGCGAGCCCCGTTCCGGCGTTGCGTCCGGGCACCTGGCCGATCGCGCCCAGCCTGACGAGGCGCTGCCCGTCTATATACACGCCAATCCGCATTTCCGCCTGCCGGCCGACGACGTGCCCATCATCATGGTCGGCGCCGGCACCGGCGTGGCGCCCTACCGGGCCTTCATGCAGGAGCGCGAGGCACGAGGCGCCGGCGGACGCAGCTGGCTGGTGTTCGGCGAGCGCAATTTCCGCACCGACTTCCTCTACCAGAGCGAATGGCTGGCCATGCTGTCCGCCGGGCTGCTGACCCGCATGGACGTCGCCTTCTCCCGCGACGGCCGGCGCGAGGGCCATGACAAGATCTATGTCCAGCACCGGCTGAAGGAACAGGCGCGTGAGGTCTTCTCCTGGCTGGAGGAAGGCGCCTGCTTCTATGTCTGCGGCGATGCCAGCCACATGGCGCCCGACGTGCACCAGGCCCTGCGCTCGATCATCGCCACGCAAGGCGGCCTCGGCGCGGATGCCACCGACGATTATCTGCAGCGCCTGCAGCGCGAGCACCGCTACCAACGCGACGTCTATTGAGGCCGCCATGACCGATCTCCTCGCCCCCACCGACCGCAGCCGCGACCTGTCGCAACCTTTGGAAAAGCTCGGCCCCGACGAAACCCTGAAGGCGCAGAGCGACCAGCTGCGCGGCACCGTCAAGACCAGCCTGCTCGACCGGCTGACCGGCTCGGTCACGCCCACCGACACCAAGCTGATGAAGTTCCACGGCATTTACCAGCAGGATGACCGCGACCTGCGCGACGAGCGCCGCCGCCAGAAGCTGGAGCCGGCCTATCAGTTCATGGCGCGGGTACGCCTGCCCGGGGGCGTGTGCACGCCGGCGCAATGGCTCAAGCTCGACGAACTGGCGCGGGCCTATGGCGGGGAGACGCTGCGGCTGACCACGCGCCAGACATTCCAGTTCCACTGGCTGCTCAAGCACGACCTCAAGGCGACTCTCCAGGGCCTGCACGAGGTGCTGCTCGATACGATCGCGGCCTGCGGCGACGATTCACGCGGGGTGATGGCCTCGGTGAACCCGCATCTGTCGGCCTTGCATGCCGAGGTCTACCGGCACGCCCGGCAGGCCAGCGATCATGCCATTCCCCGGATGCGGGCCTATCACGAGATCTGGTATGGTGAGGTGCGCGTGGCCTCCTCCGAGCCGGAGGAGCCCTTCTATGGCCGTACCTATCTGCCGCGCAAATTCAAGATCGGCTTCGCCATTCCCCCGGTCAACGACATCGACGTCTATGCGCAGGACCTTGGTTTCATTGCCATTGCCGAACAGGGACGCCTGGCCGGGTTCAACGTCGCCATCGGCGGCGGCATGGGCCGCACCGACCAGGCGCCGGCGACCTATCCGCGCCTTGCCGACGTGATCGGCTTCGTGAAGGCCGACAAGGTGCTGGCGGTCTGCGATGCCGTGATGGGCCTCCAGCGCGATTACGGCGACCGCAAGGACCGCTCGCATGCGCGCTTCAAATACACGATCGACGACCGCGGGCTCGACTGGATCACGGCCGAGATCGAGCGACGGCTCGGCTTCGGCCTGCAGCCGGCCCGCGCCTTCGACTTTGCCTCCAATGGCGATGCGCTGGGCTGGCAGGTGGGCGAGGACGGCCGCCATCACCTCACCTTGTTCATCGAGAATGGCCGCATCGCCAACCATCCTGGCCGGGCCCTGATGGACTTCCTGCGCGCGGCGGCGCGGATGCATGGCGGCAGCTTCCGTCTCACGCCCAACCAGAACCTGATCATCGCCGAGATCGCGCCGAATGCCAAGGCCGGCATCGAGACGCCGCTCGCCGAATATGGGCTGGGCGCCAGCAAGGGCGAGAGCGGGCTGCGGCTCAACTCGATGGCCTGCGTGGCCTTGCCGACCTGCGGTCTCGCCATGGCCGAAAGCGAACGTTATCTGCCCCAACTTCTCGACAAGCTGGAGGAGATCCTGCGCAGCCACGGTCTTGCGGAAGAGCCGATCACCATCCGCATGACCGGCTGCCCCAATGGCTGCTCGCGCCCCTATATCGCCGAGATCGGTCTCACCGGCCGGGCGCCGGGCAAATACAACCTCTATCTCGGCGGCGGCTTCCACGGGCAGCGGCTGAACAAGATGCATCTCGAAAATGTCGGCGAGGCCGCCATTCTCGCAGCCCTCGACAAGACGCTCGGCCATTTCGCCAGGGAACGGCGTCAGGGCGAACGCTTCGGCGATTTCGTCATCCGCGCCGGCTATGTCCGCGAGGTCAAGGCCGGAGGCGATTTCAACAGCTGAGGCCGCACCATTCCCCAATTTCAAGAAGGAGAGCACCATGTCGATTCAGCTCGGCCAGATCGCCCCCAATTTCATCCAGAGCAGCACGGAAGGGCGTATCAGCTTCCATGACTGGCTGGGCGAGTCCTGGGGTGTCCTGTTCAGCCATCCTCGCAATTTCACGCCCGTCTGCACCACCGAACTCGGCGAGGTCGCCCGCCTCAAGCCTGAATGGGACAGGCGCAACGTCAAGGTGCTCGGCCTGTCGGTCGATCCGCTGGACGCCCACGCCGCCTGGGGCAAGGATATCGCGGCGACGCAGGGCCATGCCCTCAATTTCCCGCTGATCGCCGACGCGGACGGCGCCGTGGCGCATCTCTACGGCATGATCCACCCCGAGGCCGACGCCAATGTCACCGTGCGCGCCGTGTTCGTGATCGACCCGGCCAGGAAGGTAAGGCTGGTCCTGACCTATCCTCCGAGCGCCGGGCGCAACTTCGCCGAGATCCTGCGCACGATCGACAGCCTGCAGCTTACCGACGCCCAGAAGGTCTCCACCCCGGTCAATTGGGAACCCGGCCAGCCGGTGATCATTTCGCCAAGCCTCAGCGACGAAGCGGCCCGCGAGCGCTTTCCGCAGGGCTAGACCACGCTGACCCCCTACATGCGCGTGGTGCAGCTGGAAGCCTGACGAATTGGGAATTGTCCAGGCGGCGGGTCATGCTCCATGCAGCCCGCCGACCCCGAGCAGCCGCTCGATCACCTCCGGCTGCTCGGAGAGCATGGCCGAGGCGCCGGACCAGGCGATGCGGCCCCGCTCCAGAATGACGACATGATCGGCAAAGTCGATCGCGGTCTGGATGCGCTGCTCGACCAGCAGGATAGTCATCTCGCCCCCGGCGGCGAGACGCGAGAATACGGCCATCAACTCCTCGCAAATGACGGGGGCCAGGCCTTCCAGCGGCTCGTCGAGCAGCAGCAGCGTAGGCTTGCCCAGGATGGTGCGGGCCGTGGTGAGCATCTGCTGCTCGCCTCCCGAGAGCTGCGAGCCGAGATTCCTGCGGCGCTCCTTGAGGCGCGGAAACATCGCATAGGCTTCCTCAATCGCCTGTCGCCCGCGGTTCTTGAGCCCGACGAAAAGGTTCTCCTCCACCGTCAGCGAGGCGAAGATGCAGCGGGCCTGCGGGACATAGCCGAGGCCCTGGCGGGCACGCGCGGCGCTATCGAGCGGGCCGATATCCTTGCCTCCGAGCTGCAGCGTGCCGCCATAGCGCCGCGTCTGGCCGGCGATGGTCGCGAGCAGCGTCGTCTTGCCCATGCCGTTGCGACCGAGCACGGCCAGGCGCCCAGCGGCGGGAACGGCGAAGGAAATGTTCTCCAGCACGCAGGTCGGGCCATAACCGGCGCTGAGGTCGCTGATTTCAAGCGGCGTCGCGGTCATGCTGACTGCTTCTCCTGGGCATAGTTTCCAAGATAGGCCTGGCGGACCCGGGCATCCTTCGTCACGTTCTCGGGAGAACCATCGAAGATGATGGCACCGGCGGCGAGCACGATGACGCGCTTGGCGAAGCGGAAGACCAGGTCCATGTCGTGCTCGATCATCAGCACGGCGAGATCGGGCGGCAGGCCGGCGAGCGCCGCCTCGATGCGGGGGGTGTCGCTTTGCGGCACGCCGGCAGCCGGCTCGTCGAGCAGGAGAACCTTGGGTTTGAGCGCCAGAGCCAGCGCAATCTCGAGCAGGCGTTGCTGGCCATAAGCGATCTCGGCCACCGGGCGGCTGGCAATAGCTGTGAGGCCGAGCGTGGCTAGCAATTCGTCAACCTCGGCCATGATGTCCGGCTTCGCACGGTAATGGCCGAAGAAGCGGCCGGCGCGGCCCGTTCTTTGCAGCACGGCGAGCGCCAGATGCTCCTGCGGCGTCATGTCAGGAAAGAGCCGGGTGACCTGGAAGGAGCGCACGAGGCCCCGGCGGACCCGCGCCGTCGGCCCAAGCCCGGTGACGTCCCTGCCGGCGAGCATCACCGTGCCGGAATTGGGCACGAGGTGGCCGGTGACCAGATTGACGAAGGTTGTCTTGCCGGCACCGTTTGGGCCGATCAGGGCGACACGGTCGCCGGTATTCAAGGTGATCGACAGGCCCTGCGTCACCGCAAGGCCGCCGAAGGATTTCTTCAGATCGAGGGTCTGGAAGACCGCGCTCATCCGTGCCTACCCTTGAAACGGGCAAGCAGCATGGCCACCGAGCCGTAGAGGCCACGCGGCGCGAACAGCACGACTGCGATCAGCAAGGCGCCGACAATGGTGAGCCAATGGAACGGATTGGCTGCCGAAACGAAATCCTCGAAGCCCATGAAGGCAATGGTGCCGACGAGCGCCCCATAGAGCGAACCGGTGCCGCCGAGCACGAGCATGACCAGGGCCTCGGCCGAGAGGGTGAAGCTCAGGCTGTCGAGGCCGACGACCTGGGTGGAAAGGGCGTTGAGCCCGCCGCCCAGGCCGGCCACGGCGCCGGAGATCACATACATCTTCAAAAGCGTGCCCTGCACCGAGGCGCCCATGGCGCGGACGCGGACAGGGTCCTGCCGGATACCGCGGCAGAGCATGCCGAAGGGCGAACGCACCACGAGCCTGAGCAGGACGAAGACGATGACGAGAAGGGCGACGCCCAGGCCATAGGCGGTACGCCCCCACAGATCGAACTCGAACAGGCCGAAGACGGGATCGGGGGCGATGCCCGACAACCCGTCGCTGCCGCCCGTATAGGCCGAGGCCTTGTTTGCGACCTCATGGAAGAGATGGACGACCGCAATCGACAGCACCAATTGTGCGAGCCCGTGCCCGCGCAGGATTACCGCCCCCGAGACCAGGCCGGCAAGCGCGCCGCCCGCGGCCGAGATGGCGAGCATCGCCGAGGGATCGGTGACGTTCCACTGCACGGCAGCCATGCCCGCGGCATAGGCGCCGGCACCATACAAGGCTGCATGCCCCAGTGTGGCGACACCACAAAAGCCGGTGACGAGATCGAGCGAAAGCACGAGCAGTGCCACCGCCAGGATGCGGGTCAGCAGGGCCAGGTTGTCCGGAAAGAGGGCATAGCCGATGGCGGCGAAGGCCAGGATGGCCGCAAGGCCGGCCAGGTCGCGTCTCAGCCAGCTGGTTTGCGGCATCTCTCCCCGGCCGGCCATAGGTTTGTTCTCCGCCATCTCCATTTAGGCGCTCCTGCCCATCAGGCCGCGCGGGAAGACGCAGACGATGGCGATCACGGCAAGATAGAAGAAGAATTCGCCATATTCAGGCAGGAGATAGCGGCCGGCGGTGTCCACCAGGCCCAGTACCAGGCAGGCCAGCAAGGCGCCGGGGATCGAGCCCGCCCCGCCGACGCAGACCACGACCAGGAAGGTCACCATGTAGCGCAGGGCATAGTAGGGCTCGATCGGCAGGAGTTCGGCACCGACAATGCCCCCAAAAGCTGCAAGGCCGACGGCGATCGCGAAACTGACGGCGTAGACGGTCCCGGTGCGCACGCCCAGCGAAGCAGCCATGGAGGCATTGTCCACCGCGGCGCGCAGTTTGATGCCGAAACCGGTTTTCTCGATGAGATACCAAAGGGCCAGGGCGACACCCAGGCCACAGGCGATGGCGAACAATTTATGCGCGGCGATGAAGCGAAAGCCGAGATCCGCCGGCCCCCTCAGCATCTCCGGCAAGGGGATGGTCTTGAGTGTGGGGCCGAAGACGTAATTGGCGACACCGATGACACAGAAGGTGATGCCGATGGTCATCAGCACCTGGGTGAGTTCGGGTGCGCCATAGAGCCGGCGGTAGAGCAGACGCTCCAACGGAAGGGCGATCACCACCGTGCCGGCGATGGCCAGCATGATGGCCAGGGCATATCCCAGGCCAAGCGATTGGGCGGCGTAGGAAGCGATATAGCCGCCGATCATGGCGAAGGCCCCATGGGCAAGGTTGATCACCCGCATCAGCCCCATGGTCACGGACAGTCCGATGGAAATGACGAACAGCACCATGCCATAGGCAAGGGCATCGATACCCACGCTGAGAATGGTTTGCATGACTTCGTCCAACATCAAAGGAAGGATGATTTTTTCAAATCTTCATTCACCCTATCTTCTTTTCCTAATGTATTTTCTGAATTGAACCCAGGCTCTTTCCAGAAAATGCCCTCGTCCAAACGCCGCCGGGCGCCTCATCGAGGGCGCGCGGTGCGCGGCTCCTATTTCGAAGCAGCAAGGCCGGGATCGCCCTGCTTCTCAAAGGTAGCGATTTCCTTGTTGTAGTAGCTGCCATCCCCGGCCTTCGCGACCTCGCGCAGATAGATGTTCTGCGTGATGTGGCGGCTTTCAGGGTCGATCGAGACAGGTCCGCGCGGGCTCTCCCAGGCCAGGCCCTTCACGGCATCCACGGCCTTCTGGGCGTCCTGCTTGCCACCCGTCGCCTCGATCATCTTGTAGATGACATGCATGCCGTCATAGGCACCGACGGCGGGAAAGGACAATTCGCCCGGGTTGCCGATGGCCTTTCGCGCAGCCTCGACGAATTTCTTGTTCTCGGCCGAGTCATGCGAGACGGCATAGTGGAAGGTGGTCAGCAGGCCCTCCGCCGCCTGGCCAAGCGCCGGCAGGTCCGACTCCTGGGTGAGGTCTCCGGGCGCGAGCAGCTTCACGCCCGCCTTGGCCAAGCCATTCTCGTTATAGGCCTTGACGAAGCCGAGCGTGGTCGGCCCCGACGGCAGGAAGGCGAACAGGGTATCGGCACCGGAATCCTTCACCCTCTGCATGATCGGACTGAAATCGTTGGTCGACAGGGGCATGCGGATCGTGCCGACGACTTCGCCGCCCACGCCGGTGAAGCTGGTCTTGAAAGCGTTCTCGGCATCGACGCCGGGACCATAATCGCTCACCACCGTGATCGCCTTCCTGGCGCCGCGCTCCTTGGCGACCTTGGCCATCGGCGCTGAGGTCTGCCAGGTGGTGAAGGAGGTGCGCACCACGAGCGGGCTCTTGGTCACGATGGCTGATGTCGCCGCATTCATCACCACGAGCGGCACATTGGCCTGCTTCAGCAGCGGCGTCACAGCCATGGCATCCGGCGTGAAATAGAAGCCGGCGAGATACTGGACGCGTTCTTTCACAACGAGTTCCTGGGCCAGCGCCTTGGACTGCGCAGGATCGGCCTGGGGCACGTCGCGATAGATGATCTGGATGTCGTCGCTGCCGGCCTTGCTGCCATGCAGGGCCTGGTAGGCGTCGATGCCGGCCTTGAAATTCTTGCCCTGGATGGCGAAGGGCCCCGAGAACGGACCGATGACGCCGATCTTGATGGTCTCAGCCAGGGCGCTGCCGGACAGCATGACGATCGCCAGGGTAGCGAGAACGGATTTGGCGAGAACGGGTTTTTTCATCGTTTCCTCCAAAGGCCGGAACCGGCACCTCTCAGGCGCGCCGATCGCAGGCTTTGCTTATTGATCAAATGTGCCGTGATAATTGGTAATGTAAAATGAAAACAAATGCTCGAAACATAACCTACAGGATATGTGACGAGCCTGGGGCTAGGGATTCGCCCGTGAGCAATCGGATCGAGTTAGCCAGACCTTTGTCATTGCCGTGCTTGTCCCGGCAATCCAATCCGTTCCCGACAACGAACACATGACCGCTGGATGCCGGGGTCAAGCCCGGGCATGACAAAGGTGGCGCTGCCGTGATTTCAGTAGGGAAGCCCGACATAGTTTTCGGCAAGTGCTGCGGACGCCATTTGCGAATGAACGAGATAGTCGAGTTCGGCCTCCTGGATCCGTTGCCCGAAATCGTCCGTATCCGGGAAGCGATGCAGCATCATCGTCATCCACCATGAAAAACGCACCGCCTTCCAGACGCGGGAAAGCGCCCGTCTCGAATAGGCATCGATGCCAGCCGATGACTTCTCCCGATAGAATTCCCGCACTCCCCAATAGAGATAGCGCACATCGCTGGCGGCGAGGTTGAGCCCCTTGGCCCCGGTCGGTGGCACGATATGGGCGGCGTCTCCGACCAGGAACAGGCGCCCGAAACGCATGGGCTCGGCAACGAAGGAGCGTAGCGGCGCAATCGACTTCTCGAAGGACGGACCGGTGACGACACCGGCAGCCGCCTCTGGCGGCAGGCGCCGGCGCAGCTCGTCCCAGAAGCGATCGTCGCTCCAATCCTCGGTCCTGTCGTCGAGCGGGCACTGCACATAGTAGCGGCTGCGATGGGTCGAGCGCATCGAACACAGCGCAAAGCCCCTGGGATGGTTGGCATAGATCAGTTCGTGGCCGACCGGCGGCACCTCGGCGAGAATGCCGAGCCAGCCGAAGGGATAGGCCCGCTCATAGGTCTTGAGCGCGGTCGACGGTATCGATTTGCGGCTGACACCATGGAAGCCGTCGCAGCCGGCGATGAAATCGCAATCGATGCGATGGTCGACGCCGTCCTTTTCATAGGTGACATAGGGCGCCTCGCCATCGAAGCCGTGGGGCTCGACATTCCCAGCCTCGTAGATGGTGGTCAGGCCTGCAACTTCGCGCTTGTCCATCAGGTCATGCGTCACCTCGGTCTGGCCATAGACCATCACGTGCTTGCCGCCGGTCAGGGCTGCCAGGTCGATGCGGTGCAGTCTGCCATCGAAGGCCAGCGAGATGCCGTCATGCGGCAGGCCTTCGGCATGCATGCGCTCGCCTGCGCCGGCTTCGTCGATGAGATCCAGCGTGCCCTGTTCGAGCACGCCCGCCCGCACGCGGCCAAGCACATGATCGCGGCCGGCACGTTCGAGGATGATATTGGCGATGCCCTCATTGGCCAGCAATTGTCCAAGCAGCAGGCCGGAAGGTCCCGAGCCGATGATGACGACCTGTGTGCGCATTTCCTGCCCTCATCGCCGCGAGTTCCATGCCATCGGCAGGCCCGGGTCGGTTTTCGTTCCATTCCTGCTTCGGGATCGCGACTATCCGTCGGCGAGCACACCGAGACTGTCGATCTGGGTGGCGAGTTCACCCGCCAGCCGCAGCGACGCCGCGGCCGCCACAGCCATCTGCGGCAAAAGCAGCCATTCCAATGTCCACGCCGCGCCTGAGCGTTCCTGTTCGTGCAGCAAAGCCTGATGCATGCCGGCAAGCTGCGTGGTGTTGAAGCGTGCGAGCGTGACCAGCACCTCCGCCGCCACCGGATTTTGCTTGTGCGGCATGGCAGAGGATCTCCCGCCTGCGGACAAGCCAATCTCGCCGCCGTCCTGGGCCATCAGGGCGACATCCTGGCCGAACTTGCCGAGGGTTCCCGTGATCAGCGACAGCAGATTGGCGAAGTCGGCGAGCCGGTCGCGCTGGCTGTGCCATTGCGGGGCGTCCCCGAGGCCGAGGCGAGCCGCGAGCCCAGCCCGGACGGCAGCAGCCTTGACCCCGAGCTTGTCCAGCGTGCCGGCAGCCCCGCCAAATTGCACCACGAGAAGACCAGGCCGCATGGCTTGGAGCCGCTTCCTATGCCGTTCCAGCGGCTCGCGCCAGCTGCGGACTCGGTCGGCGACCGTGATGGCGATCGCCGCTTGCATGCGCGTTCGGCCCATCAGTCGGCGGCTTCCGAACCGATGCTCCAGTCCCGCCAGTGCCGTGATCACCTCTTCCAGCAGGTCATCCAAGCGCTTCGCCGCCACAGCCAACCTCAGCACCAGCGCCGTATCGATGACGTCCTGGCTGGTCGCACCGAAATGCACCCTGGCGTCATGGGGAGCGCCGACGGCAACCCGCAATTGGCGCACGAGTTCGGGCACGACAACACCGTCGCGTGCGACGCCGACCCTAAGCGCGGCGATGTCCGGCGTGAAAGACGCCAGCGATGCCGTTATCGCACCAGCCGCGTCGGCCTCGATCACGCCCTCCTCCGCCTCGGCCTCGGCAAGGGCGTGCTCGAAAGCGAGCATCGCCGCCATCTCCGCTTCAAGCGAGAAAAGGCCCGCGGTTTCTTCGTCGCCCAGCAGGGCGGACAGATAGGGATGGTCGAAGGGTGAGACTGTCATGGTTCAGATATCGAAGAATACCGTTTCCCGCTCACCCTGCAGATTGATGTCGAAGACATAGGCATCCCCCTTCCGGGCGGCGATGAGCGTGGCGACACGCTGGCGGTGCTCGATCCGCGCAAGCACCGGATCCTCCCCGTTCGCCGCTTCCTCGTCGGCGAAATACATGCGCGTGTGCAAGCCGAGATTGATGCCGCGGGCGACGATCCAGAAGGTGATGTGCGGGGCCATCAGCCGGCCGTCCTTGAACGGCACCCGGCCGGGCTTGACCGTCTCGAACAGGCATTCGCCCGTCTCCATATCGGTCGCCTTGCGGCCCCAGCCGGTGAAATTGGGATCGGCGGTGCCGCGCCGTTCCGACGGCGAATTGTAGAGACCCGCATGGTCGGCCTGCCAGATCTCGACCAGTGCATCCCTGAGCGGCGTCCCGGTGCCGTCGAGGACGCGCACGCGCACGCCGATGCGCTCACCCTTGGTGCCGGCATTGACCATGACGTCGCCGAGGTCACGGTCGTAAACGCCCGTTATCTCCGCAAAATTCGGCGTCAGCCCGATATGGACATAGGGACCGGCGGTCTGCGAGGGACTTTCCTTGAGGCGATTGAGAGCCTGAACCATCAATTGCCCTCCAGCCGATTCTCGAACATCGTCGAGCGGCGGCCCCGCAGCACGATGTCGAACTTGTAGGCTCGGGCATCCATGGGGATGGTCGCCTGCATGTCGAGAGCCGCGATCAAGGTCTCGACCGCAGCCCTGTCTGGGATCGTCTTCACGATTGGGCAGAGCCAGATCAGCGGATCGCCCTCGAAATACATCTGGGTGATCAGGCGCTGGGCAAAGCCGTGGCCGAACACCGAGAAATGGATATGGGCGGGGCGCCAATCATTGACGCCGTTCGGCCAGGGATAGGGACCGGGCTTGATGGTGCGGAAGGCATAGCCGCCGTCCTGATCGGCGATGGTGCGGCCGCAGCCGCCGAAATTCGGATCGAGCGCCGCGAGATAGCCTTCCTTCCTGTGCCGGTAGCGCCCGCCGGCATTGGCCTGCCAGAATTCGAGCAACGCACCCGGCACGCCCTTGCCGCGCTCGTCGAGGACACGTCCATACACAATGATGCGCTCGCCGATGGCACTCTCGCCCGGCCTGGCGAAATTATGGATGAGGTCGTTGTCGAGCGGCCCCAATAGATCATGGCCGAAGACCGGGCCGGTGATCTCGGACAGCGTGTTGTCGAGCGACAGCAGCGCTTTTTGCGGCGAGCGCAGCACGGATGTCTTGTAGGCAGGCGTCAGGGCCGGCGGATGCCAGCCTCGGTCGCGCTGGAAGAAGGCGCCCGTTTCGGGCCGGCGATCGGTATGTTCAGCGGACATCGGACTTTACGACCTCCCCGTCCATCTGGGCAAACACCTGCTTGGCGACCTTGATGGCGCGATTGGCTGCCGGCACGCCGGCATAGACAGCCACATGCAGGAAGGCCTCGCAGATGTCCTCCCGGCTCGCTCCGGTATTGGCGGTTGCCCTCACATGCATCGCCACTTCTTCGTCATGGCCGAGTGCCGCCAGCAAGGCCAGGGTGACGATCGAGCGCTCCCGTTTCGTCCAGGTCGGACGCGACCATACCGTGCCCCAGGCAGCCTCGGTGATCAGTTCCTGGAACGGCCGGTCGAACTCGGTCGAAGCGCCCTCCGCATGGTCGACATGGGCGTCACCGAGCACGGCGCGGCGAACGGCGAGGCCCTCGCGATATCTGGCCGAGCGTGGCGCCGGAACACTCATGGCAGGCTCACTCCGATGGCAGGCGTGCGAGAAATTGAGTGATGTGGGCAACGAGCATGGCAGGCTGCTCGATGCAGGGAATATGGCCGGCGCCGGCGATGACCTCGAATTGAGAGCCGGGAATGATCCTGGCCATCGAGCGCACCAGAGCCGGTGGCGTCGAACCGTCCTGATCGCCGACAATGCAAAGTGTGGGAACGGCGATCGCCTCGGCGGCCCTGGTATAGTCGGCATCGCGTATCGCCGCGCAGGTCGCTGCATAACCCGCCACGGATTGACGGGCGAGCATGGTACGGCAACCGTCCAGTTCCGGCTTGCGCTCGGCATGGAAATGCGGCGTAAACCACAATTTCATTACTGCATCAGCAATCGCGGCGATCCCGTCCTTCTGAACGGTGGCGATCCGGCTGTTCCAACCATCGGCGGTACCGATCTTGTGCGCCGTATCGCACAGTATCAGCCCCCTGACGATCTCAGGCCGCCGGCTGGCGAGGCCGAGCGCGATCAGGCCACCGACCGAAAGGCCGCACAGTACCACGTCCTCGATGCCGAGATGGTCGATGAGGCCGAGGAGATCGTCGACGTGATCCTCGATCGCATAAGGGGTGGGGCCGAGATCGGACAACCCATGACCGCGCTTGTCATAGGCGAGCGTGGCGACCGAGCTACCGAGCGCGCCGACCACCTCGTTCCAGATGCGCAGATCCGTGCCGAGCGAATTGATGAAGACGAGGTGGCTCCTGTCCCGCCCGGCTGGTCTGTGGTCGAAATGCAGCGTGATGCCGCCGATGGAAATGAACTTCACGGCCGTCTCCTCTCCACGAAGATGGATGACACTATTGGTTTGGTAAAATCATATTTTCTAGCGTTCTCTTAACTGCTGGGTTATGGATCGCCATGATCGACAGCCGTGTCAAGTTTCGCCATCTCCAGACGTTCCTGGAGGTCGCCCGCCAGAAAAGCGTGGTGAAGGCAGCCGGCGTGCTGCATGTCAGCCAGCCAGCGGTGACCAAGACGATCCGCGAACTCGAGGAGGCGTTGGGCGTCAGCGTGTTCGAGCGGGACGGCCGCGGCATCAGGATGACCCGGACCGGCGAAGTGTTCATGCAGCATGCCGGCCTCGCCGTCAGCGCCCTCAGGCAAGGGATCGACTCCGTCGCCCTCGCCGGCGCCAAGGTCGGGCCGCCCCTTCGCATCGGCGCATTGCCGACGGTCTCGGCCCATATCATGCCGCTCGCCATGCAGTTCTTCCTCAAGGAGGATACCGGCGTCACCGTCAAGATCGTGACCGGGGAAAACAGTGTTCTCCTGGAGCAGTTGCGTATCGGTGAACTCGACCTCGTGGTCGGGCGCCTGGCGGCGCCGGACAAGATGACCGGCTTTTTCTTCGAGCACCTTTATTCGGAACAGGTCGTGTTCGTGGTACGCCCCGGACATCCGCTCCTCGACAGCGGCGGCAACCTGTTTGAGCAGATGAGCGCCTATCCCGTGCTGATGCCGACGCGCGGCTCCGTCATCCGCCCCTTCGTGGAGCGCATCTTCATCGCCAACGGCATCGCGTCCGTTCCCACGGAAATCGAAACGGTGTCGGACTCCTTCGGTCGAGCCTTCGTGCGCCAGAGCGATGCGATCTGGGTCATCTCGCACGGTGTGGTCAGCAACGACATCGAGGAGGCCACCCTCAGAACCCTGCCTATCGAGACCAGCGATACCAAGGGACCAGTCGGCCTGACCATGCGCACCGACATGGTCGCCCAGCCTGCCTTTGCCATTCTGCTCAGGACCATCCGCGAGGCGGCCGGGAAGCTCGGCTGAAGGCGGGCGTGGCCGGATGACTATTGGTCTTTGTCCTGAATATCCTCATCGGCCTTGCGGCGTTCGATCACCGCCTGCACCTGCGTGAAGTCGGCGGGGGCCATCGACAGTCCCTCGATCTTGTCGCTTCCGAGCTGGTTGACGGTTGCCCGCAGCTCTCTCACCGGCACGACCTGCACATCGCCGCCACGCAGCATGATCGCCACTGTTCCCGGCTCGACCAGATCGCTGGCCACAATGCCGAGACCGTCCAACAAGATTACCTCACCGGTCACGCAGCACTCTCCCCTAAGCACCTTCCCCCGACCGAGCCACCAGGGCGATCGAGAGGAATCTGCAAGATACCAGACATCTGCAGGATTTCCCGGCGAGGCCCGTCCGCGGGACTCGCAGGGAAACCCTACCTAGTCTCTCCATGCAGGTACCATAGGGGGATCGGGAGAGTGCACCAACCTTTTAAGGCGGTCGTCTCGTGCAAGTTGCCCGAACAAGCAAGATCGTCGCAGCGACGATGGCCGCAAGATTGGTGGAGGATGGACGGCCTACCTCACCCAAAAGCGTCTGCGATTCGAAGGGGTCACGGGAATCCGTGAGGGCGCGCCGAAACAAAGGGCCGGCGCCAAAGTGCGTTCTTAAAAACCACGCCTTGCTCCATCCCCTTGTTTCGACGCATTTTCTTGATCGAAAAGCCGACCGGCCTTTCTGGAAAACGCCTTAGGCGTTGCTCTTCTTGGCCCTGCCGCGCGCAGTGCGAACCGGGGCTTTCTCCTTGGTCTGCCGGCCTTGCTGCCCCAAGCCGAGTTCCTTGGCCAACCGTGAGCGATGGGCCGAGTAATTCGGCGCCACCATGGGATAGTCCGCAGGCAGTCCCCATTTTTCCCGGTATTGCTCCGGCGTCATGTCATAGGCGCTGCGCAGGTGCCGGCTCAGCGACTTGAACTTGCGTCCGTCCTCCAGGCATATGACATAGTCGGGCGTGACGGACTTCTTGATCGGCACCGCCGGCGTTGCCGCGACGATGGGTTCGATTGGCCTTCCGGTATTCAGATCGCTCAACCGTCCATGTACCGATCTGATGAGTTCGGAAAGGGACGAAGAGGAGACCTGATTATTCGCCACATAGGCAGAGACGATATCGACCGTGAGGTCGACCAGTTTCGTGTCAGCTTCAAGCACGTTGAGCCACTTTCATTGTTGTGTTGATTTCAAAGTGAGTGAAGTTTTCTTAGTGACCGCAGCGTTGTGGACCCTATTGCCGCGGCGAGTCTGTGACACTCAAGCAAATTTCCACTGATGTAAAGCCGGGTCAGGCAGGTCTTTGAGCCTGTCCTCAGGCAACACCGATAGTGTTGGCGATTTGACCGGCTCGGCCTTCGGCCATCACGCATAAGACTGTCGATATGCTTAAGAAAAAGGCAGTCGTTCTTATTCCTGGAGTGAGGTGGTTTGACCTTGAGCTGCCCATTGGCTGGCGCCACGCGCCTCTCGTCTGCCGCAGCGAAGACCCAGGCCAGCCTCACAGTTGCCAGGAATAGCCGCCGTTATGACGGCCTGACGATTGAACGGCTTCAAGAAAGTCGTCAATATCATCCTCCGATCTGGAGAGTTCACCAATGAGGATTGCCTTCGCCTTGTCTTGCGCTGGCCTGATCGCCTGCTTGGGCATCGCCCCGGCCTGGGCCAATGGTGCCAGTTGCAGCGACATCAAGCGCGCATTGGTCTCCGCGAATATGGACTTGATGCGCATCGAGCGAGGACCGCTGCCGGTCGCGCCGGTGCAGGCCGCCTTGGTGATCGGCCAGATGTCAGCCCTCACCCAGCTTACCCGGCTTGCCTGCGACGAGGAGGATGCTCGCCAGATCGCGAAGGTCGTTGGGGTTCGCCTGCGTGGCCTGCAGGCCATGCTGCCGATCGGTTCCGCTCCTACCGAGGGAGCGCAGGCTCCGGAATCCCCTGCCGAGACGGCGGAAGCCCCGGAAAACCCACCGACGCCACCGCCGGCGCCGCCCAGCGAAGCCCGTCGACAGGCCACCCGAAAGCCAGCGAGTGCCGTCGGCTGCCATCGCGTCTATTATACGAGGGATGGCCATCGCTATTGGCGCTGCCAGCGCTGAGCGCAAGCAGCCTCGCAATCGCGCTTATTCGCTGCCCTCGCAGATCGGGGTTGGCCGCGGCGGCGGGGCGGGATGGTCGAGCTTGTACTGAGCCAAGATCGGCTCCAGAGTTTGTTTCGACCAATATTTGGGGGCACCGATCTCCCCCAGGCAGGCTGTGTTCCAATAAAGGCCGGCCCGGGCGGGCGACTGACCGGCTGCCACCGCGCGCGCGACATTGCTGACGTCGGCGGCTTCAGGATAGATATAGAGCGTGGTCGGATAGTCCTTCACCATGGACAGGATCTGCTTCACATCCCCGAGCGACCAGCTGGTGCAGCCATTGCTGCGGCCGCCGGCATAGTCCACCAGCTTCCCAAAGGGAACATAACCATCTTGGTTCGCATAGGGACTGCTCGGAGCCTTGCGCAGGCACACGCCCTTCAGGGCGACGGCGGCATGGCCGCCGATCGCGCGCTGGCGGGCATTGGCGGTCTCGCCCACGCCATCGAACTGGATGAAGGATCGCAGGAATGCCGCATCCTGGTTCGCCGCGACGCGATAATAGCCCTTGAAAGAGGTCTTGGTTTCGGCCGTCACATAGGAACCGCCGGTCGTCAGTTCCGAATCCTGCGCATTGCTGAAATGCCTGGCGCAGCGTCGCCCATTGGCGAAGTCCGCTACGCCTCTCAGATTGCGGCCGCCGCCATGCCCGGCTGAAATGGCCCGGAAGGTATGCTGGGATTCGCAGATGATATAGAAGCGCCCGCCCGAACTGCCGGGATCGTTGGGCCGCGTCGCATCCATGGCGAAGTAGCAGGGGTTGCTGACGGCTCCCTGGCTCGCCTTCTGAATATAGAGCGCACGGGCTCTTTGCAGGACCGGCAAGGCGATCTGTCCCTGCCCCTCGCCGACATAGCTCATCAGCCAGGAGGGAATGCCGGCCGCCAGAGCCTCGCTCGATCCACCGCCGCTGGCGGCACCGAAGAACAGGCAGGCGATACCCACGCCTTTCGCCAGCCTGGATTTCGGCTGCAGCAAGCTTGAGGGCCCTCCAAAGCGGGTCCCAAAGGCTCCCCGGGTCTCCATTCCACGGGTGCGAGGGGTCGCCTTGAGCATATGCGCCAACCGAGCCATCGTGAGTTCTTTCCTCTTTTCGCCGAACCAGCCCGCGAAGAAGGCACGGCACCAGGCGATGCGAAGACCAGGCGAGCACGGCCGCAATCGGCATGGGGTCACGCTAGCCTGGAAGCGTTACGTTTCCTTTACTCGCCTTGCATGTCGGTAGAGGACGGCAAATTGATGGAGAGCCGTTCTCCCGGCTAAAAGCGGCACCGTGGCGACGACGACCTCAGCAAAGCTTCAACGCGCCTGCTTTCGAGCTGCCCGTCTTGCGATCGATGACGAGTTCGAAACTCACTTTTTGCCCCTCCCGCAACTCGTCGAGGCCAGAAAGCGTCACGGCGCTGATGTGGACGAAGATATCCCGGCTGCCATTGTCCGGCGCGATGAAGCCATATCCCTTGGCGGGATCGAACCATTTGACAGTACCAGTGCTCATGCTGAGCCTCCCCCAAGAGGCTTCAATCCCGGCTTTCGGCACCCGATGCGGATTCCAACTTCTGCCAAAGACACCAAGGCCCCCGGAAACGCCGTTCGTTGGGATCGCGTACAATGTCTTCGGCAAGCCACCGGGCAGGCTATTCCGGATGGCACAGGCAAATGGCTCGCTGCCTCTGCTTCATTCAGAAAGAGCCCGACGTGTTGAACGCCGGGCAAGGTCGTGTCTTAGGACCTGTCACCTGCCAGCTCCTCCTAAGGCAGGCGCTGGCAGTATCTCGATTTTCGCACGACCTCGTGATTTCGCCGTGACAACGTGCCTTCGGGACGGCGGACTCGAGCACGACGACACAACCGGGTAATACGAGATGCATGCGCTCGACTTCAGGCTGCCGGGAAAGCTTCCTTGGCGCTCGCACTTTCACGCTCTCCCTGATACCGTCGGGCGTAATGGGCCGGCGGCAGGCCGACATGCCGGGTGAAGGCAACGCTGAACGTGCTCGCCGAACTATAGCCCACCCGCTCGGCAATCTCGGCAATACCGCCCTGCCCGCTTCGCAATTGGCGCTTGGCCAGGGCCATGCGCCAGGACAGCAGATATTCCATCGGCGAGACACCGACCACATGCCGGAACCGCTCGAAAAAGGCTGATCGGGACAGGGCTGCCGCCTGCGCCAATAGCGCCACCGTCCATGGCCGGGCCGGATCTTCGTGCATGCGCCGGATCACCGGCGCGAGGCGCCCATCGGCAAGACCGCACAGGAGGCCGGGGGAAGCGGTGGTCCGAGCTGACGACCGCAGCGCCTCGATGAGAAGGACCTCCAGCAGGCGTGCCAAGACGACCTCACGCGCGGGTCGCAGCCCGCGTGACTCCTCGCCGACCAGCTTCACCAGGGTGGCGAGCCGGTTTTCGCCACGCACATGGACGAGCTGCGGCAGCAGTGAAACCAGCAGGGCCGCGTCCGGCGAAGCGAAGTGGCAATAGCCGACCAGCAGCACGACGTCCGGCAGTCCGTCGGGATAGCCGAGCCTGAATTCATTGTCACCCAGGGCAACCGGCGTGCTGTCAGCGGCATCCGAGGCCATTGGGACCGGGCTGGACATAGCGAAACCATAGGCTGCGGGGATCAGCACAAAATCGCCCGCTCGCAACATGATCGGTTCATGCCCATCGGCTGCGAGGCTGCATGTCCCCTCGAGAACCACGCAGTAGAACGGCCGGCCGGCCTCGGTGCGGCGCACGCGCCAGGGCCCCGCCGCACCCACGATTTTCGAAAAGCGGGCTTCTGGCTGGAGCAGCGTGACGATGTCGGCGAGCGGATCGGTCAAATCTGGACTTATGCGAATGAAATTTGGACTTCTCATTGTAGCAAGTCCGGGCGTGACGATCTAGCCTCCCAGCTTCACCAACCTCATCCGTGGAAACCCGATGAAAACCGTCCTGATTACCGGATGCTCGTCCGGATTCGGCCTCGAAACGGCCCGCTATTTCCTCGACCGTGGCTGGAAGGTCATTGCCACGATGCGCACACCACGCGAGGAGATCTTGCCTCGCTCCGAGCATGTGCGCCTGCTGGGCCTCGACGTCACCGATCCCCGTAGTATCAGCCGGGCCGTGGAAGCCGCGGGACCAGTCGACGTTCTGGTCAACAATGCCGGTATCGGCGTGCTGAACGCCCTCGAAGGCACGTCGATGGCTGACATCCGCGAGGTCTTCGAGACCAACACGCTCGGCAGTATCGCAATGACACAGGCCCTGCTGCCCCAGTTTCGGCAGCGCCGGACCGGCGTCATCGTGAATGTCACTTCGAGCGTGACCTACACGCCACTTCCGCTGCTTGCCGTCTATAGCGCCAGCAAGGCGGCGGTAAATGCCTTCACTCAATCGCTGGCACTCGAACTCGCTCCCTTCGACGTGCGCGTTCGCCTGATGCTGCCCGGGCGGGCTCCCGAGACCCGTTTCGGCGAAAATGCGCGAGCCCGCATGAAGGAAGGCATCCCCGAAGCCTATGCCAGCCTGGCACAGCAGGTCTTCGCCGAATGGGGAGAGGCAACAGCAACAACGAAGGCACAGGACGTTGCAGAAGCGGTGTGGCGCGCGGCAACCGACCCGTTTTGCCCTCAGCGCCTCGCCGCCGGCGCCGATGCCGTGGCACTGGCCGGAACGAACTGAACCGCAGCTGGCAGCATCGCCATCACCGGCATGACCCAGGTGGTCGAGATGGGGGCCTCGATCGACGATGTCTGGATGCAGTTCCTCGGCCTGTGGGCACTCGCCATCGGCTACACCCTGCTCGCCATCCTGCTCGAATGGCGCCGGCAGCGACGCCAGGCCGCTCGATCTGCCCTCGCCTGAGTTCTTCAGGCGCCGAGCTTGTCGGCCAGTTCGGTGAAGTTGCCGGCATGGATGTCGAACCAGGGCTCGGCCATGATGTCCGGCCGGGCATCCGGCCCGAACTCCTGCGGCCGCGCGACGAAGGCGGTCCGCATACCGAAAGCCTTGGCGGCCTTGAGGTCGTATTTGTGGCAGGCGACCATCATGATCTGGTCGGGCCGGTAGCCGAGATAGTCGACGGCGAGCTGATAGACGGCCGGGGCAGGCTTGTAGCTGCGTGCCAGCTCCGCCGTCAGCACCGCATCGAAGGGCAGGCCGGCATGCCTGACCACGGCGACCACCGCGGCCATGCCGGCATTCGACAAGGTCGAGGTCACGAATTTGCGCCCGAGCCGGCCGAGCCCTGCAGCACTGTCAGGCCAGGCATCGAGCCTCGTCCAGACCTGGTTGAGTTCGTCCCGCTCCGCAACCGAAAAACGCGCCGACAAGGCATGGCGCTCCAGGAGGACATCGAGCGCCTGCTGATAGATCGCGTCCACCCGGATCCAGGGCCGCTGTCCGGCGATGACCTCGTCGAGCGTGCGACGGTAGAGATCGCGCCATTCGGCCGACAGGCGTGCCCAGTCCGCGTCGATGCCCTTGGCACGGTTGAGATTCTCGCCCAGGCGCAGGATGGGCTGGTAGAAATCGACGCAGGTCCCCTGCACGTCGAAGGTCAGTGCCCTCACACCCTCCAGAGTTTCAGCCGCCACCGCACCCTTCCCGTCCTGTCCCGTTACCAGCGCCGTCGCTCCCGCGGCAGCGCCGATCAGAATATCTCGGCGATTCATTCGAGTCGAAAGCCCCGGCAATGTCATGACCATCCCCGGATCACTCAGACGTTGGACGAATGGATCGCGTCGATCACGGCATCGGTCACGTCCCTGGTGGTGGCCGTGCCGCCGACATCGGGCGTCAGGATACCGGCGCCCGTCACCCTCTCCACCGCCCGCATCAGCCTGGCGGAGGCTTCCGCCTCCCCGAGATGGTCGAGCATCTGGGCGGCCGTCCAGAACGTCGCCACGGGATTGGCCATGCCCTTGCCGGTGATGTCGAACGCCGAGCCGTGGATCGGCTCGAACATCGAGGGAAAGCGCCGCTCCGGATCGATGTTGCCCGTCGGCGCCACGCCGAGGCTGCCGGCAAGCGCGCCGGCGAGGTCGGAGAGAATATCGGCATGGAGATTGGTGGCGACGATGGTGTCGAGGCTCCTGGGATTGAGCGTCATGCGCACCGTCATGGCGTCGACCAGCATCTTGTCCCAGGTCACGTCCGGAAATTCCTCGGCGACCTCGGCGGCGATCTCGTCCCACATCACCATGCCATGGCGCTGCGCATTCGACTTGGTGACCACCGTCAGGAACTTGCGCGGACGCGATTGGGCCAGCCTGAAGGCATAGCGCATGATGCGGGTGACGCCGACACGGGTAAAGATCGCCACCTCCGTGCCGACCTCCTCGGGAAGCCCACGGTGGGCGCGGCCGCCATGTCCGGAATATTCGCCTTCCGAGTTCTCGCGCACGATCACCCAGTCGAGATCGCCCGGCCTGCAATGGCGCAGGGGCGAGGTGATACCCGGCAGGATCTTGGTGGGCCGGACATTGGCATACTGGTCGAAGCCCTGGCAGATCGGCAGGCGCAGCCCCCACAGCGTGATGTGGTCGGGGACGTCGGGCGCGCCGACCGCGCCGAAATAGATCGCATCGAATTTCTTGAGCCTCGACAGCCCGTCGGCCGGCATCATGACGCCGTGCTTCTTGTAATAGTCCGAACCCCAGTCGAAATTCTCGATATGGAACTTCAACCCGCCATCCCGCCTCGCGAGGGCTGCCAGAACCGTGGTACCGGCTGCGATGACTTCGGGACCGATACCGTCGGCGGGAATGGCTGCGATGGAATATTCGCGCATCGTCTATGCTCCAGGAGGAAAAAGGGGAATTACAGGTGCTGGCGGGCAGCATCGGCGGTGCCGGGGGTCGCGGCAGCGGAACGGGCGAGGATCAGCGTCAGCACGGCCGACAGCACCAGAAGACCGGCGACGAAATAGAGCCCGCCCGCAAATCCGCCCGTCACGTCCTTGATCCAGCCGATCATCGCTGGGCCGACGAAGCCGCCGAGATTGCCGATGGAGTTGATCGTGGCGATGCCGGCTGCCGCCGCCGGGCCGGACAGGAACAGGGTCGGCATGCTCCACAGCGGCGGCTTCGCGCAACTGATGCCGATATTGACCAAGGTCAGGGCGATCAGGACGGAGGCGATGCCGCTGGCGTTGGACGCAAAGGCGAGGCCGGCCGCCGCCAGCAGGCAGGCGAAGACGACATGCCAGGTGCGCTCGCCGGTCCTGTCGGAATGACGGGCCCAGAACACCATGGCGATAACGGCCACCACGGCCGGAATGGCGTTGAGAAAGCCGACCTCCAGCGATGTAAGGCCGAATTCCTTGATGATCTGGGGTGCCCAGATGCCAAGCGTATACAGGCCCGCGGAGGTGCCGAAATAGACCAGGGCGAGGGCGAGGACGCGGATATCGGCCAGGCCCGACCAGATGCTGTGGTTGGCCCTGGCGCCCTTGGCCTTCTGTTCGTCCGCCATTGTCCCGACCAGCCAGGCGCGCTCCTCCTCCGTCAGCCATTTCGCCTTTTCGGGGCGATCGGTGAGATAGAACAGCACGACGATGCCGAAGACCAGCGCCGGCGCGGCCTCGATCAGGAACATCCACTGCCATCCGGCCAGGCCCAACAAACCATGCATTTCCATGAGCGCACCTGAGATCGGCGACCCCAGCGCCGTGGACAGGGGAGCTGCCGCCATGAAGATCGCCGTGACCGCGGCGCGGCGGCGCGCGGGAAACCAGAAGCTCAGATAGAGGATGATGCCGGGGAAGAAGCCGGCTTCGGCAACGCCGAGCAGGAAACGCAGAATGTAGAAACCCGTCACACCCTGCACGAACGCCATCAGGCCGGAAATGAGGCCCCAGGTGATCATCACCCGTGCGATCCAGATGCGAGCGCCGACCTTGTCGAGGATCAGGTTGGACGGCACCTCAAACAGAAAATAGCCAAGGAAGAAGATACCGGCTCCCAAGCCGAATACAGTCGAGGAGAAGCCCAGATCCTTGTTCATCTCCAACGCGGCAAAACCGATATTCACGCGATCGAGGAACGCGATGAAGTAAAGCAGCATGATGAAGGGCACGATGCGCCATGAAATCTTGCTTAAGACACGCCTTTCCAGCTCGTCTGCCACGATAATTTCCTCCCGATTTTTGTATGGAACGCGTCTGCTGCGCTTGTTCGTTGTTTTTCTGCGCAGACGCGCTGGACTGCAATGCAGCCAAGATTATATAATTTACTTATATAATCAGGAGGAGATCATGGACCTCGGCCAACTCCGCTGTTTCGTCGTCGTGGCGGAGGAACTGCATTTCGGCCGGGCCGCCCAAAAGCTCGGCATGCTGCCGGCTTCACTGGGCCGACATATCCGGCTCCTGGAGGAATCGCTGGGCACGCAATTGCTGCTGCGCACGACGCGCAATGTTGGCCTGACCGGCGAGGGCGCATTACTCCTGCCCCAGGCGCGCCAACTCCTGGAGCAATCCGACGACATCGTGGCGCGCTTCAGGGCCTTGGGCGGCAACTCGGCCAAGCCGTTGAGGATCGGCGCGATCGACAGCGCCGCCGCCGGCCTGCTGCCGCTGCTGCTCCAGGATCTCCGAACGGCTCATCCGGACATGACGACCCAGCTCATCGAGGACAAGACCATCCGGCTCCTGCCACGCTTGCTGTCCGGTCGCATCGATCTCGCCTTCATCCGCCCGCCCGATGCGATCGACCCTCACATCAAGACGCTCCGGCTGTTTCACGAAACTGCGGTGGTGGCCATGTCTATTCATCATCGCCTGGCGGAGCGGACCAATGTCGCGGTCCATGAACTCGTGGACGAACCGCTCATCGTGCCGGAACGGCGGTCACGCCCCCACAGCCACGACCTCACCATCAAGCTGTTCACCGAGGCTGGACTGCAGGCCAGGATCGCGCAATTGGCGGACGAGAAGCAGACCATCGTCAACCTCGTGGCCGCCCGGATCGGTATCGCCATCGTGCCGCAATGGACCACCCGCCTGGCGGTCAGCGGCGTCGTTTTCGTGCCGCTCGCCGTCGAGCCGGGCGCGATGACCAACAGGCTGCCGCTTTCAGCTGCCTGGCTGAAGGGCGTGCGCGATCCGGCCAGGGACAGGGTCCTGGAGATCCTGAACCGCAATCTGTCACGATATGAGGAAGCCGCCTGAGGTGTCGGCAATTTGACGGGACCATCAAGAATTGAGCATGGTCGCTTCTAGAGAAAAATGACTTTTCGCCGAATCGTCATTTTTCTCTAGCCATTTATTGTGACGCGTTTTCTTGATCGAAAAGTCTATCAACTTTTCTCGAAAGCGCTCCAGTCCGCCCACAGCGCCGGGACATGGACGCGAATATAGTCCCAGAGACGATTGGCGACGGGTCCATGCGGGCGATCCCGGCGCCGCGCGGCGACCAGTTCGGTTTCGATACCCGGAAAGGCGTTTCCGGCGATGGAAACAAGGCGTCCGTCGCGCAGCTCCTGTTCGATCATGAAGCGCGGCAGGTGTCCCCAGGCCATGCCGCGGATGATGACCTCCTTCTTCATCGCGTGATCGGCGACGGTGCATTGCGGCGCGCCTTCCAAGACGTAGAAGCTCACCTTCGCCGCCACCCGGGCGGTATCGCGGATGATGCATTGGGTGAGGCCGCGCATTTGGTCCGGCGAGATCCGGCGGGTGAGAGCGAACGGCAAGAACCCGGGCGCGACCACCGGCACGAACGATATTTTGCCCAGATCGATCCATTCCAGGCGGGGATCGGCCTTTTCGACCCAATGCAAGATCAGGTCGGCCTCGTCCTCCAAAAGCCGTTCCGACGGGCCGCCGATCGTCTCGAAATGCAGGTCGAGCCGTGTCTGCGGACATTGGGCGAAGAAGCCGCCCAACAAATGCAGGCCTTCATGCAGGGGGCAGGTGTCGCCGAGGATGACGCGCAGATGCGTCTCCTCGCCCATGGCAAGTTGGCGGGCATGCACCTGCAACCCCTCCATCTCGCCGAGCAGAGACTGGGCCTTGCGATGGAACGAGCGGCCGGCCTCGGTCAGGGATACGCGATAGCCGCTGCGATCGAGCAGAAGGACGCCGAGATTGGCCTCCAGCTTGGCGATCGCCGCAAATATCGCCGCATGGGAGCGATTGAGCAGGGTGGCCGCGGCCTGGAAGCCGCCTTCGCGGACCACCGCATCGAAGCACTGGATTTCCTGGAGCGTAAAGGCATGCATTGTCTATTTTTATTACAATGATCGTAATATCTTTTCAATTTTTATCGAAATTTCTGGACCCTATTTTCGAGACGTCGCCTCGATCCCGGCGGTAGCGCCGGGACAAGCGACGCATGAGAAGGTGCATATCATGACCAATACCATCGCCCGCCTGGCTACGCTCGATCGCGAACAGCCGGCAACCCCGTCATTCTTCACCAGCGGAGACGGCGTCAGGATCGCCTACACGATAGACGGCCCGGAAGACCGCCCGACGCTCATCCTGTCCAATTCCATCGGCACGACCCTGCACATGTGGGATCTGCAAATCCCCCAGTTGTCACAGCATTTCCAGGTCGTTCGCTATGATTTCCGCGGTCACGGCGCCTCGGACGTTCCAGCCGGCGCCTATTCCGACGGCCGGCTCGGCCGCGACGTGCTGGAGTTGATGAATTGGCTCGGGATCGCGCGCGCCCATTTCCTGGGCCTGTCCTTGGGCGGCTTCGTCGGCCAGTGGCTTGCCATTCATGCCCCGGAGCGCATCGAGCGCCTGATCCTCAGCAACACGGCCGCCCATCTCGGGCCCGCAGCCTATTTCGACGAAGCCATCGCCGCCGTGCTCGCCGCGCCGGATATGACGCAGACCGCGGAAACCTTCCTCGGCAACTGGTTCCCGAAGGCCATGATCGCAGCGAACGGGCCCGCCATCCGGACCTTCCGGGAGATGCTGCTGAACACGTCGCGCCAGGGCCTTGCCGGCAATTGGGCGGCCGTACGCGACGCCGACCTGCGCCGCACCATTGCCCTGATCGCCGCCCCCACTCTGGTCATCGCCGGCGAATTCGATACGGTCACCTCGCTCGGCAAGAGCGAGGAGATCGCCGCTACCATTCCCGGCGCCCGGCTGAAGGTGCTGCCCGCCGTTCACCTCAGCAATATCGAGTTCCCACAGGAATTCTTAGCGGAAGTGCTGTCGTTCCTGCAGGTGGATCCGGCCTGATCACCCTGGCAATCTCGCATCCGTTACGGCCACGCTCCGTACAGGGCATGGCCGTAAACAGCGCAGAGAGGATGGCAGGCAGGGATTGGGTAATCGGACCTCAAACGCGCTCGAGCGCGATGGCGATGCCCTGCCCCACCCCGATGCACATGGTGGAAAGCGAGCGCCTGCCTCCCTTGCCCGCCAGTTCCAGCGCCGCCGTTCCAGTGATGCGGGCACCGGACATGCCGAGCGGATGACCGAGTGCGATGGCGCCGCCATTGGGGTTCACGCGCGGATCGTCATCGGCAACGCCGAGCTGGCGCAGGGTGGCAAGTCCTTGTGCGGCAAAGGCTTCGTTCAGTTCGATCACATCGAAATCGCCTTGCGCCAACCCCAGCCGTGCCATCAGCTTTTGCGACGCCGGCGCCGGGCCGATGCCCATGATCCGCGGCGGCACGCCGGCCATCGCGCCGCCCAGGACGCGGGCGATCGGGGTCAGGCCATGGGCCTTGGCCGCCGCTTCCGAGGCCAGGATCAAGGCGGCGGCGCCGTCATTCACCCCGGAGGCGTTGCCCGCCGTGACCGAGCCGCCTTCGAACAGCGGCTTGAGCCTGGCGAGTGCCTCGGCCGTGGTGGCGCGGGGATGCTCGTCGCGCTCCACCACCACAGGATCGCCCTTGCGCTGCGGGATCGTGACCGCCCCGATTTCCCGGGCCAGCCGCCCATTGACCTGCGCGGCGGCGGCTTTCTGCTGCGAGGCCAGCGCCATGGCGTCCTGTGCCTCGCGGGACACACCGAAATCATCGGCGACGTTCTGGCCGGTCTGCGGCATTGAATCGGTGCCATAGGCCTTGTGCATCGCCGGATTGACGAAGCGCCAGCCGATGGTGGTGTCGTGGATCTCGGCATGGCGCGAAAAGGCGCTGTCCGCCTTGGGCATGACGAAGGGTGCGCGCGACATGGATTCGACGCCGCCGGCGATCATCAGGTCGGCCTCGCCGGCCTTGATGGCGCGGGCTGCGGCCAGGATGGCATCCATGCCCGAGCCACAGAGCCGGTTGATGGTGGTGCCGGGAACGCCGACCGGAAGTCCCGCCAGCAGGAGCGACATGCGGGCGACGTTGCGATTGTCTTCTCCGGCCTGGTTGGCGCAGCCGAAGATGACGTCGTCGACATCCTGCCAGTCCACACCGGGATTGCGCGCCATCAGCGCCTTCAGCGGCACGGTACCGAGGTCGTCGGCCCGGACCGGCGCCAGCGCGCCGCCGAAGCGGCCGATCGGCGTGCGAATATAGTCGCAGATGAAAACCTCGGTCATGTCACAACTCCGGAACGACGAGATCGGCAACCGGACCGGGAAGGTGGAGCGTTGCCCCCGTCACGGCCTGCAATGCGTCGATGGAAAGCGATGGGAGTTTCTCGCGCAGCACGAACCGGCCGCCTTCGATGTCGATCACGGCCAGGCTGGTATAGACCCGGGTGACGCAGCCCACCCCGGTCAACGGCAGGGTGCAGCGTTCGAGCAGCTTGGGCTGGCCGTCCTTGGTGACGTGGTCGGTGATAACGGCAACGCGCTTGGCACCGTGCACCAAATCCATGGCACCACCGACGGCGGGCACGCCCTTCGGCCCGGTGGACCAGTTGGCGAGGTCACCGGTCTGGGCAACCTGATAGGCGCCGAGGATCGCCACGTCGAGATGGCCGCCGCGCACCATGGCGAAACTATCGGCATGGTGGAAGAAGGCGGCGCCGGGCTTCAGCGTCACTGCCTTCTTGCCCGCATTGATCAGGTCCCAGTCCTCTTCGCCCTCTGCCGGGCTCTCGCCGAAATTCAGGATGCCGTTCTCGGTGTGGAAGATCGCCTCTCGCCCGGCGGGCTGATACTGGGCCACCTTTTCCGGCAAGCCGATGCCAAGATTGACATAGGCACCGTCAGCGATGTCCTGCGCCGCGCGCCATGCGATCTGGTTGCTCGACAATCTGCTCATCTCAGGCCTCCAGCGGGTAGGCGGCATTGGCGCGGTTCAGGTCTTCTTCCTGACGCGGATGCGGGACTTCGACGACTTGCTGGACGAAGATGCCGGGGGTCACCACGGCCTCGGGGTCGATCTCGCCCGCGGCTACGATGCGGCTGGCCTGCACGATGGTCACGGCGGCCGCCATGCACATCAGCGGGTTGAAGTTCCGCGCCGCCATCCGATAGGTCAAATTGCCATAGGGATCGGCGAGTTCGGCCTTCACCAGCGCGACATCGGCCTTGAGCCAGCGCTCGCGCACATAGGAACGCCCGTCGAACTCCTCCACCGGCTTGCCCCCCGCCAGATCGGTGCCGAAGCTGGTCGGCGTATAAAAGGCGGGAATGCCCGCCCCGCCGGCGCGGATGCGTTCGGCCAGCGTACCCTGCGGCACCAGCTCCAGCTCGATCTTGCCCGCAAGGTAGAGCTCGGTGAACACCACCGGATCGGCCGAGCGCGGAAAGGAACAGATCAGCTTGCGTACCATGCCCGCTTCGATCAGCGCGGCGAGACCGACATGCCCGTTGCCGGCATTGTTGTTCACCACCGTCAGGTCCTTGGGATGTCCCGTGGCACGATAGCGGTCGATCAGGGCGTGGATCAGCTCGATCGGCGATCCCGCGCCACCAAACCCCCCGATCATCACGGTCATTCCGTCCCCGATAGGCGCTACCGCGCCGGCGAGGTTCGCGACTGTCTCGTCCATCTCAATCCATCCAAGTGGAGGCCCCGTGGCCTGAACGCGATCTCGAGGCGCACAATTAGGCGCAACGACTTCTTCCGTAAATCCAGTTTGTGCGATATGCTATATTTGTTTACATATCGCACAAACTGGATTTACGGATGACCATCAGCGAGCGCGACATCATGGGTGGCCTTGCCAAGGGGCTGGCGGTGATCGAGACCTTCACTGCCGAACGCCCGCGCCAGTCCATCTCCGACGTCTCGGCCGCCTCGGGACTGGACCGGGCGACGGCGCGGCGTTGCCTGCTGACGCTCGCACACCAGGGCTATGCCGACTACGACGGCAAGTTCTTCACCCTGACCCCTCGCGTCCTCAGGCTCGGCACGGCCTGCCTTGCGACCATGCCCTTACCGCAGATCGTGCAGCCGATGCTGGACAGGCTGTCGGAGGAGATCGGCGAAAGCTCTTCGGTCTCCATTCTCGACGGCGGCGAGATCGTCTATGTCGCCCGCGCCGCGCAGAAGAAGGTGATGTCGGTGGTGCTGATGCCTGGCTCGCGCCTGCCGGCCTATTGCACGTCGATGGGTCGGGTCCTGCTCGCGGGGCTGCCGGAACCGGATGCCCGCGCCATTCTGGGCACCGACATGCTGCCTGCTCGCACCTCACGTACCTTGACCGATCCCGAGGCGATCATCGCCGAGTTGTCGCAGGTGAGGGTCCAGGGCTATGCCGCCATCGACCAGGAGGTCGAGGAGGGCTTGCGCTCGGTCGCAGTACCGCTCCTGAATGCCCGCGGTCGGGTGATCGCGGCGCTGAACACCGGTCTGCCGGCTTCCGGCCCGCTAGCGGATCTGACCGGACGCTATCTGCCGGCCCTGCTCGCCGTGCAGGAGCAACTGAGGCCGATCCTGCGATAAGGGGCTGGTGACGCGCTCAGATCTCGAGCAGAGCGTAGGGTCGTCCCGTCGGCTTTTCGATATGGGCCGCCACATTATAGACGGGTGCGCCTCGCGACGTCTTGCCCTGATAGGCCCCGCGATGGGCATGGCCGTGAACGACCGCGCTGACCTCGAAGCGGTCGATGGTCTCGGCAAGCCTGGAGGAGCCCAGGAAAGGATAGATTTCGAGCGGCTCTCCCAGCACCGTCTCGACGATGGGGGCGTAGTGCAGCACCACCACCGCCCGATCGGCGCGAACCTGCCGCATGGCATTTTCCAGGCGCATCGCCTGATCGATGCCCTCGGCCACCATGGCCTTGATGGCCGGTTCGCCGAACGAACTCAGCATGAAGCGGCCGAAGCCACCTGCAAATCCCTTCACGCCGACGAAGCCGACCCCTTCGATCTCGACATGCTGGCCATCGAGCAGATGTACCTTCGCTGCCTCCAGGATGGCAGCCAGCTTGTCCGCTTCGCCCGCCTCATAATCGTGATTGCCGAGCACGGCGACCACGGGAATGCTGCAGGCGGCAAGGTCGGCGGCAAGGTGTTCGGCCTGTTTCGGCTTGCCGAGATCGGTGAGATCCCCGGCCAGCACCAGCACATCGGCCGCCTCCGAAATCTCCTTGAAGAGATCGCGATAGGAGTCTACCGGTGTGTCCTTGACATGCAGGTCGGCCAGGGCCGCTACCGTGATGGCCTTTGGCTTGTCATTCATCGCTTCTGCGTCCCTTGGAAGAGCGGCGGTCCCCCTCCCCGCCGACATCGGCAAATCCCCATTCCTTGACGTCGATCTCGAAGTCTATGCGTGAATACATGCGACCCCGGCAGATCTTCATCTGCGGCGGCGGCAATTGCCGCTGTGCGCCAAGCCGGTCGAGCAGTTCCGTCAGCAGCCAGGCCGGAACGACGTCGCGCTCTGATGGATAGATCCAGCGGAAGTTGAGCAGATGCATCAGGAGCACCTCCCAATGCACCTCCATATGCGCAAGCAGGCGCTGCCAGTCGATCTGCTCATGCGTCTTGAGGATGAGATGGACCACGTCGGCCCCGTCATAACGATGACGCATCTGCACGAAACATTTGGACCAGATGAGGTCGGTCGGCCCGACGATGCCGACCTTGCAATCGTAGAGATGGATCCTGCGCGCCTGCTCGAACCAGTCGTCTCCCACCGGCATCGTACCGTTCGGCGAGGCAAAAATGACGTCGAAGAACTTCTTGCCCTTGAAAACCTTGCCGAGCCAGCGATCGTCCTCGATCTCGACGGCATAGTTCTCGGCTTGGAAATAGGCGAGCAGGCGCTGGGCATCCCCCGCCTTGCAGAAGATATCCAGGTCCTTGGTCAGGCGGGTGATGCCGGTATAGGCGCTGACGGCAAAGGTACCGGCCACCAGAAATGGAACATCACACGCACACAGGTCCTGGATGGCCTGTTGCACGAAGCTCTCCGCTTCATCGTCGTGCAGCAGGGGCTCGGCCATGGCCTGCATCAAATGCGACCGCTTCGCCTTGGCTGCCTGTTTCTTGCCGCTCGTTGCCATCCCCACCGCCCTTGCCTGCCGTGACGGGCAGATCGTCCCTGTTGGAACCGACGTTGAGGAACTTGGTTCCGAAGCAGTTCCGCCTTGCGAGTGCCCGGTCGCGCAACGGCCTTGGCAGTCGTGGGGATTTCAGGGAGGCTCACGACCCCGGCCGCAGCCGGTCCATGCAGTTGCGGGTGAGCGCCACCCCCGGCGCGATGCTGTTGCGGTGGATCGAGGAAAAGCCCATGCGAAAGAACCGGCAAGGCCCCTCGTTCCTGGCAAAGAAGGGCGAGCCCGACTCGATCAGCACGCCATCTTCTTTGAGATCCGTCATCAGCCGGTCGGCATCCAGGCCGTCGGGGCCGGCGATCCAGAAGGAGCTGCCGCCGAAGGCAGCGGAACCGGCGATCACCAGGCCCTGCTCTCTGAGCGCCTCGGCCATCACGATGTGACGCCCGTGATAGGCGCCGCGCATGCGGTGCACGAGGGCATCGTAATGCCCGAGCCCGAGAAAATAGGCGACGTTGCGCTGCAGATGGCCGGCCGGATGACGCAACATGAGGGCGCGCAAGGCCCGCGCCTCCCGAATGAACGCCGCTGGCGCGACCAGATAGCCGAGCCGCAGGCCCGGAAACAGCGATTTGGAGAAACTGCCGACATAGAGGACCCGTCCGCTGCGATCGAAGGCCTTGAGCGCCGGCGAAGGCGGGGCCAGGAAGCTCATCTCGAACTCGTAGTCGTCCTCGACGATCATGAAATCCTTCCTGGCCGCCGCTTCCAGCAGGGCGACGCGCCGCTCGACGGGCATGGTCGCTCCCGTCGGACAATGGTGGCTCGGCGTCACGAAGACGGCGTCCACCTGCTCGGGCAGCGCGTCGGGCGGCAGCCCCTCCCCGTCGACGTCGATGGCGGTGACGTCAGCCCCGCTCAACTGCAGGGAGGCGCTCATGTCGGGATGGCACGGATTTTCGCACACCGCCCGTGAACCTCGGCCCAACAGGAGCTGAATGACGATCCACAAGGCGTTCTGGGCGCCCACGGTCACCAGGATCTCGTCGGGGGTCGCGCGGATGCCGCGGCTGGGAAGCGTCCGTGAGCAGATATAGTCGACGAGCCGGGCGTCGTCGGCCGCGGCGAAATCGCCGGCCATCAGCTCGAAATCCTCGCGGGCCAGGGCACGCCTCGCGCAGTCGCGCCAGGCATTGAGGTCGAACAGGGAGCTGTCCATCTGGCCATACAGGAAGGGATAGGGGTAGCGTCGCCAATCGAGCGGCTTGCGGATCTGCTTGGCGACGATGAAGCTCGAGCGCAATTTGGCGCTCCAGTCGATGCGCTCCGCCTCGATCGAAGGCGCGGCGATCTCCAGCGTGTTGAAGGGCGGGTTGTCGGCGATGCGATAGGCGCTGCGGCTCGAGGCCTGGATGTAGCCCTGCGATGCCAGTTCCTGATAGGCGAGCGTCACCGTGATCCGGGAAATGGTGAGATAGGCGGCGAGCTTGCGCGTCGAAGGCAGATGCAGGCCGGGGCCCAAGCGCCCCGCCAGGATGGAGGAGACCACGGTCTCGCGGATTTGGGCCTGGAGCCCGATCCGGCTCGCCTTGTCGACGAAGAAGATCGTCTCGGAAATCGCCGTCTGGCTCATCCAGCTCATCCCTGACACGTTTTCCTGGAGCGGCGATGGCGTGCGGGCGCGCCTTGCTCCGGCAAACTGGACTCATTCAACTTGCCAACTGGCTCTAAGGCAACAGGCCAACGTGATTTATCCCTTAAGCCAATAAGACCGGGTCTGATGACACCGGTGAAAATCCGGCGAAAACAGCCGGTGGCACCGGGATCCCCGGTTGCCGCAAGCCAAAGGGGAATGATCATGCAACTGGTCAAGCGTATGGCCGGCGCCGTGACGGTGGCCGCCGGTCTCTTCAGTGCCGCCTTCGCCCATGCCGAAACCAATCTCGTCGTGGGCTACCAGCAGATCGTCGGCCCGTTCGTGACGGCGATCGCCGACGGTCGCTTCGACGCCGCGGCCAAGGAGGCCGGCTACAAGATCGACTGGCGCCAGTTCAGCTCGGCCGGCGACATCACCACCGCTTTGGCCTCGGGCGATGTGCCGATCGGGGTCATCGGCTCCACCGGTACCGCCGCTGCCGCCACCCGAGGGGTCGACCTGCAGTTGTTCTGGATCCTCGACAATATCGGCAAGTCCGAAGCGCTGGTGGTACGCGAGGGCTCCGGCATCACCAAGCCGGAGGACCTGAAGGGCAAGAAGGTCGCCGTTCCCTTCGTCTCGACCTCCCACTTCCATCTGCTCGTCGGCATGAAGCAGGTCTGGAAGATCGACCCGCGCGAGGTCAACATCCTCAACCTCAAGCCGCCGCAGATCGTCGCCGCCTGGCAGCGCGGCGACATCGATGCAGCCTATGTCTGGCCCCCGGCTTTGTCGGAAATCTTGAAATCGGGCAAGGTGATCGCCGATTCCGAAGGCATCGGCGCCGCCAGCGTACCGACCTTCGACGGCCTCGTGGTCGCCAAGGGCTGGGCAGAAGAGAATCCCAAGCTGATGGCCGCCTTCACCAAGGTCCTGGCGCAGGCCTATGCCGACTACAACGCCAACAAGGCGGCCTGGACGGCCGACTCGCCGCAGGTCCGCGGCATCGTCAAGCTGATCGGCGGCGACGGCCCCAGCACGGTGGAGGCCCTGAAGCTGCTCTCCTTCCCCAACGCAGCCGAACAGGCTTCGGATAGCTGGCTCGGCGGCGGCGCGGTGCGCGCCCTCAACGCAAGTGCGAAATTCCTGGTCGAGCAGAAACAGATCAGCAAGTCGCTCGACGACTACGCGCCCTATGTGAATGCAAGCTTTGCCCAGAGCGCGGCCAAATAGAACGCCCCTTCGACACACCGCCCACACCGTCGATCGCCCGCGCAGCACTTGCTGCGGGCGGCCGACAGGACGTCCAACGCGCCCCGTGACCGAGGTGCAGGGAGGCATTCGTTATGGAAACGCTCAGTGTCAAGAACGTCAGCCTGACATATCCGGGCCTCTATTCAGACCAAGCCGTCATCGCCCTCAAGGGCGTCAATCTCAGTATCAACAGCGGCGATTTCGTCGTCGCCCTCGGCGCATCGGGCTGCGGCAAGACCACATTGCTGAACATCATGGCCGGTTTCATGGCGCCGTCCGACGGCGAGATCTCGCTCGGGAACAATCGGATCAACGGTCCGGGCGCCGACCGGGGCGTGGTGTTCCAGAAGCACGCGCTACTACCCTGGCTCAACGTGATCGACAACACCGAGTTCGGCCTCAAGCTGCGCGGCGTCGACAAGACCAGGCGGCGCGAGCTCGCCGCCAAGAACCTGGCGCTGGTCGGCCTGCAGGATTTCCACCGCCACATGATCTACCACCTGTCGGGCGGCATGCAGCAGCGCGTGGGCATCGCCAGGGCCCTGACCTGCGACCCGGCCATGCTCTTGATGGACGAACCGATGGCGGCGCTCGATGCGCTGACCCGCGAGACCATCCAGGAATTGCTGCTCAAGGTCTGGCAGCTCACCAACAAGATGTTCTTCTTCATCACCCACAGCGTCGAGGAAGCGCTGTTCCTGGGTTCGCGGCTGATCGTGATGTCACCGCGCCCCGGCCGCATCACCCATACCTACGAACTCGATTTCAATCGCCAGTTCCTCGCGGAGGGTAACGCCCGTGCCATCAAGTCCAGCCCCCAGTTCATCAGGATGCGCGAAGAAATACTCGGCATCATCTATGGCGACGAGCGCGCCAATCCGGAGGCTGCCCATGCTTGAGGGTGTCCTGAAGGCGCGGCCCGTCCAGCCCGGCAAGATCTTCGGCGCGCCCGGCGACGGCAGCAGCGGCCTGATCAGCCTGGCCACCGCCATCGTCCTGATCGCCCTGTGGTTCCTTGTCACCGAGACGGGCTGGGTCAAGCCCCTGTTCCTGCCCTCCCCGGTGGCGGTCTGGGACAAGTTCGTGCTGGCGCTCACCGACGGCGTCTCCAACTCGACCCTGGCCGAGCACACCATGGCGAGCCTCGGGCGCGTGGTCGGCGCCTTCCTGCTTGCCCTGGTGACGGCCGTGCCGATCGGCATCCTGATGGGGGTCAACCGCTTCGTGCGTGGGCTCTTCGACCCGATCATCGAGTTCTACCGCCCATTGCCGCCGCTCGCCTATCTGCCGCTGATTATCATTTGGCTCGGCATCGGCGAGTTCCCGAAAGTGTTCCTGATCTACCTGGCGATCTTCGCGCCGATGGCCATCGCAGCACGGGCCGGCGTGCGCTCGGTCTCCACCGAACAGGTCCATGCGGCCTATGCGATGGGCGGCACGCGCGGCCAGGTCATCAGCCAGGTCATCCTCAAGGCCGCCCTGCCGGAGATCTTCACCGGCATGCGCATCGGCATCGGCGTCGGCTGGACCACGCTCGTCGCCGCCGAAATGGTCGCCGCCAACCGGGGCCTCGGCTTCATGGTCCTCAACGCGGCCGAAAATCTCGAAAGCGATACCGTGATCATGGGCATCTTCATCATCGGCATCTTCGCCTTCGCCTTCGACCTCCTGATCCGCTACCTCGAAAAGGCGCTCATCCCCTGGAAGGGCAAGATCTGACGACGGCGCAACCGCATTTCGTGGTGCCCGCCTCGGGCTAACCGCCCGACGCTGGCGCCCACGGCACCAACCTTGAGAACAAGACCAATTGGCCGGCCTGCCCGGCCGACGGCGAAGCCTTGCCCAAAGGGCTCCCGCGAAAGACATGAGGAAACTGAAATGTCGATGTCCCCAGACGATCTTGCCCGCCTCTTCGATGCCTTCAACCGGCATGACATCGACGGCGTCATGGCCTTCTTCGCTCCGGACTGCGTGTTCGACGCGGTCGGCGGCCCCGAGGTCTACGGCACGCGCTTCTCCGGCACCCAGGCCATCGCGGAGGCCTTCAGCGGCGTGTGGCAGGCGATGCCCGACGCACGCTGGGCCCATCACAGCCATCTCGTCCATGGCGATCGGGCGGTTTCGGAATGGGTCTTTTCCGGCACCCAGGCCGACGGCAGCCGCATCGAGGCTGAGGGCTGCGACCTCTTCACCCTCGCCGGAGGCAAGATCATCCGCAAGCAGGCCTTCCGCAAGAACCGGCCGCCACAGGCTGCGCAGGGCTGAGCTCAGCGCGGGAGGACAATCCGATGGACCAGCAGCTCATCAGGGCGACGGCGCCGAGGCAGCCCTTCGATCCGGCGTACGACCCGATCCATGCCCCCAATCCGGGTGCCGGAAAGGACTACGCGCCGACCTACTGGATCGGCACGGCGGGCACGCCGCCCGCCGATGACGGGCCGGTCACCAGCGATCTCGACGTCGACGTAGCCGTCATCGGCTCGGGCTATACGGGCCTGTCCTGCGCCATTCATCTGGCCAGGGAGCACGGCATCAAGGCGACGGTGCTGGAAGCCAATGGCGTCGCCTGGGGCTGCTCCACCCGCAATGGCGGACAGGCGCAGATTTCCTCGGGCCGGCTGAAGCGCTCGCAATGGATCGAGCGCTGGGGGGAGGACGTCGCCAGAAAGCTCCATGCCGAGATCGCCGATGCCTTCGAATTGTTCCGCGGGTTGATCCGAGAGCCCGAGATCGACTGCGAGCCCCAGGATGGCGGCCATCTCTACATCGCCCATCGCGACAAGATGCTGCCGGCGCTGGAGAAGGAGACGCGGCTGCTGAACCAGGTGTTCGGATACCGTGCCCGCATGGTCGGCCGCGACGAGATCCACAGCGATTTCGTGCGCGATGCAGAGGCCAAGGGCGCGATGTACGAGCCCGACGGCATCGGCATCCATGCGGCCAAGCTCGCTTTCGGATATCTCAGTCTGGCACGCAAGCTCGGCGCCCGGGTGCATGTCTCGAGCCCGGTGCTCGGTTGCGACTTCAAGGGCGGCGTCCATCATCTGCGAACGCTGGGCGGTACCGTCCGCGCCCGCGCCGTCTGCATCGCCACGGCCGGCTATACCTCGCCCGGGCTGCACACGCTGACCCGGCACAGGCTGATGCCGATCCTGTCCAATTCCGTGGTCACCCGGCCGCTCACCGACGAGGAGCGTACGGCGCTGAACTTCAAGGCGCGCATCCCGCTCACCGACACGCGCACCCTGCGCCACTATTATCGCATGCTGCCGGATGGTCGCGTGCAGATCGGCAGCCGCAGCGCCATCACCGGCGGTGATGCGGCCAATCCCAAGCATCTCAACCTGCTGCTCGAAGGGCTCCACCGGAAGTTCCCGATCCTGCGCGGCATCGAGATCGACTATTCCTGGTGGGGCTGGGTCGATGTCAGCCACGACATGATGCCGCGCATCTTCCGTCCCGACCCGGCTCAGCCGCTGTTCTACGCCATGGGCTATGGCGGCAATGGCGTGATGTACTCGGCCCAGGCCGGCCGCCGCATGGCCCAGATGGTCGCCGGCAAGGGCGGCGGCCTCGATTTGCCGATCTTCACCTCGCCGCTGCCGAGCCACGGGCTGCTGACGCCGTTCAGGCGCCTCGGGCAGTGGGGCATGTACCGCTGGTACTACCTCAAGGACGAGATCTTCTAGATCACCCTCCGATCAAACTGGTTTCGAAAACCAGCCCATCTCTTTGAAATCACAATTGAACATCTCTCCACTCTCTCAAGGCCGAATGGCCCCTTCGAAAGGAACCACGCCATGAAAATGACCACCGAAGAAGCCTTCGTCAAAGTCCTCCAGATGCATGGCATCGAGCATGCCTTCGGCATCATCGGCTCAGCCATGATGCCGGTGTCGGACCTGTTCCCCAAGGCCGGCGTCAAGTTCTGGGACTGCGCCCACGAGACCAATGCCGGCATGATGGCCGACGGCTTCAGCCGCGCCACCGGCACCATGGCCATGGCGATCGGCCAGAACGGGCCCGGCGTCACCGGCTTCATCACCGCCATGAAGACGGCCTATTGGAACCACACGCCCCTGCTGATGGTCACCCCGCAAGCGGCCAACAAGACCATCGGCCAGGGCGGCTTCCAGGAAGTCGACCAGATGGCGATGTTCGAGGAGATGGTGTGCTACCAGGAAGAGGTGCGCGATCCCTCGCGCATTCCCGAAGTGCTGAACCGGGTGATCGAGAAGGCCTGGCGCGGCTGCGCTCCGGCGCAGATCAACATTCCGCGTGACTTCTGGACCCAGGTCATCGACGTCGACCTGCCGGCGATCGTGCGCTTCGAGCGCCCGGCCGGCGGGCCGCAGGCGATTACCCAGGCCGCCAAGCTGCTGTCCGAGGCGAAATTCCCGGTCATCCTCAACGGTGCCGGCGTCGTCATCGGCAACGCCATCGGCGAGTCCATGGCCCTGGCCGAACGGCTCGATGCACCGGTGTGCTGCGGCTATCAGCACAATGACGCCTTTCCCGGCAGCCATCGCCTCGCGGTAGGGCCGCTCGGCTATAACGGCTCCAAGGCTGCGATGGAGCTGATCGCCAAGGCCGACGTGGTGCTGGCGCTCGGCACCCGCCTCAACCCGTTCTCCACCCTGCCGGGCTACGGCATCGACTATTGGCCCAAGCAGGCTTCGATCATCCAGGTCGACATCAACGCCGACCGCATCGGCCTCACCAAGAAGGTCACCGTCGGCATCTGCGGCGACGCCAGGCAAGTGGCGGGCCAGATCCTGGCGCAATTGTCGCCGGTGGCCGGCGACACCGGCCGGAAGGAGCGCGTCGCCACCATCCACCAGACCCGCTCGGCCTGGCTGCAGCAACTCTCCTCGATGGACCACGAGGACGACGACCCGGGCACGGAGTGGAATGACGGGGCCCGCCGGCGCGAGCCGAACCGCATGTCGCCGCGCCAGGCTTGGCGCGCCATCCAGGCGGCGCTGCCGAAGGAGGCGATCATCTCCACCGATATCGGCAACAATTGCGCGATCGGCAACGCCTATCCGAGCTTCGAGCAGGGTCGCAAATATCTGGCGCCCGGCATGTTCGGACCCTGCGGCTATGGCTTCCCGTCCATCGTCGGCGCCAAGATCGGCTGCCCCGACACGCCGGTGGTGGGCTTTGCCGGCGACGGCGCCTTCGGCATCTCGATGAACGAAATGGGCGCGATCGGCCGCGAAGGCTGGCCGGCCATCACCATGGTGATCTTCCGCAACTACCAGTGGGGCGCGGAAAAGCGCAACACCACGCTGTGGTACGCCAACAACTTCGTCGGCACCGAGCTCAACCCCAATCTCAGCTATGCCAAGGTGGCCGAGGGCTGCGGGCTCAAGGGCGTCAGCGTCGACACGCCGGCCGGCCTGACCGAGGCCCTCGCCAGGGCGCTCGACGACCAGGCCAGGGGCGTGACCACCTTCGTCGAGGTCGTGCTCAACCAGGAACTGGGCGAGCCCTTCCGCCGCGACGCCATGAAGAAGCCCGTGCCGGTGGCCGGCATCGATCGCGCCGACATGCGTCCGCAACAGCACACCTGATCGACCAGGCCTGCCTCCCCTTGGGGGCAGGCCGTTCTCCTGCCGTATGCCACCACAGGAAACGCGCCCATGGCGACCTCAGCCGTAACGCCGAGCCGGTTCGGAGGGCTTCCCTCGGCAGCCGCCCGCTATTGGCCCGGCGTGGCGGTGACCGGCGCCACCGCCATCGCCGCCCAGTTCCTGTCCGACCATTATGGCGCGCCGGCCATGCTGATGGCGCTGCTGCTCGGCATCGCCCTGCACTTCCTGTCCGAGGAAGGACGCTGCGTCGCCGGTATCGACCTGTGCGCCAAGAAGGTGCTCCGCCTCGGCGTGGCCCTGCTCGGCATGCGCATCAGCGTCGACCTGCTGATCGAGCTCGGCGCCGGCACCATCCTCCTGCTGGTCGCGGCCATCGCCGCCACCATCGGTTTCGGGCTGCTCACCGCCAAGCTGCTCGGGCGCGGCTGGCGGCTGGCGCTGATCACCAGCGGCTCGGTCGCCATCTGCGGTGCTTCGGCGGCCATGGCCATCGCCGCCGTGCTGCCCAAGAATGAGTTCTCCGAGCGCAATCTGATCTTCACGGTGCTGTCGGTTACCGTGCTCAGCACCATCGCCATGATCGTCTATCCGATCCTCGCCCATGCGATCGGGCTGGACGCGCGCGCCACCGGCATCTTCTTCGGCGGCACCATCCATGACGTCGCCCAAGTCGTCGGCGCCGGCTTTTCCGTCTCGCCCGAGGCCGGCGAAGCGGCCACGCTGGTCAAGCTCATCCGTGTCGCCATGCTTGCGCCGGTGGTGCTGGTCTATTCGCTGGCGACCCGCAACATCGCCGGCCCGGACGATGCTTCCGGCCGCCCGCCGCTGTTGCCCGGCTTCGTCATCGCCTTCCTGATCCTGGCCGCGATCAATTCGTTCGGCCTGATCCCGAGGGTGGTTGCCGAAGCCGGCTCGGAGGTCTCGCGCTGGGCCCTGCTGGCCGGCATCGTCTCGGTCGGCATGAAGACGGCGCTGCGCCGGGTGCTCGACGTCGGCGGCGACGCTGTCGCCCTGATCGTCGCCGAGACCGCCTTCCTCGCCTTCTTCATCCTGGCCGGCATGTATCTCCTGGGGCATGTGTCATGAAACCGCTCGACCGCATCATCGCGGCAGCCAAGGCTGCTCCCCAACGTATCGTCCTCGCCGAGGGCGAGGATCCGCGCATCGTCGAGGCCGCCTTGCGGGCGAGCCGCGACGGCATTGCCCGCGTCATCCTCGTCGGCAGCGCTGGCATCATCGGGCAGCGCCTGCGCGAGGCCGGCGCCACGACCGAAGAGATCCGCATCGAGGATCCGGCAGCCTCGCCGCTCGCCCCTCGCCTGGCCGCTGCTTTTCACCGGCTGCGCCAGTCCAAGGGCGTCGACGCGCAGGCAGCCGCCGAGGCGCTGCGCTCGCCGCTGACCTTCGCCGCCATGATGGTGCGAGAGGGCGAAGCCGACGGCACGGTGGGCGGGGCCGTGGCGACCACCGCCAATACGGTGCGCGCGGCCCTGCAATGCATCGGCCGGGCGCCCGGCGCCGCCTTGGTCTCCAGCTTCTTCCTGATGATGCTGTGCCAACCCTATCACGTGAAGAAGGGTGCCTTCCTGTTTGCCGATTGCGGCCTCGTCATCGATCCCGACGCGGCGGAGCTCGCCGACATCGCCCGCGTCTCCGCGCGCTCCTACGAGGCCTTGGCCGGCGTAACGGCCAAGGTGGCGATGCTGTCTTTTTCCACCGTCGGCAGCGCCTCACATGAACGCGTCTCCAAGGTGGTGGAGGCGACGCGCCTGGCGCAAGCCGCCGACCCCCAGCTTTCCATCGATGGAGAGCTGCAATTCGACAGCGCCTTCGTGGAAGCCGTGAGCGCAGCCAAGGCGCCGAATTCGCCCCTGCATGGCGCTGCCAACGTCTTCATCTTCCCCAATCTCGACTCTTCCAATATTGGCTACAAGATCGCCCAGCGCATCGGCGGGGCGACGGCCATCGGGCCGATCCTGCAGGGGCTGGCCAGGCCCGCCAACGACCTCTCCCGCGGCTGCAGCGCCGAGGATGCCTACCACATGATCGCGGTCACCACGCTGCAGGCAGTCGATGCGCGGCAGCCGACGGTGGCTGCTCCCTGTGACAGCCAGCGGCAAGCTTGAGGCAAGGGGCAGGAACAAGGCAGCCGGCCTCGCGTTTTTCCGATCAAGTCGACACCCGCATACCTGCGCAAAAGACCGCACGACGCCACCAACGGCAACCCCAGGAAGGTGACCATGATCAGCCGACGCAATGTCCTGAAGCTGGGCGGCTCGACCGCCGCCGCCTTGGCTGGCGGATTGATGCTGCCCCCTCTCGCCCGCGCGGAAGAGACAATCACCCTGCCCTTTGCCAATGGCGGGCGGCCCCTGGTGAAATATCCCGGCAAGCGCCCGCTGATCGGGCTGACCGAGCGCCCACCGCAACTCGAAACGCCCTTCCAGGTCTTTGACGAAGGCATCCTCACGCCGAACGATGCCTTCTTCGTACGCTACCATCTCTCCGACATCCCGCTCGAGATCGATCCGCAGACCTATCGGATCGAGGTCAAGGGACTGGTCAAGACTCCGCTGTCCCTGTCGCTGAACGATCTCAAAGCCTATGAACCTGTCGAGTTGGTGGCTGCCCTCCAGTGCTCGGGCAACAGCCGCGGCTTCGTCGAACCGCGCGTCGCTGGCGGCCAGCTCGCGAACGGCGCCATGGGCAATGCCAGGTGGAAGGGCGTTCCCCTCAGGGCCATCCTCGACAAGGCGGGCGTGCAGCCCGGCGCCGTGCAGGTGTCGTTCGGCGGCCTGGACGGCCCGGCCGCACCCGATACACCCGATTTCGTCAAGGCCATCGACATCGACCACGCCCGCGATGGCGAGGTGATGCTGGCCTATGCCATGAACGGCGAGGACCTGCCCTGGCTGAACGGCTTTCCGGTGCGCCTGGTCGTACCCGGCTGGTACGGCACCTACTGGCTCAAGCACCTCAACGAGATCACCGTGCTCGACAAGGTGTTCGACGGCTTCTGGATGAAGTCCGCCTACCGCATTCCCGACAATGACTGCGCGTGCACCGAGCCCGGCAAGGCGCCGGACAAGACCGTGCCGATCAACCGGTTCAATGTGCGCTCCTTCATCACCAGCGTGCTCGACGGCCAGAAGGTGCCGGCCGGCGTCCCGGTAAAGCTGCGTGGCTTCGCCTTCGACGGCGGCTCGGGCATCAGGCGGGTCTCCGTCTCCACCGACGACGGCGCCACCTGGCAGCCGACGCGTCTCGGGGAGGATCTCGGCAAATATTCCTTCCGGGAATGGACCACCGATATCCGGCTCGAAAAAGGCCCGCACGTGCTCAAGGTGCGGGCCACCGGCAATGACGGCAAGACCCAGCCCGACAAGCCGCTGTGGAACCCGGCCGGCTACATGCGCAACTGCGTGGAAGCCACCAGAGTCACGGCAGCCTGAGGAGAGCCATGATGAAACGCATCGTCACCACGCCCCTGGCAGCCGCCTTCGCTCTGCTGCCTGTTTCGCTGGTCCTGGCCCAGCCGCTGACCTACCAGCTTCCCGACGAGGCTTCCAAATTCAGGGACGGGCCGAACCTCGAAATTGCGCAGAACAATTGCACCGCCTGTCATTCGGCGGACTATATCCGCACCCAGCCGCCGAAGAAGGGACAGGCCTTCTGGGCTGCCGAAGTCAGCAAGATGATCAAGACCTACAAGGCGCCGATTGCCGAAACCGACGTGAAGGCGATTGTCGAATATCTTGATTCAACATATTGACTTGAAAGAATAAAACTTACCCGAAAGACCAATGGTGATTTCTGCAAATGGCCCTGGGGATGGCGGCACCGTCAGCCCCGGCGGGCCGCCTCGATCGCCGCGACGTCGATCTTCCGCATTTCCATCATTGCTTCGAAGGCACGTTTTGCTTCCGCGCCACCGGCGGCTATCGCCTCGGTCAACACCCGCGGCGTGATCTGCCAGGAGATGCCCCATCTGTCCTTGCACCAGCCGCACGCGCTTTCCTGGCCGCCATTGCCGACGATGGCATTCCAGTAGCGGTCCGTCTCCTTCTGGTCGTCCGTGGCGATCTGGAAGGAAAAGGCTTCGCTGTGCTTGAACGCGGGTCCGCCATTGAGGCCGAGGCAGGGAATGCCGGCAACGGTGAATTCAACCGTCAGCACATCGCCCTCCTTGCCCGACGGGTAGTCGCCAGGCGCGCGGTGGACGGCATGTACCGTGCTATCGGGAAAGATCTCGGCATAGAAGCGGGCCGCAGCCTCGGCGTCCTTGTCATACCACACGCAGATCGTATTCTTGGCGACGGCCATTGCCTGTCCTTTCGCGTTCAAGGCCAATGCTGCCCGACTTCTTCGAAATCCGGAGCGGTTTGCAGCCGACCCGAGGCAGCGCTTCTTGACCATAGAATGCGTTCAGCCGCTCAACGTTCCACGACAACACCTGAAAAGTCGATGAGTGCGCAGGCCTAAAGGGGAATACAGGAACGCCATGGATCGCGATATTGCCTGAACTGGCAGCGGACGGGACGATCAGGCTTCTGTCCGGGCTTCAAGCCTGTGTCGGCTGCCCACCGCCGGCATCAATCGCATGGCAGGCGACGCGCACATCATCCTCGATCGTCCGCATCTGCGGCCTTTCGCGCTTGCAGATCTCCATGGCCAGCGGGCAGCGCGGATGGAAGGCGCAGCCCGGCGGGGGATTGAGCGGGCTCGGCAGGTCGCCGGCCAGGGGAGCCCGGTCTCGGTTGGGATTTTCGATATCGGGGATCGTTTCGAGCAGCAGGCGCGTATAGGGGTGACGCGGCCTGTCGAACACGGTGTGGCCCGGCCCCTCCTCCACCAGGCGGCCGAGATACATCACGCCGATGCGGTCGGTCAGGAAACGCACCACCGACAGATTATGGCTGATGAACAGATAGGTCAGGCCGAGGCGCTGCTGTAGGTCCTTGAGCAGGTTGAGCACCTGCGCCTGGACCGAGACGTCGAGGGCCGAGGTCGGCTCGTCCAAGAGCAGCAATTCGGCCTCGGCAGCAAGGGCGCGGGCGATGGAGATGCGCTGGCGCTGGCCCCCGGAGAATTCGTGCGGATATTTGGTGCCGTCGCCAGGCGCCAGCCCGACGGTCGACAGCAGCGCCCCCACCCGGGCACGGCGCTCGCCCCTCGGCAGATGTCGCATCGGCTCGGCGATACTGCGGCCGATGCGCCAGCGCGGATTGAGGCTGCCGACCGGATCCTGGAACACCATCTGCAATTGCACGGGCTTGCCGCCCTTGCCGGCGAAGTCGATGCGGCCAGTACTCGGCGCCTCCAGCCCGGCGATCAGGCGGGTGATGGTGGATTTGCCGCAACCGGACTCGCCGACGATCGAGAAGGTGGTGCCCCGCGGGATCGAAAAGCTCACGCCGTCGACGGCCCGCACCAGCTTGCGGCCGGCGCGCGTCGCGATGCGCTGCAGGAAGGGGGCGGAGACGTCGAAGACCTTGGAAAGGTCGGTGACCTCGACCAGAGCGGCGGCGTTGTCCTGCTTCATGGTGCCCCGCCATCGATCCATTGATTGTCGGCGGCAACCATGAGGCCTCGTTTCACCACGAGAGCGCGCGGCGGACGATCCACCAGGATCTGCGCCAGGTTCTCGCCCTCGATGAGGACGAGGCTGCCCTCGCAGCCGGCCTCGAGCCCATAGCCTTCCAGGCCGAGCAGGTCGGCGCCGCGACGCGTGCCCATGTCCAGGGCCCGCAGCAGTTCGGCATCGGTGCGGCAATGGGTGCGATAGGCCAGGAGCCGGCAACGGTCGAGCATGTCGCCATCGCCATGCGGGTTCCAGGTATCGCGCAGGGAATCCGAGGCGACGGCGCAGCGCACGCCGCGTGCCGCCAGCTCGAACATCGGCGGGAAACCGATCTCGCCCGGCACGGCGGAAATAATGCCGATCCCGGCCTCGGCCAGCACGTCGATCATGCGCTGCACCTTGTGCGGCGGGCCATCGCCGAGGCAGAAAGCATGGCTTACGACGACGCGCCCCCGCATGCCCAGCGCCCGCGTGCGCTCGGCGATCATGCCCAGTTCGAACAGCCCGAGTTCCCCCGGCTCGTGCAAATGGATGTCGATCTTGGCGCCCTTGCGGCTGGCAATGCCGAAGATGGTGTCGAGATGGCCCTTGGGATCGGCATCGATGGTGGCGGGATCGATGCCGCCAATGACGGAAGCGCCTTCGTCCAGCGCCGCCTCCATCAGATCCGCCGTGCCGGGGTCGATCATCAGGCCGGTCTGGGGAAAGGCGACGAGTTCGAGGCCGACGGCATGCTTCACCTTCTCCCAGGCCTCCAGGACGCCATGGAGATTGTCGAGCTTGTAGCCGGTGGAGATATCGACATGGCTGCGGATATGGGTCGAGCCCATCTCGACGCAGCGCCGCATCAGATTGCCGGCGCGCTCCGGCACTCCCCAGGGCAGGTCCTTGCGGATGGCGACCTCGTTGTCGATCATCGCCCGGAGCGACGGCGGCACGTTGATGGAGTGCCAGGGCAGGCCCCACAGGATCTTGTCAAGATGGACATGGGCCTCGACGAAGGGCGCGATGGCGATGGCTCCCTTGCCGTCGACCACCGGCACGCCCTCGGGCCGGTTGAGGTCGCGGCCGACTGCGACGATCCGGCCGGCGCGGATCAGGATGTCGGCGCTTTCCCCGGCATCGGGGCGGACATTGGCGAGAAAAAGATCGGTCATTTCACAACTCGGGCATCAACGGAGACGGGGATTGAGGACATCGCGCAGCCAGTCGCCGACGATGTTGACGGACAGGACGAGCAGGACGAGCGCCGCGCCGGGGAACAGGGAGATCCACCATTCGCCGGACAGCAGGAGATCGTTGCCGGCGCGTATGAGCGTGCCGAGCGAAGGCTGGGATGGCGGCATGCCGAGCCCAAGGAAGGACAGGATCGCCTCTGTGAGGATGGCGACGCCGAGACCCAGCGTGGCGAGCACCAGCACCGGCCCGATCGTATTGGGCAGGATATGGGAGAGCACGATCCTGAAGCTCGACACCTTGGAGATCCGCGCGGCGGCGACATAGTCCTTGCGGCGTTCGATCATGGTGGTGGCACGGACGGTTCGGGCGAACTGCACCCAGTCGGCGACGCCGATGGCGAGGATGACGACGTAGAAGCGCATGTCCTCGCGCAGCGCCGCCGGCATCACGATCTTGGCGACGCCATCGATGAAGAAGGCGATCATGATGGTGGGAAAGGAGAGCTGCACGTCGCCGAGGCGCATGATCACGGCATCGACCCAACCCCCGAAATAGCCGGCGAGCAGGCCGAGTATCACCCCCAGCGTCACCGAGAACAGCACCGCTGCGACGCCGACCAGAAGGGAGACGCGCATGCCGTAGAAGATCGCCGACAGGATGTCCCTGCCCTGCTCGTCGGTGCCGAGCAGATAGCGCGCGCTCCCCCCTTCCGACCAGACCGGCGGCAGGCGGGCATCCATGATGTCGAGTGTCGCCGGATCGAAGGGATCATGCGGCGCGATCAGGTTGGCGGCCACCGCGCACAGCACCAGCAGGCCGAGGATGATCGTGGCGATGATGACCGCAGGCGAGGTCCGGAAGCGCCAGGCGAGTTCGCTGGCGGCCACGCTTCGGACGATGCCGGCAAGTTGGCTCATTTCACCCTCAATCTAGGATCGACCAGGAGATAGGTCAGGTCGACGATCAAATTGATCAGCACGAAGCTGAAGCCGACGAAGGCGAGATAGGCCGCCATCACCGGGAAATCCGCGAACTCGATCGCCTGCAGGATCAGCAGGCCCATGCCGGGCCATTGGAACACCGCCTCGACCACGATGGCGAAGGCGATCAGCGAGCCGATCTGCAGGCCGACGATGGTGATCACCGGCAAGAGACTGTTGCGTAGCGCATGGGTGAGATGCACCGCCCGATCCGACAGGCCGCGCGCCCGGGCGAACTTGATGAAATCGGAGCGCAACACCTCCAGCATTTCGCCCCGGATCAGGCGCATGATCATCGAGACCTGGAAGACGGCGAGCGTGATGGTGGGCATGATCAGGGCCTTGAGGCCGCTGACCGTGAGAAATCCCGTGGTCCACCAGCCGATCCGCACGGTGTCGCCGCGTCCGAAGGCCGAAAGCCAGCGCAGTTCCACCGAGAAGACCAGGATGAGGAGCATCCCGATCAGGAACTGGGGCATGGAAATGCCGAGGAGCGAGCCCATCTGGAACAGGCGGCTCAGCAGGCCGCGGGGCCTCAGTGCCGTATAGACCCCCATGGGGATGCCGACCAGCAGGGCAGTCAGGGTCGCCGCGAAGACCAGCTCCAGCGTCGCCGGCAGGCGGGTGAGGATGAGGTCGAGGACGGGCTGCCGGTTGCGGTAGGACACGCCGAAATCGCCGACCGCCGCGCGTTCGACGAAGCGCCAGAATTGCACGATCGTCGGCTGGTCGAGGCCGAGCGCCGCCCGCAATTCCTCGCGCTGGGCCAGCGTCGCATTGACGCCGAGCACATTGTTCACGGGGTCGCCGAGGAAGTTGAAGATGCAGAAGGACAACCCGGTGACGACCAGCATGACCAGGATGACGCTGGTGAGGCGGGTTGCGAGCATGGAGATCATGAGGGTCTCTCGATCCCTGGCGCATCTTCCGGAAGAGCCTACGGGGTTTCCGATTGAGAAAGTGCGTCAAGACAAGGAGTTGAATAAAGGCCACGGCTCAATGGCAACGCCCCCCGGCTTGCGCTCCCCTCGCCGGAAGGGATCAGCCGGTGCGTCGTTGCACGAAGGCTTGCGGAGGGGCGGTGGGAGATACCGCCCCTCCGTCTGCGCATGATGCCGGACAGTTTCGGGGGACCCGGAAAAAACATCATGCGGCAAAGCGAAGGCCGAAGCGCGGCGCGGCAGGCGCCCTGCCCTCGTGCGCCTCAATTCATGGTGTAGTACCAGAAGCGCGTATACTCGTCGGCGGGCACGTCGGCATTGACCTTGTCGCTCATGCCCCAGGTCAGGAACTGCTGGTGCAGCATGATCTTGCCGACTTCGTCGCGGTGGATCTTCACCACTTCCGAGATCATCGCCTGGCGCTTGGCCGGATCATATTCGGTGCCGATCTGTTCGATCAGCTTGTCCACCTTGGGGTTGGAATAGCCCTTGGGGTTCCAGGTGCCGAGATCGCCCGTCGGCGTGTGGATCGTCGCCGACATGATGTTGTAGGCATCGATCGAAGGCAGGCCGGCCCAGCCCAGCATATAGAAGGAATATTTGCCTGCCGGCAGCTCGGTATCGGTCTGGACCGGCGTGTGCATGGTCAGCTGGGCCTTGATGCCGATCTTGGCGAGCATGCCGACCACGGCCTGGCAGATCCGTTCGTCATTGATGAAGGAGCCGGCCGGGCAGTCCATCGGCAGGGTGAAGCCCTTGGCATAGCCCGCCTCGGCCAGCAGCGCCTTGGATGCGGCTACGTCATAGGGAAAGCGCACGTCCAGGCTGGCATCGTAATAGGGTAGCTCGGGCGCGAACGGCACTGCGGTCGGGCGCGAATTGCCGCGCATGATGCTGCGCTTGATGCCTTCGATGTCGATGGCCTGGTAGATGGCCTTGCGCACCCGGACATCGGCGAGCGGATTGCCATCCACGCCGCTGTTCGGCAACGTCTTGCTCTGCTGGTCCATGCCGAAGAAGATCGAGCGCAGATGCGGCGCGCGCATGATCTTCATGCCGGGTGTCGATGCGATGCGCTCGACGTCCTGGGGCGGTGCGTTGCGGATGAAGTCGACCTCGCCCGACAGCAGGGCGGCGACGCGGGTGGCGGCATTGGTGATCGGCGTATAGACGATCTCGTCGAGATTGTGCTGGGGCTTGTCCCACCAGTCCTCGTTCTTGACCAGCACGGTGCGGATGTCGGGCTGGCGGGAAGCCAGCTTGAACGGCCCGGTGCCGATGCCCTGGGTGGTCATGGCGCCGCCGGTGTTGGAGGACAGGTCGATCGGCTTGGTTGCCCCGACCGATTCCTGGAATTTCTTGTCCAGGATGTACCAGCCGGCGAAATCATTGAGCAGCAGCGCATATTTGCGCTTGAGCGTCACCGTGACCGTGTGGTCGTCGACCTTGGTGATCTTGGCGATCGGCTCGAGCAGGCCGGCGAAGGGAGAGCCCGGCGCGCCCGCCCGTTCGAAGGAGAAGATCACGTCGTCGGCGGTGAAGGGATCGCCATTGTGGAACTTGACGCCCTTGCGCAGGTGGAACCGCCACTCGGTGTCCGAAATCGTCTCCCAGCTCTCGGCCAGGGCCGGCTCGAGCTTGAGGTCGCGGTTCCAGCGCACCAATCCCTCATAGACATTGCTGAGCAGGCTGAGCGTGAAGTCGTCACGCGCCGCATGCGGGTCCATGGAACTGATTTCCTGGGCTTCGGCAAAACGCAGCGTCTTGGCGCTGGCTGCTCCCGTGGCCAGCACGGCGCACGAAGCGATCAGCAGGATCTTCAAATAGGTCTTCACGGACATCTCCCGGTTAAACGGTCCTTCGTCGGCGGTCACGACGGCGCGGCTTTGTTGTTGTCTCACGCTTCGTCACCAAGCGACCGGCTGCTTGTCGGACGGCCGGTGACACCGTTCACAGCAGACGATCCATTCCCCTGCCCGTCCCTCGGATCGGGCACTGCGATCATTCCATAAGCGGCCACAGCCGTCTACAAATTTGTACTATATCGAGTATACAATCTTGTATGGCATCATTGAAGACGAGTTTCCCCTGGCGCGGAAAACGTCATTCCCGCGCGATCGTCAGAGCGTCGTACCGCCTTGATGCAAGAAACAGGCCGCCGTGGTGGCGCCCGCCATGGCAAGCCGAGGGCTCTCGGCCTCGCAGCGCGGACCGCTCTGCCGGCAGCGCGGATGGAAGGCACAGCCTTTGGGCCAGTTGCCCAGGCGCGGCATCGCCCCGTCGATCTGGGCCAGGCGCTCGACCTGGCGGCCCAGTGAAGGAATCGAGGCCATCAGGCCGGCCGCATAGGGATGGCTGGGCCGGCGCACGACGGCCTCCACCGGGCCGATCTCGACCACGCGGCCGGCATACATCACCGCCACCCGGTCGGCGATCTCGGCAATCACCCCCATGTCGTGGGTCACCAGCATGATGGCGGTGTTCTTCTCCCGCGCCAGCCGCTTGAGCAAGGCCAGGATCTGGGCCTGGATCGAGACGTCGAGCGCCGTCGTCGGCTCGTCGGCGATGATCAGTTCCGGCTCTCCGGCCAGCGCCAGGGCAATGACGATGCGCTGGCGCATACCACCGGAAAACTGGTGGGGATACTGCTCGAAACGATTGACGGGATCGGCGATTCCAACTTCGGTGAGGAGGCGGATCGCCCGGCTGCGGGCCTCCTCGCGACCGAGAGCCGGAAAATGCGTGCGGATGGTTTCGGTCAGCTGGCGCCCGACGGTGAACAGCGGATCGAGGCTCGTCAGCGGATCCTGGAAAATGGCGCCGATGCGACGGCCACGGATCAGGCGCTGACGATGGGGAGGAAGGTTGTCGATGCGTTCGCCACTCAGACGGATACTGCCGGCTGCAATGCGCCCCGGCGCCTGCAGCAGCCCGATCAGGGCATTGCCGGTCATCGACTTGCCCGCGCCCGATTCGCCGACAACGCCCAGAATCTCGCCCGGAGCGATGTCGAAGGAGACATTGTCGATGGCGACCAGCGTGCCGGTGCGCACCGGGAATTCTATGCGCAGATCCCGGACTTCCAGCACCGGCGAAGGCAGCGGCGTCGCCCTGCCTGCTTCATTGTGCGCGCTGGTCATGCCGCCTCGCAATCCGGGCGCCGCGCCTTGGCTGCGGCCGCCGCGACAGAGGTTGTTTCCAACTCGATAATATACAATGTAGAATACACTTGTTTTCCTCCTTAGAGTCAAATCGCAAGGCCATACCATGCCCCCAACGTCCGGGCCCCTCGCCAAGCAAATGCCTGCTGCCCGCCAGCGCCGCGGACGGGCCGATGAGCGGATCCATTCGGAGATCTATTCGGCCATCATCAACCATCAGCTTCGTCCGGCCACGCCTCTGCAGGAGGACGCCCTGGCCACCGCCTTCGGCGTCAGCCGCACGCTGATCCGCAAGGTCCTGCAGCAGCTCTCCCACGAGAAGCTGGTCGAGCTCATCCCCAACAAGGGGGCGATCGTGGCCCGCCCCTCGGTGGAAGAAGCGCGGCAGGTTTTCGAAGCCCGTCGCGAGATCGAATGCATCCTCATCCGCCGCCTCGCCACAACCATCACCGATGCGGAGATCACCAGGCTGCGGGCCGCGGTGGAAGCCGAGGCCCGGGCCCAGGAGCAGGGCGACAAGCGCCGGCGCCTGCAGCTTTCCGGTGACTTTCATCGCGAACTTGCCTCCATGGCCGGCAATGACGTTCTCAAGGACTTCGTGCATGAGCTCGTCTCGCGTTCTTCCCTGGTGATCGCACTCTACGAATCCCCCGGCGCGGTTCCCTGCGCCTATGACGAGCACAAGCGCATCGTCGATGCGCTCGCCAAGCGCGATGCGGAAGATGCCGCCCGCAACATGGAGCACCATCTGCGCCACGTGGAGGCCCAGGTCGACCTGTCAGACGTTCCGGCCCGCATCGATTTCAAGTCGCTCTTCCGGCCGCTGGGCTGATCCCCACCAGTCCGCAGGGGCATAAGCGGCGAGCTTGCCGGCATAGGGCTTGGCAAGAGGATAGGCGAGATCGCCGCGCTTGGAGGTCTTGAGGCCCATGCCGACCAGGGCCTCGGCAAATTTGACCGCAGCGCAGACGCCGTCGATCACCGGGATCTGCAGCCTGTCCTCGAGATAGTCGGCCAGCCCGGCCATCCCAGCACAGCCGAGCACGATCGCCCCGGCCTTGTCTTCCTGCAAGGCCGTCCGGCATTCGGCCAGGATGATGTCGCGCGCCCGCGTGCCCGGCTGTTCGAGCTCGAGCACCGGCAATTCCGTCGCCCGCACCCGGCGGCAATGGTGGTGCATGCCGTAATTGCGCACGAGGTGCTCGGCGATGATGCGCGTGCGCTCCAGTGTGGTGACCACGGAAAAGCCGGTCGCCACGAAGGCCGCCGCATGCATGGCCGCCTCGGCGATGCCGATCACCGGGGCGTCGGTGATCTCGCGCGCCGCCAGCAGGCCGGGGTCGCCGAAACAGGCGATCACATAGGCATCGGCCGGCGGCCCGTCGCGGATTTCGTCGACGAGGCCTATCACGCTCATGGCTTCATCGAAATGCCCCTCGATCGAGGCCGCCCCCGAACGCGAGGTCACGGCGACGATCTCGGTGCCGGGCGCCGCCACGGCGCTGGCACTGACACGCATCGCCTCGGTCATCGAGGCCGTGGTGTTGGGATTGATGAGTTTGATGCGCATGGGGTTCCTCGGACGGGGGGCACGCAGTCTTGTTCTTAATATTGTATACTACATTGTATCTTTATGTGATTTCCGGCAAGCGTCAATGCCATTGATGCGCGACGATATCCGCGCCCCATGGCGTGCTCGGCCAGCGCACCGGGCGCCTCAAGTCCGACGGATCGCTCCAAAATGACCCCAGATCGTCACGTATCTCGAACGAAAAGCCACATTGGCGCGCCAAATCCGATGCCTCATCACCTTAGGATGCAATTCTACTCCAGATTGAATTTCATTGTTGACACATAATTGTATACATGTGAGGCTTTGAATCGTATCCGACAGAACCGCCTGCAAGGGAGATGTCGATGGATGGCGATAACCACCCTGTCCTCAGGGTGCGCAATCTCAAGACCGGGTTTGCCACGCCGGCAGGCATGGTGGTGGCGGTCGACGGCGTCGACTTCGATCTTCATCGCAACGATATCCTGGCGATCATCGGCGAATCCGGCTCGGGCAAGACCGTGACGGCGCTCTCGCTGATCCGGCTGATCACCACCCCGCCCGGGCGCTATCTCGGCGGTACGATCGAGATCGGCGGCCGCGACCTCCTCAGCCTCGACGAGACGGCGATGGAGACGGTTCGCGGCAAGACCATCGGCATGATCTTCCAGAACCCGCGCGCCTCGCTCGATCCCTCCTTCACCATCGAATCCCAGTTGGTCGAGACGCTGATGCGCCACGACCCGGCCCTCGGCCGCAAGGGCGCCCGCACCGCGGCGACCAAGGCGCTGCAGGAAGTCGGCTTTCCCGACATCCCGCGCGTGCTGGCAAGCTATCCCCACCAGCTGAGCGGCGGCATGTGCCAGCGTATCGGCCTTGCGATGGTGCTGGCCTGCAAGCCGGAACTGCTCATCGCCGATGAACCGACGACGGCCCTCGATGTCGGCGTCCAGGCCAAGATCCTGCTGCTCCTTAAGAAGCGCAGCCGCGAGACCGGCCTGCCGATCGTCATTATCACGCACGATATCGGCGTGGTCCGTGCCATCGCCACCCGTGTCCTCGTCATGTATGGCGGCCATGTCCAGGAGGCCGGCGAGATCGACGAACTCCTGACCGAGCCGCTGCACCCCTATACCAAGGCTCTCATCCGCTCCATTCCCGATCCGGATGCGCCTGCCGACACCATGACCTTCATCAAGGGCGAGCCGCCTAATTTGCTGGCACCGCCACCGGGCTGCCGCTTCGCACCGCGCTGCGACCAGGCGATCGGACTGTGCCACCAGAAACTGCCGGATTGGCGTGCTGCCGGTCCGGGCCGGATGGTGCGCTGCCACCTCGCCGCCGCGGGAGCGACCCAATGAGCCGCCCTCCCTTGATCGAGGTCCGTTCCGTCAACAAGACCTTCACGGTCAGCAAGGGCGGCCTGTTTCGCCGGCCCGCCGCCAGCACCAAGGCGGTCAACGATGTCAGCCTGACCATCGCCAAGGGCGAGATCCTGGGCTGTGTCGGCGGCTCGGGTTCCGGCAAGTCCACGCTCGGGCGCATCATCCTGCGCCTCATCGAGCCCGACAGCGGCGAAGTGCGCTATGGCGGCGCGGATCTGCGCGCCCTGACGCGCGAGCAGATGCGCCAATATCGCCGCCGGCTGCAGATCGTCTTCCAGGATCCGCTGCAATCGCTCAATCCGCGGCGCACGGTTGCCGAGAACATCGCCCGGCCCCTGCTCAATTTCGGCGTGTCGACCACAGCTGCCAACCGGCGCGTCGATGAATTGCTCGATCTCGTCGGCCTCGATCCACGCCAATCCTACCGCTATCCGCATGAATATAGCGGCGGCCAGTGCCAGCGCATCGCCATCGCCCGCGCTTTGGCACTCGAGCCCGAATTCCTGTTCCTGGACGAACCGGTCTCGGCCCTCGACGTCTCGATCCAGGCCCAGATCCTCAACCTGCTGGCGGAGTTGAGGAAAAAGCTCGACCTCACCTTCCTGTTCGTCTCGCACGATTTGAAGATCGTCAAGCAGTTCTGCGACCGCACCATGGTGATGTATCGCGGCTGCGTGCTCGAACAGGGGACCAGCGAGGAGGTCTATGCCGAACCGCTGCACCCCTTCACGCGCGACTTTCTCGGCACCGTGCTGCATCTGCGCAAGGACACGCGCTGGGAACAGGCGGCCGAGCGGGCAGAGGACCTGGAAGGCACCGCAAGCCTGGCGGGATCGGGCTGCATCTATGCCGGCAATTGCACCGAGCGCTTCGAGCCCTGCAACCGTTCGGCACCCGCCCTGACGGCCCTCGCCGGCGAAAGGAGGGTCGCCTGCTTCCGCCACAGCGGGCCCTGAACGTCCGAACACCATCCCAACGACAATCAAAAATCACGAGGGGAACCATCATGACGACAGAGCATCGATACGATCGAACGAGCCCGCACGCATCCTGGGCCCGCCTGCTGCGCGCCGGCGTGACGGCGGCCGCGCTGATTGCCGGCGCCTATGCCGCCTTCGACGCGCCACAGGCTTTCGCGGCCGGCAACACCATCACCTTCGCGGTGGAATCGGATTTCAGCCGGCTTGACCCGCATGCCTCACGCACCTGGAACACCTTCAAGGTGGTGCGCCATCTGTTCGAGACCTTCGTGGAGGAGGATCTCACCAAGGGCCCCGACGTCGCGCCCAAGATCGTGCCGGCCCTGGCCGAGAGCTGGGACGTCTCGCCCGACGGCAGGAGCTATACCTTCCATTTGCGCAAGGGCGTGCAGTTCCATGACGGCACGCCCTGGAACGCGCAGGCAGCCAAGTTCAATCTCGACCGCATGACGGACAAGAATTTCAAGTATTTCCAGCCCGTCTCACCCGGCCTGATGGGCTGGATGTGGCAGGACCTCGCCGGCTATGAGGTGGTCGACGACTATACCTTCAAGATCAATCTCAAGCAGCCGAACGCCGAGTTCCTGCGCCGTATGGCCGCCGGCGGCTCGGGCGCGCCGCGCATGATCAGCCCCACCGCCGTCGAAACCTATGGCAACGACAAGATCGAGCAGCACCCGATCGGCACCGGGCCCTTCAAATTCGTGGAAAGGGTGGTGGGCGAGAAGCTCGTCATCGCCCGCAACGACAATTACTGGGATCCGGCGCGCAAGCCCAAGGCCGACCAGATCATCTTCAGGGGAATTCCCGAGGTCTCCACGCGCGAACTGGCACTGGCCGGTGGCGAAGTGGACGTGATCGGCACCCCCTCCCCCGATTCCCTCGATTTCCTCAAGCAGCAAGGCATCCAGATCATCTCGGGGCCGAGCCCGATGATCTATGTGCTCTGGCTCAACCACAAGGACGAGCACTTCAAGGACGTGCGTGTGCGCAAGGCCGCCTGCATGGCGATCAATCGCGACGACATGGCCAAATATCAGCGCAAGGGCTTGGCCCGTCCGGCCTATGGCGTGCTCAATCCCGGCGGCCCGGGCTTCGATCCTGCCTATAAAGACTGCAATTACGATCCCGAGGGCGCCAAGAAGCTGCTGGCCGAGGCCGGCTATCCCAATGGCTTCACCACGCGGATGGACTGGACCTTCGGCGCCGGCGCCGACGTCAACACCAAGGGCGATGCCGAGTGGCTGCAGCGCGATTTCGAGAAGATAGGCATCAAAGCCAGCATCGAGATGTTCGACAACAACACCTTCTGGGAGATGATGTCGAAGGGCATGCGCGAGGGCACCGGCCTGACCTCGGCCTCCTGGGGTGAAAGCACCTTCGCCTGGCTCGACCAGATGGTGACCACCACCGCCTTGCCGCCCAATTGCTGCAATTCGGGCTATTACAACAACCCCAAGATCGACACTTTGCTGTCGGAGGCCCGCGGTTCCGCCTCGGCCGAGGCCATGGACAAGAAGCTGCATGAGGCGCGCGACGCCATCGCCACCGACATGGCCTTCACCTCCTATTACACGGCCGACTCCGTCTATGCGGCCAGGCCCGAGGTGAAGGGCTTCGTGCTGGCGCCGCAGCACTGGTTCGACCTCACCGGCATCACCAAGCAATAGCAGCAATCCTCGTTCCGCCGTCGCCCCGGTGAGGCTGCGGTATTCACAACCCGGCACCGGGACGAGTGAAGAGCTGAAATCCTTCCCCGACTTCGGGGAAGGTGCCGGTGCTCGGCACCGGCGGATGGGGGCGAGCGGCACGACCGTGGACCGGTCAGTTGCCATTGGCGCCACTCTCCCCCACCCGAGCCGGCTTTGCCGGCCCCAGCACACACAAATTGTGTGTGCGACCTCCCCGAAGCCGGGGAGGGATCTCAGCGCTTTATTCGTCCCGGTCAAAATGTGCGAATCCAGGAGCTCAGTGGGAGTAGCCGGACGCATCAAGGAGAGGGGTTCCATGTCCATCTTCGCTTTTGCCGGCAATCGGCTGCTCTATGCCATTCCGGTGCTGCTTGGCGTGACACTGGTGGTTTTCCTGTCGCTCCAGCTCATTCCCGGTGATATCGCCCTGACACTGCTCGGGCGCATGGCCACCGAAGCGCAGCTCGAAGCCTTGCGCCAGCGCCTCGGTCTCGACCAGCCGCTGATCCTGCAATATCTGCGCTGGCTGTGGAATCTCCTGCATGGCGACATCGGCAATTCCGTCTCGCAGCAATTGCCGGTGCTGCAGATCCTGCTGCCCAAGATCCTCAACTCGCTCATCCTGATGGCCGGCAGCCTCGTGATCGTGCTGGCCTGCGGCTTCGGGCTCAGCGTGCTCTCGGCGCCGCGTTTCCGCACCTTCACCGACAAGTCGGTGGTGGCTCTCACCTTGGTGCTGGCCTCGCTGCCGGTGTTCTGGCTCGGCATCGTGCTGCTCTATTTCTTCGGCTTCAAATGGAAGCTCTTCCCCATCTCCGGCATGTACAACATGATCGATCCCGGCGGCCTCGGGCAGTTGCTCCATCATATGGTGCTGCCGGCGATCGCGACCGCGGCCTCCTCGATCGCCGTCGTCACCCGCGTCACCCGTTCGCGCATGCTCGATGTCCTCGGCCAGCCTTATATCCTGGCCGCCCGCGCCCGCGGCCTCAGCCGCCGGCAGATCGTGCTGCGCCACGGCGTGCGTAACACCCTGCCGACCTTCGCCAGCATCGGCGGCCTGCAGATCGGCTATCTGTTCGGTGGCGTCATCTTCACCGAGATCATCTTCAACTGGCCCGGCGTCGGCCAACTCCTGTTCGACGCCATCATGCAGCGCGACGTGCCGGTGATCCAGGGCTGCGTGCTCGCGGTCGCCATCGTCTTCGTCCTCGGCAATCTGATCTCGGACGTCATCGTCCACGCCCTCGATCCCAAGCAACGGTGAGGCTGCCATGACCGCGGTCCCTTCCCTGGCGCCGGCCAGCAAGCTTTCGCCGCAGCGCCGCGGCAATCTCTACTTCGTCTGGCGCGGCGTACTCGGCGATCCCGTTGCCCGCATCGCCGCCGGCATCATCATCGTGCTGGTCCTCACGGCGATCTTCGCGCCTCTTCTCGCCCCGTTCCCGCCCAACGAAGCCAATCCGGCCCTGCGGCTTCGCCCGCCTGGCACGCCGGGCCATCTGCTGGGGCTCGACCAGCAGGGCCGGGACATCCTTTCGCGCCTGATCTACGGCGCGCGCCTCACCTTGATCTCAGGCGTCATCCCCGTATTCCTGGGGGCGGCCATCTCGATCCCACTCGGCCTCATCGGCGCCTGGTATCCCCGGCTCGGCGAGGCGATCATGCGCCTGATGGACGTGCTGTTCGCCTTCCCCATGGCGCTGCTCGCCATCATGCTCGCGGCGCTGATGGGCCCCGGCCTCGTCAACATGATGATCGCCCTGGTGGTGACTTTGGTGCCCTATAACACCCGGGTGGTCTATGCCGCGGCCCGCCAGGAGCGCGACCTTGCCTATGTCGAGGCCTCGCGCGCCATGGCCACGCCCGATCTCAAGATCCTGTTCGTGGAAATGCTGCCGAACGTGGTGGCCGCCTCCGTCGTCTATAGCTGCACCATCGTCGGCGCGGTGGTGATCACCGCCGCCGGCCTGAGCTTCCTCGGCCTCGGCGTGCAGCCCCCGATCGCCGAATGGGGCATCATGACCAGCGAAGGCCGCAGCTTCGTGTTCGTGGCGCCGCATATCGCCGCCATTCCGGGCCTCGCCATCACCATCCTGGTGATGGCCTTCAACCTGCTCGGCGATTCCCTGCGTGACTCCCTCGATCCCAAGACGCGCCTGCAACTGGTCAAGCACCGGGCCGATCCGGCCGATAAGGAGCCGTGAGGCCATGCTGACCCTGATCAAGGATGCCCGCGTCCTCACGCTCGACGAGGCCGACGGCGAGCATTTGAAGGCCGACATCCTCATCCGCGGCGACACCATCGAGGCGATCGCCCCGGATCTCGCCGCGCAGGTCACCACCGACGGGGTGCGGGTGATCGAAGCCGCCGGCCAGCTCGCCATGCCGGGCCTGGTCAACGGCCATTTTCATTCCCCGGCCAACTTCATGAAAGGCGCGCTCGACAACTGGCCGCTCGAGCTCTTCATGCTCTATGAGGTGCCGCCTTTGATGCGCGAGGTCGTCTCCGCGCGCTTTGCCTATGTGCGCACCATGCTCGGCGCCATGGAGATGCTGCGCCAGGGCGTCACCTCCGTGCATGACGACTGCTTCTTCGTGCCGGTGGTCACACAGACGGAAGTCGACAACGTCATGCAGGCCTATGAAGATGCCGGCATGCGGGCCACGGTAACGCTCGACCAGCCCAATGTGGTCGAGCACGCCAAATACCCCTTCCTGAAGGATCTGCTGCCGCCCCACCTGCGCGAGCGCATGGAAGCGGTGCCCCTGATGTCGGACGCCGACCTGCTCGCCCATTACAAGGGCTTCCTCGAGCGTTGGCATGATCGCGCCGGGGGACGGCTGCGCTGTGCGGTGTCGTGCTCGGCGCCCCAGCGCGTCACACGCTCCTATTTCAAGGCGCTCGGCGCGCTCGCCCGCGAACGCGACCTTCCCTACAACATGCATATCCTGGAAACGCGCCTGCAGCGTGTGCTCGGCGAGGTCAATTACGGCAAGTCGCTGATCCGCTATGCCCATGATAGGGGCGTGCTCAACGAGCAGGCCATGGTCATCCACGCCATCTGGATCGATGAGGACGACCTGGCGCTCCTGGCCGATTCCGGCTGCTCGATCGCCCATAATCCGGTGTCGAACCTCAAGATCGGCAGCGGCATCATGCCGTTCCGACGGCTGCGCCAGCGCGGCATCAATGTCTGCCTCGGCAATGACGAAGCGGCCACCGATGACGGCATCAATCTGTGGACCGTCGGTAAGGTCGCCGGCCTCGTCCACAACGTCGCCGATCCCGATTTCGACCGCTGGCCCCTGCCCCTGGAAATCCTGACCGCACTGACCTCGGCCGGTGCCAGGGCCATGCGCCTGCCCCGCCCAACCGGCAGGCTGGCGCCGGGCTGGCAGGCCGACATCATCCTGCTCGACCTCGACAGCTTCGCCTTCACGCCGCTCAATGATCTCAAACGCCAGCTCGTCTATTGCGAGACCGGCTCGTCGGTCAGCACTGTGCTGGTGGGCGGGCACGTCGTCGTCGAGAACCGGCGCCTGCTCACCGTCGACGAAAGCGCCCTCAAGCAGGAAGCCCGCTTCCTGGCCGGCGAATTCGCCGACTACATGGCCCGCTGCAAATCCGCCGCCGATGAACTCGAACCCCATTACCGGCGCATGTACCGCCAGGCTCTCGCAACGCCGGTCGGCATGCACCGCTGGGCGGGGCCGATGACGCCCTGATTCCTCCTCCACCATCCCGAACGGACTGGATATCATGACCACCACCAGAGTGAAGGCGCGCTATGTCATCGGCTTCGACGGCGAGCAGCATCGGACATTGAAGGACGCCGAGGTCGTCTATCGCGGCAACACCATCCTCTTCGTCGGGCGCGGCTATCCGGGCGAGGTCGACGAGGAAATCGATGGCGGCAATGCCATTCTCGGGCCGGGCTTCATCGATCTCAACGCCCTGGGCGATCTAGACACCACCGTCCTCGCCTTCGACAACCAGCCCGATTGGGCGAAGGGACGCGTCTGGCCCGAGGATTACCTCGCCGCCGGCCCGATCGAGATGTATTCGGCCGAAGAGCAGACCTTCAAGATGAAATATGCCTTCGCGCAGCTGGTGCGCAACGGCATCACCACGGCCCTGCCGATCACCTCGATGTTCTACCGGCAATGGGCGGAGACCTATGACGAATTCGCGCGCTCGGCCGACAGTGCGGCGGAGATCGGCATCCGGGCCTATCTCGGCCCCTGCTACATGACTGGCGTCACCATCATTCGCGAGGACGGCAGCTTCGATACCTTCTGGGACGAGGAGCGTGGCCTCAAGGGACTGGAGACGGCCAGGGACTATGTCCGCGCCTATGACGGCGCGCATGGCGGGCTGATCCGCGGCATGCTGGCACCCGACCGCGTCGAGAACTGCACGCCTGAGCTGCTGCTGCGTTCGGCCCGCATCCGTAACGAACTCGATTGCCCGATCCGCCTGCATTGCTGCCAGGGCATGGACGAGTTCGAGACGATCGTCGAGCGCCACGACAAGACGCCGGTGGAATGGCTCGCCTCCCTCGGCTTCCTCTCCAGGCGCTCGCTGCTGCCCCACGGCGTCTACCTGACCGGTCACTCCAAGGTGGCGCGGGCCGGCGACGATGTCGGCCTGCTGGCGCAATCGGGCGCCGCCCTGATCCATTGCCCGCTCGTGCTCTCGCGCTATGGCGGCGCCATGGAATCCTTCGCGCGCCTCAAGCGCCACGGCATTCCGATCGGCCTGGGCACGGATACCTTCCCGCCCGACATGGTGGAGAACATGCGCGTCGGCATCAGCCTGTGCCGCGTCGCCGATGCGAGTGTCACTGCCTGCAGCTCGGCCGATTTCTACAATGCCGCCACCATCGTGGCGGCCGACGCCCTCGGGCGCCCCGATCTCGGCCGGCTCGCCGCCGGCGCCAAGGCCGACATGACCTTGTTCGATCTCGGCGCCTTCGAGCTCGGCCCGGTCATCGATCCCATCCAGACCATGATGCTCAGCGGCACCGGCCGGGATTTCAAGACCGCTATCATCAACGGCCGGGTGGTGATGCGCGATCGGCAATTGCCGGGCATCGACCTGGAAGACTATCGCCAGCGGGCCCAGACCCAGTTCGAGCGACTGATCAACAAGTATCCGCTGCGCACCTGGCGTCATCCGCCGGTCGAGGAGATCTTCCAGCCTTCGTTCAAATTCGCATGAGCTGATCGAAGCGGTCCTGGCCTTGCGGTTGGGGAGCGTTCGCTTCCCGCTTCAACCAGTCTATGAATAGGTCGACGGCCGCCTTCCTCGCCTTGCGCCGCGGCGCGATGAAGAAATAGGCATTTTGCGTCACGATGGCTTCGTTCGTCAGCCTGACCAGCCGGTTCTGGGTAAGCAGGTCCTCGACCAGCCGGCGCCAGCCGAGTGCGATGCCGTGGCCGTTCAAGGCGGCGTAGATCGCCTCGGTATAGAAGCTGCAATGCATGCCCAAGCCCTTGCTCGGCATCGGGACGGAGAACGCCGCAAACCACTCGGCCCAATTCGTCCAGGTGGAATCGGCCGTGTCGTTGGTGATCAGGGGATGGCGCGTGAGCTGGCCAAGATGCTCGATCTCGCCGATCTCCTGCGCATAGTCGGCGCTGCAGATGGGAAAGATTTCGTCGTGGAAGAGGAATTCGGCATCCCCATCCGGCCAGATGCCTGTCCCGAAGCGAATGGCGAGATCCACGTCCTCGCCGTCGACCTTGACGGCATTGTCCTGCGTGATGATGCGCAATCTGATGTTGGGATGCGCCTTCGAAAACGAGGAAATGCGCGGGAGAAGCCAGAAATGGGAGAAGGCGATCGTCGCCGCGATGGCGAGGTCGTCCTCCGCCTCTTCCCTTGACCAATCCGAAATCGTCTCGGCGATGAGATTGAAGGCCGTCGTGGCCGTGGACGAAAGCTGCTTTCCCTTTTCCGTCAATTCCACCCGCCTGTGCAGGCGCCGGAACAAGGGGAAGCCGAACGTCTCCTCCAGGAGATGAATCTGACGGCTGATCGCGGCCTGGGTGACGCCCAGTTCCGCCGCCGCCCTGGTGAAGCCGCCGAGGCGCGCCACCGCCTCGAAGACGGTGAGCGCGGTGAGCGGGGGAAGCTTTCGCCGCAGATTGGCCATGGCCCTCGGGAACCCTCGCCTGAGGAAGACGTCGCAAACCGGCGACGGCATCAACAACGCATTACATTGAGTTATGGCAGACGTAAACATTTATGCCGTTGAGAGGGCGGTTTCATGCGCGCAATATGAGACCGAATCTGGTGATGAAAACTCATGCTCAACACATTCTCATCTGCGATCTCGCCCCTCCTGGACCAGCGCATGCCGGGCCATGCCCTCCCCGCCGGCCTCTACACGCGCGAAGACGTCTTCAAGGCGGATCTCGACGTGTTCTTTCGCCGGCACTGGATCTATGTCGGGCTGGAATGTGACGTTCCCGAGCCGGGCGATGCCCATGTGATCGATCTCGGCAGCTCCAGCATCATCCTGCTGCGCGACGACGACAGCCAGATCCGCGTATTGCACAATGTCTGTCGCCATCGTGGTGCCCGCCTGCTGGACAGCGGCACGTCCATCGTCTCCAAGCTCGTCTGCCCCTATCATCAGTGGACCTATGAGCTCGATGGCGAACTCGCCTATGCCCCGCATATGGGCACGAGCTTCGACAAGACCTGCAAGAGCCTCAAGCCGGTCCATTTTCGTTCGATCGGCGGCCTGCTCTATGTCTGCCTCTCGGACAATCCTCCCGAAGACATCGGCACGCTCGAGACCGTGATGCGGGAGCGCCTGGCGCCCTACGACATTGCCAACAGCAAGGTCGCCTTCCAGAGCGAGATCATCGAGAAGGGCAATTGGAAGCTCACCATCGAGAACAATCGGGAATGCTACCATTGCTCGTCCAATCACCCCGAGCTCTGCGTCTCCTTCATCGATCTGGATTTCGGCTTCGATCCGGCCAGCCTGAGTCCCGAGGACCGGGAAGAGGCCGAGCAGCACCAGGCCCTCTACGAGGCGCGCACCAAGGCCTGGGAGGCTGAGGGCTATCCCTCGGCTGCCGTCGAGCAGCTCGTCGACTGCGCCACCAATTTCCGAACCCAACGCCTCATCATCGCGGGCGCCGGCGAGTCCCAGACGCCGGACGCCACGGCCGCCTCGTCCAAGCTGCTCGGCTCGATGACGCGCAAGGATCTCGGCGACGTCCATCTGTGGGGTCACAATTGCTGGCATCATTTCATGGGCGACCATGCCGTGTGCACGCTGATCATCCCCCTCAGTGCGGACGAAACCCTCGTCCGCACGAAATGGCTGGTGCACAAGGATGCCGTCGAGGGTCGTGACTACGATCTCGACAAGCTCACCAGCGTGTGGATGGCCACCAACGAACAGGACGCGCAACTGGTCGCCCGCTCCTATTCGGGTGTCCTCGATCCGGCCTATGAGGCCGGACCCTACTCCCCCTTCACCGAGGGGCAGCTCGACAATTTCGCCACTTGGTACATCGATCGGATGCGCGCCAATGGCTACTGACGGCTCGTTGCAGACAGGCGCCGGCATGCCCATGGCTCCGCACGCCGAAGCATTCGATCAGCTGCTCTGCGTCGATGTCCATGACGAAACGCATGACGTGAAGAGCTTCACCTTCCTGTCGCCGGACGGCAAGGCCTTCGATTTCGAGGCGGGCCAGCATCTGTCGCTGGAACTGGAGATCGACGGCCTGCCGGAAAGCCGCTGCTACAGCATGTCCTCCTCGCCGGCGAGGCGGAAGGCCATCACCGTCACCGTGAAGCGCACCGAGGGCGGCCGCGTCTCGAACTGGCTGCACGACAATCTCGTTCCCGGCATGACGGTCAAGGCCTTGGGGCCGCTTGGCGCCTTCGTCCGGCCGGCGACCGCACCGGCCAAGCTTGCCTTGCTGTCGGGCGGCTCGGGCATCACCCCGCTGATGTCGATCGTCAGGGACATCGCCGACTCGGCGCAAGCCGCGGACGTGGCGTTCGTCCACGCGGCCAGGACGCCCCGCGACCTCGTCTTCCGGGACGAACTCGGCGTGCTGGCGAACCGCCTGAAAGGCCTGCGGCTGATCCTGCTTCCCGAACACGTCGCCGGCGAGCCATCCTGGCCGGGATTGACCGGGCGGCTATCCAAGGCGTTCCTGTCGCTGGCCATTCCGGATCTCGCGGAGCGGGTGATCATGTGCTGCGGCCCGGCGCCCTTCATGCAGGCTGTCCGCTCCTTCAGCGCCGAATTGGGAAGCCCGGCCCACAATTATTACGAGGAGAGCTTCGACGGTGCTGGCGTCGAGGAGCCGCCTGCCGAAGTCCTGCCGCAAGCCAAACTCTTCAAGGTCGAGTTCGCCAAGCAGTCGCGCACCATCGACGTCGCCGGCGGGCAGACAGTGCTGTCTTCCGCCAAGAAGGCCGGAGTTCGCCTTCCCTCGTCCTGCGCCAATGGCCTGTGCGGCACCTGCAAGTCCAAGCTCGTCAGCGGCAGCGTCGACATGCAGCACAATGGCGGCATCCGTCAGCGCGAGGTCGATGCCGGCTTCTTCCTGCCCTGCTGCTCAAAGCCATTGAGCGACCTGGTGATCGACAGATAGTTCCCGGTGCCGACTCCAGCCAACCGCAATTGCAGTGCGAGTGCCAATCGCAGACATCCTTGCCCATAAGTGCTGACTTTACGAGTATGGTGCAGGATTGGAATGTCGATCTCCAGATCGACATTCTTGGAAACGACACGCTTGCGGGAAAGACGTCTGGAGCAAAGATGTCGGTTCGGAGATCGACACGCCAGCGCCCATGGCCAAGGATGCCTGCGCTTGTCTCCCGGAAGAGGCGATTTCGATCCAAGATACTACAATGGCTTGAACGCCTTCCCGCCGGGGAGCGGGAGGGCATTCATGCACGTCCATCGCCGCCCTGGTTTGCCGAGTGCCCGCAATGGGGCACTATCAAGGTCAACATGGCGCCCGAATACTGTTCCAGACCTGTACATTTATGTCTACTAAATCGACATAATTGACGCTATGCTCGACATCCATGTGCATTTCGCCTGATCGCCGATTTGCCGTTTGATGGAGGCATTGCATGGACCAGGTTTTGGGCGAAACAGGCTGGCGGGGCTCGGCCGAAGTCTGGCTGGAGGCGGCCTATGAACTCCTGCTCGAATCCGGGGTCAGCACGGTCAAGATTCTGCCTCTGGCCAAGAAACTCGGCCTGTCGCGCACCAGCTTCTATTGGTTCTTCAAGGATCGCGAGGAACTCCTCGGCGCCCTCATCGCGCGCTGGCGCGACAAGAACACCGGCAACCTCGTCAAGCAGGCGCAGGCCTATGCCGAGTCGATCGCCGAAGCGATGCTCAATGTCAATGATTGCTGGATCGACAAGACCCTGTTCGACGCCCAGTTCGAATTCGCCGTACGCAGTTGGGCCCTCGAATCCTCGGACATCCTCGCTGAAGTGAGAACTGCCGACCAGATCCGCCTCGAAGCGCTTGCGCAGATGTTCACACGGTTCGGCTATACCGCCATCACGGCCGACGTGCGGGCCCGGACAACCTATCTCACCCAGATTGGCTATATCTCGATGCAGATGCAGGAAGATGTCGGCGTTCGCATGAAGCGCATTCCCGAATATGTCGAGATCTTTACCGGTGTCCGGCCTGAACAGCGCGAGCTCGATCGCTTCCACGCCAGGCATGACTTCAAGCCATAACTTGTTTCGGGGCCCAATCAGCCCGGGGCTGCCTCAGGGCCGGTTGCCCGCCTGCAACGCCCAGAAGGCGAATAGCGGCGTGCCGAGCGAGCGCATCGCATGCCTGATACCGGGTCTGTTGTAGAACGAGCCGCCAATCCCAGGCGAAAACCAGTCTCCCTCCCCTTGCCGGAACTCGCCGTCCGACGACACCAGATAGACCTCCTCGGGGGCATGGTCATGGTCGGGATAGCGTACCTTCGGCGCCATCAGCGACACGCCGAGCCAGACGTCCCCGCGTTCCTCCAGGCCACCGGGGCCCAGAAGCATCGCATTGGCGTGCCCGTCCTCGAAATTGGCGCTGGCCGTGCCATCATTGTTCGGACGGCGACGCCATTGCAGGGACGGCTCGACCGCCCTGAAGCATTGGAGCAGCCTGTCGAGCGTCGTGTGGCCCGTTTCGACCGCAAGGGCCTGATCGAGATGCCCGCAGGCCGGCAGACGGGCGCCAGCGCCCGCCCTTGCCTCCCTCGGCTCTTCCAGGGCCCTGAAGATCTCTGCGATGGACCGGCTTGCATCCGGATCCTGCGCGAATTGACCGAAAGCCTCTCGGGCTGCGTCGACGAAATTCTGAAGGACCATGCTTCGCTGCGTCATCGAACCCTCACGATCAGATATCCTTGGCCAGCCTGAGGCCATCATAGATGGCCGCATGGGTATTGCGAGCGGCAACCGCATCGCCGATGCGGAAGAGCTGGAACTGGCCTTCCCCGTTGCGGACCACGGATTGGGGCTGGCCGGCGATCAATTGCTCGTAGGACATCTCGCCGAGATTGCTCGATGACGGCTTCAGCTCGAAATAGAGGTCGTCGAGCGGGATCGTGCCGTGATTGACGACGATCTGGTCGAAACTGCGCTGCCTGACGATGCCGCCATAGTCGCTGCCGATGTGGGCGACCAGCTGGTTCCCCGCCTTTTCAACGGCAAGAAGGCGGTAGGTAACGGTGAAGGTGACATCCAGTTTCTGCAGGGAACGCATATAGGGCACCAAATTCATGCCCATGACCTCGGGCGCGAAAGAGCGGTCCGGCGTCATGATCTCCACCTTCGCCCCCGCCTGCGCCAGGATCTCGGCGGCCTGCAAACCGGCATGGTCGCCGGCATCGTCGAAGATGAGCACGTTGGAACCGGGTTTGACATCGCCTGAAATGATGTCCCAGGCGGAGACGACGAGCTCGTTGCCCTTGGAGAGCACTTCCGTATGCGGCAGCCCGCCCGTGGCGACGATCACCACGTCCGGCTTCTCGGCCTCGATACTGTCGGCATCCGCCCAGGTGTTGAAATGGAAGGTCACGCCCAGCTTCTCGCACTGGCTCATGCGCCACTCGATGATGCTGATCATCTCCTTGCGCCGCGGGCTCTGGGCGGTGAGCCTGACCTGCCCGCCCGGCTTGCCGGCAGCCTCGAAGACGACGACCCGATGCCCCCGCCCGGCGGCGACCCTCGCCGCCTCCAGGCCCGCCGGACCAGCGCCGATGACGGCAACAGTCTTGCGAACTTCGGCCGCTTGCAGGGTATGCGGCATTGTCAGCTCGCGGCCGGTGGCCGGATTGTGGATGCAATAGGCGGCTCCACCCTGATAGATGCGGTCGAGGCAGTAATTGGCGCCGACGCAGGGCCGGATGTCGTCCTCGCGTTTTTCGATGATCTTGCGGACCAGATGCGGATCCGTCATGTGGGCACGCGTCATCCCGATCATGTCGACCTTGCCGGCGGCGATGGCATGACGCGCCGTGGCGACATCCGGGATCTTGGCGGCATGGAAAGTGGGAAACTGCGTGGCCGCTCGGATCTCCCCGGCGAAATCCAGGTGCGGCGAATTCGCCATGCCCTGGATCGGGATGACGTCGGTCAGCCCGGCATCGGTATCGATATGGCCGCGGATGACGTTGAGAAAATCGATCAGGCTGCTCTCCTTGAGCCGGCGTGAAATCTCCAGGCCCTCTTCCCTGGTCGTGCCGCCCTCGAGCTGCTCGTCCGCCGTGTAGCGCACGCCGACGAGGAAGTCGGGGCCGACCCGTTCGCGGATGGCCTTCAGGACGTCGAAGCCGAAGCGAAGACGATTTTCAAGCGAACCGCCATAGGGGCCGTCCAGTTCGTTGGTGAGCGGCGACCAGAACTGGTCGATCAGATGGCCATAGGCTTCGAGCTCGATACCATCCATGCCGCCTGCCTTCATGCGCTCGGCTGCGTCGGCGAAATCCTTGATGATGCGCTCGATGTCCCAGTCTTCCAGCTTCTTGGGAAAGGCACGGTGCGCTGCTTCGCGCTGGTGGGATGGGGCTACGACCGGCAGCCAATCGCCCTTGTCCCAGCGCGTGCGGCGGCCGAGATGCGTGAGCTGGATCATCACGGCCGCGCCGTGCTCGTGGACGGCGTCGGTCAGGTCCTTGAGCCAGGGCACGATCTCGTCCTTGTAGGCGAGCAGATTGTTGAAGACCGGCGGGCTGTCCTTCGAAATGGCTGCCGATCCCGCCGTCATGGTCATGGCGACCCCGCCCTTGGCTCGCTCCACGTGATAGGCCCGATAGCGCTCCTTCGGCATGCCGTCCTCGGGATAGGCCGGTTCATGCGAGGTCACGATGATGCGGTTGCGCAGCGTGAGATGCTTGAGCTGAAAGGGCTGCAGAAGAGGATCGTTCGACATGGCTCGGGGGTCCAGCGTTGCATGTGCACCGAAAAGCTAGGCAAAATGTACATAAGTGTCAATTGGCCTCTAACTGCGTCGTCATGTTTTTTGACAATAGTGTACATTTTTATTGCTTCTAAACGGGAGGCTATGGCAGCATGGGCTTCGTCCCAAGTGCTCGTCCACCGCCGGCATGACGACGACGCCATCCTCGATCCGGCGGGCAGGCCCGTCGGCGTGGTGAATCTCGGGGCGGCTCATAGCTGCCGTCGTGCCTCGCACTGACGGGCGGCTGCAAAAGCAAGCAAGCCGAGGGGCGCGGGAGAAGCCCTCGCCCCTCGCCAACGCCCTCTCAACCTGCCGGATGGCCACGGTGTCCAAGCAGTTTCCCCGCCTGTTCTCACCGCTTACGATCGGCACGCACACGCTGAGGAACAGGATCGTCTTCGGCGCCCACACTGCGAACATGGCGGTGAACGGGCTGCCGACGGAGCGGCATGCGGCCTATTATGCCGAACGTGCCAAGGGCGGCGCCGGCATGATCGTGGTGGAGCCGATGCCCGTCCATCCCGCCGCCATCCTCACCCGCGGCAATTTCCGCCCCTGCGACGACAGCGTCATACCTGCCTTCCGGAAAGTCATCGGCGCCATCAAGGACAATGGCGCCGTCGCCGTCCAGCAGCTCTATCACATCGGCGCCCATGGCGACTCCGACAATTCCTTTCATCCCCATTGGTCCCCCTCGGGCCTGCCGAGCTACCATGACAGCGACGGCTCGCATGCGATGAGCGAGGCCGAGATTTGGGAGACGATCGAGAGTTTCGTGGAGGCTGCGCACCGGTGCCAGGCCGCCGGCTTCGACGGCGTGGAGGTCTGGGCCGCCTATCTCGGCCTGGTCGACCAGTTCTGGACGCCGTGGACCAACCGCCGCGAGGACCAATGGGGCGGTACCCTGGAGAACCGCACGCGCCTGTCGCGGGAAATCCTCACGCGCATCCGCAAGACATGCGGCGAGGATTTCATCATCGGGCTGGCCGTCAGCGACGAGCCCGACTACACCGTCGCGCTCAGCCGCGACGAACTGGCCGAAATCGTAGGCCTGCACGACCGACAGGGCCTGATCGACTACGTCACCTGCGGTTCCGGCGGCTATCTCGACTTTCACAAGCTGATGCCGACCTTTCTCTATCCCGAAAAGCTCGGTGCAGATCTGGCGGCCAGGATCAAGACCGCCACGACGCATGCGGTCGTCATTGCCGAAAGCCATATCCGCACACCCGAAAATGCCGAGACGGTCCTGGGCGAAGGGGTTGCCGACCTGGTTTCCATCGTGCGCGGCCAGATCGCCGATCCGCATCTGGCTCGGAAGGCCGGCGAAGACCGGCCGGACGACATCAGGGGCTGCATCTCCTGCAACCAGATGTGCTGGGGGCGCCGCTCGCGCGACTATTGGATCAGTTGCCTGATCAATCCCTCCGTCGGGCGGGAGTTCATGTGGGGCGGCGACCGTTTCGAGCCGGCCGGCACGCCAAGGCATGTGCTGGTGGTGGGTGGTGGCCCGGCAGGCCTGGAAGCAGCCCGCGTCGCCGCCGAACGCGGACACAGAGTGACGCTGGCCGAGGCTTCCAGCCGGCTCGGCGGCAATTTCCTGCTCGCCGGCCTGCAGCCGCGCCGCGCCCAGATCCTCGATCTTCTCGCCTGGTATGAACGCCAGTTGCACAAGCTCGGCGTCGATATCCGCCTGAACTGCTATATGGAGGCCGACGACGTGGCGGCGATGGTACCGGATGCCGTCATCCTCGCCACCGGCTCCCTGCCGCCCGACACCGGCTTCCAGAAAACCCTTCCGGCAATCGAAACGCTGCCCGGCATCGAAAAGGGCAATGTCTTTTCGATCGAGGCCGTGATGAGCCGCCAGGCCCGTCTCGGCAAGCGGGTGCTGCTGCTCGACGAGGGCGGCGGCTGGCGCGGCGGCGGGACGGCCTGGAAACTGGCGGAGGATGGCCACGAGGTCACCATCCTCACGCCGGATGCCTTCGTCGGCAAGGAACTGCAGCGCACCACCGCCGACGTTCCCCTGCGGCGGATCCTCAAGAAGCTCGGTGTCAGCTGGCAGGTCGAGGTCAGCATCGCCGAATGGCATGGCCAGGGCGCCACGATCATCGACCACAACAGCGGTGAAAGATCGTTCGTTGCAGCCGACAGCCTAGTGCTGGCCATGACCAATATCGCGGCGAATTGGCTCGCCACGGACCTTGCGGCCCGGGACATACCCTATGTGGAGATCGGCGACGGCGCAGCGCCGCGCCAGGCCCCCTATGCCTTTTTCGACGGCCGAAAAGTCGCTCTCGGCCTCTGATCGGATGCCGAAAGGCACGGTGCCGAGGCTGCCATGATCGGTGGAGCTCGGTGGAGCGATGATCAGGCTGTCTTACGCCGCCTGTGCAAATCGCTTCTCGCCGTCCCCGATCAGATCCCCGTCGAGCTCGAAGCCGAGGCCGGGAGCCTGGAGAGCCTCGATCCAGCCCTGCTTCGGATCGAGGTCGGGGGAAGCCACGATGTCCTTTTGCACCAGCTGCCACATGATCTGGTTGCCGTCGTCGAGATTGGAGATGGCAAGCGCGATGTGGTGCTCGGCACAGGTGGTGATGCCGGTGGTGAAGGAACTGTGGATGCAGATCTTCAGCCCCGCCGCCTCGGCGACCGCCGCCGCCTTCAGCATGGGCTGGATGCCACCGATCTCGCGCGGCCCGATGCAGATCATGTCGGCGGCGCGCTGGCGGCAGATCTCGTGGACGTCGTAGAGCGTGAAGGCCGCCTGGTCGGCGACGATCGGAATGCCGACGGCTTCGCGCACATGCGCCATGGCCGGGATGCTCCAGCTCACGGTCGGCTGCTCGATGAACTCGATCTCGAATTTCTCGAGCTTGCGGCACATGTTGATCGCGTCATGTACGCTCCAGCCTTCATTGGCATCGAGCCGCAGGCGGGCATCGCCGATCTCGCGGCGCACCGCCGCGGTGATTTCGAGGTCGAGCTTCTCGCCCCGGCCGACCTTCAAATAGAAGACACGCTCGCCGCGCTCCCGACCGGCTGCGGCATCGCGCGCCAGTTCCTCGGCGGTCTCCCCCTGCAGGAAATAGAAATAGCCGACGGCCGGGCGATGGGCCCCGCCGAGGAGACGATGGACCGGCAGGCCGGCAAGCTTGCCCTGCAGGTCCCACATTGCCATGTCTACGCCCGAAAACATCTGGTTGGCCGCACGCATGATGTTGGCGCCATGGCCGAGATATTCCTGGTGGAAGATGCGCGCGATCAGCGGCGCAACATCATAGGGGGACTGGCCGACCAGATGCCCCGTCAACCGCCTGAGGATCGCCGCCGTCCCGGCCTGGTCCGGTGCCACGGTGCATTCACCGATGCCGACCATCCCGTTGTCGGCCTCGATCTCGACCAGATTGACGGCGAAATTCTCCTTGATGCCATAGGACCAGTGATAGGGCTGCTTGAGGGGCAGCACCAGCGGCCTGACGCGCACCTGCGAGATCTTGACCATATTGCTCGTTCCTTCCTGATATCGATGGGGGTGGCGTTGCCTCGCCTAAGCGTGCGCGCCAGCGGCAAGCGTCGAGAGAGCCTGGGTAATGCGGTCCATCGCAGCTTTCGCGCGTGATGCCGTCCCGCGGGCCCTCAGAAAACTGTGCGGCAGCCCTTCCTCCTCGTGCCAGGAGGCGGGGACGCCCTCGGCGCGCAGCCGGCTGCAATAGACCTCGCCATCGGAAGAAAGCGGGTCGCATTGGGCCGTAAAGACGAAGGTCGGCGGCAGGTGGCCGAAGCTGGGGCTGGCAAGTGGCGTGAAGCGTGGATCGGCGCTGCAATCGAGGCCGCCGGTGCGCACATCGCGATAATAGAGGACATCGCGGGTGGTCAACAGGGGCGCCTCGGCATGGGTCAGATAGGAGCCCTTGTCGACATCGGCCCCCAGCAGGGGATAGATTAGCGCCTGCCCGATCGGTCGCCGCCCCTCTCTGCCCACATGATCCGCCACGCAGGCGGCGAGATTGCCGCCGGCGGAATCGCCCGCCAGCACAACCGGGCGCTCGAGCCCGGCCGTCACCCAGCCATAGGCGGCAATGGCATCGTCCAGCGCTGCCGTTCCCCCATTTTCGGGCGCCAGGCGATAATCGACCGAGACGACCGTCAGGCCTGTCGCCGCGCAGAACTCGGCGCAGACGTCGTCATGGCTGTCGAGGCCTCCCAGCACGAAGCCGCCGCCATGGAAATAGAGGATCGTCGCACGATCATTGTGGCGTTCCGCCGAATAGATCCGGATCGGAATGACATGGCTCGGCGTCTCCACAGCCGTGGTCTCGACCGCAATGCCGGGTGGACGGCCGGCATGAAAGGCCTGGGCCATCCGGTCATAGACCTCTCGGTTGCGCTCGATCGGCCAGTCGACCGCTTCAGGCGGATAGAAGGCATTCGTCCTGATAATGAAGTCCCAGGTTTCGGCGTCTATCAGTCGAGTGTAGTCCGGCGTCATTATCGGGTACCACAGGCAGACGTAAGCAGGATTCTCGTGAAGGGTCGATCGTCATTGCGAGCATAGCGAAGCAATCCAGAGGTTATAAACACTGCGTCTGAAGCCCTGGATTGCTTCGCTACGCTCGCAAGGACGGTCATTCATCGTTCAAGTCCAAGCGCCAGCCAGGATCAAAGCAATCCCGCCTGCTTGAGGTAGGCCTTGGCGACATCCTCGATCGCCTTCTTGTGGACGTCGACTTCGCCGTTCAGCGCCTGCATGGTGGCGTCGTCCAGCTTGGCCGAAAGCGCCTCGAGCGTGGCTTTCAGGTCCGGATGGGCCTCGAGCGTGGCCTGCCTGACGACCGGCACCAGCGCATAGTTCGGGAAGAAACCCTTGTCGTCCTTGAGCAGGATCAGCTTCATGGCGGCGATGCGCCCATCGGTGGCGCCCACCGTGGCGACGTCGATGTCGCCGGCGGCAAGGGCGTTATAGACGAGCCCGATCTCCATCGGCCGCAGATTGGCGCGCCCGGCCTTGAAGCCGTATTTCTTCTCCAGGCCAATCAGGCCGTCCTCGCGCTTGGGAAATTCCGCCGTAGCGCCGAGCAGGACCGGCTTGCCGTCCTTGTAAACGGCTGCGAGATCGGAAAAGGTCTTGAGCCCGTCCGTCTTGGCATTGCCCGGCCGGATCGCCAGCGCATAGGTGTTGTTGGCCTTCGATGGCGCCAGCCAGACCAGCCCCTTGGCGCCATCCAGTTCCTTGACCCTGGCATAGGTCGCCTCGGGTGAGAGCGGCTCCGTCACCTTGTTGAAGGTTACCAGCGAGGTGCCCGTATATTCCCAATAGAGATCGACCTGGCCGTTCTCCAGGGCGGCACGCACGATGTTGGTGCCCATGCCGTCCTTCTTGGTGACGGCATAGCCCTTGCTCTCCAGGAGCTGCCGGGTCATTTCGGCGAGCAGGAACTGCTCGGTGAAATCCTTGCCGCCAACGGTGAGCGTGGCGGCCGAGGCGTTGGCGCCCAACACGAAGGAGGCTGCGACGCATAAGGCGGCGATCGCGCGCTTCGGCAGAATGCTGATCATGGTCTGTCCCCCTGCCGGGCGCCTCCGGACGGCGCTGGCGCGAAAATTCGGGAAGAATGGGCCAGCCCATCGGAGCCGGCCCACGGGCTCACTTCAAGCCGTTCTGGTTGAGGAAATCGGCGGCGACCACTTCGACCGTCTTCTTGTCGACATCGACCTCGCCGTTCAGCTTCTGCATGGTGGCATCGTCGAGCTTGGCCGAGAGCGCCTCGAGGGTCGGCTTCAGGTCGGGATGGGCGTCGAGCACGGTCTTGCGCACCACCGGCGTCAGGGCATAGTTGGGAAAGAAGCCCTTGTCGTCGGCAAGCACACGCAGCCCCAGCGCCGCGATCTGGCCATCGGTCGCCTGGGCTGAAATGACGTCGAGATCCTTGTTAGCGAGGGCGCGATAGGCGAGACCGAGATCCATCGGCTTGACGTTGGCGCGGCCGGCCTCGAAGTCATAGGTCTTCTGCAGGCCGAGCAGGCCGTCCTGGCGCTTGGGGAATTCGGCCGTGGTGCCCATCATCAACGCCGTTCCGGCCTTGTAGGCAGCCGCCATGTCGGAGACCGTCTTCAGCCCGTCCGTCTTCGGGTTGTCCTTGCGCACCACCATGGCATAGGTGTTGTTGGCCTTCGATGGCGCCAGCCAGACCAGCCCCTTCTCGCCGTCGAGCTGCTTGACCCGATCATAGGTCTGCTGCGGCGAGAGCTTGTCCGTCACCTTGTTGAAGGTGACGAGGGAGGTGCCGGTATATTCCCAATAAAGATCGACCTCGCCGTTCTCCAGGGCGGCGCGGACGATCTTGGTCCCCATGCCGTTCTTCTTGTCGATCGTGTAGCCCTTGCTGGTCAAAAGCTGCGTCGTCATCTCGGCGATGATCTGCTGCTCGGTGAAATCCTTGCCGCCGACCGTGAGATTGGCGGCCAGGGCCACGCCACCGGCCGCCGCCAGTACGGCAGCCGAAAACACGCCCGAACACACGCTCCTGCTCAGTTTCTTCAGCATTGTCATCGTCTTTCCCTCTGTTGCTTGTTGCCGCTGTTCAGCGCAGCGGATTGATGCCTCGCGGGACGAGGTAATATTGCAGCCGGCCGACCAGGAAGTCGGTCAGCACGGCCAGGATCGCGGTGGGAATGGCACCGGCGAGCATCATCGGCAACTCGTCGAGGGCGATGCCGGTGAAGATCAGCTCCCCCAGGCTGCCGGCCCCGATCAGGAAGGCGAGCGGGGCCGAGCCCACGCAGATCGCCAGCGCGGTGCGGATGCCACCGAAGATGACGAACAGCGAATTGGGCAATTCCACCCGCCACAGGGTTTGCAGTGGTGTCATGCCCATGCCGCGCGCCGCCTCCAGGAGATGGGGCGGAACCGCGCGCAAACCCGCATAGGTATTGCGCACGATCGGCAGCAAGGTCGCCGCCCATAGCCCGAACACGGACGGCAGGGTGCCGATGCCGAGCCAGGTCATCGACAGGGCGAGGATGGCGAGCGTCGGGATCGTGCTGCCCAGATTGAAGACCTGCATCACGAATTCGGAAAAGCGCCGGAAGGCCGGCCGCGACAGCAGGATGCCCACGGGAACGGCGGTGAGGATGGCGAGCCCGCCCGCCCAGGCCACCAGCTCGATATGCTGCACGCTCAGATAGGTGATATCGTCCCAATAGCCGAGGATCTCGCCCGCCATGCCGCTGAGCCACAGCCACAGACAGATGGCGAGCAGCACCGCCCACATCGCGAGTGGTACCCAGAGGTGCGAGCGCCCCCTGCCCTCGCCGGTTGCGACGGCTGCTGCGGACCCGCTCATCCCATTTCTCCGGCATGGCTGAGGCTGGCGACGATCGAGCGATAGGTCAGGACCCCCTTGAGCCGTCCGGCCTCGTCCACGCAGGGCAGCACAGGCATGTCCTGGGCGAACATCGAAGCCACCGCATTGCGCAAGTCTGAATGGAGCGCAGCCGTGGTCTCGACTGGCCGCGCATGGTCACCGACAGTCCCGCTCGCAGTCTTGGCGCGGTCGAGCGCGAGCAGGCCTTCGGGCTTGCCGTCCGCCGCAACCATGATGATGGCGTGCTGCCCGGAAGCCTGCATCTTCTCGAGCGCCAGCGCGATCGGATCCTCGGCCCGCACCGCATCGAACTCCCCAGCCATCGCCTCCCCGGCCGTGACGAGCCGCAGGCGCTTGAGGGCGCGGTCGGAGCCGAGGAAATTCTCGATGAAGGCATTGGCAGGCCTGGCCAGCAGCGCGTCGGGGCTGGCATATTGTTCCAGGCGCCCGCTGCGGAAGATGGCGATCTTATCGGCCATCTTCACCGCCTCGTCGAGATCGTGCGAGACGAAGATGATGGTCTTGCGGATCGCCTGCTGCATCTTCAGGAATTCATCCTGGATCACCTCGCGGTTGATCGGGTCGATCGCGCCGAAGGGCTCGTCCATCAACATGACAGGCGGATCGGCGGCGAGCGCGCGCAGCACGCCGACGCGCTGCTGCTGGCCGCCGGACAGTTCGCGCGGATAGCGGTTGAGGAAAAGATCGGGCTGCATGCCCACCAGTTCGAGCAATTCGCCCGCCCGGGCACGCGACTTCCGGCGGTCCCAGCCCAGCAGATCGGGCACCACGCAGATGTTCTCGCAGATGGTCTTGTTGGGAAACAGGCCGATCTGCTGGATGACGTAACCGATCGAACGGCGGAGCTGGATCGGATCGATCGCGCCGGTATCCTTGCCGTCGATATAGACCTTGCCGCTGGTGGGCTGGATCAGGCGGTTGATCATCTTCATGGTCGTGGTCTTGCCGCAGCCCGACGGCCCCACCAGCACGCAGATCTCCCCCGCCGGCAAATCGAGATTGATGTCGTCCACGGCGACGAAGGGCTTGCCCGCGGTTTCGAAGGTCTTGGTGAGATGTTCGAGACGGATCATCGGCTCGCTCCGCCCTTGATGCCCTTGGAAGTCAGCAGCCACTGCACCAGAGCGAGAAGCAGGTCTGCGGCGATCGCCAGAAGAGACACGGCCAAGGCCCCCGTGATCAGCTGCCGCGGATCGGACTGGCTGATGCCGCGCGAGATGAAGGTGCCGAGCCCGCCGGCGCCGATATAGGCGGCGATGGCGGTCACCCCGATGTTCATCACCACGGCGGTGCGCACGCCCGCCATGATCACCGGCACGGCCAGGGGGATCTCGACCTGGCGCAGCCGCTGGACCGTGCTCATGCCCATGCCCGTGGCCGCTTCCCTAAGGGCCGGATCGACATTGGCGATGGCGGTATAGGTGTTGCGGATGATCGGAAGCTGCGAATAGAGGATCACGGCGATCACCGCCGGCACATAGCCGATGCCGTGGCCAAGAGGCGAAAGCAGCGGAATCATCAGCCCGAACAGCGCTATGGACGGCACGGTGATCATGATCGAGGCGAGGTAGAGCACCGCATCGGCCGCGGTTTTGGACTGGGTGATCGCAATGCCGATCGGCACCGCCGTGGCGATGGCGATGCTCACCGCCACGAAGACGATGGAAATGTGCTCGAGTGCCCTGGCACCGATCACATGTAGATTGTCGGAGATGAAGGTCAGGATTTCCATCATGCCGATGCGCCGCGATCCTCGTCTTGTCTTCGTCGTTCGAACCCGCAAACCATCCCTCACAGTCCCGCATAGAGACCAGAGGCATTCTCATAGGTGAAACGCAGGGGCACCGAGCCCTGGACCTGCCAGGCCTCGACAGGCCCGCCCGCCATCAGGCGGCAGGCGTCGTCCGTCGACACCACCGCCCCGCCATAGAGCCGGTTCGCCAGGTTGAGGATGGCGGTCTGGTGCATCGCGGTGCTCGCGGTACCGCAGGCATCCTTGACCAGCAGCACGTGGAAGCCGAGGGCCACGGCATCCTTGACCGTCGCATCGACGCAGGCCTCGGTCCACACCCCCGCGATCGCCAGCCATTCGATGCCCTTGCGCCGAAGTTCTTCCGCCGGCGAGGCAACGCCGAACAGGCTGGGTTCCGATTTGAAGATGACTGCCTCCCCTGGAGCCGGCGCCACCTCGGCGCAGATCGCGATGTTGGGATCGTCCTTGTCGCTGAAAGCCGAGCGTCCGTCGGCCTGCATCGGATGGAACGGGCGGCCAGGCGCCGCCGGATCCACGACATAGGCGGCGTGATAGAGCGGCATGCCATGCCGGCGTGCCGCATCCTGCAGGCGGCGCGCCTGCGCCAAGACGCCGGCATAGCCTTCGACCAGATAGCGCGGATCGGCCCGATGCTCCTCCTGGAGATCGATGAAGATGGCCGCCATCTTGCCGGTGTCGATGCGAAGCGTCCGTTTCACGTCAGATCTGTCCTTCCAGGAATTCGTCTTCATAGGGAAAGCGCGACAGCAGCTCCGTGCCGGTCTCGGTGATCAGGATCTCGTCTTCGAGCTTGACGCCTTCGCGCCCGCCCTTCTCGCCGATATAGCTTTCCACCGAGACGACCATGCCCGGCACCAGGTGCCCGTCGCGGCCATAGGTCTCGTAATCGATCGAATGAGCGATGAACGGTGTCTCCCCATGCATGCCCACGCCGTGCATCACCGAGGTGTAGCGCTGGTCGACGAAGCGCTCGGGGATCTTCCAGGCCTTTTCGGCGATCTCGCGGAACGCCATGCCCGGCTTCACGATGCCGATATTGTGCTGCACCTGGTCGTAGGACATCCGGTACAGCATCTTCTGATAGGTCGTCGGCTTGCCCGGCCCACAGCGGAATGTGCGGGAGAAATCGGAATAATAGCCGTAGCAGCCAATGGTGTCGGTATCGAGGGCCACCAATTCGCCCGGGCGGATCTTGCGCCCGCTCGCCTCGTTGAACCAGGGATTGGTGCGCTGGCCCGAGCTCAGCAGGCGGGTCTCGATGAATTCGCCGCCCTGCCGGATCACCTCGTGATACATGATGGCGAAGAGCTCGTTTTCCGAAACGCCCGGCTTGATCGCCTCCCGGACCGAGGCAACGGCCGCTTCGGCGCCGGCCATCGAAACCTGAAGGCACTTGACCTCCTCCGGCGTCTTGACGGCCCGCACCGCCAGGATCTCGCCCTGGCAATCCCTGACGTCGCAACCGCGCTTTTGCAGAGCCAGCGCCTGCAGATGGCTGCAGCGGTCGAGGCCGAGCTTCATCGACCCGCCGCCATGGGTTCGCAGAAGCTCGGCGATCTCGTCGGCGAAAGGCCCGGCCGTCTCGTCGTCCCGGCCCGAGACCGACGACCACACGAGCTTGGAGGGCCTGGCCTCGTCGACCGTGTCGAGCACCATCGAGACATGATAGCTCTGCGGATATTCGAACAGGACGATCGGCCCCTGCGTGGGGACGAAGAAATAGCGCGTGGAGTTGCGCAGGAAGTAGCCGAACATGTTGCGCGAGCCGGTGGCATAGCGCTGGTTGTAGGGGTCGAACAGCACGACCGCGCCATAGCCCGCCTCGGCCATCCATCGGCGCAGCCGGGCAAGACGCCCCTTACGCAGGGCGTCGGCATCGATGAAGGAAGGCTCGGTATCGGAAAGCCACATGCCACCGGCCGGATCCGCGGCCGCCGGATGGCGCATGCGATCCTTGAAGTCGACATCCTCGACACGATCCGGATCGAAAACCACAATGCTCATGAACGTTCTCCTGTCCATGAACAGTGGCCAACCCGTGCGCGCGGCGTTTGCCCGCTTTCCGCGAAAACTATGCGCGATTCCGCTGAACGACCTTTTGTGACCTTTCTCCTCATGCCCGGCAGGGCAAACGCATATGGACCAATATCGTCATCCCGGACGCGATGCGGCACGCAGTGACGCTTCGCAGATCCGGGACCGTCCTCCAAATGAGGCACCTTTCCCGTCTCGCGGTCCCGTATCTGCGACGCAGCATTCCATGCTGCATCGCGCACGGGATGACATGAAAGCTCGGATTGCCCTCTCATGCCCGGGGCGCCTCGCCCGAGATCGACTTGCGCTGGCGCACGCCCCGGGGTGCGTAGCCGAAGCTGTCGCGGAAGGCCCGGGAGAAATTGGCCGCATTGTTGAAGCCGCAGGCCAGGGCCACCTCGCCGACCCGCAGGCTCGAATGGGTGAGCAGGTCGGCCGCCCGCCTCAGCCGCAGGCTGCGGTAGTAGTGGCTCGGCGTGACGCCGAGCTCTGAGCGGAAACAACGTTCGAGCTTGTCGGCCGATACGCCGAGGCGCCGCGCCAGCGAATCCATGCGCAGCAGGTCCTCGACACAGTCCTCCATGATCGCCACCGCGGCCAGCACGAGTTCGTCGCCGATCCCGGTGCGCAGGCGTAACGGCATCAACCGCCGGTCCACGCTCGACCGCAGCGGACTGTGCACGAACCATTCGGCGACGCCGGAAGACAGCTCGCTGCCATGGTCGCGGCCGATCATCTCCAGCATCATGTCGAGGCTGCCCACCCCGCCTGCCGCCGTGAAGCGTCGCCGGTCGATGACATAGAGGTCTCGCTGCATGTCGAGGCCCGGAAAGGCCTCGCGAAAAGCCGGCTGGCTGGTCCAGTGCAGGGTGCAGGCATGGCCGTCGAGCAGACCGGCGCGGGCCAGCAGGAAGGCCGCGTCGGCGACCGAGCCGAGGTCGGCACCGGCCCTGAGGTTGCGGCGGATCCAGGCCATGGCATCCTCGGCGACCAGATGATCGGCATCGCCGCCCGAGCACACCACGATGCGATCGACGGACGGCGCGTTCCGGACGCCGAAATCCGGCTCGATGTTGATGCCGTTCGAGGCTCGCACCTTGGCGTCGTCCGGACCGACCGTGATCCAGGAATAGCAGCACCTGCCCGACAGCGTATTGGCGGCGCGCAGCGGCTCGATCACCGAGCTGAACGCCATCAGCGGAAAGCCCGGGAACATCAGCACGGCAAAGCGGATCGTCTCGCCGACCGGCCTTTCGCTCGGCCTCGTCTCCATGGCATCGATCCCTTCCTCGTTCGCATGCCGGGCCTTGCGCGGCATGCCTCAGGGTTCCCCGGCACCGATCTCGGCGCGCCGGCGCGTGATATAGGCCTCGAGTTCCTCGCGAACGGCTTCGTCCATCGCGGGTTCCTGGTATTCTTGCAAGGCCTGCTGCCAGAGGCCGGTCGCCCGCTCGAGCGCGTCACGCGCCCCAGCCTCCTGCCAGCTGCCATAGTTCTGCCAATTGGAGAGCATCGGCTGATAGAAGGCGGTTTCGTAGCGCGACATCGTGTGTTCGCTGCCGAAGAAATGCCCGCCGGCCGGCACGGCCTTGATCGCCTCGAAGCCCAGGTCGTCCTCCTCGAAGGGCATGGGCCGCAGGAACTCCATCATGTTCTGGAGGATCTCGACGTCGAGGACGAGCTTCTCATAGGACGCCGTGAGGCCGCCCTCCAGCCACCCGGCGGCATGATAGATCAGGTTGGCCCCGCCCAGGACAGCACCCCAGGTCGCCATCTCCGTCTCATAGGCGGCCTGCAGGTCGACAGCGTTGGAAGCATTGGCATTGGAGGTGCGGTAGGGCAGGCCGTAGCGCCGCGCGAGCTGGCCGGCGATGATGTTGGCCTTGGTGTTCTCGGGCGTGCCGAAGGCCGGCGCGCCGGAACGCATGTCGACATTGGAGGTGAAGGCACCATACATCACCGGCGTGCCCGGATTGACGAGCTGCGTCAGCACGACGCCGAACAAGGCCTCGGCGTTCTGCTGGCACAGGGCCGCCGCCAGGGTCACCGGCGTCATCGCGCCCATCAGCGTGAAGGGGGTGACCGTTACCGGCTGTCCATGTTCGGCCATGGCCATGAGGCCGTCCGCCATGGCGTCGTCGAAGAGCCGCGGCGAGTTGACGGAAATGATGGTGATGACGCCGGGCGAAGCGCGCATCTCCTCCAGGGTGATGCCCCGCGCGATCGCCATCATGGCGATGGCGTCCATGGCGCGGCCGCGCCCGATGGCGCTGCAGTGGAAGCTCAGATCGCTGAGAGACAGATTGGCTTTGTAGGTATCGAGGTGGCGCGAATTGGCCGGCAATTCGATCGGCGCGCACACCTGGTTGCCCAGGATGTGGATGGCGTTGAAATAATGGGCCAGGCGGGTGAAGTTCTCATAGTCGGCAAGATTGCCGGATCGCCGGCCGTTGATGCGGTCATGCACGTTGGGCGGTCCGGCCACCAGGCCGAAGACCAGCGCATTGCCGCCGATCTCGAGCTGCTTGTCGGGATTGCGGCCCGTCAAGGTGAAGCGACGCGGCGCGGTGCGAAGCGCTTCCTTCACCAATGTCTCGTCGATGCGGATGGTCTGGGTCTCCCGGTCGACGAGCGCGCCGGCCTTTTCGAACAGGTCCATCGCCCGCGTGCTCATCACCCGAATGCCGAGTTCGGAGAGAATGCGCATCGAGCTGCGATGCAGCATCTCCATGCGCTCTTCGTCGAGCATCTGCATGGGCGCATAGGGATTTGACACGCGCTGCCAGGGCAGCTGGGGAATGCCCCCACCCCGCGCGCTTCTCGATCGGCGCCCCCCGCCACGCCTGTCCTGTGTCATGCCCGGTACGCCACCCTTGCTTGAATTCATCTGACAACTCGCCATGATAGGTGTGGTACGAGGCGCCTTTCACGTGATTAGTTTGGCGGCATTGCCCAAAAAAAATGATGTCATGGCGCAAAGCGGCGTTGAACCGGCGGAGGCAGTTGAACTAGCCTCCGGCAAACATCCAGAGCCGCCATGAAACCCCCTCCTCCGCTCAACTACATCCGCTCCTTCGAATGCTCGGCCCGGCATTTGAGCTTTACCGAGGCCGCCAAGGAGCTGGGCTATACCCAGGCCGCCATCAGCACCCATGTGCGGGCCCTGGAGCACTATATCGGCCGTCAGCTGTTCGTACGGTATCCGCGCAGCCTGAAACTGACCGAGATGGGCGAGGCCTTCCTGCCGACGCTCAGGCAGGCGCTCGATCAGATCGACCACGCCACCGAAGCCATCCTCGCCTCGGTCAGGAACCGCACGGTGGTGATTTCCTGCCCGGCGACGCTCGCCACCAACTGGCTCGCGGGCTGCATTGCTGCCTTCCATGCCAGGCATCCTGATATCGAAGTCGTGCTGCACGGCACGATCTGGGAGGATCCCAGCGAACCGGCGGCCGATCTCACCGTCTCCGCCCGGCGCTTCGACAACAAGCCACCAATGGCCATCCCGCTATGGGATGAGAGCTTGGCTCTGCTGTGCGCGCCGCAATTCCTCTCCGGGCCGAACGCGATCAGGTCCCCCGCCGATATCCTGAAGCAGGGCTGGATCTTCGTGCACAGCCGGCAGGAATATTGGCAATGCATGGGCGCGGCTCTCGGCATCGAGACGTCGGAGCACGAGAAATATCTCAGCACCAACTCCTCCAATATCGCCCTGGAGCTGGCGGTCGCCGGTGCGGGCTGCGTCGCCGTACAGCTTTCGCTCGCCCGCCCTTTTCTGAAAAGAGGGCTTCTGGCCGAACCCTTCGCTGTCCGCCCGCCCAGTCCGTGGGGCTATTATCTTTCCGACAATGCTTCATCCAAGGGCAGCGTGGTAAAAATCGTGAAGGAGTGGATTCTGGCCCGCGCCAAGGCCGACATGGTCTGACACGATCCTCCGATAGACTTCCCCGAGCCGATCCTACGTCTCAAGCGTTCGGCAACAAGCGAAGATCGCGAGGCCAATGACATCGTTTTATTTGGTCATTCTTTGCCGAACACCGCTTTTTTGCGCGAAAGGCTGCCTACCCGCCTCGTGCCCTGCTGCCTAGACTTGCCCGGTCACAACAGGCGAAAGCCCTGCCAGGATCTTCCGCGTGGATCTCCCAACGGTAAAGGGCCTTCGCCGCATGATTGTTCATCGGGAAGTTCGTTTCATGCGTAGCCATGCCCAGGCCGTCGTCATCGGCGGCGGTTTGATCGGTTGCTCGATCCTCTATCACCTCGCCAAGCTCGGCTGGACCGATGTCGTCCTGCTGGAACGGGACGAACTCACTTCGGGATCGACCTGGCATGCGGCCGCCAACATTCACGGCCTGCACGACTCCACCAATATCAGCCGTCTGCAGCACTACACCATGGCGCTCTACAAGGAGCTCGAGGCCGAAACCGGCCAGGGCTGCGGCATCTTCCAGCCCGGCTCCCTCTATCTGGCCCAGACCGAAGAGCGCGAGCACCAGTTGCGGCTGCAGGAAGCCAAGGCCCGCCGCTATGGCATGAACTTCTACGAGGTCTCGCGCAACGAGGCCGAAAAACTGCATCCGCTTGTCGATTTCTCCGGCATACGCTGCATCATGTTCGAACCCGAGGGCGGCAATGTAGACCCGTCTGGGGTGACGGCCGCCTATGCTGCCGGGGCTCGCCAGCGCGGCGCCGAAATCCACCGCTTCACGCCAGTGACGGGCACCGAGGCCCAGCCCGACGGCAGCTGGATCGTGCGCACGCCGAAAGGCGACATCCGCACGCAATGGGTCGTCAACGCCGCCGGCCTGTGGGCCCGCGAGGTGGCGGCCATGGCCGGGCTGAGCCTGCCGCTGATGCCGACCGAGCACCAGTATTTCGTCACGCAGACCATCCCCGAGATTGCCGCGCTTTATCGGCGCCTGCCCTCTGTCGCGGATCGCGACGGTGAATATTACCTGCGCCAGGAAGGCTTGGGCTTGCTGGTCGGCGCTTATGAGCGCGACATGCGATTCTGGGCCGAGGACGGTACGCCCGCCAATTTCGGCCATGAGCTCTTTCCCGACGACCTCACCCGCATCGAGGACAACATGATGCGGGCGATCGAACGCGTGCCGCTGCTCGGCTCGACCGGCATCCGGCGGGTGATCAACGGCCCGATGATCTGGTCACCCGACAGCGCCGTTCTGTTCGGCCCCGTGCCGGAAATGCAGAATTATTTCTGCTGCAACGGCATCATTCCCGGCTTCTCCCAGTCGGGCGGCATGGGCAAGCTCGCGGCCGAATGGATGATCGAGGGCGAGCCCTCGCTCGACATGTTCGCCTGGGATCTCGCCCGCTTCGGCGACTGGGCCGACAAGGCCTTCACCAAGGCCCGGGTGCGCGACCAATACGGCCATCGCTTCAAGATCCACTTTCCCAATGAGGAGCGCAGCGCCGGCCGGCCTGTGCGCACGCGCCCCGCCTATGCCATGCAGCAGGACATCGGAGCCGTCTTCGGCCTGAATTTCGGCTGGGAGCATCCGCTTTGGTTCGCCGCCGAGGGCGAGCCACGGGAGGAGACCGCCGGTTTCACGCGCCAAAACTGGTGGGAGCCGGTGGGACGGGAAGCGCGCATGCTGCGCAAGCATGCCGGCATCATCGACATCTCCAATTTCGCCAAATATGAGGTCACTGGCCCGGGTGCCCAGGCGTGGCTCGATGCTTTGTTCGCCAATCGCATGCCGGACCGGACCGGCCAGATCCGCCTCACCCCCCTGATCGGCCGGCGAGGCGGCGTTGCCGGCGACTTCACGGTGGCCAAGCTCGCCGATGACAACTACATGGTCTTCGGTTCCGGCATGGCGGAGCGCTATCACCAGCGCTTCTTCAATGCGGTGCCACTGCCGGAGGGCACGCTGTTTCGCTCGATGACGCAGGCCCTGTGCGGCTTCAGCGTCGCCGGCCCAAAGGCGCGGGCGCTCCTGCAAGGCCTGGCTTCCGAAGACCTTTCCAACGGCTCCTTCCCCTTCATGCAAGCACGCCGTCTCAATCTGGCCGGGGTCGAGGTGGTGGCCCTGCGGGTTTCCTTCACCGGCGATCTCGGCTGGGAGCTTCACTGCCAGACCGATGACCAGGAAGCGCTCTATCGCGCTTTGCTCGCGACTGGAAAGGGACTCGGTGCCGGCCCTGTCGGTGCGAGGGCGATGGCGTCCCTGCGTATCGAGAAAGGCTATGGCAGCTGGGGGCGGGAATACTCACCCGAATATTGGCCCCAGGAATCCGGCCTCGCCCGCCTGATCAAGCTGGACAAGGGCGAGTTCCTCAATCGCGATGCCTATGCAGCTCTCGCCAGCAATCCGCCGCGCGACCGGCTGGTCACGCTGGCCATCGAGGCCGAGGATGCCGACGCAACTGGCGGCGAGCCGGTCTTCCTACCGGACGGCACCCCGCTCGGACAGGTTTCCTCCGGCAGCTATGGCTATTGGGTCGGCCAGTCATTGGCCCTTGCCTATGTCAAAGCCGATCTGGCTCAACCCGGCGATGTCGTGACGGTGGCCATATTGGGCGCCTCGCGCAAGGCGCGCATCCTCGCCGAGCCTGCCTTCGACCCGCGCGGTGAGCGCCTGAGAAGCTGAAGCCCCGTCCGGTATGGAGTGCGCCTCCTGCCGGCTGTGCGCTATTTCTTTGCAGGCAGGAGCGCGACGGCTGCTTCCGCCGTGAGCAGGCGGAAGGACAGGCTTTCCTGGAAGGAGAGCTGCACCGAGATGGTCGAACGGTCAATTCGAAATCCCCGCCCTGCGTCGTCAGCACCAGCCCGCCCTCGATCGCTGGCTCCCTGGATTGGTGGGCATTGCTTCCCGTTCTGTTCGTCGCCTACGCCTTTTTGGCCTGGAGCCGAGCGCCTTGCCCCTGGATGCCTTGAAGCGGGCGATCGAACGGGAAGTGCTTGCCCCTCTTGGCAGCGATGATCTCCCGGGCTGCGATCAAACCGCACAGTCAGCCCGCCCCCAAACGACCCTTTGATTGATTGCGCTTCTTCTCGACCTGCCGCCGCCTGCTGGAACAAGTGTCTGTTGCAAAGGCAGCGGATCGTTTCGTGCTGCAGGGGCGGTGGCCTCTCTCCTGATCATGGCTCGACCGATCCATGGATCGGCTCTTCGTCACCGTCTGCCGGGCCGCCCCGGCACGGATCGGGATGGCCGCGACCTCGGCTCTCGCAGTCAGGACTCTGCCTCTTGACAGTCTATAAATTATATAGAGTATATAAATAGAATATTTATTTAACCCGAGAGTACGCCGTGCCCGATCCCCGTCCGAAGATTCTCGGTATATCCGGCAGCTTGAGCGTGCCCAGCCGGACGACCGGGCTGGTGCGCACCATCCTCACCCGCTTGGAGCCTTTTGCGCAGGTCGAGCTCGTGGAACTGGCGAACGACGCAGCGGCCCTGTTTGCAACGCATCCAAAGGGCCCGCGAACCGGGCGGGCGCGGGAGATCATCGAGGCGGTCGAAGGCGCCGATCTGCTAGTCGTCGCCTCTCCCATCTACCGCGCCTCCTATACGGGCGCCTTGAAGCATCTGTTCGACCTCGTCGACTATCGTGCCCTCGAAGGCAGGCCCGTGCTGGTGGCGGCAACGGGTGGAACGCCGCTGCACGCTCTGGCTATGGACCACCAGTTCCGGCCGCTCTTCGCCTTCTTCAAGGCCATCACGCTCCCGACCACCGTCTATGCGCTCGAGGGCGATTTTGACGATCATGCCCTGGCCAGCGCCGAGGTTTCGGGGCGCATCGATCGCGCCGTCGCCGAAGCCCGCCTCCAGCTGCGCCTTTCCCACGCGCCAGGGTCTGGAACGGTCGTTCCGTTCCCCGCCACCGCCACCGCCTGAACCCGCCATAAAAACCAAGGATCCACCATGCCAGCCGAACCTCAGCGCGAACCGATCAAGTTTGCCTATTGGGTGCCCAATGTCTCCGGCGGTCTCGTCATCAGTTCGATCGAGCAGCGTACGAGCTGGGAAATCGACTATAATCGCAAGCTCGCCCAGATCGCCGAGCGTTCCGGCTTCGACTATGCGCTCAGCCAGATCCGCTTCACGGCAGGCTATGGTGCGGACAATCAGCACGAGCCCCTGACCTTCAGCCAGGCCCTGCTCGCCTCGACCGAACGCCTCAAGCTGATCGTGGCCCTGCTGCCCGGCCCCTGGCATCCCGCCGTCGCCGCCAAGCAGATCGCGACCATCAACAACATCTACGGCGCCCGGGTGGCGGTGAATGTCGTCAGCGGCTGGTTTCGTGGCGAGTTCACCGCGATCGGCGAGCCCTGGCTCGACCACGACGAACGTTACCGCCGGTCGGAAGAATTCATCCGCTCGCTGCGCGGTATCTGGACCGAGGAAAGCTTCACCTTCAACGGCGATTTCTATCGCTTCCGTAACTACAGCCTGAAGCCGAAGCCCATCGATCCGCAGCCCGAAATCTTCCAGGGCGGCTCCTCCCGCGCGGCCCGGGACATGGCCTCGCGCGTCTCGGACTGGTATTTCACCAACGGCAATACGCCCGACGAGATCGGGAAGCAGGTCGACGACATCCAGGCCAAGGCCCGCGAGAACGGGCATTCGGTCAAGGTCGGCGTGAATGCCTTTGCCATCGCGCGCGATACCGAGGCCGAAGCCAAGGCCGTGCTGGATGAAATCATTGCCAAGGCCATTCCCGAGGCGGTCCACGGCTTTGCCCATGAGGTGAAAAATGCCGGGAAGGCCTCTCCGGAAGGCGAGGGCAATTGGGCCAAGTCGTCCTTCCAGGACCTGGTGCAATATAATGACGGCTTCCGCTCCAACCTCATCGGCACGCCGCAGCAGATTGCGGAACGCATTCTGGCCCTGAAGGATGCGGGCGCCGACCTGATCCTGCTCGGCTTCCTGCATTTCCAGGAAGAGGTCGAGTTCTTCGGCCGCGAGGTCATCCCCCTGGTCCGCAAGCTCGAAGCGGCGCAGCCCGTGGCCGTCGCGGCCGAGTGATCGCGGCTCGCTCTTCCCCGCCCCACAACCGTTCCATCCCGCATCCCTGCCGTCGGCTGGGATGCGGGCAGAGACATGCTCATGACCTCTTCCCGCGCCTGCGCGAGAAACGAAAGACGATCGCCGGCCTGACCTCCGGCGGCGAGCAGCAGATGACCGCAATCGGTCGTGCCCTGATGTCCAGGCCACGCCTGCTGGTGCTGGACGAACCTTCCATGGGGCTGGCACAGCTCGTGGTGCAGGACATCTTCGAACGGCTCACCGCGCTCAATGCGTCAGAAGGCCTCTCCATTCTTCTTGCCGAACAGAACACCGCCGTGGCCCTGCGCCATGCCCACCGCGCGGTGCTGCTCGCTTCGGGGCGCTCGGTCCTGCAAGGACGGGCTGCCGAACTGAGGGGCCGTGCCGACCTCACGGATATCTATCTCGGACGGAGTTCCTTTGCCGACCCATCCGCGGTCTCGACCGCGGCCTGATCTTCACCCTCATCTTAGGAATCGGCCCATGACGACAGCCGCTCAAGCCAAAGCATTTCCAGACATATTTGCAGAAGGCGTATCTGCCCTCCCCCGCCCGTCTGAACCGGCACGCATCATCCGCAGCAATGCCGAAGCGATTGCGGTTGCCGAAGATCTTGCGGCACAATTTGCCAAAGGCGCATCGGAGCGCGACCGCGAACGCATCTGGCCGGTCGCCGAACTCGACGCCTACTCCCAGAGCGGCCTGTGGTCGCTCAATGTCCCCAAGGCTTTCGGTGGACCCGAGCTTTCCTATGTCACCATCGATCGCGTGATCCAGATCATTTCGGCGGCGGATCCTTCGATCGGACAGATCACGCAGAACCATATCGGAGTCGTCGCAGCCATTCGAACGGTCTCCGACGAGGCCCAGCAGAAGCTGTTGTTTGCCGAGGTGCTGCGCGGGACCAGGTTTGGCAATGCCTTCTCCGAATTCTCCTCCAAGCGAGCAGCCGATTTCGAGACGACATTCAAGGACGAGGGCGACCACGTCGTCGTCACGGGCAAGAAATTCTATTCCTCCGGAGCGCTTCTCGCCCATCTGGTGCCCATCGTCGCTCTCGATGGCGAAGGCCGGGCCTGGTATGCGATTGCCGAGCGCGACGCCGCCGGCCTCGTGGTGATCGACGACTGGTCGAGTTTCGGCCAGAAGACGACGTTGAGCGGCACGGTGATCCTCGACCACGTGAAAGTACCGAAGACCCATCTGGTCCCGGGCTATCGGGGCTATGATCGCCCGACGGCAGACGGCGCGATTTTCCAGATCATCCAGGCGGCGGTCGATACAGGCATCGCGGAGGCGGCCATCAAGGATACCATCGCCTTTGTCAGGGGCGGCTCCAGGGCCTGGATCGACAGCGGCCTCGATCACGCCTGGCAGGACCCCTACACGATCCAGGCGGTCGGGGACCTCACCTTGCGCCTTCATGCCGCCGAGGCACTTCTCGAAAAGGCAGGTCTTGCCGTGGACAGGGCCGTCGCCGATGCCACAGCCGAAAGCGTGGCCAAGGCCCAAATCGCCGTTGCCGAAGCCAAGGTCCTATCGACGGAAGTGGCGCTACAGGCCACCAACAAATTGTTCGAACTGGCTGGCACACGCTCGACGCTGGGCGTTCACAACCTCGACCGGCACTGGCGCAATGCCCGTACGCATACGCTCCATGATCCCGTTCGCTGGAAATATGCCATTCTTGGCAATTACGCGCTGAATGGCATCAATCCGCCTCTGCATGCCTGGAGCTGATCGGGCCGCACTGTTGCAGCCCGGCAAAACCTGGCGCACAGCGGCCGTAGGGGAACATTTCGGCTCGTCCAAACATTGATCAGCCAAGTTCAAGCGCAGCAGTCGAAGCTTCATTCAACGGAGATAGAAACATGGGCATCTTCGATTCAATCAGCAACGCCATCTTCGGCCGTGCGAAAGCTGCAGAAGCCCCACAAGCGCCTGCCGGTACACCCGCTGCCCCTACGCCCTCGTCCAATCCGGCTCCCGCGCCATCCAGTTCGGCCGCTCCGCCGAGCACCGTCGATGTCGCTGCCATCCTCGATCAAGCAGTCAAGGCCAGCGGACAGAGCCTCGACTGGAAGCACTCGATTGTAGACCTCCTCAAAGCCCTGAAGCTCGACAGCAGCCTTGCGGCTCGCAAGGAGCTCGCCGGGGAGTTGGGCTATACGGGCGATACGTCGGACTCCGCTACGATGAATATCTGGCTGCACAAGGCGGTCATTGCAAAACTGGCGGCGAATGGGGGCAAGGTGCCCGCCGATCTACAAAACTGACCAACCTGTCTGGCCGACCCTTTTGTCTTCCGCAGCCCCGCAGAGATCTTTCGAGGGTCTTTCCGCTCCTGGCTGGGTGCCGGGCCGGCCCCCCCTTGAAGTGCAGGTTTCCAGACACGAAAACCGCCCAGGTTCGTTCCCGCCTGGGCGGTTTTCCACGGCGATTTTGGCTATGGAGGCCGGCAATCCGCGCGCTTGGGAAGGCTGGCGATTCCGAGCCGCAACACCTACTCAGCGATCCTGGTCAAGTAAGGCGCAATCGTTTGCGGGGCCGGGATCACCGCGACGATCTTCATCTGCGCGATATTGCGGTTCCTCGCCTCTTCCAGATGCGCGTCAAACATCGCAGCTGCGGCATCGATTGCCCCGCGTGTCAGCAGTTCGACGATCAGGCGATATTCGGCAATGGCGATACGATCGCGCGGCAGGCCGAGTTGGCGCAGCAGGCGCTCCGAGGCAACCACCGGCAACAGATTGTCCCGTATCAGATCGCGCAGCCGCTCGTTGGGGGTGGCCATCACGCAGGTTTCGACCAGTTTGGTCTCCAGATCTTCCCACTCGACCAGATCGGCATCCGATACGGTTCTTTCGGCCTCGGAGAGGCTCTCGAGAAGAGCCGTCAATCTGGAGCGATCGATGCGCGGAGCCGCCGACACCAGGGCGGGAGGTTCGAGGATGCGCCGCAAGGCAAAGCGGTCTTTGATCGATTTTGCCGTGAGCGGTCCGGCGATCCAGTGGGAACTCTGGTTCTTATGCACCAGCCCCTTCTCCTGCAGGCGTCCGAGCACATCGCGCACCACGGTGCGGCTGACATGGAAATGATCCGCCAGCTCGATCTCGATGATGCGATATTGTCCGAATACGACGCAGGCCGCGACATCCGCCTCGATGGAATCATAGATGCGCTCCCAGGTCGACCGGCTTTGCAGCGCCTCGTCGATGGCTTCGGGCACCATCAGCCCCAAGCTCTTGATATCGGTGCGCACGGGGGCGACCTGCCGTCCCGGTGCTCCGACGAGATAGCCGCGCCCATCGAAACGATGGATGAGTTGCTCTGCCTCGAGGCGAAGCAGCGCTTTCTGAACCGGGGCACGCGATGTCTGAAAGATCTCGGCGATCGGCCCTTCGAGCAGCACCAGTCCCCATGGCAGTAGCCCGTCGGCGATATTGGCACGCAAGACGTCTTCGACGATTTCGTAGCGCCGCTGGGCTGTCTGGCGAGGCTTGGACAATGGCATACCGTAAACGGACCTCCTTGCGGGCGTCATCGCTGACCGCCGCCCGAACTGTCCGTGTCTACCGCGTTTGACACACCCTGTCCCACATTCGGATAAATGATTTTTGCATACTATAATGCAATTTTTGGCGCAGAGAATTCATTTTCACCGATTTCCGGCAAAATCTCCGGCAGATCTCGTCGCGAGCGCCCACCCCCCTCCGACGCCACATCATCCCCGGCCACCCATCGCATCCCTGCCGAGCGCGCCGCATGCGGTAAAAAAATACAGAGAAACCCAATCTGGATGGCCAATTCTCAACAAAAGGTGCCCAGGCTCCACCAATCCTTCACCGAGAGTCCAAATTCGAAGCTCGCCCGGAATTTGAGCAGGCGATGCACAAAAAAGATTGTTGCATACAAAAATCGATCGTACTAAGATCCAAGCACTCATTGCCGAAGAAGCAATGCAGAGGCGAACTGAATCAAGAAAGTTGATCGAGATTCAATCGGGCGCGAGCGTATTGCGGCCGAATGATATTCATCATCTCACATTAAGCTACCGATTACCCAAGCTACTCCGAGGAGTAGCCTGGTATTTACGTGGCTTAATACGACCTGGGAGGCTCGTTTGGCAGATGTACTTCGTCTATCCGGCATCAGGAAATCCTATGGCGATCTGCAAGCGCTGGACGGTATCGACCTCGCCATCCCCGACAACGCCTATGTGTCGCTTCTAGGCCCCAGCGGTTCGGGCAAGACCACGCTTCTGCGCGTGATCGCGGGATTTGAAGATCCCGACCAGGGCAGCGTTGCACTCGGCGGCCTCCCGATCGACAATGTCCAGGCGCATCGGCGTGGCATCGGCTTCGTCTTCCAGAACTTTGCCCTGTTCCCTCATCTCTCCGTTGCCAGGAATATCGCCTACGGCCTCGAAAACCGCGAGGCCGCTGCACCGACGGATCGCGCCGCCATTCGCCGCAAGGTCGGCGAAATGATTGAACTGGTCGGTCTGGCCGGCCTGGAGGATCGCGGTGTTGCCCAGATCTCGGGCGGCCAGCGCCAACGCGTGGCGCTGGCGCGAACGCTCGTGACGGAACCGCGGCTCGTGCTGCTCGACGAACCACTCGGCGCGCTCGATGCCAATCTGCGAGCCCGGATGCGGACAGAGCTCAGGAGCATCCGCGAACGCCTCGGCGTCACCTTCCTCCATGTCACCGGCAGTGAATCCGAAGCGCTGGCGATGGGCGACATCGTGCTGGTGCTCGACCGGGGCCGGATCACCCAATCGGCGGATGCCGACACGATCTATAACCGCCCTGCAGCGCCCTCGGTGGCGCGTTTCCTCAACTGCTACAACCTGTTCGAGGGAACGCTCTCGGGCGCGGACTTCGTCGGGCCGGCGGGCAGATTCTCGACTGACGGAAGCACACGCCTCGCAGGTGGAAAAACTGCCTACGCCGTCCGCTATGACCGCATTCAAGTGCGCCCGCTCTCCTCGGCCCTTGCGACGGACGAGGTGGGCGTCGAGGGCGCCTTCATTGCCAGCGAATATAGCGGCGCGGCGGTGAACTCCTTCTTCGCACTCGATAGCGGCCAGGTGGTGGAGGTGGAGACCCATCTCAGCCATCGCCCGCCCGCCGACTACGCGCCGCAGGAACGCTACGGCCTCGTCTGGAAGCGCGACCTTGCGCTCCTCTTCGCATGAGCGCCGGCCATGGCTCTTGCTGACCCTCGACCCGGAACGGAGATCGACTGGATGACGACGCCTCCCGGCAGCGAAGCGGCGGCGCCGCAGGCTGCATCGCCGCACAGGTCCGGCAACAAGACACTATGGCTGCTGGCCCCGGGCGTCGCATGGATGGTGCTCTTCCTGCTCGTCCCCATCCTGATGATGGTCTATGTCTCGTTCTGGACGCAGACCACCTTCAAGATCGAGCCCATCCTCACCACCAAGAGCTGGGTCAGCTTCTTCACGAGCGATACCTATCTCCAGGCCCTCTGGACCACGATCCGCATCTGGCTGACGGTGCTGGCCGCGACCCTGGTGGTCGGCTACCCCACGGCCCTGTTCGTGGGCCTGTTCGTGCGCAACAAGGCGTTGCAGACGACGCTGCTGGTGCTGTGCGTCATCCCGTTCTGGACGTCGTTCCTGATCCGCGTCCTTGCCTGGCGTCCGATGCTGGGCAAGGAGGGCGCCATCAACCTGATCCTGCTCAAGGCCGGCATCATCACCCAGCCGATCGAGGCCCTGCTCTTCTCCGACCTCTCGGTGGTGATCGGCATGACGCAGATCTACTGCGTCTTCATGGTCGGCCCGATCGCCTTCATGCTCGGCCGGATCGACCCGAACGTCATCGAGGCGGCACGCGATCTCGGCGCCGGCTTCTGGCGTATCTTCCGCACCATCATCCTGCCCCTGTCCATGCCCGGCGTAGTCGTCGGCTCGATCTTCGTTTCGGTGATGGTGCTGGGAGAGTTCGCGACTTCAGCCGCCTTGTCCGGCCGCAAGGTCAACCTGCTCGGCAACATCATCGTCACCCAGGTCGGTTCGCTCAAATGGGCCTTTGCCGCGGTGGTCGGCGTCATCCTGACGATCGTCATGGGCGCGGTGGTCGCCGCCCTGCTGCGCGTCGTCGATCTCAGGAAGGAGCTCTGAGCCATGCAGGCACGCGGCGTCAAACCGGTCCTGGCCGTCTATACGGCCCTCTTCCTGCTGTTTCTCTACGGCCCCTTCGTCGTGCTGGCGATCCTGTCCTTCCAGACCGGGCCGGAGGGCGGGCCGCAGTTCCCGATCATCGAATGGTCGACCTATTGGTACAGGCATCTGTTTGGCCTCACGCCCCCTTCACGCATTGCCCCCTTGCCGATCGAGGAAAGCCTCGGGCGTTCGGTGATCCTCGCCATCATGACGATGGTGGTCTCGACCGTCCTGGGCGTGACGTCCGCGCAGGCGTTCCGCAAGAAGTTCCGGGGCTCGGGCATCGCCTTCTACCTGATCGTCCTCGGCATGATGGTGCCCGGCGTGCTGGTCGGTCTCGGCATGGCGCTGGTGGCCAATGTCCTCGGCATCGACCGGCACTGGTGGGGCACGGCCTTCGTCCTCCACGTCGTCTACACCTATCCCTTCGCCTTCCTCGTCATGCTGGCGATCTTCAACCGCTTCGACCAGAGCGTCGAGGAGGCTTCCTGGTCGCTGGGCGTCTCGCCGATCCGCACGTTCCGGAAAGTGACGTTCCCATTGATCTTCCCGGGCGTCCTGTCGGCGATGCTGTTCGCCTTCACCCTTTCCTATGACGAATTCTCGCGCACGCTCTTCGCCTCGGGGCGCGATCTCACTCTGCCGCTGGCGATCTACGGCACGTTCTCGGTCGAGATCCATCCCAACGTCTTCGCCTTCGGCGTGCTGACCACCCTGTTCTCGTTCGCCCTGCTCGCTGTCTACGCAATCCTGATGGGCCTTTCGGTTCGCCGTGGCAGGCGCGTCGCCATCCAGGAGGAGGCATGATGCCCGGCCTGAAAACAGCCATCGTCACCGGAGCCGGCTCGGGCATCGGCAAAGCTATCGCCGAACGTCTCGCGGCGGACGGTTATGGCGTGCTCGTCAACGATCTGGCGCCGGAGCGGGCGCAGGCCCTCGCCGATGCCATCCGGGCGGCGGGCGGCAAGGCGGTTGCCGCAGCCGGCGATGTCTCCAGCGAAGCGGACGTCGCGGCCATCGTCGCCGCGGCCAGAACGCAACTCGGGCCGGTTGACCTGCTCGTCAACAATGCCGGCCATGTCCATCAATGCCTGTTCGAACATCTCGAGCCCGGTGATTTCGACCGCATGTTCGCCGTGCATGTGCGCGGCACCTTCCTGATGATACGGGCCGTGCTGCCGGCGATGCTGGCGGCAGGATCGGGCATCATCATCAATGTCGCATCCCAGCTCGGCCAGATCGGCGGGATCGAGCTCACCCATTATTCCGGCGCCAAGGCCGCCGTGATCGGCATGACCAAATCGCTTGCCCGCGAGGTGTCGGGCCGCGGCGTGCGGGTCAATGCCGTAGCGCCAGGGCCGATCAACACGCCGCTGGTGAAGGCGCTCTCCGATGACTGGAAGGACCGCAAGGCCAGGGAGCTGCCGCTCGGCCGCTTCGGCGAACCGGAAGAGGTGGCGGCGACCGTCGCCTTCCTCGCGTCCCCGGCCGCCAGCCTCTTCGTCGGCCAGACGCTCGGGCCCAATTCCGGCGACGTGATGTTGTGAACGAGCAGAGGGAGAAGACAGCACCATGACGAAGGCACGCATCGTCCTGATCACCGGCGGTGGCATCGGCATCGGCTGCGCCAGCGCAAAGGCCTTCGCCGCGCTCGGCGACCATGTGGTGGTCACCGACATTCTGGAAGCGGAAGGCAAGGCTGTCGTCGAGGAGATCAAGGCCGCCGGCGGCTCGGCCGAATTCGCGCCGCTCGACGTTCGTTCCACCGACAAGGCCGACGCCCTCGTCGCCGATGTGGAGGCTCGTCACGGCGGCATCGATGTCGTCGTCGCCAATGCCGGTATCGCCCACCGCGTGCCGCTCGCCAGGCTCGATGACGACAAATGGGACCTGACCTTCGACATCGACCTCAAGGGCATCTTCCGCGTGGCGCGGGCAGCGCTGCCCGGCATGCGCGCCCGCAGATCCGGCGCCATCGTCGCGCTCTCCTCGATCATGGGCGTCGCCTATGGCTGGGACGAGCATGTGCATTACTCCTCGGCCAAGGCCGGTGTCGTCGGCCTGGTGCGGGGCCTCGCCGTCGAGGTCGCCCGCGACGGAGTGCGGGTCAATGGCGTGGCACCCGGGTACATCCGCACCGCCCAGCTCCTCTCCAAGGAACATTCCCTCGGTCCCGAGGGCGCGGAGACCGCCGGCGCCTTCATTCCCATGGGCCGCATCGGCGAGCCCGAAGAGATCGCCGACGTTATCGTTTTCCTAGCCTCTTCCAGCGCTCGCTACCTCACGGGCCAGACGCTGGTGGTCGATGGCGGCCTGCTGGTGGGCCGCTACTGAAACAAAAGCAAATAACCAGAACCGGAGAAGGAACGATGTCTGACCGAAGCGAGATGACGCGCCGCTCTTTGTTGAAGCGATCCGCGGGAATGATGGCCCTGGCACTGGGCGGCGGCACGCCGTTCCTCTCCTCCCGGGCCGCCTGGGCGCAAGGTACTGGCCTGGCGAGCCAGAGCCTGCGCACGATCGGCCTGTCCGTGACGGTGCAGGAACGCATCCTGGCCGAGTTCAAGGCCGCCTCCGGCGTGGGCACGACCTCGGGCACGGCCGCGACCTTCCCCGATGCCCAGACCAAGATCCTGTCGGGTTCGAAGGACTATGATTGCTGGGAAGTGATCGCCGAACGCCTGCCATCGGTGGTGATGACCAACAATGTCGCGCCGATAGCCGCCTCGTCGCTGAAGAACTGGGCCAATATCCGCGATACTTTCACCAAGCCGAGCGACAAATGGGATCCCAAGGCCCAGATCACCGGCCAGATCTGGCAGGACGATGCCCATAGCCAGCTCTGGATGGTGCCGGCCGTCTATAATTACGACTCCATCGGCTATAATCCGGACGTCCTGTCGGATGAGGAGGCCAACACCTGGGCGGCGATCTTCGATCCCAAATGGAAGGGCAAGTCCGGCCTCAACACCGATCCGCTCATCGCCTTCGGCCAGGCCGTGATGGCCATGAACTCGCTGGGCCTGTCGGCGGTCAAGAATCCAGGCAACCCCTCGGAAGCCGAGATCGACGAGGCTGCGAAATTCCTGGTGTCGAAGAAGAAGGAAGGCCAGTTCCGCGCGCTCTGGGGTGATTTCGGCGAGCTCGTCAATCTCCTCGCCTCCGGCGAGATGGTGGTGTGCGATGCCTGGCAGCCGGCCGTGATGGCAGTCAAGGCCCAGGGCAAGGCCTGCAGATATGCCCGCCCCAAGGAAGGCTATCGCGCCTGGGCGATCGGCCCTTCGCTGATCGCCGGCTCCCCCAACAAGGAAGCCGTGGCCGCCTACGCCGATTACTGGCTTTCGGGCAAGCCCGGCATCACGGTTTCCGAACAGGGCTATTATTCGCCGACGACCAATATCAAAAGCGAGATGGCGCCAGAGAAATATGCCTTCTGGTACGAAGGCAAGCCCTGGGTCGGCGCGGCCGAGCGCGGCATCAAGGAAGGCGACCTGCGCGACGGCGGCAGCCTGGCCGAACGGGCCGCCAATGTCGCCTACTGGCACCAATGGCCGGATGCCTATGACCATCTCATCCAGAAGTGGGACGAGTTCCTGAACGCCTGATCACGATCCGGGCGGAAAGCGCGCTTTTCCGCCCGCCTCCCCTGCCATTCCCGCGGAGCACGAAGCGATGATCCACGATCTCGAACTCATCAAGGTCGGCAAGGTCTATGACAACGGCACGCCCGCCGTCGCCGGTTTCGACCTGGCCGTCGCCAAGGGAGAGTTCATCGCCTTTCTGGGACCTTCCGGCTGCGGCAAGACGACAACCTTGCGCATGATCGCCGGCTTCGAATCCATCTCGTCCGGCAACATGCTGATCAGGGGAACGCGCATCAACGACGTGCCGCCAGAACGGCGCCCGACATCGATGATCTTCCAGAACTACGCGCTCTTCCCCCATATGACCGTACGCCGCAATATCGGCTATGGCCTCGAGGTCAAGGGACTGGCGAAAGCCGAGCGCGACGCGAAGGTCGATCGCATCCTGGACACGCTCGGCCTCGAGGATGTCGCCGACAAGCGTCCCGACAAGCTCTCCGGCGGCCAGCGCCAGCGTATCGCTTTGGCGCGCGGCCTCGTCGTCGAACCCGATATCCTCTTGCTGGACGAACCGCTGGGTGCGCTCGACGCCAATCTGCGCAAAGCGATCCAGAACGAATTGAAGCTGCTGCAGAAAAGGCTGGGTGTCACCTTCGTGTTCGTCACGCATGCCCAGTCCGAGGCACTCGCCCTTTCCGATCGCATCGTGGTGATGAACCAGGGGCGCGTCGAACAGATCAGCCCGCCGCACCAGCTCTACACCCGCCCGAACACACCCTTCGTGGCGCAGTTCATTGGCCGCAACACCATTCTCGACGGCTCCGTCGGCGGCATCGAGGACGGGCGCGTGGTGGTCGACACCCCGCTCGGCATTCTGCGCGGCACAGCAAACGGTGCCCTGGCCAATGGCAGCGCCGCCAAGGTGGTCGTCCCGGCCGAAGCCATAGAAGTCCGCTCGGCTTCTGGCGCGCGCGCAAGCGACATGGGCAATACCATCGCCGCGACCGTCCGGCGCCTCGATGTCGTCGGGCACATCTCGCATCTGTCCGTCGAGCTTCCGGGAGGCCGGACGATCTCCCTGGAAGCGCATGTCGAGAAATACCCGCCGGGCCTCTTTCCCCCGGGAGGGGAAGTCGTACTGGCCTGGAATGCCGCCGAGGCAACCGTCATTCCAGCCGCCTGACAGACCATTCTTTCAAGAAAACATCGATTTCAACATGAAATGAGGAGACCTCACCCATGGCAAAGGAAATACTCTGCGGCTTCGGCGTCGACGTCGATGCGGTCGCCGGCTGGCTCGGTTCCTATGGCGGCGAGGATTCGCCGGACGACATCTCGCGCGGCCTTTTCGCCGGCGAGGTCGGCTCGCCCCGCCTGGTCAAGTTGTTCGAACGCTTCGGCATCAAGACGACCTGGTTCATCCCCGGTCATTCGATCGAGACCTTTCCCGAACAGATGCAGGCCGTCGCCGACGCCGGCCATGAAATCGGCATCCACGGCTACACCCATGAAAATCCGATTGCGATGACGCGCGAACAGGAGATCGAGATCCTCGACAAATGCATCGATCTCGTCACCAAGCTCTCCGGCAAGCGTCCTACCGGCTATGTCGCGCCGTGGTGGGAATTTTCCAACGTCACCAATGAGTTGCTGCTCGAGCGCGGCATCAAATACGACCATTCGCTCATGCACAACGACTTCACGCCCTATTATGTGCGCGTCGGCGATTCCTGGACCAAGATCGATTATTCTGGCAAGCCCAGGGACTGGATGGTGCCGCTGAAGCGGGGGCATGAAACCGACCTGATCGAAATCCCGGCTTCCTGGTATCTCGACGATCTGCCCCCGATGATGTTCATCAAGAAGGCGCCCAACAGTCACGGCTTCGTCAACCCACACGATATCGAGCAGCTCTGGCGCGACCAGTTCGACTGGGTCTATCGCGAGATGGACTATGCCGTCTTCCCGATCACCATCCATCCCGACGTCTCGGGCCGCCCGCAGGTCCTGATGATGCTGGAGCGCCTCTATGCGCATATGGCCAAGCATCCCGGCGTCAAGTTCGTCACCATGAACGAAATGGCCGACGATTTCGCGCGCCGCTTCCCGCGCAAGAAGTGACGAGGGAGGCCGGGTCCCCTATCGTGGGCCCGGCCATCAATGCTGTCGGGAAAGGGCTACAGCCCTTTCAAGTCGAAAAAATGCGCCGCAACGGGGAAGATCTGCATGTGTTCGCTCTGCGGCATTCTGGGTGGCAATGAGCACTGGGCCGATGCGGTGGCCCGGCCGGGCGTCTTCACGCGCAATGGCGACAGAATCGATCGCCGCCGTGAGCGCATGAACCGCGTGCGCATTGCCTGCCAGGTTCTGGAACCCTTCGGCATGACCCTCTCCGATTGGCAGGGCGCTTCCTTCCTGCTGTCGACGAAAACCGGCAAGACCGAGATCATCGACGATCTCGGCCATCTGTGGCCCGCGGCCGAAAGGCTGGCCCGGCGCGCCTGCGATCCGCTCTCCCTGCCGGTGATCGAGGCCATGGAGAAGCGCCGTGGCGGATGACGTCCCGGCCTTCACCCCGGTCCACCTCCTCACCGGCTTCCTCGGTTCGGGCAAGACGACGTTGTTGCGGCGGCTGCTGTCGGACCCGGACATGGCGCGCACGGCCGTGCTGATCAACGAATTCGGTGAAATCGGGCTCGACCACCATCTACTCGAACCCATCGACGACACCATGGTGCTGCTGCCGTCGGGGTGCTTGTGCTGCACGATACGCGGCGAACTGGCCCAGGCGATCCGCGATATCCATGCCAGGCGGGCGCGTGGCGACATTCCACCCTTCGACCGGCTGGTGATTGAAAGCACCGGCCTGGCCGATCCCTTCCCGATCCTGTCGACCATCAAGGCAGATCCCGTCCTGCGGCATCATTTCCGGCCGGGCACGGTGATTGCGACGGTAGATGCAGTGAACGGCCGGTTCCAGCTCGAGACCCATGTCGAGTCGACGCGTCAGGCCGCCATCGCCGATCGGCTCGTGCTCACCAAGACCGACATCGCCGATGAAGTGACAGTCGCCCGCCTCCTCGATCGGCTCCGGCGCTTCAACCCGGATGCGCCGGTCCTGCGGGCCGCCGATGGCGATTTCGATGCTGCTTCACTCTTCGACCAGAACGGTTCAGCTTCCGCCGGCCGCCCGGAGCGCTCGACCCGCGCCTGGTTCCGCCAGACCTTCCAAAGCGACGACCCGCTTGCCCCCGGGACAGCCGGCCAGCCCGGGCACGAGCATGGTTCGGGCGATCGCACGCGCCATGGCGAGCGCATCCGCTCCTTCGTGGTCACGGTCGATGAGCCGATCGACTGGACGGCCTTCGGCATCTGGCTGACCATGCTCCTCAACCGTCATGGCGACCGTATCCTGCGGGTAAAGGGCATGCTCAACCTTGCCGGGGAGAGTGCGCCAGTGGCAATCCACGGGGTGCAGCACCTAGTGCACACGCCCGTGCATATGCAGGCCTGGCCCGACAATGATCGACGCTCACACATCGTTTTCATCGTGGATGACCTCGATTCCAGCTTGATCCGACGCTCCCTGGCGGCCTTCAACAGATTGGCGGCTCCCGTGTCGCAGCAACCCTGATCAAGCGATTTCGAATGCCATTGTCTCCGCCCCGCTGTTCGAGCTCTCCATGAAAGGAGATGCATTGCAAGAAAAGCTCCCGGCGCCCGCCCTGCACCTCGCGGAACGGCCGACACTGCGGGTATTGGGGACCGAGATTTCGCATCTGGAGGAACTGCGCCTCAAGGCCGAAGCGGATCTTGGCCTCAATGTCATCTTCGACACCCAGGATTTCATCACCGCCCAGCACAAGGCGGCGGCGGAGCCCGGCAGCTATGACATCTACGACCAGTGTTTCCACAACCTCGATATCGTCTGGTATTGGCGCGCCATCCAACCCATCGATCTCACGCGCATTCCGCTCTGGAGCGAAATCACCGACCTGACCAAGACGGGACGGCTCGATCCGGGTGCCCGCATCGGGTTCGGGGACGCTCCCGTGACCAAGCTCTTCGTCCAGCCGAACCGTGCCCTGGGCCCGACGCCCTCACGCTGGCTCTCGATGCTGCCGACCACCCATAATTTCGATTCCTTCGCTTTCCGTCCCGATCTCGCCAATGGCGATGCCGAGCAGATCGTCTCCTGGGGCGCCCTGCTCGACGAGCACTGGCACGGCAAGGCAGCCCTGGTCGACGAGCCGGCGATCGGTGTTTTCGACGCGGCTCTCGCCGCCCAATCGCTGGGATTGATGAGCTTCGAGGATATCGGCAACATGTCGACCGAGGAGATCGACACTCTGCTGGGCATCCTGATCGAACGGCGCAAGGCCGGCTTTTTCGCCGGCTTCTGGAAGACCGCGGCGGAAGCCGCCGGCCTGATGCGCGATGGCGGTGTCGTCATCCAGAGCATGTGGTCGCCGGGCATCACCGCCCTGCGCCATTGCAACGTGCCGGTCATGGAGGCCGTGCCGCGCGAAGGCTATAGAGCATGGCATGGCGGCCTGTGCCTCTCGAGCAACTTGTCCGGACGGATGCTCGACGTCGCCTATGACTATCTGAACTGGTGGCTGGCCGGCTGGCCAGGCGCGGTGATGGCCCGCCAGGGCTATTACATGTCCATCCCCGCCCGCGTTCGGGCTTATCTGACACCAGACGAGTGGGCCTACTGGTATGAGGGCCTGCCGACACAGACTGAGTTGCCCGGTCCGGATGGAACCATCACCATCAAGGCCGGATCCGTGCGCGATGGTGGATCCTACCGGCAGCGCGCCAATTCGATCGCCGTTTGGAACACGACGATGGACGAGCACAATTATCTGGTGCGGCGGTGGTCGCGATTGGTTGCGACCACCTGAAGCGTTTGCGATTTGACGGTGTCGCCGAGATCACGAGGACGCGTCGATACAAGGCGTTCGAGTAAAGGTGCGGTCCGAAGAAATCGCACTTTTCTCCAGCTGTTCGATCCCGGATCTTGATGGTGGATTGTTTTACCCGGCGCGAGCGATGTCCGCCTACGATACCTTTTTCCTTTTGCCCTTGCTTGGAGCGCGAGGCGATGCTGGCATGCTCTCGGGCTCCTGGCGTCGTTGGCCGAGGCCAAACTCCCTCGCCAGGCGAGAACGTTGGGCCGAATAGTTCGGCGCAACCATCGGGTAATCTGCCGCCAGCGCCCACTTCTCCCGATATTGTTCCGGCGTCATATTATACGCCGTTCGCAAATGCCGGGTGAGCGACTTGAATTTGAGGCCATCTTCCAGACAGATCACGTAGTCGGGCGTGATGGATCTCCTGATCGAAACCGCCGGCGTCGGTGGCTTGTCCGCCGCGACCGGCTTGGGATCGTTCAGGCCGGTAAGGCTTCCATGCACCGAACGGATCAGATCCGCCAGGGAAGCGGTAGCGACCTGGTTGTTGGCAACATAGGCGGAGACGATGTCGGCGGTCAGGTCGAGCAAACTCGTGTCGTCCTCGAGCATGTTCAGTCACTTTCTTTTTGTGTTGATGCGAAATGAGTGACGTTTTTCTTATGTGCGCAGCATTGTGGACCCTGTCGCTGCGCTGTCTCAGACTTTCAGGCAATTGCACGCCAGTGTAAAGCTTATCTTCAAAGATAATCATGATTTCCGGTAAAACTATTTAGAACACTTCTGGATTTATCCTTGATCGATCGCCTTCTGCGTGTAATTCACGATAACTATCGACGACCGGGAAGCAGCTGATTTACATTGCCCGCTCTCAACCATCGACATGTCTAAGGCAGAACGAACTGCGGACTTTCTCGGCAGACCTCATAATCGACGACGTTCCTGCCACGTCGCGAGGTCCAGAATGAAGATCGCCCAGGAGGGCGACGCCGGCGCCCTTGCACACTTTGCCTCGAAAGATTACGGCATGGGTGGAATGTTGATACGTCCGGTCGATCGCGATCAACGAGTGTAATACCAACGGTCGCGATGTTTGACACACGCGTCCTTGCGAGCGTAGTGAAGCAATGAAAGTACTTGATCGGTCAAGCATCAAGACCGTTGGTATAGCCCGCTGCCGTTGAACAGGAAAAATCGACGTCCCGATTTATCGTGATTTGGTAATAAAGCTGGCTAATCCTCGCGGCATTGTGCCAGAACAAGCAATCAATTCCGAGAATATTCCACGCAGCGGGGAGACTGGGTCTTGATCACCAGGGAGGGGCCCGTCTGGTCGATCAACAGCACCACATCCACCGGCGACAGCGTACCGTCCGTTCCGATCGGGGCCTTTCATCTATTGGACGACTTGCTCGCCTGCACGATCAAATGGGCCGACCATGCGGGGATTGATTGGATCTACATACGTCCCGGCGATGATCTTGCGCATTTTTGACAGCCGGGTCGCTTACGCAAAAACCCGGCTTGCCGGATATGTCGCCTGCTCGCACCCGCTGGCAGAGCGCGCCTCGTGCCGGCGGAGCGCTATTTCCCGGCGGGCAGGAGGGCGACGGCTGCTTCGGCCGTGAGCAGGCGGAAGGTCAGGCTTTCCTGGAAGTAGAGCTGCACCGAGGTCGCCGAATGGCTGGCATAGCCGATGGAGATGTCCTGGCCCACGGAGAGCTCGAAATCCCCGCCCCGTGTCGTCACCACCAGCCCACCCTCGATCGCCGGCGCCCAGATCACCGGCCCGTCGACCAGGCGCTCGATATGGTGGAAGACCGGATAGCCGTCATCGCTGCCGCCGGCCGCCGCCGTATAGGCATCGGCTCCCAGCACCAGCGCATAGGGGCCCTCCACCCCCGCCAGCCGCAATTGGCTCACCGCCTGCGCCACCACGTCCGGATAGGCCTTCACCTGGGCCGGCAGCGTCAGCGCCGGGTTGCTGAGGCCCTGGCGGATGCCCCCGATCCCGGCCGCCGCAAAGCCGTCGAACACCGCCCGGTCCTCGGCGAAGGCCAGCTTGCGCGCCGCCTCCTTCAGCGGCGACCAGTCCGAGTCGGCCGCCCCCCGCTCCACATCGTCGATCGCCGAGCGGGCGAGTTCGAAGCCGACGCGCAGCTCGACCAGCGCCTTCACCTCCCGCTGCACCGCCTCGATGCCCTCGCCAGGCCCGGCCAGCGGGCGAACATGCCCGGTCCCCACCGCCGAGGCCCCCAGACCCTGCGGGCCCTCGAGGTCGACCACCCGCCGCGCCGCCAGATGGCGCTTGAGGGTGCGCGCCGCCTCTTCCTCGATCTGCCCCCAGGCAGCCTCTGAGATCGGTGCCAGCTCCCGATGGAGATTATTCATGACCTGCTTCCTTCTTGAGCGATCCAATGCCGAGCGAACCATCGCCGCCGGACGGTCGTGAACCGGGATTCTGTGCCGGCTCGGGCTCCGGCGGGGCCGCCTCGCCCGGCGCCGGAGCGCCGGCCGCGGCCGTGACGTCATCCAGGAACGTCGCCGAGGGCACGAAGAACAGCGAACCCGTCACCGCCCGGCTGAAATCCAGCAGCCGGTCGTAATTGCCCGGCGGGCGGCCGATGAACATGTTCTCCAGCATCTGCTCGATCCGGCGGGGCGAACGGGCATAGCCGATGAAATAGGTGCCAAACTCACCCTTGCCCGCATCGCCGAACGGCATGTTGTCACGCACGATCTCCAGCGCCTCGCCATCCTCCTCGATCGAGGTCAGGACATTGTGGGCATAGGGCGCCTTGCGCGCATCCTCCTGCTCGATGTCCGACAGCTTGGCACGCCCGATGATCCGCTCCTGCATCTCGACCGGCAGACGGTTCCAGCCCGCCAGGTCATGCAGGTATTTCTGCACGATCACATAACTGCCGCCAGCAAAGGCGCCATCCTCCTCGCCGATGATGGTGGCCGCCACCGCCGCCTGCTCGACCGGGTTCTCGGTGCCGTCGACGAAGCCGATCAGATCGCGGTCGTCGAAATATTTGAAGCCGTGCACCTCGTCCACGCCGGCGGCCGCCTCCCCGATCCGCGCCATGATCTGCGCCGCCAGTTCGAAGCAAAGGTCCATGCGCCGGGCGCGGATGTGAAACAGCAGGTCCCCCGGCGTCGAGACCGCATGATGGACGCCGTGGACCTCGCGGAAGGCATGCAGATCCTTCGGCCGGGGCGCCCCGAACAGACGGTCCCACATCTGCGAGCCCAGACCCATCACGCAGGACAGCCGCCCCTCCAGGTCCCGGAACCCCACCGCCCGCAGCAATCCAGACAGGTCCGCGCACAAGGCCCGGATCGCCGCTTCCGGCTCCGCGCCGGGCTTCACCGTCACCACCAGAAAAATCGCACTGCCCGTCAGGGAGGCTACAACAGGCTGCGAAACGGTAGAGGGCAAACTCGACTCCATACGGCTATCCATCCGGCGGCCCTCATGCGAGCAGGCGCTCAAAGACTCAACGCCGTTAACTCACCATACCCCGGGCCTTGTGCACAAGCATCCGGAGCGTTTTGTGATTTGACGGACAATACGAGAGACGAGCGCTCCGATCCTTGCCGAACTCGGTCTTGCAAGAACGCCCGTGCGAGACCGGCGGCCCCTCGCATCTCGTAGCGGTCATCGCGGCAAACCGGGGGTCAACACTCCTGCAAGCGCCAGCAACCCTGCAAGGGGCGATGGTTCGCTGGAGGCCGGTTCGTAGACGCAGGAAGTTGCCAGGATCGCCAGGCCGAGTAGGCAAATCGTGATCCGTTTCATTGGAAACCTCGCCGGGCGCGGCGGTGCCGCGCCCTATCGGTTGCGGATGGAAAAGGGGGCGAGATGGAGAATTCCTTCCTCAGACGAGGGAAAGCTCCACATTGATGTTGCCGCGCGTTGCCTTCGAATAGGGGCAGGTCTGGTGGGCTTCCTCGACGACCGCCTGTGCAAGCTCGCGATCGAGGCCGGGCAGGCTGACCTTCAGGCGCGCCTGCAGGAAATAGGCGCCGTCGGTGGTGCCGAGATCGACTTCCGCATCCACGGCCGTGTCGGTCGGGAGCTTCAGCTTGCGCTTGCCGGCGGCAAGCCCCATGGCGCCGATGAAGCAGGCCGACCAGCCCGCCGCAAAGAGCTGCTCGGGATTGGTGCCGGGCTGGCTGCTGCCGGGGGGCGACAGCTTGATATCGAGCCGGGCATCCTCGCTGCGCGCGGCCCCGTCCCGGCCGCCGGTGGTATGGGTCCGGCCGGTATAGAGAACCTTGTCGATCTTGGTCATGATACACTCCTGTCCATCTAGGGTTGGCGATGTCGCCGTCTGCGGCATCGGAAAGACTGGAGTGTTTTGGAGGGGGCGTTTGTCCGCGATGTTTCCGAAAACCCCGGAAGTGTAACAAAGCGTACCTTGCGGCCAGAGCGACATGTTGGCATACCGCAATGCCTGAAAACCTTGGAAATACCCCGGCCTTCACCGGATGACGACTTCTGCCGCCAGCCCTCCGCCGTCGCGATTGTAGAGCCGGACCGCACCACCGATGGTGCCGGCCAGTTGCTGGGCGATGGCAAGGCCCAGGCCCGTGCCGCCGGTCTCGCGATTGCGCGACTGTTCCAGCCGGAAGAAGGGCTGCATGGCCGCCTTCAGCATGTCTTCGGGGATGCCGGGACCACGATCCATCACCGTGATGACGGTCTTGCCGTCGGCACTGCGCTCCACGCCGACCTCGGCGGCGCCCGCAAATTTCAACGCATTGTCGATGAAGTTCGAAAGAATGCGCCGCAACGCATGCGGCTTGGTGGAGGCGACGCCATCGACATAACCGACGACGGTCACCGCCTTGCCGGTATCCTGATAGTCATAGGCGATGCTGTCGATGAAGGAGGCGAGATCGATGCGGGCCGCCTTCTCGCCGCTGCTATGCGAGCTGCGCGCATAGGCGATGCCGTCCTGGACCAGGCGTTCGATTTCACGCAGGTCCCGCACCAACTTGTCCTTCTCCGGTGAATCGTCGGCCATGTCGGCCCTGAGCCGCATCCGGGTGATCGGCGTCTGCAGGTCATGGGAGATCGCGGCGAGAATTTGGACGCGCTCCTCCAGATAATGGGCGATGCGTTCGCGCATCGCATTGAAGGCACGGGCTGCATGCGCGACTTCGCTCGGCCCGGCCTCGCTGAGCGGCACGCTCTTCTTGGTGGGATCGAGCGCATCGGCGGCGGCCGCAAGCTGTCCGAGCGGGCGGATGGCCTGTCGGACGGCGAACCAGGTGCAGAACAGCAGAAGCGCCATCTGCAGGACCAGGACATAGGGCAGCCAATCCGCGATCGGCATGACACCTCGCGGCGTGATCTCGATGGTCAGCGGGCTGCCGTCGCTCAAGGTCAGGTGGGCCTGCAGGCGGTTGCCCTCCCCCGGGATGGCTTCGATGCGCAGGGGGAAACGGGACCCGGCGGCGCTCTCCAGTTTCGCGGCGATCTCCTGGCCGTGGCTGGAGGTATTGGGCACGCCGGGAAGGCCCGGCCCCAGCGTGAGGTTGTAGTTGCCGCGGCTCAACCAATCCAGCAGTTCCGGTCTTTCACTCGCCGGCGTCCGATCGAGCACCGCGATCGAGGTCGCGACATCGTTTTCCAGCGTGCGCAGCATCAGCGCCTTCGCCGACATATAGCGTTCGGCATAGAGCACACCGAAGGACAGGCCATAGGCGATCGCAAGACCCGCCAGCAGGATCAGGAACAGTCGGGCGCGAAGGCTCTTGGGCCACCACAGGGCGCGGTACGCGCCATCGACCATCATGACCTGGGCTCCGAGATCTCGACGGGAACGGAGAGAACATAGCCTTCGCTGCGCACGGTCTTGATGTAAGTCGGCTCGCGCGCATCATCGCCGAGTCGCTGGCGCAAGCGGCTGACCAGGAGGTCGATCGAGCGGTCGAACAGGTCGGCATCACGGCCCTGGGTGAGGTTCAGGAGCTGGTCGCGGTTGAGGACGCGCTGGGGATGGTCGATGAAGACGCGCAGCAGCCGGTACTCGGCCCCGCTTAGTGCCACCTCCGTGCCCTGGCTGTCGAGAAGATGGCGGCCGACGGTGTCGAGCCGCCACTCGCCGAAGGTCAGAAGCTGTCCGGCCTCGCTGATCTGCAGATTGGGCGGCAGCATGCGGGTTCGCCGCAGGACGGCGTTGATGCGCGCCAGCAATTCGCGCGCGGCGAAGGGTTTGGGCAGATAGTCGTCGGCGCCCATTTCCAGCCCGATGATGCGATCCATCTCGTCGCTGCGGGCCGTCAACATCAGGATCGGTGTGGCCTTGTGCTTTCCGGCCCGCAATTCGCGGCAGAGCACGAGGCCATCCTGGCCCGGCATCATCACGTCGAGCACGATCAGGTCGACCGTGTTGGCGTCGAGGAAGCTGCGCATCTGGCGTCCATCGGCGGCGACCGACGCGCGAAGGCCATTCTTCTTCAGATAACTCGACACCAGGTCGCGAATTTCGCTGTCGTCATCGACGATCAGTATGTGGTCGACATGTTCCATGCCTGAACGTCCTGCTTCCGCCGGTCAACTGATACCCAAACGATGCATTCGAGTCCGGGTCATACATCGCAACGCCATGTCTTCTAGAGCAATGCGCGTTCTGGTGAAAACGCACATTGCTCGAGTTCGTTGTTTCCAAGCCCATCCAACGGATTGGCTTGGGCGCTTTGCGATTCCCGGCGACGCCATCAGGTCGCAAACCGCTTTCGCCTGCTGGAAATCTCATACAAGGCGCAGGAATCAGGGCCACGGCACAAGGCGCAATCAAGCCAGCGCGATGTATCCTGGATGTGTCCTCGCCGGCACCCATTGCATATGCATGTAGGATCCGGCGGCGCGGATACGTTCCGATACAATCGGGGCCGCATTGCCGGCGCCTTGCTTTTTGTGTCCATGTGTCGCCGCCGGACCGGCGCCTACACTCCGGTACAATCGGCCAAGGCCCCGGACACATTCACGATACTCGCGCACGCCACATCAGCCTCCTTGCCCGTCGGACCTCTCTGCCATCGTGGGCCCGACACTCCGTTGCACAGGAGACAATGATGGTTCTTCTAGCCATTGCCTTTTTCGGCGGCGTGCTGACCATTCTCAGCCCCTGCATCCTGCCCGTTCTCCCCTTCGTCTTCGCCGGGGCAGACCTGCCCTTCCTGCGCGGCAGGCTGCCCATGCTTGCCGGCATGGCCGGCAGCTTTGCGCTGGTTGCGACCCTGGCGGCCGTCGGCGGGAGCTGGGTCATCCAGGCCAACGAGTTCGGGCGCCTGGCTGCGCTCGCGCTTCTGGCCATGTTCGGCTTGAGCCTGATCTCGCCGCGCCTCGCCGGTGCGGTCACCCAGCCGATCGTCGACCTCGGCAACCGGCTGCACGGTGCCTCGGCCGCCTCGGGCGCGCGGACCGCCGGCAGTTCGCTCATGCTCGGCGTGGCAACGGGCCTGCTCTGGGCGCCCTGCGCCGGGCCGATCCTCGGCCTGGTCCTGACCGGCGCGGCTCTTCAGGGCGCCAATATCGAGACGACGTTGCTGCTGCTCGCCTATGCGGGTGGCGCCGCCACCTCGCTGGCCGGCGCCCTCCTGGTGGGCGGCAGGCTGCTTGCGGGCATGAAGCGTTCGCTCGGCGTCAGCGAGCGCGTTCGACAGGGCCTCGGCGTGGCCGTGCTTGCCGGGGTTGGCACGGTTGCCCTGGGTCTGGATACTGGCCTGCTGGCGCGGCTCTCCTATGCCAGCACGTCAACCATCGAGCAGGCCATCCTCGACAGGCTGCATGTGGATCCGCGAACCGCCATAGCGTCGGGTCTCGCCGGCGGCGGCATGCTGATCGCCAGCGCCAAGGCCGAGACCCCCTTCCGCAGTGATCTTCCCGTCGAGAGCCAGGCTCCCTCGCTCGACGGCGCCGTGGCCTGGCTGAACTCGCCCCCGCTCACGACGGAGCAACTGCGCGGCAAGGTGGTGCTCGTCGATTTCTGGACCTATTCCTGCATCAACTGCATCCGCACCACACCCTATGTCCGTGCTTGGGCAGACAGATACAAGGACCAGGGGCTGGTGGTGATCGGCGTGCACGCGCCCGAATTCGCCTTCGAAAAGAAGCTCGGCAATGTCAGGCAGGCGGTCAAGGATTTCGGCATCTCCTATCCCGTGGCGGTCGACAATGACTATCGCATCTGGCGCGCCTTCCAGAACAGCTATTGGCCGGCCTTCTACCTGATCGATGCCCGAGGCCAGATCCGCTACCACAATTTCGGCGAGGGCAATTATCGCCAGACCGAACAGGCGATCCAGGACCTGCTGCGGGAGGCCGGCAGCGACGGGCTCACGAAAGAAGCGGTCACTCCCGCTACGAAAGGCGCAGAGGCCAGTCCCGACCTCGGCAATCTCGGTTCGCAGGAGACCTATCTCGGCTATGGCCGCGCCGACAATTTTGCCTCGTCAGAGCGTCTGGCGCCTGACGCGGCCCGCGACTATTCGGTCACCGATCCCGGGCTCAATCAATGGGGCTTGTCGGGCACGTGGACCGTCGGTCCGGAAAAAGCCGTTCTCGACAAGGCAGGCGGCGGCATCAGCTATCGCTTCAGCGCCCGCGACCTGCATCTCGTGCTCGGTCCCGGCGCTGCCGGCAAGCCCGTGCGCCTGCGGGTCACCGTCGACGGCAAGGCGCCCGGTTCCGACCATGGGGCCGATATCGATGCGCAGGGAAACGGCCTGGTCACCGAGACGCGGCTCTACCAGCTCGTGCGCCAATCCGGCAGCGTGGCGGCGCGGACCTTCGAGGTCCGCTTTCTCGACCCCGGCGTCGAGGCCTATGCCTTCACCTTCGGATGACGACTTTCCGGGGCGTACGGTTCGGCGTCTCGATATGGCGTGGTCCGACGCAATGGCGAAAGCAGGGTTCCCATTCAAGATTTTTCTTGAACATTCGTTCCCGAATGTTTAGGTGATCGACATGGCAAGATTACGGGAATTCGACACTGACGCCGCCCTCGACGCCGCGATCGGCGTATTCAGGGAACATGGCTTCGAAGGCAGTTCGGCCCAGATGCTCGTCGACGCCATGGGCATCGGCCGGCAAAGCCTCTATGCCGCCTTCGGCGACAAGTGGCAGCTCTATTGTGCGGCGGTCCGCCGCTATGGGCTGGGAGAATGCTCGGCCCATTTCGATGCCCTGCGAAGCGGCGCACGCGGCATGGATGGCATCAAGGCGATGCTGCGCCGGGTGGTCGATACGGCCGACCGGGCCTGCCTCGGTACCGGCTCGATCTGCGAGTTCGGGGTTTCCCGCGCCGATCTCGCCGAGATCAACGCCTCATTGGCCCGAAGCCTGGGCGGCGTCCTTGCCGGCCGGGTCCGGGACGCGCAGCGCGAAGGAGACGTCGCCGCCGGCCTCGATCCGGACAGAACGGCTGAATTTCTGGTCGCCAGCATCGCCGGCATCCGGATTGCCGGGCGCAGCGGCGCCGACCATCGGATCCTGGCCAGCCTGGCCGACATGGCCCTGAGGGCCCTGTGTTAGGCCCTTTTTTTGTAAAATTCAGGAACGAACATTCAAAATTGGAGTATGAGAAATGAAAGCCATCGTCATGAACGGAATCGGCGGAGGCGACAGGCTGAGCCATGTCGAACACGCCGAGCCGGTGCCCGGCCCCGGTGAGGTCCTGGTCGAGGTCGCCTTTACCGGCGTCAACTTCATGGATATCGGCGTCAGGCAGGGCATGGCCTGGACTGAAATGCCCAATCCCAAGATTCTCGGCGTGGAAGGTGCCGGCCGCGTCCTGGCGCTGGGTGACGGCGTCGAGGACTTCAAGCCGGGTCAGCGCGTTGCCTGGGTCTATGCGCCGGGCAGCTATGCCGAGCGGATCGCGATCCCGGCCAGTGCGCTGGTGCCCGTACCCGACGCGATCGACGACGGGACTGCCGCCTCGATCATGATGCAGGGTCTTACAGCCAGTCACTTCGCCACCGACTTCTATCCCGTTCAGCCCGGCGACACCGCCTTCGTCCACGCCGCCGCCGGTGGCGTGGGGCTGCTGCTGACGCAGATCATCAAGCTGCGGGGCGGCCGGGTCATCGGGCGGGTTTCGACGCCCGACAAGGTGGCCATGGCCAAGGCGGCCGGCGCCGACCATGTGATCGTCGATGCCGAAGGCCAGTTTGCCGAGGAGGCCCTGCGCCTGACCAGGGGCGAAGGCGTCCACGTGGTCTATGACGGTTCGGGGCCCGCCACTTTCCAGGGCTCGCTCGACATCCTGCGCCGGTCCGGCACGTTCTGCTGGTACGGCCCGGTCCTGGGCGGCCCCGGCCCGCTCGACATCATGAGCCTGCCGAGGAGCATCAAGATCGGCTACGCGACCTTTTTCGATCATATCCATACGCCCGAACTGCTGCGCAGGCGCTCGGCCCAATTATTCGACTGGCTGGCCGAGGGCAAGCTCGCGGTTCGGGTCGGCGGCAAGTATCGGCTGGCGGATGCGGCCAGGGCCCATGCGGACATGGAGAGCCGCAGGACCACGGGCAAGCTGCTGCTTGTCCCCTGACCACCGGGCCCTGTCTTAGCAGAGGCCTCGCAGGCCGGCTCCAGTGGTGCCGGCCTGATGGCGATCCGCATCTTGGTCTTTCCTTGCCGGGCCGCGCCATGCTTTGCTGGGCCGAATCCGGCGAGGAGACTGGTATGGGCGCAGACGACATTTCCGCATTCGCAACAGCGGCCGAACTCGGCCGCCTGCTGGCGGAGGGGCGTACCACCTCCGAAGCCATCACAGGCCGCGCCCTGGCGCGCATCGCCGCCCATGACAGCACGCTCCATGCCTTTGTCGGCGTCTTTGCAGAGGAAGCGCTCCAGGCTGCCGTCGCGTCCGACCAGCGCCGTCGCCACGGCGAGGCGCGAGGCTTTCTCGACGGCGTCCCCTATGCCGCCAAGGATCTGTTCCATGTCCGGGGTTGGCCGACAAGGGCCGGTTCCAGGGCTCTCGGCGCCGAGCCCCAGACTGTGACGGCCAACGCCGTGACGCGCCTCGCGGAGGCCGGCATGGTGCTCGTGGGCAAGGTGCAGACCGTCGAATTCGCCTTCGGCGGCTGGGGTACCAATCCTATCACCGGCACGCCGCTCAATCCACGGGATCCCGATGTCCCCCGGGCGCCCGGTGGCTCCTCCAGCGGCTCCGGCGTGGCGGTTGCCGCCGGCCTGGTTCCGGCCGCGCTCGGCACCGACACCGGCGGCTCCATCCGCAACCCCGCCGCCATGTGCGGCATCGTCGGCCTGAAGACCACCGTCGGCCGGATCGGGCGCGGGGGTCTCATGACCCTCGCCACCTCCTTCGACAGCGTCGGTCCCCTCACGCGCTCGGTTGAGGACGCAGCCTTGCTGTTTGCCGCCATGACCGGGCGGGATCCACTCGACCCGGCGACATTCGGCGTGCCGCCGGTCGCCCTGTCGAGCGCGCCGGAGCATGACCTTGCCGGCCTTCGCCTGTGCATCCCCGCCGCTGCGGGCCTTGCCGCTGTCGAGCCCCTCGTCTTCGAGCGCTTCCGGGCAGCACTTGCCGATCTCGAGGCACTCGGTGCGGACATTCGGGAAAAGGCGATGCCCCGGCCGCCGGAGGCTTATATGACCCTGACCGGTGAGCTGATGTCGGCCGAATCCTGGCACCATCTCGGCCGCTATGCCGGGCCGGACGACAGCCCGCTGCATCCGGATGTACGGTCGCGCATCCTCAAGGGCAGGCAGGTCGACGCCGCCCGTTACCAGGATCTGCTGGAACAGCGGCGCGCCGCGCAGGTCGAATTCGCCGCCTATCTGGAGGGCACGGACGCATTGCTGACGCCCACGGCCCCGATCCTGCCGCCGCCGCTGGCCGAGATCGACGAGACGAAGACACCGCTCGGCACCTTCACGCGCTTCGTCAACCTGATGGACATGGCTGCGCTCAGCATCCCGACCGGCCTGGTCGGGACCGGCCTGCCGACCGCCCTGCAGATCGCGGTGCCACGTTTCGAGGAAGCGCTGGCCCTGCGCATCGGCCGAGCCCTCGAAATCCGCCGCGGCGGGCTGTTCGAGCCACCGCCCGCCTATCAAGCGCCCTGAGCCATGCCGTTCAGGCGATGTGGCTCGAACTTCTATTCCCCGCTCGCATAGAGCCAGCGCGCCACCAGCGCATCGGTGTCGGTGCCGAAATCGTCACGCTCTCCTTCCGAGAAGACGGTGCCGTTCTTCACCACATAGACGTAGTCGGTGATGGCAAGCGCGGCGCGGATATCCTGGTCGACCAGCAGCACCGCTTTCGACAGGTCGAGCGCCAGGCCCTGTACGATGTCGTAGATGGTTTCGCTGGTCTGCGGATCGACTCCGGCCGTCGGCTCGTCGATCAGATAGACGGAGGGATCGGCCATCAGGCTGCGGGCGATCTCGACCTGCCGCTGCTGGCCGCCGGAAAGCTGACCGGCCGGCTGACCGCGTTTCTCCCGGATGACGGGAAAGCGCTGATAGGCACTGTCGAGACGCTCGGCCAGCATCTGCTTCTTCGGCCTCGCATGCCACAGGCCGAGCTTGAGATTGGCCTCCACTGACAGATGCGGAAACAGGCTCGGCCGCTGCGGCAGATAGGCGACGCCGAGACCGAGCATGCGGAAGGGCGGGCTGCCGGTGATGTCCCTGCTGCCCAGCAGCACGCGGCCGGCGCTGGGGCGCAGGAAGCCGAACAGCGATTTCAGGAGGGTCGACTTGCCGGTGCCGTTCGGCCCGACCACGCAGGAGATGCGGCCGGGCCAGGCCTTCACCGAAAGACCGCGCAGAATGTCGATGTCGCCGGTATAACCGGCGACGAGACCTTCGCAGGCCAGCAAGCCAGGCCCGTCGCTCCAGCGCGGCTCGGCAGGGACGGACGCCGTGGCCGGGTTCATTTCAAGGCCCTCCCATGCGCGTGCCGGTATAGGCGCGAACCACGTCGGCATTGCGGAGCACGTCCGACACGGCGCCGTCGGCGATCTTGCGGCCCCGCGCCATCACCAGCACGCGGGTGACGACCGAGCGCACCGCATCCAGATTGTGGTCGACCAGCACGATGGTATGGCCGTCCCGGTTCAGGCTGCGGATATGCTCGACGATCTCATCGAGCAGGCGCGGATGCACACCGGCGAAGGGTTCGTCGAGCAGGAGCAGGCGCGGCCGCAGCATCAGCGCGCGGCCGAGTTCCAGGAGCTTCTGCTGGCCGCCGGAGAGCGCGCGCGCATAATGGTCGGCAAGGTGCTCGAGCCTGAGGAAGGCGAGCACGCCGCGGGCCCGCTCCTCGGCCGTCCGGCGGCGTTCCGAGGCGTCCGAGAGGGCGGGAACGATCAGGTTCTCCATCACCGTCATACGCCGGAACAGCCGCGGCACCTGGAAGGTGCGCGCAATGCCGCGGCGGGCATAGAGATAGGCGGGCTGGCCGGCCATGTCGGCGCCCTCGACCTCGATGCTGCCGCCATCGGGCTTCAACGCGCCCGTGACCATGTTGATGGTGGTGGTCTTGCCCGAGCCGTTGGGACCGATCAGGCCCAGTATCTCGCCGCGCTGCAGGGTGAAGGACAGGTCCTCGACGGCATGAATGCCGCCGAAATGCTTGGCGAGGCCGCTGACGGAGAAGAAGGCTGCGCTCTCATTCGGCATGGCGTTTCCCAGCTGGTTGGCCTGCCTGCGCGGTCCGGCGTGCCCGGCCCCAGCGCTCGATCATCGGATAAAGGCCGTTCTGGGCGAAGCGCTGCACCAGGATCAACACCAGGCCCATCAGGACGAAGCGCCATTCGCCATACGCCCTGAGGAATTCCGACAGCACGAAAACCACGACGGCGCCGATGACCGCGCCGGGCAGGCTCTCGATACCACCGATCACCGCCATGGCGATCACCAGTCCCATTTCGGGCAGGATGGCGATGTTGGGCGTCAGAATGCCGATGAAATGCCCGTAATAGATGCCGGCCACGGCGGCGATCATGCTGGTGACGACAAAGACCAGGATCTTGTAGCGCGTCGTGTCGATACCGCTGGCCCGCGCCGCGCCTTCATCCTCGCGAATGGCACGCAGGAACAGGCCGACACGCGTTGCCAGGAGGCCGTTCATCGCCAGCATGGCAGCGACGACGAGGCCAAGGCCGAGATAGTAATAGGGCAGGTCCGACCGACCGGCGAACAGGGTCGGCACCGGCAGGCCGAGCATGCCGCGGGTAACGCCCTCCTCGGCCACCAGCACCATGCGGAAGATCTCCGCGAGGGCGAGCGTGAACAGTGCGAGATAGGGGCCGGACAATCGCAGCACCAGGGCGCCGATCAATGCGCCGGCAATCGCGGCGAGGATGACGGCCAACAACATGGAGAGGGCGAGCGGCAGGCCGAGCAGGCTGGTACCGAGAGCCGAGGCATAGCCGCCAAGGGCGGCGAAGGCGACATGGGCGAAGGAGAACTGCCCGGCGAAGCCGGCGAGCATGGCCCAGCTCGCCGCCAGCAAGGCGTAGTACCAGGCGATGGCACCGACATGGATCCAGTAGGTGCCGGCGCCGAGCGGGGCGAGCAGCGCGGCGATCAACAGGATGGCCTGGACGGCCTGGGACAGGGAGAAGCGCGCCATGGTCTGCCCGGCCTATTCGAGGCGCAGATGCGAGCGGCCGAAAAGGCCGGTCGGCCGCACGAGCAGCGTGACGACGAGCAGCAGGGCGCCGAAGGCCTGGGTGTAGGCCAGCGCCCGGTTGGGATCGGGCAGATAGCCGACACCGAGGCTCTGGACGAGGCCGAGCAGGATGCCGCCGACGATCGAGCCGCCGACCGAGCCCATGCCGCCGAGCACGATGATGATGAAGGCCTGCACGCCCGGCAGGTCGCCCATCGAGGGCGAGAGCGCGAAGACCGGGGCGATCAGCGCGCCGGCTCCACCGGCCAGCGCCGAGCCTAGCCCGAAGGCGACGGTATACATGCGCTGCGGATCGATGCCGATGACGGCGGCGGATTCGCGGCTCTGGCTGACGGCATCGAGCGCCTGGCCGAGCGTGGTGCGCTTGAGAAACAGGGCGAGCCCCACCAGCAGGATCGCCGCGACGACAGCCGCGATCAGCCGATCATAGGGCAGGATCAGCGGGCCGGCGATCAAGACCCCTGCCATGAAGGAGGGCGGCGATTTGGCGAACGGTCCGAAGACGACGAGACCCAGATTGGTGAGCAGGATGGTGAGCCCGAAGGTGACGATGATGGCGTATTCGTCCTTGCGCTCGACCTTGTCGGTATACATCGGCGCGATCACCAGCCGCTCGAAGGCGATCCCGAACAGGAACAGGGCGATCATCGCGCCGATGACGCCGAGCAGCGGATGCAGGCCGAGGCCGGTGATCAGGTAGTAGGAGGCATAGCCGCCCAGCATGTAGAGCGAGCCATGGCCGAAATTGACCACCTTCAGCACGGAGAAGACCAGCGTCAGACCCGAGGCGATGAGCGCGTAAATGAGGCCGATCACCAGTCCGTTGACGGCGAGGAGAAGAAAATAACTCATGACCGGGTCACCATCGGCTGCAGCGGGCTAGGGCCGGCGGTCGAAGCCGGCATCCGTCGGCACGCTCCATCAAGGCAGGATCTTGTCCGTGGTCGCCCAGTTCTTGGGATAGACGATGGCCGCCTCTTCCGGGCTCTGGTTCTCCGTGGTGTACTGGATGATGGTGAAGGGCACGTCCATGAACTGATGGAAGGCCCAGGCCGGGGCCTTGGTCGCCGGGAAATTATAGGTGGCGTTGGCGCCTTCGAACTTAACCGCCTCGAGAGCCTTGACGATCGCGGCGCGATCGGCAGATCCGGCCTTGCGGATGCCCTCGACCACCACGCCCAGCGTGTCATAGGCTTCCAGGGCGACGCCCGTGGGCGCCCGCTTGTAGCGCTCGGTGAACGCCGCCACGAACGTCTTGGCCTTGTCGTTCCATTGCGACTTCGGCTGGGCGACGTTGACGATCAAGAGATTCTTGGCGCAGGCACCAGTGACCTCCCAGACCTCCTTCTGCAAGAGGCCGGACGAGCCAATCAGCTTGGTCTCGGCGGTCGGGGCAAGGCCGAGCTGGCAGGCCTGCTTCACCAGCTGGTACTGGGCCTGGCCGGCGATCACCATCTGGATGGCGTCGGGGCGCGGGCTCTGGCTCATCAGGCGCAGCAAGGCGGGAGTGAAATCCTGCTGGTTGAGGTCGATGGTGACCAGCGTGTTGGCGACGTTCTTGGCCTGGAGCTCACTGGCGATGATCTTGGCGCCGCCCTGGCCGAAATCGGTGTTCTCGGCGATGATGGCAACGTTCTTGAAACCCTGTTCGACCGTCCAGTCCGCGGCCTTCACATAGACCAGCGAGTTGGCGGGGGAGACGCGGAAGACTTCCGGATATTGCTTGGCGGTGACGTCGTCGGCCCAGACATCGGTGCCGACCCAGGGCACGCCATATTTGTGCGCCTCTTCGATTTCCGCGAGCGCCACGGAGGAATGGAACTCCCCGAAGATCGCCGAGACATTGTTCTTGGTGATCAGCCGGACCGCGGCTGCGCTGCCTTCCGCCGGCTGCCCCTTGGTGTCCTCATAGGTGACCTGGAGCTGGCGGCCGAGCACGCCGCCGGCCTTGTTGATCTCGTCGACACCAAGCTGCACGGCCCACTGCATTTCCTGCCCGCCGGAATAGTTACCGGGCGGCGATAGGGGCCCTACCCAGCCGAGCGCGATGGGCTCCTCGGCCAGAACCGGCGTCACGGCCAGCGAGGCGGCAAGAATTGCGAGCGCCCCGAGACGCCTGCGGATCGAGCGGTTCATGCCGATGTCCCCCTTTTCCTGCTTGTTTTTTTCAGACAATTACACCCGTTCATGAATTGCAAATAAAAAGTCACCTGCCGGAGCGGCGGGTGTTGTTGAGATCAATAATATCATTACAATTTCTTCGTCACCTTCGGCTCATCGCGCGTGGCGGAAGCCGCGAACACAGGCCAGTTGTTGCCGGGAAGCTCACCATTGCCTGCCGTATTTCTCGGCGAAGAACGGCATGACCGATGCAACCCTTGCGGATCTCTCCACGAAAGCTGCCAGAGCGGGCAAACAACAACGTCAGGGTTTCAATGGCGCCCGCCTGGATGGGAACGGGCGCCGATAGTGATCGCGTCAGCGCAGCGACCGGAAGGCGGCGCGAACTTCCTGCACGAAGAGGCCCGGCTGCTCCCAGGCTGCGAAATGGCCGCCACTCCCAGCCTCGCTGAAATAGACGAGGTTGTGATAGCACCGCTCCGCCCAACTCCGGGGCGCGCGATAGATCTCGCCCGGGAAGACCGTCACGGCGACCGGCAGTTCGGGAATGTCGACGGCGTTGAAATTGTTGGAGTGGTCTTCCCAATAGATGCGCGCCGCCGAAGCGCCCGTCTGGGTTAACCAGTAGAGGGAGATGTCGTCGAGCATCTCGTCCTTGGTCAGCACCTTCTCCGGATCGCCGCCGCTATAGGTCCAGGTGGCGAATTTCTCATACATCCACGCAGCCATGCCCACGGGTGAATCCACCAGGGAATAGCCGATGGTCTGCGGGCGCGTGACCATCATGGTCGCGTAGCCCGAGCTGTCCTTGTAGAAGACATCGAGGGCGTCGAAGGCCCGCCACTCGTCCGGCGTGAGGCTTGCCGGCGCCGGACCGCCCGCCGTCAGGATCGCGGCGATCTCCTTGGGCACCGTTCCCGGCATGTTGACATGGATGCCGATCAGGCCGGGCACCTTCTGTAGGGCCATGCGGTGGGAGATCACCGAGCCGCAATCGCCGCCCTGCGAAACATAGCGCTCATAGCCCAGGCGCCGCATCAGCACGGACCAGGCCCGGCCGATATGGTCGGAGCCCCAGCCCTTGGCCGTCGGCTTGCCCGAGAAGCCGAAGCCGGGGATCGAGGGCACCACCAGGTGAAAGGCGTCATTGGCGTTGCCGCCATATCTGGTTGGGTCGACCAGCGGATCCATCACCTTCATGAATTCCAGGATCGAGCCCGGCCAGCCATGAGTCATGATCATCGGCATGGCATTGGCGTGCGGCGAGCGGATATGGATGAAATGGATGTCGAGGCCGTCGATTTCGGTCACGAACATCGGCAGCGCGTTGAGCCTGGCTTCCACCTTGCGCCAGTCATAGGAATCCGCCCAATAGGCGACCAGCGGCTTCAGCCGTTCCAGCGTCACGCCCTGCGAGAAATCCGACACCGTTTCTTCGGGCCAGCGCGCGGCCTTCAGGCGCCGGCGCAAATCAACGAGATCTGCCTCGGCGATCGCGATCTTGAAGGGCCTGACATCACTTCCGGCTCCCGCCGCATAGAGCGCGGTGGGGATCAGGCCGACGAGCGCCGCGGCGGCGGCCGACTTCAGCAAAGTGCGTCGCGATGTGTCGAACCTGAGCGAAGGCATATTGTTTGAAGACACGCTGTTTGAAGACATGGGGCAACTCCATTCATTTCGCGGCAGCCCTGCTGCCGGTGCCCCCCGTCTTTGGCGATGCCATGTTTGCCCGATATGTCCTCGCCGCCCCCGATCGGCATCCTGCTGTATCCGGCCTGCCTGCAGATACATTGCCATACAGGTACTGCCTAAATGGGCTCCCCAGACCAGCAGCCGCATTGGGCCGATTGTATCACTGTGTATAGAGGCGGAAGGGGCTTACATAGCCTTTCAAATCCAGCTGATGGCGACATAAGGCCGATACAGTGTTGCGGCTTCTTACGGCCACAACTTCAGCAATCGGGATTCATGTCGATGTCGGAACAAATCGAACAATCGCGCCGCGGCCTGCTCGGCACCATGGCATTCGGAGCCGTTCTCGCGCAGCTCGGCGCGATCGGCGCCGCCAGCGCGCAGGCCAATTCCACCTCGACCGCCTCCGGCCGCGGCGCGCACACCTCCTTCGCCGCGCTCAAGCAGGTCAAGGCCGGCGTGCTCGATGTCGGCTATGCAGAGGCCGGGCCGGCCGATGGCGCTCCCATGCTGCTGCTGCATGGTTGGCCCTATGACATCCACAGCTATGTCGATGTTGCCCCCATCCTGGCGGCCGCCGGCTACCGCGTGATCGTGCCCTATCTGCGCGGCTATGGCAGCACCCGCTTCCTGTCGGCCGAGACGCCCCGCAATGGCCAGCAGGCGGCGCTGGGGAGCGACGTCATCGCGTTCATGGACGCATTGAAGATCGAGAAGGCCGTCATCGGCGGCTATGATTGGGGTGCCCGCACGGCCGACATCGTCGCTGCCCTCTGGCCCGAGCGCTGCAAGGCCCTGGTCTCGGTGAGCGGCTATCTCATCGGCAGCCAGGCACTGAACAAGGCCCCCCTGCCCCCGAAGGCGGAACTGCAGTGGTGGTATCAATTTTATTTCGCCACCGATCGCGGCGAAGCCGGCTATGCGAAATACACCCATGACTTTGCCCGGCTGATCTGGGAGCTCGCCTCGCCGCAATGGAAGTTCGACGACGCGACCTTCGCCCGCTCGGCGCAGGCCTTCGACAATCCCGACCATGTCGCGGTCTCGATCCACAATTATCGCTGGCGGCTCGGCCTGGCGCAGGGCGAAGCCAAATATGACGCGCTGGAGAAGAAGCTCGCCGCACTGCCGACGATCACCGTGCCGACGATCACCATGGAAGGCGATGCCAATGGTGCGCCTCATCCGGAGCCGGCGGCCTATGCCAAGCGGTTCTCCGGGCGCTACGAGCACCGCCTGATCACCGGCGGCATCGGCCACAATTTGCCGCAGGAAGCTCCTGAAGCCTTCGCCAAGGCAATGCTCGACGTCGCCCGTTTCTGATCCGGACCAGGACCCCGATGATGAAGACCTCAGTGATCATGCCCTTGGCCGGAGCCCTCCTGGCGGCGGCGGTCGTCGCCACGGCCGGGGCGCTCGCCCAAGGTACGAGCAGCCCCACGAGCACATCCGCAAGTGCCTCCAAGCCGGCATCGCCGATCTATGGGGTCACCATTCCGGACGGCTACCGGCAATGGGAACTGGTCGCCCCGGCGCTGGAGCACGAGCCCCTGAACGAGTTGCGCACCGTGCTCGGCAACAAGACCGCGCTCGACGCCTATCGCGCCGGAACCCTGCCCTTTCCCGATGGGACGGTACTGGTCAAGCTGGCCTGGAAGCATGTCCAGTCGCCCGAATTCGAATCCGCCTTGGTACCGGGGCAGGCGACCACGGTGCAGGTCATGGTCAAGGATTCGAAGAAATATGCCGCCACCGGCGGTTGGGGCTTCGGGCGCTTCATCGACGGCAAGCCAGTGGACCAGGCGCAGCACGAGACCTGCTTTGCCTGCCACGAGGCGCGCGTGAAGGCCCGTGACTATGTCTTTACCAGGCTGGCGCCATAAGGCGCCCTGCTCCAGAGGATCCGGGAATTTCCATGCCGTTTCATCTCATCCTGTTCGCCGTCGCCGCCTTTGCCTGGCGCCTCATCACGCTCGTGATTTCGGCACGGCACGAAAAGGCCTTGAAGAGGGGCGGCGCGACCGAATATGGCGCGAAGAACAGCATCTTCCTCGCTGCCTCTCACGTGCTCTACTACATCTGCGCGGTCGCCGAGGCGGCGGCCGGCCTACATGAGCCGAACACGCTGGTGTCTGCCGCGGGCATCGTGGTCTATCTCGCCTCCGCCCTCGTCCTCGTCTCGGTCATCCGCTCGCTCGGCGGCCTGTGGACGATCAAGATCATCATCAGCCCGCAGCATCGACGGGTCCAGAGCGGCCTGTTCTCGTTCGTACGGCACCCCAACTACTTTCTGAACATCCTGCCGGAACTCATTGGTTTTTCTCTAGCTCTCAATGCCTATTGGACGCTGGTGATCGGCATTCCTCTCTATCTCATTCCCCTGGTGACCCGCATCCGGCAGGAAGAGGCCGCCATGCGCGCCACCTTCGCCCCCGAGATGTAGCCGGGCGTTTTCATCCTCCACCCGACACAGGCTGCGGGTGACAACCCGAAGGAAAATCCGATGAAGAACTTCGTGAAGGGGCTGGCGATCGCCGGCGCCCTGCTGCTGAGTGCGCCCGCGCTGGCCGAGACAGCCAAGCCGACCGTGGTGCTCGTGCATGGCGCCTTTGCCGACGCCTCGAGCTGGAACGGCGTGATCCAGCGCCTCGAAAAGGACGGCTATCCCGTCGTCGCCGCCGCCAATCCGCTGCGCAGCGTGCGCGGTGACGCCGACTCGGTGGCCAGCCTGATCGACAGCATCAAGACGCCCGTGGTCCTGGTCGGCCATTCCTATGGCGGCTCGGTCATCAGCGAGGCCGCCACCGGCAAGGCCAATGTCCAGGCCCTCGTCTATGTCGCCGCCTTTGCACCCGATACGAGCGAGACCGCCATCGGCCTTACCGGCAAGTTCCCCGGCTCGACGCTCGGACCGACACTGGCCCCGCCGGTGCCGATCTCAGGCAGCGGCAAGGATCTCTATATCCAGCAGGCCAAATTCCCCGATCAGTTTGCCGCCGATGTGCCCAAGGGCGAGGCAAAGCTGATGGCCGCCACGCAGCGCCCGATCGCCGAGGCCGCGCTCGGCGAAGCCTCGACCGAGCCGGCCTGGAAGACCATCCCCTCCTGGTTCGTCTATGGCGACAAGGACCGCAACATCCCGCCGCAGGCCCTCGCCTTCATGGCGGAGCGGGCCCATTCCAAGCAGACCGTGGTGGTCAAGGGCGCTTCGCATGTGGTGATGGTGTCGAACCCGGCTGCGGTCGCCAAGCTGATCGAGACGGCGGCGCAGGGTGCACCGGCCAAATAGACTGGCACTGCCGTAAGGACATGGGGCTTCGGCGACCGCGGCTCTCCCGTAGCCCACACGATGCCCGGGACTTTCAACGAAAGGGAGCCGTCCGGATTTCGAAACCGGACGGCTTCATCCAGGACAGGTGTCGGAAAACCCGGCGCCCCCCTTGGAGGGGACGGCACCCGACAAATATCGGTACAGACGGTAAAGGGATGTGTGACGGTCCGTTCGCCGTGCCGCCGGCTCCTCAATTGTCGCGCGCGGCCCCGACGACCCGTGCCAGGAACTCGACCAGCCGCGGTTCGAACCGTTCGCCCAGAAGGCACAGGCAGTCGTGGCGGTCGTAGATGATCTCATAGCCGAGTTTCTCGAGAAACTCGCCGATCGCCTGCGACGCTTCGGCCGAGAGCGCCACATGCTCGAACAAGATCGCCGAAGGGCGGTGACGGTCGAAATCGAAGGTGCGCAACACGATGTCGTCGCAACCCTCGACATCGACCACCAGCAAATCCGCCGTCTCGAATCCTGTTTCCCGGCAGAGCGAGTCGAGCCGGCGCGTGGCGACCGGAACGGTCTCGATCATCCCCGCCAGATCATCATATTTGAGTTCGTGCATCATGATCGTCGGCAATGAGAAGCTGCTCAGCACGTCCTCGCCGCGAACAATGTGGAAATCGCGCCTGCCCTCCTCTGACCAGATCGCCTCGTCGCGAAAAACCAGCCCAGGGCCTGTGCCGTAATGGGCACGCAGCCGTTCCATCGCAGCCGGTACCGGCTCGACCAGCAGTCCGCGCCAGCCGCCTTGGATCACATGCCGGCTGATGGGATCGCCGCGCATGCCGTCATTGGCGCCGACCTGCACGAAGGTGACCGGCGCCCCGTCGGGTCTGATCATGGAGAGCACGTAATCGACGATCTCGGCGAAGATGAACTTCGTGTTGCGCGGCTCCTTCTTGCAGAACACCGAACTCGAAAGGCCGGCAACGCCGGGATAGGCAGGTCGGTTCATCGCAATTCGTCACTTTCTTTGATCGTGGTGAAGCGGCACCACTCCGAAAGGACATGGTCCTCCAGGGGCGACTGCTTGCCGGGCGTCGCGGCCGGTGCGGGGCTGGCCGACGACGATGCGTCCGCCATCCCACGACCGCCAGGGTGGTGAAGCACCATAGAAAACCGATGCCGAGATTGCCAGGGTCACGCCGATCCCCGGCTTGACGACGAAGGTCGTGCCGGCCGCAACGACGAGTATCTGCTATCGTCGACCGGGACTGGGACAGGAACTTTCACGCAGCATCAGGATTACCGCGCTTGCTACCAATCCGCAGAATAGGCGACTCGTCATTCTCGGCCGAGCATGGCGAGGGGAAGAGGATCCAGGGGCTGGCGAGCACAGGCCTTGGCCCTGGATCCCGGCCCCGCCGCCTTTGGCTGGACCAGGAATGACAGCGTTCTGTCGATAGAGGGCTGATATGAAAGGCCCGGTGATATACACGCGAGGGCAAGCTTCGCGAGAAGGATCCGAGCATGGTTCGTGAAAGCGAAATCCGGCGGAACGAGGTGGCGGTTACCCCTCCCGAGCCGACCGATGCGGGGCTTGTCTTCATTGGCCTGATACGGACACCATGGACGTCGAGGCTGATGGCTCCGCGACAGGGCCGGCCGGACGGGCCGGTCTGCCGCATCGAGATCTTCGAGCCATGGCAGGCAGCACTCGACGGCATCGAGCGCTTCGAACGCCTGGAGGTCCTCTACTGGCTGCACCTGTCGCGCCGGGATCTCGTCCGTCAAAGTCCCGCCGACAACGGCACCACCCATGGCACATTCGCACTCCGCTCGCCGGTCCGCCCGAACCCGATCGGCACATCGATCGCGACGCTGGTGGCCCTTGAAGGATCGACGCTGCTGGTTCGCGGGCTGGATTGCCTGGATGGCACCCCCTTGCTGGACCTCAAGCCCGATCGCGCCCTGTTCAAGCCGATCGCACCGGAGCAGCCAGGCGATCGGGAGACACAGGCCTGAGCTAAAGCGTTTTGCGATTTGGTGGAATCACCAAGAATCGCAAAGACGCGTCGAATCAAAGAGCTAGAGCAAAAACAACGTTTCCGTCTAAACGCGCTTTGCTCTAGTTCCCTCCTCTTCCTACCCCGCAATATCGCCGGCGGACAGGAAACGGGAAATCAGGGCCACAGCTTTTCGCGTGTCCATCCCGTCGCTTCCTGCCGGTAGCGCAGGCGTCGATGCCGACGCTCCGTATCGCCTTGCCAGAATTCCACCTCGCGCGGAGCCACGATGAAAAGACCCCAGTGCCGCGCAACCAGATCCGGCCTTTGCCGCATACGGTCTAGCTGCAATTCGAGCGCATCCTCAAGATCTTTTGCCGACACCAGCGGCTCGCTCTGCCTGTCGGTCAATGCAATTGCCCGTGCGCCTGCCGGGCGGGCGAGAAAGTCGGCGTCGCGCTCATGCGGGCCCGCTCGTTCGACCGAGCCGCGAACGCGCACCTGGCGCCCGAGTCGCATCCAATAGAAGGTCAGCGCCACCTGGGGGTTGAGCGCAATCTGGCCTCCCTTCGGGCTCTGATCGGTGGTCGCGAAATGCCAGCCGCGATGATCGAGATGCTTGAGGACGAGGATGCGCGCATCCGGCGCGCCCTGCTCGTCGACGGTCGAGAGCACCATGGCATGCGGTTCTTGCACGCCGGCCTGCACCGCATCTCGGAACCACGAGGAAAACAAAAGCCGCGGATCGTCCGGTACCTCATCCATGTCGAAGGCCGGAAGGGGACCGGCCAGCGAATTCAAGCGGCGTAATTCGTCCTTCATCATCGCCCCTCATGGCCTCGACATGATCAACCGCAGCGAGCCTTCGAAGAAGGGCTGGCTGCGGAGTTTGCCATAGCGCTTGTCCCAGGTTCCGTCCTTCAGGTCGCGACTGAGATCGGCGACGAAACGCTCGCCGACGGAGGGGTCGACAAAACTCCAGGCGGAGTTGGCAAGCCGTGCACCGGGCTCGAGCAGACGCTCCGGCCTGCCGTAATAGGCTTCGCCGAAGCCGTCGACGCAGTTCAAGGGGATGGGAACGGGCCTGATCTCGATACCGCCGGCGAGCGCGTCGGCAATCGCGGCCATGGCTGGATAACGGCGTGCCTCGACGGCGATCATCTCCGGGGCGTAGGCATGCAGCCAACAGCGTTCCAACGCATCGGGATCGCAGCTGAGAATCGCGACCGGCCCTCGCGTGACGCGGCGCATCTCCCTCAACCCCTGCCCGAGATCCGCCCATTGGTGCACCGTGAAGGTCGCCATGCTGGCATCGAAACTCCGGTCGGGGAAAGGCAGGCGTTCGGCCGTCGCATCGATTGCCGGCGACAGACGGGGCGGCCGCTGTGCCCGCATCGAGGCGGAAGGCTCGACCGCCGTCACCTTGCGGTCGACCGGTTCGTAGGACCCCGCTCCAGCGCCGACATTGAGCACGGTTGCCGCATCGCCCAAAGCCTCCAGGATGAATTGCGCGATGTGGGGATCGGGCTGGCGGTAGGTCCTGTAGCCACCGCCGATCACGCCGTAATTCGCGTCACCGGCGCTGCCATCCTCATGTCTGCCGTACATGCCCTCTCTCCTGTGCTGGCTTGGAACAAGGCGAACCGCACGCTCGCCGCGTCGCCCTCCTCTGTTCCAAAATGGCGATACCTATCTTCCGGAACACAGAAAGCATCATGATTTACAGGATGAAAATCGATATGATCGAACACTCATTGTTCGGAAATTGCACATGGCAAGGCATATCCCCTCGCTGAACGCGCTGCGTGCCTTCGAAGCGGCAGGCCGCCGCGGCCTGATGACGCGCGCGGCCGAGGAACTGAACGTCACGCACAGCGCCGTCAGCCGCCAGATCCAGCATCTGGAGCAGGTTCTCGGCGTACCGCTTTTCGAGGGCCCGAAGAACAGGCTGCGTCTGACCGATGCAGGCACAACCCTGCTGGCGGGGCTGGTGAAGGCGTTCGACCAGATCGACATGTCGGTTCGCTCGGTAGCCGACACCGAGCAGGGTCCCTTGGACGTCTCGTGCCCCGGCACCTTCACCATGCGCTGGCTCATTCCGCGGCTCTACCGCTTCCAGGCCGAGTTTCCCGAGATCGAGGTGCGCCTGACGGCCTCGTCCCGCCCGGTCGATTTCAGCAGGGACGGCTTCGACGTCGCCATACGTGTGGGCGCACCGCCCTGGCCGAAAGGAGCCGACGTCATCGGCCTGTTTCCCGAGCAGACTGGCCCGGTGCTCGCTCCACCGCTGGCTGCAGCATCATCCAGGGGCCTTGGCGGCGTACCCCAGCTTCACACGCGAACGCGGCTGCGGGCCTGGGACGATTGGCATGCATACTCGGGGCAATCGATCGGAGCAGGGCCGCGCGTCGAATATGAGCATTTCTACTTCATGCTGGAGGCGGCCCGGGCGGGCCTCGGCGTCTGCGTTGCACCATGGCCCTATGTCAGCGAGGACATCCATTCCGGCCGCCTGCAGGCACCGATGGGTTTCCTCGACAGCGGCCACACCTATGTCGCCCTGCGCCGGGCGAGGCGCAACCGCAAGTCCAGCCTGTTTTGCGACTGGCTTCGCACCGAAGCCATCGAGTTTCTGAAATCCGACCCGCCGACTGCACCAAGCTGAATCGTCGTTTTCATGGGCCCGTGCCGCGCCGCAAACCGGGAGGACGCCAAGCACCGAGTCGCCACGCCGAACAAAGCTCCCCCCAGGACGAAGGAGTCTCGATAAGAGCGCGCCAGCAACCCGCAACTATGGCTTAATCCACTTCTCCCCCTGTCCGACTTTGGAGAAGTTGCAATGGCTGCCATCGATCCCGTGACCGCCGGCGCCGTCCTGCTGGCAACCGCCGCCACGGATGCGGTCTATGTCATGTTCACCGCTGCGGTGGTGGCGCGCAAGCGCGTTCCAGCCGCGACCTGGAGCAGTGTCTGGTACCTGCTGTCGTCGTATGCCGTCATCAGCTATACCGAGAACTGGGTCTATGTCGCCTTTGCAGCGCTGGGATCATGGCTCGGCGCCTATGCCTCGATCACCTTCCTGCACCGCCCGCCCGGCGGACCACCGATCGGTGCGGCGCCGGACTAAGCATAGCAAGCTTGCGGATCTGGCCACGGGCCTTGCGGGAAGCCACTAGGCCTTGGCGGCACAGGCCGGGCAATGTCCGGAAACCGTACGGCTCGCCTCGGCCATACAGATCGGCGCAAATGCACGGAACTGTTCCTGCGCGCCTTGAATATGCACTTGTATCAGGCCGTCAGCGAGCGGCAGCAACGGGTTGCGGCAAGAAGGTCCCGAGCCGTCGGTCTTGGGGGGATTGACGACCAGATCCAGGGGAGACTCCGATGAAGACGCCCCGGTTTCCGCCCGGCCCGAAGCCGACCGATGGGCCGACTATACGGATCGGGGCCCTGGCTCCGCTTACCCGGCCAGGCTGGGTCGAGGCAGGCCGGCATTTGCTTGTCGGGCTCGAATTGGCCGTCAGCGAGGTCAATACCGCCGGCGGTATCGGCGGGAGGTCACTCGAACTGCTGGTCCGGGACACGGCCGCCGACCCACAACGAGCCATTGCGGCGGTCGATGAATTGGATCGCCTGGGCGTGGCTGCCCTGGTGGGGGAATATCACAGCGTCGTCGCTCGCGCTGTGGCTGCCAGGGCCGATGCTCTCGGCCTGCCATTCCTCTGCTCGTCGGCGGTTCTCGATGCGCTTGCCGAACAGCCGACGGACCGGGTCGCGCGCCTCGCCCCGGCTCAGTCCCATGGCTGGCAGGTCTATGCCGACTTCCTCCTCGGCACGGGCCATAGGCACATTGCCGTAGCGACCCAGCCGAGTGTCTATTGGGCGTCTGGCACCGGAATTCTGCGGCAGTTCTTCGCTTCCTGCGGCGGCACCGTCATCGAACTCGACATGGCCTCGTTCACCCACGGAGCAATGTGCGACGAACTCGCCGGCATTGGCGCGACAGCCTTGCTGCTGCTGGCCAGCTACCCGGAGCCCGCCGTGCCGATCGTCAAGGCCGTCCGCCGCGATCGGCGGCTCGCCGGGATAATGATCGGTGCACCGGCGGGGCAGCCTGAGTTCGCCGAATGGACAGGGTTGCTCGGCAACGACGGCGCCGCCATCCCGTTCTTGCGCTATTTGCCCGAGCGCCTGGGTCCGCTCGGTGTCCGCACGAAGATCCTTCTCCACCAGCGGCTTGGCGAAGCCCCCTCCTTCGTCGCCTTCGAAGGCTATGACGCCATCGCCGTCCTTGCTGCTGCCCTGCGCGTTCACGGCCCGGATCGGGCACGCATTGTCGAATCCTGGCCGAGTCTTGCCGTGGAAGGCACTCGTGGCGAGATCCGGTTCTCGCGCGTGCCGGGCATCGGCGTTTGGCAGTGGGCCTGGCCGCCAGTCCAGGTCGTCGATCGAGATCCAGCGGAACCGGACCGTTTCCGGATCCTCCACGTCCGATGAGGAGGCGGGAAGGTCCGGCTGCTGCCTTTTCTCCTTGGCTCCTTGCTTCGACGTGCTTTTGCATATCGAGATATCCTCCTGCGATCATAGGGCATCTCGGCGCCCGATTTGCCGCGGAGCGGCTGGCGAGCCATTCTGCGACATCCTGTTCGACATCAGAGGTCATCTCCTTCATGCCGATCCTGATTCTCCGCCTCGCCACCGCATGGGCCAGCGTCGCCGCCTTCCAATTCCTGGCGGATCCCCTGCTCGGGCACCTCGACACGCCGCCCATCGCGGTGGCAGTTTTTCTTTGGCTTCTGGCCGTGATCATGTGGACGGCCTTCGGCGTCGTACATGAGGCAGAAGTGCTGGCGCATCGTCTCGGCGAGCCCTACGGCACGCTGATCCTCACGCTCGCGATCGTCATCATCGAGGTGGCACTGATCTCCGCCGTGATGCTGGGCGCCAAGGGAGCACCAACGCTCGGACGCGACACTATGTTCGCCGTGCTGATGATCGTCCTCAACGGGGTGGTCGGGTTCGGCCTTCTGCTCGGCGGCATGAAGCACTTCGCCCAGCGCTACAATCTGAAGGGCGCCTCGTCCTATCTCGCCATCATCATTCCGCTGGCCGTCATCCCGCTGATCCTGCCGAATTTCACCACCTCCGTCAGCGACGGTTCGCTGACGCGTTTTCAGGCGATCAGCTTTTCGATATTCACACTCCTCCTCTACGGTGCCTTCCTGGTACTCCAGACCGGCCGCCATGCCGAGTTCTATCGCGAGCCGTCCAGCGATGCGCCTCCGGCACAGGAGGAGGACACAGAAATCGAGGAGGTTGCGGCGGGCGGCCCGATCGCAATGCCTCTCCTTCTGCTGCTGCTAAACATCCTGCCCATCGTCCTCCTGGCGAAGAGCCTGGCCAAGGTGCTCGATTTCGGCATCGCCCGCCTCGGCGCCCCGACGGCTCTCGGTGGCATTCTGATCGCCATGATCGTGTTCACGCCGGAATGCATCACGGCGCTGAGGGCCATCACCGCCAATCAGCTGCAGCGGGCCATCAATCTGTGTCTCGGTGCGGCCGCCTCTACGCTGGGCCTCACCGTGCCGGCCATCCTCGTGATCGGCCTCCTGACCGGGCAGAATGTGGTGCTTGGGCTCTCAGCGACCAACATGATCTTGCTGGCGATGACGCTCGTGCTGTCGACGCTCACCTTCACGGGCACCCGGACGACGATGCTGGAAGGCGCCGTGCATCTGGGCGTGTTCTTCGTCTTCCTGGTCCTGGTCTTCAGCCCGTGAGAAACATGCCGTCCGATGCCGCAGGTCAATCTCCCGCTTTCGCGAAAAGGCGGGACCAGGCCAGCATTCCCAGAATCATTGCGGCGACGAACAGCAACACGACCGGCCTCGCCGTCGACAGCGCGGCGATCGCCGGCCCGGGGCAAAATCCGGCAAGGCCCCAGCCTACGCCGAAGAGCAAGGCGCCAAGGAGAAGCGGCCGGTCGATCCTGGTCGTGGCGGGAAGATGGAAACGCTCACCAAGCCAGGGACGGGACAGGCGGCGCTGCAGGAAAACGCCGGTAATGGCGACCAGCACCGCGCCCGCGAGGACGAAGACCAGGCTCGGATCCCAATGGCCGCTGGCCACATTCAGGAAGCCGAGCACCCTGGCCGGGTCGATCATGCCCGATATCGCAAGCCCCAGCCCAAAAATCATGCCGGCCACCAGCGATACGGCCGGCCGGAACAGGTCGCCACCCCTCATCGCACCAGTTCCAGCAAGGATGCCGTGAGCAGGCCGCTGCCCAGGAACATGGCGGTTGCAGCGATCGAGCGCCGCGAAAAGCGGGCGAGGCCAATGATGCCGTGCCCGGACGTGCAACCCGATCCCATCCGCGTGCCGAGGCCGACCAGCAGGCCTGCCAGCGCAACCAGCGGCCATGGCGTGGATACCGTCATGGCCGGCAGAGATCCGCTCAAGACGGCAAAGACGATCGGGCCGAGCACCAGTCCGACGACAAAGGCGCCATTGTCGACGACGAGTTGGCCACCCAGAAGGCGACCGGCGATGCCGCTGATGCCCGCCACCCTGCCATTGGCAAGCAGAAGGAGCACGGCGGCGGCTCCGATCAGCATTCCGCCGAACAACGCGTTCCAATAAGCCGCCATGACATCCTTCCTGCCTGATCAGGCATGGCACAACCTTCCGGTACAGGCCGCCTCATCCCGCTTCTCGTCCGTTCGGCGAGCATAGGTTCGCAGATCCTAATTTTCGCCTTCGCAGGCCGGAAACGCACTACTGCCAGCCATCCCAATCAATGCGCCATCAGAACGGGGAGTTCCGCTCTGTCGAGCACATGCTGGGTCAAGCCGCCAAGGAAGGCCTGGCGCAGGCGGCTATGGGTGTAGGCCCCCATGACCAGCAGCGTCGCGCCAGCCTGGTCGCAGGCTGCCAGGATCTTTTCGCCATCGCTTCCGGCGAGATCCGGCACCAACCCCGCCTTCTCCACGACCACGCCGTGCCAGTGCAGATAGTCGGCCAGATCCGCGATGCCGTTCTGCCGGTCCGCTTCGGAGGGGACGGTGACGATCGAGATGCGCTCCGCCTCATGCAGCAATGAGATGGACTGGCCGACGGCACGCGCCCCTTCCAGGCTGCCGTTCCAGGCGATCACGACATGCCGGAGCAGATTGTCCGGCAGGCGTTCCCCCAGCATCAGGGTCGGCCGCCCCGACGAGAACACCGCCGCATCGAACGCCGCTGCATCGAAAGGCCCGCCTTGGGCGGGGTTGTCGACGATGATGAGGTCATTGACGCGCCCGTTGAGCGCCACGAGCGTCTCGACGTCGCCGCCCCTTTCGGTCCAGGAGGCGAAAGTGGCATCGAGCCGGCGATTAGGCTGCATCTCGACCCGGCTGCTGGAGCACCAGCGTTCGAATGCCTGCCGGCCGGCCGTGGCCAGAGCCTTGGCCTCGCAGGAGGTATTGCATTGGGGCGGAACGCCGCTTGCGCCGACCAGAAGAACGGGCGGAGCGACGATCTCCAGATCGGGCCTGACGTAGAGTGCGTTGATATGGGCATGCGTGCGCTTGGCGAGCCCCAATGCGGCCGCGAGACGACGCTCGGGCCGGATGCCCGGGCCGGTGGGAACCAGAATGCAGCGAAGTGGCACGGCGGATCTCCTTGGATGACACTCTTGTTCTAGGCTCGGCGTTTCCCCCGACATTGAGCTGCATCAAGGCCAGCCAAAGGCGCTCTCGAATAGGTTGGCCTGCCGCTCGCGCAGGACCAATGGACACTCTGGTCGTGCCGGGTCTCCGTGCCGGGAACATCCCGGGCCGGCAATTGATTTACCAAAAGAGACAGATGCGGCGGATCCCGCCTTCTGCGCTCTGACACCAGGCATCCTCACCGGCAGATCATACTCGGTCGACGTTGCTTTATCTCGATCGCACTCGCCAGATTGGCAGCCAAAGGAAAGTCCCCTCGATGAACGGCATCCTCCTGACCTGCAATCCCGGCTCCTCCAGCATCAAGTTGGGACTCTTCAAGCGTGAGGACAGGACGCTCGAACGCCTGGGCATGGGCATCATCGACCTCCGCCGCAAGCCGCTCGGTCTCCATATGGTGGAGGGTCCCGAGGTCGTCGATATTCCGCTGAAAGCTCCAGTCAGCGACGACTTCCACGACGTCATCGCCGAGACCCTCGACCTGTTGGGCAGACATTTCTCTCTCGACGAATTGGTGGCCGTCGGCCACCGCGTCGTCCATGGCGGCGACGTCTTCTCGCGGGCTGCGGTGATCGACGATACCACCTTGAACGCCATCGAGGATCTGGTTCCCCTGGCTCCGCTGCACCAACCCCAAAGTGTGCGACTGATCCGTGCCATCCGGCACCTTCGCCCCCATCTGGTGCAGACGGCGTCCTTCGACACCGCCTTCCATCACGCCCAGGCCGATATCGTCCGTCGCTTCGCGCTGCCCCGCGAACTCTTCGACCAGGGCATCAAGCGCTATGGCTTCCATGGCCTCTCCTATCAATTCATCGCCGGCAGGCTGAGGGAAATCGCCCCTCGCCTGGCCACGGGACGAGTCGTGGTCGCCCATCTGGGCAGCGGGGCCAGCCTGTGCGCGCTTGCCAATGGGGTCAGCCGTGACACCTCGATGGGGTTTTCGACTTTGGACGGCATTCCCATGGCCACGCGCTGCGGTGCCCTGGATCCCGGCGTCCCGCTCCATCTCATGAAGCAGCGCGGCTATTCGCCCGAGGCTCTCGAAGACCTGCTCTATCACCACTCCGGCCTGCTCGGGATCTCAGGGATTAGCGCCGATACGCGCGACCTCCTGGCCAGCGATGCAGCCGAGGCGACCGAAGCCATCGATGTGTTCTGCCTGCGCATCGCCCGCGAGATCGCCGCGCTGGCAACGACCGCCGGTGGGCTGGATGCCCTGGTCTTCACGGCCGGCATCGGCGAGAATCAGCCCACCATCCGCGAGAAGGTCTGCGACCACCTGGCCTGGCTCGGCCTCGATCTCGATTTCGAGGCCAACAACGCGAATGCACGCCGGATCAGCGCCGGCACCAGCGAAATATGCGCCTTGGTGATAGCGACCAACGAGGAACAGGTCATAGCCGAAGAGACCCTCGCGCTTCTCGTCAGGCGCGAAGGCGAATAGCAGGCCTCCTCCCCTCTCCCGCACGGCATCGGGCATAGGGATGGGCATGTCCGGGTTAGCGCATGCTCGCCAGATAACTGGCCGCTCCTCCCGCCGCCACGGCAAGCAGGCTGATCGCCCCAAAAGGTAGGGCACAACGCCATCCCCCGGCATAGGCGGCCATGCCCACCTTGGCCAGGGCATTCACGGCGACGGCCAGGCCAATGGCCAAGGCGGCGGAACCAGGGCCAAGATCGGCGAGGCTCATGCGGGCGATCGAAACGGTCACCGCGTCGACATCCGCCAATCCCGACACCGCCGCGAGCATCATGACGCCCGCGCCGCCATAGGTCTGCTGCAGCAATTTGCCTGCCACGAGGACGACAGCCATGAAGGCCGCCAGCTTGAGGGCGGAGCCAATCTCGAGCGGATTGGAGAGTTGTAGCTTGGGTGCCCCATGATCCACGCGCCTGATGGCCAAGGCACATGCACCGAGCACCTGGACCGCCGCGGCAGCCAGAACGGGAGCAGCCAGGCCAGCAAGCAAGGCCGGGTTGAGGAGCGAGGCGATGAGGCCAACACGCAGCACCATGATGGCGCCCGCCGACAGCATACCCGCAACCAGGATCGACCAGGATTGCGGATGGGTTCCGGCCATGCGGGCCAGCGCCATCGTGGTCGCCGTCGAGGACGACAGGCCTCCGGCGAGGGAGGCCAAAATGACGCCGAGCCTGTCACCGAACAGGCGGATGGCGACATATCCGCCGAAGGAGATCCCGGCGATCAGGATCGCGAACAGCCAGAGCTGCCATGGATTGAGGGTCTGCCACGGGTCGACGGTTCGGTCCGGCAGGATGGGCAATAGCACGCAGGACATGGCGAGGAGCACCAGCACGGCCTTGATTTCCGGCCAGGTCAGGCCGCGTACCAGGCCATGCAACTGCTCCCGCAAGGCGAGCAGGATCGTCATCGCCACGCCACCGGCGGCAGCGATCTGGACATCACCCGTCAGCGCATAGGCGCCGAGGAGGAAGGTGAGCAATCCCGCCACCAGCGAGGTCGCCGAAAAATTACCCTCGGCCTTCGCCTCCAGCCAATGAAACGTCGTGAGGGCACCGGCGAACCCCAGGAACACGAAGCCGAGGATCACTGGACCGGTCGCATGGGACAAGGCGCCGGCGACGCCTCCGATGAGCCCGGTAAGCGCGAATGTGCGAAGCCCGGCAACCCGTTGGTGGTCCTCCTCCTCGCGGGTCCGCCAGCCCCTTTCCAGGCCCACGAGCAGGCCAATACCGAGGGCAACCGCAAGGCGGGCAAGGATCTCGGTCTGGCTCATGCCGATCTTGCCTCGCCGGGCTTTTCTTCGCCTGGCTCAGCCGTTGCGCGACTGCCCATTCGCGCATCTGAGCGCCAGGCACGACAGGGCTTCATCTTCGATATCCTTGCGCGGCAACGTGGCATCGAGACGATGCCATGAAATACGCCCCAGATCATAGCCCGCCTGTTTGCGGACCACATCGACATCGGCATCGGAGGCGTCCTTCTCGCGGCTGGAGACGCGTTGCTCCATGACGGGCAGCGGCGCGTGCAGCCAGAAACCGGTGAAGCCGACCCCGGCACGTAGCGCTATGCCCTCCGCAACGTGCCGCTGGGGCAAATTCGCATAGACGGCATCCAGGATGACGCTGCAATCCGTTGCCAGGACAAGATCGGCCTTGCGGCTGAGCGCGTCATAGACGGCGAGGCTGGAGGACGGCGTATAGGTCGAGGATGGCAGCTTCTGCGTCTGCGCGATGCCGGCAAGGCGCTTGCGCTCGATGTCGCTGCGCAGGACGACGGCACCGGGCGCCCGGCCCAGGAACGGGGCCAATGCCAGCGCCAATGTGGTCTTGCCCGTGCCCGACAGGCCGCCGATCGCCACCAGCCGTGGCGGCAGCTTGACCAGGAAACGACGCGCGAGCTCGAAATAGCGCCGGGCTTCCAGCCGGCTTGCCTCGGCCTCCAACGGTGCCTGGACCATTGCCGCTGCAGCTGCGATCTTGGCCCGCAAGGCGGCCCTGATGGACAGGAATAGAGGCAAGGCCTGAAGGCCTGCCAGATGGGCTTCGGATGCTTCCCACAAATAACGATTGAGCACCATGTTGGCTTGGCGATGCAGTCCACGGTCCCACAGGTCCATCAGCAGGAATGCCAGGTCGTACAGCACGTCACAGGTCGCGATCGCCTCGTCGAATTCGATCGCGTCGAACAAGGTGGCGCGCCCGTCGATGACGGCGATGTTGCGCAAGTGCAGATCCCCGTGGCACCGCCTGACGAAACCAGCCTTGCCGCGCTCGACCAGGAGATCGAAGCAATTGCGATAAGCTTGGCTGGCCGCTGCGGTCAGAGCCTCGATGTCCTGCTGCGGAAACAGAGACGGGCTTTCGCGAAATGCCCGGTCGTTTTGACGGATATAGCGCTCGAGGCTTCGGGTCGCCTCAAGCCCGTCGCGGACCGGAGCCTTTTCATGGGAAGCCAGCACCGCCGGGACGATATCGGCCAGCAGGCTCTCGCCGATGCCATTCTGGTCGGCGAGACGATCGAGCGTGGCGTTCTCGTCGAAGCGTTTCATCCGCACGACCCAGTCGACGATCTCTCCGTCGCCGCGCAACTGCAGGCCGTCACGGGACCTGGTGATCGGGACTGCGTCGAGATAGATCTGAGGCGCATAGGCGCTGTTGACCTCGACCTCCCGCTCGCAGGCCCGCCCTCGGCGGTCCACCGTCGAAAGGTCCATGAATGGAAAATCGACGGCACGCTTGAGCTTGTAGACCCGATCTCCCGCCAGGAAGACGATCGCGCCGTGGGTATCGATGCGTTGCACCGGGTCGGTCCTGCCATGCGTAGAGGGCGAAAGCAGAAAATCGATCACCTCATTTTGATCGGCGACGACGTGGCTGAACGCGGGAGGGGATATTTTCAAGATCGTGGAGGCTGCCATGGCTCATCCCTCTTCAACGATGCCGAGTCGATATATCGGTCCATTGAAGGGGTTCGGCGATCCGAACGAATTGATTCAGCGCAATATTGTCGAATTAGATACCGTGGACACAAGCGGTGCAGCCAAGAGGAAGGCAGCGTGCCAGGACTTTGCAGGCAATCGTCGGATGCCGTCGAAGACCATGCCACTTTGCGAAGAAAGCCTGCGCGGCGTGCCGGATAAGATCACCACCATCCTGCTTCGAACAATTCTTCTTGAAAGATCATGCCTGCCTCTCTCTATAGAGTCTCTATAGAGGAAATCCCTCGCGGAGGCTGGACGTGGTCGCACCATTGCAGCATGGGTCTGTCTCAGACCAGGAGGATCATGCGATCCGAACCGGCCTCGCATGCACGGGCATCGGCACCTGGACTTTCGATATTGCCTCGCAGACCCTGAATGTGTCGGAGACGACGCGCGTGCTTCTAGGTTATCGGGCCGATCCCCCCCTTGACTACCACATATTCCTCTCATTGCTCGATCCCAGGGACGTCGAGGCGGCGACGGCGGCCTTGAAGGCCTCGATGACATCCGGCACCTCCTTCGACATTGCCTGCCGCATCAGCGCTCCCAACAAAGCCAGCCACTGGTTGCGGCTTCGGGGGGGCGTCCTGAAGGCCGAGGACGGCGCGCCCGCCTGTCTGGGCGGCATTGTGATCGACATCGATGAAGAGAAGCAGCTGGAAGAAGCGTTGCGCACGCGCGAGGAGCATCTCCGCTCGATCCTCGAAACCGTTCCCGATGCCATGATCGTCATCGACGAGGCCGGTATCATGCAGTATTTCAGCCGGGCTGCAGAGAGGCTGTTTGGATATACCGGCTCCACAGCCATTGGCCGGAACGTCAAGCAGCTGATGCCGGAACCGGACCGCTTGCGGCATGATGATTATCTGCATCGCTATCAGGATACCGGCCATCGCCATATCATCGGCATCGGTCGCATCGTTACCGGCAAGCGCGAGGACGGTTCCACCTTTCCGATGCATTTGTCGGTCGGCGAGATGCAGTCGGGCGGGCGCCGCTACTTCACCGGTTTCGTGCGGGACCTGACGGAATATCAGCAAACACAGGCCCGCCTTTCCGAACTGCAGTCGGAACTGGTTCATATGTCGCGGCTGAGCGCCATGGGAGAAATGGCGTCCGCGCTCGCCCATGAGCTCAACCAGCCGCTGGCCGCGATCAGCAACTATCTCAAGGGCTCGCGACGCCTGTTGAGCGCCTCTAACCTTGAGGGCCTCGACAGGATCGAAACCGCGCTCGACCAGGCGGCGGAACAGGCTCTGCGGGCCGGACAGATCATCCGGCGCCTGCGGAGTTTCGTGACGAGAAGCGAGACCGAGAAAAGGATCGAGAGCATCGCCAAGTTGGTCGAGGAGGCGGGGGCACTCGGCCTGGTCGGCGCCCGCGAGCAGGGGATTGTCCTGCGTTTCGATCTCGATCCATCCTGCGACCTCGTTCTGGCGGATCGGGTCCAGATCCAGCAGGTCCTTGTGAACCTCTTCCGCAATGCGCTCGAGGCCATGCAGGGATCCGCACGGCGCGAGCTGACGGTTGCCAACGCCCCGATCGACGACGACATGATACGCATCCGCGTGGAGGATACCGGCCATGGCTTTGCCGAGGAGGTCCGGTCAAACCTGTTCCAGCCCTTCTTCACCACCAAGCAGACTGGAATGGGCGTCGGTCTTTCCATCAGTCGCTCCATCATCGAAGCCCATGGCGGAAAGATGTGGGCCGAGACCAATCAATCCGGTGGCGCCACATTCCATTTCTCCCTGCCAGTCGGCACTGTCGCCGACTCCCAGAACTTGACAGAGACCTCTTCCGATGCCGAATAATGCAAGGGTCTTTATCATCGACGACGACGCGGCCGTGCGGGATTCGCTGGCCTTTCTCCTGTCGACCTCCGGCTTTGCCGTCACGCCCTTCGAGACGGCCGAGCACTTTCTCGATGCCCTGCCCCGGCTCGGCTTCGGTTGCGTGATCACCGATATTCGCATGGCTGATGTTGACGGCATCGAACTGCTCAAGCGTGTGAAGGCCACGGCCGCTCATCTGCCGGTCATTGTCATGACCGGCCATGGCGATGTCCCTCTCGCCGTCGAGGCCATGAAGCTGGGTGCAATGGACTTCATGGAGAAGCCGTTCGAGGATGAGCGGCTCATCAATATCCTGCATGCGGCGTTCGAACAAAGCACGAAAGCTACGAAAGTCGCCGCGGACGCAAGCGACCTCGCCGCCCGGCTCGCTTCCCTCAGCCCGCGCGAGCGCCAGGTCTTGGATGGCCTGGTTGCCGGTCTCTCGAACAAGGAGATCGCCAGGGAATACGAGATCAGCCCGCGCACGGTCGAGGTCTACCGTGCCAATGTCATGATGAAGATGCAGGCAGGCAGCATCTCGGAACTGGTCAGGCAGGCGATACGCAGCGGTGCCTTGGGCGACTGATTGATCGCATATCTTTTCGGGCACCGCTGGAGAGCCCTTGCTTCAGGTCAGGCCACCACCAGATCGTTGAAGACCTCCGTCACCCCCGGTGCGCGCCAGGCGGTTGCGGCAGCAATTTGACGTTCATGCTGTGACTGAACCGTACCGCTCAATTTGACCCGGCCACCTTCGGCCCGCACCTCGATAGTCTGCGGATCGAAAAACCATGACCTGTTCAGGGCATGGGTGATGTCGTCCCGGATATTGGAGACATCTACCGTGGGCCTAATGGGTATCAGATTGGTGACGCCCACAATGCCTGGCAGTCGCCACACGCCTTGCTCGGCCGCTTCCTTCTGATAGTTCCAGGCCACTTCGCCATTGAGTGTGATCCAGCCCTCCTCGACAACGGCCTGAACACAGTCCGCGGGCACGTAGACATCTTCGCTCAGGCGCGCAGCGGCTGAGGTGGCAATCTCGTCGTCGGTGATACGGATATCTCCTGGAAGCTTGATCTTGATATGTTCGACCACGGCCTTGACGCCCTTGACTCGCCGGGCCGCCGCTTCCGCTGCGCTCTTCTCGGCGAAGCTCGAAACATGTCCCGTGAGCGTCACCACGCCATCCACGGCCGTCACGCCGACATGGGCGGCCGACACGCTCGGCTCCCAAGCGAGTTCATCAAACACGGCCTGCTGCAGTTTGCTATCGTTCGACATTGGCCTTTCCTCATCATCCCATTGCCGGCCCAGGCGCTCGGCGCGCCGCCCGGCATTCGACAAGGTTTCATTAAGCGCAGGAACCTACCTTGATGCCGATCAAGCCGGGGGATGGGACAGACCGGACCTTGCGCTGAGTCAATTCCGGCTGCGCAAGAAGAGGTATTCTCTCTCGCTGCACCGCCCGGGTTCTTGCGGTGCCGGGAACCGCCAATGACGTCCTCTCAACCCCTCTGTCTTATTGCCGTTATCGATGACGACCGTGACGTGCTCGGATCGCTCCGTTTCCTGCTGGAGGCCGAGGACTTCAAGGTTCAGACCTATTTGAGTGGCGCCGACTGCCTGTCGCAAATGGCTTCTTTCGCACCCGATTGCTTCGTCATCGACTACAAAATGGACGGGATGGACGGCCTCCAGCTCGCGCAGCTTTTGCGCAAAGGAGGGCAGGACGGTCCGGTGGTCCTGATCACCGGCTATCCGGACGAGATGATCGAACACAAAGCCCATCGCGCGGGCATCCAGCACGTCGTCCTCAAGCCCCACATTGCGGAAAGCCTAGTGGCGAATGTCCGGGCCGCCATCGCCGACAAAGGTTTCCCTCGCGATATCCGTTAAGGCCCTTAGGGGCCGTCCCCTAGGGGGTCGACCGAAATTTTCGAGGCCCCCATTCAGGCCTACGACTTGGTCATCCGACGCGCCCAGGAGATGGCCACGATGTTCTCAAGCAACCAGATGCCCGCCCGGTCGAATGCAGTTAGGCCCAATGCACTTCCGCCAATCGCAACCGATATCGCACCCGTCGGCTCTTCCTGCTTCACGCCCCTGCCCAGCCTGCTTGGAACGGTGCATAGTTACGACAAGGGCGAGGAGATCTACGGTGACGACGAACCTGCCGACTATGTCTACGAAGTCATCAGCGGCGCGGTTCGTACCTGCAAGCTCCTGGACGACGGCCGCCGGCAGATCGGTGCCTTCCATCTGCCCGGCGACATTTTCGGCCTGGAAACGGACTCGACGCATCGCATGACCGCCGACGCCGTCACCGATACCATGCTGCGCCTGGTGCGGCGCAAGAGCCTGGAAGCGACCGCCCTCAAGGATATCGGCGTTGCCAATGCCTTGCGCACTCTCGCCTTGCGGGATCTCAGACATGCCGAAGATCACATGATCCTGCTCGGCCGCAAGACGGCGCTCGAGCGTGTCGTCACCTTCCTGCTCGAAATGGATCGGCGGCTTGCCGTGGCCGGCATGTTCGAACTGCCGATGTGCCGCCGCGATATCGGCGATTATCTCGGCCTCACACTCGAAACCGTGTCACGCGTCATCTCCCAGCTTCACGGCAGGGGCATCCTCGGCCTATCCAATGCCCGTCGGATCGTTTTGCGCAATCGGCAACTTCTCGGCGCCATGACCGTTTAACTGGAAGCACCTTCGACCAGCACCCTGTCCCGCCCTCCTGGAAATCTCGAAGACCTTGCCATGACCGCAGCCCTGAAGCCCGAAGAACTCGCCCTCATCGACCGCTATTGGCACGCCGCCAATTATCTATCGGTCGGACAAATCTACCTTCTCGACAATCCGCTTCTGCGCGATCCGCTTACGTTGGACCATGTCAAGCCGCGCCTGCTCGGTCATTGGGGCACCACGCCGGGCCTAAACTTCCTCTATGCGCATCTCAACCGCATCATCAGGCGGGACGATCTCGACATCGTCTTCATCTGCGGACCGGGCCATGGCGGACCGGCCATGGTGGCCAATACCTATCTGGAAGGCAGCTATAGCGAGATCTATCCGGAGATCGCGGAGGACGAAGATGGGCTACGCCGCCTGTTCCGCCAGTTCTCCTTCCCGGGCGGCATTCCCAGCCACGCCTCTCCGGATACGCCCGGCTCGATCCACGAAGGCGGTGAACTGGGCTACGCCCTAGTCCATGCCTATGGCGCGGCTTTCGACAATCCGGGCCTGATCGTCGCCTGCGTGGTCGGCGACGGCGAAGCTGAAACCGGGCCCCTCGCCGCCTCCTGGCACTCCAACAAGTTCGTCAATCCCGTCCATGACGGCGCGGTGCTGCCGATCCTTCACCTCAACGGCTACAAGATCGCCGGCCCCACCATATTAGGGCGCCTCGAAGACGATGAAATCCGCAAGCTTTTCGAAGGCCTCGGTCACGAAGTCCTCTTCGTCGAGGGCTCGGAGCCGGCCTTGATGCATCAGGCCATGGCGGGAGCCTTCGACCAGGCCTTTGCCCGTATTCGCGCCATCCAGCATGCAGCCCGTACCAGGGACGAAACAGGACGTCCCCGTTGGCCGATGATCGTGCTGCGCAGTCCCAAGGGCTGGACCGGCCCCAAGGAGGTCGACGGCCTCAAGACCGAGGGCTTCTGGCGTTCCCATCAGGTGCCGCTCAGCGGCCTCGCCGAAAAGCCCGGCCATCTCGCTCTGCTCGAATCCTGGATGCGAAGCTATGAGCCCGGCCAGCTCTTCGATGCCGAAGGCCGTCTCCTGCCGGAGCTGAAGGAACTGGCTCCCAAGGGGGACCGGCGCATGGGTGCCAATCCCCACACCAATGGCGGCCGGAAATCTCATCTGCGCTGCCCGGACCCGCGCGCCTTTGCCGTGACGGTGGCCTCGCCGGGCCAGACCAGCGCGGAAGCGACCCGGGTCCTCGGGCGCTATCTGGCCGAGGTGATGCGCCTGAATGCCGAGGCCCGCAATTTCCGCATCATGGGGCCCGACGAGACCACCTCCAATCGGCTCGACGCCGTGCTGGAGGTAACGGACCGTACCTGGATGGAGCCACGCTTGCCCGAAGACGTCCACCTGTCGCCCGACGGGCGCGTGATGGAGGTGCTGAGCGAGCATCTGTGCCAGGGATGGCTGGAAGGCTATCTGCTGACGGGCCGCCACGGCCTGTTCAATTGCTACGAGGCCTTCATCCACATCGTCGATTCGATGTTCAACCAGCATGCCAAATGGTTGAAGGTGTCGCGCGAGCTGGCCTGGCGTCAGCCGATCGCCTCGTTCAACTATCTGCTCAGTTCCCATGTCTGGCGCCAGGACCATAACGGCTTCAGCCATCAGGATCCGGGCTTCATCGATCTCGTCGCCAACAAGAAGGCCGACATCGTCCGGATCTATCTGCCGCCGGACGCCAACACGTTGCTCTACGTCGCGGACCACTGCCTGCACACCTATGACCGCATCAACGTCATCGTGGCGGGCAAGCAGCCCGCTCCCCAATGGCTGGACATGGAAGCGGCGGTGCGCCATTGCCGCGCCGGGATCGGCCTGTGGGATTTCGCCTGCAACGACCAGGGCAGCGAACCGGACGTGGTGATGGCCTGCGCCGGCGACGTGCCGACGCTGGAAACGCTGGCCGCCGTCGATCTCCTGCGCCAGCATTGCCCCTCGCTGAAGATCCGCGTCGTCAACGTTGTCGATCTCATGGCCCTGCAGGATCCCAGCCAGCATCCGCATGGGCTCGAGCAGCGCGAATTCGACGGGCTGTTCACCACCGACAAGCCCGTGATCTTCGCCTATCACGGCTATCCCTATCTCATCCATCGCCTGACCTACAGGCGGACCAATCATGACAATTTCCACGTGCATGGCTTCAAGGAAGAGGGCACGACGACGACGCCTTTCGACATGACGGTGATCAACGGTCTCGACCGGTTCCATCTCGCCATTGCCGCCATCGATCGCATTCCCGGCCTGCTGCCGGCGGCCGCCCATGTCAAGCAGGCGCTGCGCAACAAGCTGATCGAGCATGAGGACTATGTCCGGCGCCATGGCGACGACATGCCCGAGATCAAGAACTGGGTCTGGCCGCACGGCACGAACTGAGGCTTGCCCGGCCCTACTACAGCAGCAGCAACACAGGTTTGCGTGAGATCAACGCGATCCACGCGTCAGCGCGGTATCCAACAGCAACTACCGGGTCGCGCTCTATGCCAGCCGCCCACCAACAGCAAGGAGGCCACCATGCGGGTCGCAGACGTGATGACACGCAACATCGTCAGCGTGACACCCGAAACCACTTTATCCCAGGCGATCGACGTCATGGTCCACTCGCACATAAGCGCCCTGCCGGTCATCGGTGAAGACGGCCGGCTGGCCGGCATTCTCAGCGAAGGGGACCTGCTTCGCCGCCCCGAGCTCGGCACGGAGAAGATCGGGGCAAGCTGGTTCAGTTCCCTGTTCAAAGCGGGGCACCTGGCCCAGGCCTATGCGCAGACCCATGGGCGCCGGGTCGATGAGGTGATGACCAGGGACGTCATCGTCGTCGCCCCGAACGAGCGGCTCGAGGAAGCCGTGCTCCTCATGGAGCAGCACGGCATAAAGCGCCTGCCCGTCGTCGAAAACGACAGGGTCGTCGGCCTGCTGTCCCGCGCGGATCTGGTGCGGACCCTGGCCGAGTTCCTGCGCCAGCCCTATGAAGAGCAACCGGTGAGCGACGAAGACATCAAGGCCGCCATCGAGGCCGAATTCCAGGCCCAGCCATGGGCGCCGGCCGGCGCCATCCGGGTCGAGGTCCAGAATGGCCGGGTGGAACTAAGCGGTATCATCACCGATGAAAACCAGCGCAACGCCATCCGGATCATCGCCGAGAACACGCCCGGCGTGCAATCGGTGCGCGACAATATCAGCTGGGTCGAACCGATGACGGGTATTGTCCTGTCTGCCCCGGAAACCCAGGACAAGACGCACTGAGCCCTTCTCTGCTTTGCACCGGATGAGAGAAACGCGACCGGCCGTCGTGATCAAGCCGAGCCACGGCCGTCGCGTATCATCGAAAAATAGTCGTCGCCGCCGACCTGCCCGCCTTTGAGCGCGATCTCCAGCCCTTCGAAGGCCGGCGCGTCCGCATAGGCCGTACATAGGGGGGAGCCAGGACAGGAGGGCAAGGGCAGCCTCGTCGTCAGCGCGAAGATCCCGAGCTCGCGCAAGGCGTGGCTCGACGTATCGCCGCCGGCAATGACCGCCCGGCGCAGGCCCGCCCGTTCGACGAGGGCCTTCTGGATCCGGCCCAGCGCCACGCCGATGCGGTTGCGGTCCCCGTCATCCTCGAACCCGTCACCAATATCGGTGCTCGGTCCGAGCGCGGTGTAGAGGATAACGCTGCGTCCCTGCTCCAGCCTTTCAAGGCCGCTGGCGACGGCTTCGGCAATGGCCGCCTCGCCATGGCTGATGAGCGCGCGCGGATCCAGCGCAACGCCGTCGAACCCGTTAGCGGTGGCATGGCGGATCTGCCGCTCCGTGGTGGGGGAGCAGCTCCCCGATACCACGGCGATGCGATCGGCAATGCCGGGCGCGGCAAAGGAGCTTTTCCCGCCGACCAAGCCACTTTCCTGCCAGGCGCGCAGCAGCGCATATTCGACCCCCGAAGACCCGGCCACGAAGGGCCCGAGCCTTGGCTGCAGGCGCAGGAGCTGGCGCCCTGCCTGCAATTGGGTGGCATCGTCGTTGACATCGAGGAGGACGATGTCCTCGCCTCTCGCCAGCACGGCATCGACGATGCCGTCGGCATCGACCGCCACCAGCGCCGCAATGTCAACAAGGCCGATGCTCCCCTTCGTCTGCCGAGCAAGGTGCAGGCGAAGGTCCGCCTCATCCATCGGCGTCACCGGATGGCGGCTCATCACCGGATGGCGGTCGATGCGATAGACCTGGCCCTGATAGGCGGCGAACAGGGTGCCGAAGCTGGTATAGCGCCGAAGCTGGGGCGCGCCGACCACCAGCGGGACCTGGTGCTGTCCGAAGACCTTGCTGCCGATCTCGATGGCGCGGCCGATATTGCCGATCGCCGGGCTGGAGTCGAAGGTGGAGCAGACCTTGTAGTGGCAGACGCCTGCTCCGAGCTGCTTCAGCCATTCGAAGGCCGGGGTAAGCTCGGCATCCATCCAGGCCGGGCTTTGGCTGCGGCTGGTGCCGGCGAGGCCGATGGCGTCGCACTCACCCAGGCGCTCGCGCTGCGCCGCGGTGGGCGGCTGCAGGAACAGGGTGGTGCGCACGCCATGGGAGGCCAGCGCCTCCATCACATCGGTGGAGCCGGTGAAGTCGTCGCCATAATAGGAGAGCAGCAAGCCCGACATCGTTCTTTCCTTGGAGATCTCAGGACGCGGCGGCGTCGGTGCCGAATTTCTGCAGGGACTGCGCCAGTTCGCGATGCTCGCGCGCATAGGCGTCGAGTGGGACGCCCTCGACGGCGGCCTCCCAGGCCTGTCTGACAGCGCGCACACCCGCCGCCGGACCGCCTGGATGGCTGACCACCCCGCCACCGCACAGATAGAGCAGGTCCACGGTCTGCCGGGTGCGGGCATAGGTATCCGGCGCCTGGCCACCCCATTGGCCCGAGCAAACGACCGGCACGGGGCAGACATCGCCCTCGAACAGAGGCGTCGTCACGGCCTGGAAGGAGCGCACGAAGGATTCGTCAGACTCCCAGTATTTGGCGCGGATACCGTTGATCTGGAACTGATCGATGCCGAGCAGCCGCCAGAACTGCTGGTAGACCTCGAAATCCATGCCGAGGCCGGGATGCCGCGTGAGGATATCCCAGCCATTGCGATGGGCATGCAACGCCAGATGGGAGCGCTTGCGCAGGAAGGACAGGCCACCAAGGCCTATCGAATTGATGTTGATCACCGCGGCATTGCCACTTGCCCGCACGACGATGTCGTGGTTGCGCATCATCTCGTCGGGATCGCTGTGCGAGATGCCGAAGGCATACATCACCTTCTTGCCGGTCTTCTGCTCATGATCGAGGATGACAGGCATGATCGCCTTCACGCGATCCTCGAGGCTGGAATAGGCCGGGCTCGCCAGCTTCTCGTCGTCCTTGATGAAGTCGACCTCGGCTTCGACGAGTTCGCGCACCTGCTCGGCCGATTCGGGCGGGCGCAGCCCCAAGGCAGGCTTGACGATGGAGCCGATCACCGGCCGGTCGACGACGCCGGTCAGCCGCCGGGTACCCGCCATGCCGAATTGCGGGCCGGGATAGGCAGCCGTGAAGGCCCCCGGCAATTGCATGCCGGTGACGCGGATGCCGCTGAACCCCTTGATCGAGTAAACGCCACCGATGGTGATCGTCATCAAAGCCGCCAGATCGGTGCCGATCGCCTCGATCGGAAAATCGATGTCGACATCGGCACGCCTGTAGATTGCGCCGACCGGTGCCGACGGGTCGGGAATCGAGGGAACATCCAAGGCCTCCAGGGGGCGGATCGCCACGACGCGTGCGGCGACACGCGCCTTGAGCTCCGGCGTCTCGCCCGGCAGGCTGACGAAGGTACCGGTCGACTGATCGCTGGCAATCTTGGCGGCCAGCTTCTCGACATCGCCGGCCGTCTCGATGCGATAGGTCATGCGGATGACGGACATGGTACCCATTCAGTCTGGGCGCTCACAGCGCCTGGTCTGGAATTGCTTAACAGGTATGATGAGTATATCATGACTTAAGTTGAAGCAACGGAAATTCGCCTTGTCTGTTTCCAGACAGCGGTGGCACTGTTGCAGGAGCGGACTTGCCTCGCGGAAGAACAGGCGGCAAAGACCGCCGAACCCACGGCCTCAATCGGAATGCCCCATGCCCCTCACCGATCAACGCATTGTCCGTCGCAAGCTCTCCGATGAGGTTTTCGACCGCCTCAAGGCGCTGATCACCGGCGGGGAACTGCAGCCGGGAGACCCCTTCCCTTCCGAACGCGAATTGATGGACCGCCTCGGTGTCGGCCGTCCCGCCATCCGCGAAGCCATGCAGCAGCTGAGCATTTTCGGCCTGCTCACCATTTCTCACGGCGAGCGGGCACGCGTTCGCCAGCCGACCGCCAGGTCGATCTTCCAGCAGGTCGACGATGCCGCCAGCGTGCTCCTGTCGAGTTCCCCGGCCTCGCTGGAGCATCTGAAGGAGGCGCGCCGCTTCTTCGAGCTGGGCATGGTGCGTCAGGCGGCGCAGAAGGCCGACGCACAGGCGGTCATCGGCCTGCAGGAAGCCCTGGCGCGCCAGCGCGCAAGCCTTGGCGACGCCGATGCCTTCATCAATGCGGACATGCTGTTCCACACGCGCATCGCCGCCATCTCCGGCAACCCGCTGTTCGAGGCGATGAGCGAGGCCATGCTCGGCTGGCTGAAGCAGTATCACACCGACTTGCTGATCTGGACCGGCAAGGAGAACTACACCTTGTCCGAGCATGAGGACATCCTCAATCGCATCATCGCGCACGATCCGGACGGGGCCGAACAGGCGATGGTCAGGCACCTCGATCGTTCCGCCTCGCTCTACGTTCACCAGACCGTAGCGTTGGCGTGAGAAAGCGTCGAAGAAGCGAGGCGCAGACTCAAGCGCTCCGCGCCTGCGACCCCAGGGAGGCACGTCATCTATGTGTCGGTTGAATCAGATCGAGGCCATCTCGATCGTCTGGCCACTGGCGGCGCTGGCATAGGCCGCCTCGACCAGGGCCATCGTGGCGATATTGTCCCGCCCGCTGGTGGAGGGTTCCTCGCCGTTGTGCAGGCAATGCAGCCAATGGCGCTGGATGGCGAGCACGCTCTCCTGGATGTTGTGCCACGGGCGCGAGGCCCAGGGCAGCAATGGCGGCGACAGGTCGACCTCCTCCCGCCCGCCGGGTCCGTTCACGACAAGGCGATAGCCCGTACCGAGCCGCAGCGTGCCCGCCGAACCGTCGATCTCGACGAGCGTCTCGGGGAAAGGATCGACCGGCAGCCTGGTGGCATAGCTGCAATCGACCACAGAGGACAGGCCGCCCTCGTGATCGAGCAGCATCGTGGCGACATCCTCGCCCCTGATGGCGGGGTTGACGCGCTGGGTGCGCGCGCTCAGCTGAGTCACCTCGCCAAACAGGAAGCGGGCAATGTCGAGGATATGGATGCCCAAGTCCTCGACGATGAAACGTTTGCCTTCGGCGAGATAGGGCTGGCCGCTGAAGACGTCGAAGCCGGAACGGAAGGACACGCGCGCCCAGAAAGGCCGGCCGATGGCATTGGCGTCGAGACGCGTCTTCACGGCCTGGATCGCACTCTGCCAGCGGAAATTCTCGTGCACCATCAACGGTACGCCGGCGAGGCGGCAGGCCTCGACCATCGCGCGCGCATCCGCCATCGAAAGCGCGAAGGGCTTCTGGCAGATCACGGGAATTCTCATCTTCGCTGCGAGCTCGACCAGCGGGCGGTGGCTCGCCACAGTGGTGGCGATATCGACGAAATCCGGCTTCTCCGCCTCGAGCATCTGCTCGGCATCGCCATAGCGCCTGTCGATGCCGAAAAGGTCGCCCGCCTGGGCAAGGCGTTCCGGATCGCGGTCGCAGAGGGCAACGATGTCGACGCCCTCGGCGTCTCGCCAGGCATGGAGCTGGTTGATGGCGAAGAAGCCGCAACCGATCAGGGCACCTCGATAGGACTCCATCAGGCCAGCCTCGCCATCTGGCGCAAGGCAACGCGCTGCTGCAGCCGGCGCTGGGCCTGGTCCACCACCACGGCAATGACGATCACCAGGCCCTTGATCACCATCTGCCAGAACTCGCTGACCCCCATCATCACCAGCCCGTCGGAGAGAATGCCGATGACGAAGGCACCGATGACGGTGCCGCCGATGGTGCCGCGCCCACCCGACATCGAGGTACCGCCGAGCACCGCCGCGGCGATGGCGTTGAGTTCGAAGCTCTCGCCCGTGGCGGGATGCGACGCCATCAATTCGGAGGAAACCACCAGGCCGACGACGGCGGCGCAAAAGCCCGAGAACATGTAGACGAAGAGCTTCACCCGGTTGACCCGGATACCCGACAGGCCCGCGGCGCGCTCATTGCCGCCGACCGCGAAGATATGGCGGCCGAGTGGTGTGCAGCGCGCCATATAGGCGGCAGCCAGCGCCAGCACGGCGAGGATCCACACCGAGGCCGGCAGGCCGAGGAGGCGTCCTGCTCCCAGGACGGCATAGCCCTGGGTGCCGAAATCGGCGCGGCCGACCAGATTGGGGAAGGTCGCGCCATCGGATGAGAGAAGCGCCAGGCCGCGGGCGATATAAAGCGTGCCAAGCGTCGCGATGAAGGGCGCGACATTGAGCTTGGTGATCAGCAATCCGTTGACGGCGCCGATCAGGATGCCCACCAGCAGGGTGATCGCCATCACCTCGTAGATGTTGAAGAAGATGGTGTAGCCGATGCGAAGGTCCAGGCCGTTGAGGATCAGCCCGCCGGCGACCATGCCGCACAGGCCAACGATCGATCCGACCGACAGGTCGATGCCGCCGGTGACGATGACGAAGGTCATGCCCATCGCCAGGAAGGCATTCAGCGCCACATGCTTCGACATCAGGATGAGATTGGCCGTGCTGAGGAAGTTCGGCGCCGCCAGCGAAAAGAAGATCAGTACGGCGAACAGGGCGATGAAGGTGCGCAGCTTCATCAGGTTCAGGGCAAGCGAGCCGCTTCCCGCGGACGGATTGTTCAAGGTTTCCTGCGCGACTGTCATGCCTGCGCTCCGTGATTGGCAGAAGAAGAAGTAGGAACAGGGCCATGGCCGAGCGCGGAGGCGGCTACCACCTTGGCGGCCGTGGCCTCGGCCCGCTCGAACAGGGCGGTGAGCTTGCCGTTGCTCATCACGGCGATGCGGTCCGACAGCGCCATCACCTCGTCGAGGTCCGATGTCACGAACAGGATGCCGAGACCATCGGCGGCGAGCCGCCGCATGGTGCGGAAGACATCGGCCTTGGCGCCGACATCGATGCCGCGGCTGGGCTCGTCCATCAGCAGCACTTTCGGGCCGGTCATCAGCGCCTTTCCGATCACCACCTTCTGCTGGTTGCCGCCGGACAGGGAATTCACCTCCAGCTCGGGATCGGCCACCTTGATCGACAGGTCCTTGACGGCGGCGCGAATGGCGGCCTGCTCGCGCCCGCGCCGGATATGGAAGCCGGCGAGAAAGCGGCCGAGGGCGGCCATGGACAGGTTGGCGGCGATCGAAAGGATGCTGACCAGCCCCTCCCTCTGACGGTCTTCCGGGATCAGGGCCAGGCCCCGGCGGATGCGTCCCGTCACGTCCTTTTCCGCCACGGGCTTGCCGTCGACGAAGAGGCGGCCCGTGGCATGGCGATGGCGTCCCATCACGCATTCGAAGAATTCGCTGCGCCCGGCGCCCATCAATCCATAGATGCCGACGATCTCGCCCTGCCTGACCGACAGCGAGACATGGTCGACCGCGAGGCCCCCGCTCACGCGCGGCAGGCAGACATCCTCCGCGCGGAAGACTTCCGGACCGAGCGGATGATCCTCGGTCTTGGCGAAGTCCTTGGCGTCGGAGCCGATCATCTGGTGCACGATCCAGGGCACGTCGACATTGGCGATGCGCTCCTGCCCGGTGACGCGGCCATCGCGTAGCACGGTGATGTAGTCGCCGATGCGGATGAGCTCTTCGAGCCGGTGGGAAATGTAGACGATCGCGACGCCCCGCGCCTTGAGGTCGGCGATGACGCGAAAGAGGATCTCGACCTCGGCAGCGCTGAGCGCGGAGGTAGGCTCGTCCATGATCAGGATGCGGGCGTCCTGCGCCACCGCCTTGGCGATCTCGACCAGTTGCTGCTGGCCGATGCGCAAATCCTCCACCGGCGTGCGGGCATCGATGCCGGCCTCGAGCCGCTCCAGGAACTCGGCAGCGCGGCGTTCTTGCTCGCGATGGTCGATGCCATAGGGCAGCCGCACGATTTCGCGGGCGGCGAAGATGTTCTCGGCGACGGAGAGATTGCCGAACAGGTTGAGCTCCTGGAACACCATGCCGATGCCATGCGCCACCGCCTCGCCGGCATCTCGGAAGGCGACGGGCTTGCCGTCAAGCAGGATGCGCCCGTCGGTGGGCTGCACCACCCCTGCAATGATCTTCATCAGCGTTGACTTGCCGGCGCCGTTCTCGCCGACCAGCACGTTCACGGCACCGCGGCGCACGTCGAAATCGGCATGCCTGACGGCGACCGTGCCGGAATACACCTTCGACACGCCTTCCAGGCGCAGGACGACGTCGTCATCGGGCGCGGCAGGGTAGCCCTCCCCCGTCATGACGCTGCCCCGAGGCTCAGTTCGGCGGGCGTTACCAGCGGCGGCTTGCCGCCCGGCTCCAACACATAGGCACCGAGCACCGTCACGGAGCGACCGGCCAGCTTTTCGCGCGGCAGGGACTGCAGCACGTCCGCATTGACCCGGGCATTGAAGGCCTTGCCGAACTGGGCGTATTCGATCTGGTTGGTGAAGGCATTGAAGGACACGAAATCCAGGCTGTCGCGCAGGGCTGTGCCGCGCACGGCCGGTCCGATCTGCACCACCATGTCGGCCTTGCCGTCCCCATCGACATCGACGTCGATGGTGGCGGCGCGCGATCCGGTATTCGCTGCCACGATGCGGCCCTCGGCCTTGACCACATAGGTCCAGGGCACGGTGCCCTCCTTGGCCCGATACCCATATTTCTGCCCGGCCTCGTCCGCACTCTTGGCGGCAAGGTCGCGGACGACGACGAAGTCGCCCGCCTTCGCCTTGAGATGGGGCAGGACCTTGGCTGCCCAGATCGCGTCGACGGCCTTGTCCGGGTCGAAGACGGGGCCCGCGCCCGAAGCGCCGACCTGTCTGGCGGCCTCGACCTCGGCGGTCGGCACGATCTTGCATGCTGCAAGGGTGAGCGCCATCGCGGCGATCATCAGCCTGTTGGCAAGCCTGGGCATGGATTGGCTCCGGCCTCGATTGTCGGGATCAGGAACAGGCCCGGGACGCCTCCCGCGAGGCCTATCGCAGTCACACATCTCAACTTCGCAAGAAAGAGTGCGACGATCCTTCCCCGGTTTCGGGGAAGGTGTCATTTCGTAGAAATGACGGAAGGGGGAGAGTGACGCCTGCAGGTCCGAACCTGGTGAGATCGCGCCACTCGACCCCACCCGAGCCGGCTTTGCCGGCCCACCCTCCCCGAAGTCGGGGAGGGATTGCGGCGCCTTACTCGTTTTGGTCGAGATGTGTGAAGTCGAAGTCGATAGATCGCGAGGCGGGTCCCGAGCGACTTTCATCGCAACGTCAATTCGCCAGCGCGAAGGTTTCGAGCTTGCCGGCATTGTCGGGCGTGATCAGCACGCAATCCATCAGCTGCTTTTCCTGGGCGGGGCCCTTCTTGGTCTTGATGTAGGTGTCGGCCTGCTCGACGGCGGTCTGGGCCTGGAGATAAGCGGGTTGCAGGACGGTGGCCTTGATACCGCCCTGCTTGATGGAATCGCGCACATCGTTGGAGCCGTCGAAGCCGACCACGATCACATCCTTGCGGCCAGCGGCCTGCAGCGCGGCGATCGCGCCCATCGCCATGGTGTCGTTGCCGGAAATCACGCCCTTGATGTCAGGATTGGCCTGCAGGATGGTCTCCATCTTGCTATAGGCCTCGGTCTGGCTCCAATTGGCCGACTGGCGCGCCACCATCTTGAGGTCCGGATAGTCGTCGATGACGTCATGGTAGCCCTTGGAGCGAATACCGGCATTGGTGTCGGCCTCCCGGCCGACCAGCTCGACATAATTGCCCTTCTCGCCCATCAGCTTGACGAACTCCTGCGCACCGGCCTGGGCGCCCTGGTAGTTGTTGGAGACGATCTGGGCGACGGCGATGCCGGCGACGTTGATCTCGCGATCGATCAGGAAGGAGGGCACGCCGGCATCCTTGGCCTTCTGCACGGCGGCCACCGTGGCGGCGGCGCCGGCATTGTCGAGGATGATGGCCTTGGCACCGCGGGCGATGGCTGTGTCGATCAGCTGCGACTGCTTGTTGGCATCGTCGTCATGCACCAGCACCAGCGTGTCGTAGCCCAGCGCCTTGGCCTTGACCTCGGCCCCCTGCGCTTCCGCCTTGAAGAAGGGGTTGTCGTGCGATGGCGTGATGATGGCGATGAGATCGGCGGCCAGGGCCGTGCCCATTGTCGCCGATGCCATGACGCCGGCGAGCGCGGCTCCCAGCAGAAGTCGTTTCAAGCTCATGTCGTCCTCCCATTATGTGTCGACGGTTCAGTCCGGATGGCCGCCGGTTGTGTCCGGCGGATCATTCTTTGCCAGGATGCGGGCCGCCCTCAGGGCCTGAGGGGCGCATAGGCCCGCGCGCCCTCCCCGCTTTTCCTGATCTCCCGCCCGACGAGGAAGGCGAGGATGGCCGAGAGCAGCATGAAGGCTCCCACGATGATCATCGGGGCTTGGTAGAGGCCGGTGTAGTCCTTGACGGCGCCGGTGACATAGGGCGCGGCGAAGCCGGCCACATTGCCGATGGTGTTGATGAGGGCGATGCCGGCGGCGGCCGCCGCGCCCGACAGGAAACGCCCCGGCAGGGACCAGAAATTCGGCAAGGCCGAGAAGATGGCGCAGGCCGTGACGGTGATGCAGGCAACCGTGGTCTCAGGCGATGGCATATAGAGCGCCAGCGGGATGCTGACCGCGCCGATCAGGGCTGGAATACCGATATGCCAGGCCCGAACCCCGCGCTTCGTCGCGTCACGGCTCCACAGATAGAGAGCGATGGCCGCGGGCAGATAGGGAACGGCAATGACCAACCCGGCCTGGAACACCGTGAATTTGGTGGCGAACTTCGCCTCGAAACCGGAAACGATGGTGGGCAGGAAGAAGGCCAGCGCGTAGAGGCCATAGATCATGCCGAAATAGATGAGCGCCAGGATCCAGACCCGGCCGCTCGACAGGGCCGCGCCGATCGAGCCATTGTGCGGCTCGCGCTTGGTGCTGTCCTCGCGGGCGAGTTCGCCGGTGAGCCAGGCCTTCTCCTCGGCGCTGAGCCACTTCGCATCTTTGGGCGAGTCCGGCAGGTAGAACCAGGTGACGATGCCGACCAGGATGGCCGGGATCGAGACGCCGAAGAACATGATCCGCCAGCCTTCGAGGCCGAAAAAGCCATGGGCCTGGATCAGCGAGGAGGCCAGCGGCGCGCCGATCACCGTCGTCATCGGCTGGGCGATGTAGAAAAGGGCGAGGATGTTGGCCCGGTGGCGGGCCGGCACCCAGGTGCTGAGATAGAGGATCGCGCCCGGGAAGAAGCCTGCTTCGGCAATGCCCAGCAGGAAGCGCAGGACATAAAGCTCGGTGACCCCGCTGACCCAGGTGAACAGCACCGAGACGATGCCCCAGGTCACCATGATGCGGGCAAGCCAGCGGCGACCGCCGAATTTGTGCAAGGCCAGGTTGCTGGGAATTTCGAGCAGGATGTAGCCGATGAAGAAGATGCCGGCGGCAAAGCCGAATTGCGTGGCGGTAAGCCCGAGGTCCTTGGTCAGGCCGTGTGGGCCGGCGAAGGAAATTGCGGTCCGGTCCAGGAAATTGATGAAGAACATCAGGCCCAGGAACGGCGCCAGGCGCCAGGTGGCCTTACGAATGGCCGACCGTTCGACGGGGGCGATCGCGAGGGTGTTCGAGCTCATTTTTCCTCCCAATGAGCAAAGCGCTTCCTCCCCTATGTTCTTGTATGGAGGGCGCCGGCGGCTGGCTGCTCGACGGATCGTCGGCAAGCCTGGTCGAAAGCAGGCAGCCGCCACCCAGGGGTGACGGCTGCTGCAGGATCCGGTTCAGGTGATGCGGCGGATGCTGTCGGCGATCTCGCTCGGCTCGAAGACCCGCTTCCAATCGTCCCGCATGAGGGCCGGCTTGCCGAAGGCGATGGCCTTGTTGCAGGCGTCGGAGAACACACCCTTGACCTCGTCGAAGATCACCGCGCCCAGCACGTTCATGTGCCCGAGCAGGAAATCGCGGGCCGCCTCATGGGGCACGCCCCGTGCCACGACCTCGTCCATGGCCTCGCGCATCACCACCAGAAGGGTCGCGCAGACGGTCTCCGACAGGCCCGGTTCCAGCAGCGCCATCTGCTCGACGGTGACGCGATGGGAGCGCATCACCGGAGCCCAGATCACCTTGGCGATCTCTTCGCCGATCGCATAGGCGCTCTCCGGGCCCTGCATCAACGCGCTGACGATGTGCTGCTTGGCAGCAATCCCGCCAAAATGATCCTTCTTGGCGGCCATCTCCGTCTCGTCATTGAAGATCGGCGGATGGCAGGGATGGGTGACGAAATAAGTCAGGTCGGGGCGATCGGGCAGGTGACCGGCAAAAGGCGCGGCGGCGTCGAGCACGACCACCATGGTGCCGGGCTTGAGCTTGTCGGCAATGCCGGCCGCAACCTTGCCGATCAGCGTATCGGGCACTGCGAGGACGACCACGTCGGCCCCGTCCAGAGCCGCATCCGGCGCGGCACTGTCGAGGCCAAGTCCGGTCTTGAGACGTTCCTGGCCGGCCGCGCTCACCTCGACGTGCCGGACCTCGAAGCGGGATGCCTTGAGGTTGCTGGCCAGCCGGTAGCCCATCTTTCCCCCGGCGCCAAAGAGCGCGATCGTCGTCATGCAGATCTCCTCTCGAATTCGAGAGGCTTATAGATCTACTGGTATGATGAGTCAATCATCACTTATGATAATGATGTTCTCTCGCCATTTTCTCCGCTCACGGGTGCCGATGCCACCATGCCGGCGAACGGCCACCTGCCGCGCGAGACAACGCACGCGGCAGATAGATTATTATAAATATATCAATGTCTTATTGGGAATTTTGTAATTTTATCATCAGGAAGCAAAGGCAACGCTTATCACTCGCCAATGGCGGCGACGTGCCTTAGGCAGACTGCTGTGTTGGCGCTACGCTTCCAGGCGCGCCTGCCACCATTGTATCGTCTCCGATAGCCGGTCGCGCATGGTCCCCATCGGTCGATATCCGACCTCGTTGCGCAGCCTCGTCACATCGGCAACGATGACCGGCGGTTCGTTGGGGCGATCCGGCAGGGCGCCGAAGCGGAGCTCTCCGACACCGCCCGCAACCGCGCGGATCTCTTCAGCCAATTCCTTGATGCACAAAGCTTCTCCCGAAGCGATGTTGACCGCGCCGTTGACCCTCGACACGGCAAGCCTCGCCAGGGCTTCGCCGGCGTCGCGCACATTGGAGAAATCCCTGACCTGCACGCCCGAGGACATCAGCACGGGACGCCGGGCCAGAAGATTCATGACGATCGAGGAGACCAGCCTGTTAGGGTGTTCATTCGGCCCGAACAAAAAGAACAACCTGCCCCAGGCGAACTCGATACCGCGCGTTGCGGCCAATTCCTCGATGATCCGGCGCGCGGCGTCCTTGGAAACAGCATAGAGCGTGCTTGGTCGAATATTGGTTTCCACTTCGCTGCAGGCATGACCCGACGAGAGGTCATATTCCATGCAGGTGCCTGCACACACGATGCGCCGCACCCCCGACTGGTGGGCGGCGGAAACGAGCTGGATCGTCGCCACCGTCCATCGCAGATTTGCCTCCGCGTCCCAGAACTTTCCATGTTCCACATCCCAGGCCAGGTGAAGCACGACTTCCGGCTTGGATATGGCAAGGGCGACCTCCGCCATCGAGGGATCGAGCAGGTCGGCGACGATGATCTTGCATCCCGGCATGGTCGCGAGTTTACGCGAGACGACGAAGACTTCGTGCCCCGCCGCCGCGAGCGACGCGGCAGCCCATCTGCCAATAAACCCCGTCCCGCCTGTAACGAGTACACGCATTATTGCCTGCCCATGATATTGCTCAGAAATCTGTATTGTAGCTGGCGCCGCCAAGATCCATGAGCAGCTTTCTCTTTATAACCTTGCGAATCTTGTAGACCCGACGGTCAACATAGATTGGCAATATTGATCGCAAGATCAGCTTCTCAACCTCGGAATACTGAGACCGTTCGATATAGAGGCGGCACTGCGCGGAAAATTTCTTGCGAAGCTCGGTCATCAATGCAAGCGGGGGAGAGGTCCCCTTTTGGGGCGAATAACCCTTGACGACCAAGCGCTGAACGAAGAGCGCCTCGGGCACGACGACGACCGCCTTCTCGAGCAGCGACGGGAACAGGATCAAATGATCGAGGGCCCAAGGGTGGGAGAATGCGCGCCAGCATTCCTCGAAATCCGCAAGCAGCCGGTCCCGGCGCCACAGACCGTAGAACCATCCGGCATGCGAATTGAACATGAGCTGGATGATCGAGATCAGGTTTGATCTACCGACAAAGGGCTTTGGGCGGCTGACGCGCACTGTCCTGCTGAGGGTTTGCGTGCGCGTGGTCGGCACGGCAACGTTTGCGCTCGGCTCAGCCACGAGAGAAACGTAGAGCCTCTCGATATAGTCCGGCGCGCACAGATCATCATGAGCACGCCACATGACGAACTCGGCTTCGCAATCTCTTAGGACACTGAGAAAATTGGGCATTGCCCGAATATTTTCCGGATGCCTGATATATTTGACGCGGCTGTCTCTGGCTGCGAACTCCTGCGCAATCTCCGGCGTGGAGTCCTGAGAAGCGTTGTCGTATATGCGTATCTCGATATCTCGAAATGTCTGAGATATCAGGCACTCAAGACAGTCTCGCAGCTGCTCCGCGCCATTATAGACTGGAACACCTACTATCACTTTCGCAGTCATTGCATTTATCTACCTGCACCCGATGGACAGAAAAGCGCCCCGGCATCCCGGGCGCCGTGCAGCGCACCACGTGAACGTTGTGGGATTGAACGGAAGGCACCGGCCGGAACTCTAAAGTCTTGCAACCTTCGTATGATCCGTATTCTCGGCCTTGGGTGGCCGGAACATCAGAACTAAGGACGTGAACGGTGACTGAAACTTGGCATCTCGATTAAGACTTATTACGATTTGTTATGTCGCAGGAATATCTCTCGCCGACGTGAGGTTGTTACTGCTGATCTACTGATATTCGAGCCGCCGCAGCATTCGCTGCACGGAGGCGCTATCGGGCCTTCGGCGCGCAAGCGAGCTGCCGCCGCGTTTATATTTGGTCAGCCGGCCTGCCAGGAAAGCGAGAAATGCGATGATGATCGCATCGTCGACATATCCGTAGAAGGCGGAATCGGGGATCAGGTCATTGGGCATCAGGCTGTAGGAAACGGCCGCGATACCGAGCAGCACCGGTGCCACAAAGCGGACAAGATGGTCGTTCTTCCACCGTCGCCTGCGCTTCCTGGCGATCCGCACCCGGGATGACCGGCTCCCAGCCAGGTTCTTCGGCCGTGCCGGCGCATCGCCGGACAGGATGTCGCGCCCCTGCTCCCTGAGCATCTGGAAATAGGGATCGTCGGCGGACTCGGGATAGAAATCCAGCAGTTCGAGAATGCCCCTCACCGTTTCGTGGTCGAGACCATTGCCGCGGCCGCGAACCCCGACATTGAGGCGGCTGGCCGCCTTGCCCTGTACGGCTTGAACTGCCTGCCTGATCTGGTCATCGGAGACGGCGGCCTGTGCGAAGTTCAGCACCTCCTTGGTGATCTCGACAGGACCCTCGATCAGTTCTTCATAGGTAATCAGCAATCTGTTCGGGGCATTGCGCCAGCTGACATAGAAGTTCAGGTACCAGGGAATGGCGAGGCGAGCGATCATGCGATCCAGGGTCGCGTCGTCCAGATGCGCATGTTCCGGTCTCAGCCAGATCATCGGCCACAGATTTCCCTCGCGCCGGATGTGATCGCGCAGGCTGACGACGCAATCGAAGAGGCTCCGAACCAAAACGATGGGGGTGATGCCATAGTCCTGGCACATCTCCTCGGTCCAGCGATGGTTTCGGATGTGCAGCTGGGCGACATAGTCCTGATCATCGATCTGTTGCAGATAGAATTCGTCGAGCTCCTGCTCCCTGCGTCCGGCGGCCGGAAGCGGAACGGCTCGCTTGAAGTCTCCGATTTCGCTGATGATGTCCGAAAGGAAGGTCGATCCGGACTTCGGCATGCAAGCCAGAAGGATGTGAGTGCGCCGCTTTCCGTTTTCGGTCATCGTCTCTCGCAGTTGGCATATTTGGTCGTTTGAAGGGGACTGAGGTGCGAATGCCGGATCCCGGCCGGACTCAGCCGACATCCGGCTTGTTCACGACCACCTTTGACCCGACCGGAAATTCCAAGCGCTCTCCGGCAAAGGGGGACGCAGATTGCCGGCGCCATCTGGAGACAGGCGCAAACAGGCGCGCCCTGATATGTTCGCCATCGACCGAAAGGTCCTTCGGCACGGGCCCCGCCGCGGCCAGCCCGGCAAAAATCCGGTGCCAGACATGCCGTTGCGACCAACGATGGAAACGATTGTAGATCGTGCTCGGCCGGCCATAGACAGACGGCACGTCGCACCATCGACAGCCCGTCCTCAGGACATGGAGTATACCCGAGATCACCCTACGGTCGTCGACACGGGGTTTTCCGGCCTCCCCGTACGGAAGATGCGGCTCAAGAGCCCCCCCATGCTTCATCTGACAGCCAATAGAGGCTCTCCGCCATATCACGTCCTCTCGAGATTCACTCCGGCCCAGGCATATGAGTACGCGCACCAGGCAGAGCCGCCTTCGCAAAATGCGCGGATTAACTTTCCAATAATCGCCCCTATAAAATTAATTGCTTTTAGGATCGTATATTTATTAAAGATAATTGATAAATAATATTGAACTACAATTACTATATATTGACATATATTTGCTATAATAAATATTCAAAATTATTTACTTACAATTCAAGATATTAAGAAATATTACGGAATAGCGAGGTCGATCCGAGTCATGCCTGGAGCGACCTTCCATGGTTGCGGAAAGCGGCCATTTCTGCCCGGTAATCGATGCTCGATTTTCCGGCAGGCGTTCAGTTGGGGAACACTCTGCGTCCAGGGTTGGCTGGCCGCCCGGTCATTCTGCGCAACAACTGGTCGAGAGCGGCAAAGCCGTCCCCGACCATGTCAAGCGGACCTCTTGGATAATGCCACCACAGCCAGACTGCGGTCCGCCTGGCGAACGAGCCTTTGCTGGCCACCCCATCGTTCCCCCAGGCCCGCATGATCAGGCGAGCCCGCTTGCGTGGGCTTCCGCAGGCATACTGGCTCGTTCGATTGTCTGCGACGAGGAGCCCTCCCTGCTCCCCAGCGCGAAATGTCCGGCTCTGCATCCAGCGCCCCGGCGGCCAGGCGGCGCCGAAGCGATCGACGACGAAAGGCGTGAGGCCCCGCGCCATGACCTGCCTGGTCATCCCATTTGGACCAGCCTCGAACAGGTGATCGTCCAGGACCGTCCTGGGATCGCCGAGGGCGAATGCGTTGAACAGCACGGTCCGGACCATGAAGGCATTGCTGCGGATCGCCATGTTGGGAAAGGGCTGGTCCCAGGCCGCTTCATGGGAGCCGGTGGCACCGACCAAGCCACAATCGGCATTGCGATCGAACACTCCGACATAATGCGCGAGCCAATTGGCGGCGAGGACCCGGCTCCACGAATTGAAAACCAGGATGAACTCGGTGCCGCAGCTTTCCGAAACCTCCCGATAGATCGAGACGGGCGTGCGTTCGTCGGTAAAGTGCATCACCTTGGCGGAGGCGCAGGGCAAAGCCGCGAGGTCGGGCTGGTGCGGAAGCCGGTCGCCGATGGCATACCCCTTGGCGGCAAAGACGAAATCATACTCTGCGCCAGCCGGAAAGCGCCTGATGCTGCGAAAGAAGGCGCTGGCGTAACGAAGATCGTTCCCGTGTCGCCAAAGATACAGGACGGTAATGCGGGGCACGAAGTCCTCATTGTGAGACACGCGATGCGAAGCTCCCGAAGCCCGCTGCGCGAGCGCATGACGGTTCAGCGCGGATGATCGAGTGCGCCGGCGGACAGGAAGAGCTTGACCTTGAGGCCATGCGGAACACGGTCTGCGAGGACGATGTCGCCGCCGTGCCGCCGCACGATATCCCTGGCTATCGACAATCCCAGCCCGAAACCCCCGCCGTCCTGCGTGCGGGCAGCATCAGCTTTAAAAAAAGGCTCGAACACCCGCTCGCGCAGATCGGCGGGAATGCCTGGCCCGTCGTCGTCGATCTCGATCTGGGCCTGAGGCTGGGGCTGACGGTCGATGAGCGTGACGGTCACCACACCGCCATGCTTGACGCCATTCTCGACGATGTTGGTGATAGCTCGGGTCAGTTCCCTGGGCCTCGCGCTCCAGGTCAGCTTTGCGGGGCCCTGATAGGTCACCGCATGACCCACGTCGACGAACTGGGAACATATCGTCTGGAGCAGGCTCGGCAGGTCGATCCGCGACATCGCCTCGAACCGGCCATCCTCGCGCAGATAGTCCAGCGTCTCGTTGAGCATGTGCTCGACATTGGCAAGGTCGGTCAGCATCCCCTCGCGGAGCCTGTCTTCCGGCACACGCTCGGCACGGAGCCGGAGCCTGGTGAGCGGTGTCCTCAAATCATGGCTGATGGCGGCCAGCATGCGCGTGCGATCGTCCAGCAGGGCCTTGATACGGGTACGCATATCGTTGAGGGCTTCGGTGACCTGCACGATCTCGCGGGGGCCTCCGCCGAGAATGGGTTGCACATCCTGCGGGGAACGACCGAAGGACTGGGCCGCCGCTGCGACGGCCGCCAATGGCGCGGTGATCGAGCGCACCGCATAGACGGACAGCAGCATCACGAAGATCAGCACGATCGAGAGAACCAGGGCCGTCGGCGTCAGGAACAGGGGCCAAGGCGCCGCGCCGATCGCGGCGTCGAAGACCAGGGCATGGGCCGCGTCGAGCCGCACCGCGATCTGCTGCGAAGGTCCGGGCGCGTAGCGCCGCCCTTCGAGGACCTCGATGCCATTTCCCGACCGGACGTGCCGCAAGACCGGGCTGCTCCATAGAGACCAGTGGGCACTCTCCGGCGCGGACGCCAGATCCGACAGGGGTACCCGCTCCACCTGCACGCCCGCGTTACGGATGGCGGCCAGGACGATGTCTGCTTCCGCTGGTGTTCCCGCCGCCTTGATGAACTGGGTGACCCGCACGATGCGCGAGGCCACCGCTGGCGGAGAATCGTCCGGCGGTGGCGCGCTGAACAGCAGGAGCGCGAGGACGATGTTGATGATCGTGCCCAGCAGCACCGAAACCACGACGAGACCGGTGACCTGCGTCGTGATGCTGCGCGGGACCAGACGTTCCCAGGCTTGCATCAGTCCGGCCCGACGGCAGGCGTGAAGACGTAGCCGCCCAGCCGCACGGTCTTGATCATCAGGGGATCACGCGGATCCGCCTCGATCTTCTGGCGGATGCGGCTGATATGCACGTCGATACTGCGTTCGATCGGCCCGACCGAACCGCCATGGACGAGTTCGAGAAGATGCTCGCGCGACAGGACCTGGCCGGGATGGCGGCAGAAGGCGAGAAGCAGGTCGAACTCGACGCTGGTCAACGAGATGCGCACGCCCGCCGGATCATAGAGTTCCCGGGCCGTTGGATCGACACGCCAGCCGGCAAAGCACAGGCCGCGTTCGCGCGAAGGCCCTGTTTGCGCGGTGGCCGCCGCCCGGCGCAGGAGGGCCCGGATGCGGGCGACCAGTTCGCGCGAATTGAAGGGCTTGGAGACATAGTCGTCGGCACCGATCTCCAGGCCGACGATACGGTCGATCTGGTCGCTGCGCGCCGTGACCATGATGATCGGGATGGCGGATACGGCCCGCAGCCGCCGGCAGACGCTGAGGCCATCCTCGCCCGGCAGCATCAAATCGAGCACCACGAGTTCGACGCCGCCGCGCTCGAGCACCCTGTCCATCTCCGCCGCCGAGCCGACGCAGGAGGCGGCGAAACCGTTCTCCTCCAGCACGTCTGCAAGCAGACGGGCAATCTCGACGTCGTCCTCGACGCAAAGTATGTGCGGCCTCGCCATCGGCGCGGTCTGGGAAACGGAAGAAATGAAAGTCTGTTCGGCTGGCATGGTGCCATCTTAGCGTCGAGCTGCCTGAGCGGCAGCGGCCTTATTATAATTTTTTGTTGCGCCCCGCACAGCTGCCGCCTGAGCAAGGCAACAATTCGTAACATGACTTAATCCCAGCCCCCAGGGACAAGGACTATCCTGGCTTCCCATCGAGCGGCGGCATGATGCCAGCGCCGCCTCGGCAGGAGCCACTCTTTTCCAGATGAATTCATCTGCACGAACAGCCCAGCGTCCGAGACTGCATGGCGATTGTCGCATACGTGCCCAAAGCCGTCAGCGCGGCAAGCGCCTGGCAACCAAACCGGCAGCCTTGCCCGAAGATCGCGATCATGCCCAGGACTGAGAGTACCGCCGCCCTGCGCGATGCCCTTCCGGGCAAGCGTGAGCACGGATCCGAAGCCACTCGGCCCGGCGCCGAGACGCTGCACGCCCGATCGCCAAGTCCTGCTCCGCCGCGCGGCGGGCACTGGCGGCGACGGATTGCAAGCCTGATCATGATAGCGAGCGCCGCCACGCTGCTCGGCTGGCTTGCCAGGACGCAGCTATCACCCGCCCCCGCGGCCGACCTGATCACCGCACCGGCCGTGCTCGGCAATATCGAAGAAAGCGTGGTGGCAACCGGCACGCTCAAGCCGGTCAGGCTCATCGCCGTCGGCGCCCAGGTCTCCGGCCGGATCACCGCCCTCAAGGTCACCGTCGGACAGAAGGTTCGGGCCGGGGAACTCATTGCCGAGATCGACGCCCTGACCAAGGAGAACGACCTGCGTTCCGCCCAGGCCACGCTCGACAATGTCCGGGCCCAGCGCGACGAGAAGGTAGCAACCCTGGCACGGAACGAGGCCTCGCTCGCCAGGCAGAAGCTGACCTTCGCTCAGAATGCCTCCTCGCGCGCGGACTATGATTCCGCCGTGGCCGACGTGAAGGCGACACAGGCCCAGATTGCCCAGCTCGATGCCCAGATCATCGAAGCCGAGGTCTCGGTCTCAACCGCCAAGGTCAATCTCGGCTATACGAGGATCACGGCTCCGATCAATGCCACCGTGCTCGCGGTCGGCGTCCAGGAGGGCCAGACAGTCAATGCCACCCAGTCGGCGCCGACGCTCGTGGTGCTCGGCGATCTCGACACCATGACGATCCGGGCGCAGATCTCGGAGGCCGACGTGGTCAAGGTCCGTCCGGGCCAGCAGGTCTATTTCACCATTCTGGGCGCCCCGGAGCACCGCCTGCACGCAACCCTGCGCTCGATCGAGCCCGCGCCGGAATCCGTCAAGACCGACAGCAGTTTTTCGACCGACAGCACTTCCACGAGCAGTTCGTCCTCTTCCAGTTCATCGGAAGCCATCTACTACAACGGCGTCTTCGACGTGCCCAACGCCGACGGCCAACTGAAGACCTACATGACGGCCGAGGTGCATATCCTGCTCCGCGAGGCCCAGAACGTCCTCACCGTCCCGGCAGCTGCCCTCGGCGGACCGGAGGCGGACGGCTCCTTCAGCCTACGGGTCGTCGAGGCCGACGGCACCGTGGCGCGCCGGCTGGTCAAGCGAGGGCTCGACAACAAGATCACCGCCGAGATTCGAGAAGGTCTGCAGGCGGGCGAGCGCGTGGTGATCGGCGAGACGGGGACCGTCGCCACCAAGACGATGGCCGGACCTCCACCGGGAGGCATGTGACCATGGCATCGCCCCTGATCCTGCTTCAAGGGGTGCATCGCGCCTATCCTTCAGGCGAGGGATCGGTCGTGGCACTGCACGATGTCGACCTGTCGATCGCGGCCGGCGAGATGGTCGCCATCGTCGGCACTTCCGGTTCCGGCAAGTCGACGCTGCTCAATATCCTGGGCTGCCTCGACCGGCCAAGCGGCGGCAGCTACCGCGTCGCCGGCCGCGACACCGGCACGCTCACGGCGGACGAGCTTGCAGCGCTCAGGCGCGAATATTTCGGCTTCATCTTCCAGCGCTACCATTTGCTGGCGGAAATGACGGCGATCGGCAATGTCGAGATGCCGGCGATCTATACCGGCCTGCCGCCGTCGAGACGGCAGGTCCGCGCGCAAGCCCTGCTGCACCGCCTCGGCATGGCGGATCGTCTGGACCACCGCCCCACCCAACTCTCCGGCGGCCAGCAGCAGCGCGTCTCGATCGCCCGGGCCCTGATGAACGGCGCCGGCGTGATCTTCGCCGACGAGCCAACCGGCGCCCTCGACAGCACCAGCGGCGCGGAAGTGCTGCGCATCCTGGACGAACTCCACGCCGGCGGCCAGACCATCATCATCGTGACGCACGACATGGCGGTTGCCCGCCGCGCCGAGCGCATCATCGAGCTGCGAGACGGCGCGGTGGTCTCCGACCGGTCCAATCGGCGGGGACCGCAACCCGAACCGTCCACACCCGGCACCGGGGTCGGCGGCGCGGCCCGGGCGTCCACGCCGGCATGGCGCGTCCGGATCGACCAGTTCCGGGAAGCCTTCCGGATGGCGCTGCGGTCCATGAACGCCCATCGCCTGCGGACGATCCTGACCATGCTCGGCATCATCATCGGCGTTGCTTCCGTCGTCGGCGTCGTCGCACTCGGGGCGGGCACGCAGCAAAAGGTCCTGGCCGACATCAACAGCCTCGGCACCAACACGCTGGAGGTGTTTCCCGGCAAGGATTTCGGCGACGTCCGCTCCGGCAAGATCACCACGCTGGTGCTCACCGATGCCCAGGCGCTCGCCGGCCAACCCTATGTCGCCGCCGCCTCCCCCACGGTCTCGACCAGCAAGACCCTGCGCCTGGGTTCGGTCGAAGTTACGGCCCAGATCAATGGCGTCGGCGAAGACTATTTCGCGGTGAAGGGTACCAAGCTTGCCGCAGGCGCCTTCTTCGACGCCGACAGTGTCCGCCGCATCGCCCAGGACGTGGTGATCGACGACAATACCCGCAAGGCGCTGTTCGCCGGGGCCTCAACCAGCCCGGTCGGACGCATCATCCTGGTGGGCCAGGTACCCTGCCGCATCGTCGGCCTGACGCGCCCGCAGCAAGGCGGGTTCGGCTCGAGCGCCAACCCGTCGGTCTACCTGCCCTATACGACGGTCCAGGCCCGCTTCCTGGGCACGACCTCCCTGCGCAGCATTTCCGTGCGCGTCGTCGACGAGGCACCAACAGATCGCGCCGAGCAGGCCGTCTCCTCCCTCCTCGCCGCCAGGCACAATGCCAAGGACTTCTTCATTCTCAACACGGATGACATTCGTCGCACCATCACCAGCACCACGCAGGTCCTGACGCTCCTGGTGGCGGCGATCGCCGGCATCTCGTTGGTCGTCGGCGGCGTCGGCGTCACCAATATCATGCTGGTATCGGTATCCGAGCGTATCGCCGAAATCGGCGTGCGCATGGCCGTCGGGGCGCGCCGCAGCGACATCCTGCAGCAATTCCTGATCGAGGCCGTGCTGGTCTGCCTGATCGGCGGACTGACCGGCATCGGCCTGGCACTCGGCCTCGGGGCCGTATTCAACGCGGTCAGCACGACCTTCAGCCTGCACTATTCCCTCGCCTCCATCGCTATCGCCTTCCTGTCCTCGATGCTGATCGGCGTCGTCTTCGGCTACATGCCGGCGCGAAACGCCTCTCGCCTCGATCCCGCGACGGCGCTGGCCCGGGAATAGATCGAGGCCTCCCCTGCCCGCACAACTGCCGAACAATTCAGATCGACCGACAGCCTTTCCAGACCTTAATACGTATATTCTAGAAAGAAATTAGATGAATATATTGAAATTACATGAAAATAATTCCAAAAATTACAAATTCAATTTAGATATATACTCAGAAATACATCGATCCGGCAGGACAGATAGACCTGGTCCGTGCTATCAAGACGCCATGCGCATGCTCGGTCGGGCCGGGCTGTTGTCCGTCTGCATCCTGGTCGTCGGCTGCAACCAGGAGCAACAGGGGGCTCAACCACCGGCCGGCGCCATCCGCCCCCAGGTCAGCGTGATCACGCTCCATCCGCGCGCCGTCGCCATCACCGCGGAGCTGCCGGGGCGCGTCGGCGCCTCGCTGACCGCCGACGTCGTGCCGCAGGTAACCGGCATCATCAAGACACGCCTGTTCAAGGAGGGCACCGAGGTCAAGGCCGGCGACGCGCTCTACCAGATCGACCCGGCCAGCTACCAGGCAAGCTATGACAGTGCCGAGGCCACCTTGCAGAAGGACCAGGCGGCCATCCCCAGCGCCCAGGCCAAGGTCGACCGCTACCAGAACCTCATCAAGCAGAACGCCGTCAGCAGCCAGGACCTCGACGATGCCCGCGCCACGCTGGCCCAGGCCAAGGCCGATGTCGCCGCCGCCAAGTCAGCGCTGGAAACGGCACGCATCAACCTCGACTACACCACGATGAAGGCCCCGATCGGCGGCAGGGTCGATGCTTCCACCATCACCGAGGGCGCCCTGGTCAGCTCAGGGCAGTCGACAGCCCTGACGACGATCCGCCAGCTCGATCCGATTAATGTCGATGTGACGGAATCGAGTGCGAACCTGTTGAACTTCCTGGAGGCGGTGAAATCGGGCCGGATCAAGACCACCGGCCCGGGCGTCTCCGTCAGGCTCAAGCTGGAGAATGGTGCGACCTACGCCCATGCCGGCACGCTTCGTTTCGTCGAGGCCAATGTCAGCACCACCACCGGCACCTTCACCGTGCGGGCCGAGTTCCCGAACCCCGATCGCCTACTCCTGCCGGGCATGTATGCCCGCGCCATCCTCGAGGTGGGGCTGGCCCAGAACAGCTTCCTGGTGCCGCAGAGGGCCGTCAGCCACAACACCAAGGGCGAGGCGACCGCGAGTTTCGTTGGCGGTGACGGCAAGGTCGTCCAGCGCGTCCTCTCGGTTCAGCGCAATGTCGGCAACAACTGGCTTGTCGATGCCGGCGTATCGGATGGGGACAGGGTGATCGTCGAAGGCATCCAGCTGGTTCGGGCCGGCCAGGAGGTGACGGCCACCGAGGTGAGCGTGGACGATGCCACCGGCGATATCCGCCCGCTCTCCCAGAGCTCAGCCCTCGACAGGCCGTCGGACGCTTCGGCGCCCGTCCGGGCCGAATAGGGCCGGGAGCATCGCCATGTCACGTTTCTTCATCAACCGCCCGATCTTTGCCTGGGTCATCGTCATATCGGTGATGCTCGCAGGCATCCTGACCATCACCACCCTGCCGATCGAGCAATACCCGCAGATCGCACCGCCTTCGGTCTCCATCAGCGCCACCTATTCGGGCGCCGACGCCCAGACCGTCGAGAACTCGGTGACCAAGGTCATCGAGCAGGGGCTCACGGGCATCGACAATCTCGACTACATCACCTCGACCTCGACCTCCTCGGGCAGCGCCTCGATCACCGTGACCTTCACCAGCGCCGCCGATCCGGACGTGGCGCAGATGCAGGTGCAGAACAAGCTGCAGCTGGTCGAGGCGCAGTTGCCGCAAACCGTGCAGAACACGGGCATCACCGTGGCCAAGGCCTCCACCGGCTTCCTGATGGTCGTCGCCTTCGTCTCCACCGACGGCAAGATGACCGCCACCGACGTGGCCGACTACGTCAAGAGCAGCCTCAACGACACGCTGTCGCGCGTGGAGGGCGTCGGCACCACCCAGCTGTTCGGAGCCGGCTATGCCATGCGGATCTGGCTCGACCCGGACAAGCTCGCCAAATATGCGCTGATACCGAGCGACGTCTCCTCGGCGATCGAGGCGCAGAACACCCAGGTTGCCGCCGGCCAGCTCGGCGACAATCCCCAGCGCAAGGGCCAGCAGCTCAACGTCACCGTGACGGCCCAGAGCCGCCTGCAGACCCCTAAGCAGTTCGAGAACATCATCCTCAAAAGCGCGAGTTCGGGCTCGATCGTGCGCCTCAACGACGTCGCAACCGTCGAACTGGGTGCCGAAAGCTATACCAGCAACTCCAAATATAGCGGCAAGCCCTCCGCCGGCCTGGCGATCAGCCTGGCGACGGGTGCCAACGCCATCAGCACTTCGAACGCCGTCAAGGCGACGATCAACGGCCTGGCGCAGACCTTCCCCGAGGGGCTCAAGGTCTACTACCCCTATGACACCACCCCCTTCGTGCTCCTGTCGATCGAGGATGTGGTCAAGACGCTGGCGGAGGCCATCGTCCTGGTCTTCCTGGTGATGCTGCTGTTCCTGCAGAACATCCGGGCCACCATCATCCCCACCCTCGCCGTGCCGATCGTACTGCTCGGCACCTTCGGCATCCTCGCTCTGTTCGGCTATTCCATCAATACGCTGACGATGTTCGCCATGGTGCTCGCCATCGGCCTTCTCGTCGACGACGCCATCGTCGTGGTCGAGAATGTCGAGCGGGTCATGCAGGAGGAGGGCCTGGGACCACGCGAGGCGACGTTACGCTCGATGGGCGAGATTACGGGCGCCCTGATCGGCGTCGCCACGGTGCTCTCCGCCGTCTTCGTGCCGATGGCCTTCTATTCGGGCTCGGTGGGCGTGATCTATCGCCAGTTCTCGGTGACCATCGTCTCGGCCATGGTGCTCTCGGTTCTGGTGGCCCTGGTCTTCACCCCGGCGCTCTGCGCCACCATCCTCAAGCCTCCCAAGGACCACGCCACCCAGAAGGGTTTCTTCGGTCTTTTCAACCGCGGCTTCGACCGTAGCGCGACGGCCTATCGCTCCGGCGTTGCCGGCGTGCTCGCGCGGCCCTGGCGTTTCCTCTCGGTCTTCGTGGCCATCGCCGGCGGCATGTTCTTCCTGCTGGATCGCCTGCCCAGTTCCTTCCTGCCGGAGGAGGATACCGGCGTGGTGATCACCAGCGTGACCCTGCCGCCCGGCGCGACGCAGGACCGGACGGAAAAGGTGCTGGCACAGGTTACCAACCACTATCTCAAGGACGAGAAGGCCTATGTCGAGGGCGTCTTTTCCGTGGTCGGGTTCGGCTTCGGCGGTGCGGGCCAGAATGTCGGCCTCGCCTTCATCCCGCTGAAGGATTTCAGCGAACGGACGGCTCCCGACGGCAAGGCGCAGGCGATCGTCGGCCGTGCCATGAAGGCCTTCGCGCAGATCCGCGACGGCAATGTCTTCGCCCTCACGCCGCCGGCGGTTACCGGCTTCGGCAACACCGGCGGCTTCGACTTCTTCCTCCAGGACCTCAACGGCGCCGGGCACGACAAGCTCATGCAGACCCGTAACCAACTGCTCGGCATGGCCGCCAAGAACCCCCTCATGGTCGGCACACGCCCCAATGGCCAGGAGGATACGCCGCAATATTCGGTCGCCATCGACCAGGAGAAGGCCAGCGCCCTCGACCTCAGCCTGTCCGACATCACCGCCACCCTGTCCACCGCCTGGGGCGGCACCTATGTCAACGACTTCATCGATCGCGGCCGGGTCAAGAAGGTCTATCTGCAGTCGGCTGCGGATTTTCGCATGCAGCCCGAGGATCTCAGCCGCTGGTTCGTCCGCAACACCGATAGCGCGATGGTGCCCTTCTCGGCCTTCGCCACCGGCAAGTGGAGCTACGGCTCCCCGCGCCTCGAACGCTACAACGGCGCCTCCGCCGTCGAGATCCAGGGGGCGGCCGCCGCAGGGGTCAGTTCAGGCGACGCCATGAACGCGATCGATGCCATGGTGGCGCAATTGCCGCCGGGCTATGGTCACCAATGGACCGGTCTCTCCGCACAGGAGCGCCTGTCGGGCAGCCAGGCGACGCAGCTCTATCTCATCTCCGCGCTGGTGGTGTTCCTGGCGCTCGCCGCTCTCTATGAGAGCTGGTCGATCCCCTTTGCCGTGCTGCTTTCCGTGCCGCTCGGCATCGTCGGCGCGGTCCTGGCAGCCACTTGGTTCGGCCAGTCCAACGACGTCTATTTCAAGGTCGGCCTGCTGACCACGATCGGACTCGCGGCCAAGAACGCCATCCTGATCGTCGAATTCGCGATGGAGCAGCAAAAGGCCGGCAAGGACCTGATCGAGGCGACGCTGGATGCTTCGCGCCAACGACTGCGCCCGATCCTGATGACGTCCCTCGCCTTCATCCTCGGCGTGACGCCGCTTGCCGTGGCCTCGGGCGCCGGCTCGGGCAGCCAGAATTCGATCGGCATCGGCGTGATGGGCGGCATGCTCGCCGCCACCGTACTCGGCGTCTTCTTCATCCCGCTCCTGTTCGTCGTGGTCCGGCGCCTCTTCTCGCACCGTCCCTCGCAGACCCAGGAAAAGCTCGACTCCAATTCAGCCGCAGGAGCGATGTGAATGCAGTCCCTCAATCAATCGGCGTCGGACAAGCCGGGTTCGCTCCGGTCTTGCCTGCATATCGCCACACTGCTTGCCGCCACCATCGTGCTCTCCGGTTGCGCCATGGTCGGACCTGATTACAAGGCCCCCGGCCTCACCATGCCGTCGCGCTGGAGCGGCGCCGACGCAAGCCAGCAGCGGCGCAAGCCCGAGCTCTCGCAATGGTGGCGACACCTCAATGACCCCATCCTCAACGGCCTGATCGAGGAGGCGGTCGCCGGCAATCTCGACGTGGCCACGGCCAAGGCCAAGATCCGCGAGGCGCGCGCCAGCCGGCGTGAGGCGATCGGGGGTCTCTATCCCACGTTGAGCGGTTCGGGCGATGCCTCGCGTAGCCGGGTTGGCGGCACGTCGACAAGCAGCGCGGGCGGCAGCAGCACCTCCAATGCCTTCAGCGCAGGCCTCGACGCCAGCTGGGAACTCGATCTGTTCGGCGTCAACCATCGCAATGTCGAGGCGGCAACCTATGGTGTCGACGCGGCCGAAGCCGATCTCAGGGCCACGCTGGTCACGCTCGTCGGCGATGTCGCGACAGCCTATGTCGATGCGCGAGGTTACCAGGCCCGCATCGCGCTGGCCCGGCGCACAGCGGCCTCGCAGCGCGAGACCGCCGCGCTGACCCGCACCAAGCTCCAGGCCGGCTCGGCTTCGGCGGTCGATACCGCCAATGCCGAGGCCGAGGCTGCGTCTACGGCCGCCAACATTCCCATCTACGAGCAATCCTTCGCCCAGGACGTGCACCAGCTCAGCGTCCTGCTCGGCCGCGAGCCGTCGGCGCTGGCGGAACGCCTCAAGCGGACCGCACCCATCCCGATGCCGGGACGGGCCCTGCCCACCGGCATTCCCGCCGACATCCTCTCCTCCCGGCCCGACATCCGCACCGCCGAACGCCAGCTCGCCCAATATACGGCGAAGGTCGGTCAGGCCGAGGCCGCACTCTATCCCAGCGTCAGCCTGACGGGCTCGCTCTCGACCTCGGGCACCAAGATCGGCGACCTCGCCAAGACCTCCTCGATCAGCTGGTCGTTCGGGCCGACCTTGACCGTCCCGATCTTCCAGGGCGGCCAGTTGCGCGCGGCCGTCGAGGTCGCGCAGGCCCAACGCGACCAGTATTTCATCGCCCTGCGCTCTGCGGTGCTGACGGCCCTGCGGGACGTCGAGGACGCGCTCGTCAATCTTGCGACCCAGCGCCGCAACGCCCAGCAACTCGGCCAGGCGGTGAAGGGCTACCAGCAAGCGGCCAGGCTCTCCCACACGCTCTACCAGGTCGGTTCGCAGAGCTTCCTCGACGTGCTCACGGCCGATCGCTCGCTCTATTCGGCGCAGGACTCTCAGCTCCAGAGCCAGGTGGCGATCACCAAATATTATATCGCCCTGGCCAAGGCGTTGGGCGGAGGATGGGACGGCGCCATCGACAGTCGGAGGCCGGAAGTGGTGGACACCAACACCGGCCCCCATCTGGTCGGCCGGAAGTGAAGGCCGGCTCAGGACGCGTACCGGAGCCGGCCTCGCCCCGGGCAATCAGTGGGGCCTGCCGGCCCCATGCCCGAGCAAGGTCTTGGCCGCTGCGACGATCTCCTGGGTGGACGGGAACTTCCCAATCCCAGCCAGGCCCTCGCTGCATTCGATATGGGTCCAGCGCACGAGCCCGTCGCTGTCGATGAGAAACTGGCCCTTGAGCTGAGGCCATTGCCGTTCCATGTCGGCATGGTCGGTCGGGTTCTCGACATAGCCGTCGAGGCGAGCCAGCGCATCGGCGGCTTGCCGCACTGGCAGGGGTTCGGGCAGATCGCCGGTGGGGTTGACGCGGATCTCCGCCAAGGCAGCCATCAAATCGGGCGTCGGCATCGGCTTGGGGACGCCATAGGCCCGATGCGTCGAAAGCTCCGGATCGGTGGCGATGCGCAGGCGGCTCGGGCGAAACTTGAAATAGAGACGTGCATTTTCAAGGTCGGTGGCGACGATACCGAGCGTCTCGACCCCCAGTGCCTGCAATTGCGGGCCGGCAGCGGCCATCTGGGCGATCGATCTGCGGCAGAATGGACACCAGAGCCCGACGAACAGGGCAAGGAAGAGCGAGCTCTTGCCGCGATAATCGGCCAGCGACACCGTGCCCGACCCGTCGAGGGCGGGCAGCGAGAAATCCGGCGCAAATTCGCCCGGGGCGACCGGCACCTGTATCGGCTGCATGTTCATGCGAAACCCCTTTCATCTCGATGCGGAACGCGTTGTCGTGAAATGGTTTTTGGCTTTTTGCTCCTCGCTTCGAGGCGCTTCAGATTCAAGGGGTCTCGATCAAGTCGCAGAACGCTCAAGCCAAAATATCGCGTTGAAAAATGAGATACCGGCTTTCGGCCGAAACGATGCAACGACAGGCAATCGAGCTAGAGCAAAGTGCGATTTCTCCAAATCGCACTCTCGCTTTAACTCTTTGTTTTGACGCGCTTTCTCAATCGAAAAGTCTGTCAACTTTTCTGGAAAACACTTTAGCACAGAAACGGCAGAACCATCAGGGCATCCGGTTCGAGGCCGGCACGCTGACAGACCTCCTCAGACTTGGCCAAGTATAGCGCTGCCTGGTCCTGGTTCCCAGCATCCAGATGAAGCGTGCCCAGACCGTCGTAGCAGGGAAACAGGAATTGCGGCTCGCCCATCTGCTCGGCCAGGCGCAGGGCCTCCTCATAGGATGCGAAGGCGAGCGCATGCTCGCCCCGGCACTGATAGATCTGGCCAAGAATGATCAGCGGCGCCGCCAGATGGTCGAGCAGGCCCAGCCGACGGTCGAGCTCGACCGCCATTTGCGCCGCCTTGACGCCCTCCGCCTCGCACCGATCCGTCAGGGCGCAATAGGCGACGGCGAGATTGGCATAGATCCGGGACTGGAAACCCAGGTCTCCCACCTTCTTGGCGGTTTCCAATCCACGCAGGCACGTCGCGATGCTGCGTTCGGGATCGAAGGTGCTGTAGAGCACGCCGAGATTAGTGTAGCCGCGGCAGGCGGCCTGCAACAGATGATGATCCTCGGCCAGCCGGACGCTACGCTCGATCTGCTCCACGGCGGCCGCCGAGCGGCCGGTGCGTGCCAGCGCCACGCCCATCGTGTTGTAGGCCTGGGCGCGTATCACCGCGAGTTCACGCATACGATCCGGTTCGAGATCGGAATCGGCATCCCGATCCGCCTCGGCCAGCGCCCGCTCCGCCCAGTCGATCGCTCCTTCATTGTCGCCGGCACGGAAGGCCAGCCGGCCGACCTCCTGGAACAGCTGCGCACGCTCGGGCAGGTAACCCTCCTCGCCGAGCAGCGCAAGGCCCCGCATGAAACAGGCCCTGGCGCCCTCGCGATCGCCCGCCTCCCAATGCAGGCCGCCGATCTTGCGCTGGAGCCGGGCCGCGCCCGCCTGGTCGCCTGCGGCTTCGAGTGCCTGGCGCACCGCCTCATAGTGACCCGCTGCTTCGGTTCGCCGCTCTGTCAATGCCAGGAGATCTGCCAGCCGTTCCCGCGTGGAACGGATATCGCTCTCGCTGCCGCGGCAATCGGCCAATGTGCGAAGGGCCTGCTCATAGTGCCGGATCGAATCCTCGTTGGCGTAGGCAGCGCGGGCCCTGTCGCCGGCCGCCATGAGATAGCGCGCACCCTTGGCCTTGTCGAAGCTCAGGCTCCAGTGATGCCCCAACGCTTCGAGATCGCTCAGTCTTTCGGGGCGACTGCCCACGGCATGCTCGAGCGCTCGACCCGCCCGCTCATGCAGCTCTGTGCGGCGGGAGAGGAGCAGATTGTGATAGACGGCTTCGTGAATAAGCGCATGGGTGAAGCGATGGCTCCCGCCCTCACCGCCGAGCCGGCAGACGAGACCGGCCTCGGCCAGGCGCTGGAGTGCAGCGCCGACGGCGGTCGGTTCCGGTGCGACATCGCTGAGAAGGGCTTGTTCGAACGCCATGCCGAGCACGGCCGCCGCATACAGCACGCGCCGCTCTCCGGCGGCCAGGCCGTCGACGCGCGAGAGCAGCAGCCCCTGCAAGGTCGGCGGCACCTCCTCGGCGTCGAACGGAGCCGCGCGGATCCAGCGATCGCCCTCCCTTTTGAGGATCCCCCTGGCCACGAGGCTGCGAACGATCTCTTCCACGAAGAGAGGGTTGCCGCCCGCCCGCCGGGCGACGAAGGCCCGGATATCCTCGAGCGCATCGCCATCGGCCTCACCGAAAAGCGCGCCGACGAAGGTCCGCGTCTCATCCGCGGAGAGCGGGCCGAGGTGAAGGCTCGACTGCGAGGCCCGCGCGAGGCGCAAGGACGGCCCACCAGGGCGATGCGACAGCACGATCATCAAGCGCCTGTCGGCGAGATGATCGGCCACGTCACACAGGAGGTCCACCGAGGCCGCGTCAGCCCAATGGCGGTCTTCGACGACGATGAGAAGATACCCCTGATCCAAGCGCCGGTCGATCAGCATGCGGGCGGCAGCCGCAATCTGGCGTTTCACCTGTTCCGGTGAGAGGTCGCCCGGCGGTTCGCCCTCCACGCCCAGCATGTAGTTCAGGACTGGCGCTACGGCCTCCGCCATGTCGGCTTCGGCGCCGAGCGCGACGAGGCCTGCGGCCAGTTTCCGGCCCGCGACCTCGAGCGTATCGTCCCGGTGCACGCGATAGGCTTCGCGGAACAAGGCAGAGAAGACGCCATAGGCGGGCTCGCCGAGGGAGGAGCAGGCGGCACGGCGGATAGCGCCGCCGGCAAGCTTTCCTTGCGCTTCAAGCGTGGCGAGGAATTCGGCGATCAGCCTCGACTTGCCGGAGCCGGCCTCCCCCACGAGATTGACGACCTGGGCCGAGCCGGCCTGCATCTGGTCGAAGAGCGCGACGAGCCGTGCCAGTTCCTCGTCGCGGCCGACCATCCGGCTTTCCAGCCCGTGTCCGGCCAGCCCTCGTCCTGAAGCCGGCGCAGCCAACCGCCCGGTCAACCGAAAGGCCGCCACCGGCGTCGCCTTCCCGCGCAAGGTGAGGCCGGGCACGGGCTCGAAGCCGAAACGGTGCTGGGTCAGCGCCTGGGTTGCCTCGGAGACCAGGATGGTGCCCGAAGCCGCCGCCAGCAGGCGGGCCGTCGTATTGACCGTATCGCCGGTCACCACATAGCTGGCCCCGGCGGCCTGGCCGAGATGACCGGCCACGACGAGACCGGTATGGATGCCGATATGGAGGCTCACCGGCTGGCCGAGGCGCCCGGCCCAGCATTCGTCGAGCCGAGCCGCCTCGACGGTCATGTCCAGCGCTGCGTCGAGAGCCCGCTCCGGGTCGTCCTCATGGGCCAGGGGCGCGCCGAACACGGCCAGCACCGCATCGCCGACGAACTTCTCCACGAAGCCCTGATAATGCGCCACCACATTCGCCAGCGTTTCGAACAGGGCGTTCTGGAAGGCCCGGACGTCCTCCGGATCGAGCCGCTCCGCAAGGGCGGTAAAACTGGAGACGTCGGCGAAAAGCACCGTCACCTGCCGCCGGTCCGCCTCGGGACGATCGGGTATCCCGGTCGATACGACCGCATCGACAACGGGCACGGGTGCAATGTCGGCGGCAGGCATGCCGGACCCGCGCGCCGTCCCGCAGCGCGGGCAAAAGGCAAAACCCGGCTCGCAGGCAAAACCGCAATTCGCACAGGGTATTGGCTGCGCCCGCCCGCAATGCGGACAAAACGCAAAGTCCGATGCCAGTTCCAGACCGCAACCCGTACACGCCATGGAACGACCCGCCGCAGGTGAAACGAGCGCCCCACCCTGCCTTCGGCCGCAAGCCCGGCCTCGGCTCCGATGGATCGGACGTCGTCAGCGGAAGACAACCCATCTTCCTGCTCCAAAGGCAGGATTTTACTCACTTTTTTCGATCTTGGGCAGCCCATACCTGCACAGCAGGCTTCGTATTTGTCACAGCTTGCAATCGCCGGGCACCAACCTGTCCGACGATCGTCCGGTCATGGCATGGGAAGTTCGATCCGAGGGAGCGGACGGGACCAAGCGGCAGAGTTCGAGCGTTGATTCCTGCTTCCTTCGGAAGAGGCAGATACAATTGCCGATAGGCCCGCTAGAAATTTGAAATGCCCCAACGCATAAGATAAATTCAATATAATCATTTGCTTACTTGCATTTTTGACTTCGGACGACACTTGAAAAGCGTCGATCGAATTGTGGGTGCTGTCGGTACGAGGTTCCCGGTGAAGCGAGTATTCATGGCGACCACATCGTCTGGCGGGTCGGCCCGAAAATCTTCCGAACCGGCAGCGGCCGGCAAAGGGCTGCCACCCCTGTTTTCCTACATCTGGCAGAACAGCCGTCGGCAGCAGATCGTCATTCTCATCATCGTGCTCGCGTCCCTGCCCTTCTACTTTCTGTCGCTCGACCTGCCACGCAGCATCGTCAACGACGCCATCCAGGGACGCGCTTTCCAGCATGGCGTCACCGAGGCTCCACTTTTCGCCTTCAACCTGGCCCTACCGGCCTTCCTGGGAGGCGGCACCCTGCACTATCCCGGCATGACGTTCTCCCGCATCGCCTATCTGATGGTGCTGAGTTGCGTGTTCATGCTGCTGGTGCTGATCAACGGTGCCTTTCGCTATGTCATCAACATGCAGAAGGGCAAGCTCGGCGAGGACCTGCTGCGCCGCCTGCGTCTCGATCTCTTCAACCTGCTGCTGCGCTTCCGGCCGGAGGCGGTGCGCAATGTCCGCTCGGCCGAAGTGGCCACCATCATCCGCGACGAGGTCGAGCCCATCGGCGGCTTCGTCGGCGATGCCTATATCCAGCCTGCCTTCCTCGGCAGCCAGGCGCTCACCGCCCTCGGCTTCATCCTTTTGCAAAGCCCCCTTCTCGGCCTCCTGGCTGCTGCGATGGTGCTGGTGCAGGGTGCGGTCATCCCGCGTCTGCGGCGCGAGCAGCTCAGGCTCGGCCGCCAGCGCCAGGCACGTTCGCGCTCGCTTGCCGGCCATATCGGCGAGATCGTCGACGGCATAGGAGAGGTCAGCAATCACGGCACGGCTGCCTATGAACGGCAGAAGATCTCCGGCCTGCTCGATGAACTGTTCTGGATCCGTTATCGGCTCTACGGCCGGAAGTTCATGGTGAAATTCATCAATTCCGTGCTGGCGCAGGTGACTCCCTTCCTGTTCTACGCGCTGGGAGGGTATTTCGCCCTGCGCGGCTCCCTCGACATCGGCCAGCTCGTGGCGGTGATCGCCGCCTATCGCGACCTGCCGCCGCCCATCAAGGAACTGATCGACTGGGACCAGCAGCGCCAGGATGTCGAAGTCAAATATGAGCAGATTCTGGAACAGTTCTCCCTGGCCGAATTGCCCGAGTTCGCCGGCGAGGCACCGGACCTGGCTGCCGGCAGCACCATCGCGATCGAAGCACTGAGAGTACGCGCGCCGAGCGGCGACGTCCTGCTCGACAATGCCAATCTGGTCTTGCCGCTGGGTGCGCATGTCCTGCTGACCGGATCACGAGGCGAAGGCTTCGTCACCCTGGCCCAGCTTCTCGCACGGCGCCTGACGGAATTCGACGGCAGGGTACGCCTTGCCGGGCAGGATCTCGCTGCCTTCTCTCCGGGCTGGATCGGGGAGAGCCTTGGATATCTCGGCCCCGACTGCGCCGTTTTCGGCCGTTCGCTTCGCGAGAACATCGTCTACAGCCTGCGCAGTCCGCCCGTGAAGCAAGATCCGCCGCTGGCCGATCCAGGAAGCCATCTCCCCGGCCACGGACCTGGCACCCATGGGGAAGCGGAAACTGCAGCCCCAACCATCGATTTGCGCAGGGCCGGTGCCGCCAATGCCGGGGAACTCGACGACATGATCGTCACCCTGCTGCGCGAGATCGGCCTGGCGGACGCCATCTACGGCTTCGGGCTCTCGCGGAAATTCGACGCCGAACCCGATAGCGATCTCGCCCAACGCCTCATCGACTGCCGCCGACGTCTCGTCCAGGAACTCGAGGAAACCCATCTGGCAGACCTGATCGAGCCTTTCGATCCAGCCCGCTTCAACCGCTACGCCACCATCGGCGAGAATCTGTTCTTCGGCGTCCCGGTCGCCGAGGGTGCCATCGAGACACTGATCGAGGATACGGAAATTGCCGCGTTGCTCGCTGAAGGAAGGCTCGACGACAGTCTCATCGCCTTGGGACTGAAGGTCGCCGCAACCATGGTGGAGATCTTCTCGCAGATCTCCAGCGATCACGCCGTGTTCGAGCGTTTCTCCTTCATCTCCTCGAGCGACCTGCCGCGTTTTGCCGAGATTGCTTCCCGCGCCGGTACCCGCGGTACCGGCGCACTCGCTCATCCGGAACGCCGATCCCTGCTCCTGCTGGCACTCCACTATGTCGAGACCCGCCATCGGCTTGGGCTGCTGACGGGCGCGCTCGCCGAGGAGATCGTGCGAGCCCGCGGACGGATCATGGCGCTCGATCCCGCCCGGTTCGCCCGGATGCTGGAATTCCATGCTCCCGACCGGCTGTGTCCCGCCGCGCCGCTACGCGACAACCTCCTGTTCGGGCGTATCGACCATGCCATGGCACACGCCGAGGAACGGGTCATGGTCACGTTGCGCAAGGTCGTACATGATTGCGGTCTCGAGCCGGTCATCTATCAACTCGGCCTCGACCAGAAGGCCGGTCCGGGCGGGCGCTTGCTGTCGGCGACCCATCGATGTGCCCTGGCCCTGGCCCGCTGCCTCATCAAGCGCCCGAAAATTCTCATCCTCGACCAGCTCGACCTGATGTTTCCCGAGGGCGAGCGCGCCACCATCCTGGAGGTGGCGAAGCGGCGCATGGCGGGCCGCACGCTCATCGTCGCCATGCGCGATACCACGGTGCGCGACTCGTTCGATATCGTGGTCACCACCCGCGGCAACCGCATTGAATCGGTGTCGAAACCCTCCGCGCCTTCGACCGTCGAGGAAGCAGGACCGGAGACGCCGACCGAGGAACTGGCCGAGATCCAGGCCCTGCGCGACGTGCCGATGTTCGCGGCTCTCGACACGCCGCGCCTGAAGCTGATCGCCTTCACCTGCGAACGCATCTCTTTCGAAAAGGACCAGGTCCTGTTCCGTCAGGGAGACATCGCCGATGCGGCCTATATCATCCTCTCGGGAACCGCCGATGCCTTCATGGAACTGGCGGACGAAAGGCTCCACCTTTCCAGTACCGAGCGCCATTCCATCATCGGCGAGATGGGTCTGATCAGCGGCGCGCCTCGTTCGGCCACCATCGTGGCGGCCACCGAAATCACGGCCCTGAAGATCGAAAAGGACATCTTCCTCAATCTCATTGTCGAACTGCCCTCAGTCGCGCTCGTGGTGATGCGCGACCAGGTAAGGCGGCTGATTCTTGCCGAGGAACGCCTCACTCGCTTGCTGCAACGCGAGCCGACGTCTTCCTGAATTACGCCTGGGAGCGCGGCCATCCTTGTCCAAAAGTCAGCTTCTTGGTGGCTCGATGCCGCTCGGCCCCGCTCGCATCACACCGCGCGGCAGACCGGCGAGCTGCGGATTTGCTTCAGCTGTTTTTCGGTCAGCGCCAATGGCGTCGCCCCGTTGCTCGATGTAGCGAACATCAGGTTGCGCGTACTGCCCGAATGCACCGGCGCGAAGGAACTCGTCAGCATCACATGCCCGATCTCGTGCGCCGGATCCCAACGCGAGCAATCATGCGTGACGGCGCAGGCCGGCTTGCCGGTGGCATGGCCGCCGCAGCCCAATACGTTGTTCTCCTGGAACCGGTTGACGAAGAACAGCTTCACATCATTGTTGGGGACGGGGGTTCCGAGCCCGTGAAGTTCCGCGAACTCACCCGAATCCATCTGCCAGATACAGTTCTGGCCCACCACGTTGAAGCGGTTTTCTTCCTCCGGCGTCAGGCCGAGCGACTCGCCGGAAGCGAAGAAGATCTCGATGCCATATTGGGCATAGACGGCCTGGGCGCTCGACAGGATGCGCTCGAACGGCACGTCGCTCAGGGCCAACGAGCGGAAATGCACCCGCACGCGATGCTTGAAGTCGCCGATCTGCTTGTCGATCTCCCGGATCGTCGCCTGCCCCAGCTTGCCATCGTCAGCGAGAGGGGGGTTGCGCCGCTGGAACGCCTTCACCACCGTCTCCGTCTCGATGCCGTAGACGCCATCAGGGCTGTAGTCCTGGCTCTGGGTCGAAACCGGCATGGCGAAGCCGAGATCGATCAAGGCCATCTGCAGGAGATGGACATGACGGCCCGACATGCCGCGCAGCAGAACGTCATTGCCGGCCTCGATGCGCTGCAGAGAGGGTTCATTCTTGAAACGAACTGATGTCAAAGCCATGATGGCTTTCCTTCTCGCTGTCTGCTTGACGATGTTTCCGAACAATTCCAAGCACTATCCAGGTGTTCGACATGGCAGATCAGGACCATCCGTGCGGCTCTTCATCATTCGGGCGCTTGAAGATGTATCTGAAAGAATCAACCGGCTTGACGTTGCTTCTGGCTGCCCAGCCGATGCCATAGGCCTTTTCCGGCCCCTGGACGATGGAATAGGCCTTCGCCTCCTTCGAATAGTGGACTTCCTCGCCGCCATACCAGCCCCATTCGACCAGCTGGATGTTCGCTGTCGAACCGCTGACGGTGCAGGAGTCGATCAGGGCGATATGCTCATAGGGTGAGGCAGCACAATGGGTGACGACCACATCGCCCTGCTGGATATCCTCGATCCTGGTCCGGCGCCGGGCGGTCGAGGCATAGGCATCGATGGAGGCCGAGGGGCTGCCGCCATAATAGTTGCCGACCAGCCCATTGCAGTCGAGTGTGATGAAATCCGTCGCATAGGCCTGGGCCGTCGCCCGGGCGCAGGGCTGTCCCGCAACATCCTTGCCAGTGCCGATACGGCCGATCGCATAAGCGAGGCGGAGCGTGTCGATGATCTCGTCGGGGCTGCCCTTGCCGACAAACGCCTGGATGAAGGTGGTGGCGTAGAAGTCCTCGGTCGGCTGGATCAGGCCGAGCGGCTGCTGGTCGAAGAAGAACTTGGTCCCGCACGGCTTGTTGACATTGCCATGGTGGGCCATCCGGAGCGCCGCCGTGAAGGCGGCATGCTCGCGCTGCATCACCTGGCCGGTGCCGGCCTTGCCGTTTCGGAAGTCCCAGCCCGAACCGTACATGCTGATACCAGCCGAGATCAGCTCATTGTTGAGCGGGCTGTAGAACTTCAGATAGGTGTATCGATCCAGATATTCTTTTGGTGTCACATCGCCCCCTCTACCTTCGATGGACTGAAAAAATACTTCCATCTCAACTATGAACACTTGAATAGATCTATCTACTTCTGATCTTACTCTCCACGGCACCAACAGCACATGCTGCTAATAAGGGATGGCGACGGTGTGGTCGGCGTCGCGCAGGGCGCCTTACGAATTCCAGGCCATATCGCCATCATGTCGAACTGTGGCGGTACCAAGCGGCCATCAGGTGCCACAGCCGTTGTTTCGATTCTGCCTGGGCAGATAAGCGGGTTGCATCGCGACGATGAACCATTCGTAGCAATAGGGGTTCATCAAGGCTTCCTCCGAGGAGGTCACATTTGGATCGCCCAGATGGGGCGTCACGCAGAAGGGATTGTCCCCCGTACCTGGATGCCCGTTTGCGCGAAAGATCGTATGGCAGCGCTCGTGAGCCACGGTCACGGCCCTATCATCCTGCGTTGGCATGATCTGCTCGTCGAAATAGTGGCGTGTGAAGCGGACGGTCTCGTCCTTTGGATTGCGCGCATCGACAAAGGCGGCAAAGAAGCTCAGGGGCGAACCGCGAAAGGTTCCCATCGTGTAGAATTCGCGTCTGAACGGGCGGTCCAGGCTTGCCTGCAGGTTGGCGTAATTCTCCAACAGGATGGAGAAACTGAGCTGATCGGAGATATCGCCGGCCTGCTCAGGCAGCCCCTTGAAGCCCGAGAATTCCCGGGTCAGTCGTTGCACGACATCCGCTGGCGCGGGCAAATCGTCTTCCCGGAAAGAGTTGATGTGGAAGACGTTGAGTATCTTTAATTTCGTCTCATAGTAAAGGTAGTTGCGCGGCATGATAACCAAGCCACCGTCCTTGCCTATCCCGCCAACCAGACGAAGCCTCGCGACCACGTTGGCTACCATGACCTTGGCTCGGGCAATATCGTCCTTGACCAACGCCTTCTGGTCGTCCTTGAAGAAGAAATAGTCCGGATCGTCCTTTTCCTTTTCAACGAGTTCGCCGTCGATCTTTGCCATCGTCATCTTGCCAACGATGGCATCCGGGCTTTGTTGATAGGTGTGGTTGATGACTTCCTTGCCCTTGCGCGATTTGTAGGCCTTCACCGTCTTCTCGGTGGTCTCGCCATATTTGGCATCACTCAGTTCGGCACGTTCGATATTTGCCTCATCGAACAACTGCATGAGGGCACGCTGAACCTTGGACACGTGCTCGCCGGACGCACCGCGCAGGATATGAGCTGGATCGGAAACCGCCGCCGCCTCAAGCCTGCTGTCCCCGCCGAAGCTTTTCGACTGTAGTGCCATCGCCTCCTCCTGGACTTCTCGACGGGTGCCTGTACCCGACCGGCCTGGTGCATCTCTGGTCTGGCTGAGGATTCTTAGGTGGCGGAGATCCGCCGATTAACGCACTGCATAAGAGAACTCCCCGCTCTCCACCCCCACCCTCGCCTCCTCGATCTGCGTTCCAGCAATCGCCTTGCCGAGAATATGCTGGGACAGCGCCGGCAACAGCGTGTTGGTGACGATGTTGTCGACCATGCGCCCGCCGGAATCGGGGTCGTTGCACTGGGAGACGATCTTCTCGACCACCGCATCGTCATAGCTGAACCTGGCGCCGTGATTGTCGCGGATGCGCTTGCCGATGCGATCGAGCTGCAGGCGCACGATGGCACCCAGCATGTCGCCGGACAGCGGGTAATAGGGGATGGTGACGATGCGCCCGAGCAGGGCCGGCGGGAAGACATCGAGGAGATGCGGCTTCAGGTCGACCGCGAGCGCCTCGGGCTCGGGCTTCTCGGCGCCACGGGCCGCAGCCGCCATGATCATATCGGTGCCGGCATTGGTGGTGAGGATGATCAGCGTGTTCCTGAAATCGATGCGCCGGCCCGAGCCGTCCTCCATCACACCCTTGTCGAAGACCTGGAAGAAGATCTCATGCACGTCGGGATGGGCCTTTTCCACCTCGTCGAGCAAGACAACGGAATAGGGCCGGCGGCGCACGGCCTCGGTGAGCCGCCCGCCTTCGCCATAGCCGACATAGCCGGGCGGAGCCCCCTTCAGGGTGGAGACCGTATGCGCCTCCTGGAATTCCGACATGTTGATGGTGATCATGTTCTGCTCGCCGCCGTAAAGCGCCTCGGCGAGCGCCAGCGCCGTCTCGGTCTTGCCGACGCCGGAGGGGCCGGCAAGCATGAAGACGCCGATGGGCTTGTCGGGATTGTCGAGCTTGGCGCGGTTGGTCTGGATGCGCCGGGCGATCATCTTCAGGCCGTGGTCCTGGCCGACCACGCGCCTGGCCAGGATGTCGCCGAGATTGAGGATGGTCTCGACCTCGTCCTTGACCATGCGGCCGACGGGAATGCCGGTCCAGTCCGAGACCACCGAGGCCACGGGCTGCTCGTCGACATAGGGATAGACCATGCGTTTTTCGGGATCGATGGCGGCGAGGTCAGCGATGACGCCGGTAAGCTTCTCGCGGGCGGCATCGGCACCCTCGCCCCCCTCGGCAATTTCACGGCGCGCAGACATCAGTTCGGCGACAATGGCCTTCTCCTCGGCCCAGGCCTTCTCCAGCGCCGCCAGCTTGTCCCTGGCGGCGGCGATGGTCTCCGTCACCTCGCCGATGCGCTTCTCGTCGGCGTTGCCGACATCGCGCTCGCGCTCCAGGGCCCTGAGCTCCCGCTCGTTTGCCTCAATGGCGACGCGTACATCCTCGACAGCAGCTGGCGTGGCGTTCTGCGACACCGCCACGCGCGCGGCAGCTGTATCGAGCAGGCTGACGGCCTTGTCCGGCAGCTGGCGCGAGGGAATGTAGCGGCTCGACAGCTTGACGGCCGCGACTACGGCGGCTTCCGAGATATGGACGTTGTGGTGCTTTTCCATCGGCGCCAGCAGGCCACGCATCATGTTGCAGCATTGCTCGATGCCGGGCTCGCCGACATTGATCGGCTGAAAACGGCGGGTCAGCGCCGGATCCTTCTCGATGTGCTGGCGGTATTCCGACCAGGTCGTCGCCGCGATCGTTCTCAGGGTGCCCCGGGCGAGCGCAGGCTTGAGCAGGTTGGCGGCATCACCCGTGCCGGCCGCGCCGCCGGCGCCGATCAGCGTATGCGCCTCGTCGATGAACAGGATGATCGGTATCGCCGAGGCCTGGACCTGGTCGATCACCGAGCGCAGGCGCTGCTCGAACTCGCCCTTCATCGAGGCCCCGGCCTGCATCAGGCCGATATCAAGTGCGTAGAGCTTGTTGCCCTTGAGCGGAGGCGGTACGTCGCCGGCCGCGATGCGCTGGGCAAAGCCTTCGACTACCGCCGTCTTGCCGACACCGGCTTCGCCAGTGAGGATGGGATTGTTCTGCCGCCGGCGCATCAGCACATCGACGACCTGGCGGATCTCCTCGTCGCGGCCGACGATGGGATCCATCGTGCCGCCGGCGGCACGCTCGGTGAGGTCGACGGCGTAGCGATCGAGCGCAGAAGTACCCTTGGCGGCAGGACCGGCCTCGCCGCCCGTCCCCTTGGCAACCGGACCCGAACCATCCATCGGGCGCATGTTCTCTTCGGCCGACTGCCGCCAGATCTTGCGATGCTCGTTGGTGAGCTGCTCCACGTCGATCAGGCGGAACTGCTTGGACAGGCCGTTGAGCGTGCGCGCCAGGCGCGGTTCCTTCAGGATGGCGGTGAGCACATGTCCGGTGCGCACCTGGGTTTCGCCGAACATCAGGGTGGCATAGTTCCAGCCCTGGCTGAGTGCGTCGAAAATGTCGTCGGAAAAGCCCGGCAGCTCGGTCTTGTTCATGGCAAAGCCGGCGGTGACGGCACTGAGGTCGGCCGAGAGCCGGCCGGCATCGAGCTTGAAATGGGCAACCGTCAGGGCGATGTCGCTGCGGTCGGCCTGCAGCACCGCCTGCAGCCAATGCGCCAGCTCCAGATTGCGGTTGCCCGCCCCCTGCGCCAGGCGGAAGGCCTGCATGAAGCTTTCATAGCCGAGCGGATTGAGCTTGCCGGTGAGGACTTCGAGGCTGACATCGGCCATGGCTACGACCCTTTTTTCGGTTTGCGACGCCGCTCGGCGCGGATCTCGGCGGGATGGAAATGGCAGTCCCAGCGCATGCGATCGGATGCGGGATCGGTGGCGCCCTTCCTGCCCATCCAGCAGGTCCATCCAAGACGGCCGAAACCGCCGAGCTGAGCGGGTTTGGTCTTGCTTTCCGCCAGGCCGAATTCGACGTCGTAGATGAAGGTCTCACCGAGATAGAAGCGGATGATGTCGGCCAGGGGCTCGAAATGAAGGCCATCGGGCAGGAAGGTCTCCAGCTCGTCGAGGTTGGCGACTTCCAGCCTGATGCGGAACTTGTCCTTGAGGCTGTAGGCCGAGCGGCCGATGATACTGTCGACGCCGAGCGCACAGCTGCCCGCCGCCAGCACGGCCTGTTCGCGCGCCTCGAGCGGCAGCCAGACCCCAACGAATTCCTGCACCTCGACCTTGGCATCGAACAGCCAGCCGAGCATGCCCTCGATGCGCGAGGCGCTCTTGATCGCCGGTGCCATCAGGCCGGCCAGCGCCAGCTTGGAGAAATCATGGAGCTGGCCGCGCCCGCGCATGGCCGGCGTGCCGATGCCGATCATGGCACCGAGATAGGTGAGGAACTGGTTTTCGTCAGGCCGGTCCGCCTGCACTGCCGGCCGGGCATTGGCCCAGGCCCGGAAGAACAATTGCTGGAAGCGGTTGTTGAAGACGTCGAGAAAACGCGCGAAGGCCACGTCGCGCATATTGGCCCAGTGCGTCGCTTCATAGCTGGTGTGCAGCGGTAGAGCGCCCTGCGGCCCCAGCAATCCAAGGAAGCGGCTCTCCACCTCGGCAGGACCTTGCTGCGAAGGGGCAACGCGGCTGACGTTGCCGTCGGAAAAATCGATATGGGGCTGCTGGCTCAGCCTGGCGACGGCCTCGGCCGAGGAAGCGCTTTCGCCGATGCGCGGCTTGGTGCCTGCCAGATGTTCGAGGCGGCGCAGAAGGTCAAGGAAATCACGACTTCCCTGCTCCTGGGCAAAGGGCGATTTATCGGAATCGCCCTTTTTATCCAACTCGTTGTCTTGAAGCGTTTTCTTGACCGAAAAGTCCATCGACTTTTCGGGAGGACGCTCCTGCGGAAGGTCGGGAGGCGTGCTCATAGCTGCTGCCGCCGCCCGAGCTGCGCCGGCCAGCGCATGATCTCGCCGCGTTCGGTCGAGCGGATCACGGTCTCGACCACGTTGTTCAGGCCGACGAATTCGGTGAGAAAACGATCGAGGATGGCGCCGATGAGGAAGATGCCGCTGCCTTCGAAATGCTTTTCATCCAGCGTCACCGAGACCTCGAGGCCGCGCACAACGCCCGCGCCGGTGCGTTGGCGGATACGCCGGGTGATCGGCCTGCTGTCGACGGCAATGACGCCCTGGATGCGTCGTTCGATGGCTGCGCTGCCGCGCGTGGCGAAAAGCGAGAGCATTTCGCGCAGCGACGCTGCCGAATCCCGCGTCCCGTAGCCGGACAATCCGAGATGATTGAGGCTCAGCATGCTGATCAGCCGCCAGGCCGAGGTGCCCCCTGCCCCGTGCTGGCTGCGTGCCTCCGGATCGGTGGCGATGGAATCGCGCGGCAGGGTCGGCCCGACCACGCAGTCCACCCTTAGCGTGGTCTTGTCTTCGAGAATGAAATCGGCGCCCCCCTGCCCGATCGGCAGATGTTCGGTGAGATGGCGGTTGGAACACAGCGCCCGCAGGCTGAGTTCGGCGACATGGAGGCCATCCGGCCTGTCGCGGTGGTTTGTGAGCGTGACGAACATGTCGCTGCCGACATATTGCGTCGGCTGCGCATTGCGCCGCTCCTCCTGCGAGCGGCGGCGCGGCAGGCGCCGCACGGTATAGAACATCGTCTGGGTGGCGGAGACCCCAAGCGGCGGCGCGGCGTAGAGCGGATAGACTTCCATCTTGTCGGCGCTGCCGGTGACATGGGCATGCATCCTGATCAGGCGGTGGGCCTCGAAATCGAGGTGACGCGAGCGATCGGTGACGACATGATATTCGTGCTCATTGTCCTTCACGGGGACTCGCGCCAGCTGCATCTCGAAAAGGTTGGAAGCAGCGGCGGCGTAGAGGGCGAAGCTGTCGGCCCTCACCACGGACTGCAACCGGCTGTCGCCCCGGCTGAAGGCGATGACGATATCACAGCGATTGGTGCGGATCGCCGACAGGACAGGTTTGAGATTGGTGAGCTTGAAGCCGAGGAATTTCGCCGGCAGCACGAAATATTCGCGCAGGAGATCGAAGCCCCTGAACACCCGCCGGTCGGACGGAAACAGCGGTTCGTCCGGCGCAAAGCCGATCTGGGCCAGGCAGCTCTTGGGCAGCGGCACGATGACAGGATCGCCGGCCTCGTCGAGATAGCGGACGTAAATGCCGGTGGTGGCACCAAAGAGCTGCTCGTAAAGCCTGACGGCGTCGCCTTCCTGGCCGATGATGTGGAAGGTCAGCTCATCGGTCCGGCAATTGGCGAACCAGCAATCGGGCCGCTGTGCTACCTGCTTGTCGACGGGCTCGGTGAGGCGGTCGGCGGCGGAGCGCCGCAGCAGGGAAAGCCTGAGGCCCGCCTGGCTGGCGGGGCCGGCCTCGATGCCGAGGGCCTGCAGCGTCGCCGGCCCGCTCAGGAATTCGGCCTGGCCGAGCTCGAACGGCCATAGGGTGATCTCGCTGGCGAGACGGTATTTGCAGGCAATCCGGCGCTCGCGCTCGACGAAGCGCGCATCGGCATAGGAGCCCGCGGCGATCTTCATGCCGTCCTTGAGATTGGGGTCGCCATAGGGCGGCTCTACCCGCAGCAGTGCGGCCGATGGCACCGGCGCCAGATAATCGGGCACGAGCTGGTCGAGCAGATTGTCGGTAAACTCGGCATATTCATGCTTGAGCTTGAGCTGCACGCGGGAGGCCAGATAGGCGGTGCCTTCGAGCAGCCCCGCAATCATCGGATCCGTGTTGTTCTCCAAAAGCCCACCCAGGCGCTCGGCCACGCCCGGAAATTCGGCCGCGAACTGCCTGGCTTCCTCCTTGAGAATACCAAGTTCACGATTGTAGAGCTCGAGAAATTCACGGTTCATGGCATCACAATTTGAAGACTCTGATCTTGCCGCTCTCAACCTCGACGTCCGCCACGAACTCTATCGGGATATCGGTGGGCGTCGACACCATTTCGGCGCTGATATGGAACCTCAGCTGGCCGGAAGCACTATCGTCGAGCGGTTCGCCGGATATGGTCACTGTGCCCGGGACCAGTCGACAGTCATAAAGCTCCAGCCTCTGCTTGAGCAGATGGGCTACCCGCCGTGCCGCCTCGGGACTGGCGACGATCGCGGTCAGATCGGGTACGCCGAAATTGAGGATCGAGGCCGCCACAGCGTCGAAGCCGTTGAGATCCTCGATCGCCGCCAGCTCGACCGTGTTGAGCAGGGAGGCGAGGTCCTCGCCCAATTCCGAACGCAGCACGGTCTCGCCGACGGCCGAACGCGGCGAGGTGCGCCGCCCGGCAATAACCCGCTCGCCGGCATCGTTGCGATTGTCGATGGGCTTGGCGGCATCGCGCAGGCGGAAGGCCTCCCGAAAGGCGTGCATGATGGGAGGCACGAAACGATCGCTCTTGACGGCCCGGAAACGGCTCAATGGATCTTCCACATGCTGGAGCGTCTTGAGCTGAACCTCGAAGACGCGTCGATACAAGGAATTGGTACCGCAATCGTGTTTTCAGCGCCGATGATCGCCCGGCCATCACTGAAAACCGCCATGAGGTCCTACTAGCAATTGCAGTGCCAAGTCCGACCGGCCGAGGGATCAGCCCCTGCCGGGACCGGGCGACTATCACGCTCGTGCGGTCGCCCGGCTCCGAAAGGCGAGGAATTACTGATCCTTGCCCGTGGCAACGTTGTAGGTGAACTCGATCGAACCGCCATCGGCGGCGCCCGACTTGTCCTGCGGCTGGTATTCGTGGTTGATCTTCTCATAGGTGATCGAGAAGCTCTCCATCGCGCCGCCATCGGAACCACCGCTCGTCTGGTAGCTGGTGATGAAGCAGTTGCTCAGGGTGATGGTGATGTAAGTGAGCTTGTCTTCGCCCGCCGCCTTGCGCACGACGAGCTTGACCTCGTCGATGTGATTGCCGAAGGCGCAATATTTGAAGATGTTGGCGGAAGCCTTGTCCGCCGCCTTGGTGCAATGCAGGTCCTGCAGGACCGACTTGCCCTTGCCGCCGCCGGTGCCGCTGCCGAAGGTCGAGGAGTTCGAGCCCCCGATGCTCCAGCTCAGCAGCTCCATGTAGCCGTCGAGGCTGTCCTGCTGGGTTTCGCCCTCGATACCGTTGATCTGAAGTAGTGCGTCTGATTGGGCCATTTTACTCTCCTGTGATGTGAGCGGATGTGCCTTTTTCCGAAGGCATCCGTCGGATTGAATTGGCCAAGCGGGATCGTTCGCTCGCCGGAGCGCTCAGGCAGGCCCGCTTGGATTGTCGTGTTACTTCTGGCTATTGGGCAGTCTCGAGACGAGACTGATACCGATATCCATTCCTTCCAGCTGGTAGTGTGGCCTCAGATAGAACCTGGCGGCATAGTAGCCGGGGTTCTCTTCGTCGGGGAACACTTCGACCTTGGCCGCAGCCAACGGTTTCTTGGCCTTGATCGCCTCGGTCGAGTTCTTGGGGTCGCCGTCGACATAGCGATTGATCCAGGTCTGCAGCCATTTCTGCAGCTGATCCTGCTCCATCGTGGCGCCGATCTTGTCCCGCACCATGCATTTGAGATAATGCGCAAAGCGCGAGACTGCGAACATGTAAGGCAGGCGGGCCGAGAGGTTTTCGGAGGCCGTCGCGTCGTCCGTATCCATCTTCCTGGGCTTGTACAGCGACTGAGCGCCGATGAAGGCAGCCTTGTCGGTGTTCTTGCGATGGATCAACGGCAGCACGCCCGACTTCGACAATTCCGCCTCGCGCCGATCGCTGATGGCGATTTCGGTGGGGCATTTGAGGTCGATGCCGCCATCGTCGGTGGGGAAGGTATGGGTGGGGAGGTTGACGACTTCGCCGCCTGACTGGACGCCACGGATGCGCACCGTCCAGCCATATTCCTTGAAGGCGCGATTGACATTGACTGCCATGGCGTAGGCCGCGTTCATCCAGGCATATTTCCTACCCTGATGGCCGTCCGTGTCCTCCTCGAAGGCAAACTCCTCCACCGGTTCCGACTTGGCGCCATAGGGCTGGCGCGACAGGACGCGCGGCATGCACAGGCCGACATAGCGTGAATCGGGCTGATCACGCAGCGAGCGGAAAGCGGCGTAATCGGGCGTATCGAAGATCTTGCCGATGTCGCGCGGATTGGTGAGCTCGTTCCAGCTGTCCATGCCGAACAAGGCCGGATTGGCCGCCGCGAAGAAGGGCGCATGCGCCGCGGCCGCGACCTTGCTGATATCACGCAGCAACTGCACGTCGGGCGGCGAGTGGTCGAAGTAATAGTCGCCGACCAGAGCGCCATAGGGGTCACCGCCCAGTTGCCCATACTCGGCTTCGTAGAGCTTCTTGAAGATCGGGCTCTGGTCCCAGCGAGCGCCGGGATAGACCTTGAACTCGCGGAAGAGCTCTTCCTTCGACACGTTCATGAAGCGGATCTTCAGCGTAGTGTCGGTTTCGGAATTGAAGACGAGATAATTGAGGCCGCGCCAGGCACTCTCCAATTTCTGGAATTCGGGCGCATGGATGACTTCGTTGAGCTGGATCGACAGTTGCTCGTCGAGCTTGGCGATCATCGAGTCGATGGTATCAAGGACGTCTTCCTTGACCAGCGAGGTATCTTCGAGTGCCTGGCGGACCAGGGTGTTGACGGCATTCTCGACCTCGGTCGCAGCACTGTCGTTGCGCGGCTTGAAGCTCTTGCGCAACAGGCTGGAAAAGCTCTCCAGGTCACGGGTTTCGGTCGCGGGAACGGTCTGGGGGGTAGCGGCTGTTTCGGCCATGTGGCTGAACTCCTGACTTGATCTTCTGGCTTGATCTACTGGCGGGAGTCGCCGTCAGTTCTCTTCAGGCTTTGCCTGCTCGCTATTGTCCTTGAGCAGCCGCATGAGTTCGGGGTCCTTCAACAGAGCCTTGATCTGATCCTCGGCCGCGACCTTGCCGTCCATGTAGCGCTGCAGATTGGCGAGCTGCTCGCGCGCCTTCAACAGCTTGGCCAGCGCCGGTATGTTGCGGACGACCTGAGCTGGGTTGAAGTCACTCATCTTTTCGAAGCTGAGCTTGACCGACATCTTCTCGTCACCCTTGGCGTCACCGAGCCGGTTGGTCACCTTGAAGGTGGTACCGGGCTTGATGGCCTTCATGCGGTCGTCGAAATTGTCCATGTCGATGTCGAGATATTTGCGCTCGGCGATCGGCGCCTTCTCGACCTCGGATGCATTGCCGGACAGGTCCGACATCACCGCCATGACAAAGGGAATCTCGACGAGTTTTTCCGCATTGTAGGGGTCTTCATACTGGATCTGGACGCGCGGCGGGCGGTTGCGCTTGATGAACTTCTGTCCGCTGTCAGCCATGACTTTGCCTCTTTCCTCGACACTGCGCTGGGAGTTCCCACCCGCCGAAGGAGACCGGCAGAAGAGGTCCAACCATCGCACTTGAATTCATTGAGGTTGGTGAGCGCCGGCCCAGCGGGCGGTGTCATCCCCCTTGCGAAACCAATCTTGCGCCAAACCCCCTCCCCCGTAATCCCCTATTTGGGGGGCCGGCACCGAGCCCCCTCCGTCGAATACTGTGATCGATGGCACATACCGGCTCTCTCAAGGTAAAACCGGCCATGCTGCGGGAATTTCGGGTAACGAGACTGGCCCAATTGTCAGTCTAGACAGGCCAAGTGATTCCGGCGTGACACCGTGCAGGGAACACACCTGCAAGAGGCCTCGATCCACCCGGCACCGGCCCGATGCAATCGCGAGCCGGCAATCTTGTGACGAAGACTTCCCCCTGCTCGCCTCCTTGTGAATGTTACGACGATCAGAGAAGCGTGCGGCGATGACTGAGCCTGTTGGGAACGTATCTTCTCTTAACTCAGTATAGAACGCAAGATTGATTCCAAGCCCAAGATGAGCCCTAAAAAGGAGTATGCAATCGGGTTGGTATACGGAAGAAAAGTCCGACAAGTGTGCGCCGCCCCAGGAGCCGCCACTTCCAGGCGTTCTCCCCGCGCGAAGAGGGTTTCGATATCCTCGAGCTTCGGGCCGTTCCGCCGGATTTTTGGCGCGCTTTAGCGCGGCATGTTGATGACACCCAGGCTCGAGGCTTCAAAGACGGCCTCGGCACGCGAGTTCACTTCGAGCTTCTGGTAGATGTTCTTGACATAGGTCGCCACGGTGCTGCGGCCAATCTTGAGTATGTCGCCGATCTCTACGAAGGTGAAACCGCGCGCCAGGAGCTTGAGCACTTCGAGCTCGCGCTTCGACAGCAATTCGAGGCCCTTCTTGTCCGCCTCCTGCTCGCGCGGCTGGAACTCCTTGAGCAATTGGCGGGCAATGACCGGGCTGATCGGTGAACCACCGCGCCGTACCTCGCGGATACTCTCGGCAAAGCTGTCGAAACGCTCATCCTTCAAAAGATAGCCGCGAGCGCCGGCCTTGATGCTCTCCAACACCTTGTCCTGGTCAGCAAAAATCGTGATGACCATGATATCGACATCGGCATATTTCTGGGCCGCATAGCGGATGAGGCCGATGCCGGAGCCATCCGGCAGCCCGAGATCGCACAGCAACACGTCGAACCCGCCCTTGTCGATCAGGGTTTTGCCGGTGGCGGTGTTCGGCGCGCTGGCCGTGACCGAGATATCCGGCGCCGCTTCCAGCGCTGCGGTGATGCGTTCGAGGGCCGCCGGGTCGTCCTCGACGACGGCAACCCGGACGATGGGTTGGGGTGCTTGCGCGGAGGGTGCATCCGTCATGGTGTGAGATCCTCCAGTTCGGCGTTGTCTTCGCGACGGAACGGCGATCAACGCTGCAAAGCGCACTCGCAACCCGTCCGCCCGATGCTGCCGGAACCGTTTGTTTGCCTGATCCTCGCGAGCTTGCCAATCCCTGCCCTTGGCGTCAATCGCGCCGTCACGGGCCGCCCGATCCGGCGCGCCTTGGATAGACCGGCCGCAGCGGCCGAAACGAGACCCCACCCCCTCGCCAGAGCTCCCCGCCCCGCCCCCCTGTTTGAAGGATGTGCCATGAACCGCCTCGGCCTATGATCGGCCTGCACGATTGCCGCGGCGTGACAAAACCGCTGCAGTCGGACAGAGTACGCAACCAGCTCGCGCGTTCGCTCCTCATTGACGCGGAACAGGAAGTGGCTGATGGGACAACCTGCTTCACGTCTGGGCGACATGCATGTCTGCCCGCTGGTGAATGTGCTGGTGCCACATGTCGGTGGTCCAATCGTGATGGCGTCGATGAACGTCTTCACCGGCGGCCAGCCACAAGCACGGGTCGGGGATCTCTGCATCTGTGTCGGCCCACCCGACGTCATCGCGCTGGGCTCGACCACCGTGCTGGTCAACGGCCAGTTGGCGGCGCGCATCGGCGACCTCACCGCTCATGGTGGCACGATTGTGGGCATGTGGCCGACAGTGCTCATCGGCGGGTAGTCATCTCAACGCCGGCCGGCCCCCGCATCCACTTCACGGCTGTTTGCCAAGGCAATTAAGGCCGCACTCGAGGGCGGCCCGACAGCGACACCCGGTCTGCCCGGCAACCGCCCGAAATGCCGATATACGCCGGGGCTGACCGGCAACGTCGTTAATTGGGACTATGTCTGGGAGCCGCTCAAACCGCGTAGCGCCGCCAAGGGTCCAAATTAGATTGCCTGGAAGGATTGCGGGCCGGATCCGCGCAATGATTGCGGCGCCCTGGCCCCGATCATCCGTCATGGACGGCTACAAGAAACGCAACAGATGAATATTCTTGGCGCGCACCCAACGGATCATGCTGAAATTCACATAGGTCCCGAGACTGAAATAATTGCCCGTGGGTGAAACTTGCCCAAATACCTTTTCCGCCCATTCGTCCACGGGAAAAACCATGGCTGCTTTCGCATGGAAGGGACTCCATGGATCGAGATCTACCACCTTGATGGTGTTCTCGTTCGCCGTTTTATCCTCCAGAAGCGGAACCTGGACGGCTTGCCGGCCGTTCATATTGTACCAGTAGATCTGGCTTGGTGGATCAAGGACGACAAAATCAACATTGGTATTGGCCGGCAATTCGGCACTCGTCTCAACCACATCGTCAAAGCCGCCAAGAATACCGAACTCCACCTGTTGGAATTTCGCCTTGTTGGAATCGCCAAGGAAGAATCGCCCTACCGCAACAGGTTTAAAGGGGCACTTGGCGGCGGTGATGACGGATTTCTGAAGCGGCGCAATCCAGACTTCCTGCGAAAAGGCACGTTCACTTGGCCCGACGCCCCGCGACAGTGTCGGCACGCTCAATGCATCGCGCAGCGCTTCGTCGCGAGTGATCCCTTTTCCCCAGGCCAAGTGATCGAACACAGCGCCCGGCTTGATGAGGCTCTCATCGGAAACCTGATACTGACTATAGTAAAACAACAGCAGGACACCCATCCGCGGATTCGAGGCACGTTCGCCGGCTATGGTTTGCCGGACCTGATCGAGTGCCTGCGTAACCTTTTGCTTCTGGATGTAGTCGTTGACCAGGTTGAGGACGAAATTGACCCCTTCGAAGGCCAGCTGGATCCCCGCTATCGTTGCCATGCCCTTCGGGGATGGTCCTGCGAATTCCGGGACGGTATTGTCCGCTATCCCGATCGAATAACTGCCGCCGGAGCCTCCTCCCGATCCTCCCGATGGCCGCACCGGCTTGCCGTCGGCGCCAATGGTGCGTGGATTCAGTCCGAGTAATTTCCGGCCTACAGCCACGTCCTCAGCGCCGCTGCGGTCGCCAATGCTGCACTCCGGCGCCAGTCTGACACCGAGAGCGGGTGCAGCATTCTGCACCTTCCTATCGAAGGTCCACAAACGCGCGTTGATGGCCTTGGCCTCTGCCACGACGAACACGTCGCCCGGCTTCGTGGTATCGTCCTTGCGTGAGAAATCCTTCAGCTGCGGCCGATTGGGAGCAGGAGCATATTGGATGTTGTCGGCATAGACGTCGCCCCGGTCCTTGATGCTGCCTGACGGAGCGATGGTGATCCGTGCATCCTTGAGCAGCCAATCATACTCACCGCCTTGTTTTTGAGTTTGTGCCCGTGTCACCAACTCGTCATAAGCAGCGCGTGAAATATAGACTGGCGTGCCGGCATTTAGGTATTTCTTCAAACCCTCGGCAGCCGGCTGATTATTTCTTGCGATCGACGTAAGTACGTTCTTATCCAGCATGATGGGATCGGCCATAAGGGCTCCAATTTGCTTTCAACGTTACTTAGTTTTACAATATTTTTAAACTTCGATGCCGCCGCGTGCCGGATCCAAATATTTTCGGAAAAGAAAATATTATGAATAAGCATCATCAGTAATTCGACCGATTCTTTTTATCGATTCAAGGAGCGTAGGTAAGTGCTTAAAAGCACTTACCAGAACATTTCGCTGAAACGCGCGTACCGCGTTTCGAAAAAAGACACGACAACAATTATTTTTGGCGTCAAGTTCGATATTGTGAGCGAACACGATGCGGTAGAAAGATCGGTATTCTCTTAAGAAAAGTGAAACATGCCGGGCTTTTACATGCAAAAGCATCACGTCTCTTCTCAGGAGATGCTGTAGAGCTTCTCAGCTTCCGATGTCTCCGGGGAAGAAGGGGCGCGCGCCCCAGGATATGCCCGTCAATCTGCTTTTTGTGCGCCGTCACTGGTCGCGCAGCTTGAGATAGCCCACCGCCGTGGTGACGTCGCGGGCATTGGCGATCTCCTTGAGGAAAGGCGCGATGAAATCATCTGCCGCAAAGTCGGACTGGGCATTGATGCTGATCAGCGGCCGCGACGAGGCCACCGCGAACACCAGCATGGGGAAGAAGGCCGGCCGAGCCTCATCCTCAACCTTGGCCGGCGCAAACAGGCTGAGCTCGGCCTTGATTTCCCCAGCCGTCATGGTGATTAATTCGGGATACTGGCGACTGATGTTCTGGATCCCGCCCTTATGGTCCATCACGAACAGATAGATGTTACGTTCGCCCGCCCCAGTGACGGTAACTGTGAGTAAATCGCCTAAAGCTTCCGTTTTCGGGTCGCCGCCCCGAATTTCCGCTTTGCTCAACACCATCTTCAACGGCGGTGCGCCGGCAACCGACATGCGGCGCAACGCCCCGACGAAGCCGCATTGCTGATCGGAGACCGCATCGAGTTTCACCGTCGGCGCAAACCCGGCCTTGAGCTTGAAGGCATCGGCGAAGCTCTGGTCCGTCGCAGCCGTGCCGAGGGCCGTGACGGTTGCGGAACTGGCCGTTACATCGTCCGCCGTCGCAGAAAAGCAGCTATCCGCCCCAAAGCCGGCGACGAAATCCCTGAGCGCTGCCGGCGTCGGTGATGTAACCGCCGCCAATTTGGTGCCTTCTATCGCGGCTTTCGCCTTTGCAGCCAGATCATCAGGACAATCAGCGCCGCATTGATCGAGGAACCGCTTGAGTGCGGTGGCATTCTTGCCGGCAGCCGTGAGCTGCGCCGTGAGGCGGTCATGCTGCACGGCCAATTCTTTCGCGGCATCGATACGGGTACGGGCCTGCTGGAAGAGATCGCCGGGGCAGTCCGCACCGCACTGGTCGAGGAAACTCTGCAGGGCGGTTCTGTCCTGCCCGGCATTTGCAAGCTGGTTTGCCAAGTCCGTACGGCGCTTGGCCTGCACCTCCTGGGCGTTGATGCTGGCCCTCGCCTGGCGGGCGAGATCATCGGGGCAGTCCGCGCCGCACTGATCGAGGAAGCTCTTCAGCGCCGCCACGTCCTGGCCAGCGCTCGCAAGCTGGTTTGTCAGGTCCGTACGGTGCTTGGCCTGCGCCTCCTGGGCACTGATGCTGCTCCTCGCTTGGCGGGCAAGATCATCGGGGCAGTCCGCGCCGCACTGGTCGAGGAAACTCTTCAGTGCGGCCACATCCTGGCCGGCGCCCGCAAGTTGCTTGCTCAGGCGCTCGCGGCGCTCGGCTGCTTGTTTGGCCAGGTTTTCCTGGTTGTTGCCGTCCGGCGGCTTGTTATCGGGCTGCCTGTCCACGGGCACGTTGCTGCCCGAGAACAGGCTGCCATTCGTGTAGATCCAGCCCCCCGCCACACCAAGACCGATAACTGCGACGGCAGTGACGGCAAAAGCCGCATTGCGCAGCACGTGCGAGGGTTTTTTCGAGGAAGCTTCCGACGATCTGGCGGCAATGGCCTTGGGCTTTTCGGCTTTCGGCCTCTCGGTCTTCGCCTTGGATGCCGCCGGACCGTCCGGCCAGTCGCGAATGGCCGCCATGTCCTCCGGCCGCCCCGCCGGATCGGGTGCCAGCATCGCCGCGAGCACGGCGTGAAACTGCCGGGGGACACTGTCAAGATCGGGCAGGATGCGGCGCTTCTCGATAATGTCGAGCTGAGAGCCGGTCATGTCGAGCGGCCGGCCGCGCATGGCGGCGACCATCACCAGGGCCAGGCTGTAGATGTCCGATTTGGGCGTGACCTCGCCGCCATAAAGGCCGAGCTGCTCGGGGGAGACGAAGTTGTATTTTCCAGCAAAACTGCCGCCCAGCAGGGTTTCGCCGCCGACATTGGCAGACCGCGCAATGCCGAAATCAATGATCTTGGCATTCTGGACCAAACCGCCCGGCAGGATGACGTTGTCGGGCGACATGTCGCGGTGAATGACGCCAGCCAAATGCGCCCGATGCAAGCCGTCCGCCAGCCGGCGCAGCAAGGGCATGAATTCGGCAGCAGTGAGCGGCGCGTTCTTCACATGGGCCGCGAGCGAAGGACCATCCACATATTCCATCGCCAGATAGGGCCGCGACAGCACCGGATCGATCGAGAACACGTAATAGCGGACGATGGCCTCATGATAGAGATGGTTGAGGATGCGCGCTTCCTTGCGGAACAGGCCGAGGATGGTCTCGTCCTCGGCATATTCCGGCAGCACGATCTTGATCGCCACCGGATCGCCGGTCTGGATGTTGTGGCCCTTATAAACCTCTCCCATACCGCCGACGCCAAGAAGGGCATCGATGCGATAGGTCTGATTGAGTTCGGCGCCGATGCTCACGGCCGAGCCGCGGATCGCAATCCGGGTTCGCTCATCGTTCGAGGACGGTTCCATCGGCGCCATTATCGCATCACAAGCGTTGTCGCGCCTCTGTCGACGACATTGACGATGACAACAGAGATGTTGTCCTTGCCGCCGCGCGCCAAGGCAAGTTCGAGAAGTTCGTGGCTCGCCTGGGTCGCGCTCAGCCCGGTGCTCACGGCAAGGATTTCCTCATCCTTGACGTGTCCAGTCAGGCCGTCGCTGCACAGGACGAAACGGTCTCCTGACTTTATCACACCGGTGGCCTGTTCGAGTTCGAAATCATCGATGGCGCCGACAGCGCGGGTCACCACGTTGCGGCGTGGCCAACTCGCCGCCTCTTCCTGGCTGATGATGCCGCGGTCCACCAGGTCCTGCACTTCGGTATGGTCATGCGAGAGCTGCTCGATGCGCCCATCGCGCACCAGATAGCAGCGGGAGTCACCAGCCCACAGGCAGCAGTAATTGCCGTCGTGGGTCAACAGCGCCACGACCGTTGAGCCGACGATGCGATCGGGGTGGCCCTGCGAACGGGACAGCAGTTCGGCATTGACGGCGTCGATGCCGCGCCGGAACGCAAAGGACAGCTCCGTCAGCGACGCTGCCTTGCCCACATCCCGAGCGGCATCGGTGATCATCGCGCTGGCAAGATTACCGTCGCGATGGCCACCCATCCCATCCGCCACCACCCAGACGCCACGCTCGCCATCACCGAAGATGCTGTCCTCGTTGAAGCGGCGTACATGGCCAGGGTGAGTCAGCGCAGCCGTTTCAAATTTCAGATGGTGACCGGATGCCCAAGGGTCCATCAAACAGCCTCCCCCGTCATCAGGAATGAAAAGAATTGGGCGCCCGGCTTGCCCTCGGCTACCAGGAGCCTAGCTGGGTGTCCTTCTTGGCCGCCATGCGTCCACCAATAGCTGCGGCCGCCGTTGCGTGCATCTCCATCCGTCATGTCGAGCGAACGGAAGGCGGCGGCAATCGGCAGATCCTCGCCGGGCCAGAACAGCAGACCACCGTCGCGCTGCGGCGGCGGCAGGCGCGATGCCAGGGGAGGAAACGGGATTTGCGCCAGCAAATGCGATGGCTCGCGCTCGAACTGATCGTCGAGCATATGGAGCAGGAACTGCTCACAGCCCTCATGCCACTGGTCGAGCCCGCGGGAGGGTGGGGGTTCCAGATAGGCATCGGCCGGCTCGCAGGCGCATATCGTCAGTGGAAAATAGCGCCCCACCCCGTCGACCGAGGCCATCAGCGCACCAGTCACCGGCGTGCCGAAGACCCTCCTCCCGCACCAGAAGCGCCAGATCGGAAAGCTGAGATAGATTTCCTGCCAGCGCTCGGCAAGCGCATGCCGGCTGGCGGCGACGGCGGCCTGAAGCCACTCCTCCCATTGGTCGAGGAAGGGCCGCGGCATGTTGTAGGCCACGAAGTCCCGCTTGGAGGGCAGCTTTCCGAACATGCCGCACATTGTCATCATGACGACCGCTCTAGAGCGTTTTCCAGGAAGGTTGATAGACTTTCGCTTAAGAAAACGCAGCAAAACAAGGGATTATAGATCCGACGGACAGGCGAATTTGAGTTGCGACAGGATGGTGAAGGGGTTGTCGAGAGTGTCGAAGGTCAATTGATAGGTGACCTCGCGGCCGCCGACCACGAAACGGGCCGTCGCCTTGTTGCCGGATTGGCGCATATCACCCTTCTGCAGCAGGCGATACAGCGCCCAGCCGCCGGTGAAGCGCAGCGCAGGCGAGGTGCCGTCGCTCTCAGGCATGGTGATCGAGGCGGTACCGTCGGGCGAGCGGCCCGGCCATTCGAAGTCCCCGCGCGAGACCACGCCGAACGGGCTGTCGAGCTTGGTGCCGTTGACCTCGAAGCTCACCGAGGCGGTCTTCTGGCTCATCGACTGCGTCACCAATGCGAATTTCACATTGGGCGAGGTACCGCGCCCGCTGAAGAAGGCTTCCTTGATACGCGCCGCATTCTGGAACTGGCGCAGCGTCTCGGGCGAAAGCGCCTGGCTGAACTTCGAGTTCTGCTTCCAGCCCCAGCTTGCGCCGGAAGTATCCACCAGTCCGGCCAGCTTTTCGCGGAAGAAGGTGTCGAACACCCCGTTCGGCCCGAACAGGCGGCCGAATTCGCCGATCGGCACCTCCTGCTTGCTGCCGGGCGAGAAGGGATATTTGTTGCCGACGATGTTGAGGCATTCGCGGGTCACCGAGCCCTTCAGGGCATCCTTGAGGTTATCGACCTTGTCGCCGATGATCTTCTGCTCGAATTCCGCCATGGCGTCGCGGAACACGATGTCGAAGGGGGTCTCCAGCCGCGACGAGCTGGTGGCGATGGAACCGAGGAAGGTCTGCATGTTCTGCCGCGCCTGCGCGGCACGTTCGAAGTCCTGCTCGTCGATCAGGCTCTGGTAGAGGCCCTTGAGCTGCTCGACGAGGAGGTCGATCTGGCTCTTGTCGCCGTTCTTGCGGACAAGATCGTGGTAGCGGCGGAAATGTTCCTGGATGATGGCGCCCGGCACGAAGGGCGCCTCGACATTGCCGCCTCGGCCGGCGGCCTTCTTGGCGGCGTCGAGGCCGATCGCCGCCATGTCGTCGAGCTTGCTGCCGGCAGCTCTGGTGACAGCCTTGGTGGCGGCCTTCACCGCAGCATCCTTGAGCTTGCCGCCGACATCGCCTTCGGCCCCCTGCCGTGCTTCCGTCAGCCTGGTCTGCGCCGAAATCGACTCAAACAGGAGCTTGATCGGCGAAGCGGCGCCAGTGGCGGCCCGCAACGTGGCATAGCCCGGCTTGTCGGCAGCGAAGCTGTTGAGCTTGAGCTTCCCGAGCGCGGCCGTCCACGCCTTGATGAACTCCTGATCGTAGATGCGGTAGAGATCGGGGCCAAGATTGGCATATTGCTCGTCGATGGCCTGCGTGCTGCCGGCTTCGCCCAGGACCCAGCGCTCGTTCTGCAAAAGCGTGATCACCGACTTCATCTTGTCGAGGAACAGGGCGTAGAAGCCGTCATAGGTGAACAGCGACTGGACACCGACACTCTCGATGGGCGAACCGTCATTGGTGCCGAAGACGACGGCAGCATCGGGGCCGGCATTGCCCGCCACGGTCCAATCCCTGACGCTCTGGTCATGCGCGGTCGACTTGATGATGGCGAAGGCGCGTTCGGCCAGCGACAGCCGCGTCAAGGCCACCTGGCTCGACTTGACGAGATCGCCATTGAGGGCGATCGGGCGCGGCGTGCCCTCGATGTTGAGCATGGCATCGAGATGCTGGCTGAGACTGTCACGTGCCGCCTTGTTGGGCTCGCCCGGATAGAGGCTTTCCCAGTCGCCCCGCATCCAGCCCTCGATCAGGGCGGTGTCCACGGGAATGGCGGGGTCGCCGCCCAGCATCATATAGACCTTGAGGGGCTCGTAGAGCTGTTCGGGCTTGTCCTGCAGGTCGGCCAGCCGTTTTTCGAGATGGAAGAGGATGCGCGGCCGCAACAGCCGGTCCAGCCCGTCGCGATAGGCTGCGACGCTTGCCGTGCCGATGCGCTTGTGCTGGCCGAGCCCCAGCGTCTCGCTGATCTGCGGCTCGGTATCGAGCTTGTCATAGCCCCAGGGAAAGTCGCGCAGCCTGTCGAGCGGGCCGATGATCTTGGGAAAGTCGGCGTCATCGACCGGGTCCTGCTTGAGCAGCGCCGCCGTGTCGCTCGCATAGGCGGCCGAGGCAGCATCCGTATGGTCGATCAGGGACTTGTTGCCGTAATAGCTGGTGAACCAGCCCGCAAGCGCCACCAGCGTCACGCCGGCGACCAGCACATAGCCCGAAGTCTGCAGAAGGAATCGGCGGCGTACCGCGGCGGCATTGGTCGAAACCCAGCCGGCTTCGCCGAACACGACCTTGGTCAGCAGATGTTCGAGGAAGAAGCTCTTGGCACGTCCGGAATAGGCGAGGCTGGCGCCGGCCTGCAGCCCGAGGTCACGCGACAGCGAGCCCAGAAGCTGGTCGATCGGCGTGCCTTCCTGGGTGCCGGAGGTGAAATAGAAGCCGCGCAATGCCGCGCTGGTCTGGTAGCGCGTCGGCTCGAAGATCTGGCTGAGGAAGCGGGTGATGGTCGGCTTCAGCGCGGCAAGCTGGGACGGCAGGCCGGTGAGCCGCACGCGAGAAACCGGGTCCGGTTCCTCCTGCAGGCGATCGGGCAGTTCGGCGCTCAGCCGCGAGACGAGGAGGTCGATCTCGGGCCCGACATCGCCGACGCGGTTTTCCTTCTTGTTCTTGGTCTGGAAGGTGGCGCCCCAGACGTCCTTGCGCTCCTCGGGATCGAGAGTGCCGAAATATTCCATGAAGCCGGCGATGAGGTCGGCCTTGGTGAAGACGACGTAGACCGGAAAATCGACCTGCAGGCGGTTGTTGAGTTCGGCCAGGCGCTTGCGGATGGCGACGGCATGGGCGCCGAGCTCGGCCTCCTTCATCGACAGGAGATCGCCGATCGAGATGGCCACGAGCACGCCGTTGATGGGCTGGCGCTCGCGATGGCGCTTCAAAAGGTCGAGGAAGGAGAGCCAGCTTTTGCGGTCGGCTTCGGTGTCGGAATCCTGCGTGGTGTAGCGGCCGGCGGTGTCGATGAAGACGGCATCCTCGGTGAACCACCAATCGCAATAGCGCGTGCCGCCGCTGCCGGCGATCGGGCCGGTATGGGCGGCCAGCGGGAATTTGAGACCGCAATTCATCAAGGCCGTGGTCTTGCCGGCGCCGGGCGGCCCGACGATGAGATACCAGGGCAGTTCGTAGAGGAAGTCGCCCTTGGTGCGGCGCGAGCCTTTGAGCGTGAGCAGGGCGTCCCGCATCTTCTCGGCCAGCACGCCGGCATCGGAACCGTCATCCTCCGGCTCCTGCACCGCGATGTTCTCGGCGAGCGCCCGGGCCGATTGTCCGTGCTTGTAGATGCGATAGGCCAGCCAGCAGAAGTAAACGGCCAGCAACAGGCCGATCAGCGCCAGCCGCAGCCAGGGACTGTCGAAGGGCTCGATGCCGCCGACGGCAACCAGCGGCAACACGAGCCAGATTACCGCGCACAGCGCGATGACGGCCAGGAAGCTGACGATGAAGATGATCCAGCGCTTCATCACATATCCTCGCGCGGGATGAACACTTCGACGCGCCGGTTCTTTGACCGGCCCTCGGCCGTATTGCTGAGATCGATCGGCGCTGTATCAGCTTGCCCCGACGTCGTCAGGCGCTTGGGATCGGCGATGCCGCCGACCAAGATCTTCTCGACCGCCTGCGCCCGCTGCTCGGAAAGCTGCTGGTTGTCCTTGTAGCGCAGGGTGGCGCGTACCGGCGTGTTATCCGTATGCCCGACGATGCGGATCTGGCCGGGCTCCTTGTCGAGTGCCGCTGCGATATGGCCGATGACGGGCACGGCATCCGGGCGCAGGGTGGTGCTGCCCTTGTCGAACAGGGAATCGTTGAGGAGGCGTACCACGATGTCCTTGCCGGAATAGTCGGCCGAGGCCTTCTTGGCGGCGATGTCGTCCTTCAGGCGCTCGCGGATGCGCTCGAGCTGGGTGGTGACCTTGATCGGCGGAGGCGGGGGCGGCGGCGCCGGAACGGTACGATAGATATGGATGTCGCCATTCGGATGCAGGGCCAGCAGGCCGGCACTCGCCGTATCGGACATGCCGCCGAGCAGCCAGCGGAACACCAGGAAGCTGAGAAGGAGCAGGCCGGCGGCGACGGAGGTGATCGCCCACAAGGGCACGGTCCGCCGCACATAGGCGGCGGCAATGTCCTGCCCCCGCCAATGCGGCGAGATATGGTCCGTCACCCGCGCCTCGCGGGCGCGCAGGGTTTCGTAGAGGTCGCGTCGGATCTGCTGATGCGGAACGTCGCCGCCGGCGACCCGGTATTTGCCTTCGAAGCCGAGCGACATGCAGGCATGCATCAGACCGAGCAGGTTGTGATTGATCTGCGGGTGCTGACGCAGCTTGGCCAGCTCGTCGAAAAAGCCGACGCCGCTGTCGCGCACCTGGAAATAGCGGCTCAGCATGCTGTATTGCGTCCACAGATTGCGGTCCGAACTCGGCAGGTTCTGCACGATGTCATCGGCGGTGGCGCAGACCGCATATTTGGCGGTGCGCACCTGGGGCTCGGGAATGCCGCGCGCATTGAGTTCGGCCTCGAAGGTCTCGATACCCTGCGCCACCGTGCTCATCATCGGCGCGACCTGGGGAACCTGCCGGGCGATGCGGATATTGGCGAGCACCAGCAGCAGGGGCATGGCGGCTTCGAGGATGGGATTGGGCCCGCCGGTCCTGTCGCTGACGCCGAGCGCTTCGAGGTCCACCGTGGCCGGGCCGATCGGCAGGGCCGGCTGGGCCCGCGGCGTCTCGGCTAGGGATTGGTAGGGTTGGCCCAGAGAGGGCTGCGGCGTTGCGGCCCCTGCCGCCACGCGGGGCCCACCCCAGATATCCTGCGCTGCCGCAGGGGTCCCGCTGGGATAAGGCACACCCTGGCCGTCACGCCGGCCGCCCGGATTGGGCTTGATCACCGTCTTTTCGGAGTCGGGGTTAGACCCGAACGGGCCCTTGCCGTTCGTCATGTGCCCACATCCTATTTCACGTCTTCCTTGACGACCCACAGATTGAGCTCAAGCCCAGGCCAGTCGCCGGAAAAATGCATGCCGATGCCGCTCGCCGTGCTGAATTCCGGCCAGAGCGGCGACATGCGGTCGAGCGCGAAATAGACGTGACTGGTGATCGCCCGGATCTGCGCCGGCGGCGTCGGCAGATGAATGAGCCCGATGCCGGGAAGGTGGGCGTGCACGATCTCGTTCATCCGCGTATTGGGACCGACCTTGAACAGAGCCGGGAACTGCGTCTGCAGCTCGGTGAGCGAACGCTGCGCCGCCACTTCGAGCACGAAGGTCGAGGCCCGGAACAGATTGCGGTCGGTCACGGTCGCCAGGAAGGCGTTGGCGGCCTTCTCCACGATCTCGAGCCGGATGGCGCGGCTGATGTCGACGCTGAGGAAACGCTGAATGTCGGCCAGCACCGGGGCGAAGGTGGTGCCGGGATTGTCATGGTCATAGGCCGGATAGTCGTTGGCGCGCCGCTCGCGCGTGGAATAGGTCGCCAACTCCCCGGCCAGACGCAACAATTCCACATAGAGCCGTTCGGGATGGGTATATTTCGAGCGGCGCATATGCCGAAGCGCCGGAATTTCGCGGTTGAGCATCTGCAGTACGAAATAGTCGACGCTCTGCATGCCGCCGCTGGAGCGCGGGTCCGAGGCAAAGCGCGCCAGTTCGTCGAGCTTGGTCTCGACCCAGCCGATCACGCGGTCGAGCCAGCCGGTAACCGCGGCATGGGCCGCGACCACCAGCACGGGCGGGGCAAAGCGCTCGTCGAAGACGATGGTCTTGTCGTTGACCTCGACGATCCGGGCACAGAGCATGCAGACGAAGCCCGGCTTCGGCGTCCGGCGGATCTCATAGCTGAAGCGCGGTACGGCGACGTCGATCTCTTCCTCGATCTGCAGGGCGGAGGAAGCGTCGATCAGCGTCTCCGATTGCACGACATAGCGGCTGCCGCTTTCGCTCTCCGGCTCGTCGACCTCGCGGCTATTGGGCTGGGCCATGGGCATGCACAGCCAGACGAACAGACCGGCGGCATTTTCGGGCACCATGGCGGGCGGCGGCGGCGGGCAGTCGCCGGGGAAGCGAAACGGCGTGCCGTCCGACAGGATGCCTGCAGCACGGCGCAGGCCGAACTTGCTTTGCTGCGCCAGGTCGCGATCGATCTCGATTTCGCTGAAGCCCCAGGGATAGGGCGTGATCTGGCTGGTGCGGCCCTCGAGCAGATGTTCGAGATAGCGATCGCCCTGCTGCAAGTGATGCGGCCGGAGGAACAGACCTTCCGACCAAGCGACTTTGCTATACCAGGACATCGATCAGCCGCCCGAAGGATTTGGTTGTGTGATTGTCAGGCTCGGCAATGCTGTCGCAAGGCCTCGCCAAAAAACGTTCGGCCGTTGCGCGAGCAAATTCTCTCGGCTTCTTGCGAACTGTGCCATATGACCTGAGGAAGTCAAGCGATCCACCGGCTTACATCGACCCTACCACTGTAGTCTAGAACAAGCGCCCGGCTCTCGCCTCCCCCATTGTGAGGTAGACAGAAAGAGGTGCGGCAGATACGAAATTTGTATTCGCGTGCTACAATCGATCGGTGCTCTCGAAGCTGTTCCCCCAATGTCTGCGGATGCGAAGGCTGAGGCGTTTTGCGATGTATTGGAAATACCAAGCATCGCCAGGACGCCTCGAAACAAGAAATCAGAGAAAAAGGGCGTTTTGGCCAGAACGCGCTTCGCCCTGGGCTTTGCCACGGTGCCGTTTGGCTTGGCCCTGGGCCATGTCGACCAGGCCGAAGCGGCTTTTCGAGTGTGCAACCAATCGGTCACTCTGTACAATGTCGCGATCGGCGCCGAAATAGACAAGAAATTCGCCACCGAAGGCTGGTGGACATTGCCAGGCAATACTTGCGTCACGCCGATCAAGGAAGATCTGTCCGACCTCAAGCTGAGATATGTCTATATCTACGCGACGACCGCGACAGGCGACAGCGCATTCGAGGGAAACTGGGACATGTGCGTCGACACCAAGCGCTTCAAGATCGAAAAGGTGCAGGACCAGCCCTGGGACTGCTGGGTGCGTGGTTTCGTACAGGCCAAGTTCAAGGAGGTCGACACCGGCGATACCGGCTCGTGGACAGTCTTCATCCGCCCCGACGATAAACCCTGAGCGTGGCACGCCCCCGCCATGGACGACAAGACAGTCATAGCTGGGCAAGCACCCTCCGATCCAGCGGATCCCTCCCGGCCAGCCGCGGCGACGCCGCAGACCGAACCGGCCGGGGAAGATACCAATGCCACCATCATCGTGCCGGCCAAACCTGCCGCACGAAGCGCGAAGAAGGCTGCCAAACCTGCCGCCGACAACGCCGGCCCGCCCGGTAGCGCGCCCAAGGTCACGGACACCGCCAAGTCAGGTCCATCTGCCGCCCGCCCCGCGGGCGTGCTGGTTTATCTCACAATGACTGCCGCCCTCCTGTTTCTCGGCCTCGGCTCGGCCGTGACCACCATCTATCTGCTTGCTCCCGACCGAGCCCGCCAACAGGTCACGGTGACGGACAGCGATCTACAGGCCAGCCTGGTTCCAGTGCAAGGCGAGGACAATGAAGCCGAAGACGAAGCCCTGATCCGGGCTGCGATCAAGCCGCGTATCATCGATCTCAGCGGAGATCCGGTGATCGTGCCCCAACTCGCCGACGCTCCACGCCAGTTGATCAAGCTGGCGAGCGATACGCAGCGCAAGGCGGCTGGTAGCCTCGGCATCAAGAACGAGGTGTTCCGGCTCAAGGACGTGCTGGACCTGCCCACCCCGCAATCGCAAGTCGCGGTGCTGGGTTCGCAGGAGGACATCGCCATCGCCCAGGAGGCGCCCGCCAGTAGCGGCGCGGCGGACAGCGAAGCCGGCGCCGATGCCAGCACCGGTTCCTCCTCGATTGCGGCTTCGAGCACGAGCACGGGCGACCGTGTCGCGGATTTTGCTCAAAAGGCCAAGGCTCGGATCCGCCTCGCCGACGCGCTCAACAATCTCGGCCTGGATACCCAGCGGGCCGGTGCGGCCGGCGATGCCTTCAACACCTTCTATAACCGCCCCATGCTCGAGGCCGACGACCGCTATGTGGTGCGCGCGGTTGCCCTGGACGGCGATCCCAACCGCATGCAGCCGGTGCAGGTGTCGGTCTATGCCAAGACCGAGCTCGTCGGCTCCATCGCCCTCAACGATGTCGGCACCTATGTGCGTTCCGAAGATCCCTGGTATCGGCGCGATCCCTTCGCGGCGCCGCTGGCGCCCGTGCAGGTCGATCCGGAGAACCAGCCGCGCCTGCTCGATGCGATCTATCTCACGGCGCTACGCAACCGGCTGCCGTCGCCGGTGATCGGCGAAGCGATCATGCTGCTGTCGCGAGCCCAGGACCTGGAACAGAAGGTGCAGCCGGGCGATACGATTTCGCTGATCTACTCGCCTGCCCCCCGGGATTCCAAGCAGGGCCTCGGTCGCATCGTCTTCGTCAGCATCGGACGCACCACCGGCAATCTCGATTGCTATGTGATGCAACCGCAAGTCGGTGCCCCCTTCGAATGCGTGTCGTCGGCGGGGCAAGGCAGCCTGCCCGACGGCGGCGGCATGGTCACGCCGGTCAACGGCGTGATCGTCGCCAGGTTCGGCCCGCAGGGCTCCGACAATTCGGCCGCGTCCATGAATTACGGCGTCGATTGGACGGCCCCGGTGGGTTCGCCCGTGGTCGCCGCCTATCCGGGCAAGGTCACCGCAATCGGCGAGGAAAGCGGCTTCGGCACGGTGGTGCGTCTCTCCCATGACGACGGCAAGACTTCGATGTATGGCTATCTCGCGCGAGCGGCGACCGGGCTTGCCGTCGGCGCCAGCGTCCAGGCCGGCGAGGCCATCGGCTATGTCGGCACACCGGCCTCCAGCCGCGAGCCGCGCCTGCATTTCGAGGTTCGCAACAATGGCGTACCGGTCGATCCGGTCGCCGACAGCCAGGTGAGCGCCGCCACCACCGCCAGCGCCACCGCTGCCACCAGCACCGCCGGTGGCGCCAACGGCACTGTCGACCAGTTCGTCGGCCGCATCATCACCATCGAAAGCGGCAACAAGTGCAATGCCGCCAATCCACTCTCCACTGCGGTCGGGCTTGGCCAGTTCATCGAATCGACTTGGATGACCACCATCCGCTTGCATCGCCCGGATCTTCTGGTCGGCCGCAGCCGCCAGGAGGTGCTGGCGATGCGCACCAATTGCGACCTCGCGCGGGCGATGACGACAGCCCATACCCGCGACAATGCCGCGGTGATCCGGCAGGCAGGCCATGCCGTCACGCCTGGCAATCTCTATCTGGCGCATTTCCTCGGCTCGGGTGGGGCGGTGAAGGCGCTCCGAGGCCCGCAGAACAGCCTGATCTCCGACGTGTTCGGCGCCGCCCATGTGCGGGCCAACCCCTTCGAGCAGGGCAAGACGCTGAGTTTCCTGATCGCCTGGGCGGCCAAGAAGATGGGTGCGGCGGTCGCGGGCACTTCGACGCCATCGCAAGATACGGGCACCACCGCGGTCAACAACGAACCGCTGGCGAAATTCGCCAGCGATCCCGCCTTCGCCGCACTCAAGAGCTCCGTGCTGTCGCTGCTACAGTGATGCGGAGTGCCGACTCGTCCCGATGCAGGCCTGCCTCACGAATGCCGGTTCCGGTTCGAGGCGCTCAGCTTGTCATATTGCTCGGCATAGAGCTCCAGGAAGGCGCCGAGCATGCCGTGTTCACGCCGGCCGACCCTGGCCGCCCAGCGCTCGGCATAAAGCTCCCAGTAATTTCCCTTGCCGGAAAACAGGGATTTCTTGGCATCCGCCGCCGTCTTGATGGCATCGGGCGACAATTCGTCGAAGAGTTCGGTCAGGGCCGCCTGCATCGAGGCCAGGAACGCGACCTGATGCATCTTGAGGTCGCCGAAGGCGTTCTCCAGTGCGGCCTTGCCGTCGAGATAGCCCCGCGTCCGCGGCCCGAGCATGACCCGCAGGGCCTCCTCCGGGGTGGGCATGAACTTCAGCGGGTTGTTGTCCTCGGCGCTGATCATCGTGCGGTTGCCGGCGCGCGACAGCGCCTTGGCCTCGGCCCGCGCCCGCAGCAACGCCATCACATGCAGGCAGGCGATATTGAGGAGTCGCCCGGCATCCTCTGCCAGGTCGCCGGCATCGACCCCGCCAAGGATGTTGTCGGGAATGCCGGCGCCAGCGGCAAAGCGGCGAATGAATTCGGCCGCTCCGACGTCGCCTGAAGACGGAGCCTGGACATTATTCGCTACGGCTGGCTTGGGGGCCTCCACCGGATCCCTGGGTTTGACCACGACCGGCGCCGCCTCTTCCGTCGCCGGTTCGGCCTTGGCGGGCTCGACCGGCCGAGGATCCTCGCTTTCCCACAGCGCTGCGGCCGGTGTCGACGTCGGAATGGCCGGCATCGGCAGGGAAGGTCTAGGCTTGCGGATCGGCTCCGGCTCCTCGAGGGGCGGCGGCACGTAGGCGGCCTGGTGCAGGAAATCCGGCCCGCGGTCGGCCTCGCTCAGCGGCGGCAATAACTGGCTCGCATCGATGGGCGGTGGCGCCTCGTGCGGGCTGTCCCAGATATCCGCGCTTGCCAGGGACGGGTTCGGGCTCGAACTCGGCGGCGGCGGAGCCGGCTGCACTGGCGCCTGCGGCAGCTTGATCGATACCGCCAGCACATAGTCGCCCACAGCCAGCCTGTCGCCATCGGCGAGACGGTAGGGGCTTTGCAGGCGCTTGCTGGCGCCGTTGAGAAAAGTACCATTGGTCGAGGTATCGGTCAGCCAATAGGCGCCGTCGTAGAAGCGCACTTCGCAATGCTTGCCGGAGATCACCCGGTTGCGGTCGGGCAAGGTCCAGTCGAGATGCTGGTCGCGCCCGAAATCGAAACCGCGCCTGTCGATCGCAAACTCCAATGGCCCGCCATCGGGCAGGCGATCAAAGTTTTCGATCCTGAGTGTCAGCATGGCGGTTGCAACGTCCTGTCACGTCATGAGGCAAACGATAAATAAAGCGTTTTGTGGAAGAATTGATAGGCCCTCCGATCAAGAAAACGCGCCAAAACAGAGGCTTAGAGCTCAATAGGTTTCCGGGAAATCGCGCCTTGCCACGGTCAGGAACCGCCGCGGCGCAGCAGCGCCACGGCATCGCCGACCAGATCCTCCATGCCGCCAGCCTGCTTGGCCATGGGCAGGCCGGCAACCAGCAACGTCAAGCCGACATTCACGGCGTGGCCGGTCAGATGCGGTGGCGGCGGGACCGGTTGTTCGGGATTGGGCGACAGGCTGCCTCCGCTCCAGCCCGCCGCCAGGGCAGCCCAGGCGAAAGCGCCCTTGTCGGGATCGTCCATGCCGGCATCGAGGGCCGCGCGGCGCGTGAACTCAATGGGTTTCTTCAGCCAGTCCTCGACCAGGCGGAGCAGGTTGGTCTCCGCCGCGCTCGGCGGTTGCTGGCGCTGGCGCAGCGCCAGGCTCAGCCATTGCACGGCTTCGCGGCGTGGCAGCACGAAGGCGCAGAACGCCATGGCCTTGCGCGCGCCGCCCTGTGCCAGCAAGGCTTCGATGAACGCGAAAGGCTCAAGGTCGAGATTATATCCGGAAAACTCGCCATCGAGATTCGGGAAGGCGTCGATCACCTGCCTGGCCGTCGAGAACCGAAGATGCTTCATCTCGTCTCCTGCGACCGTTCGAATACAGACTCTTGGCTTACGGTCACGCCTCGGTATCGCATCACTTCGTGCTGCGATACGTGCTCAGCCGCACCTTGCGAACAAGTTGTGGCCGGGATGACACGAGTGAGCCAACAAGACGGCACCATTCTCAGCGCTAACTCATTGTTTAAACGTATTTTTGCAATTTCCAGCGCTTTCGTCCAACCAAAAATGCTCCGCTGGGTCGCAATCGATTCCTGAAAATCCATCGCGATCCTGCGGATCTCTGGTGTCGCGTGCCGGTTGGACGGCGGCGATACGCCCTATCGCGTTTTTCCGGAGTCGATAAGAAGCGCAAAGACTTGCAGTCACTCCCTCCACCACCAAGGTGGCCTAACCCCGGTGAGCAGTTACAGACGCTTCAGCCAATTCTTTGGATTGGCTTGGAAACAGGGAGTTGGAGCAAAGAAGCGTTCACACTCGAACGCGTTTTGCTCTAATTGATCAGAACCAGCGCCCCCTGGACCATCAAGGGTGCTGCAGCCGAAACCTGGCCGATTGCGTTCGACTTCAGATTCATCAAGGCATCGGCCTCCAGGGTGATCATGGTCGATTTGAGCTTGATGCCAACCGGGGTCATGGTGAGGGTGCTGTTCCCCACGGTGAACTCGATCTTCTGATTGGCCTTCACCGTCCAGGTCGACATGATGGTTTCGTCGCGGCTGTTGCCGATCTTCACCTCGACATTCTGGCCGATCTCGCGCCGCTCGTCGTTTTCGACCTTGCCTTCGAGGTCGTGCTGGGCGTGAAAACGGATCAACTCGCTTCCGGCCGTATCGTCCATGATCAGTTCGTTGTAGCCTGATCCGTTCAGCGTCTGCGACTTGGTGCCCGAGACGGCGTTGAGCTTGTCCTTCACATAGGGCGCGACATTCTCGGCATTGTAGACGCTGCCCGTCACCAAAGGCTGGTCCGGGTCACCCTCGATATAATTGACCACGACCTCCATGCCGATGCGCGGGATCTTGACGTCGCCCCAGCCGTTTCCGGCCCAGTTCTGGGCGATCCGCACATAGCGGGACTGGCTCTTGTCGCGGTCCCAGAAGAACTGCACCTCGATGCGGCACTGGTCGTCCACGTCGCTGACCACCAGGGCAGTCTGCGGGCCGTGAATGACGGGCTTGGCTGTCACGGCCGGCGCCCGGAACGCGATGTCGAGCGGCTGGAACTCGTAGCTGCCGGAATAGCCCTCCTCGCCGGACGCGCCGATCGAGCGATAGGCCTGGGCGCGGAAGAGATGATGGGCCCGCACGATCAGATATTTGGTGCCCTTGCTGGCCGGGGGATTGCCATCGAGCGTCATGGTGAAGCCGGGGCAGCAGGTGACGGCGTCGCCGCCAGCCATCACGCGCTTGTCGATGGCTTGCTCCGCCTCGAGCCGGACATTGGCCAGCGTGGTGCCATCGCCCTTCTCCGTATAGCGACCGGGATAGTCGTAGAGTTCGAGGTCGCCATGCTGGTACCTGGCGCTGGCTGCCTTTTCCGCCATCAGGTCGGTACTGGGTTTGTGGTAGTCGTAGTCGTCGAGCGTGACCTTGCCGGAACGCAAGCGCCGGCCCTCGGCCCATTCGTTCAGCCTGTCCTTGGTCATGATGTTGTCGAGGCCGACAGCCGCGAATTCGAGGGCCGCACCGCCGAGCTTGGGCTCATGAGCCGCGCTCGCATCCGCCATGACGAGCTTGTGGTCGGATTCGCTATGCTCGAAATAATAATAGATCCCGTATTCCTCCATCAGCCTTGAGATGAAGGCAAAGTCGCTTTCGCGATACTGCACGCAATATTCGAGCTGCGGATAGCTTTCCGACAGGCGTTGCTCGAACTGAATGAAGCCACGATTGTTCAGGACCTGGCTGATGATCTCGGGTACGGTCATGTGGCTGTAGATCTTGCAATTGGTGGTCCTGGTCAGCAGCCACAGCCAGGGGCGGAGCACCAGGCGGTAATAGCGCAGATCCTGGTCCCTGCCGATCCATTGCGTCTCCACCAGCACGCCGTTGAAGCTGCGCTTGACGCCTTCGTGGTGGGACTGGATTTCCAGGCGGCATTTGGTGCCGAGGATCTTGTCGAAATCGACCTCATTGTCATCGCTGACGACCTCGAGGCGATATTCGAAAAGCTCGCTCAGCCCCTCCGATCCTTCAAAACGGGTGACGACGAGCTTGTCCTTGCCAAGGCTACTCGTGAAAGAGCCCATTCGTGTGTCTTGACCGAATATTTGTGCCACAGCCTGCCCTCGCTCTACCACGTCGGCCAATGAAGGCTAGCTCTGTTCAAGTTCAACGTCTACGCCATAGGCGCTTTGACGCCTCCCACATTTTGGGGGTCCCAGTCATAGTTCCCGCATCTGGGACTGGCGGGTTTCGACATTCTTGCTATTCTTGTCAGAGGGTCGGTCGCCCTCATGATTTAGACGCCTCTCACTCAGTTGATGGGCAACTTAGCCGGTCGACCCTGGAGCAAAACGCTTTGGGCGTATCGCCAGTTGCGGTTTGAGGACGGTGCGATGAGCCCGGTTGCGGAAGATCTGAGGCGGTTGGGACATCTGCTCGCCACCGATACTTTGGCCGTCATCGCGGCAATTGCCCTGATGAGCTGGTTGCTGCGCCGGCGGGAAAGCGTCCTGGCCTGGCTCTGCTGTGCGGGCATCGCCTGGTGTGCATTCAACCTCGCGGGCCTGCCCCAGGTTGAAACACCGCCCTTCGGCTTTGCGATCGGCCGGGCCGCCCTGCTCTATCCCCTGCTCTTCACCACCCTCGGCCTGGCAGCGAGCCTGGTTGGTGCAAGCCTTCCTCGTGGCCTGGTGGTCGCGATGGCGCTGGCCTGTTTCGGCCTCGGCGTCGCGGCGATCCCGTTTCACGACCTGGCAGCCACGCGGATCGCCGGTCTTGCAAGCCTGGGCGCAGCGCTGCTCCTGCTGGGCTTCCTTGCAATGAGGGCGGAAACGCAGATCGCTACGCCTGAAAAACTGGCGCTGGTAGTCCTCAACGCGCTCGGTCTCGCAACGGTCGGCATCGATCTTTATGCCGGAACGATCTGGCCCGGCAAAGGTGTGTCGTTCGCACCCTATGCCGGCGTGATCCTCCTCGGCTTCAGTGGCTTCGTCATCCTGCGGCACATCCTGGCCAATGCCGAGGCGCGAGAAAGGCTCAACCAGGCGCTCGGCCAACGTATCGAGACCACCAAGGCCAATCTGCTGGCGAGCGAAAGCGCGAGGCATGCCCTCGAAATTGCCCATGCGGTGAAGCTGGAGCGGGAACGCCTGATGCGGGAAATCCATGACGGCATCGGTTCGAGCCTCGTGGCGGCACTGGCTTCGGCCGAACGCCAGGGCAAGGAGAGCACGACGGCGGTCGTGGCCCTCAAGGGCGCGCTGACCGATCTTCGCGTCGCGGTCGACTCGCTCGAGCCGGTGGAAGGCAATGTCGCCACCCTTCTCGCCAGCCTGCGCTATCGCTACGAACCCGAACTGCGAAAATCGGGTATTGGCGTCAAATGGATGGTCGAGGACGTACCCGAACTCGACTGGCTCGACGCGCCGAGCGCCCTGCATGTGCTGCGGATCCTGCAGGAATCGGTCAGCAATACCATGGGCCACAGCAAGGCGACGCAGCTCACCTTCAAATGCAAGATGGCGCTGCTGCAGGGGCGGCCCGGCCTTCGCGTCGAGATTGCCGACAATGGCAGCGGCTTCAATATGGAAGCTCCGGCCACAGGCCGCGGCCGGCGGAACATGCTCCAACGTGCTGACGCCCTCGGAGCCACGCTGGAGGTGCTCAGCAAACGGGGCGAAGGCACCGCCACCATCCTTTGGCTGCCGCTGGTCCGCAAGCAGGGGCTGAATCTGGAGGAGGGCCAGGCCGCGGAGCGGTAGAGGAGGCGCTCGGACGCCGGAAATAAAGGACTGACCAATCAAAAATCATTGTGACGGGCGGCCATGGTCATCGGCAATGATCGGCGCAGCATTTTCGCCGCCTCCCCTATATGGGGGGTTGCGGGTAGAGACGCAGAACAGCATGATTTCCAAAGACGTTTTGTCACCTGAATGAGCCGCGGCAAATCGCAAAGACGCACCGGACAAAAAAGTGGGAGTAGAAGTGCGGTTGGGAAAAATCGCCCTTTGCTCCAGTGGGACCCCAGCAGGTAGGCCAAGATGGCAGTCTATGCCGGCATCGAGACGGAGATTTCAGCCGACGCACCCTGTGGGCCGGATCCTGATGCCGACTCCGACGCCCAGAATTTCCTGACCGTCGCCGAAGGCCAATTGCCGGCGAGCTATCGCAGTTTCAACAAGAAGTCGTTCGAATCCAAGCAGACACTTGCAGATCTGCGTGTCCATCTCGATAAATCGCGCGATCTGCGCTATCTCGTCCTGGCGGCCAAGTATCATATTCTGTCGGATGATCTGCCCGGTTTCGTCGACGCCGTCTCAGCGACCAATGCCCTGCTTCTAGCGCAGTGGGATCATTGCCATCCGACCGAGGCGGCCGGCGGCGCGGAACTGAGGTCCGCCTTTCTCAAATCGCTCGACGACCTGCCGACGGTGGTTCTGCCGCTGCAGAGCGCCACGCTGATCAATGACAAGCGCCTCGGTGCGTTGTCCATGCGCTCGGTCCTGGTGGGGGAAGGGAAATTGCCCCCGCGCGAGGGAGAGACCGCCGTCGAGGCCTCGGGTGTCAGGGATGCCTTCCTGCGTTTCGAGCCGCTGCAGCAATTGGTGGACCTGACGGCTCATCTCGAGACCATCCTCGCCAACCTCGACAGCCTGCGCCAGCTTTTCATCGACAAGGCCGGACACGAGGCCGCACCGCAATTCGAGCAATTGCCCGATCTGGTGCGCGCCATTCGCACCTATGTCGGCGGCATCGTCACGACGCGGGAGCCGGGCCTGGCACCGGCGCAACCGGTTGAAGCCGAGAGCACACGGGAGGTGGCCGAGACTGCCTCTGCACCCGCTCCCCTCGCGCCTTCGGACGTCGCCTCGGTGAAGGAGGCTTCCAATGCGCTGGCGGCGATCCTGGCCTACTATGCCGGCAAGGAGCCGTCGAGCCCGGCAAGGCTGCTCCTCAAGCAGGCGCATCTGCTCGTCGGCAAGTCCTTTGTCGAAGTCATGAAGATATTGGCGCCCGGCCTGGTCGAGAAAGCGAAGATCCAGATCGGCGGCACCATGCCCTTTGCCTTGAACTTCGCCCAGCTTTCGGCACTGGCGGTCGAGGAAGGCAAGCCCGACGAGACCGAAGCGGAGGCCCGCACCTATTCCGTGGCGACGCGCGGCGAGGCCTCGGCCCTGATGCGCCAGATCGAGATCTTCTACAACAATATCGAGCCCTCGAGCCCGATTCCCATGCTGATCGAGAAGGCGCGGGCCCTGGTGGCCAAGGACTTCAATGCCCTTCTCGTGGAAATCTCGCGCAAAGATGAGAAGAAGGATGACAAGTCCTGATTCAACCAGGACGAGTATCGGGGTGAAATAATACCGGGAGGCATTATCGATGCCCCTGGTCCCTTCTGGCAATTTTGGGCAAATCTTGGATTTGATGCCGGAAATTACCAAGTGCCCAAGCCGAGATTGCGCCAGCGTTTTCGAAGCTTGGTATCATGAGGCATTCGAGGAGCTAAGTAAGATATTCTTATTTGCTCTTCTAAGCTTTCGGACTAAGCCGATATCACTATTTCGAGAGTGGCAGGCAATTGTTTCGAAAGCTGATATCATTGGATCAGATATAGTACAGGAGGCGTCGGTGAAGATGCTGACCTCACATCAGGAGCGGGACATGCGTCATTGCCTTGACTGGAGAACCGGGCTGTCGGCCGCCGCCCTCGCCGCGGTCATGCTCGCCCTGCCGGCGAGCGTCAAGGCAGCGGAACGGCGCGTGGCCTTCGTGGTCGGAAACAGCCATTACACGGTCGTTCCCCAGCTCAACAATCCGGACAAGGATGCGCAGGCCGTCGCGGCCGCCCTGAAACGCGAAGGTTTCGAAGTGGTGTCGGCGCTCGATCTCGACCGCAACGAGTTCGACAAGGCCCTGCAGCGCTTCATCCGTTCGCTGCCGGGCGCCGAACTCAGCGTGTTCTATTATTCCGGCCACGGCATCCAGGTGGGCGGCGACAATCGCATCATCCCCATCGATGCCAAGCTGAAGGATCCAGCCGATCTGGAGGTGGAGACGATCAACGTCAAGACGATCTTCGCCTATATGCAGCAGAACTCCAAGACGCAGCTCATCTATCTGGATTCGTGCCGCAACAATCCATTCCAGTCCCGCTCGTTCCTGGTCGGGCCCGAAAAGCAGATGGCGATCGCCGGCGTCGGCCTCGCGCCCCAGACCAGTCCGCCGAGCAGCCTCATTGCCTATTCGACCCAGCCCGGCGCGGTGGCGGAGGACGGCACCGGAGACAAGTCGCCGTTCACGGCTTCTATGGTGAAATACTCCTTCACGCTGGGCGTCGACGTGCAGCGCGCGCTCGACAAGGTGACCGACGATGTGTGGGCGGCAACCAACAAGCGCCAGCGCCCCTGGTCGGTCGGTACCTTGACCCAGCCTGTCTACCTGGCCAAGCCGGTCATTCGCATTGCCGCGGCGGCACCCGTCCAGCTTGCCAAGAATACCACCGTGAAGATCGGCCCGGCGCCCAAGCAGGGATCGGACAACTTCGCCGATCAGCAGGCCCCGATACAGGTCGCCGCGTTGCTCGGTGAAACCTTCAACAAGCCGCGCCGCGTTCCGATCGGCGTCGGCCAGGTCGCCATGCTGGATGACCTGCCGCTGGTGCGCGCCGCGACCGGCGCGCAGATCCAGATCGCCGCGGCTCCGAGCTTCGGCACGATGTATCTCAACGGAGCGCCACTGGCCGAGGGCGACATCGTCGACCAGAACGCCGTCCGGTCCATCACGTTCGAACCCTCGATCGGCTCGGAAGGCAAGGAGCAGAGCGTGCAGCTCAAGGTCGAGCAGCCTGGGGGCGAGGGCCAGGTCGTCTCCGGCAAGATCGAATCCTTCGTGCCGATTTGCGACGACAAGGCGGGCGAGCCCCTCGACCCGCAGGGCGTCACTCTCGGCAAGCTGCCAAACGAGATCGATGCCAAGCCGGCCATCGCCGCCTGCAGCGAGGCCGTCGCCAAATTCCCAACCGTTGCGCGCTATAAATACGAACTCGGCCGCGCCAAGCTCGCCGACAAGGACGTCGCGGGCGCCATCGAACTCTTCAACGCGGCCGCCGATGCAAGCTATACACGCGCCTACTACGAACTCGGCTACCTGGCCGAACGCGGTCTCGGCCGCTCGCAGGACCTGGTCGAGGCCAACCGGCTGTTCAAAATGGGTGCCGAGCGTGGCGATCCCTATGCCATGCTCGCCTATGGTCGCAATCTTACCCTCGGGCGCGGGGTGCCCAAATCCGTGGACGAGGGCGTCAAGCTGCTCAATCGGGCCGTGGAACTCGGGCACACCTATGCCATGAATACTGTGGGTGCCATGTATTATTACGGCCAGAACCTGCCGGCCGATCCGAAGCGCGGCATCAAGTTCTACGAAGCGGCGCTGGCGCGGCACGACATCTATGCCATGCGCAATATGGGCATCGCCTATCTCGACGGCAAAGGCGTGGCGCGCAAACCCATCATGGCGATGGAGCTGTTCAAGCAAGCCTCCGAGGGCGGACATCCCAGCGCGCCCACCAATATCGGCGCCATGTATTTCAAGGGCAACGGCGTCAAGAAGGACCTGGCAAGCGCCATAAGCTGGTATGAGATCGGCGCCGAACGCGGCGACTTCTACGCGGCGTCCAATCTGGGCTGGATCTATTCCAAGGGCCCGGCGGCGCAGCGCGACCTGGAGAAGGCCGCCTGGTATTCGAGCCTCGCCATCGCACTCGATGCCTATGGCGAGCACAAGGACGAGGGAAAGAACCTCAGCGCCTTGCCGCTGGCCGAGAAGAAGAAGGTCATCGACAAGCTCAATGCCGAATTGGGCAGCGATGCGGTAACTCCGACATCGGATGTCGACGACACGATCGTGCTGGCTGCCCGCAAGGCCTGGCAGAAGCGGAACCCCCGTCTCGACCTGTTCTGAGGCAGACCGCCATTCCGGCAGAGTGCGGCTTTTCTCCATGGCATCGAACCTGGCTTCCCGCCAGGTTCGATGCTGCCACCAGCATTACGCGCCGCGCCCGAGCAGCTGCGTGGACCTTTGATAGTCCGCCAACATCATCATCTTCACATCGATGCGGTCATAGTCGACCATGAAGTAGCCGCTGTCGGTACGGATGACGGCGTCGGGATGGGTCTCCAGAAGGTCCTGGGCCATGACGCCGACATAGACCGGACCACCCCAGACATAGCGGAAGCGATAGATCGTCAAACCGCTGGGAGACTGGCCGATGGCACGGATGTCGGTCTTGAGCCGGCGATCGGACCAGCCGCCGCCGCCTCCCGAACCACCGCCGCCGCCATTTCCGCCGCCGCCATTTCCACCGCCCCCACCGCCGCCACTGCCTGCGGGCATCCTGTCACGCGTATCGTCGCCGGCATCCGGCTCCATGATCACGCGCCTGCGACGGGGCATCGTCGCATGGTGAGGTCGGGTGGGCCTGATCCTCCGGCGCGGCGGCTCCGGTTCGTCAACATAGATGGGTTCGTTGGGGTAACCTGACGCGCAGCCGGCAAGCACAACGGCCAGCCCGCTTCCCAAGACCCCAAACAGCAGGCCCCGCCGAACTTCAAATTTGCTCGTCATCGGTATCTCCTAAAATCTGGCGGGCACACACCGCGCCGATATGGATCATAGCAAGCCGGGCGGATTCAGGCGTGACAGCCCGCACAGAGGAGCGCGCCGAATAGGATGACGTCGCCCCTTGAACTGACCGAATGGTCAACAAAACAAACGCCGAGACGACGGTCCCGGCGCAAATATAGAACAAAACTTGTTCTTGACATAGGTGTACTCGATCTTTGCAAAGCACTCGCATGACTTAAGGCATCAACGCCGGCCGCGTACCGGGTTCATCAAGCACGGCTTCAATCCCAAGGCGTTGGCTTCGCTCCGATCGTGGTCGAAGCCGATCGCCTTTCGTGAGCGCGTGATCTCCAAGCAGGACTCGCCTCGCCAGCGTTTTATTCCCGGATTTGGTCAATCGGATCATGCGGCGATCGACCGCGTTCGCTCTTGGGCTCAGTAGCCTCCGGGCTGCCTTGCAGCCGTGAAGGTGACACGCGCAAGATCAGCTCTTTTCGCTCGGCTGCACGGACATCACCCTGGAACATCCTGCGATTTGGATGCGTTGCTTCAAATCGCAAAGACGCGTCGGAGCAGATCGGCGATCACGCCGGAACGTGCATCGCCCTAGGATGGACGTCCCTGCAGGATGCCGATCGCCTTGTTGAGCTGGGTATCGTCCTTCTCGTTGGCGGGCACATAGGCCGAGGAGCCGCCTTCTTCAGCCTTGTCGGCATCCGGATTGGCCAGATGGCCCTTGAGGCCCGACTCGCCCTTGGTCTCATCGGCGCCCTTGAGATCGTCGGGCACGTTCTCCTGCACCACGATCTCAGGCTCGATGCCCTTGGCCTGGATCGAGCGCCCGGACGGGGTGTAGTAGCGCGCCGTGGTCAGGCGCAGCGCGCCGTCGCCTTGCAACGGGATGATGGTCTGCACCGAGCCCTTGCCGAAGGAACGCGTGCCGACGATGGTGGCGCGCCTGTGATCCTGCAAGGCGCCGGCGACGATCTCCGAGGCCGAGGCCGAACCGCCATTGACCAGCACGACGATCGGTTTGCCCCCCGTGAGATCGGGCCCTTCTGCAGCAAAACGCTGTACATCGTCGACGTTCCGGCCCCGTGTCGAAACGACCTCCCCGCGCCCCAGGAACGCGCCGGAGACCGAAACGGCCTGGTCGAGCAAGCCGCCGGGATTGTTTCTAAGATCGATCACATAGCCCTTGAGCTTGTCCTGCCCGATCTTCTTGCCCAGCCTGTCGATACTCTTCTTCAAGCCGTCGAAAGTCTGCTCGGTGAATTGAGTGATGCGGATATAGCCAATGTCTCCGGCAAGCTCTTCATCTCTCACCGAAGCAACCTTGACGATGTCGCGCACGAGCTTGACATCGAAGGGCGCTCCCTTGCCCGCTCGCAGGATCCTCAACGTGATCGGTGTGTTGACCGGCCCGCGCATCTTGTCGACGGCTTGCTGCATGCTCAATCCCTGCACCGCCTCGCCGTCGAGCGCAGTGATCACGTCACCTGCCAATATGCCAGCCTTGGAGGCCGGCGAATCGTCGATCGGCGATACGATCTTGAGGACGTTGTCCTCCATGGTGACCTCGATGCCGAGCCCGCCGAACTCACCCTTGGTCTGCACCTGCATGTCCTGGAAGCTCTTGGCGTCCATGTAGCTCGAATGGGGATCGAGCGAGGTCAGCATGCCATTGATGGCCCCCTCAACGAGCTTGCCGTCATCGGGCTGCTCGACATAGTCGGAGCGCACCCGCTCGAACACCTCGCCGAACAGGTTGAGTTGCTTGTAGCTGTCGGCCAATGCGGCCTGGGCTCGGCCGACGAGAAGAAAAGGGGGCTGCGTCAGGGCAACCGTGCCGAGCACGCCGAGCGCGGCTCCCGTGGATATGAGGGCGAGATTACGCATCAGGGTCTCATCTGTTGGCGGCCAAGTTCGAGTTCGAACGTACTCGATGCGCCTCCCATTCCCTCTTCCAAATCGCCCCAGGGAAGGCCGACAACACTGATACCGCGATTATGGCTGCATTTTGTTGATCATTCTTCGCCGTTCAGATCGTGCCCACCCTTCAATGACTGCGGAGCCGGGGTCTCCATGACAGACGGTGTCATGGTTGTAGCTTTTTCCCTCGAAAAGCATTTTGATCGATCCTCGAGGTCTCGGCGAGGTTCAAGGCAGTGTCGCGTATCCGGAAGGGCGTTTCGAAGCAAAGGCATGGCAACATTCCGAGCCGGATATGCACGGCTATCCTGCCCCTCCTCATGGCCCTGTCGTCGGTACCGCCAGCCGCTCCCGCTTCAGCTGGCCAACAAAGGCATGACGCACGGGAGGCCCTCACGCCCTGCGTGGCGCTGACGTTCGATGACGGGCCGGACATGACGTTGACCCCTCTCCTTCTCGACATTCTGGCCCGCGAGAAGGTCCATGCCACCTTCTTCGTGGTCGGCAAAAGGCTGGCTTATTCACCCGGCCTGGTACGGCGTGAATTTCTCGAAGGCCATGAGATTGGCAACCACACTTTCGACCATCGGGCGCTCACCGCTTTGACGGATGGCGAAGCCATCGCCGAAGTGGAATTAACGGATGAGGCCGTCATCGCGGAAACCGGCCAGAGGCCCGATGTCCTTCGTCCTCCCTGGGGCAGGATCGACGCCCGCATCAAGACTGCGTTGCGCGGTGCAGGACTCTGGCGCCGAATGGCTCTTTGGGACTTCGATTCCTTCGACTGGCTCGATGACGAAGCACCTCTGACCAGGCTGATCGGTGCCGGGGCCCCGGCGGGGGCGGTGATCCTGATGCATGACATCCACGCCAGCACTATCGCGGCGGTGCCTGACATCATCCACACCCTCAAGCTGCGAGGCTTCCGGTTCGCCACGGTCGGGCAGTTGCAGGCTTGCCGGCATGGGACGGAACCCGGCGCCGTATCGACGGCTCCTCGTGCCTTGCCCGCGCCCTCCCCCGACGCGCCATATGGCAGCCTGGCCCATGCCCTGGATGCCATCACCCCCTTGAAGGAATACATCGCTCACCGGCTCGGCTCCTGACGGCATGCTTGCGGGTGAGGAGGATAAGCTGGAGCATCGAAGCTCAGGTCTGGCCGCATCGGCGCATTGCGCAAAAACCATGCAGGTCAAGTGGGAGCGCCGCTGAGGGCGGGCGGAATGCGCAGGCTGAGGCCGACAGTAAGGCGGGAACCAGATCAGCCGTACCGCGTCCTAGAAACAGGCACTTCGTCCCAGTCCTGGAGTGAGGTCCATGTTCAGGCTGCTTCTCGCCCTCACATTTACACTCGTCTTCGGTACGACACAGGCCGCCAGACTCGACCTCACTAGAGTCGACCAGGCGCAATTCAGCCCAAGCGCGCCGAAGAATATCGATCCGATGCTGATCAAGGCGCAGATCCTTCTCGATCGCGCCCGCTTCTCGCCCGGCCTGATCGATGGCCGCCCTTCGGAGAGCTTCACCAGGGCCGTCGCTGCCTTCCAGGCGACGAACGGACTGACATCCGACGGCACGCTCACGCGAGAGACCTGGGACAAGCTCACGGCGACCTCCGTCATCCCCGCGCTGACGACCTATGAAGTGACGCGCAAGGACGTGCGCGGACGCTTCACCCGGCGAATTCCCGCGCGCATGGAAAGGATGGCTCGTCTCAAGCGGCTCGGCTATCGCAACCTGCGGGAGCAATTGGCGGAGCGTTTCCATGTCGGCCAGCCATTGCTGACGATGCTCAACCCCGGCGCCCGTTTCAAAAAGATCGGCGCAAGCCTGACGGTGCCCTATGTCGGCCGAACCGAGCCACCTCCCGTCGCGGCAAGCGTCGAGGTCGACAAGGCCTCCCGCCAGGTCCGTGTGCTCGATCCCTCGGGCAAGATCCTTGCAGTCTATCCGGCCTCGATCGGCAGCGAGGAGAAGCCGGCCCCGATCGGCACGACGGAGGTCAGGCACGTGGTGCACAATCCCATCTATTACTACGATCCGAAATTCGCCTTCAAAGGGATCAAGACCAAACGCCCCTTCACCATTGCCGCAGGACCGAACAATCCGGTGGGATCGGTCTGGATCGACCTTTCCATCGAAAGCTATGGCATCCACGGCACGCCCGACCCCGGCAAGGTCGGCATGACCTTCTCGCATGGCTGCATCCGCTTGACCAACTGGGATGCCGAGGACCTCGCCTCCATGGTCAAGCCGGGCACGAAGGTCGACTTCAAGGGCGATGCGGCACCAGGCGAGAACGAACGTCCCCACTAAGGGTCCGCTCGTCCTGCGCCGCGCCACGCCTCTACCGGCTGAAGCCTGCGGCTTTGCGTTCGCCCGGATCTTGCTCGACTCCCGGGACCGGACGCTTTCGGCTTAGCGCCGCCAGCGCACAACCATCTGCTGCCGGCTCCGTGCTGTTTCCGGCCTAGCCCTAATCCGGCGCCATCTGGCAGTTGGGACCGACCCATTTGTTGATCGACGTGTCGAGTTCGCTTTCCATCATTGCAGCATTGCATACCGGGTAACGCTCGTCGCCGCGCCGAGCCATGCTGCGCTCCCTATATTGGCGAACCAGCGTATCGTGATCGGGTGGCCGTTGGCGTTTCTGCCGCAATGACAGCTGCATCACGCAATTGGCAAAGGAACCCGTGCCCTCCGTAAAGCCGAAGCCGGCGCACTGGGCTTTGTTGTCCGACATCGGATCGGCGTTTCCTTTGTCGGTCACGCAGACCCAACAAGGAGACGACAAGCGCGGCAACCCATGAAGTGGCCAATGAACGCGTACGGTACCCTTTTCGATCCTTTTGAAAGCGATAGATCAGTGCCCCACCAGAGCGGTATTTTGCAATCGCTTATGAGACAGCCATCATGCAGATCATGCCTCGCCTAGATGGGACGGCGGGAGCAATGCGCCCTGCCTTTTCGTAACAATCGGTATTCCTTTGTGAACAACGGCCCCGCAGTTCGAGCGGAACCTCGTCACGCTGGCGGGGTTCGGGCCCCGATTCCCACGACGGGAACAATTTCCCACGACGGGAACAATCCGATGCGAACAGGAGGTCGACAATGACCGCAAGATCAATGCTTTTCGTCACGAGCTTGGCTCTTTGCATCGCTGCACCTTCGGCAGTATTCGCCCAGGGTGTATTGCCCGGAGCGAAGGAAGGGGCCGAACAGGGTAACGACGCCGCGGGGCCGGTCGGCGGTGTCGTCGGTGGAGCGGTGGGCGCAGTTACCGGCGGGATCAACGGCTTGATTGGTATTAAGGAAAGGCCTCGGTTCAAGAAATATGTGATCGAGCAGCATCCCCGCGTATTCACGTACGATCAACCGGTCGCGGTTGGCACGGTCCTGCCCTCCGAAGGTGTTGAATATTACGAAGTGCCCGCAGAGTATGGGCCTATCAGCTATCGATACGCGTATGTGAATGACGAGGTCGTCCTTGTCGATCCAGGAACGCGGCGGATCGTGCAGATCGTGCAATAAACAGGTTACCGAGAGCGGGGCCGTGCCTCGTCATGGCCCTGCTTGTCCGTCCGCCTCACGGTCACCCAAATCTTTCTGAGCAAGTTCTCGGAAGGCATCCGGAACGGATCGCTTTCGATCCAGCGCCGCCGTAGCGTACCCTACCGCGTCGCGCCCGAAGCGTTGGCGAATGAGATCCATGGCGCGATCGGCCGACTCGCGCGCTACTCCGCCGGGCCGCCTTTTCTCGCCGGGAAGGGTGAGCGGAAGATCGAGCTGAGTCTCCCGCTCTTTATGCAAATGGGAAACGGAAACCGCAACCAGCGTGATGATGGTTTCTCGCGGGTGGTCGGCAAGCGCGGTGCGCACCAGCCTGGTGGCAATCTCCGCCAGCACAATCGTCGCTGCGACTGGCGCCTCGAGCGTTACCGACCGCGTGATGGCGCGCATGTCGGCGAACCGGACACGCACTGTCACGGTCCAGCCGGCCAAGGCCTTGGCACGAAGGCGCGAGGCGACCCGATCGGCAAGCTGAAGCACGGCCGGCACGAACACGCGTGCGATGGCGGGCTGCCGCCCCAGCGCGGATTGCGCGCCGGCGGATCGGGCCCGGTGCTGCGTGCGGATCTGGCGGGGATCCCGGTTCGAGGCGAGCGAGCGGAGCTTTTCCCCAGCTGCGCGGCCCAGAAGCCGCTCGATCGAATGGCCCGGCGTCTTGGCGAGCTGGCCGATGGTGAGAATGCCGCGATCCTTGAGCCTGGCTTCGGTCACCGGCCCGACACCCCACATCAGGCCGACAGGGAGGTCATGAAGGAAGTCGAGCTCACGCGCGGGATCGACGACGACGAGGCCATCCGGCTTTGCAACCTGGGAAGCGATCTTGGCCAGGTGCTTTGTCCGTGCGACGCCAATGGAGATCGGCAGGCCCAACTCCGTGCGCACGCGCCCTCGAATGGTGGCAGCGATATCGGCCGGTGTCCCGAAAAGATGGGTGCAGCCGGCGACATCGGCGAAAGCCTCATCGATCGAAATGCGCTCCACCAGCGGCGTGAAGTCCCCCAGTATGGCGATCGCCGCGTCGCCAAGGCGCTGATATTCGTCAAAGTGGCCGCCGACGAAAACGAGTTGCGGACAAAGCTCGCGTGCCTTGCGGCCCGACATGCCGCCACGCACCCCGAACGCCCTGGCCTCGTAGCTCGCCGCCAGCACCACCCCGCCGCCGACGGCGATCGGCCTTCCGCGCAGATTGGGATCGAGGAGTTGCTCGACGGAGGCATAGAAGGCATCGAGGTCGGCATGGAGGACGGTGGCAGGGGTTTCCATGATCTGAAATCCCACATCAGATGTTTCCTATTTGTTCTGGTCAATGGGAGCAAAGTCAAGGTCCCGGAAGGGGCTGGCGGCCCCGGCGCGCCCGAATGGTACATCAGCGAGGCCGAAAAGTTCGATGGAGTCCGCGAGCAGTCTCGTATCCATCGTGATGGGCGCCGTGTTCATTCCCCCGCAATCGAGGGCCACGGCTGCAAAACCACCGCTATGATACGCGCAACACTGCCTATATAACTACGCTGTCGGCTGAAATCCCGACCGATTATTTCGTTTGAGTTTCTGGATATTGCATCTTGAAGAGCACTGCCCTCGCCCGCCTGTTGCAGGGGATCACGAAGCCTTCTCACGACAAGCGTCCCTCGATCGAGACCTTTGCGGATATCGACACGGATCGGCTCGCTGCCGAGCTCAACCTTGCCGGCCGGGGGAGAGAACGTGGCGGCAACGAGGAACCTGCGACGTCGTCCGAGACGATGGACTCTGTCGAGACCCAGATCATCGAGCGCATCGAGGCCGCCAAGAAGGCCGCTCATGCCACCATCGAGGACGAGTTGCGCACCTATGCCGAACGCCTGGCGGCTCTCGATTTTGAGGACAGGTTCACGCAGATCCAGCATACCGCCCCGGCCGCCGTCGGCGATTTCAAGCTGGAGGCCCGCGCGGGGCGCGACGACCTTTATGCGCTGCGCCGCAACCTGCGCGACCTCGACGCAGAGCAGCAGACCTTCCGGCGCAAGCACAAGATCGACCGCACCGCCCGTGTCCACGGTGGCGCAACGACCTTCCTGAAAATCGCCCTTCTCATCGTGATGTTCGTGGTGGAAGCGTTTGCGAACGGCAACTTCCTGGCCAAGGGCAGCGAACAGGGCCTGCTCGGCGGCGTAACCGAAGCCATCTCCTTTGCCGCCCTCAATATCTTCGGCACCTTCATCATCGGCCATTTCGGCGTCAAGCAGATTGCCCACAACAGCGTGTTCCGCAAAGCCTTGGGGGTGCTGGCCTTCTGCTTCTACGTGGCCTTCGCTCTCGGCCTCAATCTCGCTTTGGCCCACTATCGCGACGTATCCGCCCAATTCCTGGAGGGGGGCGGCGAGCGCGTCATGCAGGTCATGGCCACCAGCCCTTTGCAGTTGCGCGACCTCAATTCCTGGCTGTTTTTCGGGCTCGGCCTGATGTTCTCGGTGGTCGCGCTGATCGACAGCTTGACCTTTTCGGACGCCTATCCCGGCTATGCAGAAGTTCAGCACCGGCTCGAAGCGGCCAGGGACGCCTATCGCGACCGCAGGGCGGAACTCGATGAAAACCTGAAAGACGTCCGAGACGAATATCAGGACAGGATGCAGGATATCAGCAGCGATCTATCCCTGCGGCGGGGCGAGTATGAAGCCATCATCGCCAATCGCGCGCGCATGCTGAAGCTGTTCAGCCAACATCAGGAGCATCTGCAACGAGCCGCAAACGTGCTGATCAGCGTCTATCGCGAGGCGAATGCCAAGACCCGCAAGACGCCGCCTCCCGCCCGTTTCGCAAGCGCCTTCTCGCTCCTAAAGATCAGCGTGGAAGCCAACACCGAGGGCGAATGGAGCCTGCGCGACCTGCGATCCCGCATCGAACAGATCCAGGCGATGCTGACGGCCGAGGTGAAGGAGATCCATACCGCCTACCAGACCACCATGGACGAATATCAGCAGCTCGACGACGTCGTTCCCGAGCCGGGGATGGGTGATGGCCCGAAACAGGCGTAGGCGCTCGCGCGCCACGAGCGGTTTGTCGCATTACATCCTGGGTGGCCTCCTGCTGTTGGCGGCTGCAGCGGTGGCAACCGGTTTTGCCTATCTCAAGCTGACGACACAGGCTCCGCCGAAACTCGCCGCCGATTTGTGTCCCGTCGATGGGCCGACCTCCATGACCATCGTCCTGCTCGATGCCTCGGACGCCTTGCCGCCGATCGGCCGCCAGCAATTGATGACGGAGCTCACCGATCTGGCCGAGGCGACACCCGACTACGGCCTGTTCGAACTGCGCATCCTGGAGCCCGATGCATCAGGCGGTGCCGTGAAGTTCCGGGCCTGCAATCCGGGAGACGGTTCGAGCGTGGACGCCCTCACCGGCAACAAGGAGCTTGCCAGGCGGAAATGGATGCAGGGGTTCAAGCAACCACTCGAACGGGCTCTGGCCACGGATCTGGCCGGCATTCCCTCCGACAGTTCTCCGATCATGGCGACCATCCAGGCGATTGCCGTCGAAAGATTCACCGGCGCCAAGTCGGACAGCGTTCCCAAGAAGCTGGTCGTCGTCTCCGACATGATCGAGAACGGACGAGACTACAGCCAGTATCGCGGCGACCTCTCCTTCGCCCGCTTCAGGAAGTCGATCGCCTACAAACAATTCAGGACCGATCTTCACGGCGCCGACGTGGGCATCAAATATGTACAGCGCCAGAAGCCACCGATCGACAGCGTTGCGCATATCCGGTTCTGGCAGGCGTGGATCGCCGACAATAACGGCAGGTTCGACGGCGCCGACCGGTTGCAGGGAGTGAACTGACGATGGTCCAGGACAAGGCCTGGTCGACGACCGACAACGCCATCAGCGCCAGCGTCTTCAGCCTGTTCGTTCTGGCGGGCAGTGTCTACATCATCGCCGCCAAGCTACTGCACTATCCGGCCTTCCTGGTGACGTCAGTGCCGGTGGCGGTGATGGTGGTCTATGCGCTTGTCATCGTCGTGCTGCGGCGCTTCCGCCTGCGCTTGGACCAGGCGGGTGACAATATCTATTATATGGGTTTCCTCTTCACCCTCACCAGCCTCGGCGTATCGCTCTATCAGTTTCAGGCCGAGGGTGCGGTGGAGGAAATCGTCCGCAATTTCGGCGTCGCCATCGCCTCGACCATCGCCGGTGTCGCCCTTCGCGTGCTGTTCGGCCAGATGCGGCAGGATCCCTATGAGGTCGAGCTGGCCTCGCGCCTGGAACTGTCGGAAGCCACCCGGCGGGTTCGCCGGGAGCTGGACACCATCGTGATCGAAATCGCGAATTTCCGCCGCTCTTCCCAGCAGATGATCATCGAGGGATTTGGGGAAGCCCGCGAGGGTGTGCGGGATGCGACCAGCAGGGCGCTCGGCGACTTCGAGGATTTGACCCGGAAGGCCGCCGGGCCGATCGAGGCGAGTGCCGATGCCAGCACCACGATCCTGAAGGCATTTGCCAAATCCGCATTCGAGAGTGTCGAGGCGGCCAATACAAAGTTCGCCGCGGAAACGGCGAAACTGTCGGAAGGCACGGACAGGCTCACGGCGACCTTGGAAGCGGTGTCGGACCATCTCAAAAGCCTGCAGGTGCCCGCCAACGTCATCGAAGAAAAGCTGCAGCCCTCGGTCGGTGAACTGACGCAGGCCGTCTCCCGGTTGAGCAACAGCGTGGCAACCTTCATCGAGCACAACTCGCCGATGACACCGACCCAGCTTCTCGACACGGAAGCCAAGCGCAATGCCCGCATCGACAATCTGGCGGAGGCGATTGCTAGTCTGACCAGGCAGATGGAAGAGGCTGCCGCAGCCAAGCAGAGCAGGCCGCTGCGATATATCAGGCGCCTTTTGCGCAAATCGGCAGCGGCCGATGCGTAGAGCAACCTCCATCGGCTCGGATGGAGCGGCCTATCGGCGCGGCATCGTCCTCGGCCTGACCATGGCGGAGATCATGCTGCTGCTGGTTTTCTGCCTGCTGATCGCCCTGACGGTCATGTTCAGCCGGGAACAGGAGCGTGCCAACCTTCTTGCCGCCCGCCTGAAGCACGCCGAAGCGGCGTTCGCAAAGGAGCAGCAGACGTCGAAGGATCTCGCCACTCTCCTCGACGAGTTCAAACGCGCCGGAGCAATTCCCCAACAAGTCGACGATAGTTGGCGCAAACTGGTCGAAGCGCGCGCTCTCGTCGACAGATTGCAGAAGAGCGGTGTCGATCCGGATCAGCTGAAACAATATGCCTCGAAACTCAAGGACATCCTGCCCACGCTGACCACCGACGTCACAGGAACCGATCTGGCAACGGCATGGCTCCAGATTGCCGAAGCGAAAAGCCGAATGACAACCACCGAGCTTGGGAATTTGTCGGTGTCCGAGGTGGCCGACCTCATCGTCAAGGGCGCCAAGACACAGCAGGCCGAGCGAGAGGGGCGCGGCGAGCACGACTGGCCACCGATCATCAATTTGAGCGAAGCCAGTGGCTACAATTTTGCGATCGGCCGGGCCGACCTCACGCCGGATTTCGACAAGAAGCTCAAGACGAACGTGGTCGAGCGGGTGGCGAAGATCGTCGCCGAATATGATGTCGATGTCGTCGAGGTGATCGGCCACACGGATGAACAGGCCGTCAACAACCGCGCTTCCAATCTGGATGGCAAGCTCATCCCTGCCCTGGCAGGCAAGGTGCAGATCGATGGTCTCACCCCCGCGGACAATGCGGGTCTGGGCATGGCCCGGGCCGTGTCCGTCGCCAGGGTCCTGGAGAATGACCCGCGCCTCAAGGGCGTGACGGTTCTTCCTCTCTCCGGAGGCCAGATGATCCTGCCGGGTGACAAGGTGACCGATGGATCCGTCAGGGGCGACGTCAAGGAACGGCGCCGGATCGAGATCAGGGTGCGAAGGTCCGAAGGCAAGGCGGCGAGCGGCCTCCGGCCTGAATCGGGGACGCACCCCTGACCCGACGCGCCGTCAGCCTCACATGGAAAACAAGGCGCGCGTCAAGGCGTGGTCGGCATCGACAAGCCCATCCAGAATGTTGAAGTGGTGGCGATCGGGTTCTTCGACGACGTCCGTCTCGATGCCGAGACCGCGCCAGATATTACCGAGGAGCGCATTCTGGCGAAGGAACTCGGACGTCTCCCGGGCACCGGCCCAGCAGATCAGCCGGCTGCCGGGCAAAGGATCGAGCAGGGCCGGGCTCTCGCTTTTGGCTTCGTTCGTATCGATCTTCAGCGTTGCATTGCGCGCAATATTCATCAACGGCCGAAGGTCGTGCAGGCCCGAAACAGAGAGTGTTCCGGCGATCCGGTCCTGGACTTCACCGGGAAGCGGCGTCGTTTGGCTGATCATGCGCGTCACCAGCTGGCCACCGGCGGAATGGCCGGTCAACCGGATCGGGCCCGGCACGATGCTCGCAGCCGCCACGATGGCCTGGCCGATCGACTTCGTGATGTCGGCGATGCGCACCTCCGGAGCAAGCGGGTAGCTGGGTATCGCCACTGCATAGCCATGCGCCAGCGCCCCCTGCGCGAGATGCGACCAGAAGCTCTTGTCGAGCGCCATCCAAAATCCGCCATGGACGAAGACGACCAGACCGGCCGGGCTCCCCTTGGGATGGAACAGGTCGAAGCGCTGGCGAAGATCGTCGCCATAGGCAAGTTCCAGCCGCGCCCGGTCATCGGCGACGAGCGTCTCGCGGGCAATCCGGGCGGGCTCGACCCAGGCATTCGGCCACGCCGCGCTCCCGGGGATGTTCGCTGCGTTGTCGTAAGCCCAGGTCCAGTCGACCACCCGATATCGCATCTTACTCTCTCTTTCAGGCCTGCCGCTCGCAAAGCGGGGCTCGCCTCACCCCGCTCCCGCTTTCCGGAAAGCCCTGGTCTCAGTCATTGGCCTCTGGAGGCAGAAAATCGACGTCGTGTTCCGCGGAAGCACGTATGACGGCTTCGACATCGGACATGTTGTGCAGGGTCTTGAACAGGTCCCGCAGCCGGCCGGCGGGCGACACCCAGAAAAGCGCGCGAGCCGGCTTGTCCGTCTTGTTGAAATAGCCGTGCGGGATGCCGCGCGGCATGCGCACCAGGTCGCCAGGCTTGGCTGTCTGCCACTTTCCGTCGAGTTTCAGCTCCAGCTGGCCTTCCAGCAGGAAGATGAATTCATCCTGAGTCGGATGGATGTGGACAGGCACGAACTGGCCGGGTTCGGAATTCGCCTCGAAGGCGAAGGTCGACCCGCAATCGGCCTTCGGGAAATAGCGTTGGCCAAGAATGTTCCATTCGACCTGCTCATAGCCCTCGCCGTGCCGCGTGATACCGCCATCCAGTTCCGTGGTCATCGCGATCCCTCCCCTTTTGTCTGGTTTCAATATTCATTCACAAGAAAAGACATGCGCCGCCCTCGGGCGGCGCATGCACCGGGATCATAACCTCGTCTGCGTATCCTGAAATGGGTCTTTTCCACGAAAAGCCCATTCTCCCGTCCAATCCGCAGCAGGCCCGCGAAATGGGAGACGGCCCTCGTCATCATCGACCGTTCAAGGACTGCCATGACCCCAGAATCTCTATTTCGAAGCGAGTTCCGAACGTCCCGTCTTCCTGCGCCACGGCATGAATCGGGATCTGGCGGAACAGAGCCACCGGGGCTATCGGCCTCGCCGCCGCATCTGCCATCTCGAGGGCCGATCGTCCTCGATCTGTCCCAACCCGTATAGAATGTCCGCCACAGTGGTCTTCAGCTTGGCGGCCAACTTCACCGCAACGTCGGGAGGGATCGCTTCCCGGCCCGCCGCCCATGCCTCCAGCTGGGTAAGATCCACGCCCACCCGCCTTGCAAGCCATGAAGGGTCCATACCAGCCTGGTTCATCGCCTGAGCCAGGCCATTGGGATATTCAGCGGCCATCTTGATTCAAAAGTCTGCAGGGAAACCTATTGCTGTCGTCCCGGTCACCTTGGGCGGTGAATATGACAGAAAGAAGCCCGCTATGGACGCTCCGGGCTTCTACGAGAAGTACTCCCCGATTTATGCCCGCGAGTGCTGGAGGTTTCTGGGGCTCCGATCCCCCAATTGTTGGACCGCCCGACTGAGGGAGCCCTGCCCAATCCGTCCAGGATCAACTTCATCCTGTCGAGCCACTTTCTGGGGTGCCGATGCCACCGGTAGGCTGGATGGAGGTGTTGCGAGACCCCCATCCAATCGGAGCCAGCATGATCGCTGGCTCATGTCCTACTGGTGCTATCCACGGCGGTCCCGCCCGGCCAAACCAGGTCCTTTAGCCTTCGGCATAAGGCCCCCTCAACCCGAGCTTTTCGGTCAGCGCCGTGTAGCGGTTGGTGTCCCGCACGAGAGCGGCGCCATAGCGCTGCAGCAAAGTGGCGCGACGGTCCGGATCGGTGGTCGATGACAGCGCTCCCCAGATCGCGGCGAGGGATTCCACGGCCTCGCGCGCCTGGCGCAGGACTGCTTCATCGGCGACCGCGCGAGCAAGCGTGCCACCTGTCACGGCACCTATGCCATTGACGGTGCGGGCGCCGGCATTGCGGTAGCCCGGCGGCAGATCGCCCTTCAGATTGGTGACGACGCCATACTGGATGACGTCGAAGATCTGGTCGACGGCCTGCCTGGCCCCCTCCACCCGCGAGGGATGATCGGTGTCGGCGGCGGCATGCGGCAAAAGTTCGAGCTTGCCTGGATGCCGGCTTTCGAGCGCGCGATAGGGCACCATCGGGCCCGACAACGTGCCGTCGGCCGCATTGCGGAAGAGATCGGCGTCGATGCAGGCATAGGAGACCTTGCCTTGGGCAAACGCCGCATCGAGGGCGTCGGCGTCGACCACTTCGCCACGGTCATAGTTGATGAGCACGGCGCCATCGGCGAGGCGGTTGAGGATATCGCTGCCGATCAGCGACTGGTTGGCGAAGCGTCCGCTCTTGGCATCGACCGGGCCGAGGCCGGTATGCACGGTGAGGACATGGGCCCCCTCCGCCGCAGCTTCGGCGGTCGGAGCGTATTCGAAGCCTTCCGACTCGATCCAATCCTTGTGCCGCTCGCGGGCATGGATGGCCACCTGCATGCCAAAGGCGCTGGCGAGCTTGGCGAGCTCGCGGCCGATATTGCCATAGCCGATCACCGCGATGCGCCGCCCTTCCAGCTTTTCGGTCGGGAAGTCGCGCAAATGCTTGCCGGTATCGAACTCGCCGGCGACGACGCGCCGATGCAGTTCGTCGACCTTGAGGTCGGGCGCCACCTTGAGCAGGGCCTTGAAGGCCATCTGGGCCGTCGCCCGGCTGTTGAAGCTCGGCGTGTTCATCAGGGGCGCTTCGCCGCCGACGCCACTGCCGCCACCCCAGGAGACCGAGCCCATATTGCCGGTGCCGGCGCCGATGCGCACGCCGCCGAGCGGAAACACCGAATTCTTCGGCAGGAAGGTGGCCGCGGCAATCACCGCATCATATTGGCCCTTGTCGGTCTGCGGCAGGAGCTCTGCCTCGGTGCTGAGATTGGGTTGGTAGAAGAAGTGGATGCGCCCCTTCTCCAACGCGCCTTCGTCCCGGATCGGCCCGAGATGGAAGACGCCGCCCTTCGCTTCGATGTGGCGGCGGACTTCCTGGTGATCGGGCTCTCCCTCACCGTCGAAGCGCATGCCGATGAGATCGGCCACCAATACCTTGTAGGCCCGGTTCGGATCGTCGCGCCTGACACGCTCGCCACCGCCATCGGCACTGGCCGGGAAGGTCTCGCCAAGCCTGGCGAGCTCTTCTTCGAGCACCACGATCTTGGCACGCAGATAGGCGTATTCGAGATTGTCGAGCAGGGCATCGATGTCCTCCACCGGCCGGATGCCGCCGATCCAGGCGCGATAATCGCCGGGCGTGCCGGGGAAGGCGTTGACATAGCGGGCAACGTCGAGACCGCGCTCATGCTCGCCATTGGGATGGGTGATGCCTTCATAGGCAAGAATTTGCTTGGAACGGGCGATGATACGGGCATGGATGGCGGCGTCGGTGATGTCGGCATCCCTGATGCGCAGCAGCGTCACCGCCGCACCGCGCCGCTCGGGATCGGCGACGCCGAGCTCGAACAGGGGATGGCTGGCCACCCACTGGTTCACGGCGGCGCGGTTGCGCACCGAGCGCTTGTAGAGATCCTGAACCGACCCGAGGCGCTTTTCCGAGCGCAGCAGGCCGAAAGTGGTCTCGGCAAAGGCAAGGGTGGAGTAGGTGTTGATCACGCCACCCAGCATCTTGTCCTGCGCCGGGTCATAGATCGGCCCGACATTGACGGTCCTCTCGCCGGTGAGAGGGCGCTTGGGATCGACCGGCGCCACGATCTTGAGCTGGCGCGGGATTGCCCAGGACGGCGACTTCTGGTTCCTCTCGATGAGATCCAGCGCCTGCGGCGTGAAGGAGACGACGAAGTAGCCCGAGATACCGCCGATCGCCTTCTGGAACGGCATGAACAGGCAGCATTTGGCAATGACGCTCTTCACCGCCTCCTCGCCCCAGGGCATGGCGCCGAGCATCGAGGTGGCGTCGAGCACGGCATGGTGTTCGGCCGGATTGCGGTCGAGCCATTCGAGCAGATTGGCGATGTCCTGGGCGGTATAGGTCGTGGCGCCGGTGGTCTCATGCCCAACCCCGATGAAAAGCTTGACGCCCATCTTTTCGAGCGCGTCGGCGCTGGGAATGGCGCCCTCTTCCTCGGCAAAGTGGATGCGGGACTCATCGCCATTGCGGGCGTAGCGGTGCATCTCGATGAGCTGCGCCCCCCAGGACTGGCGGAAGAAGCCGCCGGCCTTGGCGGCTTCGGACTCCGGCCGGAGCGTGTCGACATAGACATGCTGGCCGGGATCGCTGGCGGTCACCAGGTGGAGGGCGCAGACCGTGAAACCGCTATGGCCACCGCCGAGCCCCACCGCCATCTTGTTCGCCTTGGGGAACTCGAAATAGCGATGGATCTCCCGCATCATGTCGGTCAGGAACTTGTCGGCGGGATAGCCCCGATGCATGCTCCGCCCGACCTCGGCCGTGGTGAAGGGGCCGAGATCGGCACCCCGGTCGTCGAGCTTCCGATAGTTCTTTTCGAGCCAGCTATCGAATTCGAAGCGCAGGAGACGGGCATCGACCTCGTCCAGCGTGCCGTCGGTGATCGGCCCAACGCCGAAGAAGGGATTGGAGGTGCGCGCCGGCGGCCCCGAACGCGTCAGTTCGAGAGTCTTGTCGCGTTGTGCCTTCAGCGTCTGGGCATTCGCCATCGGTCGGCGTCTCCTGTTCGAGTGGAAAAGGCTTCTTGGTGCCCGATAATAGCCGGCGCTCGCTGCCGTAAATATCGCGAGCCCGACTCAACATTCACCTTGCTGCGCATTTCGGAGCGGGGGCGAGGCGGGCTGGAGAAGCCTCGTTGAGAGGAGCCGATCCCCTGCCGGGCCGGATTGCCGATCCTCCGCTCCCAAAGCAACGGAGCAGAGCGCACCCGTTCATCCGCCCCGAGCGCCCGGGCATGCGCGACGATGGATTGGATGATGCACCCGCCCGCTGCTCCGAAGCGGGGCCGACCCGAGCCACGTCAGCTTGACAGCGAGCGCGTCGGCTATGCCCGGGGAAGCCGAAAAAGACTTTGCACGAGCAATGGCCTCGCAAGCATCCGCGTACAGCCTTATAATCCAGCCTTGAACAAGCATTGACCGACCAGATCCGCTCCTCTAGCGTTTGAGATCACCTGCGACGGCAGCGCCACTCGAATGGCAAGTTTGCTGGCTAAGAGCAGGGTGCCGCATTCTCGTGTTGATGGAGTCTTGCGCAATAATGACAAGCGATCGACCAATCCATATTGGGGTGCTGTTCTCGAAAACGGGTTGGACCGCGGCAACCGAGCGCAGCATGCTGTCCGCGACCAAATTCGCCATCGACGAGATCAATGAGGCAGGGGGCATAAACGGGCGCGAGCTCGTTCCGATCTATGGCGATCCCGAGGGAAAGCCATCAGCATATCAGGATATGGCCCGCGAACTTTTGTCGGAAAGGAAGGCAAGCATTATCCTTGGATGCTATACTTCCAGCCAACGCAAGGCCGTCTTGAGTGTCCTGGACCGGGAGCATGGATTATTGTGCTACCCGGCGCAATATGAAGGCTTCGAATATTCAAGGAATATCGTTTATTTTGGCGCAGTTCCTAATCAGAATAGTTTTTTCCTAGGATCCTATCTTCTGGAGAACTTCACGCCGAGACTGTACATCGTTGGTTCGGATTATGTGTGGCCGCGTGAATCCGGGAGGATCATGGCAGATCTGATCAGCTCCCGCGATGGCGAGATCGTTGGCCAGCGCTACCTTCCAGAAGAAGCGTCGATTGAAGAATTCGACGCCCTGATCAAGGACATGAAAAGCCGCAAACCGGATATCGTGTTCAACAATTTCGTCGGCAATTCGAATGTGAAATTCTACAAGGCCTATGCCGACAACGGCCTCGACGCCTATCAGATGCCGGTGGCAAGCTTGACGACCAGCGAAACCGACATCCGGGAAATCGGCATCGGTGCAGCATCCGGCCATATTACCGCGGCCACCTATTTCCAGTCGCAAACCAACTTGGCAAACAGGTCGTGCCTCGAACGGTACCAGGCCGTGCATGGCGAACAGCCAAATGCGAACATGGGCTGGGAGGCCGCCTACACCCAGGCCCATGTGGTCGCGCAGGCGATGCGGCAGTGCGATTCCGACAACGTCAATCTCGTACGCGCGCAAATCCTCGGTTCGACCTTCGACGCGCCGCAGGGTGTGATCGCCATCGACCCGTTGAATTCCCACGCGCATGTCTGGCCCAAGATTGGAGTCGTGCGAGAGGACGGGCAGTTCGACATCGTGGCCGAGACCAGCCACGCCATCCCCCCCGACCCGTATCGGGCCGCCTATTTCCTGGATGACGAGGACACGCCATTGCAGCCTCCCGACCTGCCGAAAACGCTTCGCGCCGACTCTTTCGGCACTCAGGAGTGATCCAGTGATGCCTGGGAAGCCCCATGCGCTTCGACAGGCAGGCCGCTCGCGACAAACGGATGCCGGTGAGAGGATCTGATCATGCGGGGTTCCCATTCCTCCAGTGGCAAGGACAGGGATCAGATGGTTTCGGTCAAGGACCTGCGATCCTTGCGTGTCCTGCTCGTCCAGCCGAAGAACAGCGAAGGCGCGGCTCTACGGTCTCATCTCATGCGGATCGGCTGTCATGTGGAAGAAATCTGGCCACCGCCGAGCACTTTCGAGAACATCGATATCGTTTTCGCAATGTTCGACCAGATCATAGAACACAAGCTGACATTTGAATGGCAGGCCGACGATCCCCCTGCGGTCCTGATCGGGGTGATCGACTATGAAAATCCCCTCGCGATCGACAGACTGCTGCGAATTCGAGCGAATGCCGTCATCGGGTTGCCGATCCGACCCTTCGGGATTCTCACCAATCTCCTGGTGACGGTGAATAATTTCCGGCGCGAAAAGCGGCTTTGCGCAAACCTGCTCCGCATGCAGGCCAAGCTCGAAACCTGCCGCACGATCGAACGCGCCAAGCTCGCGATGATGCTTACAAACAGCCGTTCGGAGCAGGAAGCCTATGGCATGCTGCGCCATTTGGCGATGAGACGGCGAACCACGGTGGAGGTCGTTTCCGGGGAAATCCTGAGCGCCCTCGATTGGAGCGACGATGAGGACCTGCCGGCATCCCCCAGGGAATGGTGCGATCCTGAACTTCCATGACGAATGCGGGCACAGCCCGACCGGCTCTGGCGAGATCTATCGAAGATGCCGCCTTGGCGACGCCTGAGACAGGGCGGTCATGCAAGCCGGGCTGCACCGAAGGCGCAGCCCGCAATGGTGTTCTACGTTGCCGAACTGCGCCTGGAGTCGAGCATGACCGGCTCGCAGTTCCCGACATAGGTTCTCGCCTCCGCCCGGGCTGCCACCAGGAATTCGCGGCGGTCGGAGGCACATGCCAGGCAAATCGGTTCATGACGGAATGATGGGTCGCGATCCATTTCGTGGGCAATATAGGCCTGGGAACAATGACTGCAGCGGATCCTTGCGGTCCAGGGATCGTCGACCTCGCGTCTGGGGTCGTGCGGCCGCTCCACGATATACCAGTTCGCGCGCGCGATCCCCAGAGACGCCGCATAGATGACGACGGCTATCGCAAGGGTGATCGGCGGTGCCCAGATGCCGCCGAAGCTGCCGCCGAATACCAGGAGCAGGCAGCCGACTACCGATGCCACCACCCAGGCTCCGAGTCCGCCCGGGTTGACCAGCGGAACCCGGCCGGGACGAAACTCCAGCATGTCGGCCTTGATCCCGCGCAGATAGCACCAGCCGACATGGGTCATGGCAACGCCAACCCAGGCGACGATGATCACGCCCTGGAACTGCAGCGTCTGCAGCAGGTAGCCGAAGACATTGGTGAGCATCACCAGGAAGATCACGACCGACATGATCGCCACCCACACGGTGCGGGGCAAAGAGATCTTGAATGCCCGCGCAAAGAAGTTCTGCATGTTGGTGGATGAAAGATAGAAGTTGATCGTGTTGATCCTGGTCTGGCTGACCCAGACCAGAAGCACGCCGAAAGGCCCCATTAGCGCCACGATGCCAATGATCGCCGACGTCTCCGACAACGGCCCCACGATCGGAATGGTCTCGGCGATGAAGATCCCGACTGCGCCGTTGATCAGCAGTGTGACGACATAGAAGGGAATGCCGAAGCTCGTATTGCCGTTGGCAATCGCATCCTCCTTGCGGCCGAAGCGGGCTACGTCCCACGTCATCATCACCACGACCCACACGCCCATATAGACCGTGAAGGCGAACCACCAGCCAGGAACACCCATGTCGGCGCTCTTTGCTGGAAGATGAGTCAGCCAGTTGTTTGAATATCCATGTGTAACGATCGCCCAGATGACGCAGGCGATGAGGCCAAGGACATAGAGAGGAAGCAAAACCCCGTTGATCCGGTCCAGCCAGGTGCGGACGCCGCGCATGACCAGAGGGGCGCTGTAGCAGCAGACGATGAAATACCACAGGCTCATCGGTCCGCCGAAATAGTCCTGAAGAGCGATCGCAACGATGGTGCCCTCGGCAATGGCGTAATAGGTGATCGTCACCCCGAACAGCAGCGCGGCGAACGTTGCGCCGACCTGCCCGAAAACCGCTCGGGAAAACAGCGCCACATTCGTACCGCTTCGTGCCGCAAAGCGGGCGGCGACATTGCACAGAACGCCGTAGACCACGGTCGATAGCGCAATGCCGATCAGCGTATCGACCGTGCCGACCGACAATGCGACGGTGCTGCCGACGACGACCCAGAACATGGCGCTCATCAGGCCGAACCAGGCCATCGCAAGCGAAAATCGCGAGCTACGCCAGGTCGGCGGCACGATATGCAAAGAGAAATCCTCGGCGGCCGCCTGGCGCAAGACTCCAGGCTCGTCCTGGTAGATGATGTCAGGTTTTGGAACGCTACTGGCTTGGTCCATGATGTCCCCTCTGTGGTCGCGGTCGCACCAATGACGGCTGGGGAACCAGGGATCAGTGGCCGGTCCGCAGGATGTGAAATTCCAACCGTCTCTTGGCGCGGCTGGCTGTTTCCCTACACGCGAGAACTACCTTCAGCAGGTGCATGCGCGGGCCTGCTCGCGCAGAAGGCGAAGCGATGGAAGCCCATATCATCGAAGATGTGCGCGTTGCCCTGAACACGATGGCGTTGGCGTTCCCAGCCAACCCAGCGCGACTGCAGACCGCCCCAAGGAGCGGCACTAAAGCGTTTTGCGATCTGGTGGAATCACCAAGAACCGCAAAGACGCGTCGAACCAAAGAGTGAGGGCAATGCAGCGGTTGGGTCTAAACGCGCTTTGCTCCAGTGCGGAGGCGGAGCGTTCCGTGCTCCGCCTCCCCTCCGCGGTCGCCTCAGGCAGCCCGGGATCTTTGGGTCGCTTCCTGGCCCAGGACCGCCAGCGTCTTGCCCCAATAGGGCACGACCCTGCGCTTGAGCATTTGGCGAAACTGACTGGTCGTGTTGGGCAGGAGGGTGCCATCACCCCAATCGAGGATCACGCCATATTGCCGGACGCAATCCATCTCGTTGAGCTTTCCGGCGCGATAGTCCGCGGCAATCGTCTCGGCATCCGCATCGAGCCAGCCCAGGCGAGCCGCGGCGATGTGCTGGCGCTCCCTCTCGGTTGCCTCGACATCGACCTCGTACTGGGCCAGGTCGCGGTCGATCACCCTGATGACGACACCATAGTCGATCCGCGCGCGCTCAAGGCTGACATATTCGTCGGCCACGTCCTCGCAAACCAGTTGCGGGTCGCGCAGCAAGGGGTCGCCGACGCCGCCGCCACCGGCGGATGGGCGCGTGAACACGTCGTCCAGCTCGATCGGCAGGTTGGAGAAGATGGACCCGAGATAGCGCTCCTTCTCCGTCCCCTTGTTGAGCCAGACGCCGTGCGGGATCGAGGGCAGGCCGCCCCACATACCCCATGTGACGGAGCGCTCGCGATCGCAGCAATAGGACACCACGATGCGCTCGCCCTCGAAGACGGAGCCCCCCTTCTCGGCGCCAAGCCCGCCTCGGGACTCCCCGGGACCGGCCGAGTCCTGAACGAAATCATGGCATTTCGTCAGCACGGGAGCGAGGCGCTCCTGGCCCTCGAGGGGCTGGATGCCATATTGCGCGCCGAACACCGGGGCCGTGGCATTGAAGCCGTCTCGGCCGTTGCGACCGCCCCAGCCTCCTGCCATCCAGTCATACCACATGAAATAGGGACGCCCTTTGATCCTGGTGTCGCGCCCTCCAACCAGCAGATATTCGAGATTGAAGGCGCAACCCATGGTGCGTTCAGGCAGGATCTCGGCCCAAAGGCCGAACACCGAGTTCATCAGCTTTTCGAACGGGCCTGAACAAAAGCCGGCGCAGGGGCTCGGCCAATCGGCGTTGACGACGGTCCCCGGCTCTCCCACATTCACCGTCACGGCTCGGTAGAGGCCGGAGTTCAGCGGCAGGTCCGGGAACTGATATTTGGTTCCCGCCACGATACCCGCGAACGAACCCCCATAGGCCGCGTTGAGGAAGGTGGAAATCTGCGGATGCGATCCCGACAGATCGTAATGCGCATGATTGCCATCGATCGTGAACTTGATCTTGATCGGGATCAGGCCCTCCTCAAGCTTGGGATCCTGATCGATATAGTCCTCGGCGTACCAGGTGCCGTCCGGCAGCTCAGCCAGACGCGCGCGCATGAGCACTTCCACCCAGTCCTGCACCTCCTGGAACGCGGTCTTGATCGTTTCGACGCCGTATTTTTCGCAGAGCCTGATGATCTCGCGTTCGGCGACGGCGGTCGCCTCGGCCTGCGCCTGCATGTCACCAATGACATCGCCGGGGTTGCGCGTATTGGCGGCGATCATGCGGGCCACGTCTTCGAGCCAGACGCCTTTGCTCCAGACACGCACCGGCGTGATGCGCAGCCCTTCGCCCATGTGGTCGAGCGCTGTGATGTTGAAGGACCCCGGCGCTGCGCCCCCCATGTCGGCCCAATGGCCATTCGCCTGCGAGTATCCGATCAACTCGCCCTTGTAGAACATCGGGCGCAGGATCCGCGTGTCGTTGAAGTGACTGCCGCCGCGGAACGGGTCGTTGATGATGAAGACGTCGCCGGGGTGGATGTCGTCGCCGAACGCCTCGATCACCGCCTTGCAGGTATAGTGGAGCGTTCCCACATGCGCGGCGATGTCGCCTGTTCCCTGCATCACCAGGTTGCCTTGGGGATCGCTCAGCCCCGACGAGAAGTCGCGGCAGTAGATCACGAACGAATAGCAGGTTCTCAGCAGCTGCTCGGCCATCTGGTCGACGATGTTGACGAAGGCGTTGCGCAGAACCTCGAATGTGATCGGGTCGAGTGTGGTCTTGAACACCGTCTTCCGATCCGCAGGGAGGGGCGGATGCTGGATGCCCTTGTCGGACAGCCCTGCATATTTGTCGGAGTTGCTCATGCTGTTCTTCCTCTCCATGTTCCTATGCCTGGCATCGCTTATGCGGCGTCGAGCTTGATCTGGATGTTGAGCCACTCGTCGATATGGGCGACGCAGTCCGGCGGGATGACGGTGGTCGAGTCGAGCTGGTCGATGACGGCGGGTCCCTTGATCGTGACCCCGGCCGCCAGATGATCGCGGTCATAGAGGTTGGTGGTCATCGCCTCGGCCTGTCCGTGGAACCAGACCTGCCTCGTTCCCTTGGGCGTCGCCTGGGCATCCTTGTCGATCTTGACTTTCGGGAAGGAGGGTTTGGGGGTGACGCCGATGGCGCGAACGGTCAGACGATAGATTTCGACCGGAAAGTCCTCACGCCGGAAGTTGTGCGCCTTCTGATATTCGTTGTGGAAGATCGCGATCGCCTCTTTCATCGATTTGATCTGGCCGGAAACCGGCACCGCCAGCGAACGCCACTGGCCACGATAGCGCATGTCGACGAGACGCTGGAACGTCATGTCCTTCTCGTCGACGCCGTCGGTTTCAAGTCGCTGGCGCCCTTCGGCTTCGATCTCCCTGAACGCCGCCTCGATGTCGGCCGGATCGGCCTCGACGGCATCCTTGAAGAACATCCGGGTCACGTCGTGCTGGACATCGACGAGCATGCAGCCGACTGCGGAGGTCACGCCGGGGTTTGGCGGCACCACCACGACCGGAATGTTGAGCTCGCGCGCGATGTCGACGCCGTGCAGGGGGCCAGCACCTCCAAAGGCCACCAGCGCGAAATCACGCGGATCGTGGCCCCGGGCAATGGAGATCAGGCGAACTGCATCGGCCATATTGGCGTTTGCGACCCGCAGCGTGGCGAGCGAGGCCTCGATCACATTGAGCCCGAGCGGCTCGGCGATTTTGGTCATTGCCACCAGGGCGGCATCACGATCGAGCTTCATCGTGCCACCTGCCAGTTCGGTACCAACGCGTCCCAGGATGATGTTCGCATCAGTGTTGGTCGGTTCGGTGCCCCCGGCCTTGTAGCAGGCGGGACCGGGCACGGAGCCGGCCGATTGCGGGCCGTTACGCAGCGACCCGGCCTTGTCGAGCCAGGAGAGCGAGCCGCCACCTGCGCCAATGGTGAGAACCTCGACCGAGGGGAAGCAGATCGGGTGGCCCCAGTCGACCTCCCACTTGTCGGTCATCCGCAGATGGCCGTCTGCTGCGAGCGAAATATCGGCCGATGTTCCACCCATATCCAGGCCGATTGCATTCTTGTAGCCGCACAGGCCGGCGAAATGCCTGCTCGCGATCGCTCCTGCCGCGATGCCTGAAGCCGCAAGCCGCGCCGCATATTTTTCCGCCGTCGCCGGCGTTATCACGCCGCCGCCGGAATGCAGGAGCAGCACGTCGGCCTCATACCCGGCCTCAGTGGTTCTGCGGTCGATATCGCGCGCATAGGGCCGGATGATCGGCGCCAGGATCGTATTGGCGACCGTCGTGGAAAACCGGTCGTCCTCGAAGATCTCCGGATGGGTTTCGTGCGAGGTCGTGATTGCGACATCCGGCCCGAGCTCTTCGGCAAGAATTTCGGCCATTCGCAGTTCGTGAGCGCCGTTGACATAGGCGTTGATGAAGCACACTGCGACAGCGGTCACTTTCCGCTTGTGCAGGATGCGCGCTACTTCGCGAGCCTCGGCCTCGTTGAATGGCTCGATGACCTCGCCGCGATAGTTGATGCGTTCGGTAACGGCGAAACGATCGCGCCGGCGAACATAGGGCGGAGTGCCTTCCTTGTAGGCATCCCAGGGGTCTTCTCTGGTACCGCGCCCGATTTCGAGAACATCGCGGAAACCCTTGGTCGTCACCATTGCCGCGGGCTTGAAATTGCGGGTTATCAGCGCATTGGTGGCGATCGTCGTGCCGTGGGTAAACAGTTCCACGTCATGCCAATCGATCCGAGCCGCGGCAGCGCCATTCATGACGGCATCAATCGGATTGGATGTGCTTGGGACTTTTGCAACGGTCTGGTTGCCGTTGGAGTCCAGAATGAAAACGTCGGTGAATGTTCCTCCAACGTCTATGGCAACTCGAACACGTGACCCATTAGACGCATAGCTGCTCAGTCTTCCGTCTATATTCATAGGCGGACTCCTCCAGATTTACGTTGGACAGTGTGATCCGGACAGCACAACGCATGTCGTGCTGTACGATTATCTTTTATGTTTGGGGGGATGGTCACGCACAGTACCTACTGCGCGCTGCGCAACGTGCCGTGACCGCGTTCTCTGTTGAACGTAACTGGTAGCATACGCACAAAATACTGAATTCGCCAAACGTTTTTTTACGGATCTCTGGCTTGGGCCGAAGACTCCCCGTTTGCGAAGATAAGTGGGGCCGGAAGAGGCGATGAGCTTGAAAAAAGCTCTGCCCAGACGTCCGTGAGCGTCCTGCCTCGGAATGAGCCTCCAAGCCCCCCGCGGGACACTTCAGACCTCGCTCTCCCGGCCGGCCTCCGAGAATGGGCTCGCCTTTGGGATTCTGGTCGGTCGACGCGAGGATTGTTACAAAGGCGGGGCAAGCCCGCTGTCTTACGAGGCTCTCAGCAGGTAGCCGAAATCGCCTTTGCGGGCGACGATGTCCGCCAAGGAATAGCGATCGAGTGTCGCCAGGAACGATTGCAGCGCTTCGTCCAGCACGCTTGTGAGACCGCAGGCTGGCGCGATGATGCAGGAACCGCAGCCGACCAGGTCAAAATCGTCCTCGGTATGACGGACGAGGGCGCCGACATTGATGTCGGCAGCGGGCTTGGCCAGGCGTATGCCGCCATGGCGGCCGCGCACGCTTTCCAGATAGCCCGCATTTACCAGATCGTTGACGACCTTCATCAAATGGTTCTGCGAGATGGCATAGGCGCGCGCCATGTCGCCGATCGAGCATAACGTGTCCGGCTTCCTGGCAAGGTACAGCAGCACGCGCATGGCGTAGTCGGTGTAGCGCGTCAATCGCACCGATTTGCTCCAAAAAAATATGCATCATTGTTGCATGTTTTATTTCGCCGGTATAGATGCGTCCAGAATACATGTTTTGTCTCGATCAAACCCTGTCCCGAAAGCCTCCAAATTACAGGAGATGTCATGCCGCAGCCGCTCAGTGCGCAAACCATCGCGCTCGTCAAAGCCACAGTTCCCGCCCTCGAGGCCCACGGCCTCGACATCGTCCACGAAATGTATTCGCGCATGTTCAGGAACCCTGACATTCGGGATCTGTTCAATCAGTCCCATCATGGCGATGCGGGATCGCAGCCGCGCGCGCTGACCGGTGCCATCCTTGCCTATGCCAGCAACATCGACAATTTGAGCGCGCTCGTGCCTGCAGTCGAGCGGATCGCGCAAAAGCATGTCGGGCTCCAGATCCTGCCCGAGCACTACCCCCATGTCGCCGATGCCCTGCTGGGTGCGATCAAGGCCGTGCTGGGGGATGCCGCGACCGACGAAATCCTCGCCGCATGGGGAGAGGCCTACTGGTTCCTTGCCCATATCCTGATCGCCCGCGAGGAACGCATCTATGCCGAGCAGATGAATGCCATCGGCGGCTGGAACGGCTGGCGCGACTTTCGCGTGGAGAACGTGGTGCGCGAAAGCAGCGTCATCAAATCCTTCGTGCTGCGGCCGGCCGATGGCAAGGGCGTCATGCACCACAAGGCAGGGCAATATCTCACCTTCTGGTTCGAAATCCCCGGCCACCCGCCGATCAAGCGCAATTATTCGATTTCGGCTGCACCGAATGGGCAGACCTATCGCATATCGGTGAAGCGCGAGCCCCACGGCCTTGCGTCGGGATGGCTCCACGACCACGCCGCCGCGGGAACGATCCTCAAGGTGGCGGCGCCAGCGGGCGAGTTCTTTCTTGCCGACCGTCCGGAACGCCCTGTGGTCCTCCTGTCCGGCGGCGTAGGCCTCACGCCGATGGTGGCGATGCTGGAGGCGCTGGTCGCCGCCGGCAGCAACGTTCCTGTCCACTACATCCACGGGACGCATAATCGCCAGACCCATGCGATGCGCGAGCATGTTCGGGCGCTTGCCTCCCGGGGCAAGGCGGTGCGCGTCACCGATTTTCACCAGACGCCGCTCGCCGATGAAACCGCCGGACGCGACTATGATCGCGCCGGCCTCATCACGGACAACTGGCTGATCGCCAATACCCCGGCCAGTGAGGCAGACTACTATATTTGCGGACCAAGGCCCTTTCTGCGTGCGGCGGTTTCGGCACTGTCGCTCGCAGGCGTGCGATCCGACCGCATCCACTACGAGTTCTTCGGCCCGGCGGACGAATTGCTCGCGGCCTGAGGTCTTCCCTACAGATGGACTCTCTTCGGTCGATATCGGCAAGGACATTCAACCGCCGCAATAGCGGCGGGCAGGCCGGTAATCAATTCAGGCCGGTTCCAGCCGCCTGCCGCTCTTTCCGTCGAAAAGGTGCAGCACGTTCGCCTCGCCCCTCACCGAAACCTGGTCTCCTACCTTCACGGCGCTATGACGCGGGAATTCGACGGTGACCATGCGTTTCCCACCAGTATCCAGGTAGCCAAAAGTCTGCCCGCCGAGACGTTCGACCATCGCCAATTCGCCGGTGAACCAGGCCTGGGAGGCATCGCAGGGTGAAAGGTCCTCTGCCCGGATGCCCAGAATGATCGGGGTCCCGGCTGCCCCCGACAGCCATGGCACGGCGATCCTGGCCCCGCCGATCGGCAGTTCGCCATCGCCATTCAGCTTCAGTTCCACGGTGTTCATGGTCGGGCTGCCGATGAAGCGCGCGACGAACAGGCTTGCCGGACGGTGATAGAGATCGAGCGGCGGGCCAACCTGTTCCATGCGGCCTGCATTCATCACGACGATACGGTCGGCCAGCGTCATCGCCTCGACCTGGTCATGCGTGACATAGACTGTGGTTGCCTGGATGCGCCGGTGCAGCTTGGCGATTTCGAGCCGCATCTCCACCCGCAAGCCGGCATCGAGATTGGACAGCGGTTCGTCGAACAGGAAAGCCTGGGGATCGCGAACGATGGCCCGCCCCATGGCGACGCGCTGGCGTTGCCCGCCCGACAATTGTCCCGGCCGACGCTCCAGCAGGGGCGCCAGTTTCAGGGTTTCGGCGGCCTGCCTCACGCGCTGGTCGATCATTTGCGCGTTATGGTCGCGCATGCGCAGCCCAAACCCCATGTTCTCGGCGACCGTCATATGCGGATAGAGCGCGTAATCCTGGAATACCATGGCGATGTTGCGCTCTGCGGGCGCAAGCGCATTCACCACTTTGTCCCCGATGCGCATCTCTCCACCGGTGATCTCTTCGAGCCCGGCGACCATACGCAGCAAGGTGGATTTGCCGCAGCCCGACGGACCGACCAGCACCAGGAATTCGCCCTCGGCGATATCGAGGTCGACACCATGGATCACCGTATGGGTGCCGTAAGACTTGCGAATATTCCTGAGGCCAATGCCCGCCATTGCGTTCTCCCCGATGCTGCCTGCGACAAGCGAGGCTTCTTTCCAGCCCTTGACCTAATTATCAATATCAATAATGATAATTGCAAGAGGCATGCGAACACCCGGAAGGTGGCGCCAGCACAAGGGGGAGGCATGAGCGAGCGGCCAGCATCTCGGCGTTTCGACCCGGCATTGCGCGCCAAGGGCGCCCGGCCGAGCCCTGTCGCCCGCTCGGCGATCGCCTTCGACGCCCTCAAGCACGACATCATGCTCGGCGAGCTCGCTCCCGGCGAACCCCTGGTGGAACTGGAACTTGCCGCCCGTTTCGGCTGCAGCCAGGGCACGGTGCGGGAAGCCCTGCTGCAGCTCCAGGAGGAAGGGCTGGTGCATCGGCGCGGCCATCGCGGCACGCAGGTCTCGGACTGCACGGCGGACGAAGCCGTCGAGATGTTCCGCGTCCGCAAGCAGATCGAATGTGCCGGCGTGCTGCGCGCCTTGCGCAACCCCAGCCGCGGCCTGCTTTCCGATCTGAAGGCGTTGGTCGAGGCCATGGAGGAGGCCGCGCGGGAGGATGACGAGATGGGGCTCGCCGCCTTCGACCGCGACTTCCACCGCCGTCTGTTCCACGATGCAGATCTGCCCGCCCTGGATCCGATCCTGCATCGCTGCCTGATCCACAACCATCGCTTCAAGATTTCGCGCACGCAAGGCCAGCGCGATCTCGTGCTGACGGCCCAGCGTCATCGGCCGCTGGTGGCGGCAATCGAAGCCGGCAACAGCGCCGCGGCCGTGACCTCCCTCGAGCACCACATCGCGACCATCGTTGATTTCGGGCCCAACGTCTTTCCGGGAGCGGGGCAATGAACGTTCCTATCCCCGATGTGCAGGTCGAAGAGTTGACCGGTCGGCTCGATCCGGAACTGGCACGTCTCCTGGCCGCCATCGACGATGAAATCGGCCCGCAGCCCGACACGACGCTGCTGCCACCGGCCGAGGGCCGGGCCCTCGCCGCGCAACTCAACCAGCGCTGGAACCGTGACCTGCCGGCAATGGCCTTTGCTGACGACATCGTCATTCCTGCCGATCCGACGCTCTCGTCCGCCGACTGCCGCGTCAAGGTGCTGATCCCACCGCAGGCGGGAGACGGTGCCCTGGTCTTCATCCATGGCGGCGGCTTTGCCTTCTGCAGCCCGCAGACCCATGAACGGTGCGCCCGAGTCCTCGCCCTCGAAACCGGCCTGCCCGTTCTCCTGCCGGACTATCGCCTGGCACCGGAACACCCCTTTCCGGCGGGGCTGCATGATGTGATCGCCTGTCTCCACCGCGTTTTCGAACACACGGCTGCACTCGGCATCCGTCCAGGACCGCTGCTGCTGGCTGGCGACTCCGCCGGCGCCAATCTGGCCCTCGCCGCCATGCTTCACGGACAGGCCGGCGGATACAAGGCCGTCGACGGTGCCCTGCTCTTCTATGGCGTCTACGACGCGGATTTCGAGACCCCCTCCTATCGACGCTTTGCCGAGGGGCCCGGCCTGACAACGGCGCGGATGCAGCGTTACTGGAACTGGTATCTGCCCCATCCGAAGGCACGACGGGCGGCGCTCGCCTCTCCCCTGCATGCCAGTGACGAGGCCCTGCGTGGCCTGCCGCCTCTCTTCCTTCTGGCGGCGGAGATTGATCCGCTCTTGTCGGATACGCTCAATTTGGCAGCGCGCCTGCGCTCGGCGGGACGGCCGGCCGACATGCACGTCGTCAAGGGTGTGACGCACGGATTTCTGCAGATGAGCATCGGGCTGAGCGCGGCCCGCAACGCCCTCAAGACCGCTGCTCAAGCGGCAAAGTCAATGATCAAGCCGGCCTGAACCGGCACCCAAAACACATCTTCGGGAGGAGACGATGAGGACAGGACTGAAGAAAACGCTGAAGGCGCTCGGTGTCGCCTGCGCCCTGAGCGCCAGCATGATGCTCGGGGCCGCCAAGGCACAGACCGTGCGCTTCTGGTATCATTTCGACAATCCGGCCAACCCGATGGACGATCTCATCAAGAAGTTCGAGGCGGCCAATCCCGGCATCAAGGTCGAAGCCGAAAACGTGCCGTGGAACTCCTATTACGACAATCTCTACACGGCGATCGTCGGCGGCAATGCGCCCGACGCCGCCATGGTGAAGCTGTTCGCCCAGCCCCGCCTCGTCGAAATGGGAGCCCTGGAGCCGATCGGCGAACGCATCGATGCCTGGCCGGGCAAGGCGGACCTGCTCGACAATCTCCTCAACCTCAACAAGGGACCTGAGGGCAAGCAATATTACCTGCCGATCCAATATGTCGTTCTCTATCTTTATTATCGCACCGACCTGTTCAAGGCCGCCGGCCTGGAACCGCCCAAGACCTGCGACGAATTCCGAGAGGATGCCAAGAAGCTCACCAAGACGCCGGACACCTATGGCTTCGGCCTGCGCGGCGGCAAGGGCGGCTGGGACCAGTGGGGCACCTTCGTCTTTTCCAAGGGCGCCAAGCTCGAGCCGGGCGGCCTGACCACGCCCGAAGCGATTGCCGCCAACAAATGGCTGGTCGACATGTTCCGGGAGGACAAGTCGATTCCGCCCTCCGCGCCGAATGACGGCTTCCAGGAAATCATCGCGGCCTTCAAGGCCGGCAAGACGGCGATGACCATCCACCACGTCGGCTCGTCCAACGATCTCGTCAAAGCCCTGGGCGACAAGGTCTCGGCGGTCCCCGCTCCGGCGTGCAACGGCAAGCAGTGGACCTCCTATGGCGATGAATCGCTGGCGATCTTCTCCTCCTCGCAGGTGAAGGACGCCGCCTGGAAATGGATCTCCTTCCTGGCGGAGGGACAGAACAACGTCGAGTTCAACAAGGCTACGGGCCAGATGACGGTGACCAAGTCGGGCTCGGCCAACTGGACGCTGCACCAGCGGCGTTTCGTGGATGCCACCGTGCAGTCGCTGCCCTTCGCCTCGGTGCTGCCGCAGACCCCGGCCACGACCGAATTCGTCAACACGGCCTGGCAGACCAACATGCAGCAGGCCCTGACAGGCGCGGCGACGCCCGAGCAGATGATGCAGCAATTGCAGACGCTGTTTGCAAATTAGGCAAGGGCGCCGGGCTTTCTGCGCCCCGTGCAGAAAGCCCCTCTTTCTCCTCTCACCACGACGCCGGGCCATGTCGCTGCATTCGTCCACCTCCGAACTCGATCGGGAATTCGCGGTCCCCCTGCGGACGCGATTGATGCCCTATGCCCTGCTGGCGCCGGCTCTGCTGGTGGTGTTCGTCGTCGTCTTCGTCCCGATGATCGAGGCCGTCTATACGAGCCTGTTCGATCTGGTGCTGTGGAAGCCCAACGCCGCCAGATTCGTCGGCCTGGGCAACTACATCAAGCTGTTCGCCGATCCGGTGTTCTGGACCGCGCTCTGGCACACCGTGATCTGGATCGGCCTCACGGTACCGCTGCAGATGGGGCTCGGCCTGGTTGCCGCCCTGCTGCTCAACCGCGACTTTCCCTGGCGGGGCCTTGCCCGCGCCCTGATCATCATCCCCTGGGCCTTGCCAAGCGTGGTCATCGCTTTGATGTGGCGCTGGATCTACGATCCCAACACCGGCGTGCTCAACGACATGCTGCTCAGCGTGCATCTGATCCAGAGCGCGGTGCCCTGGCTCGCCGATCCCAATGTCGCGCTCTATGCCGTGATCGCCACGCTCACCTGGCAGGGCTTTCCCTTCTTCGCCGTGATGATCCTCGCCGGCCTGCAGGGCATTCCGCGCAGCCAGTACGAGGCCGCCTCCATCGACGGTGCCACGCCCTGGCGCCAGTTCGTCAACGTCACCCTGCCCGGCATTGCACCGGTCTTGGCCACGGCCGGGCTGCTTCGCGTGATCTGGGTCGCCAATTCCATGGACGTCATCTTCGTGATGACAGGGGGCGGTCCCGGTTACGCGACGCATACGCTCCCCCTCTACGCCTTCATCAAGGCGCGCCAGAACCTCGATTTCGGCTACGGCACGGCAGTCGCGGTGACCTTCACCGTCCTGCTCGGAGCCTTCGTCGCCATCTACATCATCCGCACCATGAAGGAGGTCGAGCGATGAACAAGCCATCGACCCTCCGGCGCATCATCACGACAGACCTGCCGGTGGCAGCGATCGTGCTCTTCGCGCTCGGGCCCTTCGCCTGGATGATCCTGACCTCGCTTACCCCGTCCGAGCGCATTGCGGCGAGTGGGGTTTCGCTCTCGCCCATTGGCTGGAGCCTCGACAACTACACCCGCCTGTTCGAGCAGACTTCCTTCCTCGGCAATATGGGCCACAGCCTGATCATCGCCCTCGGCACGGTGGTCGTCGGCCTCGGCGTCTCGGTCACGGCCGCCTATGCCTTCTCGCGCTTCCGCTTCCTCGGCCGCCGGGCGATCATGCTGCAGTTCCTGCTGGTGAACATGTTCCCGGTGGTGCTGCTGATCCTGCCGCTTTTCGTGCTGATGCGCCGGCTCGGCCTGCTCGACACCCATCTCAGCCTGATCCTGGCCAATGCGACCGTCGCCATTCCCTTCGCGGTGTGGATGCTGACGAGCTATGTGGCGGCCATTCCCAAAAGCCTCGACGAGGCAGCGATGATCGACGGCTGCTCGCGCCTGGCGGCTCTGCGCCGGGTGGTACTGCCGCTAGCCATGCCCGGCATCATCTCCACCGGCATCTATATCTTCATCACCTCTTGGAACGAGTATCTCTACGCGCTCACTCTGGGCGGCAAGAACGTGCGCACGGTGACCGTGGCGATCCAGACCCTGATCGGCGAATACCAGATCGAATGGGGGCTGCTCGCTGCCGGCGGCGTGGTCGGCGCCCTGCCTGCGACACTGCTCTTTCTCCTCGTGCAAAAACGCCTGGTCGGCGGCCTGACCCAAGGAGCGGTGAAGGGATGACGAAGCCTGCACCGCTGCCTGCCCTCTGCAAACTGTGAAGCCAAGCAATGAATCCTATCGGCCTGATATCGATGCAATATGCCCGGCCCTTTGCCGCCGAGCATTTTCCCCTCTTCGCCCGCATGAAGGAACTCGGCTACGATTTCGTCGAGCTCCTGGTGCCCGAGCCCGGAGAAATGGACCTGGCGGCGGCCCGCGCAGCCCTGGCCGACGCGGGCCTCGGGGTGGTGTTGGCGGCTCGCGTCAATCTGCAGCGCAACCTGTCCTCGGAGGATGCAGCCAGCCACCGGGCCGGCATCGACTATCTGAAATATGCCGCCGACTGCGCGGCCGCGCTCGGCGCGACAGTGGTGGGTGGCCCCCTGACGGGCAATCCGCTCGTCTTTGCCGGCCGCGCACCCCAGCCGGTGTCGGAGACCGAGCGCCTCGCCCGCAAGCAGCGCTGTGTCGTCGGCCTGAGGGAAGCCGGCGACCATGCCGCCGGTCTTGGCATCACCCTCGCCGTCGAACCCCTGAACCGCTTCGAAAGCGACGTGCTGTGCACCACGCAGCAGGCGATGGAACTGCTCCAGGCCGTCGATCACCTCGCCGTGCGGCTGATGCTCGACACCTTCCACATGCATATGGAGGAAGCCTCCATCTCCGAAGCCATCCGCCTTGCCGGATCGCTCCTCGTGCATTTCCAGGCCAATGAGAACCATCGCGGCTTTCCGGGAACCGGTGCCACGGACTGGGTCGACGTCTGCCGCGCGCTGCATGACATCGACTATAGCGGGCCCATCTCGCTCGAGCCCTTCCGGCGCAACGACGATCGCTTCGGCGTGCCCTTCGCGCAATGGCGCCCGCCCCATGAGGACGAGAGCGAGCGCCTCGCCGCCTCCGCCTCCTTCATCCGCTCCCACATCTCGCTGACGGAATTTCGCAGATGACCTTGAATATCGGCTGGATCGGCTGTGGCGTGCACGCCACCCAGATGCTGTTGCCGCAACTCCTGCGCCATGACGTGAAGATCGCAGCCCTTTGCGACATCGACGGCAAGCGCCTTGCCGATGCCGGCCGCCAGTTCGGCGTCTCGACACTGCTCACCGATGCAATGGAGCTGATCCGCACGCCCGGGATCGATGCGGTCGGCATGGCCGTCGGCCCCGACCAGCACCTCGCCTTCGGCAAGGCCGCGCTGGAGCACGGCCTGCCCGTTTTCATGGAAAAGCCCCCCTCTGGTTCGGCCGAGGGGGCTCGCCTGTTGCGTCAAGCATCCGAGAAGGCCGGCAAGCCACTGCTCCTCGGCTTCATGAAGCGCTATTCGGTGGGTAACAAGATCGCGCATAACATCTTGAAGTCCGGCCGGTTCGGCCCCGTGCTCGGTCTCACCGGCTACTACATGACGGCACCCGGCTATTTTGTCGGCAACGTCGATTATACCGGCTTCTTCCTGCATCATTGCGTGCATTACATGGATCTCGTCTCCCACCTGGTCTCACCCGTCACCGCCCTGACGGCGCGCAAGGTGGAGAAGACGCCAGGCCGCGTACTCTTCCATATCGCCCTGGACTTCGATTGCGGCGCCATCGGCACCATAGCGATGGGCACGATTCAATCCCGGGGTACGCCCGTCGAGCGCATCGAACTGATGGGAGATCACCAACGCCTGGAGATCGAAGACGTGGTGGAGGTGCGTTGGCATCGCGATCCCCCCTTCAAGACGGCCGATGCCGCGGCAACCCTGGCGGACAGCCAGGACAGCCTCACCTGGAAACCCAATTTCACGGCCGCCGCCAACGAGGATTTCAAGGGCTACCATGCCCTCCTCGCCGATGTCGTACCAGCACTCAAGGGGGAAGACACCCCGGCCCCGAGCATTCGGGACGGGGTGATTGCCATGGAAAGGCTGGAAACCCTCAGGAAGGCCCTCGCCCTATGACCTCCAGAATGGATCTGGCATGCAACCGCCGGCAGTTGGTCCTTTCGCGGCTCTGATCCAACCAGGGATCGACGACGACCCAGGCACCTGTTTTCGGCGATCCAGAACACCGCATCCAATTCCATGATCAGGTCCGATGCGCTGCAGGCCGCCACAATGGCTGACCCGAGGTGTCATGATCCAGCCCGAAGTAACGAAATTATAATCGGGGCGGCAATTTACGCCCCCCAGCCGTTGGATATCGCAGTGCCCCTTGGAATCGAACCAAGCCAGGCCACTGATTGTAAGCCGCTGGGCCATCTCCTCGATAGGGCGATGCGCACGGAGCGCTTCGAATGCGGGTCACTCCGCACCCGGCTCACAAATGCTTGTATATCGTCGTCCGTGACAATCCCAGAACGCGCGCCGTATGCGTGACGTTTCGGCAGGAGCGATATGTCGCCCGGATCTCCCGGCAGATCCGGCGTGCCAGGCCACGGTCCCGGCAGGCGGCGCAGACGTCACCGAGATCTTCCACACCATCGACGAAGCAGGCCTCGTCGATGGCTGCTCCCTGCTGGCGCATGATTAGACGTTGGAGCGCGCTCCGAAGCTCCCGGATATTGCCGGGCCATGTGCGCTGCGCCAGCCTCGCGATGGCAGCATCCGTGATCGCCAGCCCCGGGGCCAGTTCCTGCAACAGGTGCTTGACCACGAGCGCAAAGTCGGTGCGGGCAGACAGGGGCGGCAGATGCAGGACGAGACCGTTGAGACGGTAAAGCAGGTCGGCCCGGAAGGCCCGCTCCGCCACCATCTCCTCCAGATTGCGGTTGGTCGCGGAGATGATCTGGACATCGACCTTGTGGATCTTCAGTCCGCCCACCGGCCGCACTTCCATGGCATCGAGAAAACGCAGCAACGCCGTCTGGGCGGAAAGCGGGACATCGGCGATCTCGTCGAGGAACAAGGTGCCGCCGTCGGCCTGCCGGGCCAGCCCGATGGATCCCTCCGTCCGGGCATTGGTGAAGGCGCCCTGCTCATGGCCGAAGATCTCGGCAATGAAGAGTTGTTCGGCCAACGCACCGCAATTGACGGGAACGAATTCCCCACACCGGCCGCTCACCGCATGGATATGGCGTGCCATCAATTCCTTGCCGGTGCCCGTCTCGCCCGTGAGGTGAATGGGCATGCCCATGGCGACGCCCTGCCCGATATCGGCCATCGCGGCCTTCAACGCCTCGTCCGCACAGACGAACTCCGGCGCGGAGCCAACCTTGTCATGGAGCATCTCCCGCGAGCCCTGGCGCAGGTTGCGGACCGCCAGGCCGGGAGCGATCTGCCGACAGACCATCAGGACCTGGCTGCCAACCGCATCGCGTATGGGAATGACGCCTCCCCGCAGAAGCCCATCCAGCGCTCTGGCGAAGGGTATCTCGAACAGGGCGTCGAAACTCACACCCGCCCCGGTCGGCAGGCCGGACAGCAGGACCGAGCCGGGACGGTTCAGTGCCGTGACGACACCATCGCGCGACAGGGCCAGCAATCCCGCCGATAGCGTATCGAGATATTCGGCACGCGGATGGAAGGCCAGGATGAAATTGTCCGCGCATTCCTGGAAGATCAGCCCGTTCTCGATCTGGGCCGCGGCCATGCGCACCAGCGCATGTGTATGCTGCTGACGCGCCTCATTGGCACAGGACGCATCGAGCAATCCCAGGACCTGTCCATGTGAATCCAGGATGGGCGCCGCCATGCAGCTCAGATGGGCGTGGCAGGTGAAGTAATGCTCCCGGCCGAAGACGCCGACGGGCTGGCTGCTGTCCGCGGCCAGCCCGAGGGCATTGGTGCCCCGCCGTGCCTCGTCCCACAGGCTGCCGGGAAGGATGGCGCGCCCCGCCGTGCTCTCCGTGAAGGCCTGATCGGAGATGGTGTCGAGCACCATGCCGGTCGCATCCGCCAGCGCGATCATCAGATTGGAGCCGGCGATCTGGGCGTAGAGAACCTGCATCTCCGCGAGGGCCAACCGGCGCAGGCCTTCCATTTTCTGGCGCCGACGCGTCACCGTCGCAAACGGCACCACCTCGCCGCGGGGCTGGAGGCCGGGGTCGAGACCCAGCTCCCGGCAACGCTGCCAGCTTTCGGCGATCGGCACCGGCAGGGTACCGCCGGGCAGGCGATCGCCGCGTTCGAGCGCATTTCGGGCCCGGTCCATTCCCGACTGGGTCTGCATGACCTACTCCTCGATTTGGCCTTCCGGCCGGCGACGCAATGCCGAGGGCGCTGTACGCGAACTGGACACCCGGCCCCCGCAAATGTTCAACCCAACGACAGAACCGGCTTCAAAGATTCAATCAACACACTGAGATAGCTTGCATATTTTTCCTGGCATGCGGATTGCCATGTCTCTTGCGAAGCACGGACAAGACCGGGCTCGCGGAGGAAATGACAATGAAGGCGCAAGTACTCACCCGCTATGACGACGACCTGAAAGCCGGCCAGTGGGTCGATCTCCAGGAAGTTCCCGATCCCAGGATCGAGAAATCCAACGACGTCATCGTGCGGATCGGCGGAGCGGGTGTATGCCGCACCGATCTCCACATCATCGAGGGTGTCTGGCGCCCGCACATGGACCCCAATGGCGACCAGCTGCTGCCGCTGATCATGGGACACGAAAATGCCGGCTGGGTCGAAGCAATCGGCAAGGAGGTCGAGGGCATCAAGGTCGGGGATCCCGTCATCGTGCATCCCAAGATCTCCGGCGGGACCTGCCTGGCCTGCCGCCGCGGCATGGACATGCACGGCCCGGGCCGTTTTCCGGGACTCGACTGCAATGGCGGCTATGCGGAATTCCTCTGCACCTCCGAGCGCAACATCGTCCCGCTTCCCAAGACGCTCGCGCCCAAGGAAGTCGCGCCCTATGCCGATGCGGGCCTGACCGCCTATCGCGCCGCCAAGAAGGCGACCCGCCATCTGCTGCCGGGCGAGAGCTGCGTGGTGATCGGCGCCGGCGGCCTCGGCCATATCGGTATCCAATGCCTCAAGGCCATGTGCGCCGCCGACGTCATCGTGGTCGACAAGTCCGACGCCTCCCTGGCCCTTGCGGGCAAGATCGGAGCGGACAAGCTGGTGAAGGCCGACGGCAACGAGGTGGAGGCCGTGCTGGCGCTCACCGGCGGGGCCGGCGCCGAAGCCGTGATCGACTTCGTCGGCGAGAAGGGCACCACGGCCAAGGGCCTTGCCATGACCCGATCGGCCGGCAGCTATTACGTCGTCGGCTATGGTGAGGATATCCGGGTCCCCACGGTCGACATGGTCATCACGGAAAAGAACATCATCGGCAATCTGGTCGGAACCTGGGCCGAGCTCGTCGAACTCATGGCCCTGGCCGATCGCGGCCTGGTCGAGTTGACCACGGTGGAATACCGGTTGGCCGATGCCAACAAGGCTCTCCAGGATCTCAACGCCGGCAGGATCCATGGTCGCGCTGTCCTCATTCCGTAAAGAGAAAAGCCCAGGCCTCCCCCCGATCGGCGGGGGCCGGGCACTCCCATTGCCGCACCCGGGCGACCGGGACGGCAGGGGCGCGGCAAGGCTGAAAGGGCGAGCCATGTGCAAGGTCCTCACAAGTCAGAGCCCGCTCCACTTTCGCAAGGCGAGCCGATCGATGCGTATCGCCGGGCACTCGACGACGGTGAGGTTGGAGGAGGCGTTCTGGCAGGTCCTCGACGAAATGGCGCTGCGGGAAGGGCTCTCGACCTCCCGCCTGATTTCGGTGCTCTATGAGGAAGCACTCGAACGCCATGGCGCCGCGCCAAACTTCGCTTCGCTCCTGCGCACCGTGTGCCTGCTCTATCGCGGGATGATTCCGCCCGAGAGCTGATACGCCGAGAGAGGCCGGATCGCTCCGGCCTCCTCACCCACCGTCTCAACTCGCCTTTGCGATCTTGACGATCCGGTCCTCGGCGATCCAGCGCGCCGTCAGGATCAGGGCCCCCATGGCAAAATCCTTGTCATGGGTGTCGATCATCTCACGGGCGAGATTTTCCAGTTTCTGGAAGAACAGGTCCTTGCTCTCTTCCTCGCGGGTCTGCTCTGTCGGCATGTCGTCCTCCTGTGATGGGCGCTTTGCTGCGTCTATTTGAAGAGTTGAGGCGGGAAGGTAACCAATGCGGCCTGGCCCTCGGCATCGCCCACGGCGAGATGGCGCCCGTCCGCCGACCAGGCCAGCGCAGTGACGGCGCCGCCGAACGGCCGCACGAACAGTTCGTCGCGCCCGCCGAGCCGCGCCACCACGATGCGGCCATCGGCATAGCCGGCCGCGACCAGATCGCGCCTGGGATGGGCGGCAACCGCCTCCACCAGGATCAGGCCGGTATGCCCGGTGAGCAAGGCCTGGCTGGCGGCTTCGGGCATGCCCCAGGCCGCGATGCGATAGGCACCCGATGCCACCAACTGCCCTCCCACGCCCCAGGCCAGCCCCCGCACCGGTGCGGGAAAGTCGAGGATGGTGTCGGTCCGTCCAAGCGGGACGTCGACGATGCTGAGGCCACCAATTTCTAGACCACAGGCGATGCGATCGCCTTGCTCGTTCCAATGGAGGCCCGTTGGCCGCGAGGGCAGCGTGACCACGCCTTCGACCGGCATTTCTTCGTCCAACCCCAGGATGACGAGGCTTTCTCCACTCAATCCCGCCAGATACCGGCCATCGGGGGAGAATTTGAGGGCTTTCGTGTCGGGAAGTGTCGCCCTCGACCGACCAACGATTTTTGCCTCCTGGTCGAGGACGCAGAGTTCCTCGCCGTCCGACAGAGCGGTCATTCCCGATTGCACCGCATGGTCGAGCGCCCGGATGGAGAGGCCAAGACGAAAGAAATCCTCGCTCAAGTCTCCCTGCGCCGAAACCCTCCTGACCGCACCATGGCCGGTCCCGACGAGGAAGCCGCCTGCATGGAAGGGAACGACAAGAGGAGCTTGGCCCTCCTCAACTGCGACCGCGGTCAGGGGCACTGGCGGACTGGTACGCGGCAATATTCTCATCTGGCCGAGATCGCCACTGACCCGGATACGGCTTTCCGGTCCCTCCGTTTCCGCCACGGCAGCAAGGGCCAGCGTCCCATCGAGGGTCGTGAAGGCGACAGAACTGCCCTGCCGATCGAAGTTTACGCTCGCGACGGGTGCGGGTCGCTGCCAGCAGCGTCCCAGCAGGTCGAACAGCGTCGGGTTCTGTCTGCTTTGCTGATTCATGATGTCCTCCCTTCCCGCTCCATGGCCTGCTGGAGCAGACGATCGAGCGCCTCGATTTCCTGCTCGGCTGTTTCGATGCGCTCGGCACATTGGCTTTGCCGCTCGATCTCAGCTTCGGCGCTTTTGTGTGCCGTTCGCAGTTCGTCCTGCAATTCCCGCGCCAACTCCCCGTCAGCCGGTGTTTGCTTCAAAGCCAGCTCGAGGCGCAGGACCTCCATGTCGAGGCCGGCGAGGAGCTGGGTGAGCTTGAGGGCCTGTGCATTGAGCGCGGACAGACCGGCAACCAAGCCGAGCCGGCGTGTCAGCAGATCCTGACGCTCGGGATTCGCATGGGTCATGGCCGCCTCTTCTCCTCGACGACCTCCGGCCTTTCCCAGCCGGATAGGAGGTTCGGCAGCTCCGGCAGCTGGGCTTTGAACTGGCGTTGCGCCGCCTCCACATGGCTCCTGAGCTGGTCCCAGATGTCGACGCGCAACAGGCAAGTGGTATCGCCGGTCAGGCGTTCAATGTCCTCCACCCGAAACTGCCGGGACAGGGAAACACCCGAGAAGACGAAGTCGCGCAGCGTGATGGCATGCCGTTCCACAAAGGCATGAAGCAGGGGATGGGTTTCCTCCGTAATCCCCGCCTTTGTCAGCTCGGCGATCATGAACGCCTGAAAATGGCGCTGCAGGCGCAACTGGCTTTCGCCCAGAAAGCGCATGGAGAAGATCAGGTCGCGCGGCATCAGCCGCAGCAGGTCGGTGATGACCTCGCTCTCGCCCGGCCCCTCGAAAGCCGATGGTGATCGAGGATCGTCGGAAGAAGACATCGGCATGACCCCGAATGATTGGGTTGTCATAGTGCCGACAGGATAACCCATGAAAGTAAGTTGTCTATAAGTTCTAATATCAATGATATCAATAAATGTGTTAAATATCAAAATAGATAAATAGCATTACATTTGTAAATTACAGCTGTAAAATAATGTTACACCAATGACGTCCGCGCGAATATCAACGCCATTCAGGACGCCTGAAGCTGCACAATTTAGAGCTTGTCGCGAGTTGGCACGGTCCTTGCTGTATCGTTCTCCATAAGAAGCCCATCGCGTTTCGGCGCGATGCCAAAAGAACGAAGGAATGGGGAACCCAAGGTCGGAATGCCATGGCGCGCGTGCCTTGCGCAGCGCGCACCGGGCTTTCAGCACCGCTCCAGATACCTTTGCCGTGATCCACTCGAGCGGCCGGATGGAGGCATCCATGCTTCCAGGCGGACCGCCCGCACTCATCGGCGGCGATACCTGCCGCTCCCCGCCCGGACCATGGGGGTTCGTGGCGCAATCTGGTGGAGGCTCATGGCTATGACGTCTTTGACGCTCAACAAGATAACCTCGCAGCGCGGCATTTCCGTCGGCGAGGCGACCAAGAAGATATCCGATCTCGGCTGGAACCCGACCTATGTCCAGGAAGCGATGACCTTCCCGACGGACTACAAGATCAGCAAGGCGCCGCGCGATCCGATGAAGCAGGTGTTGCGCTCCTATTTCCCGATGCAGGAGGAAAAGGACAACCGCGTCTACGGCGCGCTGGACGCTGCCTTGCGCGGCGACATGTTCCGCAATGTCGAGCCGCGCTGGGTGGAGTGGATGAAGCTCTTCCTCGCCATCATTCCCTTCCCGGAAATCTCGGCCGCCCGCTCGATGGCGATGGTGGCGAGGCTGGCGCCCGGCGAGGACCTGCGCACCGGCTTCACCATGCAGATGGTCGACGAGTTCCGCCATTCCACCATTCAGATGAATCTGAAGAAGTGGTACATGGAGAACTATATCGATCCGGCCGGCTTCGACATCACCGAAGAGGCCTTCGGCAAGTGCTACGCCACCACGATCGGCCGCCAGTTCGGTGAAGGTTTCATCACCGGCGATACCATGACCGCGGCCTGCATGTACCTGACCGTCGTCGCCGAGACGGCCTTCACCAACACGCTGTTCGTCGCCATGCCCTCCGAGGCCGCCCGCAATGGCGACTATGCCCTGCCGACGGTGTTCCTTTCGGTGCAGTCGGACGAGAGCCGCCATATCGGCAACGGCCACTCCCTGCTGATGGCCGCCCTCAAGGAGCCGGAAAACCACCTGCTGCTCGAGCGCGACCTGCGCTACGCCTTCTGGCAGAACCACGCCATCGTCGATGCCGCCATCGGCACCTTCATCGAATACGGCACCACCAATCGCGACAAGAACAAGGAATCCTACGCGGAAATGTGGCACCGCTGGATCTTCGAGGATTACTATCGCACCTACATGCTGCCGCTGGAAAAATACGGCATCAAGATCCACCACGACGACGTGCAGACGGCCTGGAAGCGCATCACCGAGAAGTTCTATGTCCACAAGGTGGCGCAGTTCTTCGCGGTGGGCTGGCCGGTGAACTTCTGGCGTATCGAGGCCCAGCGCGAGCAGGACTTCGAGTGGTTCGAGCACAAATATCCCGGCTGGTATGCCCAGTTCGGCGATTTCTGGAAATGGTACGACAAGCTCAGCCACCGCGGCGAGAAGGTTCTCGTGTTCAACGAGCAGGTTGGCTACGTCTACCCCCATCGCTGCTGGAGTTGCCTGGTGCCCTGCCTGATCCGCGAGGACATGGTGGTGGACGAGATCGATGGGCAGTTGCACACCTTCGCCCATGAACTCGACCGCTGGACCGCCGTCGAGGCTTTCTCCGACGAATATCAGGGCCGCCCGACCCCGGCGATGGGCCGCTTCAGCGGCAAGCGCGAATGGGAAACGCTCTATCACGGCTGGGACCTGGCCGATGCCATCAAGGATCTCAACTTCGTGCGCTCCGACGGCAAGACCCTGGTGCCGCAGCCGCATCTGCGCTTCGACAGCAAGGACATGTGGACGCTCGACGACGTACGCGGCCACACCCTGCAGTCTCCGCTCACGCTGCTGCGTGAGATGAACCCGGCCGACCGCGAGAAGCACCTGGCCGAGTACCGCGCTGGCTTCACCATCACGCCGTTCAACTGACGAAACGAACCCCATGGAGGCCGGGAACCGGCCTCCACTGGGCCCGCTTGCCCCCTTCCCGCGCCGGGAAGGGGAACGGGAGAGTATTGGGAGGAGAAGACCGATGAGCGGTGCCCACACTGTGCGTCTGGAGCCGGTCGGCGTCGAATTCGAAGTGGAACACGGCGAGACGGTGCTGAATGCGGCATTCCGTCAAGGCATAGCGCTGCCGCATGGCTGCAAGGAGGGACAATGCTCGGCCTGTAAATGCGTCCTGCTGGATGGCGAAGTCGACATGCTCAAATATTCGACCTTCGCGCTCAACGACATGGAGAAGGACAGCGGCCACGTCCTGTTATGCCGGACGATCGCTTATTCCGACATGGAGGTAGAGCTCCTCAACTACGATGAGGAGGTGCTGGCGAAATCGATCGCAGTGAAGACCTATCAGGGCCGCATCACACGCATCGAGCGGCTGACCCACGACATCCGTGGCATCGAGATCAGCCTCAATTCGCCGATGAAATTCTGGGCCGGCCAATATGTCGACATCACGGTCACCACGCAAAAGGGGGAGACGCTTACGCGCTCGTTCTCCATGGCAAATACGCCGGACCAAACCCAGGCCCTGTCCTTCATCATCAAGAAATACCCCGAGGGGAAATTCTCCGGAGAACTCGATGCCGGGGGAATCCAGGTCGGAGCCGAGGTTGCCATCGTCGGCCCCTACGGAACCTGCTTTCGACGGGAAGAACGCGAAGGACCCCTGATCCTGGTCGGCGCCGGGTCGGGCATGTCGCCGGTCTGGTCGATCCTCAACGACCACTTGGCCAGTGGCGAGCAAAGGCCGGTTTATTTCTTCTACGGTGCCCGTACGCAGGACGACCTCTTCCATCTCGACCGGATCTCGGCCCTGGTGGAACGTCATCCGGAAGTCAGTTTCATCCCCGTGCTTTCGCATGCCGGGGAAGACGGCGCCTGGCAGGGCGAGCGCGGCTTCGTGCACGAAAGCGTGGGGGCCAAGCTCAAGGAACTCGCCATCGATGGACAGGGCGACGTCTATGCCTGCGGTCCGCCCCCGATGATCGACGCGCTGCAGCCCGTTCTCTTCATGAACGGCTTCGAGTCCGAGCACGTCTTCTTCGACAAGTTCACCACCTCGTCGGGCGCGACCTCGCCCGGCCACTAGAGGAAGTGCAATTTCTCTGAACCGCAATTCCTCTCTAAGTCTTTGTTTTAACGCGTTTTCTTAATGGAAAAGTCTGTCAAATTTCCTGGAAAACGCTCTAAGGACCGCCCTCACCAGGGGCGGATCGTCGAAACGCACCACAACCAGGGAGTGAATACCATGCCTGCCATTTCGAGTTCGGTCGGGTCCGGCGCAGCCGGTGCGGCGATCTTCGTCGATTCCGACAGCCGCAAATATCGCTATTTCGACCCCAGGGGGCAGCGCGCCACCCACTACGAGGACGTCACCGTCGATGTGCAGCCCGATCCCGAGCGCTATCTGATCCAGAACTGGATCATCAATTTCGCTGACGGCAACGGCGCCTATGTCAAGGGCAACACGCTGGCCCAGAGCTCGAACTGGCATGCCTTCCGGGCGCCCGACCAGGAATGGGAGCGCACCCATTACCAGCGCCAGTCCAAGATCGAGACCATGGTGCAGAGCGTGATCGCCAATGGCCGCAAGTCCGGCGCCCCCAAGAGCTTCGACAAGGTCTGGATCAGCATCCTGCAGCACCATCTGGGTGCCTGGAAGCACGCCGAATTCGGCCTGGGCACCTCGCTGATGCAGGCCCAGCGCTACGGCTACACCCAGATGATCAACAACGCCACGCTGACCAATTCCTCCTACAAGCTGCGCCTGGCCCAGGACATCACGCTCTATCTGGCCGAGATCGGCATGGATATTCCCGGCTGGAACGACGAGCTCGGCAAGAAGACCTGGCTGGAGGACGGCGCCTGGCAAGGCACCCGTGAAGCCATCGAGACCATCATGGGCTCCGAAGACTATCTGGAGCAGTATTTCGCCATCAACATCGTATTCGAGCCTCTGGTGGGCGAGCTCTTCCGCTCGGGCTTCCTGATGCAGGTGGCAGCCGCCAACCACGACTTCATCACCCCGCCGGTGATCTCGGCCGCCGAAGCCGACTATGAGCGCAATCTCGCCAATACCATCGACCTGATCTACCTGCTCGCCCATGACGAGAAACATGCGGCGGCCAACCGCCAGCTGTTCAAGGGCTGGCTGAAGAAGCACCGCGCCCTGGCCGACAAGGCGGCGCTGGGGCTGCAGCCGATCTGGTCGATGCCGCATTCCAAGCCGGTCTCGTTCGAGGATGTCCGCGCCGTCTCGCAGGAGCGGATCGGCCAGATCCTGCGCGAACTCGGCCTCGACGACTGACCGGCCGGCAACCATCTCAAGGGAGAAACGACCATGTCCACGGCAGCACGCGATTCCTCGCACGCCAATATCTTCAAGTCGATGAAGGACATCACCTTCGAGCAGACCATCTCGCACCAATGCGGGGTCACCATGAACGACTCGGTGGAGGCTCGCGCCATCGCGGAATTCATGGGCAAGAAGGAAGGTGTGATCGTCACCTATCAGCCGGCGCTGATCCGCATCGACGGCGACGGCAAGCTCATCTTCAAGATGGACGAGATCAGCGAGTATCTCGGCCGCGAGATGACGGCCGAGATCTTCGAAGTCAACACCTCCACCCATTACGGCCGCATGGTCAGGATCGACGACAACACGGTGATCCTGTTCGGCAACATGGACGAGGTCTTCGAATATATCTGAGCGCGACGGCAAGTCTTGGGCGATACGCAGCGGCGTATCGCCCGTTCCCGCCCATGCAGAGCCGAAAACGAGTAGCCAGTCATGCCAAGCAAAATGAAGGCCGCGATCTTCGTCGAGAAGGGGCGCATCGTCCTCGACGACAAGCCGATCCCCGAGATCGGCCCTGACGATGCCCTGATACGGGTCACGACCACGACGATCTGCGGAACGGATGTCCATATCCTGAAGGGGGAATATCCCGTCGCCAAGGGCCTGACCATCGGCCATGAGCCCGTCGGCGTGATCGAGAAGCTCGGCTCGTCGGTACGCGGCTTCAGGGAGGGCCAGCGCGTCGTCGCCGGCGCCATCACCCCCTCGGGCTGGAGCCATGCCTGCCTGTGCGGTTGCGGTTCGCAGGACGGCGCCGGCACCAAGCATGGCTGGAAGGCCATCGGCGGCTGGAAGTTCGGCAACACCATCGATGGCTGCCAGGCCGAATTCGTCTGCGTGCCGGACGCCATGGCCAATCTCGCCCCCATTCCGGACGAGGTGAGCGACGAACAGGTCCTGATGTGCCCGGACATCATGTCGACCGGCTTTGCCGGCGCCGAGACCGGCGGCATCCGGATCGGTGATATCGTCGCCGTCTTCGCGCAGGGCCCGATCGGCCTGTGCGCCACGGCCGGCGCCAAGCTGATGGGCGCGACCACCATCATCGCCGTCGATACGGTGCCGGCCCGCCTGGCCATGGCCAGGCGCCTCGGTGCCGACATCGTGGTGGACTTCAAGCAGGAAGATCCCGTCGAAGCCATCATGCGCCTGACCGACGGCCGCGGCGTCGACGTGGCGATCGAGGCACTCGGCACCCAGGCGACCTTCGAAGCAGCCCTGCGGGTTCTCAGGCCCGGCGGCGTGCTGTCGAGCCTTGGCGTCTACTCGTCGGACCTGAAGATCCCGCTCGACGCCTTCGCCGCCGGCCTCGGCGAGAAATCGATCCGCACCTCGCTCTGTCCGGGCGGCAAGGAGCGCATGCGCCGCATGCTCGACGTCATCGGCTCGGGGCGGGTGGACCTGGGCGGGCTGGTCACCCACCGCTTCAAGCTCGACCAGATCGAGGAGGCCTACGACCTCTTCGCCAATCAGCGCGACGGCGTGCTGAAGGTCGCCATCACGACCTGAGGAGCGCCGGCCACCACGGCAGCGATGGGAGAGAGAACAATGCTCGATGCTTCATTTGGCCCCTGTTCCGAAGCCGGCATTCCGACCGCGAGAATGGGCGGGCAAAGGGGTAAGCCAGGCGCCGGTCCGGAAGATGCGGAAGCAGCCGCGCGGGACGGTCGCACCTGCAGCGACACTGCATCCGAGGGATGTACGGGATGCCCGTTGCGCAACGCGCGGATGGCCCGGCTGCCGCCTTTCCACACACCTGGCAGAGCCGCGGCGCCACCGACCTGACCTCGCGGAAAATACTGAAACAATCGAGTTGAAACAAAATCTTAGAGCGAAATACCAACGGAGGAAGCCATGTATATCACGCCCGAAGGCAAGGAAATTTTCGTCGTCGACGGCCACACCCATTTCTGGGACGGCAGCCCGGAGAACCAGCGCAACATCCATGGCAAGCAGTTCGTGGAATGCTTCTATGCCTATCACACCGCGCTCAGCCCCAAGGAGCAGCTCTGGCCGAAGGAGAAGTTCGAGAAATACAGCGCCGACGATCTCTATCGCGACTTGTTCGTCGATGGCCCCGATGACGTCGCCATCGTGCAGTCGACCTATCTGAAGGATTTCTACAAGCAGGGCTTCAACACCCTCGAGCGCAACGCCGAGATGGCCAAGCGCTATCCCGAACGCTTCATCGTCAACGGCTCCTTCGACCCGCGCGACGGCGAGGCGGCCCTCGAATACATCCACTTCATGAAGGAGACCTACGACATCAAGGGCGTGAAGATGTACACGGCCGAATGGCACGGGGATTCCAGGGGCTGGAAACTGACCGACCCCAACGCCTATCGCTGCTTCGAACTGTGCGAGAAGCTCGGCATCCGCAACGTCCACGTGCATAAGGGCCCGACGATCATCCCGCTCAGCAAGGACGCCTTCAACGTGGGCGACGTCGACGACGCGGCCACCGACTTCCAGAACCTGAACTGGATCGTCGAGCATTGCGGCCTGCCTCGCCTCGACGACTTCTGCTGGATCGCCGTGCAGGAGACCAATGTCTATGGCGGGCTTGCCGTTGCCCTGCCCTTCATCCATTCGCGCCCTCGCTATTTCGCCGAGGTGATCGCCGAACTCCTGTTCTGGCTCGGCCCGGACAAGATCCTGTTCGGCTCCGACTATGCGATCTGGACGCCGCGCTGGCTGGTGGAGAAATTCTGGGCCTTCGAACTGCCCGAAGACATCAAGCGCGAACGCGGGGTCGATCTCACCCCCGAGATCAAGGAGAAGATCCTGGGCCTCAACGCGGCGCGGCTCTACGACATCGACATCGCGGCCAAGAAGGCGGCCCTGGCCAAGGCGCCGCTGTCGATCGCGGCGGAGTGAGGGGCATGATGAGCGCGCCGCTCCGCGGTCGCCGCCAGGCCGAACTCTGGCGGCGGCTGTCCGAGGTCAACGACCCCGAACTCGACGAACCCGTCACCAATATGGGCTTCGTCGAGCGTGCCGAGATCCTGGACCATGCTGGCGTGGAGGTCGAATTCAGGCTGCCCACCTATTGGTGCTCGCCCAACTTCGCCTTCCTGATGCTCGATGGTGTGCGCGAAGCGCTCGAGGCACTGTCCTGGAAACCGGCCTACCGGATCCAGCTCCAGGATCACATGTTCGCCGACGAGGTCAATCGCGGCATCGCGGCGGGCAAGAGCTTCGGCCAGGTCTTCGGAGAGATGACGGGGGATCTCGATCTCACGGCCCTGCGCGAGACCTTTCGTGCCAAGGCCTATAAGCGGCGTCAGGAAGCCGTGCTTCTAGGATTGCGGCAGGCCGGCCTCGGCGACGACGCCATCCTCGCCATGGATCTTCCGGCCTTCGATGCCGCGCAGCCCGCGGGAGAGGACGCAGTGGCGCAGAAGCCGCGCTACCGTCAGGCCCTGCTCGAGCGCCATCCCCATATCGGCCGCGGAGATGGCGTCTTCCTGACCTGGGAAGGCACTCCCCTCGCCGCCGCCACGCTGGCCTCCTATCTGGGAGACCTGCGCAGCCTGCGGATCAACATGGAGTTCAACGGGGCCCTGTGTCGTGGCCTCAAGCAGACCCGGTACAAGCAGGCCGAGTTCACGGACGGCGAACCGACATTGGTCGACTTTATCCTCGACCGCGTGCCGCCCGCCGCCGGAAACGCGCCCGCCGTCAACAGCTGAACCGAGGCCTCGCCGCCCGAGGCCGACAACAACCGCCCGCAAGGGCGGAAGGAGGAGCCATGCCCAAATTGATGCTTCACAATTCGCACGCCCGTCGGGCCCTTGCCCGTGGCGTTCACCAGCTCGCAGCCGCCGTGGAGCCGACACTCGGCCCCAAGGGTATGAATGCCATGATCGACCGGCCCATCGGCACCCCGATGGTGACGCGCGACGGCGTTTCCATCGCCTCGGAGATCGAATTGCACGATCGTTTCGAGAATATGGGTGCGCAGGTGGTACGCGAGGTCTCGATGCAGACCAACGAGATCGCCGGCGACGGCACCACCACCGCCATCGTGCTCGCCAATGCCCTGGTCCAGAAGGGCGTCGAGGCCAATGAGCAAGGCGCCAAGGCTGTCGATCTGGTGAAGGGCATCGACCTCGCCGTCGATGCCGTGGTGTCTTCGCTGAGATCCAGCGCACGCCCGGCCCGTGAAAACGGCGCCCTGGCGGCCGTCGCCAACATCGCCGCCACGGATACCCGGCTCGGCGGCTTGGTGGCCGAAGCCTTCGAGAAGGTGGGCGCCGACGGCATCATCACCACCGATTTCAGCATCACCACCGAGACCACGCTCGATGTCGTCGAGGGCATGTCCTTCGACCGTGGCTATATCTCCCATCACATGGTCACCGATGTGGAGAAGATGCAGGCGGTGCTGGAGCGCCCCCTGATCCTGCTGACCGACCTGAAGATCAAGGATCCCGCCTCGCTCGATGCTGTCAGGGCGATCGCCGACAAGGCCGGCAGGCCACTGCTGATCGTGGCCGAGGAAGTTTCGCCCGAGGTGGTCGTGACGCTGCTCGGGCGCAGCGGCGCCGGCAAATATCTGATCGTGCATCCGCCGGAATACGGCCATTGGCGCAAGGCTCTGCTGGAGGATTTGGCTATCATCACCGGCGGGCGCGTCGTCGCCCGTGACCTTGGCGGCCAGCTCGAACAGATCGAGGCGGCGGATCTTGGCAGCGCGGAACGGGTGCGCACGAGCGCCACCCATACGGCCATCATCCATGGCGGCGGCGACAAGGCGAAAATCGCCGCGCGCCGCACCCAGGTGCAGCATCAGTTCGAAAACGCGCCGCCCAATATCGAGCAGGACAAATTGCGCGAACGCCTCGCCAAGCTTTCCGGCGGAACGGCCGTGCTCTATGCCGGCGGCGTCACACCGGTCGAGCAAAAGCGCACCATCCAATTGATCGAGGATTCCCTCTCCGCCGTGCGGGCCGCGCTCGACGAAGGGGTGGTCGCCGGCGGGGGCTCGGCCCTGGCCCAGATCGGGCCGGTGCTCGACCCCCTGCTTGCCAGGCTCGACGGGGACGTTGCGGCGGGCGTCCGCCTGGTGAAATCGGTGCTGACGCGCCCACTCTGGCGCATCGTCGCCAATGCCGGCGGCGATCCCGAGGCGGTGGTGGCGAAGGTATCGAGCGTCAATGGCGGCTTCGGCTACAACGCCGCTCTCGGCGAATACCAGAACATGTACGAGGCGGGCATCATCGATCCCGTCCGCGTCACCTGCGCGGCCCTGACCAACGCCGCCTCGGTGGCTAAGCTGATCCTCACCACGGAGACCCTGGTGGGCGATCTCGCCGAGGACGAGGATCCGACCGCCGGCCCGGCCCTCGGAGGCGGTGCCGAGAAACTCGGCCGTGCCTGAGCGCGCGGCCGTCGGGCCGGAATACGCAAGGATCTTTCATCCCAACCGACAGAATACGTGACCTGTCATCCCCGGCCGAGCGTAGCGAGGGGAAGGGGATCCAGGAGCCAGCGAGTACAGATTTGGCTCTGGATTCCCTTCCCGCCGCCTTCGGCGGCGCCGGGAATGACAGCGTTCTATCTACACGCACCGGTCAAGGTTTATGAGGGTTGGCATCACATCGAGAACCGGAGAGGGCGACACGCCTTGTCCGGCCAGGCCGAATTCGGCCTGGCGCCGGCCCACTTCAATTCGAACGATGACAAGCACGGAGACAATCATGGATGGAAACGAAGCCGCCAATATCGGCAAGTGCCCGGTAGCGCATGGATCGCGTCCCGGTTTTGAGGTTCGCTCGAACCGTGACTGGTGGCCGAACCAGC
>NZ_JAXOUF010000005.1:0-368589 GCF_034424805.1 Labrys sedimenti
ATTCTTGCCGCCGCCGGCAATCAGCGCCACTTTTCCCTTGATGCTGTGATCGGCCATGCTGGATCTCCTTTTCACGAATGAAGCTCAATCGGAGGTCAGCTTATCGTCTTGGATTTCGATATAAAGCTATCCATTTGAACATGACATGTTACAATCTAATACCAATCTGGTATTAGGCCGTGGACCGTATCGATCTCTTCCGCATCTTCGTTCGCGTCGTCGACAGTTCGAGTTTCACGCGTGCCGCCAACACGCTGGGGCTGCCACGCCCCTCGGTCTCGGCCGCCATCAAGGATCTGGAGGCGCGCATGGGCGCGCGCCTGCTGCATCGAACCACCCGCAAGGTTTCCCCCACGCAGGATGGCCTCGCCCTCTATGAGCGCTGCCTGCGCCTTCTCAGCGATTTCGAGGAGACCGAAAGCCTGTTCCGGCAAGCCGCCACCGGCCCGGCCGGCCGCCTGCGTGTCGATCTGCCTGGTCGCATCGGCCGGCTGATCGTGGCGCCAGCCCTGGCCGAATTTCTCGACCTCTATCCCGAGATCGACGTCGACCTTGGCGTGACGGACCGCACCGTCGACCTGGTCGAAGACAGCCTCGACTGCGTGCTGCGCGTCGGCCCGCTCAGCGATTCGGGCCTGATCGCCCGTTCCATCGGTGAACTGGCCCTGATCAACGTGGCGAGCCCTGACTATTTCGAGCGCTACGGCGTGCCCCGCAGTCCCGACGATCTCGACGAGCATCTGGCCGTGAACTACGCCTCCCCCAGCACGGGCCGGGTCGAGCCCTGGGAATGGGTAGGCCATGGCGGGATCCAGACGCGTTCGGTGCGCAGCCGTGTGGTCGTCAACGGCGCGGAGGCCTATATCGCTTGCTGCCTGGCTGGTTTCGGCCTGATCCAGATCCCGGCCTATGACGTCAAGAGCCACCTGGCGGCCGGCGAACTCGTCGAGGTCATGCCGGACTATCGCGCCGCCTCCATGCCGATGACGCTGCTCTTCCCCCATCGTCGGCATTTCTCACGCCGGGTACAACTGTTCGCGGACTGGCTCGAGGCCCTGCTCAAGCGCGAGGTCCTGATATGGTAGCTTCGAACTGCGCATCCGTCATTGCGGGCGCCGCGAAGCAATCCAGAAATTCAAACCCCGCCTCCCAATGCCTGGACTGCTTCGCTGCGCTCGCAATGACGATCGAGACCGCGCGGGGTAAAGAATCCACGGCTATTCCAGCCCGAAGCGCAGGGCCCAGGCCGCCGCCACCGTGCCGAGCACGATGGAGAACAACGTCATGGCGCAGAGCAGCAGGAAGGGCGGCAGGAAGGGCATCGGGCCGGTGATCGCGGCGGTTGCGGCCGCCACCCCGAAGATCAGCACGGGAATGGTGAGCGGCAGGATCAGGATGGAGATCAGCATGCCGCCGCGCCGGAGCGCCACGGTCAGCGCCGCGCCGATAGCCCCGAGGAAGGTCAGGGCCGGCGTGCCGGCCAGCAGGGTCAGCGTCACGGCTGCCAGCCCCTTGCCGGGCAGGTTGACGAACAGGCCGAGCAGCGGCGTGGCGATCACCAAAGGCAAGCCTGTGGTCACCCAATGCGCCAGCGCCTTCACCGCCACCGCCAGTTCGAGGGGCGGGCCGCCGAGATGGATGAGGTCGAGCGAACCATCGTCGAGGTCGGCCTGGAACAGGCGGTCGAGGCCGAGCAGCGTCGCCAGCAGGGCGCCGAGCCAGAGCACGGCCGGGCCGATGCGGGTGAGCAGGTTGAGATCCGGGCCGACGCCGAAGGGAATGACAACAACCACCGCCAGGAAGAAGATGACGCCGACGGGCGCCCCGCCGCCGGCCCTGACGGCTAGCCGCAGCTCGCGCGTGAACAGGGCTGCGAGCGCACTCATCAGCATCGGGCCCGATTTCGGAATCGAGTGCGATGCTTCAAGTTTTTGTTGTCGCATCGCTTCCTCCGAAAACCGGTGCCCACTTTTCGGACGATGCTCATGCCGCACCGATTGTGAGGGTGAGGCTCGGCGCCAGGCCGAGGTCGCCATGGGTGGCGGCCAGGATCAGCCCGCCGCCGGCAAGATGCTCGCCCATCACCCCGGCGAGCCGAGCCTGGGTGGCGGTATCGAGCGCCGATGTCGGCTCGTCCAGGAGCCAGACCGGCCGCCGGGACACCAGCAGCCGGCACAGCGAGAGCCGGCGCTTCTGGCCGGCCGACAGATAGGCCGCCGGCAGGTCGATGAGATGCTCGATGGCGAAGAGATCGAGCGCATCCTCGATCGGCAGGTCGGCATCGCCGTAATAGGCGCGCCAGAAGCCCAGATTCTCGCGCACGCTGAGCGAGGGTTTCAGCGCATCGGCATGGCCGCAATAGTGCATGTGCTCGGCGGGCGTCTTCTCGGCATCGCCGCCGTCCAGACGTATCGCCCCATCCCTGCGCGGCACCAGGCCGGCGATCACCCTGAGCAGGCTGGATTTGCCGGCGCCGTTGCGGCCCGTCACGGCGACGAGGTCGCCGGCACCGGCGGAAAAGCCGACCCCTTCGAACACGAGCCGGCCTCCCCGCTCGCAGGCGAGGTTTTCGATCGTCAGGCGCAGGGGCGGGGCATTGCTCACACGACGCCGATATTCAACAGGTCGAGCATATGGACCACCCCCACCGGCCGCCCGCCTTCCACGGCGAACAGCACGGCGATGCGCCTGGTATCCATCACCTCCATGGCTTCGCTGACCAGGGCGTCAGGGCGGATGACCTTGGGCGTACGCGTCATGATGTCATCGACCCGCCGCGTCATCAGATCATCGCTCATGTGGCGCCTCAGATCGCCGTCGGTGGCGATGCCGACCAGCATGCCCGACGCGTCGAGGACCCCGACGCTGCCGACCCCCTTCTTCGACATCACCAGGATGGCTTGCGACATCAGCGTGCCCTCGGTGACCAGCGGCACCGCATCGCCGGTACGCATGACGTCGCGCACGAATTTCAGCGAGGCGCCGAGCTTGCCGCCGGGATGGAAGACACGGAAATCGGCGGCGGTGAAACCGCGCGACTCCAGCATGGCCATGGCCAGGGCATCGCCGAGTGCCAGGATCATCAGGGAGGAGGTCGTCGGCGCCTGGCCGTTCGGGCAGGCTTCCTTGGCCTGGGGCAAGACCAAGGGCAGGTCCGCCGCCTTGGCCAGGGTGGAGCTCGCCACCGAGGTCACCGCCACCAGCGGCACGTTGAACCGGGTGGCATAATCGATGATGTCGCCGAGTTCGCGCGTCTCGCCCGACCAGGACAGGGCGATGACGGCGTCATCGGCGGTGATCATGCCGAGATCGCCATGACTGGCCTCGCTCGGATGCACGAAGAAGGCCGGTGTACCGGTCGAGGCGAAGGTCGCCGCGATCTTCTTGCCGATATGGCCCGATTTGCCCATGCCGGTGACGATGACGCGGCCCTTGAGGCCGGAAAAACGCTCGATGCAGGCGCTGAACACGGGGCCGAGATCGCCTTCGATCGCCTCCGCCAGCGCCTCGAGGCCGGCCCTTTCGGTCGCGATGGTGCGCAGGGCCGATTGCTGCGCCGCCTTCAGCGTGCGATCACTTTGGCCATCACCTTGTTTCAAACCTGCCTCGTCACGATTTGTTTCGCGGCGGTGTTTATCACAGAATCGGTAAAGAGAATCACGATTCGGGAACGCGCCCATGTCATGCACGCCTTCTAACTTCATCGCGCGCACGATGCGGCTCGGATCCATACAGGGGCTCACGATCCTCGGCCTGATGGTCCTCGGCCTGACCTCGCCTGCCCGCGCCGACAGCTATCTGAACTTCGTCACTGCGCTATGGCCGCGGGCCGAGAAGGCCGGCATTTCCCGCGAGACCTTCGATGCCGCCTTTGCCGGGCTCGGCGTCGATCCCAAAGTCGTCTCGCTCGCAGGCACCCAGCCCGAATTCAACCAGACCATCCGCGCCTATGTCGAGACCCGCCTGAGCGCCGACCGCATCGCCCAGGGCAAGGCGATGGCGCAGCGCTGGAAATCCTGGCTCGACAAGGCCGAGGAGCGCTATGGCGTCGACCGCTATGTCATCCTCGCCATCTGGTCACTGGAGAGCAATTACGGCGCCTCGCCGGGCAATTCCGACATCGTCCGTTCGCTCACCACCTTGGCCTGCTGCACGACCAAGCGCCCCGAGCTCTTCCGCGACGAACTGATCGATGCCCTCAAGATCCTGCAGGAGCACGACATCACGCCGCGCGGCATGACCGGCTCTTGGGCCGGCGCGCTGGGCCAGGTGCAGTTCATGCCTTCCAGCTTCCTGAAATATGCCGTCGACATGGATGGCGACGGCAAGCGCGACATCTGGAACGAGGAGCCCGACGTGATCGGCTCGATCGCCAACTACCTCAAGCTGCACGACTGGGATGGCGGCAAGCGCTGGGGCTATGAGGTCAAGCTGCCGGCGAAATTCGATTTCACCGCCATCAATGCCCGTGACGGTGGCCCCGCCGGCGCTTGGGCCAAGCTCGGCGTCGCCAGGGTCGACGGCAAGCCACTGCCGGACAGCGACAAGGCCTGGCTGTTCCTGCCGGCGGGCGCCAAGGGGCCGGCCTTCCTGACCTTCCAGAACTATTGGGCGATCAAGACCTACAATATCTCTGATTCCTACACACTGTCGGTCGGCCTGCTTGCCGACCGCATCCGCGGCATTGCCTCGCTGAAGGGGCGCTGGCCGGCGCAGGAGACCACGCTCAACCGTGCCCAGATCACGGCGATGCAGAAGAAGCTGAAGGCGCTCGGCTATCCGATCGAGACGATCGACGGCAAGATCGGCCCGGCGGCGCGGGCGGCCCTGCGCACCTGGCAGGCCAAGGCGGGACTGGTGGCGGACGGCTATCCCACGCCGGCCGTGTTGCAGAAATTGAGCGCCACGCCCTGAGGCGTGCTAGTCTGATCGAGAGCGCTTCATCCCGCGAAAACGGAGACCGGCCTTGAAGCAGCGCCTCCTCCTGATCGTCCTGTTCGTGCTGGCGGCTGTTGTGCTGTCGCAACGCCCTATCATGGCGCGTGATAGCGGGGGCGACACGCCGGGCGAGGCCCTGCGCCAATATCGGGAGATGCAGAACAAGGTGCGCCAGCAGAACGCCCGGCCGGCACCGGTCCGGCGCACCAAGGTCCGTGCTTCGCCCTTCGCCATGCCCAGGCCAGCGAAGGTCGCGCCGGCACCGGCCGTGCCGCCCTCCTCCTTCGTGCATGTCATCGGTGATTCCATGGCGGACCAGCTCGCAGCCGGGCTGACCGACGTCCTGGACGATCGGCCGGATATCGCCATCATCCGCAATACCAAGGCCGATAGCGGCCTGGTGCGCAACGATTTCTACGACTGGAACAAGGGCGTCGCCGATCTTCTCGCCGCCAACACCCAGATCGATGCCGTGGTAATCCTGATCGGCTCCAACGACCGCCAGACCATCCGGGAGAACGGCACCCGCCTCGAACCGCAATCGGACGAGTGGGAGGCGGCCTATCGCAAGCGCATCGACGCGTTGATTGCGCCCCTGAAAGCCCGCGGCGTCAAGATCTTCTGGGTTGGCCTGCCGCCGATGCGCAGCGACGCCCTCAGCGCCGCCATGGTGCGTTTCAACAGCCTCTATCGCAGCCAGGTTACCGCGGCGGGCGGCATCTATGTCGACATCTGGGACGGCTTCGTCAATTCGGACGGTTCCTATGCCGCCAGCGGCACCGGGCTCGACGGCCAGCCGGCGCGCCTGCGCAAGGCCGATGGCGTACATTTCTCCGATGAAGGCGCCAAGCTGGCGGCGCATTTCCTCGAGAGCGATCTAAGGCGCCTGCTCGGCGAAGCACCGCCGGCGCCGATAGTTGCGACGGCCCCGGTCGCCGAGCCGACCTCCGAGACTCCAGGCGATTCACCGGCTGAAAAGCCCGAATATGGACCGGTCCTGCCACTCGATGCCTATGAGACCGCGCCCGGCGGCCAGCTGCTCGGCGGCGGCACCCCCAGACCGGGCAGCGCCGACCCCAGCGTCGCCAAGGTGCTTGGGCAGGGCGAAAGCCTGCCGCCACGCGAAGGCCGCGCCGACGATTTTCGCTGGTCCGCGCAGGCCATGCCGTAAAGGAAGCGTTTTGTTTTCACCGCCGTGCGGTGTCGAGCGCCATGCGGGCCGCGAGGCCCATCAGCACCGTGCCCATCAGCCAGCGCTGCACCGTCGTCCACAGCGGGCGGCCGGCGAGAAAGGCCGAAATCGTGCCCGCCATCACGACGAAGCAGGCATTGAAGAAGGCGCTGACCAGGATCTGGATGAGGCCGAGTTGCAGGGTCTGCGCGAGCACAGGGCCGGAATGGTCGACGAATTGCGGCAACAGCGAGAGATAGAGCGCCGCGATCTTGGGATTGAGCAGGCTGGTGAACAGGCCCATGCCATAGAGACGCCGCACCGAATCAGGCTTGAGCGCACGCACTTCGAAGGGTGAGCGGCCGCCGGGCTTCAGGGCCTGCCAGGCCATCCAGGCGAGATAGGCCGCGCCGGCAATGCGCAGAGCGTCATAGGCATAGGGCACCGCGAACAGCAAGGCGGTGATGCCGAAGGCCGCCAACAGCATGTAGATGACGAAGCCGGTGACGACGCCGATCAGCGAGATCAGCCCGGCGAGGCGCCCCTGGCAGATCGAGCGCGAAACCAGATAGGCCATGTTGGGGCCGGGCGTCAGCACCATGCCGACGGCGATAGCGGTGAAGGCGAGAACGGTGGTGAGGGAGAGCATGGCGGAAACCTCGGGTTTTGCCTTGCTACGCCCGCTCCTCCCATCCAGGCAAGCACCGACCCGCATCCATCATCACTTTGAATGCTGGCGTCAAAATCGGTGATGGAAAGGTGTGCCGGTCTTCAGACCGGCAATCTTCCAACGCTTTCATGCCGGTCTGAAGACCGGCACACCGAAAACCGCCGCTCAGCGCGGCAGCGTCGTCGCGCCCATCAGCGCCTCGTCGATGGCGCGGGCGGCCTGGCGCCCCTCGCGGATGGCCCAGACCACCAGCGACTGGCCGCGGCGCATGTCGCCGGCGGCGTAGACCTTGTCCATCGAGGTGCGATAGTCCCGGTCGGTGGCCGACACATTGCCACGCTTGTCGAGCTCGACGCCCGACTGGTCGATCATGCCCACCTTGACAGGGCCGGTGAAGCCGAGGGCGATGAAGACCATGTCGGCCCTGAGCACGGTCTCCGTGCCCTCGATCGGCCGGCGCTTCTCGTCGGCCCGGGCGATCTTGACGCCGGTGACGCGGCCGTTCTTGCCGACGATGCCGAGCGTCACCGCCTGGAACTCACGCTCGGCGCCTTCGGCCTGCGAGGAAGAGGTGCGCATCTTGGTCGGCCAATAGGGCCAGATCGCCAGCTTGTCTTCCTTCTCCGGCGGACGCGGCCGGATGTCGAGCTGCGTCACCGAGATGGCGCCCTGGCGGAAGGAGGTGCCGACACAGTCCGAGGCTGTGTCGCCGCCACCGATGACCACGACATGCTTGCCGGTGGTGAGCAGCGGCTCTTCTTTCGAGATGTCCTCGCCGCCGACGCGGCGATTGCTCTGCACCAGATAGGGCATGGCGAAATGCACGCCTTCGAGCTCGGCGCCCGGCAAGGTCGGGTCACGCGGGGTCTCGGCGCCGCCAGCCAGCAGCACGGCGTCATGGCCGGATTTGAGATCGGCGAAACTCATTGATACGCCGATATTGACGCCATAGTGGAAGGTGACGCCCTCGGCCTCCATCTGGCGCACGCGGCGCTCGATGTGGTGCTTCTCCATCTTGAAGTCGGGAATGCCGTAGCGCAGCAGGCCGCCGGCCGCAGGCTCGCGCTCATAGACATGCACGTCATGGCCGGCACGGGCGAGCTGCTGGGCGGCAGCGAGGCCGGCCGGGCCGGAGCCGACGACAGCGACCTTCCTGCCAGTCTTCACCTTGGCGATCTCGGGCTGGATCCAGCCCATGGCCCAGGCCTTGTCGGCGATCGACTGCTCGATCGTCTTGATGGTGACAGGCACGTCCTCAAGGTTGAGCGTGCAGGCTTCCTCGCAGGGGGCCGGGCAGATGCGACCGGTGAATTCCGGGAAATTGTTGGTGGTGTGCAGGTTGCGCGCCGCCTCCTCCCAGTCGTCATGATAGACGAGGTCGTTCCAATCAGGGATCTGGTTGTTCACCGGGCAGCCCGTCGGGCCGTGGCAGTAGGGAACGCCGCAATCCATGCAGCGCGCCGCCTGCTTGCCGACATCCTTGTCGTCGAGCGGAAGGGTGAATTCGCGGTAGTGACGGATGCGGTCGGCGGCCGGAAGATACTTCTGGTCCTGCCGATCGATCTCGAGAAATCCTGTTGCCTTGCCCATGTTGAGTCCTCCGGTCGAACCGGACGCGCGCCGCGCCATCCGGGGCCGTGTCAAAAGATTCATGCCGCGGATCCAAGCATCCGCGACGATGCTGAAATCACTCCGCCGCCATCATGGTGCGGGCTTTTTCCATCTCGCGCAGGGCGCGGCGATATTCGACCGGCATCACCTTGACGAAGCGGGTGCGATAGGTGGCCCAATCGTCCAGCATGGTCTTGGCAAGCGTCGAGCCCGTGTAATGCAGGTGGTTCTCGATCATCTTGCGCAGGCGCTCCTCGTCATAGCGGCCCATGTCGCCGGAGACGTCGATGCGGCCCTTGAACTCGAGGTCGCCGCCATGATGGTGCAGGCGCTCCATCAGATCCTCTTCCTCTTCCACAGGTTCGAGGTCGACCATGGAGAGGTTGCAGCGTTTGGCGAAGCTCTGGTCCTCGTCATAGACATAGGCGACGCCGCCGGACATGCCGGCCGCGAAGTTGCGGCCCGTCTGGCCGAGCACCACCACCACGCCGCCGGTCATATATTCGCAGCCATGGTCGCCGGTGCCCTCGACAACCGCCGCGGCGCCCGAATTGCGCACCGCGAAGCGCTCGCCCGCCACGCCGCGGAAATAGCACTCGCCCGCGATGGCGCCGTAGAGCACGGTGTTGCCGACGATGATCGACTTCTCCGGCACGGCCTGCGTTTCTTCGCTCGGCTTGATAATGATGCGGCCGCCCGACAGGCCCTTGCCGACATAGTCGTTGGCCTGGCCGACCAGCGTGAGGTCGATGCCTGCCGCCAGGAAGGAGCCAAAGCTCTGGCCGGCGGTGCCCGCCAGGTTCACCTTGATGGTGCCGTCGGGCAGGCCCTCATAGCCATAGCGCATGGCGACCTCGCCCGAGAGCATGGCGCCCGCCGTACGGTCGACATTGGAGATCCTGCCCTCGATGGTGACCTCGCGGCCGTAGTCGAGCGCCGGCGCTGCCTCGGCGATGAAGCCGCGGTCGAGCACGCTGTCGATCGGATGCTTCTGCTTCTCCTCGTGGCGGATGCCGACATTGGCCGGCATGTCCACCTTGTGGAAGAGCTTGGTGAAGTCGAGTCCCTTGGCCTTCCAGTGGTCGATCGCGTCCTGCTTGTCGAGCAGGTCGGAGCGGCCGATCAACTCGTCGAGCTTGCGGAAGCCGAGCTCGGCCATCAATTCGCGCACTTCCTCGGCGACGAAGAAGAAGTAGTTGATGATGTGCTCGGGCGTGCCCTTGAAGCGCTTGCGCAGCACAGGGTCTTGCGTCGCCACGCCCACCGGACAGGTGTTGAGGTGGCATTTGCGCATCATGATGCAGCCGGCCGCAATCAGCGGCGCAGTGGAGAAGCCGAACTCGTCGGCGCCGAGCAGCGCGCCGATGACGACGTCGCGGCCGGTCTTGAGCCCGCCGTCGACCTGCAGCCGCACACGCGAGCGCAGCCGGTTGAGCACCAGCGTCTGCTGGGTCTCGGCCAGGCCGGTCTCCCACGGGCTGCCGGCATGCTTGATCGAGGTCAGCGGCGAAGCGCCCGTGCCCCCTTCGAAGCCGGAGATGGTGATGTGGTCGGCACGCGCCTTGGCGACGCCGGCGGCAACGGTGCCGACGCCGACTTCCGAGACCAGCTTGACCGAGACATCCGCCGCAGGGTTGACGTTCTTCAGATCGAAGATCAGCTGCGCCAGGTCTTCGATCGAATAGATGTCGTGATGCGGCGGCGGCGAGATCAGGCCGACGCCCGGAGTCGAATGGCGCACCTTGGCGATGACGGCATCGACCTTGTGGCCGGGCAGCTGGCCGCCCTCGCCAGGCTTGGCGCCCTGCGCGACCTTGATCTGCATCATGTCGGCATTGACGAGGTATTCGGCGGTCACGCCGAAGCGGCCCGAGGCGACCTGCTTGATCGCCGAACGCTTCGAGCGTCCGTCCGGCAAGGTCTTGAAGCGCTCGGCTTCCTCGCCGCCCTCGCCGGTGTTGGACTTGCCGCCGATGGCGTTCATGGCGATGGCGAGCGACTCATGCGCTTCGCGCGAGATCGAGCCGAAGGACATCGCGCCGGTGGCGAAACGCTTCACCAGTTCGCTCGCGGGCTCCACTTCGGCCAGGGGCACCGGGGCCATGCCGCGTTCGCTTGCCGTCTTGATGCGGAACAGGCCGCGGATGGTCTGGAGCTGGCCGTTCTGCAGGTTCACCGCATTGGCGAAGTCGCGATAGCGGTCCTGCGCATTGGCGCGCACGGCATGCTGCAGCGTGGCGACGCTGTCCGGCGTCCAGACATGGTCTTCGCCGCGGATGCGGTAGGCATATTCGCCGCCGACATCGAGGGCGCTGCGATAGATCGGCGCATCCGAGAAGGCGTCCTTGTGGCGTGACACGGCCTCGGCCGCGACCTCATCGAGGCCGACGCCCTCGATCATGGTGGCGGTGCCGAAGAAGAACTCGTTGACGAAGCCCGAGGAGAGGCCGATGGCGTCGAAGATCTGCGCGCCGCAATAGGACTGGTAGGTCGAGATGCCCATCTTGGACATCACCTTCAGCACACCCTTGCCGATCGACTTGATGTAGCGCTTGACCACCTCGTATTCGTCGACTTCCTCGGGGAATTCGAGCTGGGCATGCAACGTGGCCAGCGTCTCGAAGGCGAGATAGGGGTTGATCGCCTCGGCGCCATAGCCGGCGAGGCAGCAGAAATGATGGATCTCGCGTGCTTCGCCGGTCTCCACCACCAGGCCCGCCGCGGTGCGCAACCCCTTGCGGATGAGGTGATGGTGCACGGCCGCCGTCGCCAGCAGGGCCGGGATCGGGATGCGGTCCGGGCCGGTCTGGCGGTCGGAGAGGATGATGATGTTGTAGCCACCATGCACCGCCGCCTCGGCGCGCTCGCACAACCGCTCGAGCGAGCCGCGCATGCCCTCGGCGCCCTGGATGGCCGGATAGGTCATGTCGAGCGTCTTGGTGTCGAAGCGCTCCTCGACATGGCCGATGCAGCGGATCTTCTCCAGATCCTCATTGGTGAGGATGGGCTGGCGCACTTCGAGGCGCTTCTTGCGCGAGGTGCCTTCGAGGTCGAGGATGTTCGGGCGCGGGCCGATGAAGGACACCAGGCTCATCACCAGCTCCTCGCGGATCGGATCGATCGGCGGGTTGGTGACCTGGGCGAAGTTCTGCTTGAAATAGGTGTAGAGCAGCTTCGACTTGTCGGAGAGTGCCGAGATCGGCGTATCCGTGCCCATCGAGCCCACAGCCTCCTGGCCGGTGGTCGCCATCGGCGGCAGCAGCAGCTTGATGTCTTCCTGGGTGTAGCCGAAGACCTGCTGGCGATCGAGCAGCGATACGTCGGTGCGCGAGGCGCGCGCCTCCACCGGGCGCAGATCCTCCAGCACGATCTGGGTGCGCTTGAGCCAGTCGCGATAGGGGTTGGCCGTGGCGAGCGAGGCCTTCATCTCGTCGTCGGAGACGATGCGGCCTTCCTCCAGGTCGATCAGCAGCATCTTGCCGGGCTGCAGGCGCCACTTCTCGACGATGTCGGCCTCGGGAATCGGCAGCACGCCGAATTCGGAGGCGAGCACCACCAACCCGTCCTTGGTGACGAGATAGCGGGCAGGCCTGAGGCCGTTGCGGTCGAGCGTAGCGCCGATCTGGCGGCCATCGGTGAAGACCACGGCGGCCGGCCCGTCCCAGGGCTCCATCAGCGCGGCGTGATATTCGTAGAAGGCGCGCCGGTCCTCGGACATCAGCGGATTGCCCGCCCAGGCCTCGGGGATCAGCATCATCATGGCGTGGGCGAGCGAATAGCCACCCTGCACCAGGAATTCGAGCGCGTTGTCGAAGCAGGCGGTGTCGGACTGGCCCTCATAGGAGATCGGCCAGAGCTTGGAGATGTCGTTACCGAACAGCTCGGAGTCGACCGAGGCCTGGCGCGCCGCCATCCAGTTGACGTTGCCGCGCAGCGTGTTGATTTCGCCGTTATGCGCGACCATCCGGTAGGGATGGGCCAGCGTCCAGCTCGGGAAGGTGTTGGTCGAGAAGCGCTGATGCACCAAGGCGATGGCGCTCTGGAAGCGCTCGTCGGTGAGGTCCTTGAAGTAGTCGCCGAGCTGGGTGGCGAGCAGCATGCCCTTATAGGTGATGGTGCGGCTCGACACCGAGACGGGATAGAAGCCCGCCGTCACCGGCCGACGCTCCACATCGTTGTAGATGACGTTGGAGATCACCTTGCGGATGATGAAGAGACGGCGCTCGAATTCGTCCTGGTCGAGCGTGGCCGGCGAGCGGCCGATGAAGGCCTGCATGTGGATCGGCTCGGTCGGCAGCACGCTCTCGCCCAGGCCCGAATTGTCCACGGGCACGGCACGCCAGCCCAGGAACACCTCGCCTTCCTCGGCCACGACCTTCTCGACCACGCGCATGGCATGCACGCGGCCTTCCTCGTTGCGCGGCAGGAAGAAGAAGCCGACGGCGTAATCGCCGGGCGCCGGCAGCTCGAAGCCGAGATTGGCACATTCGGCGGCGAAGAAGTCGTGCGGGATCTGCACGAGCATGCCGCAGCCGTCACCCGCCTTCGGATCGGCGCCGACGGCGCCGCGATGGTCGAGATTGTGCAGGATCTGCAGCGCCTGGCTGATGATCTTGTGGCTCTTGCGGTTCTTCATGTCGGCGATGAAGCCGACGCCGCAGGCATCCTTCTCATTGGCCGGATCATAGAGGCCTTGGGCCTGGGGCAGGCCGGGATCGCGCAGGACTGGCACGCGCGTCGCTTTGGGATCTTTCGTCACGGTGGCAATCGTTTTCGTCGCAGCGTCGATCGCCGCTGCCGAAACCGTCTGCTGTCCGTGTTGGAAGATCGCGCTCATCACCTGTTTCCTCTTCGCCTCAGTCCTGTTGCCGCCAGCCCGCACACTCGCCCGCTCATCGCCTGCCCATGCAAGGGTCGGGCCGCGACTATGCCGCCGGATTGTGAAAGCTGTCACTCAATTGTGCACCGCTCCGCGCTGAAACGCGAGAGCGGCGTTCTTGTCCTACGGCCAAGCCGGGCCTGTGGGCCATCTTCGGTTGGTCCGCGGGCTGCCGCAGAAAGCGGCAGCATCCATAATGGGACAGCATAGCTGTCCTAATATGGATGGCTGACATGGCATGATTCCAAGCTGGGGACAAGCATATAAAAGCGGCAGCGCGACTTTTTCTTGCGCGCAACCCCAGCGCGACAGCAAGAAAAGAAATGTGATCACATCAAAGCGAGACAGAGAGTTCTGAAAAATCGTCATTGTGGCGAGATCTTGTCAAGCGATGCGAAACTGTTTCGTGCGGGGCAGGACATCAAACCGCCCCATCAGGCGACGCCGATATCCGTCTGGCTGAAATCATTGCCCTTGAACAGGAGAGGCTCGCCCATCGCCTTGGCCAGGGCGTAAGAGAAGCAGTCCCCGAAATTCAGCCCAGCCTTATGGCGCCCCTTGCCGAAATCGAGAAAGGCCTGGCGAGCCAGCTCGCTCTGGTCGAGCGTCACCGGTTCGACGACGATGCCAGCTCGGCGAAAGAAAGCCTCCGCCTGCCGCATCCCCTCGGAACCGAGCTGGTTTTCGATCACCATCGACAATTCAACGTAATTTGCCACGCTGCGTCGGAAGCCCGGCGCTAGACCCGCAGCCCGAGGATCCGCCGCACGATGATCGGCAGGGCGATCGCGGCCACCAGCAGGACGCCGAGAATAACGGCGATGACGATGCCGGGCACGTTGATCAGCGTCAGGCCGAAAGTGGTGAGGCCGAGCACGAAGACGGCGATCACCACGCCCGGCATGGTGCCGGAGCCTCCGGCGATCGAGATGCCGCCAAGCACCACCATGGTCACCACTTCGAGCTCCCAGCCCAGCGCGATATTAGGCCGGGTCGAGCCGATGCGGGCGGTGAGCAGGGCCGAGGCAAGTCCGGCAAGGAGGCCCGTCAGCACGAAGAGCAGGAAGCGGATGCGATTGACCGGGATGCCCGAGAAGCGTGCCGCCACCGGGTTGTTGCCGATGGCATAGAGCATGCGCCCCCACACGGTGTAATGCACCACGACGGTGAACAGCACGGCCAGGGCCAGGAACAGGATGAAGGCGAGATAAAGCGGCGGCTCCTGGATGATGTAGAGCTGGGCGAGGTTGGTGTATTCCTCCGGATAGGTGGTGATCGCCTGGTCCCCCAGCACGACCTGGGCGATGCCGCGATAGAGCGACATGGTGCCGATGGTGACCACGATCGAGGGCAGGCCGAAGCCGGTGACCAGCCAGCCGTTGAAGGCACCGCAGACGATGCCGACGCCAAGCCCGATGGCGATCAGCATGACAGGCCCATAGCCCGCCTGCGCGCCATAGCCGATGGCGAGCGAGGCCAGCGCTACGATGGCGGCGACGGACAGGTCGATCTCCCGGGTCAGGATCAGGAGCGCCATGCCGAGCGCGATGATCGCCTTCTCCGAGAAGTTCTGCGTCATGTCGGAGAGGTTGTAGAGATCAAGGAAATAGGGCGAACCCAGCGCGTTGACCACGATCACCGCCGCCAGCAGCAGGCAGAGAATGGTCTCCCAGCGCAGCAGGCGGTCCGCCAGCGTGCGGGGCGCGCGGTCGAGCACCTGGTAGCGGGCGGTGTCCGTCATCACCGGGCTCCTTCTCTGGCGGCGGCACGGCGGCGCGCCTCGGGCAGGATCAGCTTGCCGCCCTTGCGCTCGGCGCGGGCATTGACCACCACAGCGGCCAGGATCACCGCGCCGGAAATCGCCATTTGCCAGAAGGGCGAGACGTTGATCACCGGCAGGGCGTTGACCACCACGCCCAGGAACAGCGCGCCGAGCAAGGCGCCGCTGACCGAGCCGATGCCGCCGCCAATCGAGACGCCGCCGATCACGCAGGCCGCGATCACGCTGAGCTCATAGCCGAGCGCGATCTCGGTATAGGCGATGCCGAAGCGCGCCACCCACAGATAGCCGCACAGGCCGGAGACCGCGCCGGACAGGGTGAAGACCAGCAATTGCTGGCGGGCGAGATCGATGCCGCAATAGCGTGCCGCCACCGGATTGCCGCCCACCGCGTAGAGCCCGCGGCCGATGGTGGTGCGCCCGAGGAAGAGGGCCATGGCCACCGCCACCGCGATGGCGAACCAGACCAAGCTCGACAGGCCGAGAAAGGTGGCATGCGGAAAGTTCAGGAAGGCCGGGGTCATCTTGTCGGAGCTGATCCACTTGCCGCCCGAGACGATGAAGACGAGGCCGCGATAGATGGCGAGCGTGCCCAGGGTCACCACGATGGAGGGAATGCCGACATAGGCAATGAACACGCCGTTGACGAAGCCAAAGAAGGTGCCGACGGCAATGGCAACCAGGATGACCAGGCCGATCGGCACATCGGGCGCCGCGATCGAAAAGAGCGCCGCGACCATACCGCTGAGCGCGAGATTGGCCGCCACCGACAAATCGATGCCGCGAATCAGGATCACCGTCATCTGAGCGAGCGCCAGCATGGCGAGGATCGCGGTATCCTTGAGCACGCCCATCAGGCTGTCGACACCAAGGAAGACCGGCGCGCGCAGGCCGATGCCGAGCACCATGCCCGTGACGATGAGGGCGAGAATGATCTCGCGGCCATAACGGCGCCACAGGGTCTTCATGCATGGCCTCCCGTGGCCGATGTGACGATGGCGGCGGCGTCCATCTCGGCCCGCGCGAATTCCTTCACGATGCGCCCCTCATGCATCACCAGGATGCGGTCGGACATGCCCATCACCTCCGGCAGTTCCGAGGAGATCAGCACCACGGCGAGGCCCTCGGCGGCCAGGTCCACCATGAAGTCGTGCACGGCGGCCTTGGAGCCGACGTCGATGCCCTTGGTCGGCTCGTCGAGGATGATGACCTTGGGATTGGTGGCGAGCCATTTGGCGATCACCACCTTCTGCTGGTTGCCGCCGGACAGCTCCTGCAGTTTCTGGTCCCAGGAGGCGGCCTTCACCGCCAGCCTGGTACCGAGCCGGCGCGTATCCGATATCTCCGAGCGCTGGCTGAGGAAGCCCAAGCGGGCATGGCGCACCAGGCTCGCCAGCGTGGTGTTCTCGCGCACGCCGAAGGGCAGCACGGCGCCCTGGATCTGGCGGTCCTCCGGCACATAGGCGATGCCGGCGGCAATGGCATCGGCCGGGCTCTTGATCGCCAGGGCCTTGCCGCGCACCCGGATCTCGCCCTTGTCCAGCCGCGAAAGCCCGAACACCGCCTGCATGACCTCGGACCGGCCGGCGCCGACCAGTCCGTAAAGGCCGAGGATCTCGCCCTGGCGCAGCGTGAAGGAGATGTCGGCGAACTCACTGTCATTGCCGAGGTCTCTGACCTCGAGTGCGACGTCGCCGATCGGCACCTCGCGCTTGGGAAAGACCTGCTCGATCGAACGCCCCACCATCAGGCGGACGAGTTCGGCCGGGGTCGCCTCGCTGATCGCGCCATCGCCGACATATTCGCCGTCGCGCAGGCAGAGCCAGCGGTCGGCGACGCGGAAGATCTCCTCGAATTTGTGGCTGATGAACAGGATCGCCCGTCCCTCGGCCTTGAGCTGGTCGATGATACGGAAGAGATCGTCGATCTCGCGGGCCGAGAGCGCCGCCGTCGGCTCGTCCATGATGACGATGCGGGCCTCGTGGGACAAGGCGCGGGCGATCTCGACCAGGTGCTTCTGGGCCACGCTCAGGACCTTCAGCGGCTCGCCCGGATCGATGTCGGCATCGAGGCGCTTGAGCAGGTCGCGCGTGCGCGCTTGGACGACGCCCCAATCCACCAGGCCGCCGGCGCCCTTGGGCATATGCCCCATGAAGACGTTCTCGGCGACCGAGAGCTCGTCGAACATGATGGTTTCCTGGTGGATGGCGGTGATGCCAGCCGCCCAGGCATCGCGCGGGCTCGAAAAGCGCACCGCCTCGCCGCCGACCCTGAGCTCGCCCTCGTCCGGCGTGTAGATGCCGGTGAGGATCTTCACGATGGTGGACTTGCCGGCGCCGTTCTCCCCGAGCAGCGCCGTGACCTCACCGGGATGGAGGGTAAGACGCACGTCATGCAACGCCCGCACGCCGGGAAAACGCTTGGAGACGCCGGAAAGGGAAAGCAGTGGAGTGGAGGTCATAAGGATCTGCGCCGGGGGAAGCCTTCTCCACAAAGTGGGGAAGGTGTCAGTGCGAAGCACTGACGGATGGGGTGCGGCGGGCAGTACGCCGAGCATAACGAGATGGCACCACGGTCGCGCAAGTCTCAGAGAGAACATCGCACTGCCCGCCACACCCCACCCGACCCGACTTCGTCGGGCCACCCTCCCCACTTCGTGGAGAGGGCTTGTCGCGCTATCTTCAGCTCGATTGGGTCCCTCGCGCCCTAGCTCCTGCGCCCTTCAGAAGATCTTGGCGTACTTCTCGACGTTCGACTTGTCGAAGGTGAAGGGCTCGCCCATCACCGCCTCGCCGTCCTCGCCGATCTTGGTCTCGCCCATGCGGCCCATCTTCACGGTGGAGCCGGGCTTGGCGTCCTCGCCGCCGATGATGCCAGCCAGAATCTGCGTGGCCGAATAGCCGTAATCGACCGGGTTCCAGATCGCGAACGAATCGCAGGCGCCCTTCAGCACGGCGTCCTTCATTTCCGAGGGCAGGCCGAGGCCGGTGATGAACACCTTGCCGGCCAGGCCGCCGTCGATGATCGCCTTCGCGCCGGCGCGGATGCCGATGGTGGTGGGCGAGATCACGCCCTTGAGATTGGGATGCGTCTTCACCAGGCCCTGCATCTCGCGATAGGACTTGTCGTCCTGGTCATCGCCATAGACGGTGTCGACCAGCTTGAGCTTGGCGTATTCTGGCTTCTCCCATTCCCGCTTCATGGCGGCGATCCAGGAGTTCTGGTTCGTCATGGTCGAGGCGGCCGAGAGAATGGCGACCTCGCCCTCGCCCTTGAGGGTCTTGGAAATCATCTGCACCTGCTTGGCGCCGATCATCTCGGTGGAAGAGGCATTGAGATGCATGATGCGCCCGCCCTTGGCGATGGCGCTGTCGAAGGAGATCACCTTGATACCGCGCTGTGCGGCCTTCTTGCCGACGGGCACCAGGGCGTTGGCGTCATTGGCCGAGACGATGATGCCGTCGACCTTCTGGGCGATCAGGGCGTCGATCACCGCGATCTGATCCTCGGCGGTCGCCTTGGTCGGGGCGGTGTAGATGATCTCGATGCCGCCGAGTTCCTTCGCCGCCTGCTGGGCGCCGTCGCGACAGGCATCGAAATAGGAATTGCCGAGATTCTTGACTACCAGTGCGATGCGCTTGTTGGCGGCGAAGGCCGGCGAGACCGCGCCGAGCGGCAGGGCGCCTGCCAGCAGCGAGCCGCCGAGGATCTTCAAGGCGCTGCGACGAGACTGATCGTCGAACATGTCGTTCCCTCCAGTTTTATTCCTATTCTTGGCCAGCCGAGCCTTGCCGGTCTGTCTGCCCGCAGGCGGCTTGACGGCCGACTCTCCCGCGCAGAGGCGCCATTCATGCTCGCCTCGCCGGCGAATGCAAGAGTCGGCTGCAATTTGTCTGATTAATTTTGGCAAGGCAGCCATCGCCTTGCCCGAGCCTTCCGCGCGAATGTCTTGATGACCGGGAGTCCAGCCGCTACGACAGTGGAAATCGTCCCTTCTCCACACATTGCCTTTGGAACCGATGACTTCCCTTCCTTCCTTTGCGGCCTGGACCGTCTGCGGCATCGACGAGCTCGATCAGTTCAGCGGCGCCGGCGTCAGCCATGTGCTCTCGATCGTCGACCCGGACTGGCCTGAGCTGAGTGCCTTCGGTGCCTATGGCGCGCACCAGCGCACCATCCTGCAGTTCGACGACATCATCGATCCCCTGGCCGGCAAGATCATGCCGGCCCGCGAGCACATGGCCGAAATCCTGCGTTTCGCCCGCGACGAAGCCGGCGCCATCCTCGTGCCGGAACGCCTGCTGGTACATTGCCATATGGGCGTCTCGCGCTCGACGGCGGCGATGGCGACTTTGATGGCACGCTCCGATTCGAACCTGTCCGAGGACGAGATCTTCGCCCGCCTGCGCAAGATCCGCCCGCAGGCCTGGCCCAATTCCGTGCTGATCGGCTTTGCCGACGATCTCTTGGGCCGCGGCGGGCGTCTGACGCAGGCCCTTCGCCGGCACTATGCTTTCCAGAAACAGCACCGCCCCGACATGGCCGACTGGATGGTGCGGCTCGGCCGGGCGCGCGAAGTCGAGATGGCGGCCTGAGGTTCGTCCGAAGCGCCCGTTGGCATGGAGTGCCGACCTGCCGGTCGACGCTCCGCATGCTCTTCCGTCAAGCGACTTGCGGCAGCGCTGCGCGCCAGGCGGTCTTGTAGCGAAGCAGGGCCTCGGCATCGGCATAAGCCGTTGCCGGTCTTGCCGGCTCGCGGGCCGGCATATCGGGCCAGGTCGCCAGAAGCGAGGTACCATAGGCGGTGCCGGAACTGTCGAGGCTGGGCAGGACCGCCTGCCCCGGTCGCAATGCCGCGAGCAGACTGCAATAGACCGGATTGGCGGCAAAGCTGCCCTCGATCAGCAAAGGCCCGCTGTTGGCACCGAGCGCCTCGAGGAGATAGTCGGTCAGGAGCACGCAATAGAGGCTGGCGAGCGCCGCCCGCATGCCCTCGCCGTCCGGCAGCGTGCCCCGGATCGCGCTGGGATGCCCCGGAAATGGCCCGCCATTGGGCACGAAGCTCGGCAGCGCCAGCACGCCGGCCGCCATCACGGCCGCGGCATCGGCGAGCGAGCAGGTCGGCGACGCGCCATCGAGGATGACCGCAAATTCCCGTCCGCCCATGAATTTGGCGGCCGGCACTGGGCGGGCCTCGACATCGGCATAGGCCTGCATGTCCCTGGCCGCGTCGAGCCGGCCGGGATCGGCGCCCAGGGCCATGATCACCGCCCAGGTGCCGGAGGAAACCAGCGTGAAGGGCGGCTCGAAGGCAATCAGGTGCGGCAGGATCGAGCCGTTGGAATCGTGGATGCCCGCACGCACCCGCACCGTATCCGGCAAGCCGGTCTCGGCCCGCACCTCGGGCCGCAGCGGGCCCAGCACGGCATAGGCCGCGACCGGCGGTGGGAACAGTGCCTCCCAGCCACGCCGGGTCACCAGGGAGGAGAGGCGCTTTTCACGGACGGCCCACAAATCGGAATGGCCGCCGATGCCGGTGACCTCGTTGCGGGCGATGCCGGTGAGGCGCCAGGTGAAATATTGCGGATAGGGCACGATATGCCGGACACGCGCGAATGCTTCGGAGTGGTGCAGCTGCTGGTAGAAGATCTGCTTGCCGGAATTGAGCCCCGCCGACATCGGCGGGGACAGGGTTTCGGCAAAGGGCGGGCGGAACGGCGCATACTCGGCCTCGACCGCGCCGACGCCCTCGAACTCGTAGTCCATCACCGGCAGGGCCAGATCATCGTCGCCAATCAGCGCCATGGCGGCGCCATGGGTGGTGACGGCGATATCCGCGATGGCGTGCTCGGCACCGGCCTGGCGCAGCCCTTCCATCAGGAAGCGCCAGATCGCCTCGACATCGGCATGCGGATAGGGCGGGCCGGCCAGCGTCCGGTTCGGCATCGAAGCCTGCCAGAGGCTGGCGGCTCCGTCGAACAGGACCAGCTTCACATTGGTCTTACCGACATCGAGCACGGCGGTGACGGACATGGTCGGCTCGCAGGATTATCTTTCACCAAGACATTTTCAAAGGAAGCAGACTTCCTGATCAAGAAAATGCCTCGAAACGAGGAACTAGAGCAACAAGCGTGCAGTGATGAATACGCTTGCTCTAGAGATCGGCATATTTGTCGAAATTCTTGGCATCGACCACGAAGGGACGCAGCGTGGCGACACTGTTCTCGCCGAGGGCAATCTGGCCGAGGCGGCCGGCGGTGACCAGGCTGCCAGTACCGGTGGTCATGGTGTTCCTGGCCAGCGCCGCGGCAATCTGCATGGCGGCATAGCCGATATCCACCGGATTGGCGGTCGCGAAATACTCCACCGCCTTGGCCGACATGGCGGCCTTCAGCGTGGCCGGACGGCCGAAGCCGGTAACGAAGACCTTGCCGGCAAGGCCTCTGTCCGAGACGCATTGTGCCGCCCCCACCAGCGCCGCCGGGCTGAAGACCAGCAGGCCCTTGAGGTTGGGGCGTTGCCTCAGCACGAAGTCAGCGGCGGCATAGCCGGCCTTTTCATTGTCATTGCCATAGAGCGTGTCGGCAAGCTTGAGCTTGCCATAGGCCGGCTTGAGCCATTGCTGCATGGTCTCCGAAACCAGCCCCTGCCCATCCGCGCCAGTGCGAGCACCGGCCAGGATGGCGACGTCACCGCCATCCTTGGCATCGTCGGCCAGCATCTGAAGGAAGGTCTCCGCTTTGCCGCGACTGCTGACGGGATCGACATGGGCCGTACGCGAATTGGCCGGCAAGGCCTGCTCGAAGGAAACCACCTTGATGCCGCGGATCATGGCACGCTTGCACAGCGGCGCCAGCAGGCCGGCATCAACAGGGCTGATCAGGATGGCATCGACCTTCTGCTTCACGAAGCCGTTGATGAAGAGAGCCTGTTCGCGCACCTGACGCTTTTCCGGCGCCGCCACGGCCATGTCGAGCGTGCCGATCTGCGTCGCGGCCTCCTGTGCCCCGTCGGTGCAGGCCTTGTAGAAGGGATCATCCTTGACCGGCACGATCACCCCGACGCGCAACCTGCCCTCGGTCACCGGCAAGACCGGCGTCGGATCGGCCTTGGGCTTGGGTTTCGGACTGGGGGCCGACAAGGCTGATGACGACATGCCGACAAGCCCCAAGCCCCCCAGCAGCGTGACGATCTGGCGGCGGTTGAAGGTATCGGTCATGTGAACTCCGTCCGGGATGGTGCAAAAACGGCAAGTAACGCCGCGAGTTCGGCCGAACAGCCGGACAGGCAGCGAGAGCGGCCGAATCACGGCCGCGCCCATCTCATCACATGCCATGATCTTTGCAATCACGGCGTTAGCGCTAAATCGCGTTGCTTCAGGCCATCAACTCGCGGGCCTGCCGCCCCGCGGCCTGCAAAACTTCATAGACCCTGAACTTCTTCTCGTGGAAGGCACGGATCTCACCTTGACCGGGCGCGTAGGTGGCGCCGAGCGCGGACATGCCGCTCATCGCCTCGCCCAACGTGGGATAGGCCTTGCCGGCCACGGCGCCGAGCATGGCCGCACCGAGCAGGACCGGCTCCGGCGTCTCGGCGACCGCGACCTCGATGCCGGTGGCGTCGGCGATGATCTGGCGCACCAGCGGGCTTTGGGCCGCGCCGCCCGAGATGATGATCTGCTGGAGCACGATGCCCTTGGCCGCCATGGCCTCGACGATCTGCCGCGCGCCATAGGCCAGACCGCACAGCCCTGCGACATAGAGCCTGACCAGGCTGTCGAGATCGTCTTCGAGGTCCAGCCCCGCGATTACAGCCCGGGCATCGGGGTCGGCATGGGGCGCCCGATTGCCGAGAAATTCGGGCACGACGTGAATGCTGCGTGCCAGGGTAGCATCGCCGGCGAGATTGGCCTGCGCCTCCAGCCAGGCCAGCAGAGGGCGCCCGGCGGTCTCGGCTCGCTCCATGGCCTGGGCATAGGCGGGATGCAGAGTGAGGAGATGGTCGAGCGCCGCGCCGGCTGCCGATTGCCCACCCTCGTTCAGCCAGAGGCCAGGCACCATCGCCGAGAAATAGGGGCCCCACACGCCCGGCACGAAGGCGGCCTCGCGCGTGCTCGCCATGGTGCAGGCCGAGGTGCCGAAGACATAAGCGAGGCGCGCCGTCACGTCGGCACCCTGGCCGTCCCTGCCGGCCGCGCCGACGGTGCCGATGCCGCCGGCATGGGCATCGATCAGCGAGGCACCGACGGGAATGCCCGCCGCCAGGCCGAGATCGCCGGCAGCCGCCTCGGTCAGGCCGGAACCGAGCGGCGAACCGACATCCACGATGGTGTCGCCGATGCGGGCAAAGCCTTCATCGGCGAGCGCGCCGAGGCCGATCTTGTGGAAATAGCCGGCGTCCCAGCGCTTCTCATGCGCGAGATAGGTCCATTTGCAGGTGACGGTGCAGACCGAGCGCGACAGCGAGCCCGTGGCGCGCCAGCTCAGATAATCAGGCAGGTCGAAGAAATAACCGGCGGAGGCGAAGATCTCCGGCTTGTGTTCCCTCAGCCAGAGCAGCTTGGGCGTCTCCATCTCCGGCGAGATCACGCCGCCGACATAGCGCAGCACCTCTTCGCCGGTCTCGTTGATGCGCCGGGTCTGGTCGAGCGAACGATGGTCCATCCACACGATGACGTTGCGATTGGGATCTTCCGACGGGCCGACCGAAAGTGGCTCGCCCAGCTTGCCCACGACCACCAGCGAGCATGTCGCATCGAAGCCGATGCCGGCGATGGCGCCGGGCTCGACCGCCGCCTCGGCCAGTGCTGCCTTCGTGGCCGTGCAGACCGCCTGCCAGATGTTCTCGGAGGATTGCTCGACGATGTCGCCCGGCTCGTGCCAGATGGTGATCGCCTGCTTGGCCGACCCGAGCAGCTTGCCCTTGGCGTCGAACACGCCGGCCCGGGCCGAGCCCGTGCCTACGTCGACACCGATGAAATAGTGATCGCCCATCTCGCGGTTCGCTCCCGGATATGCTGCAGCCTTCCGCTGCTCAGAGCCTTCAGCTTAAAGGGGCGCCCCGGCTTGGCAACCTCGATTGGCAGGCAGAGCTGATACGAATTTCACCCGCGCAATCGCTTTTCGGGCGGAACACTAAAGCGTCTTCCAGAAAAGCTGATAGTTTTTCGATTAAGAAAACGCGTCAAAACAATTCGTTAGAGAGAAAGTGCGAATGCATGGTCGCGAATGGCTCGCCACAGGCGATTGCCTTTCGATCAACGACGAGCGTTCCCACCGCGCTGCCGGCGTTTGGCAACCACCGCTACGCCGAACTGCGGCGCACCACTTCAAAACCGATATCGACGATCCCCACGGGAACCGTCTCTTTGCGTATGCGCGCCAGTACCAATTCGCCGGCGCGCGTTCCAATGTCACGCCCGGCGATGCGTATCGTCGTGAGATCAAGGCCACTCGGCTGGGCGATCGCAAAATCGCCGAAGCCGGCGACGGCGAGCGCTTGCGGTGTCTCGATGCCCCGCCGCTGTGCGGCCAGCAGCACACCGGCAGCGATGGCATCAAGCGAGCAAAACACGGCATCCGTATCGGGAAAACGGGCCAGCAGTTCATCAAGGAGCGCCGGACCGCTTTCCATGCCGGCGACCACAGCCGCTACGGCAATTTCGCGCGGCGCCATGCCCAGAGCCGCCAGTGCGGTGCGATAGCCCTCGCGCCGCTGCAGGCCGCGCCGATCCTTCTCGTCACCGGGACCGATGAAACCGATGCGTCGATAACCATAGCCGTGCAGCGCCATCGTCATCGCGCGACCAGCAGCCGGATTGTCGAAGCCGACCGCCATGTCGACCGGTTCGGCCGGCAGTTCCCAGGTCTCGACGACGGGCACGCCGGCCGTGCTCAGCAAGCGGCGCGCGCGGGGCGTATGCAGCGTGCCGGTCAACACGACTCCATCAGGACGGCGGCCGAGGATCGCACGCAGCAAACGCTCCTCGTCGGTCGCCGAATAATCCGACGAGCCGAGCAGAATGGAAAAACCAGCCGCTTCGACGCACCGTGTGAGGCCGGCAATGGTCTGTGAGAAAATCGCGTTCTCGAACGTCGAGACCACCGCGGCGATCAATCCGCTCCGCCGTGCAGCAAGACTGCCGGCCAGGAGGTCTGGCACATAGTCCAATTCGGCCATCGCCGCTTCGATGCGAGCCCGCGTTGCTACGGCAACAAGCTCGGGCGTGCGCAGCGCGCGCGACACGGTCATCTGCGAAACGCCGGCGCGTTCCGCCACATCGTCCATGCGGAGCCGGCGGTCTGTTTTGGGCTGTGATCTGGGGGCTGCCATGCGCCTTTATTCACTTCATCCGGTTCGGCGCATCGTCGCGCAAAAGGCCGACTTCGCCTCGTATTATTTTTTTCCGCACAACTCAATGCACTTGACTCTCGGTCATGTTATCGCAAACATGTTTGCGCAATCATGTTTACGCAAACAGACATTCGCCGTTCAAGCAAGAAACGCCATGTCTGAAGGAGGAAAAATGCTCAGTGAAGCCCAGATCCAGGCTTATCACGACGATGGCTACATCCTTGTCGAGGATGTCGTCACGGGTAAGGAACTCGAAGAACTGCGACGTTTGACCTACGAAAAGATCGATCAATCGCGGGCCGTATCAGCAAGCGACGAGGTGTTCGACCTCGACGACGGGCACTCGAAAGACAACCCGAAGTTGACACGCATCAAGATGCCGCACATTCAGATGCCTGCGTTCTGGGACGTGTTGAAATCCAGCAAATTCCGGTCGGTGCTGGAAGCCCTTCTTGGTCCGGCGGTGCGCTTGCAGACTTCGAAGCTCAATACGAAGGCACCGGGCGGCGGAGCCGCCGTCGAATGGCACCAGGACTGGGCGTTCTATCCGCACACCAATGATGACGTGCTTGCGATCGGCCTCATGCTTGAGGACGTCGAGGAGGAAAGCGGTCCGCTGCTCGTCATACCGGGCACGCATAAGGGTCCGGTGCTCAGTCACTTCGTCAACGGCGTATTCGCCGGCGCGATCGATCCAGGCGATCCGCTGTTCGAGAAGGACAAGATCGTCACGCTGACCGGCAAGGCCGGCTCGATGACGGTACATCATTGCCGCACATTGCACGGGTCTGCGCCGAACGTGTCGAACCGCGCGCGTCTCATCTGTTTCTATGAGATGTGCGCGGCAGATGCCTGGCCACTTGCGGGCGGCGCGGGCGCCTTCCTCAACATGAATCAGCGCCAGGTCTATGACACGGTACAAAGCCGGATCATCTTCGGCGAGCAGACGATGCGCCCGCGCCTGAAAGACGTGCCGGTGCTCCTGCCCTTGCCGCCGGCGCCGGACGCGACCTCGATCTTCAAGACACAAAAGAGCGCGGGCGCGGTCAGCGCCTTCGCCAAGGCCGATCAGAAGGCCGGGCGCGCGGCCTAGCCGCGCCGCTTGCGAGCGCGCAAAGCGCAGCCGGCGTCCAACGAGGCGCCGGTCATTCGATACAAAACAAATGCCTCCGGGGAGGATCCTCTATGCCAAAAGCTGCGATGGAAATGCATCCACGCAAGGTCATCGTCGCGTCTTGCGTCGGCTCTGCACTCGAATGGTACGACTTCTTCATCTATGCGACGGCCGCCGGTCTCGTGTTCGGCAAGCTGTTTTTCGCCGATTTCGGTGGTAAGGGCACGCTGATCGCCCTCGCAACGTTCGGCGTCGGCTTCATCGCCCGCCCTTTCGGCGGCCTGTTCTTCGGCTATCTCGGCGACCGCATCGGCCGCAAGCCGGTGCTGCTGATCACCTTGATGATAGTCGGCATCGGCACAGTCCTCATCGGCCTGTTACCGACTTACGACCAAATCGGTATCTGGGCGCCAATCCTGCTCGTCGCGATGCGCCTGATGCAGGGTTTCGGCGCGGGTGCCGAGTATACGGGCGCCGTGATCCTGCTCGCCGAATATGCGCCAATCGGCAAGCGCGGCTTCTGGTGCTCATTTGCGCCCGCCGGAGTCGGCCTCGGCATGATGTTGGCATCGAGCGCGTTCTGGCTCGTCTCGCAACTGCCGCAAGAGCAATTCATGGACTGGGGCTGGCGCCTGCCATTCCTGGCCAGCATCGTCATCGTCGCGTTCGGCTTGTTCGTGCGCTACCGTATCGATGAAACACCGGTGTTCGAGACGATTGCCGCCGAGCCGGAAAAGAAATCGAAAAATCCGATCGTCGAGTCCCTGACGAAGCAACCGCGCAATTTCTTCGTCGTTCTCGGCGCGCGTCTTGCCGAGAACGGCTTTGGCTATTTATTCCCGGTATTCGGGCTTAGCTACGCGGTGAACACGCTCGAGTTCCCCAAGGATCAATCATTGTTCGTGCTGATGACCAGCTATGTCGTGCAGGTAGCGTGCGTGATCGGCTTCGCCGCGCTGTCGGATCGCATCGGCCGACGGCCGGTCTACATCGCCGGCGCGTTGTTTGGATGTCTCATCGCGTTCCCGTTTTTCTGGCTTCTCGAGTCGAAATCGTTCCTGGCTTCGATCGCCGCGTTCTGGCTGGCGCAGATAGCGGTCGGTATGATGTTCGGCGTACAGGCTGCATATTTCTCCGAACTTTTCGGGCCGGCGCGCCGCTTCTCGGGTTTCGCTTTCGCGCGCGAGCTCGGGTCGCTTCTCGCCGGCGGCCCAGCACCCGCATTGGCGACCTTGATGGTGTCGTGGGCTTCAGGCTCATCGTGGCCGGTAGCGCTCTATTCAATCTTCCTCGGCCTCTGCACGGCCTATGCCGTATGGATGGGTCCGGAAACCTATCGGGACGACATCGCAGTCGATCAGCTTGAGAGCGTCGCCACAACTCTGCGGGCGCGGGCACAAGTTGCGTAGCGAGGAATAGGAACGAGAAGAATAACAAAAACCGAGTTCGCAAGCGCGAACTCGGCATCGCGGGCTTCGTTGCGATCGAGCACGCGAAGCGGCTCGTTTGGCAACCTCGATCAGCGGACCGAACTGATAGGAATTTCGCCAGAAGACTTGTCGTCAACCTGCCACACGAACCACCTCGACCTCGACGCCATTCTCCTCCAGCATGTCGCGGGCAGCGGGCGGAATGCCGTCATCGGTGATCAGCCGGCGGATACGCGACAGCGGCGCGACGGCCATCGAGCCGCGCGGCTCGAATTTCGAGGAATCCACCAGGACGACGAGATCGGCCGCACGATTGAGCAGCTTGGCTTCGGCCCGCGCGATCAGCGGATCGCTCTCGATCAGGCCGAGCGGACCGATGGAGGCCGCGCTCATGAACATTTTCGACGCCGTGTAATGCTGGATCGAATCCTCGTCGAAGGGCGAGAGGATCAGGCTCTGATCGCGATAGATCTCGCCACCGGGCAGGATGATGCGATTGTCGCTCTCCTGCATCAACGCCGCGGCGATCGGGAAGGAATTGGTCAGGATCTGTAGGCGGGAGGCCCGCAGGAACTCGACCATGTGGAAGGTGGTCGACCCACCATTGATGATGACGGATTCGCCGTCGCGGCACAGCGCCGCCGCACGTTCGGCGATCGCTCGCTTGCGCACGGCGTTGAGGGCCTGACTGACACCGAAACGCTGTGCCTCGAGCTTGGCGCCTTCCGGCGAGGCCAGGGCGCGGACGCCGCCATGCATGCGCTGCACCATGCCTTGCGCGGCCAGATGGGTGAGATCGCGGCGAATGGTTGCGGGTGAGGCCCTGGTGACGACGGCAAGCTCGCGCGCCGAGATCACCGAGCGCTCCCCAACCAGCCTGACGATGGCCTGCCAACGTTCCTGTTCGTGCATGCCCCCTCCATTCGCTCATAAACTCGCTCATTCGCTCATGCATGTCAACGAAACGCATAGTTTGTTGCATTGAACGACAAAATATGCGCATTAAGTGAGCGAGAATGATTGACCGTGAGCGAGAGCGTTCATAAGGTCCGGGAACAATGACACAGGAAACGCATGCCATGGCCTCCGCACGACTCGCAGATCTCTGGGACGACGCCGTCGCCAGTTCCCTCGATGAACCAGGCAAGCTGCTCTATCGCTCCAACCTGCTGGGCTCGGACCTGCGCATCACCAATTTCGGCGGCGGCAACACCTCGGCCAAGGTGACGGCAACCGATCCGCTGACGCGCCAGGACGTCACCGTGCTCTGGGTCAAGGGCTCTGGCGGGGACATCGGCTCGATGAAGCTCGATGGTTTCTCCACCCTCTATCTCGACAAGCTCGAAGCCCTGAAGGGTCTCTATCGTGGCCTCGCGCATGAGGACGAGATGGTCGGCTATCTGCCGCATTGCACCTTCGACCTCAATCCGCGCGCCGCCTCCATCGACACGCCCCTGCATGCCTTCGTGCCCAAAATCCATGTCGATCACGTTCATCCCGACGCGGTGATCGCCATCGCCGCCTCGCGGAACGCCGAAAAATTGACGCAGGAGATCTTCGGTGGCGAGATCGGCTTCCTGCCCTGGCAGCGGCCGGGCTTCGACCTCGGCCTCAAGCTCTCCAAGCTGGCGATCGAGAACCCGCATCTCACCGGCGTGGTGCTCGGCGGGCACGGCCTGTTCACCTGGCATGACGATGCCAAGGCCTGCTACCAGCTCACCTTGCGCATCATCCAGAAGGCCGCCGACTGGCTGGAAGCCAAGGCAAGCAAGCCCGCCTTCGAGGGCGGCAAGGTCGAGGCCCTGCCCGCTGCCGAGCGCGCCGCCATCGCCACCCGCCTGATGCCGGCCATCCGCGGCCGCATCGGCAAGGCTCAGGCCAAGGCCGGCCATTTCACCGATGCGCCGGAAGTGCTGGAATTCGTCAATTCGAATGCGCTCGCCAAGCTCGCGCCGCTCGGCACCTCCTGCCCCGACCATTTCCTGCGCACCAAGATCCGCCCCTTGGTGATCCCCTTCGCCGGCGACATCGAGGCCACCATCGCCTCGCTCGATACTCTGATCGAGGCTTATCGCGCCGACTACGCCGCCTATTACGAGCGCTGCAAGCATGCCGATTCCCCGGCCATGCGCGATCCCAATGCCGTGATCTACCTGGTGCCGGGCGTGGGCATGCTCTCCTTTGCCGCCGATAAGGCGACGGCCCGCATTGCCGCCGAATTCTATGTCAACGCCATCAATGTGATGCGCGGCGCCAGCGGTGTCGACAGCTATGTCGGCCTGCCCGAGCAGGAAGCCTTCAACATCGAGTACTGGCTGCTCGAGGAAGCCAAGCTCCAGCGCATGCCCAAGCCCAAGGGCCTGGCCGGGCGCACCGCCCTGGTCACCGGTGGCGCCGGCGGCATCGGCCGCGCGATTGCTGCCCGCCTGATGCAGGAAGGCGCCAATGCCGTACTGGCCGACATCGACCAGGCCTCGCTCGACGCCGCCATCGCGGATTTCGGCAGGGTGTTCGGCAAGGACAAAGTGCGCGGCATCCGGATGGACGTCACCGACGAGGCCAGCGTCATCGCCGCCTTCGAGGAAACGGCACGCAGCTATGGCGGCATCGACATCGTGGTCAACAATGCCGGCATTTCCTCGGCGGCTGCGGTCGAGGACACGTCGCTGGAGCTGTGGAACCGCAACATCTCCATCCTCGCCACCGGCTATTTCCTGGTGGCCCGCGAGGGCTATCGCCTGATGAAGACCGAGGGCAATGGTGGTTCCCTGGTCTTCATCGCCTCCAAGAACGGCGTCTCCGCCTCGGCCGGCGCCTCGGCCTATTGCACCGCCAAGGCGGCCGAAATCCATCTCGCCCGCTGCATGGCCCTGGAAGGGGCGCCGCACGGCATCCGCGTCAACGTCGTCAATCCCGACGCCGTGCTGCGCGGCTCCAAGATCTGGCAGGGCGAATGGCGCCAGCAGCGCGCCGCCTCCAACAAGATCGGCGAGGACGACCTGGAGGAGTTCTACCGCAAGCGTTCCCTGCTGCAGCGCTCGGTCTATCCCGAGGACATCGCCGAGGCTGTCTACTTCTTCGCCTCGGACCTTTCGGCCAAGTCCACCGGCAACTTCCTCAACGTCGATGCCGGCAATGTGGTGAGCTTCACGCGCTGATCTCTCCCATCCAAGGGCTTTGGGAAGGGATTGTGCGCCCGGCGGCGGCGGGCTAAGCGGAAAGGGTCTGTCCCGTCTGCGGGAACGGCCTCCCGCAGCGCTCAAGCAGTTCATCGCTTCCCATGGCCCGGATCGCCTTCCACGCCCCGCTCAAACCAGCCGATCACCCGGTGCCGTCGGGGGATCGGGAAACGGCACGCCTCTTTCTTGCCGCGCTGCAGGGCGCCGGTTTCGAGACCGGCATCGCCTCGACGCTGCGGACGGCGGATCCCGCCGGCGGGCGGGATTTTTCAGAACCGGCACAGGCGGAGGTGGCCCGCCTGCTTGCTCTCTATCGCGAGCACCCGCAGGAATGGCCGGCCCTGTGGTTCACCTATCACGTCTATTACAAGGCACCGGACCTCATCGGCCCGGCGATCACCCGGGCCCTCGGCATTCCCTATGTGATCGCCGAGGGATCACGGGCTCCCAAGCGCGCCCAGGGCGCCTGGTCCAGAGGGCACGCCCAGGCGGAAGCCGCCCTCGACGCAGCCTCGCTCATTTTCATCCTCAATCCGAACGACCGGGCCATGCTGGAAGCCGCAAGGCCCGATGGCCAGGTCCTTGTCGACCTGCCGCCCTTCATTGATGCCGCAGGCTGGCCGCTGCTGGAACCAGGCCGGCCGGAGTCCAACGCGCCGTCGACTCCCTGCCGCCTTCTCACCGTCGCCATGATGCGCGAACCCGACAAGCTGGCGTCCTATGAGATTCTGGCGGCCGCTCTGGCCGGGCTCGATGCCGATCCTTCCTGGCATCTCGATATCGTCGGCGACGGCCCGGCCCGGCCTCGGGTCGAGACGCTGTTCGCCCCCTTCGGCGAACGCGTCGTCCTGCATGGCCGCATCGACGATCGGGCCAGGCTGGCCGCCCTCTACGCGCGGGCCGATCTGCTGGCCTGGCCGGCGGTGAACGAGGCCTTCGGCATGGTTTTTCTGGAGGCAGCCCTGCAGGGTTGCCCCGCGGTCGCCGGCAGGTTCGGTGGCGTCGGCTCGGTGGTACTGGACAAACAGACCGGCCTGCTGACCAGGCCCGGTGACGCCGCCGATTTCGGCCACTCCCTCGCCGGTCTGATGCGCGACACTGCCCTGCGGCAGCGCCTTTCCGGCCAAGCCCTCGCCTTTGCCCGGCAGGAGCGTTCGCTCGCCTCAGCCTCCCGCCGCCTGCGCGAGGCCCTGCTGCCCCTGATCCAACCGGAAAAGCCCGACGCATGAGCCGCTCCGTCCTCATCCTCGTTACCCATCTGCTCGGCGTTGGCCATCTCGCCCGCGCGGCCGCCCTGGCGCGCGGGCTGGCCGCCGCCGGCCATCGCGTCACCCTGGTCAGCGGCGGCCGACCCGCTCCCCTGATCCGGGTCGAGGACGCAGCCTTCGTGCAATTGCCGCCCGTCCATTGCGTCGGCGTCGATTTCCGCACGCTGCTCGGCTCCGATGGCCATGAAATCGGCGAGAACGTCCGGCAAGCCCGCATCGCGGCGATCCTGGCCGCTCTCGCCACCGCCGATCCGGACGTGGTCGTGACCGAAACCTATCCCTTCGGCCGCCGTCAGCTCGCCCCCGAATTCCGCGCCTTGGTCGAGGCGGCGCGCCAGCGCGCCAGGCCGGTGGCCATCCTCGCCTCCATCCGCGACATCCTCAACCCGCCAGCCAAGCCGAGCCGGGTAGAAGAGACGGAGGCCGTCCTGGCTCGCTTCTATGACGGCGTGCTGGTGCATGGCGATGCTGTGGTCACGCCGCTTTCGGCGTCCTGGCCTGCCAGCCCGGGGCTGGAGCGCATGCTGACCTATACCGGCTACATCGCCGACACGACCGAGCCCGTCGAAGCCGTCCCCTCCGGCGAGATCCTGGTCTCGGGTGGCGGCAGCGCCGCCAGCCTGCCGCTCTACCGCGCCGCCATCGAGGCTGCGGCGCTTGCCGATATGCCCACGCGCTGGCGCCTGCTGGTCGGGCACGGCGTCGCCGCGGGCGATTTCGAGGCCCTGGCGGCCAGTGCAGGCGCCAAGGTCACCGTCGAGCGGGCCAGGCCGGACTTTCCTGCCTTGCTGGCGGGCGCGGCCGCTTCGGTGAGCCAGGCCGGCTACAACACCATGATCGACCTCACCCGTGCGGGCGTACCGGCGGTGATCGTGCCGTTCGAACAGGGCAAGGAAGCCGAGCAGCGCCTGCGCGCCGAGCGTTTCCATGCCCTCGGCCTCGCCGGCATCGTCGGTGAAGCCGATCTCTCCGGCTCCTCCCTGGCGGCAGCCGTCAAGGCTGCCCTGGCACGCGCGCCCGGCAAGGCGCCCGTCCTTGCCCTCGACGGCATCGCCGCCAGCGTGCGGACCGTGGAGGCGGCGGCGCAGCGGGCCGAAGAGCTGGCTGAGGCCTGGACACGTCTCGACGAAGCGCTGGCCGCCCGCCGCGAAGTCCGCCTGTGGTGGCGCGACGACGATGCCGTGGCCGCCACGCCGGCACTCGACCGCCTGATCGGCCTGGCGCGCCGCCATCAGCTGCCATTGTCCCTGGCCGCCATCCCCGCCACCGTCTCACCGAGCCTGGCCGAAGCGATCGCCGAAGAACGACATGTCGACATTCTCGTGCATGGCCATGCCCATGCCAATCACGCCCCGCCCGGCGCCAAGAAGCAGGAACTCGGCTATCGCCCTGCCGCCGAGGTGCTGGCGGAACTCGGCCAGGGCCTCTCGACGTTGCGCTCCCGCTTCGGCGCGCGCTGCCTGCCCGTCCTGGTGCCGCCCTGGAACCGCATCGATCCGGTGCTGATCGGCGGCCTCGCCACCCTCGGCTTTCGCGGCTTGTCCGTCGCCGGCCCGCGGCCTGCCGCCCGGCTGCATGATCTTACCGCCGTCAATATTCACATCGATCCGATCGCCTGGAAACAAGGTGGCGGCCTCCTTGACCCCGTCCTTGTATTGTCACAGTTCATCAATGCCCTTGAACATGACGAACCCTTGGGCATACTCACGCATCACCTCGTACACGACGCCTGGATTTGGAGTTTCCTGGATAGATTGCTCAAAAGACTCAAGAAGCACGAGAATATACGTTTCCTGCCGGCACATTCGTTATTTGCATGAAGCGCTGGATCGAAAAACGATACACACGCCAGATAGCAGTGGCGCGCGATTGCGCGTGGGAATAGTCTGGCAACCGACAAGCACCGGAAAACGGGCATCGGAGAGACTGCGGAGCGGGGATGATCAACCAGCCGTTGCTGAGCGTGCGCGACCTCAGCGTAGATTTCCAGGGCGACACCGGCCTGGTTCATGCGGTGAAGAACGTGTCTTTCGACGTCTTCGAAGGGCAGACGCTGGCGGTGGTTGGCGAGTCCGGATCCGGCAAGTCGGTGACGGCGCAGGCCATCATGGGCCTGCTCTCCAAGACGGCGCGGATCACAGGCGGCAGTTGCCTGTTCCGCGACCCCGCCACCGGCACGACGACGGATCTCGTCAAGCTCAATCCCAACGGACCGGAGATGCGCGCCATCCGGGGCGGGCGCATCGCCATGATCTTCCAGGAGCCGATGACTTCGCTGTCGCCGGTACATACCATCGGCGACCAGGTCACCGAGGCGCTGATCGTGCATACGGGCTGTTCCCGGCGCGAGGCGAATGAGCGGGCGCTCGATCTCTTCGCCAAGATCCATTTCCGCAATCCCCAGCGCATGCTCACCACCTATCCCTTCGAACTGTCGGGCGGCATGCGCCAGCGCGCCATGATCGCCATGGCCCTGATCTGCCGGCCGGCCCTGCTGGTCGCGGACGAGCCTACCACGGCGCTCGACGTCACCACCCAGGCGCAGATCCTCGCTCTCATCAAGGAAATCCAGGATGCCAAGAGCGCCGTGAACCAGAGCATGGCGGTGATCTTCATCACCCACGACCTCGGCGTGGTCGCCAACATGGCCGACGGGGTCGTGGTGATGTATCGCGGCGAGGTGATGGAGCTTGGCGACCGCGATGCCATCTTCCAGAACCCGGAGCACGACTACCTCAAGGCCCTGATGCGGGCCGTGCCCCATTTCAACATGAAGCCGGGCGAAAGACTGAAGCCCCTGCGGGAGATCGCCGTTCCGCCTCGCGGGGCCGCGACGCTGGCCCCGACCACTGCGGGCGGCGGCCCGGTCCTCCAGGTCGAGAATGTCTCCAAGACCTTCACGATGCGGTCGGGCATGTGGTCGGGCCGCGCGGAGACGATCCAGGCCCTGACCAATGTCTCGCTCTCGCTTGAACGCGGCACCACGCTGGGCCTCGTCGGCGAATCCGGCTCGGGCAAGACCACCCTGTCGCGCATGATCATGCGCGCGCCCGGCAGCGCACCGGACAGCGGCGAGGTCCGCTTCGACGACGGCAGCGGCCCGCGCGACGTGTTCACGCTGGAAGGCGAGGCGCTCAAGGCCTATCGCCGGTCGGTCCAATTCGTGTTCCAGGACCCGTTCTCCAGCCTCAACCCACGCATGACGGTGTTCGACATCCTGTCGGAGCCCCTGCGGATCCACAGCATCGGCACCGCCGACGAACGCCATGAGCGGGTCAAGTCCCTGCTCGAGCTGGTCGGGCTCGAGCCGCAATATATGCGTCGCTACCCGCATTCCTTCTCGGGCGGCCAGCGCCAGCGCATCGGCCTTGCCCGCGCCCTGGCGCTGGAACCCAAGGTGATCCTGTGCGACGAGCCGACCTCGGCCCTCGACGTCTCGGTCCAGGCCCAGATCCTCAATCTGCTCAAGGACCTGCAGGCCGCGCTCGGCGTCTCCTATCTGTTCGTGTCCCACAACCTGGCCGTGGTGGAATACATGGCCCGCGACATTGCCGTGATGTGCCGCGGCCATATCGTGGAACAGGCGCCCCGCGAGGTGCTGTTCCGCTCGCCCCAGCATCCCTATACCAAGGCCCTCCTGCAGGCCATTCCGGACGTCGACCTTGCCAATCCGCTCGACTTCGCCAAGCTGAAGACCGGCAATGCCTCCCAGCCCGAGCAATGGCCGGCCCCCTTCGCCATCCTGCCGAACGCGCCGCCGCCCGTCATGGTAGAGGTGGAGCCTCGCCATTTCGTCCGCCTCGGCGCCGACGCGGCCAGCCAGCGCAGGGGGGAAGCGGCGTGAACACCGCCCTCAAGCATATTGCAGCCGCTCTCGGCCTCGCCCTCTTCCTGGCAGGCCCTGCCATCGCGGATCCGCCGCCGGCTCCCGCTGAACCGCCTTCCCTGGTCGCCAAGATCGCTAGCGGCGACCTGCCGCCACTGCTCGATCGCATGCCGAAGGTGCCGCTGGTGGCCGACATGCTCGCCCGCAACCGCAGCCTGGGTGATTATGGCGGCGAGATCCGCACCCTGGCCGCCAAGGCCCGGGACCTGCGCTACATCAATGTCATCGGCTATACCCGCCTCGTCGGCTATGACGAGCATCTCAACCTCGAGCCGGACATCCTGCAGGCCGTCGACAGCCAGGACGACAAGGTCTTCACCTTCACCTTGCGCGAGGGCCATCGCTGGTCGGACGGTGCCCCCTTCACCACCGAGGATTTCCGCTTCTACTGGGAGGATGTCGCCCTCAACCCCAAGATCAATCCCGCAGGCCCACCTGCCTTCATGCTGGTCGACGGCGAGAAGCCGAAGGTCGAGATACTCGACGCCACCCATATCCGCTACAGCTGGTCCAAGCCCAATCCGGCCTTCCTGCCCTCGCTGGCAGCGCCTGCGCCGAACTGGATCTATTCGCCGGCTCACTATCTCAAGCAGTTCCACAAGAAGTACGGGGATGCAAACAAGCTCGCCCAGATGACCGCAGACCGGCAGATGACCTCCTGGGCCGCGCTCTACAACAAGCTCGACGATCCCTACACGAACTCGAACCCCGATATGCCGACGCTCGATCCCTGGCATGTGGTGACCAAGCCGCCGGCCCAGCAATATGTGTTCGAGCGCAACCCCTATTTCCACCGGGTCGACCCGCGCGGGCGGCAGCTTCCCTATATCGACCGCATCGTGGTCTCGATCTCGTCCGCCGGCCTGTTCGCCGCCAAGGCCAATGCAGGAGAGGTGGACCTGCTGGCCTGGGGGTTGAGCACCAGCGACATTCCCACGCTCAAGGAAGGCGAAGCCAGCCATGCCTATCGCACGCTGGCCTGGCCGATCGCACGCGGCTCCGCCTTCGCCCTCTACCCCAACCTCACCTGCAACGACGCAGTCTGGCGGGCGGTGCTCAGGGACGTGCGCTTCCGCCGGGCCCTGTCCATGGCCATCGACCGGCACACGCTCAACAATTCCTTGTGGTTCCGGCTCGGCATCGAGGGCAACAACACCGTGATGCCGGAAAGCGCGCTCTACAGCGAAGACGACCGCAAGCGTTGGGCTACCTATGACCCGGCGCTCGCCAAGAAGCTGCTGGACGAAGCCGGCCTCAACAAGCGTAACGCGGCCGGCTTCCGCCTGCTGCCCGACGGTCGGGAAGCGGAACTGATCGTGGAGGTGGCAGGCAATGCCCGCGACATCGCCGACGCGCTCGAGATCACCAGCGAGTTCTGGCAGGATGTCGGCCTCAAGGTGGTGGTGAAGGCCGAGGACAGCAACGACCTTGCCAAGCGCTCCTTCTCGGGCATGACCCTGATGGTGGCGAGCGAAGGCCTGGAGAATGCCATTCCGACCGCGTTGATGCCGCCCAACGGCCTGGCGCCCCTGCGCCAGGACAATTACTCCTGGCCCAAATGGGGCCAATATGCCGAAACCGGCGGCATGGCGGGTGAAAAACCCGATATGCCCGAGGCGATCGAATTGATGTCCCTGTGGGAGCAGTGGATGAATGCCACCACGCTCAACGCCCAGGCAGCCGTCTGGCGCGAAATGCTCGCCCTTCACGCCGACCAGCAGTTCAGCATCGGCACCGTGCAGGGCGCACTCAAGCCCATCATCGTCAACAAGGCCATCCGCAACATCCCCAAGAAGGCGGTCTTTTCCTGGGAACCGACCGCGCTGATCGGTGTCTACCGCGTCGACGAATTCTACTACGACAACATCGTCGTGACGGGGAATACGCCATGATGCGTTACGTGCTGCGCCGCTTCGCCACCATGGTGGTGACGCTGCTGCTGATCTCGCTCCTGATCTTCATCGTGATCAAGCTGCCGCCGGGCGACTTCCTCACCAACAAGATCAACGAACTGAGGGCCCAGGGCGAGACTGCCAGCATCGCCAAAGCGGAGGCGATGCGGGTGCAATACGGCCTCGACAAGCCATTGCTGCACCAATACGCCACCTGGCTCGGCGTGCTGCCCGGGCCCAACGGCTTCAACGGCCTGCTGCAAGGCTATTGGGGTTGGTCATTCGAATATGAGCAGCCCGTGAAGGCGGTGGTCGGCGACGCACTGCTGCTGACCGTTCTGCTCAATCTGGCGGTGATCGTCTTCATCCATCTCGTCGCCATCCCAATTGCCATCTATTCGGCCACCCGCCGCAATTCCATCGGCGCCCATCTGGTGACGTTCCTGGGCTATATCGGCCTGGCGACGCCCAGCTTCCTGCTCGCCCTCGCGCTGCTGTTCTATCTCAACCGCTGGTTCGGCATTTCGATCGGCGGCATGTTCGGGCCCGACTATACCGATGCGCCCTGGTCGTTCGGCAAGCTCGGCTCCTTCCTCAGCCATATGATCGTGCCGGTGGTGGTGATCGGCCTGGCCGGCACCGCGGGCATGATAAGGCGGCTGCGTGCCAACCTGCTCGACGAGCTCGCCAAGCAATATACGGTCACGGCCAAGGCGAAGGGACTGCCGCCGGGCCGAGCCCTGTTGAAATACCCCTTCCGCATCGCGCTCAATCCCTTCGTGGCCGATATCGGCAATCTCCTGCCCAGCATCGTCTCGGGCTCGGCCATCGTTTCGATCGTGCTGAGCCTGCCCACGATCGGCCCGATCCTGGTGCAGGCCCTGCGCATCCAGGACCAGTATCTGGCGGGTTTCATCCTGCTCTTCGTTGCCTTCCTCACGGTGGTCGGCATGTTCATCGCGGATCTCGCCCTCGCCGTGCTCGATCCGCGCATCCGTATCGGCACCGGCAAATAGGACTGTAATGACCGAGTTGCGATCGCCCCATTACGTCAATCCGGCTCCCTTCGACCCCTACGTCGCCAAGAAGATGACGGCCGAGGAGGAGCGCTTCTATCGCGCGTCCTCGGCCATGCTGATCTGGTGGAAGTTCCGGCGCAACCGGCCGGCCCTGTTCGCCGGCATCTTCCTGGCGCTGGTCTATCTGTCGCTGCCTTTCGTGGAGGTCATCGCCCCCTATTCCCTGAACCAGCGCAACGCCGACTATCTCTATACGCCGCCGCAGAGCGTGCATCTGTTTCACGACGGGCAGTTCGTCGGCCCCTTCGTCTATCCCGTGAACTTCGCCATCCGCGACATCGAGAGCCCGCAATTTCCCGGCATCTACCAGGTCGACAAGACCAAGCCCCAGGCCCTGCGTTTCTTCTGCAGCGGCGAACGCTACAAGATGTGGGGCTTGTTCGAGGGCAATTTCCATCTGGTCTGCCCGCCCGAAAACGGCACCGCCTTCCTGCTCGGGACGGACCGGCTCGGCCGTGACATGCTCTCGCGCATCATCTATGGCGCCCGCATCTCCCTCACCGTGGGTCTGATCGGTATCGCGGTCTCCTTCACGATCGGCCTGACCCTGGGCGGCCTTGCCGGCTATGTCGGCGGTATCGTCGACGCCTTGGTGATGCGTCTGATCGAGGTGCTGCGCTCGCTGCCGGAACTGCCGCTCTGGCTCGCTTTGTCGGCCGCCCTGCCGGCCAATTGGAGCCCGGTGATCGTCTTTCTCGGCATCACCATCATTCTCGGCCTGCTCGACTGGCCGGGCCTGGCGCTGGCGGTGCGCTCGAAGGTGAAGTCGCTGCGCAACGAGGATTTCGTGCATGCCGCCGAAATGATGGGCGCCTCGCGATCGCGCATCATCGGCCGCCATCTCCTGCCCAATTTCATGAGCCACCTGATCGCCAGCGCCACCCTGTCGATCCCGGCGATGATTCTCGGCGAGACGGCGCTGTCCTTCCTCGGGCTCGGCCTGCGCCCGCCCGTGGTGAGCTGGGGCGTGCTGCTCAATTCCGCCCAGAATCTCGGCGCCATCAACCTCTATCCCTGGCTGCTGATCCCGATGATCCCGGTGATGCTGGTCGTGCTCGCCTTCAACTTCTTCGGTGACGGCCTCAGGGATGCGGCCGATCCTTATCATTAGGCGAGAGACTGGTTAGGCAGAGGCGGGACGGCAGGCCCGGCTCGAAGGCCGCTGCCTTGCTTTGACACTATCATCAGTTTCCACTAATGATAAGTCATGACTGTTGATAGCGCGCAACTCGCTGCTCTTGGCGACCAGACCCGTCGAATGATCTTCGAACTGATCGCGGAGCGACCGCGCTCCGTTGCCGAGATCACCCGGCATGTTTCGGTCTCGCAATCGGCCGTCTCGCAGCATCTGAAGGTACTGCGTGAATCTCGGCTCGTGCGCTCGGAACCGAAAGGGGCGAGCAACATCTACCACATCGATCCCGACGGACTTGGCCAGATGCGTGCCTGGCTCGACCGATTCTGGAGCGACACCCTGACGGCCTACAAAATTGCCGTCGAGCAGCCGGCGGAGGAACTGCAATGAGCCTTCATGTAACGCCCTCACCCGTGAAGCAATCAATCGTGGTCGAGGCGCCGATCGAGCGCGCCTTCAAGGTCTTCACCGAACAATTCGGCAGTTTCAAGCCCCGTGAGCACAATCTGCTTGGCGTCGAGATCGCCGAAACCGTGTTTGAGCCGCGGGTCGGCGGCCATATCTATGACCGCGGCGTCGACGGCAGCGAATGCCGCTGGGCACGCGTGCTGGCCTATGAGCCACCTCGTCGGGTGCTGCTGAGTTGGGACATCAACCCGCGATGGCAGATCGAGACCGATCCGGAAAAGACCAGCGAATGGGAGGTGCAGTTCATCGCCGAGACGGCGAGCCGCACCCGTGTCGAGCTCGAGCATCGGAAGCTGGAGCGCCACGGCCAAGGCTGGGAAAGCGTGCGCGATGGCGTTGCCGGCGACCAGGGGTGGCCGCTCTATCTGCGGCGCTTCGCGGAGTTGGTGGCCGGCCAGGCCTGATGCCGGCCTGCTCCATTCCGACCTCACCGTGGCTCGAACCCGTGGAGATCACATGGCAGCCTACACCTTCAGCATCATCGGGGTGCTCGCACTCTGCCTGACCTCGATCGCCTTGGCCATCAACTCGGGATACTCCAAGGGCCGGGCCGGCGTGCTCTCCGGCCCGATACTTCCGGCCGCCGACGAAAACCCGCTCTTCCGCATCGACCGTGCACATCTGAACTCGGTGGAGGCGCTGGCCCCCTTCGTCGTACCAGCCGTGCTGGCGATGATGCTAGGTGTGGGGCCGGCCCTGCTCGCGACCTTGGTCTGGCTCTACGTCCTGGTCCGGTTGGCCCATGTGGCGATCTACCTGCGCGGCGGCAACGCGGCGAAGGGCGGCAGTGTGCGAACCATTCTCTATATCGCCGGCTGCATAGTCACCGTGATCCTCATCGTCGTGACCGGATGGGTCGCCATCGCCTGAGGAACCGGTAGCTGACCATCCCTGGCCTCGGGTTCCGCACAGCCTCAGGCCGCCTCCCAAGTCGGGAAGGGATCGCTGAGGTGGCGATAGGCCTGCGGGTCGAAGCGGCTCCCGCCGGCAGGCTGCACAAGGCAATCGTCCAGGGCCTTGCGGATCGCGGCCTCATCCAGGCCGGTGCCGATAAAGACCAGTTCCTGGCGCCGGTCGCCCCAGACGTCGTCCCAGTTGCGCTTGAGGATACGCCACCAATCGGGATGATCGGGCCAATGCCGCCGCGGGATGGCCGCCCACCAATGCCCCATCGCGCTCACGCGGGCGATGGCGCCGGCCAGCGAGAACTCGCCCACCCAGTCGGGCCGCGTCGCCAGCCAGAAATGGCCCTTGGCCCGGATCAGGCCCGGCCAGGTCCTCTCGACTAAGGCGTTGAACTTGTCGGGATCGAAAGGCCGCCGCGCGCGATAGACGAAGCTGGCGATGCCATATTCCTCCGTCTCCGGCACGTGGTCGGCGAAGCCGTAGAGTTCCTTGTACCAGAGCGGATGGCGCTGCGCCTTCTCCTCGTCGAACAGGCCGGTATCGAGCACGGCATCGAGCGCAACCTTGCCGAAATCAGTCTCCACGATGCGTGCATCGGCATTCAGGGCCTGCACGACCTTGCGCACCAAGGCGAGCCGATCGGCAGAGACCTGCGCGGCCTTGTTGATCACCACGACATCGGCGAACTCGATCTGCTCGACCAGGAGATCGACGATGGTGCGCTCGTCCCCGGCTCCCGCCGTTTCGCCACGATCACGCAGGAAATCATTGGAGCCGTAGTCGGCCAGCAGGTTCGCCGCATCGACGACCGTGACCATGGTGTCGAGGCAGGCGACATCGGAAAGGCTCACGCCCGCCTCGTCGCGGAAGGAGAAGGTGCTGGCGACCGGCAGCGGCTCGGCAATGCCGGTGCCCTCGATCAGGAGATAGTCGAAGCGGCCTTCCTCGCTCAGGCGCCGGACCTCGGAAACCAGGTCGTCGCGCAAGGTGCAGCAAATGCAGCCATTGGTCATCTCCACCAGCTTCTCGTCGGTCCGCGACAGGCCGCTGCCGCCGTCACGCACCAGATCGGCATCGATATTGACCTCGCTCATGTCGTTGACGATCACCGCGACCCGCCGGCCCTCCCGGTTGTTGAGGACATGGTTCAGCAGGGTGGTCTTGCCTGCCCCCAGAAACCCCGACAGCACGGTGACCGGCAGCCTCTTGTCTTCGATCTCCATAATGACTCCATAGGTAATGTTATAACATAACATTACCTATGGCTTTGCTGCTTGGCAAGCCGCTTCGGCGTCGAGAGGCGTGAACCCACCGGAGGGGCAATCGAACCTTGACGATGCGCAACGTCCGCTTGCCTTCCGTCCCGCCCTGGCGGATATGCAAGACATGCAGTCCCCGCTTGCCTCCGCCCTCCTCGCCCGCATCCAAACACGACAGGCCGTGATCGGCATCATTGGTCTCGGCTATGTCGGCCTGCCGCTCGCCACCGCCATTGCCGGCGTCGGTTTCAAAGTGCTGGGTTTCGACATCGATCTCAGGCGCGTGGCGGCCCTCAACCAGGGCGACGGGCTGATCAGGCACATCTCCAACGCGCCGATCCGCGAGGCCATCGCCAAGGGCCTGTTCGAGGCTACCGCCGATTTCGCCCGGCTCGACGAGCCGGATGCCATCCTCGTCTGCGTGCCGACGCCGCTGACGCGCCAGCGCGAGCCCGACATGTCCTATGTCGCCAACTCGACTGCCTCGATCGCGAAAAAGCTCCGGCGCGGCCAGCTCGTCATCCTGGAATCCTCGACCTGGCCCGGCACCACAGAGGAACTGATGAAGCCGGTGCTGGAGGCTGCCGGCCTCGTCTGCGGCCAGGATTTCTTCCTCGCCTTCTCGCCCGAGCGCGAGGATCCTGGCAATCCGGTTTACGGCACCCAGAACATTCCCAAGGTCGTCGGGGGCGACGGCGCCGACGCGCTCGCCTTGGCCAAGACCCTCTACGACGCCTTCGTGAGCGCCACCGTGCCGGTCTCCTCGCCGGCGGCGGCGGAGGCTGTCAAGCTCACCGAGAACATCTTCCGCTCGGTGAACATCGCCCTCGTCAACGAATTGAAGGTGATCTACGACGCCATGGGCCTCGATGTCTGGGAAATCATCGAGGCCGCCAAGACCAAGCCCTTCGGCTACATGCCCTTCTATCCCGGCCCCGGGCTCGGCGGGCACTGCATCCCGATCGATCCCTTCTATCTGACCTGGAAGGCGCGGGAGTTCGACATCGCCACGCGCTTCATCGAGCTGGCCGGCCAGATCAACACCGCCATGCCCCGCCATGTCGTCGACCGGCTGGCGGAGGCGCTCGACAAGCGCTTCAAGCGCGGCCTCAACGGTGCCCGCGTCCTGCTGATCGGCATCGCCTACAAGAAGAACGTCGACGACACCCGGGAGAGCGCCTCGTTCAAGCTGATCGAGATCCTGGAGGAGCGCGGGGCGCAGGCCGATTTCCACGATCCCCATGCCCAGGTGATCCCGAAGACGCGCGAGCATGCCGCCCTTGCCGGCCGCCGTTCGGTGGCACTCTCTCCCGAGATCCTTGCCGGCTATGACGCCGTGCTGGTCGCCACCGACCATGACGGCATCGATTACGGCCTGGTCGCCAGTGCCGCCCGGCTGGTGGTCGACACCCGCAATGCCTGCGCCAAGGCCGGCGCCGACATGGCGAAGGTGGTCAAGGCGTAGATCCTGGGAGCGCGGACTTCTCAGCGACATGCTGGCATGTCGCGATGTCCGCGCTTGGAAACACCGCGTTTGCTGAAAGGAAGAGCAGACTGGAAGTCCGCGCTCCAGGAATTCAATGCCCGATCATCCATTTGTGACGAGTGGAGGGGCCCTTCTTGCCGACCTTGCAGATTCCGCAGCCGCAACCGGCGAGGTGGGCCTTCTTCACCACTTTCGGCTCGGTACCGCTCTTTTCCGAACGGGCAAGCGCTCGGCGCAGCGTGCCGTTCATCAGGCTGAGCTGCGGGGCGGCGACGTCGCGCTGGCCGGGCTCGCTGCAGGTCGGGCAGGCGCAGGCCTTGCCGGCATCCGCCATCGGCACCCATTCGTCGAAGGGACCGCAATCGTCACAGACATAGTTGTAAAGCGGCATGGTTCTCTCCAACCGATACGCGGAAGATGCCGCGGGGCGTACCCCGCGGCCGGTTCACAGCTTGCCTTCCAGCAGCAGCAGGCCCGGGATCCAGCCGGTGACGATGCCGGACGCCACGGTCGCCAGCCCCGTCACCTTGAGGATCGGGCGCTTGAGCGCCAGCAGCAGGAAATACATGAACCAGAGCACGGCCCAGATCGCCCAGTTCAGGCCGAGCCAGGTATCGGTCAGGCTCTGGGCCGAGGTCAGGCCCTGGACGGCGATGGGCACGACAGTGACGGCCACGAACAGGCTGAACCAGCCCAGGCCCCGGCCGTCGACCGTCACCACCCGGTTGTAAGCGACCCACAGATAGGTGGTGGTGAACAACAGCGTCAGGGCCGCCGCTTTGATCGAGGCGGCATCGGCCTTGGCGCCGAAGGCCGACGACAGGGCGACGCACAAGGTGACGAAGCCGGAGACCACGTTGATGACGACGATCTCCTTGTCGTCGATCCTGCCCATGAGCCACAAGCCGTTCAGGAACAGGACGGCACCCACGTAAAGCAATGCAAATCCGAGCAGCATGATCGCGTTTCCTCTACACGCAACGCGCCGGCCGGAGATGGCAGTCCGGCCGAGGCGCTGGTTTCATGATGTGTGCGAGGCGATGATCAGCTGGTCCTGGCGACGTCGGCACCCGAGACCTTCTTGGTCGGACCCGACGCGTTCGGATTGATGTCGAAGTCGAAGATGGCCGTGGGAATGGCCAGTGTCGCGCAGACATTGGGGATGTCGACGATGCCGGCGATCCGCCCTTCCACCGGCGCAGTGCCCAGGATCGAGTAGGCCTGTTCGCCCGAATAGCCGAACTTCTTGAGATATTCGATGGCATTGAGGCAGGCGCGCCGATAGGCGACATGGGCATCGAGATAATATTGCTCGCCCGTATGCTCGTCGACCGAGATGCCCTCGAAGATGAGGTAGTCGTCGAAATGCGGGTCGATCGGGCTCGGCTTGAAGATGGGGTTGATGATGCCGTATTTGGCCATGCCGCCCTTGATGACATCGACGCTGATGTCGATCCAGCCGGCCATCTCGATGGCGCCGCAGAAGGTGATCTCGCCATCGCCCTGGGAGAAGTGGATGTCTCCCATCGAAAGGCCGCCGCCCTTCACATAGACGGGGAAGTAGACCTTGGAGCCGCGCGACAGGTTCTTGATGTCGCAATTGCCGCCATGCTCGCGCGGCGGCACCGTGCGCCAGGCTTCGGCAGCCGCCCTGTGGGCGGCGTCGCCCGTCATCTGGCCCATCAGCGCCGTATCGCCGAACGGAAGTGCGGCGAGCGGCGGCACGCGCTCGGGATCGGTCGCGACCAATGCCGCCTCGCGCCGGTTGGCCTCGGCCAGCAGCTTGTGGTCGGGCAGGCAGCCGATCAGGCCGGGATGGATCAGGCCTGGATAGCGCACGCCGGGCACATGGCGCGAGGTGGTGTAGATGCCCTTGAAATCCCAGATCGACTTGGTGGCGTTGGGATAGTGCTCGGTGAGGAAGCCGCCGCCATTTTCCTTGGCGAACAGGCCGTTGAAGCCCCATTCCGAATCCGGCAGGGCGCCGATGTCGAGGATGTCGACGACCAGGAGGTCGCCGGGCTCGGCACCCTCGACCCCGAACGGGCCGGAGAGATAATGCACGCGGGTGAGGTTGACGTCGCGCACGTCGTTGGCGCTGTTGTTGTTGCCGATCTGACCGCCGGTCCAGTCATAGCACTCGACGCGGAACACGTCGCCGGGCTTGAAGGTCTCGACCATCGGAATATCGGGATGCCAGCGATTGTGGGTCTTGATCGCCTGGTCCTCGGGTGCCTTTTTCAGATCGACGGAGAATACGGTCTTGGGCATCGGTTCCTCCTCCTGGGGCCGGCCTGCGGGGTACTCCGGGCCGAACCGTCACGATGTTCTGTGCCCGCGCCGCAAGGGGCCGCCGGGCCGTTCGTGCAAAGGGAGCCTAGGCGGGCCCTGTAACCGCCATGAATCGTCCGACCACGGTTTGTGTAATTTTTTGTAACCGGAAAGGCCTGCGCTTCTGCGACAAGCATCCCGGTTTCAGGGGCGGACGGGACATCCGCGGTCCCAGCCGCATCGTTTCCCATGCAATTCCAGCAAGGTTCGCGCCGGAAATGTCGCGGCTGGGACCGCGGACGTCCCGTCCGCCCATCTCGACCCCGGCCAGCAATACGACTATCCTGCCCGCCATGCCTGCAGCCGACACCAAGTCTCGCATCCTCGTCGTCGATGACGATCATCGGCTGTGCCGCTTTCTGGAGAAATTCCTGGCCAGCGAAGGCTATGCCACCGCCAGCGCCAATGAGGGGCGGGCCATGCGCCGGGCCATGGCCGACGAGAGCTTCGACCTGGTGATCCTCGACCTGACCTTCCCCGCCGGGGAAGACGGCCTCAGCCTGGCGCGCGCCCTGCGCAGCCAATACGACCTGCCGGTGATCATGCTGTCCGGCAAGAACAGCACCATCGACAAGGTGGTCTGCCTGGAACTGGGTGCCGACGACTACATCACCAAGCCTTTCGAGCCGCGCGAATTGCTGGCCCGGGTCCGCACGGTGCTGCGCCGCTTCGCCCGCCGCATCAACCTGCCCGAAACAGTGGAGCCCAACGCCTCGCCCGCCATTCGCTTCGCCGGCTGGCAGCTCGATCCCTCGCGCTACGAGCTCTCCTCGCCGCAGGGCGAGCGCGTACGCCTGACCAGCCAGGAGTTCCAGATCCTGTCGGCCCTGGTCGAACGACGCGGGCGCATCCTCTCGCGCGACCAGATCCTCGATATCGTCGCCAATCGCAGCTGGACGCCCTATGACCGCAGCATCGACGTGCTGATCGGCAAGATCCGCCGCAAGCTGCGCGACGATGTGCGCGACGCCCAATATATCAAGACCATCCGCGGCGTCGGCTACATGTTCGCGGCGGAGGCGCGGGGCGAGTAGGCCCCTCATCCCCCTGCCGGGACCTCTAGTCAACTCAAGAGAGTTGACGACACCCGCAAGGGGAGAAGGAATTTTATCGGGTGAGCACAGCGCGAATCAGCGGTTGCGCCCACCGGCCGCGACCTATGGCATTTTGGCCCCTTCTCCCCTTGCGGGAGAAGGTGGCGGCAGCCGGATGAGGGGTTTCTCAACCTCCCACGCGCCTTGCCTGCGGCAGATAGAGATTGATCGTGGTGCCCTCGCCCGGCGCACTGACGATACCGAGGCGCCCGCCGGCCTGGCGCACGAAGGCATCGACCATGGCGAGGCCGAGGCCGTTGCCCTCCCCCGAGGGCTTGGTGCTGAACAAGGGTTCGAGAGCCCTGCGCCGGACCGCCAGCGGCATGCCCTGTCCCGTATCGGTCGCCGACAGCAGTACATAGGAGCCCGGCAGCAGCCCCGAAGCCACGCGGGCATCTTCGGCCGCCACCAGGAGGTTGCGAGCGGCAAAGACGAGGCGCCCGCCTTCGGGCATGGCGTCGCGGGCATTGAGGGCGAGATTAAGCAGGCTCGGCTCGAGCTGGCCGGTCGGAATCTCGACCGGCTGGAGATCCTCCGCCACCTCGAGAACCACCGTCACCCTGTCGCCCAGCGTGCGGGCGAGAACCCGCATCAGGGGCGGCAGTTCCCTGCCGAGATCGACGACCGCCGTCTCGTCCATGCGCCTGGCCCCGAAGCTGAGGAGGCGCGAGGCCAGCTCGGAGCCGGACCGCGCGGCGTCGAGCGCATCGGCGACGAGTTCATGCAGCTCCGGCTGGCCGTCCAGCCGTTCCTGCAGCCAGCGCAGGTTGGAATAGAGCACGGCCAGGATGTTGTTGAAGTCATGGGCGATGCCACTGGCGAGCTGGCCCATCGCCTCCAGGCGCTGGGTCTGGCGGAGGCGCTCGGCAATCCGCCCCTTCTCCTCCACCAGGCGGATGCGCTCGAAGCAGCGATCGAGCAGGGCCAGCAATTCCTCGGTGTAGAAGGGCTTGGAGAGGTAGTCATAGGCGCCCGCCTTGAGGGCCTCCACCGCCGTCTCGATCGAGGCATAGGCCGTGACCATCACGCAGACGAGATCGGGGCTGCGCTGGCGCAGGGTGCGGACGAGATCGACGCCATCGCCGAGGCCCAGGCGGACGTCGACCAGCGCCACGGCGATACGCTCGCGGCCGAGCATATCCAGGGCCGCCGCCGAGTCATGGGCAATCGGGGTGTGGTAGCCTTCCAGGCGCAGCAGGCCGGCGAGGCTGGAGGCAAAATCGACGTCGTCGTCGACGATCAGCACGCAGCGCGTTCCGGCCTCCTCGCCCCCGGGGGAAGTTCCCGACGCGCCGATGATGTCCGCCGGCAGTTCGCTATCTTCGTCCTTCATGGCCGGGCCGCCGGAACACAAGGCAGGACCAGCGATATCAACGCGCCCTCGCCTGGCTCGCTTTCGACCCTGACCTCGCCGCCATGCTGTTCGAGGATACGCTTGACCAGCGGCATGCCGAGCCCGACACCGAAGGCCTTGGTGCTGAACAAGGGCTCGAAGATGCGATCGACCACCTCCGGGGACATGCCGCTGCCCTTGTCGGCGATGGCGAGCACCATCCGTTCCCCTTCCCGGCGCGTGGAAATGGTGATGGCTCCCTCGTCCGGTACCCGGCCCTCGCAGGCCTGCATCGCGTTGACGAGCACGTTGGAAAAAGCCTGGCGGAGCCGTTCGGCGTCGGCAGGCACGGCACAATTCGCCTTGAGGTCGAGGGTGATCAGGGCGCGGATGGCCGCTTCCTGCTCGCCGGCCTGCTGGCGGACCCAGGCATCGATGGCGACCGGCGCGAGCACCAGCGGGCGCTTGCGCGAGAAGTCGAGCAGATCCTCGATGATGCGCACGCAGCGCCAGGCATTGCGCTGCAGGCGCTGCAACTCGCCCATCACCGGCTCGCCGGCGTCGCGTAGCGAACGCCTGAGCACATCCGCCGAGGTCACCAGCGTGCCGAGCGGATTGCGCAATTCATGGCTCACCGTGGCTGTCATCTGGCCGATCGCCGCCAGGCGTTCATTGCTCGCCAATTCCTGCTGGGCCTGGTGCAGGCGTCCCAGCGAAGCGACGAGGTCGCGCTCGGCGAGTTCGCGGCTTTCATGCGAGAGCACGATCCACCAGGCGCCGATGCCGAGCAGCGGCAGCAGGGCCAGGAAGACCCGGAGCAGCAAGGCGCCACTGTCGAGATGCGGCTCCTCGGCACCGGGTTCGATCAGGCGGTAGGTGATGAGGAAGACCGCGGCGGTAACGATGGTCAGCGCAAATCCCACCCCGCCGACCTTGAGCAGGCGCTGGCCCATATGCGGGGCGATCTTGCCGATCAGCGTGCGCCCGAAATAGCGCGAGCGCTGGTCCTCCAGCACCCCGCCGGGTGATTTGCAGACATCATGGCAATGCGAATCCAGGCTGCAGCACAGCGAGCAGATCGGCCGGTCGTAGAAGGTGCAGTGCACCATGTCGGGGCGCTCGTAGTCGAGGCCGCAGATCTCGCATTTGACGATGGCCTGCCGGCGGGCGGCCACTTCCTCCCGAGGGCGCGCGAGATAGTAACGCCCACCGGTCGCCACGCCGATCGCGACCGCGCTGACGAGTGCGGTGAAGAACGCGATCGGGGCCGCATAGGCCTCGGCCAACGTGCCGAAACTGCCGATGAAGCAGAGCACGGCGACGATGGAGGCGAGTGCCATCGAGCCGCAGCCGACCGGGTTGAAATTGTGGAGATAGGCCCGCTTGAACTCGGTGAAGGGCGGGCTGATCTTGAGCGGCTTGAGGATGGCGAGATCCGCGAAGATCGAGCCGATCCAGGCCGAGGCAATGATGGAATAGACGGCCAGCACCAGCGCCAGGGTCTGGAAGATGCCGAGCAGCATCAAGAGCAGCGAGATCAGGATGTTGAAGATCAGCCAGACCACCCGGCCCGGATGGTAGTGGGTGACACGGGAGAAGAAGTTCGACCAGGCGAGCGAACCGGCATATGCGTTGGTGACGTTGATCTTGACCTGCGAGATCAGCACGAACACCACGGCGGCGGCCAGCACCACGGCCGTATCGGTGCTCACATATTCATAGGCCTTGATATACATGTGGACCGGTTCGAGGGCCGTCGCCTGCGGCAGGCCCGAGCTGACCACAAGCACGGCCAGGAAGCTGCCGCACAGGATCTTGAAGCCGCCGACCACGATCCAGCCCGGCCCTGCCGCGATCACCGCCGTCCACCAGCGCCAACGGTTTTCCTCGGTCTTGTCGGGCAGGAAACGCAGGAAGTCGACCTGCTCGCCGATCTGGATCGACAGGGCACCGAGCACGCCGATCGCCGAGCCGAAAGCGAGGAGATTGAACCCCTCTCCGCCTGCCGCGCTGCCGGCGAAGGCAACCCATTCGCCAAGCGTGCCGGGATGACCGACAGCGATATAGACGAAGGGGAGCAGGTGCAGGGCGATCCAGACCGGCTGGGTGATCATCTGCAGCTTCGAGATCATGGTGACGCCCATGAAGGTGATCGGGATGATCACCAGCGAGGAGATGATGTAGCCAAGCACCAGCGGCACATTGGCGAAGAGCTTCAGCGCCTGCGCCATGATCGCCCCTTCCAGGGCGAAGAAGATGAAGGTGAAGGTGGCGTAGATCAGCGAGGTGATGGTCGAGCCGATATAGCCGAACCCTGCCCCGCGGGTAAGCAGGTCCATGTCGATGTTGTAGCGGCTCGAATAATAGGCGATCGGCGTCGAGGTCACGAACACGAACAGGCAGGTGACCAGGATGGCCGGGAAGGCATTGGCGAAACCATAGCTCAGCGTGATGGTGCCGCCGATCGCCTCCAGCGCCAGGAAGGAAATGCCGCCGAGCGCCGTATTGGCGATGACGAAAGGCGACCAGCGCCGGAAGGACCTGGCCGCATAGCGCAGCGAATAGTCCTCCAGCGTCTCGTTGGCGATCCAGGAATGGTAGGACCGCAAGGCAGGCAGGCGCGGAATGTCCACTAAAGGACCCGCCCGGAACGGCGCTTGCGCCTCAGGCCGACCGTGTCAGACATGCCTCTCCCCTCCCGGCCCGGGCGGCGCTTTCATGCGGCGGCGGCGGGCTCGACACGGTCCGCGATCCCGGTGTTACCGGATTGAAGCGGCCGAATCTCCTTCGCTCCGACAGTATCATCCCTCGGCGTCGGTATTGTGATCCGCCCCCGCGGATACCGCAAGGCGGCGCCCGCCATTTCCGGGAGCACGGATGAAGGCGTTCACAGGCGCTGACTTGAGGGGTTGGGCAAGATGAGGCGGTTGGCGATAAAGCTCGACATATGAGCCCCCTCGCCCCGTTCTTACGGGGAGAGGATCGAGGTGAGGGGCTGCTCCAAGGGTGTGATTTATGAGGTCGAGCTGCCCCTCATCCTTACCTTCTCCCCGTAAAGACGGGGCGAAGGGGTGATTGGCGCCGCGCCCCTCGCCTCAAGTTAATGCCTACGGAAGACGTCCACCCTGCCGGAAACCCAATCTTGGATCTTGACGGAGCGCCTCGCTATTCCTATAAATGAGCATGTACTCACTCAAATGAAGTCGAACCGTGGCACGGCCCCTCAGCGAAGCAAAGCGCCAGGCGATCCTGGCATCCGCCACCCGGTTGGTGGCGGCCATGGGGATCGGCGCGCCGACGGCGAAGATCGCCCAAGGCGCGGAGATCGCCGAGGGCACGCTGTTCAAATATTTCGCCAACAAGGACGAGTTGCTCAACCAGCTCTATCTGACCCTCAAGACCGAACTCGGCGGCACCATCATGCAAGGCTTCCTCCCGGATGCCAGCATCAGGGAGCGTGCCTGGCACATCTGGAGCCATTGGATCGACTGGGGCGCGAAATATCCGGTGAAGCGCAAGGCCATGCGCCAACTCGGCGTATCCGAGCGCATCACTCCGGCCACCAGGCAGGCCGGCAGCGCGGCTTTCCGCGATGTCAGTGCTGCCTTCGAACAGGCCCATGCGCTGGGCCCGCTCAAGGACCAGCCCATGGCGTTCCTGAGCGCCTCCTTCGAGGCGCTCGCGGAGACGACCCTGGAATTCACGGCGCGCGATCCGGAAAGGCGGGAAGCCTACAAGCAGGCCGGCTTCCAGATCTTCTGGAGCGGCCTGGGAAGCTGACGGCGGCTTGAAAAACGAAGCTGTTTTACAGGTTAAATGAGTGAGTGCACACTCTTTATTTACCGAAACGGGAAGTGAATCATGTCTAAGATCTGGCTGATCACGGGTGCCAGCCGCGGGCTGGGGCGTTCGATCCTCGAAGCGGCGCTGGCCGCCGGCAACAAGGTGGTGGCGACGGCACGCGATCCGGAGCGCCTTGCCGACCTCAAGCGGCTTTATGGCGACAACCTGCTCAATCCGGCGCTCGACGTCACCAATCCGGCCATGGCCCGCCGCGGCGTCGACGTTGCCGTGGCGGCCTATGGCGGCCTCGATGTCCTCGTCAACAATGCCGGCTTCGGCCATCTCAGTCCCTTCGAGCAGACCGGGGAGGAGGACTTCCGCTCCCAGGTCGAGACCAATTTCTTCGGCGTGGTCAATTTGATCCGGGTGGCGCTGCCGGTGATGCGCAGCCAGCGATCCGGCCACATCATCAATATCTCCTCCGTCGGCGGACGCGTCGCCACCCCCGGCCTCAGCGCCTATCAGGCTGCCAAATGGGCGGTGGGCGGCTTCACCGAGGTGCTGGCCCAGGAGGTCGCGCCCTTCGGCGTCAAGGTCATCGCCCTGGAGCCCGGCGGCATGCGCACGGATTGGGGTTACACGGCCCGTGACGCTGCCAGCGACATCCTGCCCGACTATGAGCCCAGCGTCGGCGCGGTCCTGAAGCGCATGAAGGCCTATGTCGGCAACGAGGTCGGCGACCCCGAGAAGATCGCCAGGCTCGTCGTCGACATCTCCACCCGCGAGACACTGCCGGCTCACCTGCTCCTGGGCAGTGACGCGCTCCACGTCTTCCGTCAGGCGGAGACGGCCCGGCAGAAGGCCGCAGCAGATTGGGCCGAGGTCAGCGCCTCCACCGACTTCGACGGCGCCGAACTTCCGGCCTTGCTGAGGGCCTGACACAATGAGTGCAACCAGCCTGGACTGGACCACCCGTGACATGCCGCCCCAAAAGGGGCGGCGCGTCCTGATCACCGGCGCGACCGGCGGCCTCGGCTACGAGACGGCCCTGGCCCTGGCACGGACGGGTGCCGATGTCCTGCTGACCGGGCGCAACCCAGCCAAGGGGCAGCAGGCGCTCGCCCGCATCCGCGCCCACAGCCCCGCCGCCACCATCCGCTACGCAGACCTCGATCTGGCAGATCTCGACGCCGTCGCGACCTTTGCGGCCCGCCTCGGCGACGAACAGGATGCGCTGGACCTTCTCGTCAACAATGGCGGCGTAATGACGCCGCCCGTCCGTCACGAAACCCGAGATGGCTTCGAACTGCAGTTCGGCACCAACTATCTCGGCCATTTCGCCCTCACCGGCCGGCTGCTACCCCTGCTACGCCGCGGCAAGGCCCCCCGCGTCGTCAATCTTAGCAGCGGCGCTCACCGGCTGCTGGCCGATATCCATTTCGACGACCTGCAATGGCGTAAAAGCTACAAGCCCTGGCGGGCCTATGCCCAGTCCAAGCTCGCCATGATCCTGTTCGCCTTCGAACTGCAGCGGCGCAGCAACGCCTTCGGCTGGGGCCTCACCAGCAATGCCGCCCATCCCGGCTATGCTGTCACGGATCTGCAGACCAGCGGACCGCGCCTCGGCCGCAGCCGCCCCCACCCGATGGCGTGGCTGACAAGGCTGATGCAGCCGCTGATGTCCCAATCCGCCGCCGAGGGGGCGTTGCCGACGCTGTTCGCAGCGACAGCGCCCGAGGCCTTGCCGTCAGGCTATTACGGTCCTCAGAATATGTTCGAGCTCAGGGGGCCGGTCGGGGACGCCAGGGTCGGCGACAAGGCTCGCGACCCCGCCCTCGCAGCCCGCCTCTGGACCATTTCCGAAGAACTGACAGGTGTGACATGGCCGAACCATCAGCCCAGCTTCGTTTGACCGATCCCGGCACGTCCTGTGCCGATTTCTCCCGCTTCTTCCGGGCCTGGATCGCCAGCCCGCTGCGCGTGGCAGCCGTGGCGCCCTCCAGCGACGCGCTCGCCCGGGTAATGACCCGCGAGATCACGCCGGCGCACGGCCCCGTGCTGGAACTCGGCCCGGGCACCGGCGTGTTCACCCGCGCCCTGCTGGCACGCGGCATCGCCGAAGGCGATCTCACCTTGATCGAATTCGGCGCCGACTTTGCCCGCATGCTGGAACGCCGCTTCCCCCGTGCTCGCATCCTGTCGATGGATGCCGCCCATCTTGCCCGGCATGCGCTTTATCAGGGCCGTCCCGTCGGTGCCGTGGTCAGCGGCCTGCCGCTGCTGTCGACGCCGCCCGACAAGGTGGCGGATATCGTGGCGGGCGCCTTCCACTATCTGCGCCCGGATGGCGCCTTCTACCAGTTCACCTATGGTCCGCGCTGCCCGGTTCCCCGCGCCGTCCTCGCCGATTTCGGCCTGCAGGCAAAACGCATCGGAGGCGCCCTCTGGAACCTGCCGCCAGCCGCAGTCTACCGGATCACGAGAGCAAAACGCATTTGAGCAAGGCGCCGTGGCAATGGCGGTGGCCGCAGCGTCTGATCATCAGGCGACGGCCGGCTGCCCGCCCGGCAATACCGGTGTTCCTTGTGATCCCGGGCTCACCTGTGAGCCCGGGATCACCACGGTCTGCATTCCGTCCGCGAAGCGGATGCCGGCGGCCTGCAGGGCGACCTCGATGCGCTTATAGGCCTCGGCCCGCACGTCGAACTGCTTGCCCGGCGCGGTCTGGAACTTGCAGCGGAAGATCTTGATGCCGGGATCGATGCGGTAGAGCTTGGCTTTCAGCGGCTCGCGGATCAGCGGGCCGATATCGGGATCGGCCTGCATTCCTTCGCCCACCTTCTTGATGAGCTTGCGCACCTGTTCGGAATCCACGCCCACCGGCAGCGGCAGGTTGAACTTCTCGATCACCCAATCGCGCGAATTGTTGCGCACCGTGCCGAGCGAACCATAGGGCACGAAATGCAATGGGCCATTGTGGTGGCGCAGCGCGACGGTACGCAGGGTGATTCGCTCCACCGTGCCCTTGGTGCTCGATCCGCTCTCGATATATTCGCCGATGCGGAAGACGTCCTCGACCAGATAGAAGATGCCGGCGATGATGTCGCGCACCAGAGCCTGGGCCCCGAAGCCGACGGCGAGGCCGAGCACGCCGGCGCCGGCCAGCAGCGGGGTGATCTCGATACCCAGCGTCCACAGGGCGGAGAGCACCAGCAGCACCAGGAGCACGATGGCGCTGGTCATGCGCAGCAAGGGCAGCAGGGTGCGCAGGCGCGCATTGGGGCCGGGCTCGGCATGCGGGTCGAAGGGCCCGATGGCACGCAGGCGCCGATCGATCAATTCGCGGATGGCGACCCAGCCGACATTGACCACGAGCGCCAGGCCGGCGACGCCGAGCAGGTGCAGCACGAAGCGCATCAGCGGACTGTCGCTGCCCGCCATGTTGCGCATCGGCGCGTCCAGGGCAAGGAGGGCGGCGGCGATGCCGGTGAGCACCACGACATAGCGCGACAGCGCCAGCACGATGTTCGGCAGCAGGCCGGCACCGATGGTGTTGCCGTCCGGCGTCACCTCCTCGGGCCAGAAGAAGAACACCCAACGCCTGAGCCGCATCTGCACCGCCGCGACGATGGCCAGGATCGCCAGCAACGTCGCGAGCGTCGAGCCGGCCGCCAGCCAGACGCCGTAGATACCGAGGATCAGCGCGGCGGCGAGAAAGCCATAGGGAAATCGCGGCAGCAGCCGGCCGCTTGCCCTGACGACGGCCCGGCTCCGTCTCAACCCGGTCAGAACGCCGGCCAGCACGATCACCGTGATCAGAGTGGCGGCGATCACCCGCACCGTTGAAGCCGCATGCGGCGCGCCGGCGACATATTCCAGGAGTTCGGGCAGGAGATGGCTGAGGGCGAGCAGGAAGCCCATGCCGACAAAGGCAGCCACGAAGCGCTTGGCCCGGGCGGGGTCGATGTCGCCGAGCCGCAATTGCGGATGGCCGGGCGCGGCAATGATGTCCGCCATGAGCCAGGCCAGGCGCACGAACACGATGAGCAGGATCGAGGCGATCACGAAGCCGTCGAAACCGGACGGCCAATCGAAATAAGCGGCGGCGCCGACAATGGCCACCACGAACAGGACCAGGCCAAAAGCCCGCAGGCCGAGGCGCCGCATGGCGAGGCTGAAAGCCTCGCGGCGGCTCGTGACGGCAGCCGCCTCCAGCGCGATCACCGCCGGCGTGGCATAGGTCCAATAGAGCCATTCGGCCCCCGCGCCGACGATGAGCAGGATGAGGCCATAAGTCAGCGTGACGATGCCGTTGCCGGTCGGCATCGCGGTGGAGACGTCCGAGGCAAGGCGGGCGAATTCGCCGGGTGCCAGGGTGAGACTGTTGGCAATGCCGGAGAGACGATGCTTGGCAGCCTGCAGCAGGCTGGCCACGAAGGCCGAAAGCTGCCCCTGCGGGACCGTCTGGTCCTGGATCAGCGCGGCAGCGGCGAGCGTTTCCGCTTGCGCCCGCTGCAGGACCAGGCTGGCAATCGAAGCGCCTGCCAGGATAGAAAGGATGCTGCGTATCCTCATGGCGCGGCCTGAGACGCGATGGGTTGCGATATGGCCCCGCCGGCCGAAGCCGCCGTCCAGCCCGCAGGATCGCGTGCCGCGGTGACGTCGGCATGGGCCGGACGCAGGCGGCTGATCGAAACGGACTCACCCAGCAATCGGGCCTGGCAGGCCAGGCGCTGGCCGGCACCGGCATGAATGCGCGCAAGCGTCGCCCGTTCGTCGACACCGATCGGCGACAGATTGGCCTCCCCTTCGTCGACGGCGACCACGCAGGTCCCGCACCGGCCGCGGCCCCCACAGACATGGGCATGGGGAATGCCGCTGGACAGGCTGATCTCGAGCAGGGAGAGGCCGGGCCGTCCCTGGGCGAGAAGATTGCCGTCATAATGCACGCCGACCACTCGCTGCCGGTTCTTCAGCACACGGCTCAGCATCACACCGCAGGCCAACAGCACCAGGCCGGCATAGGCCAGCAGGGTGGCGTCGCGGATAGTGGCAATCTCGGCCTGCGCCGCGCCGAAACGCCCCATGCTGGCAGCGATCGCCGCCTGCCATTCGGGCTCGGCGGCAAGCCTGGCCATGGCATCCTTGCCGCCCTGCACGAAGCCGAGCAGGGCGGCCACCGGCAGGATGAAGAACAGCGGCGTCAGGATCAGGCCGAGGCGCCGCCAGACCGGCTTGAGCACCAGCCAGGTATAGAGCCCCACCGCGCCATGCACCCAGACCACAACCACGGCGAGCACCTGCAAGAGGGCATTGGCCGGGGCGAAATGCCAGTAGGCCGCCAGCACCAGGCCGAAATCGGGCTTGAAGCCCGCATCGATCAGGCTGAACACCTGTGCGAACAGGATGTGGTTGATCAAAAGGGGCGTGGCGAGCAGGCCCAGCACGATCTGCACCCAGTCCGTGCGCGACAAGGCCAGGCTCCGCCGCTTGGCAATCGCCATGAGGCCGAGGACGCCATGCACCGCTGCCGCGGCCGACAGCAGCGCCAGGCCCGGCATGGTGCGCCAGGGCAATTGCAGAAACGGCTTGGCCTGCTCCATGGCCTCGATGGAGATCAGGCCGAGGGCCGCGTTGACGAGGTGCATCGTCACGAAGACGAGCAGTACGAGCCCGGCGATCAGCCGCAGCCGTCGCTGCAGCGGGCGCATGTGCTGGGAAAGGGGAAGCGCCGACAAGGGACCCGCCTGCCGCTTGAGTTCAGTGCCGCCATCATCCTACGAAATCCGTAAGATTCAATCTCGGCGATGACGCCTTTTCCTGGGAGCGCGGAATGCTGCAAAGGAAGGCCGCTGGCGACGATGCCGCCGGGCTGCAGCAGGCCAGCCGCCACCGGCGGCAGCCAGAGCACCGTCTCCGCATCGACCTCCGCATAATTGGTCTCGATGTCGGCATGCACCAGCGCGGCGCCGATGCCGGCGAAGCGGGCGGCGGTTTCCCGGATTTCGCCGAGCACCAGGTCTTCCTCGGAGGGGATCGAGCTCTTGTGCGCCCCGAGCGCCCGGTCGAAGGCGACGATGCGGCGGCCAGGCAATCTTTCACGCAGATGGTCGAAAGTCCGCCCATTGCCGAGCCCGAGTTCAAGCACCGGGCCGGGCAGGCCAGCGACGAGGCCGCAGACATGGTCGAGCACGTCGCGCTGGGCGCTCACCCGGCGGATGAAGCTGTCGAGCCGGCTCACGGGCGCTGCTCCGCCAGCACCGGCGCCGGCACGGCGGCCGCACGAGGCCCCGCCAGCACGCCATCGAACTTGCCGGCCAGTACCGCAATGCCCGCTTCGAAGGAAAAAGCCTCGCGCACGCGCCGATAGGCACCCTCGCCCAGGCGCTGGCGCAAGGCCGGATCCGTGGCCAGGGTCCACAGCCCCCCGGCGAGGGCCGCCGGATCGCCCGGCGGTACCAGCAGCCCTTCCTCGCCCTCCCGCACGAATTCCGGCACCCCTGCGAAACGCGTGGAAAGGATGGGCAGGGCCTGCGTCGACGCTTCCATGATCACGTTGGGCAGCCCGTCGCGGTCACCGCTTTCGCCTTCCTTGCAGGGCAGCACGAACAGGTCGGCGGCACGCAGGGCCTCGATCACCTCGCCTTGCGCCAGCCCCCCGCGCCAGATGATGCGATCGGCCAGGCCGAGCCGCTCGGCCTGGGCCTGCAGCGCCTTGCGCAATTCGCCGCCGCCGATATGGGTGAGGCGCCAAGAGAGGCTCGGGGGCAGTTGCGCCAGCGCCGTGAGCAGGTCATCGAAGCCCTTCTTGGCGACGGCGCGCCCCACCGTGACGAATTCGACCGGCGCTTCGGCATTGCTGCCGTCGCGCCACGGCCGTTCGGCCGGCGGCGCGGGAAAGCGGCCGAGATCGAGGCCGTGATAGACGAGGCTGACCCGATCGGGATCATCCGCCGGCGCGAGGCGCTGCAGGGCCTCGACCCCGCCGCGCGTGCAGGTGACGCCCCATTGGCTGTCGGCGATCTTTTCGCGCTTCTCCCAATCCGTGGTGGTCCAGATATCCTTGGCGTGCGCGGAGAAAGAGAAGGTCCGCCCGGTCAGCAGGGCGGCATAGCGCGCCACCGAGGCCGGCGTGTGCAGGAAATGCACATGGATATGGCGGATGGCCGGATCGAGCTCCCGCGCCATCACCAGGGCCTGGCCGAGGCGGCGGCCGCGGCTGGCGCTGAAATCGCGCCGGAGATCGCGCAGGAACAATCCCATCAGCTTGAAAAGCCTGGGACGCCTGAGGGCACTGAGCGCGCCCCTCAGCACCCGCAGCGGCGCCTGATGCAGATATTCGGGCAAATAGACCGGTCGAGCCTTGATCTGCTGGTTCAGCATGTGCACCGCCCCGTCCGTCGGCTGGCGCAGCGACCAGATCTCGAAGGCAAAGCCCGCCTGCTCCAGCGCCAGGATCTCCTGGGCGATGAAAGTCTCGGACAGGCGGGGATAGCCCTTGACGACGATGGCGATGGGAGAGCGGGTGGAAGACATCAAGATCCGTTGGGGAGAAGCCGGGTCGGAGACAACCCGTGCACCCGGCGAAAGGTCAGGTCCCGGCCACACGGCCGAGCGGGACGGCATTCAGCCTGGCCTCGAACCAGGGCGTCGCCAATTGCTCGATACGGTCGAGGCCCTCGAGCAGATGCGGCAAGAAGGCCTTGGACGGCAAGGGCTGGTTGGGCAGGTTGCGGATGGCCTGCGCCATCTCCAGCGGATCGCGGCGAGCGCCCGGATTGAGGTTGTTGCCGTCGAGCATGGAGACCAGCCCGAGGCGGGTGGCGTGCTCGGCGCGGATCGTCTGTTCGCGCCGGGGCGTGGTGCGCGGCACGATCAGCGCCCGTTTGTCGAGCGAGAGGATCTCGCAGAAGGTGTTGTAGCCGCCCATCGAGACGATGCCCTGGGCCTTCACCATCAGATGCTCGATCTTAGCGTCGAAGGTGATGGCATCGACATTGGGCAGGCGGGCGATACGTTCCATGAAGGGACCACGCCGGTCGCGGGCGACGAACGGCCCGAATACCAGTAAAGCCGGCGTCGGAATGCCGGGATCGCGCTCATAGGCGGAGAGCACCCAGTCGACCAGTTCATGCCCGTCGCCGCCGCCGCCGGTGGTGACCAGCACGAAGGGGCCCTTGGTCAGCCTGGGATAGCGGATCAATTGCGGCTGGGGTGGCAGTTCGCGGCGCAGGAAGCCGGTATAGACGATGCGCCGGTGGACATGCTCGGGCAGGTCGAGTCCGGCCAGCGGCTCGTAGATCTCGCGCAGGCCATAGACCCAGATGTCGTCGTAATAGCGCACGAGCGCGTCGACGGCGCCCTTGCGCTCCCATTCGGGGGCTAGCACCGAGGGTTCGTCCATCACGTCGCGCACGCCGAGCACGATCCGGGCGCCGGCCCGGCGCAGTTCCTCGAGCGCCGGCAGCAATTCGCCGCGGAAACCGGTAGGTTCCTTGTCTACGATCACCAAGTCCGGCTTCAATGCGCGGGCCGTCTGCAGGATGATGCCCTCGCGCATCGCCACCGCTTCGTCGAGCGACAGGTTGAGGCTGAGCGTGGTGTAGTTGCCGTCGGCATGTTTGACCACGCCCGGTACGCGCACATAGTCGACCCCGTCGCCGAATTCGAAGCTGCCGATTACCGGCGAGCCGGAGATGATGACGATCGAGGCGTCGGGGTGGCGTTCGACCAGGCGATTGGCGATGGCCCGCGAGCGCCTGAGATGGCCGAGGCCGAACGTATCATGGCTGTAGATCATCACGCGCGGGCCGCCGGAGCTGCGTTGCGCGCGACGGGACATTCCCGGCCCGGGCTGATGCAACATGACGACTAGCCCCCCGAGCCTTTGCTGGATGCTCTACGCATTAATACCCATTTCGATCCTGATCGATGCCGTATGGCGGCTCGCGCCAAACAGCACGGCCAGCCAAGCGGCGCAGCCACCGGCCGATACCACTTTAAGTTCATCATAAACATACCGCGTCGCAGCGACAACGGGCAGATGGCGGCATTCTCAGTGTCGTGAACGCCTTGCCAGCCCCGACAGCGCGACACATAAGCATGAACGCTAAACATGGTTATGTAACAAGCTTTTGTCAGCTAACATGGCAGCCTCGTTGACGGATGGCCTGCAAGCTCCTACTTCCACGACACTGGAAACAGGTGTCACCCGTTGGACCCTAGCCTCTTTCGATATGTCTGGCGGCACTCGCGCGGCGAGCAGATCTTCCTGCTGCTGGTGATTCTTGCGTCCTTGCCTTTCTATTGGATCTCGCTGGAAGTCCCCAAGCACATCGTCAACCAGGCGATCCAGGGCGGCGCCTTCGAGGGCGGCAAGCAGACCGCGCGCCTGTTCGAAATGTCGCTTTCCCTGCCCGATTTCCTCGGCGGCACCACCTGGCGGGTCTTCGACGGCATCGAGCTCACGCGGGTCCCCTTCCTGTTCGCCCTCAGCCTGTGGTTCCTGGTGCTGGTGCTGATCAATGGCGCCTTCAAATATGTCATCAACATTCGCAAAGGCATCTTGGGCGAGCGCATGCTGCGGCGCCTGCGCTTCGATCTCTTCTCGATCCTGATGCGTTTCCGGCCTGAGGACATCGCCCCGCTGAAGCCAGCCGAGGTCGCCGGCATGATCAAGGACGAGGTCGACCCGATCGGTGGCTTCATCGGCGACGCCTTCATCCAGCCGATCTTCCTGATCACGCAGGCCGGCACCGCCCTGCTCTTCATCATGATGCAGAGCCCGAGCCTGGGCCTGGCCGCCCTCGTCGTCGTGCTGGCCCAGGCGATCATCATCCCGATCCTGCGGCGCGAACAGATCCGCCTCGGCCGCGAGCGCCAATTGGCGTCACGCCAGCTCGCGGGACGAATCGGCGAGGCGATCGAAACGGCGCCGGCCTTGCACACTTTCGGCGCCACGCGCTATGTCGAGGCCGAAATCGGTGACCGGCTCGGCGGCCTCTACAGGATTCGTGCCGACCTGTTCCGCCGCAAATTCGCGGTCAAGTTCCTCAACAACCTCCTGGCCCAGCTCACGCCCTTCATCTTTTATGCGGCAGGCGGCTATTTCGCCTTGATCGGCACCGTGAGCATCGGCTCCCTGGTTGCCGTGATCAATGCCTACAAGGATCTTCCTGCCCCCATCAACGACCTCATCACCTGGGACCAGCAGCGCCAGGACGTGCAGGTCAAATATGAGCAGGTCTCGGCACAGTTCTCGCCGGAACGCCTGCTGCCCCCGGCCAATGGCAAGGCCAAGGAAATTCCGCCCGCCGACACGCCGATCCAGCTCACCTCGGTGAGCGTGCAGGATGCCCGCGGCGTCTCGCTGCTCGACCGCCTCTCCCTCACCCTGGAACGGCCTGGCCATATCGCCCTGGTCGGGCCGGCCGGGGCAGGCCGCGATATCCTGGCCCGCATCCTCGGGCGCCAGTTCCTGGCCTATCAGGGCAGCGTGACGATCGGCGAAGCCGAGATCTCGTCCTTCTCCGACCTCGAACTCAGCCAGATCCTGTCCTTCGTCGGCCCCGATCCCCTGCTCTCGCCCGGCTCGATCCGCGACAACATCCTGTTCGCCGCCCAGCGCCGCCCGCCCTCCCTCGGCGACATTTCGGTGCTGGTGTCCGACAATGTGCAATACAAAACCTTCCTGGAGGCTCGCCGCTCCGGCAATCCCCTGGTCTCCGCCGACGCCGACTGGACGGACTACCAGGCTCTCGGCGTGGCCGGCCCCCAGGAGGTCGATGCGGCGATTCGCAGGGCACTCGACGCTGCCGGCGCCTTCGCGGACATCAACCGCTTCGGTGTACGTGGCCGCTTCGACGACAGCCACAGCGACGCCTTCCTCGAGCCTTTCGTGCGGGCACGCCAGGTCGTCCGCGAGCGCCTGGCAAGCAAGGGCATGTCCCATCTGGTCGACCCCTTCGACCCGCAGCTCTACAATGCCGGCGCCTCGGTCGGCGAAAACCTGCTCTTCGGTGTGCCCAAGGGCAAGAAGCTGCATATGGACAGCTTGCAGCGCAACCCGTTCATGCGCTCCATCCTCGAGGCCGAGGCCCTGCTGGAGCCCCTGATCGATTTCGGCCTGCGCGTGGCGGAAATGGCTGTGGAGACCTTCGCCGGCCTGCCGCCCGAGCATCCGGTGTTCGAACGCTATTCGGCGATTCGTCCCGAAGACCTGCCGCGCTTCCAGGAAATCGTGGATTCCGTGCATGCGCGCGGTACCACGCGAGCCCTCTCGTCCTCGGCGCGCACGCGGCTTCTCGGTGCGGGCCTGGCCTATATCGAGCCGCGCCATCGCCTGGGCCTGATCACCGAGGCCTTCACGGCTCGGGCGCTGCGGGCGCGCCACAGCTTCCGTAACCACCTGCCATCGCAATACAGCGACGAGATCGAGTTCTACGATCCCGCGCGCTACATGCGCGCCGCGCCGGTGGGCGACAACATCCTGTTCGGGCGCATCAGCTACGGCATCGCCAATGCGCCGGAGCGGGTCTATGCGCTGGCGCGCGGCGTGGTCGAGGAACTCGGGCTCGACAAGGATATCTTCGCGCTGGGGCTGAATTTCGAGGTCGGCAAGAATGGCTGGCAGCTGCAGCCGGCCCAGCGCGCCCGCATCGCCATCGCCCGGGCTCTGGTCGCAAATCCCCAGATTCTGGTGATGGAGAATGCTCTTCTGGCCTTTTCCAGCTCGGAGGCGGAGGAGCTTCTCCACGGTGTGCGCAACGCCATGCAGGGGCGCACGCTGATTGCAACCGTCGCGAGCAGCGGCCAGGCCGAGGGATTCGACCGGATCATCGAATTCGATGGGCCAAGAATCGTCACTCGCGATATTGTTACTCTTGCGCAGAGTGCCTAAATGATGCTTGGATTGCATCTGGATTTTGCCTCGATTGCTCAACGAGGGGTTGCTAAGCGTTTTGCGATATGAGGGAGTCACCTCGAATCGCAAAGGCGCGTCGGAACAAGGAGCTAGAGCAAATGGGCGTTCACACTTGAGCGCGCTTTGCTCCAGGGTTGAGCGGGGAGAGGGACCTTGGATCTCGATCTGGAAGTCAAAACCATCAGGAACGCACCGATCTTCACGGGCATCGACCCGTGTAAGATGAGGTTGCTCGCCTGCATGAGCGAGCAGTTGACCTTCGAGAAAGGCGATTATCTTTTCAAGGTCGGCGAGATTCCTGATGCCGCCTACGTCATTCTCAAGGGCGACGTCGAACTGCTCGCCCAGAACGGCGAGAATCTCATGGCCATTGGCACCGAAGGCCCAGGCGCCATGATCGGCGAAGTCGCGGTCCTCTGCGACGCACGCCGCTTCACCTCGGCGCGGGCCCATACCGACATTTCGGTCATGCGTATCAACAAGGACTGCCTGCTGCGCATGATGCAGGACAATCCGCAGTTCTCGATGTCGATCGCCAAGGAACTGGCACGCCGCGTCATGCAGATCGCAACGCAGGATGCCCGCATCCTGACGCATTGACTTGCCGCACACGGACGGTACGCCCTGCCGCCACGATATCGTGGCGGCTGTTCGTCGTCTGGCAAGTGTATCCGTAATTGCTTGCATCGCAACAGCTGGGCTTGGGACCCGGTTGCGCCCATGGCGCCATGCTCTCCCTTGGAACCGAGCGCGCTGACGCGCCGTTTGGTTTCGATTGCGTTTCGACACATCTTTGCGCTTCGATGCCTCCACCCGATCGAAAGACGCCCGAGGAGCCATCATGACCCTAACGCTCGACCGCCTTCGTGCCGAAACTCCCGGCGTTGCCAACCGCATCCATCTCAACAATGCCGGCGCGGCCCTCATGCCGGCGCCGGTGGTCGATGCGATGGCTTCCTATCTGCGGCGCGAGGCCGAGATCGGCGGCTACGAGGCTGCCGAGGAATCGGCAGCCCGCCTCGACAGCATCTATGACAGTTTGGCGCGCCTCGTCGGCGGTGCCCGCGACGAGATCGCCTTGACAGAGAACGCCACCGTCGCCTGGCAGATGGCATTCTACGCCCTTCCCTTCCGGCCCGGTGACCGCATCCTCACCACCACGGCCGAGTATGGCGCCAATTACGTCGCCTTCCTGCAGGTCGCCAAGCGGACCGGCGCAGTGATCGAGGTCATTCCCGACGATGCCGACGGCGTGCTCGACCCCGCTGCGCTCGAGGCCATGATCGACGACCGGGTCCGCTTGATCGCCATCAACTGGATTCCCACCAATGGCGGACTGGTCAACCCCGCCGCCGCCGTGGGCGCCGTGGCCCGGCGCCATGGCATTCCCTATCTGCTCGATGCCTGCCAGGCAGTGGGGCAGATGCCCGTCGACGTCGAGGCCCTTGGCTGTGACATGCTGTCGGCAACGGGCCGCAAATTCCTGCGCGGGCCGCGCGGCACCGGCTTCCTCTATGTGCGCCGCGAGCTCTGCCTCGCGCTCGAGCCGCCGATGATCGACCATTTCGGCGCGACCTGGATCGACAGGGACCACTATCGCCCGCGAGACGACGCCAGGCGCTTCGAAAGCTGGGAGAACAACTACGCCGCCCGGCTCGGCCTCGGCGTCGCTACCGATTATGCTCTCGCCGTCGGCATCGAGGCGATTCGCGATCGCTGCCAGGCGCTGGCGCAACGGCTGCGGGCGGGCTTGCGATCGCTCCCGCGCCTGCACGTCTTCGATCTCGGCCCAAATCCGGCGGCCATCGTCTCCTTCGCGGTCGACGGCCTGGAGGCGGACGAGGTCCGCACGCGCGCCACCGAAGCCGGCATCAATCTCAGCATCTCCAGGCCGGGCAGCACCTTGCTCGACGCGCTCGCCCGCCATCTGCCGATCTTGGTGCGGGCATCGCCGCACTACTACAACAGCGAGGACGAGATCGACGCCCTGCTCGCACTGCTGGAGAAGATGCGCTGACGGCAGGTTCCCACCGGTCTGCGGGCCGGAATGGCGGAGGGTGGCCGCGGATCGCAAAGTCGCGTCGAAACAAAGAGCTAGAGTAAAATTGCGTTTTCGCTAAAACGGGCTTTGCTGCCAGGCCCGCACAGGCCCCCTTTGACCGACTGCCGCATCCCGGCACTCATCTTCACGAGTTCGACCGCATGAGCGACACCGAGAGCGCACCCGGGCAAATCGAGTGGCGATTGCCGCGGGAGCGCGAATTGCGGCTATGGGCCGGCGTCGTGCTGTTCGCCTTCGTGACTACCCATCTGCTCAACCATGCCCTCGGCGTGTTCGGCGTGACGACCATGGAGGCCGTGCAGCGCTGGCGCATCTGGGCCTGGCAATCCTATGGCGGCACCGCGCTCCTCTACGGAGCGCTGCTGACCCATGCCACGCTCGCCCTCAAGCGCCTGACCACGCGGCGCATTTCGCGCATGCCGCTCGAGGAACTGGTGCAGATCGCCCTCGGCCTCGCCATTCCCTATTTCCTGATCTCCCATGTGCTGGGCACCCGCATCACCTCGCTCTACGGCTACAGCGAAAGCTATGGCGAGGTGTTGACGCGGATCTGGCAGGGCGGGCCGGCCAAGCAGATCCTGCTGCTGCTCTGTGCCTGGACGCATGGCTGCATCGGTATCGGCCAGGTGCTGCGCAGCCGGTCTTTCTATGCTCGCTGGCGCGACCTGCTGATTCTGGGCATGGGCATGCTGCCTACTTTGGCCCTGGCAGGCTTCTTCTCCGCCAGCCGAGAGCTGGAGGCAGCCGGACGCACGCCTTCGCCGATCGCGGCCGACCACACCATGGCCCTGCTGGTCGCCGGCCAATGGCTGTTGCTCGGCCTGGCCGCCGTGATCGCCTTCGTCGCGCTGGTGATGATTCTCAGGGTGTTGCTGCGGCTGCGGTCCGGCACGGTCTCCATCCGCTATGTCGGCCACGGCACCTTCAAGATCCCGCGCGGCACCACCGTGCTCGAAGCCAGCCGCGCCAATGCCATCCCCCACCCGGCCCAGTGCGGCGGGCGCGGGCGCTGCTCGACCTGCCGGGTCGCCGTTACCTCGGATGCGAGCACCCTCCCGGCCCCGAGCAAGGCCGAGCGCACCATGCTGGAGCGCATCTCGGCGCCCGCCAATGTGCGCCTTGCCTGCCAGCTTCGTCCCGACCATGATATCTCCGTCCAGATCCTGCTGCCGATCGTACCGACAGGCATGCGCGGGCGCAGCGGCGACGATCTCTATCGCTGGGGGGCCGAACGCGAAATCACTGCCCTCTTCGTCGACATCCGTGCCTTCAATGCGATGACACGGCTGCAGATTCCCTACGATATCGTGCTGTTGATGAATCGCTTCGTGCAGGAAATGACTCAGGCGGCCGAGGCCCATGGCGGGCGGGTCGACGCCTTTGCCGCTGACGGGCTGATCGCGGTCTTCGGCTTGGGAGACGAGCCCTCCCGCGGCGCCGCCGATGCCATCAGGGCGGCCCGGGGCATGCTCAAGAGCGTGGAAGGCCTCAACTCCGAATTCGGGGCGGCCCTTTCGATCCCCCTGAGGGTGGGCATCGGCATCCATTCCGGCCCCGCCATCATTGCCCGCGTCGGCGACAGCGAGCGCGGCATGCGCCTGGTCGCGCTCGGCGACACCGTCACCATCGCCGGCCGGCTGGAGGCCGCCACCAAGGACTATCTCACCGACTGCCTGATTTCCGAAGAAACGATGCAGCGGTCGGGCATGTCACTGCGGCGCCAGAACGGCAAACATCTGCATATCGTCGGCCGCGACAAGCCGATCACGCTCTATACGCTCGACGAAACACCTGTGCCGGCGGAGTGAGGGGCCGAAGCCCTGCAACATCCCGCTCCGGGCGGCAATTCCAGGCTGGGTCTTGGCGCCTCCCGGCACAGACCGACAAGCCTTTTTCCGGCATTCGGTACGCCGCATCTCGCCTCAACCACCATCACTCGAATTTGAGCACGGCCTGTCGCACTCCCGCCAAATCTGCGCTACACACGGGCTCAAGCCACCGGCCTTGACCCGGTGTGCCCAATGGAGAAGACCGTGCTTGACCTGACTGCGATTGGAACCAAGTCCGCCGCCCCCAAGCTGCTGCACCGCGTGCGCGACAGGGTGACGGACCAGATCCAGAAGTCGCCCCTGGCCCGCAAGGCGTTCACCTACGCCGCCAGCCATATTCCGCTTCGGTATTTCAAGAAATTGCCGACGATCATCGTCGTCGACGTCACCAATTCGTGCAATCTGCGCTGCCCGGTCTGTCCGGTCACCTTCGCCATGACGCGCCCGCGCGGCCTGATGAAGATGGAGATCTTCCGGCAGATCGTCGACGATTTCGTCGACGAACCGCTCAAGCCGGCGATGTATTTCAATTTCTCCGGCGAGCCGACCATGAACAAGGCCCTGCCCGAGATGATCGCCTATGCCAACGAGCGTGGGCACGATACCTTCGTCTCGACCAACGCCACCAAGCTCTCCTCCGAACTGATCGAGAAGATGTTGCTGGCCGGGCTCGGCCGGATCAATCTGTGCATCGACGGCTTCGATGCCGAGGCACAGGAATCCTATCGCGTCGGCTCGAAGTTCGAGCAGGTGAAGGCCAATATCGAGAACTTCCTCGCCATCAAGCAGCGCCTCGGCAATACCAAGACGGTGACCGTGCTACAGACGCTGCTGACCTCCTATTCGGAGAAGCAGATCGACGCGATGGTCGAATGGGCCGACAATATCGGCTTCGACCAGGTACGCTTCAAGACCTTCAGCCTCGGCTCCTACACCGACGACGACCAGCAGACGAAATACGGTCACCTCGTGCCGAAGAACCACGATCTGCAGCGCCACCAGAACGAGAAGATCAGCCTCCTGTGCGACGTGCCGCTCTACCAGACCGTGGTGTTCTGGGAAGGTGACCTCGGCCTGTGCTGCATCGACTATGACCGCATGATCAAGTTGCCCAATGTCGACAAGGTCGGCTTCAAGCAGGCCTATCTGTCGGACGAGGCGGCCAAGGCCAGGCGCCATGGCTATACCAAGCAGTTCGACATCTGCCAGAGCTGCTCCTATTCCAACGCCGATAATATGGGCTTCAAGATCAAGCTCAACAAATTGCGCCGGCAGAGGGCCGTCGAGCTGCAGAGCAAAGCGGCGTGAACACCCGGTTGCGGAACGTCGCCGGCGCGAGCTTCGCCGTCGCCGACGACAAGGACGGCTTCTGGGACAAGGCCGAGAGCGGGGCCTGGGAACCCGAGACATTGGCGAGCGTGCATGCGCTGGCCGGTCCCGGCACGCTGTTCATCGATATCGGCGGCTGGATCGGACCGATCACCCTGACGGCCGCTGCACTCGGGGCCGATGTTCTTGCCTTTGAGCCCGATCCACGCGCCTTCGAACTCATCAGCGCCAATATCGCCGCCAATCCGGTGCTGACATCGCGTATCCGCCTCCACCATGCCGCGGTATCTCCGACGCCGGGACGTGTCAGGCTGGGCTCTCCCAAAAAGCCCGGCGACAGCATGGGCAGCATCCTGGCAGCCGACAGCGGCGCCGCGCTGTGGGACGCGCACGCCATCCTGCCCACCGACATCGCGGCCATGGCGGGCGATGCCGAGCGCCTCGTGCTCAAGATGGACGTAGAGGGAGCCGAGTATCAGCTCCTGCCGCATCTGGCTTCGCTCCTCGGCCCGCGCACCGTGGCAGCGCTGATCGCCTTCCATCCCCGCCTGCTCGCCAAATCAGGCCGTACGGCCGATGAGATCGAAGCCTTGACGGCGACGGCCCAGTCGGCACTTGCCGCCTACAGGCTGCAAAGCCTCGATTGCGAGGGGGCGCCAATATCCCGGCAGGTCAATTCCACTGTGCTGGCAACGCGAAAGTAGCGATTTGCCGGGACGGGGCCATTGACCGGCTCCTCCGCCTGTGTCGTGAATTGGTTGCAATCCGGTCGGCAGCACGCGCTATGTGCGACTGCCGCTCGGCCGCCTGGGCAAGGCGCGTTCGCGGCTGAACGCTCATTTGCTCCAGCCCTGTGTTTCCAGCCAATCCAGCGGGATTGGCTATAGCGTCTTTGCGATTCTCGGCGTAACCGGCAAATCGCAAAACGCCTTGGGAGGACGTTCGTCTTGAGACTGCCTGGCGGCTTGCGTTGGCTCTTCATGGTTTTCGCCTTGGCCAGCTGGCCGTGCTGGGCGCAGGGAACGCCTTCTTCTGCCACCCCAGCCCCTCCCGCCATGAGCCAGCAGCAGATGGACACGATGGTGGAGGCCATCAGCCAGTCCGTCATGAAGAAGCTGCAGGCCCAGGGGGCCCAACCCGCCCCGCCCAGCCCCGACGGCAGCGGCATGCAGATGGCAAGTGCCCAGCAGACCGAAATGTTCATGCATGTCGGCGGCCTGGTCACCGGTTTGCCGGCCCTCTGGGCCGAATTCGGCAAGTTGACCACCCGGCTCGACGCCGATTTCAACAATGGCAGGAGCCTCGGCCGCTATTTCCTGCTGCTGATCGGCGCGCTGGCGGCGGCGCTGGCCGCAGAATGGGTGGTCCGGCTGTTGCTGGCGCCATTGCGGCGGCGCCTGGTGATCCGGATGCATGGGCTGCATGGCATCCGGGCCCTGCTCGGCCTCGGCGCCCTTGAACTGCCGCCCCTGATCGCGCTGTGGATCGTCGGCAACGCCAGCGAGGCCGCTCGCTTCATGGGCGATCTCCCGCAGACCCGCTTCTCCATCGCCATGCTCAAGACCATGCTGATCTGGCGTCTGCTCCAGGCCGTGTTCCGCTTTACCCTGCAGCCCCGCCTGCCCGAGGCCCGCCTGCCCGATCTCGGGGATGCCGATGCGCGGGCGATCTATCGGGGCGCTTCCTTCGCGATCCTGCTGCTCCTGTTCAACGCCGTGCTGGCCGATGTGCTGCGCGCCCTGCAATCCCCGCCTCTGGCGGTCGGAACCGCCCAGCTCTACGGTGCCGTGATCATGATGCTGGGCATGGTGGCCGTCTGCATCCGCCTCAACGGCCCGATCGGCCGCTGGTTCATCGGCGTCGCCAATCCCGCCCATGCCAGCCCGGTCAAGACCGCGATCGCCAAGCACTGGTTCATCGGGGCCATGCTGCTCTTCGCCCTGTTCGTCACCGCCGATATCTATGCGGCCGTGGCCGGCCAGTCGCGCATCTCTGGCGCCCTGATGCTGACGCTGGCGATATTGGTGGCGCTGCTGGTCATCGAATCCCTGGTGCACCGCATCCGCATCATGCTCCAGCACCAGGCCGACGGCGTCCACCTGATTCATCCCAGGGGCGCCGAGGCGCTGGCACGCTGCGCCCGCTTCGGTGTCCTGATCCTGGCGATCGGGGCTTTGGGCCGCACCTGGGCCGTCGACGTCAGCGGCGTCATGGCCGGCGACGATTTCAACAGGGTGGCGCGCAACCTCTTCTCCGCCGGACTGACTGCCTTCATCGCCTATTGCGCCTGGGAACTGGTGCGCTACATCACCGACCGGTATTCCGCAGGCCGCGGCGGGACGGCCCTGCCTGGCGCCGCTGACAGCGAGGACGACGCACCGGTTTCCACCGCCTCGCGCATCGCCACCATGATGCCGGTCTTCCGCATCGGCCTGGCCATCGCCATCGCCATCCTCGCCGTGCTGACCGTCCTGTCCCAGCTCGGCGTCAACGTGACGCCGCTGATCGCGGGCGCCTCGATCTTCGGCCTTGCCATCTCCTTCGGATCGCAGACGCTGGTGAAGGACGTGGTATCGGGCGTCTTCTTCCTCATCGACGACGCCTTCCGGGTCGGCGAATATATCGATGTCGGCAAGGCCAAGGGCACCGTCGAGGGCTTCACCCTGCGCTCCCTGCGCCTGCGCCACCAGAACGGGCCGGTGCACACCATCCCCTATGGCCAGCTCGGCCAGGTCACCAATTACAGCCGCGACTGGGCGACCATCAAATTCCCGCTGCGCTTCGCCCGCGAGACCGATCTGGAAAAGCTGCGCAAGGCGGTCAAGAAGATTGGCCAGGACATGCTCGAGGATCCCGAGATGAAGGAGGAGTTCCTCACCCCACTGAAGATGCAGGGCGTGTTCGACATCACCGACAACGCCATCGTCGTCCGCTTCAAATTCACGGTCAAACCGAACAAACCGACCTTCATCCAGCGCGAGGCGCTCAAGCGCCTGGTCCGCCTGCTGCCCGAGCAGGGCATCGAGTTCTCCACCGGTACGGTGGCGGTGCGTACGCTCGATGGCGAGGGGCGGGCTGCGCTCGGCGCCGCGGTCAATGCCGCCATGGCCTTGCCTCCCGCCGCGGCCGGATAGGCCCGTCAGGATAGCCACCTAACCCTTTCCCAAAGGCGCGTCCGGGTGTAGCAGACACGGACCCTGCTCGTGCCGACGGATTGTCGCGATGACGTTTCTACCCGATCTCCATACGCTCGCCCTCTATTCGGCTGCCTGCGTATTCCTCTTCATCACGCCCGGCCCCGACATGAGCCTGTGGCTCGCCAAGACCATCTCCGGCGGCCGGCGCGGCGGCACCGCCGCCATGCTGGGCACGCAGGTCGGCTGCCTGTTCCACACCTTCTTCGCCGCGGTCGGCCTGTCGGCCGTGCTGGCGGCCTCGGCCACTGCCTTCACCGCCCTGAAGATTGTCGGCGCACTCTATTTGCTCTGGCTCGCCTATGGTGCCATCCGCTCCGGCTCGGCCCTAAACGTGCGCGACGAAGGCAAGCAGGATGCCGGTTTCTGGCCCACTTTCATGGTCGGGCTCGGCATCAACCTCACCAATCCCAAGGTCGTGCTGTTCTTCCTGACCTTCCTGCCGCAATTCGTCGACGCCGCCGACCCGCATGCCTCTCAAAAACTTTTCTTTCTGGGACTCTATTTCATTGCCATCAATCTGCCGTTTGCGTTTCTATTGATTCTCGGGGCTGAGAAGGTGGTGTCGTGGCTGAAGGCACGCCCGCGGGTCTTGCGCGGCATCGACTTCACCTTCGCCGGTGTCTTCGGGCTTTTCGCCTTCAAGATTCTGACCACGCAGACCCGCTGACGGGGTTCGCCTGAGGCGTTTTGCGATTTGACCGAATCGCTTCGAGTCGCAAAATCGCTTTGAATCAAAGAGTTAAAGTAAAAACGTTTCTGCTGAAAATGCGCTTAGCTCTGGGGAGTTGTTGCTTGCCGTCGTTCCTACGCCGGGCCCTGCTGGGCCTGGCAACCATCGCCGCCTTGATCGGTTCGGCCGCTGCGGCCGAGGCTGCCTGCGAGGACATGACCTCGAAGGGGCGCAGCTATATTGTGTGCCGCTTCGATCTGTCGAACGACAGCCTGGCCCTCTATTGGCGCGGCGCCGACGGCACACCACTCGGCAGCCCGAGCCGGCTCGCCCAGGAACTGGATACCCAGGGCAAGAAGCTGATCTTCGCCATGAATGCCGGCATGTACGACAAGGCGCTCGGCCCCGTCGGCCTCTATGTCGAGAATGGCCGCATCCTGCACAACGCCAACACCCGCAACGGCTTCGGCAATTTCCATCTCAAGCCCAATGGTGTGTTCTATTTCGGCGACGGCAAGGCCGGCGTGATGGAGACCAGCCGGTTCCTGAAAGCCCGGATCAATGCCCGCTTCGCCACGCAATCGGGCCCGATGCTGGTGATCGACGGCCAGATCCATCCGAAGATCCAGCCAGACGGCCCCTCGGAGAAGATCCGCAACGGCGTGGGCGTGCGTGACGGCAAGATCGTGATCTTCGCCATCTCGGCCGAGCCGGTGAGCTTCCACGATTTCGCCGAGCTGTTCCGCGACCGCCTGGGCACCCAGAACGCCCTCTTTCTCGACGGCTCGATCTCCACCCTCTACGCGCCCCCCATGCCGGCCATCGGCGGCTGGACCACGCTGGGGCCTATGGTGGGGGTGACAGAGGGGCCGTGATGGCCGCAGAATCCACCAAGGCAGTACTGGATTTCATGGGCTTTCTCGCTGTAGCCCATCGAGCCTTCGTTGAAGCGATGAAGGAGGCAAGGAAGAAGCAAAGCCTCCATAATCTCGAAATCTCGATCGTGCCATCCGACAACGGGCCTATCGACTACACCGCCGACGGCAAGGTCCTATTCCTATATCTGAACGCGGATATCAAAGCGCCGATCGCTTCCAGGCAGCAGGCCCTTGGCATGCAGTTCCTCATGCGCCACACGATGGAACAATGGCAGGGTGAAGCCGAAATCGGCTGGTCCAGCAATCAAGTCGGTTGGGATGTGTTCGATTCACGCGAATTTCAGGCACCTACGATCGAGGCGTTCATCGAGAACGCACCGGATCATCTAGATTGGTTGGGAAAGCGCTTCATTGAAGAAGTCGCCAAACTACCTGGTTAGGCTGTTAGTTTTTACACTCTTTTCCAGACGGGCATTTTTGACTACATCAGCCGTCAAAATCACGTCACACGCAGGAAAGACCATGGCTCCCCGCACGCTCTATGACAAGATCTGGGACGATCACGTCGTCGAAACCTCCGTCGACGGGACGAGCCTGCTCTATATCGACCGTCACCTCGTACATGAGGTGACCAGTCCGCAGGCCTTCGAGGGCCTGCGTGTTTCTGGCCGCCAGGTGCATTCGCCGCAGCGCACTTTGGCCGTGGTCGACCACAACGTGCCGACCTCCGACCGCTCCAAGGGCATCGACGATCCCGAAAGCGCCATGCAGGTCAACACGCTGGCCCAGAACGCCAAGGATTTCGGCGTCGAGTACTATTCCGAGCTCGACAAGCGCCAGGGCATCGTCCACATCGTCGGCCCCGAGCAGGGCTTCACCCTGCCCGGCACCACCATCGTGTGCGGTGACAGCCACACCTCCACGCATGGCGCCTTCGGCGCTCTCGCCCATGGCATCGGCACCTCCGAGGTCGAGCATGTGCTCGCCACGCAGACGCTGATCCAGAAGAAGGCGAAGAACATGCGCGTCACCGTTGACGGCGTGCTGCCGGACGGCGTGACCGCCAAGGACATCATCCTGGCCATCATCGGTGAGATCGGCACGGCGGGTGGTACCGGCCATGTGCTCGAATATGCCGGCGAAGCCGTCCGCGCCCTCTCGATGGAGGGCCGCATGACCATCTGCAACATGTCGATCGAAGGCGGCGCCCGCGCCGGCCTGATCGCTCCCGACGAGAAGACCTACGCCTATCTGAAGGATCGTCCCAAGGCACCGAAGGGCGAGGCCTGGGATCGGGCCTTGACCTATTGGAACACGCTCTACACCGAGGAAGGCGCGCATTTCGATCGTGAGGTGAAGCTCGACGCTGCGGCCCTGCCGCCGATCGTCACCTGGGGCACCAGCCCCGAGGATGTCGCCTCGATCACCGGTTTCGTGCCGCGTCCCGAGGATGCGCCCAACGAGCACAAGAAGTCCGCGATTGAACGCGCTCTGGCCTATATGGGCCTCCAGGGCGGCGAGCGTATCCAGGACCTCAAGCTCGACCGCGTCTTCATCGGTTCCTGCACCAATGGCCGTATCGAGGATCTCAGGGCCGTCGCCAAGGTCATCGCCGGCCATACCGTCAACGCCAACGTCAACGCCATGATCGTGCCGGGTTCGGGCCTGGTGAAGATGCAGGCCGAGGCCGAAGGGCTCGACAAGATCTTCCGGGCCGCCGGCTTTGACTGGCGCGAGCCGGGCTGCTCGATGTGCCTGGCCATGAACGCCGACAAGCTCAAGCCGGGCGAGCGCTGCGCCTCGACCTCGAACCGCAATTTCGAGGGGCGCCAGGGCTATAAGGGCCGGACCCATCTGGTCTCGCCGCAGATGGCCGCCGCTGCTGCCATCGCCGGCCATTTCGTCGACATCCGCGAATGGGAAAAGATCGCGGCCAACGCGTAAGAGGGCAGCGCCCTCGGGCGCTCTTCTCATCTACGGGAAGAGAGTAAGGGTGAGGGGCGGCGCGACCGTGCACGAACAAGTCCTCATACCCAAACTCTCGCCCGCCGATGCCCGCCGCCTGCCGGCCTTTGCCCCGGGCATGACCATCGGGCTGTTCGGCGGTAGCTTCAATCCGCCCCATGACGGCCATCGCCATGCCAGCCTGGTCGCGCTGACGCGGCTCGGGCTGGACCGGGTCTGGTGGCTGGTGACGCCGGGCAATCCCCTCAAGGACAACCGTGCCTTGCCCCCGCTGGAACTGCGGGTAGCCGCCGCCCGCCGGCTCGCCGACCACCCCCGCATCGAGGTGACCGGCATCGAGGCCGATATCCACACCCGCTACACCTATGACACCATCGCCTGGCTGCAGCGCCGCTGCCCGGGCGTGACCTTCGTCTGGATCATGGGGGCCGACAATCTCGCCGGCTTCCACCGCTGGCAGCAATGGCAGGCCATCGCCTCGCGGGTGGCAATCGCCGTGGTGGCCCGCCCGGGCGCCACCACCAAGGGCCCGCTTGCCAAGGCCGCCCGCGGGCTTGCCGCCTACCGTGTTCCCGAGCATCAGGCCACGACGCTGAAATATCGGCGACCGCCCGCCTGGATCTTCCTGCACGCGCCGCTCGACGCCAATTCCTCCACCGCTTTGCGGGCCAGCGGCCAGGGCTTGCCCACAAGGTAAAAATTAACCACTTATTAACCATGTCGGAGCAGGCTTAATTCTATTGGCGTCATTGAATCGACGCGATGGCTTGCTAATATTGTGGAGCGAGTGGAATTCGCGGAGGTCCGCGAATCAATGAGCAAGAGGGTGTGCCCCTGACCACGTTGGTGAGACGCGAAGCGGACGTGATTCCGCTTCATCCCGTGAGCCGAGCGATCCGCCCGGACGTTGAAGCTACGGTTCGCCTGATCCTCAATGGCCTCGACGACATGAAGGCCGAGGAGATTGTGGAAATCGATCTGCGCGGCAAGAGTGCAATCGCCGACGTCATGATCATCGCGACAGGACGGGTGGCCCGCCATGTCGCTGCGATCGGCGATCGCATCGCCAAGGATCTCAAGGAAAACGGACACGGCAATCCCCGCATCGAAGGCGTCCCGGTCTGCGACTGGGTGCTGATCGATACCGGGGACGTCATCGTGCACGTCTTCCGCCCTGAGGTCCGTGCCTTCTACAATCTCGAGAAGATGTGGTCGTCAGGCCGCCCGAACGAACTGCTTCCGAGCTGACCTGAATGCGCCTGATGATCTGCGCCGTCGGCCGGCTCAAAGCCGGCCCGGAACGCGATCTCGTGGCCCGTTATGCCGAGCGGCTGAACGCCAGCGGCCGAAGCCTGGCCCTCGGGCCGCTCGATATCATCGAAATCGACGAAAGCCGCGCGCGGCGCCCCGAGGACCGCAAGGCCGAAGAGGCCGACAAGCTGCTCGCCGCCGCCGGCCAGGCCGCCATCATTGCGCTGGATGAAACCGGCAATTCGCCCGGCAGCGAGGCCTTCGCCGCGAAGATCGCGGGCTGGCGGGACAATGGAACCCAATCGCTCGCCTTCCTGATCGGCGGTGCCGATGGCCATGGTGACGCGATCCGGTCGCGCGCGATCCTGTCGCTGTCCTTCGGCAAGATGACCTGGCCGCACCAGATCGTGCGCATCCTCCTGGCCGAGCAGCTCTATCGCGCCGCCACCATCATCGCCGGCCACCCCTATCATCGGGTGTGAATTGCCCCGGGGCGAAGACCAGTCCTGATCGGCAACAATAGCGGCGGCATCAAGGGCTGGATTGCAGCGAGCCACATCCATGGCAGATTGGTCGCCGTAGCATGAACTGGCCGGTGTCAGGCAGGCGAGACCAGGATGCCCCGTACATGGGCGTCGCTCATGCCCAGACTGCCGCCGATGCGGGTGAGCAGTTCCCGCTGCCGTTCGTCTTCGCCACGGCCGGCCCGCAGCACCTCGCGCGCCGATTGCAGGAAGCCCTCCTTGCCGGCATGCCCGAGGGTGTGGGGCAGATCACCGAGGCGCCCCAGCACCTCCTCGCCCGACATGCCGCCCGCGGGCGCCTGGGCTGAATCTGCCAGGATCTCGGCCGGATCGCTATCCTGCCGCCAGGTTCGGGCGATGCCGTCGCTTATGGCCTTGGCCTGCGCCTCATTCGGCACGCCGAAGGCACAGGCGACCGCAATCATCGCCGTGCGCCATTGGCCGGCAATCTGCGCTTCGTGCTCGGCCTGCTCGCGCGCCGGATCATAGCTGAGCACAGCCGAAGTATAGGCCTTACCGCAGCTGTTGCACTCGATGTGCTCACCGAGCTTGGAGGTGGGGAAGATCGGAATGAAATAGAGAGTGAACCACCGTTCCGTCTTCTTGTGCTCATATTGGCGCGGTGCCGCACAATGGGGACAATTGAACGTACCCTGGCCGATGCTTCGGATCCGGCCTTTGGATCCCCAGATAATCATACCTCTGCTCCACCCGGTAAACCATCAGGTCATGGATCAGTAATAGCCTTGGCGCTATTCAGATCAATGCACCCTGGGGAACAGTTCTGAGCTCTTCATGGCTAGAGCAAAGTGCATTCAAGTGTGATGCTTGTTTGCCCTAACTCTTTGGAAGGACGCGTCTTTACGATCCTTGGTGACTCCATCGTATTTGTTCACCCCCGTCATTCCGGGCGCGTTGCAGCATAAAATGATGCAATGCAGACCCGGAACCGCGTCGAAATTGAGTGTTTTTCGTCTTGCGATCCCGGATTTGCGCCGCACCACTGCGTGCTGCGGCGCGTCCGGGATGACCCCCGTGAGCAAATACACTCCATCAAATCGCAAAACGCGATGGGAATTATCCGAAACCGACTCTCCCATGGACTTCCACGGACACAGAGCATCCCGGCGAGAAAATACACCGACGTAGAGGGCTGGAGACGGCGGAAATTCGAAACTTACCGTCCGCTCCGGTTTCCTATCCTGTCCATGATGACGTGACCATCACGACCCGATCGCCGCCCTGATCAGTGCCTTGGCATCCTCGCTGGCCCATTCGGCCGGGCCGGCCATGGCGCCGATACGGCAGCCCTGCTTGTCGATCAGCACCGAGGTCGGCAGGCCCTGGCCGAGGCCTTCGTTGCGCAGGCTCTGCAGAATGCCGGTCGAGGGATCGGCATAACGGTGCAGCTTGTCGATCTTGGTCTCGTTCAGGAAGGCATCGACCCGCTCGGGGCCCTGCGTGTCGATATTGACGGCCACGACCTCGAAGTCCTTGCCGCCGAGATCCGCTTGCAACTGGTTGAGGGCCGGCATTTCCTTGCGGCAGGGCACGCACCAGGTCGCCCACAGATTGAGCAGCACGGTCTTGCCCTTGAAATCGGCCAGGGTCGTCTTGCTGCCATCCGCCTTCTGGAAGCTGATCGGCACCAGCGGCTGGGGCGCCTTGGAGACGGCGAGGGCGGCCACCTCCCCCTTGGCCAGAGGGTCGACGCGGGCGGCAATCGCCGTGGAAGCGGGGCAGGACGCGCTTTCCTGATTGCCCGAGCCGCCCTTTGTCCCGTATACCGCGCCGACACCCACCACGGCTCCCGCCAGGATTGCCGCGCCGATCAGCCAGCGCCGGTTCGGTCCCAGGGGCGGCTGACTTTTCGGTGGCTGACTCTCGGAATGTTCCTGCCGACTATTCTCGTTCACTGAAAGCCTATCCAGATGAGCAACAAAATGTGGGGCGGCCGGTTCCAGTCGGGACCGGACGCGATCATGGAAGAGATCAACGCCTCGATCGACTTTGACAAGCGCCTGTGGGCCCAGGACATCCGCGGCTCTCTGGCGCATCTCGCCATGCTGGAGAAGCAGGGGATCGTCGCCGCCGCCGATGCCAAGGCCATCGCGGACGGTCTAGAGCTGGTCCGCGGCGAAATCGAGAGCGGTTCGTTCACTTTTTCGCGCGCGCTCGAAGACATCCATATGAACGTCGAATCGCGGCTTGCGGCAATCGCAGGGCCGGCCGCCGGGCGGCTGCATACCGCCCGCTCGCGCAACGACCAGGTCGCCACCGATTTCAAGCTCTGGGTGCGCGACACCATCGACGATCTCGACGCCCAGTTGAAAGACCTGATGACCGCACTCGCCGAAAGGGCGCTCGCCTTCTCTGGCGCGGTGATGCCGGGCTTCACCCATCTGCAATCGGCCCAGCCGGTGACTTTCGGCCATCACCTGCTCGCCTATGTCGAGATGCTCGGCCGCGACCGCGGCCGTTTCGCCGATGCGCGCAGGCGCCTCAACGAATGCCCGCTCGGCGCCGCGGCACTGGCCGGCACCTCCTTCCCGATCGACCGCCACGCCACCGCCAAGGCGCTCGGCTTCGACCGCCCCACCGCCAATTCGCTCGATTCGGTCTCCGATCGCGACTTCGTATTGGAGGCACTCGCCGCCGCCTCGATCACCGCCATGCACCTCTCCCGCTTCGCCGAGGAGATCGTGATCTGGACGACGCCGCAATTCGCCTTCGTGGCCCTGTCGGACAAGTTCACCACCGGCTCCTCGATCATGCCGCAGAAGCGCAATCCCGATGCGGCCGAGCTCGTCCGTGGCAAGGCCGGCCGCGTCATTGGGGCGCTGGTCGGCCTCCTCACCATGATGAAGGGCTTGCCGCTCGCCTATGGCAAGGACATGCAGGAGGACAAGGAACCGGCCTTCGACGCGCTGCAGACCCTATCGCTGTGCACGGCAGCCATGGCCGGTATGGTCAGGGACATGGTGCCCGACCTCAAGCGCATGAAGGCGGCAGCGGGCTCGGGCTATGCCACGGCCACCGACCTCGCCGATTGGCTGGTGCGCGAACTCAATCTGCCCTTCCGCGAGGCCCATCACGTCACCGGCCGCCTGGTCGGCATCGCCGCCGAGGCCAAGCTGCCGCTGGAGAAGCTGTCGCTGGCCGAAATGCAGGCGGTGGAGCCGCGTATCCATCAGGGCCTGTTCGCCGTGCTCGGCGTGGAAAAGTCGGTCCGCAGCCGCACCTCCTATGGCGGCACGGCGCCGGCAAACGTCAAGGCCCAGGCCAGGAAGTGGCTGAAGGCGCTGGCGAAGTAATCTTCCTGGGACCGCAGGCGTCTCGCCTGCTCCCGGCAACATCGCGACGGCAGGATGGGAAGAGCAGGCGAGACGCCTGCTGCCCCAGGATTCGCGTTCCCAAATCAAAATTCGTGCTACACAGCGTCAAACACTGGAGTACCCCATGGCTGCTAACGCGTTCCGTATCGCGCTCGCTTTGACGCTGGTCACCACGCTTGGCCTGGCCGGCTGCGGCCGCAAAGGCAGGCTCGAGCCGCCGCCCGAGCAGCACGTCAAGGACGGCGATGCCAACGGCAATGGCTATAGCAGGAAAAAGGATCCGGGCTATGTGAAACCGGACCGCAAGCTGCCGATGGACTTCCTGTTGAACTGATTTTGAACCGAACCCGACCATGCATCACTTCACCTATCGCAACGGCGTGCTTCATGCCGAAGATGTCGCACTGCCGGCGATCGCCGCCGCGGTCGGCACGCCCTTCTACTGTTATTCGGCCGCCACGCTGCGCCGGCACTACAAGGTGTTCGCGGGCGCCTTCGCCGACGTGCCCTCCCTGGTCTGCTTTGCAGTAAAGGCCAATTCGAACCTGGCCGTACTGCGCCTGCTCGCCAAGCTCGGCGCCGGCATGGACGTGGTCTCGGAGGGCGAGCTGCGCCGCGCCCGCGCCGCCGGCGTACCCGCCAGCAAGATCATGTTCTCTGGCGTCGGCAAGCTCGTGCGCGAGATCGACTATGCGCTTGACGAGGACATCCTGTGCTTCAATGTCGAGTCTGAGCCGGAACTGGAGCTCTTGTCGCAGCGCGCCAGCGCCAAGGGCCGGATAGCCCGGGTGTCGCTGCGCATCAACCCGGATGTCGACGCCAAGACCCACAAGAAGATCTCCACCGGCAAGTCCGAGAACAAGTTCGGCATTCCGATCGCGCAGGCTCGCGCCATCTATGCCCGCGCGGCCAAGCTGCCGGGTATCTTGGTCACCGGCGTCGACATGCATATCGGCAGCCAAATCACCGCGCTCGAACCCTATGACGCCTCGATCGAACGCCTGGTCGGCCTGGTCAGGGACCTCAGGGCCGACGGCCATGTCGTCGACCATATCGATTTCGGCGGCGGCCTCGGCATTCCCTATCGGGACGACAACGAGCCGCCGCCCCATCCCGACGACTATGCCGCGGTGGTCAAGCGCTATGCCAAGGATCTCGGCGCCACCCTGGTGTTCGAACCCGGGCGCCTGATCGCCGGCAATGCCGGCATCCTGGTGAGCGAGGTCGCGTTCGTGAAAGAGGGCGAAGGCAAGACCTTCGTCATCGTCGACGCCGGCATGAACGACCTGATCCGCCCGACGCTTTATGAAGCCTATCATGCGATCTGGCCAATCAAGGAACGTCCCCTCGGCGGTGCCATGGTGACGGCCGACGTCGTCGGCCCGGTCTGCGAGACCGGCGACTATCTGGCCCTCGACCGCGACATCCCGGTGGTGGAGCGTGGCGACCTGGTGGCGGTGATGTCGGCTGGCGCCTATGGCGCCGTGCAGTCCGGCACCTACAACACCCGTCCCCTCATCCCGGAAGTGCTGGTGGACGGCGACAAGTTCGCGGTGATCCGGCCCCGCCCGAGCTATGACGAGTTGCTCGGGCTCGACAAGGTGCCGGACTGGCTGTGATCCCTGGAACAGAATCTGTTACCGGGAACAACGAGTGTTCCCGGTAACAGCCCGCTCCCCGATCCTGTCGTAAGGCCGTCATTCCTTCTGGAACTCCGAGGACCCATGCGCAGTCTCCTTGCACTTTCCCTTCTCGCCAGTGTCGCCGCGGCCACTCCCGCGCTGGCGGACGCCTATCGCTGGCAGCTCCGCCAGTCGCCGGAATCGGTGGTGGTGGCCTATGAAGTGCCCGACACAGACGACCAGCCGCTCGGCCTTTTTTGTGAACCCGAGGGCAAGGCCTTCTCGATCACCTATCGACCGGGCGCCGACAAGATCCGCAAGGGCTGGAGCGGCGTGGTCAGTTTCAGTTCCGACGGCGGGCAGGTCGATGTGCCCATGCAGGCGGTCGAAGACGAACTGAGCGGGCTCACCTTGGAAGCCAAGGCTGCCTTCGATCCGGATTGGACCGTCGTTCTCGGCAAGGGCCGTACCCTCAAGATCGCCTTCAGCGGCCAGAGCGAGAGGATCAAGCTGGCCGGCGTGGCCAAGGGAGCCGCCGCGCTGGCCAAGGCCTGCGGTCTGTAGGAAGATTGCTTTGTAGCGCAGTGCGGCCCCTCACCCGTACCCTCTCCCCGTGAGAACGGGGCGAGGACGCACGGGCGTCGCGCTCGATCCTCAGACCCTTCATCTCGCCCGACGGTTGAGCGAGACGATCGGGGTTGTATATGAAATACGCGATCAAAGTCCCCCTCGCCCCGTTCTTACGGGGAGAGGGTACGGGTGAGGGGCTACGCTACCCCGACAATTTCTGCGGGAAATGGTCCCTCGATCAGCCCTTTTTGATCCGCGCTTGCTCCGTGCTCACCTGGCAATGCCGAAGCACTTGGCCAGCCTGGCGGCGACGGCATCATAGGTCGCCGCTTCCTTGGCCGGATAGGTCAGGCGGAAGGCGCGGATGGTCTCGACAGCGCCCTTGGCGTCCTTCTCCAGCAGGAGCTTGGCATAGAAGATCTCGCCACCCTTCCGGCCGGAGACCACCACGCCGTTCTTGGCCGCACTGCGATAGGTGATCTTGCCGTCATCGGCGATACCGGCGACGATCGCATCGATGTCTTCTTCCGCGGCATTGTAGGAACCCCAGACCCGCAGGCTCGCGCCGGAAGGGGCCGAGAAGACGCGCCCGTCGCCATTGTCGGCCTCGGGCTCCGCCGTCATGAGGTCAGCGGGATAGCAGATGCGGTAGCCGAAACGCGCATTGGCGTAGTCGCTCCAGTCACGCGCCGCCGCCGGCCCGGTAACAATGGTGAGGCTCAGGAGCGGGGCGATCAGGGCGCAGAAACGGATCAGGCGGCGCATCGGCCTCTCCTTGTCGATATGAACGCCATCGCGGCGGAGAGGCTCCGCGCGATGGCTGTCCTGTCTTAGGTTGCTTGGCCCGGGCCGGCTGTTCTGCAGGGAACCAGCGCGGCCGGCTCAATGCCGGCGCCGGCGCCGCGCCTCTTCGCCGCCGCCGGCCTTGGGCGGGGCGACCAATGGGCCGATTTCGGCGATCACCTTGGCGGTATCGGGGCGCTCGGCGCGGACATGGCCGTCGATGGCCTGGCGCATGGCGGCGAGATGGGCCGGCGAGGTGCCGCAGCAGCCGCCGATGATGCGGGCACCCGCATCGATGGCGAGCCGCGCATAGTTCGCCATCAGCTCCGGCGTGCCGGAATAATGGATATGGTCGCCATGGAACTGCGGAATGCCGGCATTGGCCTTGGCAATGATCACGGCATCGGGATTGGCCTCGGTCATCGACAGCACCGAGACCAGGAGATCGGAAGCGCCGACGCCGCAATTGGCACCCACCGCGACGGGATTGGGATCGACGCCGCCGGCCACCTCCGGCATGGCCGCGGGCGGGATGCCCATCATGGTCTTGCCGGCCGTGTCGAAGCTCGCCGTCACCGTATAGGGCATGCCGGCCTTGACGGCAGCCTTGGCCGCGGCCCGCATCTCCTCGGCAGCCGACATCGTCTCGATCCAGATCACGTCGGCGCCGCCTTCCTTGAGGCCCTCGATCTGCTCGACGAAGATCTCGACAGCCTCGTCCTCGGTCAGCGGCCCGAGCGGCTGGAAGAGGTCGCCCGTCGGGCCGACGGAACCCGCCACCACCACAGGACGCCCAGCGCCGTCGGCGACCTCGCGGGCAACGCGGGCGGCGGCGGCATTGAGCTCCTTCACGCGTCCGTCGAGCTTGTGCAGCGCCAGCCGCCGGCGATTGCCGCCGAAGGAATTGGTGAGGATGATGTCGGCCCCGGCATCGACGAAGGACTGGTGCAGAGCGTGGATGCGGTCGGGATGGTCGAGGTTCCACATCTCCGGCGGATCGCCCGACATCAGGCCCATCTCGAACAGATTGGTCCCTGTGGCCCCGTCTGCGAGCAATACGGGCTTTTGAGCCAGAAGTTCGGTCAGGCGCATGGCGTGTCCTTCATCAAGAAACCATGCTTCCACATAGGCCTTTGCCGCAACGATTCAAGCACGAATGTCCGGGAACGGCCTCGCCCCTAAAACAGCAACGCCGGGACAAGCCCGGCGTTGCAGAAGCGCTGAGTGGACGAGACGGCCTCAGTTCGGCACGCCGGCCTTCGGATCCGGCGGGAAATAGGCGCTCTTCTGCACGCCATGCAGCAGGTCGATCGCCTTGTTGAGCTGGGTGTCGTCCTTCTCGTTGGCAGGCACATAGGCCGAGGACCCGCCCTCTTCGGTCTTGTCCGCATCCGGATTGGCCAGATGGCCCTTGAGGCCGGACTCGCCCTTGGTCTGGTCCTTGCCCTTGAGGTCGTCGGGCACGTTCTCCTGCACCACGATCTCCGGATCGATGCCCTTGGCCTGGATCGAGCGCCCGGAGGGGGTGTAGTAGCGCGCCGTGGTCAGGCGCAGTGCGCCATTGCCCTGCAGCGGGATGATGGTCTGCACCGAGCCCTTGCCGAAGGAACGCGTGCCCAGGATGGTGGCGCGCTTGTGGTCCTGCAGGGCGCCGGCGACGATCTCCGACGCCGAGGCCGAACCGCCATTGACCAGCACGATCACCGGCTTGCCATTGGTCAGGTCGCCGCCGCGGGCGGAATAGCGCTGCACGTCATCGGCCTGGCGGCCGCGGGTGGACACGATCTCGCCGCGCTCGAGGAAGGCATCGGAGACCTGGATCGCCTGGTCGAGCAGGCCGCCCGGATTGTTCCTGAGGTCGATGATGTAGCCCTTGAGCTTGTCCGGACCGATTTCCTTGCTCAGCTTGTCGACGTTCTTCTTCAAGCCGTCGAAGGTCTGCTCGTTGAACTGGGTGATGCGGATATAGCCGATGTCATCGCCCATCTTCTTGGCCTTGACCGACTGCACCTTGATGATGTCGCGCACCACCTTGACGTCGATCGGCTCGCCCTTGTTGCGCAGGATCTTCAGGGTGATCGGGGTGTTGACCGGCCCGCGCATCTTGTCGACGGCCTGCTGAAGCGTCATGCCCTGCGTCGCTTCGCCGTCGATGCCGGTGATCAGGTCGCCCGCCAGCACGCCGGCCTTGGAGGCCGGCGAATCATCGATCGGCGAGACCACCTTGATCGCACCGTCCTCCTGGGTCACTTCGATGCCGAGACCACCGAACTCGCCCTTGGTCTGGACCTGCATGTCCTGGAAGCTCTTGGCATCCATGTAGCTCGAATGCGGATCGAGCGAGGTCAGCATGCCGTTGATGGCCGCTTCGACCAGCTTGCCGTCCTCGGGCTGCTCGACATAGTCCGAGCGCACCCGCTCGAACACGTCGCCGAACAGGTTGAGCTGCTTGTAGGTGTCGGTGACGGCGGCATTGGCACCGCCCATCAGCAGCAGGTGGGGCTGCGTTACCGCGATCGTCGCGATCGCGCCCATGGCCACGCCGCAGAACAGAATGGGAAGCTTGCGAATCATCCGCGTGCCTTCTCGCCTTGATTGGCCCACCACGGGGTGGGGTCTATGGAAACACCGTCTTTGCGAAACTCTATATATAGGGCGGGTTGTCCTGCGCTTGAAGCACCGCCAAACGCCGCAGCCGTCGCCTGCATTCCCGAATCTGTCTTACCCAAGCCCGCCTGCGAACCCGGATCGGCATCCGATCCCAGAGACGGACCTGAACCCATGGCGGCAACCGGCTCGCCCGTCAAGACAAACTGGCCCAGCCCCACATTGATCTTATCCATGCCGGCCATCACGATATGATACCCGCCACCGGCATTGATGATCAAGAGTTGGCCGTAGGAGCGGAACTTGCCGGCGAAGACGACCCAGCCGTCGCAGGGCGCGGTGACGCTGGCGCCGGGCGTCGCCGTCAGGGTCATGCCCTTGGCCGCGCCGCCATTGCCGTCATCGGCGCCGAAGCCGCGCAGCATCGCACCGGTTACCGGCAGGCGCAGCAGGCCCTTGGCCTGGTCGAAGGGCATGGCCGGGGTCAGGCGGCTTGGATCCTGCAGGGCGGCAAGGGACGGCCGGGCCTGGCTGGTCGCCGCATCGGCCGAATCAGCGGCACGCTTGGCCGGCGCCACCTCGCGCTCCATGCGGGCGATCAAATCTTTGAGATTGGCCGCCTCCTGCGCCAAGGCGGTGGCATGGGCCTGCTCGGTGGCGAGGGTATTCTGCTCCTGGGCCAGCACCTTCTGGCGTTCCTCGACCAGAAGCTGGGTGCGGGTGCGCTGCTCGGCCAGGGTGATCAGCGCCTGCTTGAGCGTGTCCCGTTCGATGGTGATCTCCCCGCGCACCCGGGCCAGTTCCTTGAGATTGGCCACGAGGGCCTGCATTTCCTGGCGCATTTCCGGCAGCACCGCACCCAGCAGCATCGCCGTGCGCACCGCCTCCAATGCGTCGTCCGGGCTGACCAGCAGGGCCGGCGGCGGATTGCGCCCCATGCGCTGCAGCGACGCCAGCACCTCGATCAGCAGGCCGCGCTTGCTGTCGAGCGAGACGTGGATATTGTCCTCGTTGCTGTCGAGTGAAGCCAACCTCGCCTCCGCCCCCAGCACCTTGGCTTCGGTCTCATGCGTCTGGTTGCCGGTCTCGACCAGTTGCTGGCGCAGCTTCTCGCTGTCGGCCCCGATTGCCTGGATCTCCTTGCGCAGGCGGGCCAGGGTCTCATCGGACAGTTTGATCTCGCCCTGGATGCGCGCGAGGTCCTGACGCATCGAGTCCTGGCGCTTGGCGGCCGCCTCGTCGGTGGCGGACGGGGCCGCAGCTGGAACAGCCTGGGCCGCTGGCGGCGTCTCGGCTCTTGCCGTCGGCAAGGCCACGCACAGCGCCAGCAACGCCCCGGCAAGGACGGAGCCGATGATCGAGTTTGCGCTGTCGTGGTTCATTCCAGATTGATGCGACCAATATGGTTAACGAAGTTTCAATCGTTAACGATTCTTCATTGTTGTCGAGGGATAGTGGCGTGTCATCCCGTCTTTTCTGGGGCAGGCCGGCGACGCCAACGGGAAATGGCCTGTCGCGATGTCCCGCGAATCGCGATTTTTTCTGAATTTGGCGCCTTGACGCACTTTCTCAACCAAAAATGCTGTAAGGGGCCTCATCCCGCCGCGAACATGCCGCAATCGCACTGCCGTCATGCCCGCCTGCCATTCAACCGTGCGGTCCTTCCGAGGGCCGTTCAGGAAAGACCATGCTGCGCCGCTTCTACGACTGGATGATCCGCATTTCGGAAAGTCCCCGGGCCGTCTGGGCTCTCGGCATCGTTTCCTTTGCCGAAAGCTCCTTCTTCCCGTTTCCACCCGACGTCATGCTGCTGCCGATGGCGGTCGCCAAACCCAAGAGGGCCTGGTTCTACGCCGCCGTCTGCACCGTCACCTCGGTGCTGGGCGGTATATTCGGCTATATGATCGGCTGGCTGCTCTACGACACCGTCGGCGCCTGGCTGATCCGGGCCTATGGCTATGAGCACGGCGTCGAGCAATTCCGCTGCCTCTATGCCCAATATGGCAGCTGGATCATCCTGATCAAAGGCCTGACGCCGATCCCCTACAAGATCGTCACCATCACCTCGGGCTTTGCCGGCTATAGCCTGTTCTGGTTCGTCCTGCTGTCGCTGCTCACGCGCGGCGCGCGCTTCTTCATCCTGGCCGGGATCCTCAATCTCCTCGGCGAGCGCATCCGAACCTTCATCGAGAAGAACCTGACGCTGGTGGCCATCGCCTTCGTGGTTGTACTGGTGGGCGGGTTCTTCGTCGTCGAACACCTCATGCCGTCGAGTGGAACTGCCACATGCCAATGAATTTGAGCTCCCGCGCCGCATTGGCGGCCGGATTGATCGGCCTCGTCGTCATCGTCAGCGCCCTGGTACTGCAGCACGGCTTCGGCTACGCTCCCTGCCCGCTCTGCCTGGAGCAGCGCTGGCCCTATTATATCGGCGTGCCCATCACCTTCATTCTCGCATTCATCGGCGACAAGCTGCCCGGGAAGGCCATGGCCGCGGCGCTGCTGCTGCTCGCCATCCTGTTCGCTTATGGCTGCGGCCTCGGTATCTACCAGGCGGGCGCAGAGTGGGAATACTGGCTCGGCCCCGCCAATTGCGCCGCGGGCAATATCGGCGCCAACCCGGCCGATGTCGGCGGGCTGTTCGACGCGATCGACAGCTCCACAGTGGTATCCTGCACCAATCCGAGCCTGCGCATCCTCGGCCTTTCGCTGGCCGGCTGGAACGCCATCGTCATGGCCGTGATGGTGCTGATCACGCTGAAGGGGGCTTTGAGCGCGGCCAAGTCTGGCTGAGGAAGCGCTGTCATTCCGGACGCGGCGCAGCACGAAGTGATGCGGCGCAGATCCGGGATCACCTTCCCGTTCGAGCACCTTCTTCGTCTTACGATCCCGTGTCAGCGACGCAGCATTGCATGCTGCATCGCGCATCGGATGACCACATTTCAGATCACGTTGAGCTCGAACACCGGCCTGTTCTCGATCACGCGCGAGTAGTCGAACACCGACAGGTCGAGCGTCTGGAAGCGGCCCGTCGTGATCAGTTCGGCAACCGCGCGCCCGGCGGCGGGCGCCTGCTGCAGGCCGTGGCCGGAAAAGCCGTTGAGGAAAAAGAAATTAGGCATGGCCGGATGCGGGCCGATCACCGCATTCTGGTCGAGCGTGTTGTATTCGTAATGCCCCGCCCAAGCCCTCACCAGCTTGAGCTCCTCCAACGCCGGGACCTGGGCGGCGAGCGCCGGCCAGACCGCATCCTCGAACAGGCTGTAGTCGACCTCGAAATCGCCATCGGCCCGCTTCTCGCCGTGTTCGTCCTCGGCACCGCCGCAGATATAGACGTCGCCTTCCGGCCGGATATAGATGCCGCCCGGCTCGACCAGCAGCGGCATGCGCGGCAGCTCGGTCTTGCAGCGCACCACGAAGACGGAGCGCTTGCGCGGCTCGACCGGCAAGGCGAGGCCGGCGAGGGCGGCAACGTCACCGCCCTGCGGCCCCGCTGCATTGACGAGCGTGCCGCAGGCGATGCGCCCGCCCGATTTCAGCCTGATGGCCTCGGCCTTGCCGCCCCGGTGATCGATACCCACCACCTCGTCCTTCACATAGACGGCACCCGCATCCCGGGCCGCCTTGCGGAAGAGATCGAGCAGGGAATGGGCGTCGAACCAGCCCTCGCCCCGGCGGCCATAGGCGCCGGCGGCGATGCCCTCGAGATTGAGCCAGGGAAATTCATGGCTGAGCGCCTCGGGGCCGAGCAGTTCGATCGCCGTGCCCTCGGCCTGCTGGACCTGCCAGTTCTGCTCCAGGATCGCCTTGCCGCCCTCGCTTGCCAGCAGGAGGTAGCCGCCCTCATGGAAACCGATATCGGCGCCCGGCCCGAAGCGCTCCTTGAGGCCGCGCATGATCTCCAGCCCGAACAGGCTCATGCGGATGTTCTCGGGCGTGGAGAATTGCTGGCGGATCGAGGCGGCCGAAAGGGTGGTCGAGGAATGGGCGTAGGTGGGATCCCGCTCGATCACCGTGACGGTGCCGGCAAAGCCGAGCTGGACCTTGAGGAAATAGGCGGTGGCGGAGCCCATGGCGGCGCCGCCGACGATGACGATGTCCGAGGAGGAAGGGGTCACGAGAAACTCGCTGGCAGAAGGGGCGATTGCACCCGGGGGTCGGCCTTTCTATGATCGGAGACGGGATATGCGCAACAGGTCGAAGATTGGTAGATCGATGATGAGGATCTCCTGGGAGCGCGGACGTCCTCGTCCGCCTCCTGCTTTGCCCAAACGCGGTGTTTCCAAGAGCGGACGGGGACGTCCACGCTCCCAGGAAAATTTTGTGGGAGACTTTTCGTGAACCAATGGCGGCCGCAGCCTGCAAGCGACCTGCCCGACGGACTGATCCTGTTCGACGGGGTCTGTGTGCTGTGTTCGGGCATGGTCGCCTTCGTCATCCCCCGCGATGCCGCCGGCCGGTTTCATTTCGTCGCCGTCCAGAGCGAGGCAGGCGCCATGCTCGCCTACCGCTTCGGCATCCGGCCTGACGATCCCGAGGCCGTCGCCGTGGTCAGCGACGGCATGGCCTATTTCAAGGCGGACGCAGCCATCGCCATCGGCCGGGGCCTACCGGGCTGGCGTTGGGTGGTCCTGCTGAAGGCCCTCCCCCGGCCTATCAGGGACTTTCTCTATGACCGCATCGCCCGCAACCGCTATCGCCTGTTCGGCAAGCGCGAAAGCTGCCTGATGCCGACCCCGGAGATCCGCTCGCGCTTCATCGCCACCCTGCCCGATCTGGCGAGCGCGGCATGATCGAGGCCGACATCATCGTCCGCCGCGCCGGCTTCACGCTCGAATCGGCCTTCACCTCCGATGGCGGCATCACCGCCTTGTTCGGACGCTCGGGCTCGGGCAAGACCACGCTCCTCAACGCCATGGCCGGGCTGATCCGGCCCGACAGCGGCCATATCCGCCTGGACGGCCAGACGCTGTTCGAGGCCTCCACGCGCATCTTCCTCGCTCTGCATCGGCGCCGGATCGGCCTGGTCTTCCAGGACGCCCAGCTTTTCCCGCACCTGACCGCCCGGCAGAATCTTCTTTATGGTCGCTTCTTCAATCGCAACGCCGGCCCGAAGCTCGATTTCGACGCGGTCGTCGGCGTGCTCGGCATCGAAAAGCTGCTCGAGCGCCGCCCAAATGCCCTGTCGGGCGGCGAGAAGCAGCGCGTCGCCATTGGCCGCGCCCTGCTGGCCTCCCCGCGCCTCCTGCTGATGGACGAGCCGCTCGCCGCCCTCGACACCCCGCGCAAGCTCGAAATCCTGCCGCTGATCGAACGCGTGCGCGACGAGATGAAAGTGCCGATTCTCTATGTCTCGCACGCCGTGGAGGAGGTCGCGCGCCTCGCCGCCCATGTCGTGGTCCTGGAAGCCGGCAAGGTCAGCCGCATCGGCACGCCGCAGGAAGTGCTGGCGCCGGCTCCGGGCTCGCTCTTTGGCCCGCTCTCCAATCAGCGCTTCGAGACGGTCTCCCTACTGGAAGCGCGGGTGCGCAGCTATGACGAGCATTACGGCCTCTCGACCCTGGATCATCCCGCCGGCCCGATCAGCATTCCCGGCCGCGCCGGCCCACCCGGCGCCAAGGTGCGGGTGGTGGTGCGCGGCTCCGACGTTTCGCTTGCCATGAAGCGCCCGGGAGCCGTGTCGATCCGGACCATGCTGGGAGCACAGGTGAAGGCGGTCGCAACCGATGACGGCCCGGTCGCCCGCGTCGATCTCGCACTGACCGGCGGGGACACGCTGTCCGCCTTCATCACCCGCAACGCCGTGGATGAGCTGGGCCTGGGCCAGGGCGACGCCGTGCTGGCCATGATCAAGGCCGCCTCGATCGATGCGCGGTAAGGGCTAGCGCCCCTTCTTCACCTCGTCGAGCCAGCGCCGGGCCGCTTCGTGATGGCGCGGCTGGATGGCGCCGGAGACCATGCGGATGGCGGCATAGAGAATGGCGGCATCGTCCGTGAAGCCCAGGCCGACGATGAAGTCGGGAACGACGTCGAAGGGCAGCACGAAATAGGCAAGCGCTGCGGCCAGCGTCGCCCTTACCTTGAAGGGCGTGTCGCGATCGAGCACCGCGTAATAGGCGGCCAGAAGATCGGAAGCGAAGGGGACATGGGCGAGCGCGAGCTTCAGCTTGGGCAGGAAATCGGCCTTGAGCTGCTCCTTGCGCCGCTCGAAACGACGGCTGGCATCGTCATACATACGCGACTGTGTGACCATGGTACCCTCCTCAACGCGAAAGCATGTGGCCCCGCCTTCCGCGGTTTCAAGCGCTACATGCCCTTGCGTCATGAAAATATTTAGATCTGCATGGCTGCTCTGCGCCCAAAATCCGCCAGGATCTCGGGATTCGCGCTCTAATCCATTGCACTGAGCCCGCCGACAGGATATCGCATCGCAGCAAGATTATAACGGGTCGAAACTGGAGGTCCTTCCGATGGCCGATCCAAACGCGTCCGCTGGCAAATCTGGCCTGGCTGATTCGCGTCCCTTGTCGCCGCATCTGCAGATCTATCGCTGGCCGATCACCATGACGATGTCGATCCTGCACCGCGTGACCGGCGGGGCTCTCTATGTCGGTACCCTGCTGCTCGTCTGGTGGCTTCTGGCCGCGGCGACCAGCCCCTCGGCCTTCGCCTGGGTGCAATGGGTGATCGGCAGCCCGATCGGCCTCCTGATCCTGTTCGGCTATACCTGGGCCCTGATGCATCACATGCTCGGCGGCATCCGGCATTTCATCTGGGATTTCGGCCACGGCCTCGGACCGGGCGAACGCGACACCTATGCTTGGGCCAACCTGATCGGGTCGGTGGTACTCACCATCCTGATCTGGATCATCGGCCTGCTGGCCTTCTGAGGATCCGACATGAGCAAGAGCCTCAAGACCCCCCTCGGCCGCGTGCGCGGCCTCGGTTCGGCCAGGTCCGGTACCCATCATTTCTGGCTGCAGCGCCTCACCGGCGCCGCCATGGTGCCGCTCACCATCGCCTTCGTGCTGACGGTGATCTGCCTTGCCGATGCCAGCCAAGCCACGGTGATCGCCACCTTGTCGTCACCGCTCGTCGCCATCCTGCTGTTCCTGTTCATCATCGCCGGCATCGTCCATATGCGAGCCGGCATGCAGGTGATCATCGAGGATTACGTCGAGACCGAAAGCCTGAAGATCCTGGCCGTACTCGCCAACACCTTCTTCTCGCTCCTGGTGGGGGCTGCGTGCCTCTACGCTCTGCTGAAATTGAATTTCGGGATGTAACCCAGTCGGGGTATGATTTATGGCCGAAGGCACCCTCACTCAACCCTCCGCCCTGGGCACCGCCTATCCAATCACCGACCACACCTATGACGTCGTGGTGGTCGGCGCCGGCGGTGCGGGCCTGCGCGCCGTGGTCGGCTGTTCCGAGGCCGGACTGCGCACCGCCTGCATCACCAAGGTCTTCCCGACGCGTTCCCACACCGTGGCCGCCCAGGGCGGCATCGCCGCCTCGCTCGGCAATATGGGCCGCGACGACTGGCGCTTCCACATGTATGACACCGTCAAGGGGTCGGACTGGCTAGGCGACCAGGATGCCATCGAATATCTGGTGCGCAACGCGCCGGCTGCCGTCTACGAGCTCGAGCATTGGGGCGTACCCTTCTCGCGCACCGAGGACGGCCGCATCTACCAGCGCCCGTTCGGCGGCATGACCACCGATTTCGGCAAGGGCATCGCCCAGCGCACCTGCGCCGCCGCCGACCGAACCGGCCACGCCATGCTGCACACGCTCTATGGCGCCGCGCTCAAGCACCAGGCTGAGTTCTTCGTCGAATATTTCGCCCTCGACCTGATCATGGACGAGGAAGGCCGCTGCCGCGGCATCGTGGCGCTGAAGATGGATGACGGCACCATCCATCGCTTCCGCGCCCACCGCACCATCCTGGCGACCGGCGGCTATGGCCGTGCCTATTTCACCGCAACCTCGGCCCATACCTGTACGGGCGATGGCAATGCCATGGTCCTCAGGGCCGGCCTGCCGCTGCAGGACATGGAATTCGTGCAGTTCCATCCCACCGGCATCTATGGCGCCGGCTGCCTGATCACCGAAGGCGCCCGTGGCGAAGGCGGCTACCTCACCAATTCGGAAGGCGAGCGCTTCATGGAGCGCTACGCCCCCTCGGTGAAGGACCTCGCCCCGCGCGACATGGTCTCGCGCGCCATGACCATGGAGATTCGCGAAGGCCGCGGGGTCGGCAAGCGCAAGGATCACATCTTCCTGCATCTCGACCATCTGGATCCCAAGATCCTGGCCGAGCGCCTGCCGGGTATCTCCGAATCGGCCCGCATCTTCGCCGGCGTCGACCTCACCAAGGAACCGATCCCGGTGCTGCCGACGGTGCACTACAACATGGGCGGTATCCCCACCAATTATCACGGCGAAGTGCTGACCAAGAAGGGCAACGATCCCGATGCGATCGTGCCCGGCCTGATGGCGCTGGGTGAGGCGGCCTGCGTCTCCGTGCACGGCGCGAATCGCCTCGGCTCCAATTCGCTGATCGACCTCGTGGTCTTCGGCCGCGCGGCGGGCCTGCGTTGTGCCGAGACGCTCAAGCCCGGCGAAAAACATGCCGATCTGCCGGCCGATTCGGCCGAGAAGGCCCTCTCCCGCCTGGATCGCCTGCGCTATGCCAAGGGCAGCACGCCAACGGCGGAGCTGCGGCTCTCGATGCAGCGCGTGATGCAGAACGATTGCGCGGTCTACCGTACCGGGGCCTCCCTTGCCGAGGGCAAGGAGAAGATCCACCAGGTCTGGCAGAATGCCGACGACGTCCGTGTCACCGATCGCTCGTTGATCTGGAATTCGGACCTGATCGAGACGCTGGAATTCGACAATCTGATCGGCCAGGCCGTGGTCACCATGGACGGCGCGGAGAACCGCACCGAAAGCCGCGGCGCTCATGCGCGCGAGGACTTCCCCAACCGCGACGACCAGAACTGGATGAAGCACACGCTGGCCTGGGCCGACACCGAGAAGAAGTCCGTCAGCATCGATTACCGGCCGGTGCACACCTACACCATGTCGAACGACGTCCAGTATATCGAGCCGAAGGCGCGCGTTTATTGAGAAAGGCGGCTCGCTGACGCGAGCCACCGCCAGCCTGACATCCATCGACTTATCCGGGCGCCTTGCCGCTGCCCACGAGAGACCCGAAAATGGTTCAGCTCACACTTCCCAAGAACTCCCGCATCGTCGGCGGCAAGGTCTGGCCGAAGCCGGAGAGCCAGAAGAATCTGCGCGAGTTCAAGATCTACCGCTACGATCCGGACGGCGAGACGAACCCGCGCACCGATACTTATTTCGTCGATCTCGACGATTGCGGCCCGATGGTGCTGGACGCCATCATCTGGATCAAGAACACCATCGATCCGACGCTGACCTTCCGCCGCTCCTGCCGCGAAGGCATCTGCGGCTCCTGCGCCATGAACATCGATGGCGCCAACACGCTGGCCTGCACCAAGGCCATGGAAGACATCAAGGGCGTGATCAAGATCTATCCGCTGCCGCATATGCCGGTGGTGAAGGACCTGGTGCCCGATCTCACGCGTTTCTACGCCCAGCATGCCTCGATCGAACCCTGGCTGAAGACCGACACGCCCCAGCCCGAGAAGGAATGGCGCCAGTCCCATGGCGACCGTGAAAAGCTCGACGGCCTCTACGAGTGCATCCTGTGCGCCTGCTGCTCCACCTCCTGCCCGAGCTACTGGTGGAACGGCGACCGCTATCTCGGCCCGGCTGCCCTCCTGCAGGCCTATCGCTGGCTGATCGACAGCCGCGACGAGCGCACCGGCGATCGCCTGGACGAGCTGGAGGATCCCTTCAAGCTCTATCGCTGCCACACCATCATGAACTGCGCCCAGACCTGCCCGAAGGGTTTGAACCCGGCCAAGGCAATCGCCGAAATCAAGAAGATGATGGTGGCAAGGCAGGTGTAAGCATGGCACTTGCCTCGCAAGAGCCTGTATCGGCACCGATGCGCCGGGCTATCCAGCAAAGGCTCGAGCAGATTCGGGCCGAAGAGAATGCCCGAATTTTGCTGGCAGTCGAGTCGGGCAGTCGTGCTTGGGGGTTCTGGTCTCCCGACAGCGATTACGATGTCCGCTTTGTCTATGTCAGAGACGCCCAGGACTATCTGTCCATCGAGCCACCTCGTGATGTGATTGAACGACCCATTTCCGATGAGCTCGATTTCGCCGGGTGGGATCTCGCCAAGACGCTGAAGCTTATCTTCAAGTCGAATGCAGTGATTCTTGAATGGCTGCAATCGCCCATTCACTATGGGGACGATGACGCTTTCGCTTCTGCCATCCTCGACTTTGCCAGGCCCCGGCTCGACGAGAAGGCTCTCTCCGTTTGCACGGTGCGACTGCCGTCCCACCGATGGACTTCGGCAGGCTCACCCGGGAGACGTGCCTGCTGGACACCATTCTCGAAACCCTGGCAGGACTGCACGAACAGAAGAAGAAGGAGAGGGAGTTCGGCTTGATCCCCCGGAATCCCGCGTTGGACGCCTTGATCCATGCCGAAGTGCAGGACGGAGAACAACGCGCCCGGCGCCCTGCCCAGCGCAAATCAGCGAACGACATAGAAGCCGCAGACGCCTTTCTTCGCACATGGATTCACAACGCCGCGTAGGTATCACGGCCGAATACCGGCCAGGGCTCGCGGATGGTTCTCCTCACCGCACCGGGCCGGTGACGTCGACGTCTTCCACCGGCGGCTGCTTGTCGAGTTCGTTGCGGTCGAGCCGCGGCGAGGCGGCGGCCGGCACCGTGGCGGGCGCGTGGAGCGTGAGCTTGGGCAGTTCGAGATTGCTGTCGACGCGGCCGATCGGAGCGGCTGCAGACGTCATCGTCGACAGGGCAACCAGCACTGCAACGGCGCTTGGGGCAGCCATGGAATCTCTCCGGGACGTGTGACGTTCAGGCCACACCTTGGCGGAATTGATTTAAGCAAGCCTTAAGATCATCCGGCCTATCAAAGAATCGACACAGAACCAGCTCAACAGGGTCGTGCATTCTCGCTATCCGACTTCCCCTACGGTATGCGGGATTGTCCGGCCGATTATCGCATGCGGCATTACGCTTCTTGCTGTCGCCACCTGCCTCGATCTGATATTGGCAGTACCTGTTAACTCTGACTGGGACCGGATGGACCGATGAGATTTTCCGCGCTGGCAATTCTACCCTGTGCCCTGCTGCTGGCGTCGTGTGCGTCATCGACTCGTCTCGGCGACGCCTTCGATTTCGGCAGTTCCCAACGTCCTCCGCCGGATGCCGGCCGGCCTGTGCCGGCGCCGGAGCCGCTGATGGCGGCACCGACGGAGGACGTGACCTCCCAGCCCCTGCCGCCCGCCGGCGGCGAGGCGACGCCCGGCGGCACCGCTGCTGCGCCTTCCACTTCGCTTGCCCCGCCGAGCAATCAGGTCGCCGCCCTGCCGACGGCACCGCGCCCCTCCTCTACCAGCAGCATCTCCGGCAGTTGGAAGATCTCCGATGCCGCACGCGGCAGCTGCAACATCTCGCTGACGCGCCAGGCCCTGCTCGACGTCTACCGCGCCTCCCCCTCGGGCTGCCAGGCCGGTTCGCTCGCCAAGGTCAATGCCTGGCAGCAACGCGGCCAGGAGATCGACCTGCTCGAGCCGGGCGGCCGCACGGCGGTGCGCCTGTTCCCGACGGGCGACGGCGCCTACGAAGGCGCGGCCACGCTATCGGGCGCCAAGATCCGGATGACCCGCTAAAGGGCTCTTTCAGCAAGCACATGCCGAAGGGCAGGCCCGAGGCCTGTCCTTTGTCTTTATAGATCCCGGCGAACAAGGAACGGCGGCCGGCGGACGAGCCGGCCCTGTCCAACTCATCCCTGCACGGGCGCCCGCCCATAGGGATGGATCAGCGTGTCGTGTTCGGTGATGAAATAGCGCCGGGCTACATCCCAATAGCCGTTATAGACCAGGCCGCCATTCTCGCGAATCACCCGCTCGCGATTGGCGCGGTACCAGCCTGGGATCTCGTACCAGGGCATCATCGGATTGTCGTGATGCACGACATGCAGATTGTTGTAGAGGAAGAGCAGCCCGAAGACCGGCGCGTTCTCGACGATGGCCGTACGCTCTTCCACCTCGTTCTCGGCACGGTGCTCGGCGAAGGAACGCACCAGCATCAGCGCCGTAGCCGGATAGACGATCGCTGCAAAATAGATCAGCGGATTGAGATCGCATATCAGCACCAGCCAGGCCAGCACGACCAAGAGTTGCAGGGCATGGCTGGTCCAGATTCGGCGATGCATCGGCTCGCCATTCCACACGGCGCGGGCTTCGCGCATGAGGAAGGTCGACATCGCCCGCGCCGGACCGATGGTCATCCGGCCGAGGAAGGTGGAATTGGCGCGGATCGCCCAGGCATGGAAGCGGCCGAGCCGGTCCCATTGCTCCTGCGTCCAGTAATGCGATTCGGGATCGTCGAGCGGGTCGGTCAGCCGCTCGTCCCGGTGATGCAGCAGATGGCTGATGCGATAGGATTCATAGGGCAGCCACAAAAGCAGTGGCCAGCAGCCGATCCAGCGGTTGAGGGTGCGGTTCGTGGTCGGATGGCCGTGAATGATCTCATGCTGGAGGGAGGCGTGCCAGGCGACCGTCCAGGCCCCGAGCGGCATCCAGATCCAGAGCGGAATTGCCGCATGGAAATAGGTTAATATCCCCCAAAGACTATAGATTATAGACGCAAGAACGATGGTCGGCCACTCGACCGCCTTCCGTCTCCGCCGCGCCTCAATCTCAGCCTTACGCATTCAAATCACTCCACAATTACAGCAATGATGCGGCGAAAGCCTAAATCACACAAGGATTGTGTTGTCGCATAACATTGACATTTGTCGTCCAATAATCTCTCTTGTAGATAATTTCATTGTTTGTTGACTGTTATAAACATCTAGGGCAAAAAATGGCACATCCTACCGCGGCACAGAGCTTTCGCGATCGGCTCGAGCGGGTCATCGCCCAGACGGGCCTCAACCAGGCGGGCTTTGCCCGCCATGTCGGCATCGACCGTTCCACCCTGTCGCAATTGCTGTCGGCGGATAACGACCGCCTGCCCAGGGCCGAGACCCTGGCCGCCATCGCCAAGGGGTGCCGCATCTCGATCGACTGGCTGCTCGGCCTCAGCCAGCGCGAGCAGATCGGCGCCGAACTGGTGGAAGCTGTGCTGACCATCGAGACGCAGGCCCATGCCCCCTTCAACGAGCGCTTCCTGCGCTGGCACGCCGAGGCAGCCGGACGCAAGCTGCGTACCGTGCCGATGAGCTTTCCCGACTTTCTGAAGACGGACGAGGTCATGCAATTCGAATATGCGGCAGCGCTCGGCCTCGATTCCAACCCGGCCCTGGCCGAACGCAGACGGCTGATCATCGCGTCGATCCGCGACGGCGGCGAGATGGAAGCCTGTGTCTCCGTTCAGGCACTGGAACTCTTCGCGCGGGGCCAGGCCCAATGGGAAGGCTTCGACATCGCCGGCCGCCGGGCCCAGTTCAACACCATGGCCGCCTTGGTGGATGAGCTCTATCCGACACTTCGGCTCAACTTATACGATCTCAGGCAGACCTATTCGGCACCCTTCACCATCTATGGCAATTCGCGTGCCGCCGTTTATCTCGGGCCGACCTATCTGGTCCTCAATGCCAGCGAGCATATCCGCATGCTGACGCGCCGTTTCGAGGACATCGTGCGTACCGCCACGGTGCAGCCCCATGTCGCGGCCACCTATCTGCGCGACCTCGGCGCCTCTCTCGACTGAGCGGAATTGGCTGGAACAGCAACCGGAGCGCGGGCAGGCCAGGGCCAGCGCGGACGAGAGCCGCATGTCTCACGCAAGATGAACGCCACGTGAACGAGGGCTTGCACGATTGTTCACACAAACCCGGTTATGGTCCGCCTCAAGTAAAGGGCATTCGCGACTGAATGCTCGATTGTCCCAACTCTTTGTTTCAAAGCCTCTTTGCGGTTGCTGGTGATTCCGGCCAGTCATACACCGCTCTAGGATCCGGTCTGGAGAAGCTTCATGCCCTGCCGAGCCCTTTTGGGGGTGATTGCCGGTCTGGCCCTCCTGACTCTGGGCCTTCAGACCGATGTGAATGCCGCCTTCGCGCAAAATTCGCTGAACAATTACGCCCAGACGCCGCAACAGGCGCCGGGCTTGGGGCGCAATCGAGGCCTTCCCCAGGCTCCCGACGAGGTCGGCCAGGGACCGGACCAAGGACCGGACATGGCAGGCAACCCGCGGCTGCTGCCGCCGCGTGCCATCATTTCGAGCCTCGCGGGCCGAGGATACCACAATGTCGTCATCAAGCGGGTACGCGGCGACAGCTATATCGCCGAGGCGGAGGGTTCGGAAGGCGGGCGCGTGCTCATCGTCATCGACGGCCATACCACCGAAATTACGGGATTGCGGCAACTGGGCTGGGCTCGCCCTCCCCGGCAGTGGGACAATGACAGCTGGGTCCCGCCGCGTCCCTGGAGTGGTCCACGCTGGTAGGCTCGAGCCACAGTTCAGTTCACGGCTCGATAGCTCGGCGTGCTCCGGAGCGGTCCGGCAGCCCGCCTGCGCCCCCAGCGCGGGCGGGCTCGTTATTTGACGCTGCCGAAGCAAAAGATGCTAAGGAGCAAGTCATGCTCCAGCCAACAGGCCCCCGCCTCCACGACAGCCCCGACAATCCCTGCCCGGCCGGCGCCATCGTCGAGGCGCTCACCACCCGGGACGGCATCACGCTACGTACGGCGCGCTGGCCCTCGCTGTCGCCGCATCCCAGGGGAACGGTCTGCCTGTTCCAGGGGCGCTCCGAATTCATCGAGAAATATTTCGAACTCATCCGCGACTTGCGGGCGCGGGGCTTTGCCGTAGCAACCCTCGACTGGCGGGGGCAAGGCGGGTCCGACCGCCTGCTGCGCGACGGGCGCCTCGGCCATATCGACGATTTCGGCGATTTCGGGCCGGATCTCGACGCTTTCATGCGCAAGATCGCCTTGCCCGAATGCCCCGGCCCCTTCTATGCGCTGGCCCATTCGATGGGAGGCGCCATCCTGTTCGCCAATCTGCCGCCCGGCTCGATCTGGTTCGACCGGCTCGTCGTCACGGCGCCCATGATCGAGATCGACCGCAAACCGCCCGGTGCGCGCTGGCTCGCCCGTGTCCTCGGCGGGCTCGGGCTGGGACGGCTGATTGTGCCGGGCTGGTCGCCCCGTCCGGTCGGGCTCAAGCCTTTCGACGGCAATCCGGTGACCTCGGACAAGGCCCGCTATGAACGCGCCGCCCGCATCGCCCGCGACGCGCCCGAGCTTGCCATCGGGGGGCCGACGATCGGCTGGGTCCGCGCTGCCTTTCGGGTGATGGACCGGCTGGCCGATCCCCGCTTCGGGGCTGACTGGCGTGTCCCCACCCTGATCCTGCTGGCGGGCGACGATCACGTCGTCTCCTCGCCGGCCGCCCAGCATTTCGCGGCCAAGCTCTATGCCACCCGGACCCTGACCCTGCCCGGCTCGCGCCACGAGATCACCCAGGAACGCGACGCCATCCGCGAGGCCTTCTGGGCCGCCTTCGACGCCTTCATTCCCGGCACGCAGGCGTAATACCAACCCACGAAATGCCTGACTTGTCATCCCCGGCTGAGCGTAGCGAGGGGAATGACAGCGTTCCATCCACACGCAACGGTCAAGATATATGAAGGTTGGCATAAGTCTGGGACTGCAGGCGTCTCGCCTGCCCTTGGCAGCGCAACGCAGGATGGGAAAAGCAGGCGAGACGCCTGCGGCCCCAGAATATCCTCAGCCCTGTGCCTGCAGCAGGGAAAGCGCTGCCGCATGCACGCGCGCATCGCCTGCTGCGACGATGCGGCCGCCGGCCTGGGCGGGACCGCCGTCCCAGGTGGTGATGACGCCGCCGGCGCCTTCCACGATCGGGATCAGGGCCGTGATGTCGTAGGGCTGGAGATTGGCTTCGATCACCAGATCGACCAGGCCCATCGCCAGCATGGCATAGGCATAGCAATCGCCGCCATAGCGCGAGAGTTTCACCTTCTCTTCCACGGCAGAGAAGAGTGCCCGGTCGGGCTCGGCCATCAGGCGGGGGCTGGTGGTGTAGAGCACGGCGTCCGCGAGGCTCGCGCAGGAGCGGGTGCGCATGGCGCGCTCGCCGCCGGGGCCGCGATATTTCGCCGAACCGCCATCGCCCGAAAAACGTTCGCGCGTGAAGGGCTGATGCATCATGCCATAGCAGGGCTGCCCGTTGCGCAGGAGGCCGATCAGCGTGCCCCAGCCGACCATGCCGGAGATGAAGGATTTGGTACCGTCGATCGGATCGAGCACCCAGACGAATTCGGCATCGAGGCGCTCGGAGCCATACTCCTCGCCCATCACGCCATGGCTGGGAAACATCGCCCGGATCTTCTGGCGGATCACCGCCTCGGCGCCGCGGTCGGCCTCGGTGACGGGATCGAAATTGCCGCCGCCGGACTTGTCTTCCGTGGCCAGGGCCGAACGGAAGAAAGGCAGGATCGTGGTGCCCGAAACATTGGCGAGCTCATCCACGAAGGCTTCGAAATCCACCGGTGCCATCTTTTTCTCCGCGCGGCCAGAGCGCTTCGTCTGCGCCGGTCTCCCCTAGAGCAAAACGCGTTCAGGCGTGAACGCTTTTTTCTCTAGCTTGTTGATCCGACGCGTCTTTGCGATTCTTGGTGATTCCACCAAATCGCAAGACGCTTTAGAGCCTTTTGCGTTCCGGCGAAATCGCCGGGGCACGCAAAGGCATGTCAACGAGGAGTTGGAGCAAAGCGCGTCTCGGTCTGAACGGGCTCTGCTCTAGAGCAGATTCCCGCCGGAGCAAACCGGTTTTTGAAAATGAAAACCCCGCCTCGCGGCGGGGTTCCGGGGCCCGGCTGCCAGCCGCCTGTCGGGGCCGGTGCCGGGACGCTACCGTGAAATTCGATTAGCGGCAGACGCGCACGCGCTCGACATGATAGCCGTAGTCGTACTGGTTCGGCACGCGCTGGCGCTCGAACCAGCAGCGGGGCTGCACATAGACCGGCGCGGGCTCGTAATAGCCGTCATCATAATCATAGCCGCGATCACGGTTTGACAGCGCGCCGCCCAGGAGCAGGCCGCCGACGAGGCCGGCTGCCGCACCGCCGGCGAAGGCGCCGCCACGGCCATAGCGAGCTTCGGCGGTGCCGGTGGTCGCCATCGAGGCACCGGCAACAGTGGCAACAACCAGGGCCGATGCGAGAATTTTCTTCAACATGATCAATTCCTCACGGAAGGGCGCTCCAGAAGCGCCACCATCGGTAGCTGCTTTGTGCCCTTGAACTCATGGGATGCACTTTAGGGGGTACAAGCTGAATGGACTATGAACGCTTCCGTCAGCTTTCGGACGGGTTTTGCGGGTCCAGCGCGACGATGTCGACGGCCGGCCCCAGGCGTTCGCGGGCGATCTCTATCACATGGCGGTGGTGGGTGAACAGGATCTTCTGGAGCCCCGATTCCTTGGCCGCAAGCACCTGCAGCGCAGCGGCGACGCGCTCTTCGTCGAAGGTCATCACCAAATCGTCGCCGACGAAAGGCGGCACCTCGCGCCGTGCCGCCATGGCTTCGAGATGGGCGAGGCGGAGCGACAGATAAAGCTGGTCCCGCGTGCCCTCGCTCAGGCCGCCGATGTCGGTGGTGCCCCCATCGGGCCGGCGCGCGGCAAGGCGCAGCCTGTCGGCCTCGTCATAGAGCGTGGCGATGCCGGCAAAGCCGCCAGCGGTAATGGTGGCGAACAGGCCGCCCGCCCGCGCAATCAATGGCCCCTGCTCGGAACGGAGCTGGCGTTCCAGCCCCGCCTCCAGCAGCAGGGAGGCCGTCTTCAGCACCAGATAGTCATGGGTGATGCGGGCAAGGTCGCTGCGGGCATCCTCCAGCGCCTGGGCGGCCCCGGCCGCGCCGGCCTCCCGCTCGATCTCCTCGCGCCGCCGCCGCAAGTCCCCGAGGGTGAGAGCCGCCTGCTTGTCCGCTTCGATCAGGCCGTTGAGCTCGGCCTGCACGGCCTCGCTCTCGCCCGCGGCCTCGTCGATGCCGATCTCGGCCGCCTCGGCCCGCAACGCGCCCTCTTCCAGGCCATCGCCCTGCCCGCCGAGTTCCGCCCGCACTGCGGCGAGTTCGCGCTCGAGGCCGGCGCGCAGCGTGAGATCAGCGGCAAGCGCGGCAAGTCCTGCGGCCTCGCAGCCGGCCGTGGCGGCCAGACCGGCAATGGCTTCGTCATGGCCTTTTTGAGCCGCCTCCGCCTTGGTCAGCGCGGCGCGGTAGCGATCCAGGCCCTCCCGTGCGGTGCGCCGCCGGATCGCCGCGTCGCGGGCCGCCGTCAGCGCCGCCATCAGGCCGAAAGCGGTCTCCGCCGGCTCGCCGCTCGCCTCGGAAGGGAGCTTGTCGACCAGGCCGGCGGCCCGCTGCGCGAAGGTGGTGCGATCGTCGAGAATGCTGGCGATCCGGTGCTCCAGGCTGCCGAGTTGGGCCAGCTTGCCCTGCGCGGCGATCCACAGCTCGCTCGCCTTGGCGGCTTCCTGGGGGCTCGCCTCCGGTGCCAGCCCGAGAACGGCGAGCGCCGCCACCCAGTCCGACTGGGTGGCGGCACGCGCGGCCTCGGCCGCTTCCTGCAATTTTTCGGCCCGGGCAAGCTCGGCCCGGCTCGCTTCGAGTTGATCGGCGAGCGAGCGGGCCTCCCGAGCCCCGAGTTCGAGCGCGGCGAGACCATCCTCGATCAGCCGCGCAAGGCTGGGCAGGCTTTGCGTCGACGCACCGGCAATGCCGATTTCGGCGGCAAGCGCCTCGAGGCCGGGCCGCTCCCCGGACAGACGCCGCTGGCCCCGCTCGATCCTGAGTTCCAGATCCCGCAGCGCCTGGCGTTCCTCGCGCAACCCAGCAAGTTCCGCCAGAAAGCGGCGCATTGCCGCTGGCGTCGCCGCCTGGCAACCGAGCGGTGCGAACAGGGCTTGCCAGGCCTGACTGCACCGCTCGCTTTCATGCAAACGCGCCGCGATCCCGGTCTCGGTCTGGGCAAGAGCTGCAGCATCCTTGTCGCGCGTCCGACGAACCACCTCTCGGCGAGCCAGATGCTCGGCCTGCGCCAGCCTGCGGTCGGCAAGGTCATCCACGGCAGCGACGATCTTGCGATAGGCCTTCGCTGCCGCCGCCGAGGGTTGGCTGAGGACGGCCTCGAACAAAGCATCGCGCTCCGACCGTTCGCGGGCCAGCATGGCATCGTCGATCAGTCCATCCCTGCCCTCGGTCTGGGCCAGGAGCGCGTCGGCTTCTGCCAGGGCCTCCCGCAGCCGCCGGACTTCGGCTTCCTGTTCCCGGGCCGTGCTCTCCAGAGCCGCCAGGGCCCGCTCGGCCTGGGTGATCGCCTCCTCGGATGGCTCGCGCCAGGCCCAGAGCTTGTGCTCGTCCGGCACGGCCGGCGACAACCGAGCCAACCTGTCCTGCTGGCGGGCGCGGCGCCGTGCCAACTCGCCTTCCTGCTCCTCGATGGTGCCGGCTTCCGCCAAAACGGGCTGCATGGCTTTCAGGCGCTGGCGCAGGGGACTGGGATCGGCGCTCGCCTGGACGGCAGCCGTCTTGCGGTGCAGTGCCTCGATAGTTTCGCGGGCCCGTTCAGCGGCGCGAGCGCTTTCGCCCGCCTCCCGCTCGATCTCGCGCCGGCGTTCGGCCAGCACGCGGATACGCTCGAGTGCGAGGTCATCCGGGCTCAGGGCCGAAAGGGCGGCCCGATCCTTCTGACCGAGCCGGCGGGCGAGACCGTCGAGGTCATCGGCGATTTCCCGTGCCTCCGCCTCCCGGCGCGGCAGGTCCAGCATCGCCTTGGCCAGGGCGGCGCGCTCTTCGTTGAGGGCCGTGATCGCCTCGCCTGCCGCCAGCACATCGTCATCGACGGTGATCGCAGCCAGGGCCCGCTCGGCATCGTCCACCTCGCGCGCCAGGCGGGCCATGGCCTCGCGGCCAGTCTCGGCCCGGGCCAGCGCCCCCTCGATCTCGGCGGCAAAACCGTCGGGCAGATCCGGCCGGGCCTCGAGAGCAGCCAGGGCCGCCTCGGCCTTGCCGATCCGGGCGAGCAGGGGAGCGACGCGGCGGACGCGATCGATGCGGGCACGCCGGATTCCGGCCTGGCGCAACTGCTCGGCCAGGGCACGCGCCCGCGCTTCCCCGGCCTCGATCTCGGTTTCGAGCGAGCGCACGTCATCGGCTCGCAGCGACTGCTCGCGCAGCGCCCGGCGGGCCTGATCGTAGCGCTCCTGCGCCTCATAGAAGGCGCGCTTGTTCGACCTGCGCGCCCCGAACAACCCGTCCGCCTCGCTCTCCAGCCCGGCGCGGACCGAAACCAGGGTCTTCAGGCCAGAGGCGGCGGCGAACAGGCTTTCGCCCACTTCGCCTTCGGCCGCCAGCATCTGGCGGGCGCCCTCGCGCAGGCCGGCCTGGTCGAGCCCGAAGGCGGCCAGGAAGACCTCGCGCGAGATGCCGCTCAGCAGCGGCTCGAGCAGCCCGTCGTCGAGCGGCGCGTCTTCGGCATCGGTGAGGGAATTCTTCAGCCGCTTGCGCCGCCAGAACCGCAAGGCGCTGCCATCGGCGTGCTGCAGTTCAGCACCGATCTTCAGATCCTCGTAGCGATGCCTGAAATTGGCGGGGCTGCGCGGCTCAAAGCCATAGAGCAGGTCGGTGATCGCCGACAGAGCCGAGCTCTTGCCGGCCTCGTTCGGGCCATAGACGATGTGCAGATCGGCATCGGGGCGAAAGTCGAGACGCGTCCCGGTGAAGGGACCGTAGCGGTCGAGATCGAGGCGGGTGAGCTTCATGCCGCCTCTCCGGCACCCGCCTTGCCGCCCCGGCGCAGCCGCGCCAGGGCGACGGCGCGCGCCTCGTCCACCAGCCCGGCGCCGATCTCCTCGCCGCGCACGGCCTGGCGGACCTCGTCCGGCAATTTGGCGAGGATGTCCTCGACGATACCGGCCAGGCCGGCTTCAAAATCCGGCTCCGTCTCCAGCCCGGCCAGCAGTCCCTGCGGATCGGCAAAGCCGACGGTTTCGTCCAGCGCGATCTGCGGGGGCGCGGTGGCAAGCTCGATGCGCTCGATATAGAGCCGCTCGCTCACCCGGTCGGCTGCCGCCTGGATCTCGGCCCGCAAATGCTGGGCGTCTGCGGCAAGTCCGTCATGGGCCGGTGTTTCACCCGTCAGCGTCAGGCGCAGGGCGAGCGGGCGCTCGCCCGCCGCATCGATTTCCTCCCGCAAAGCAGTCTCGACCCGGGCCAGCACCTCGGCCAGCGTCGCCGCCTCGCCGATTGCGACGCGGCGATGGCTCCAGCGCGCCTTGTCGAGCACCAAGGGCGTCAGCGAGGCGACGGTCCCGTCCTCGACCTCCACCAGCATGGCGCCTTTCGGCCCGCTTTCGCGCACATGCCGCCCCTGGAGATTGCCGGGGAAGACGACAGGAGGATCGGTGGCGACGATTTCGGCCGCATGGATATGGCCGAGCGCCCAGTAGTCGTAGTTGCGGGCCTTGAGATCGGTGAGGGTGCAGGGCGCGTAGGAGGCATGGCCGGCCCGGCCGTCCAGGGAGGTATGGAGCAAACCGAGATTGAACCAGCCCGGGCGCGCCGGCGGAAAATCGCGTACGATATTATCGCTCAGGGAACGCTCGGCGAAGCTGCGCCCATGCAAGGCGACCTTCAGCTCGGGCAGCTCCAGGGTCTCGGCCTTGCGGGTGCCGAAAGAATGCACCAAAGCAGGCAGCGTCACCTTGCGCGAGATCTGGCTCTCGGCGTCGTGATTGCCCTGGATCAGGTAGGTGGGAATGCCGGCGCGCGACAGCCGCGCCAGCTGGGCGGCGAAGAACAGGCCGGTGTGATAGTCGCGCCAGTCGCCGTCATAGACATCGCCCGAGATCACCAGGAAAGCTGCCTGCCGGGCCAGCACCTCGTCGATCAGCGCCTCGAAGGCCTCGCGCGTCGCCCGGGCAAACAGCGTCGCCAGCTCGGGCTGGCGGGCCGTCAGTCCATGCATGGGGCTGTCGAGATGCAGATCGGCGGCGTGGACGAAGCGAAAGCGCATCAGCGCTTTTAGGATCGATTGCAGCGCTTTGTCGAGGTGGCTTTCCCGGGACCGCAGGCGAGACGCCTGCGGTCCCAGAAGGGCCCGTCAATCGAACAGCGGGCCGAGATAGTCCTTCTTGCTGAGTTCCACGCCGTTGGCGCGCAGGATGGCGTAGGCGGTGGTGGCGTGGAAAAAGAAATTCGGCAGGGCATAGAAGTTGAGATAGTCGTCGGGCTTCAATTCGCGTTGCGTGCCGGCGATCTTCAGGCTGATCACGCGCCCGCCGCCGGCCTCGACAGCGGCCTGCGGCACGGAGCGGATGAACTCCAGCGTCCTGGCGATGCGCGAGCGCAGCTCGGCGAAATCCTTCTCGTCATCGTTGAATTTCGGCGCCTCCACGCCGGAAAGCCGCGCCACGCAGAGCTTGGCGAAATCGCAGCTCGTGCTGACCTGGCGCGAAAGCGGCAGCATGTCGGCGGTGAGCCTGAGCCCGCACATCACCACCGGATCGACCTTCTTGGCCTCTGCAAAGGCGGCCGCCTTGTCGAGGATCGCCGAAAGCGCCTCCAAGGTGTGCACGAAGACCGGCACGGTGGCCTGGTAGTATGAAAGCGACATGAGTTCCTCCGCATCCGTCCAAGGTGTGGCCGGCCCCTTGTACTCGGCTGAGCCCGCCAAAGCTATGGCCTTCCGTTCCGGTACTGGTCACTAGGCAATGCACGACGCTTCTGCTCTAAACATGGAGGCTGGCCACGGCTGCCCACAAGTTCAGCAACGCCGACATCGCCATGTTTCTTTCCCTCGCCACGACATACCAGCCTGCCACCGATCTCGGCTTTTTGCTGATGAAGCACCCCGATCGGGTGCATGAGGTCGAGCTTTCGTTCGGCAAGGCCCATGTGCTGTTTCCGCAGGCCGAAGCCTCGCGCTGCGAAGCTGCCTTGATCCTGGATGTCGACCCCGTGGGCCTCGTGCGCGGCCGCGGCGCGGGCGACGGCCTGCTTGATCGCTATGTCAACGATCGCCCCTATGCCGCTTCGTCCTTTCTGAGCGTCGCCCTCAATCGGGCCTTCCGTTCGGCCATGGCGGGCACCTCGCGCGAGCGCCCGGACCTCGCCCTAACGCCGCTTCCGCTCGAAATTCGCCTCACGCCCCTGCCGGTGCACGGCTCCCCCAGCCTTGTGGCCGAACTTTTCGAGCCGCTGGGCTGGACCGTGGAACTCACTGCCATAGCGGGGAGCGATGGCCCGTCCCCCTATGTCGAGTTGCGGCTCTCCGGCACGCTCACCGTCGCGGAGGCGCTCAATCACCTCTATGTGCTGATTCCGGTTCTCGACGCCGACAAGCATTACTGGATCGGTGAGGACGAGGTGGAGAAGCTGATCGCCAAGGGAGGCGCCTGGCTGAAAGCCCATCCGGCGCGCGAAACCATCACCTTCCGCTATCTCCAGCGCCGCCGCCATCTCGTCCGTGCGGCCCTGGCGAAACTGGTGGCGGAGGAAAGCGAACTCGACGACGACACCACGACGCCAAGACAGGACAGCGAGGAAAAGCTCGAGGCACCTCTGCGCCTGCACGACATTCGCCTCGATGCCGTCGCCGATGCCCTTGCCGCAACGGGTGCCGGCATCGTGGCGGATCTTGGCTGCGGCGAGGGCAAGCTGATCGGGCGCCTCGTCAAGAATCGTCAGTTCCGTTCCATCATCGGATTGGATGCATCTTCCCAGGCCCTGGAGCGGGCGGCCGAGAAGCTCCGACTCGACAGCGGCAGGGAAAAGCGGGTCCAGCTCCTGCACGGGGCTCTCACTTATCGTGATATTCGCTGGCACGTCGCCGAAGCGGTGGCGCTGGTCGAGGTCATCGAACATCTCGATTCCGACCGCCTTCCGGCGCTGGCGGAGGTTGTCTTCGGGGCCGCCAAGCCAAAGACCGTGATCATCACCACGCCCAATGCGGACCATAACGTGTTGTTCGAGAAGCTCTCCGCTGGCGCCTTTCGCCATCCCGATCATCGTTTCGAATGGACCAGGGCCGAGATGCGGGCCTGGGCCGCCGATATCGAAACCCGGTACGGCTACACGGCCGAACATGCCGGGCTCGGTCCTACCCATCCCGATCATGGCGCTCCCTCGCAAATGGTGGTGTTCCGTCGATGAGAGCCCCTGATCCCACCAAGCTGGAACTGCCCGACTTCTCGCTGGTCGTCCTGATCGGAGCTACCGGCTCGGGCAAGTCGACCTTCGCCTCGCGCTGGTTCGCCCCGACGGAAGTGATCTCGTCTGATCACTGCCGCGGCCTGGTCTGCGACGACGAGAACGACCAAGCCATCTCCGCGGATGCTTTCGACCTGGTGCGGGCCATCGCCGAAAAGCGCTTGAAGAACCGTCGCCTTGCCGTGATCGACGCCACCAATGTCCGCGCCTCCGAGAGGCGGGACTGGATCGCGCTGGCCCGGCGCTGGCACGCCTTGCCGGTGGCGATCGTCATCGATCCCGGCCTCGACGTCTGCATCGAACGCAACAAGCAGCGACCCGACCGCGCCTTCGGCCCGAAGGTGCCGCAGCGCATGGTCCAGGAAATCCGCAAGGGCCTGCGCAATCTTGCCCATGAAGGTTTCCGGCAGGTCTGGAAGCTCTCCTCGGTGGAGGCGGTCGACGCCGCCATCGTCACACGCAAGCCGTTGTGGACCGACAAGCGCGGCGAGACGGGGCCGTTCGACATCATCGGCGACGTGCATGGTTGCGCGGACGAACTGGAAAACCTGCTCGCCAAGCTCGGCTACCGCATCGAGGGAGAAGGGGAAGATCTCGCGGTGATCCCGCCCGAGGGACGCAAGCTGGTCTTCGTCGGCGATCTCGTCGATCGCGGGCCGAAGACGCCGCAGGTCCTGCGCATCGCCATGGCAGCGGTGGCCGCCGGGCACGGCTTCGTCGTGCAGGGCAATCATGACAGCAAGCTCATGCGCTGGATGGCCGGGCGCAAGGTCGCGGTCAATCACGGCCTGCAGGATTCGATCGATCAGCTCTCGGCCGAGCCGCCCGCCTTCCAGGCCAGGGTCAAGACCTTCCTCGACGAGTTGCGCAGCCACTACTGGCTTGATGGCGGCCGTCTCACCGTCGCCCATGCCGGCCTGAAGGAAGAGATGATCGGCCGTGGTTCGCCAGCGGTGCGTGAATTCGCGCTTTATGGTGAAACGACCGGGGAAACCGACGAATTCGGCCTGCCGGTACGGCTCGACTGGGCAACGGCCTATCGTGGCGCAAGCACCATCGTCTATGGCCATACGCCCGTTCCGGAAGCCGAATGGCTCAACAATACGCTTTGCATCGATACCGGCTGCGTGTTCGGCGGCAAGCTCACCGCCTTGCGCTGGCCCGAGCGCGAACCGGTGAGTGTCGGGGCCGAACGGATCTACAGCGTGCCGGTGCGCCCTCTCACCCCGGCGCCGTCCGAACTCAGTGCTCAGGCCGAAGCCGATGTGCTGGTCGACTATGCGGACGTTTCGGGACGCCGCTGGATCGATACCACCTTGCTGCGCCGCATCGTGGTTCCGGAGGAAAATGCCGCCGCGGCCCTCGAAGTGATGAGCCGCTTCGCCATTGCCCCGCAATGGCTCACCTATCTGCCGCCGACCATGTCACCCGTCGAGACCAGTACCGAGGAAGGCTGGCTCGAGCGCCCCGAACAGGCCTTCGCCTACTATCGCGAACGCGGCCAGTCCCGGGTCGTCCTCGAAGAAAAGCACATGGGTTCGCGCGCCGTGATCGCCCTCTGCCGCGACGACCAGGTGGCGAGGCGCCGTTTCGCCAGCCTGTCCGGCACGACCGGCGCGATCTGGACGCGAACGGGCCGGGCCTTCTTCTCCGACGTCTCTATGACCGAGGCCCTGCTCGATCGCATCCGGTCGACGGTAGACAAAGAGGATTTGTGGAGCGAGCTGTCGACCGACTGGCTGATCTTCGACGCCGAGATCATGCCGTGGTCCGCCAAGGCTTCGGGCCTGATCCGCCAGCAATACGAGCCCGTCGGCATCGCCGCGCGAGCGGGCCTGCGCGCGGGGCTGGCGGCAGCCGAACGCCATGCGGCGAGGGTGCCGCTCTCCGATGCGCGCCTCCTCGGCCAACGCCTTGCCGAACGGGCCGATCGCGCCGATCGCTATGCGACCGCCTGGGCCCCCTATACCTGGCCGGTCAAAGGCATCGATGATCTCAAGGTTGCTCCCTTCCACATTCTGGCAAGCGAAGGCGGCGTCCATTTCGACAGGGATCACGACTGGCATATGGACATGGCGCGCCGCCTGGCGCGCACCGGGGCGCCGACCGTGATGGCCACGTCGATGCGGTCGGTCGACCTCGACGACGCGGAAGCTTGCCAAGCGGCCGTGGCGTGGTGGGAAGAGCTGACGGCTGGAGGCGGGGAAGGCATGGTGGCAAAGCCCCTCGCTTTCGTGCCGAGAGGACAGAAAGGCCTGATCCAGCCAGCTTTGAAAGTACGTGGGCGCGAATATCTACGCATCATCTATGGGCCGGAATATGATCTTCCGGGCAATCTCGACAGGTTGAGGGCCCGGGGCCTAGGCGGCAAGCGCGCCTTGGCCTTGCGCGAATTTGCCCTCGGGCATGAGGCGTTGACCCGATTCGTATCAGGCGCACCGCTGCGCAAGGTGCATGAATGCGTCTTTGCCATTCTGGCGCTGGAGAGCGAGCCGATCGATCCCAGGCTTTGACGTCACCCCCCGAAGATCGACCAGCCCATGCGGCGGGTGAGGATCTCCAGGGCGATGCGGCCGAGATGGGAATTGCCGTTGGCGTCGAGGCCCGGCGCCCATACCGCGATGGAGGCCTTGCCAGGCGCCACGGCGAGGATGCCGCCGCCCACGCCGCTCTTGCCGGGCAGGCCGACGCGATAGGCGAACTCGCCCGAGCCGTCATAATGGCCGCAGGTCAGCATGATCGCATTGATGCGGCGGGCGCGCTCGGCCTGCACCACCCGGTGGCCGGTGGAGAGGTTGCGGCCTTGCCAGGCGAGGAACCGCCCCGCCATCGCCAGTTGCCGGCAGGACATCGCGATGGCGCAGTGATGGAAATAGACGCCGAGCGTGTAGTCGACCGGATTGTCGAGCACGCCGAAGGATTTCATGTAGTTGGCCAGAGCCGCGTTGCGGAAGCCGGTGCGCTGCTCGGAAGCGGCCACCGCCTCGTCGATGGCGATCGAGGGATCGTCGGCGAGGAAGCGCATGAAATGCAGGATCTCACCCAGGGCCTCGCGCGGCTGGTGGCCGGAGAGGATCAGATCGGTGACGGCGATGGCGCCGGCATTGATGAAGGGATTGCGCGGGATGCCCTTCTCGTTCTCCAGGAGCACGATCGAGTTGAAGGCGCTGCCCGAGGGCTCGCGTCCCACCCGGCGCCACAGCCGGTCGCCGGCCTTGCCGAGGGCGAGGGTCAGGGTGAAGACCTTGGAGATGCTCTGGATCGAGAAGGCCATGTCGCCGTCGCCCCCGATATGGGCATTGCCCTCGGCATCGATGACGGCGATGCCGAAATGCCTGGGGTCGACACGGGCAAGCTCGGGAATGTAGCTCGCCACCTCGCCGCGGTCGCTGCGCTCGGCCATCTCCTGCGCGATTTCGGTGACGATCTCATCAAGCTGGGGCAAGGCGGGTCTCGGGTTTCGATGGCGGTCTTCTCCCTTAGCGCAAATCGGCGGCGGTTTGGGAAGGGGTATTGGGAAGCGAGGCGATGGTTCACCCCTCATCCGGCTGCCGCGATGCCCTTTCCTTGACTCCCCGGCCCATATCCCCTACATCCCGCCTCGTTCTTACAGAGTAAGACGCCCTTCCGCCGACCATCCCTGGAGGATGGAGGCCAACGCCCGTCAGCGCGATGCGCCCACGGGCGTGTTTTGCGTTGTGCGCCTTGCCTTGCAGGACGATGGCTCCGATATCTCAATCGAAGCCAAACAGGAAAAGACGAATGTTCGATGGTCTCTCCGCACGTCTGTCCGATGTGCTCGACAAGCTCACCCGGCGTGGCGCCCTCACCGAGGCGGATGTCGGCGAAGCCATGCGCGAGATCCGCCGTGCGCTGATCGAGGCGGACGTCGCGCTCGACGTCGTGCGCTCCTTTACCGACAAGGTCCGCACCCGCGCCGTCGGCGCCGAGGTGCTGAAGTCGGTGACCCCCGGCCAGATGGTCGTCAAGATCGTCAACGACGTGCTGATCGAGACCCTCGGCGGCGAGGGCCAGGCCATCGACCTGCAGGCGGTGCCGCCGGTGCCGATCCTGATGGTCGGCCTGCAGGGCTCCGGCAAGACCACCACGACCGCCAAGATCGCCAAGCGCCTGACCGACAGATTCGGCAAGAAGGTGCTGCTGGCCTCGCTCGATACCCGCCGTCCCGCCGCCATGGAACAGCTTGCCGTACTCGGCAAGCAGGTGGACGTCTCCGTGCTGCCGATCGTCGCGGGCCAGTCCGCCGTGCAGATCGCCAAGCGCGCTATGGATGCCGCCCGCTTCGGCGGCTACGACGTCGTCATGCTCGACACCGCCGGCCGCACCACCGTCGACGAGGCGCTGATGGCCGAGGCCGCCGAGGTCAAGGCCGTCACCGAGCCGCATGAAGTGCTGCTGGTGGCCGACGCCCTCACCGGCCAGGACGCCGTCAACACCGCCCGCGCCTTCGACGGGCGCCTCGGCATCACCGGCATCGTGCTCACCCGCCTCGACGGCGATGGCCGCGGTGGCGCCGCTTTGTCGATGCGCGCCGTCACCGGCAAGCCGATCAAGCTGGTCGGCACCGGCGAGAAGGTCGACGCGCTCGAGGATTTCCATCCTGCCCGCATCGCCAACCGCATCCTCGGCATGGGCGACATCGTCTCCCTGGTCGAGAAGGCCGCCGAGACGATCGACGCCGAGAAGGCCGCCAAGATCGCCGCCAAGATGCAGAAGGGCGCCTTCGATCTCGACGATCTGCGCGAGCAGCTGGTCCAGATGGAGAAGATCGGCGGCATGTCCGGCATGCTCGGCCTGTTGCCCGGCATGGGCAAGATCAAGGACCAGCTCGCCAACGCCAATCTCGACGAGAAGCTGTTCAAGCGCCAGCGCGCCATCATCGAATCGATGACCCCCGAGGAGCGCCGCAAGCCCGATATCCTGAAGGCCTCCCGCAAGCGCCGCATCGCCGCCGGTTCCGGCACCACGCCCGAGCAGATCAACCGCCTGCTGAAGATGCATATGCAGATGGCGGACATGATGAAGAAGATGGGCGGCGCCAAGAAGGGCGCGCTCGGCAAGATGGCCTCGATGTTCGGCCTGGGCGGCGGCATGCCGCAATTGCCGCCCGGTGCCCTCGACGCCCTCGCCAAGGGCCAGATGCCTGCGGGCATGCCCTCCGAAATGCCCAAGCTGCCGCCGCAGATGCCGAATTTCGGCCCGGGTGGCCCCAAGCTGCCGAATCTTCCAGGATCTGGCTTTCCCGGCCTCGGCGGACCGAAATTGCCGGGCGGCCTGCCGCCGGGCTTCCCCTTCGGCGGCAAGAAGAAATAGCCGCCCGAAACCCTTTCACCTCACTGACGAACACACTGACAAACGGAGTTACCCATGTCCCTCAAGATCCGTCTCGCCCGCCGCGGCGCCAAGAAGCGTCCGTTCTACGCGGTCGTCGTTGCCGATTCGCGCTCCCCGCGCGATGGCCGCTTCATCGAGAAGCTCGGCACCTATGACCCGATGATCGCCAAGGATTCGGGCAAGTCGCGCTGGACCGTCGACCTGGAAGCCGCCAAGACCTGGATCGCCAAGGGCGCCCAGCCGACCGACCGCGTGCTGCGTCACTTCGCCGAGGCCGGCCTGCTGGCTCGCGAAGCCCGCAACAACCCGGTCAAGGCCGTTCCCGGCAAGAAGGCGCAGGACCGCGCCGCCGAGAAGGCCAAGAAGGCAGAGGCTGCGGCCAGCGAAGCCGCCGAGTAAGGTTATCCTGCTCCCCTCTCCCAAGTTGGGAGAGGGGTCGGGGGTGAGGCTTAAGCCCCACCAGGAACTGCCTAAACCCCCAAGAACGGCTTGCGCGTCATTGCGAGCGCAGCGAAGCAATCCAGCTTGTCAGAAGCTCGGAACTCGATTGCTTCGCCGCGCTGGCAATGGCGCGTTTCAATGAACCGAGGCTGATCCCTCACCCCTACCCCTCTCCCCACCGGGGAGAGGGGTTCCCGCGCTCTTCGCCAAAGGCTTCCCATGCCCCCAGCCCCGCAAAACCTCGTTGTCCTCGGCGTTTTCGGCGCAGCCCATGGGCTCAAGGGCGAGATTCGGCTGAAATCCTATACCGAGGAGCCGCTGGCCATCGCCAATTATGGCCCCCTCCTCACCAAGTCCGGCCGCCAGGTCAAGCTTACCTCGGTGCGCCAGGCCAAGGACGTGCTGATCGCACGGGTCGAGGGCGTCGGCGATCGCACGGGCGCCGAACAACTCGTCAATCTCCAGCTTTTCGTCGAACGCACCGTGCTGGGTGCGCCCGAGGACGAAGACGAATTCTTTCATGCCGATCTCATCGGCCTGGTGGCGCGCGATGAGGCCGGCGAGAAGATCGGTACGGTCACCGGTCTGTTCGACTTTGGCGCCGGCGACATCATCGAAGTGACGCCTGACGGCGCCAAGCCCCTGTTGCTGCCCTTCAGCAAGGCCGTCGTTCCCGTGGTCGACATCAAGGCCGGACATATCGTCGTCATCCTGCCGGAAGAGGGTGGGGCGACGAGCGAAGACGAGGAGACAGGCGACGATGAGCGCTGACCATATTTCAACCGGCGGCCTGGATGCCGATTTCAAGAGTCTGGCCGCCACGCCGGTCGCCGGCCTGATCTTCGACATGGACGGCACGCTGGTCGACAACATGCATGTCCATAACGACGCCTGGGAAACCTGGCATCAGCGCCATAGGCTGCCTTTCGACCGCGAGCGCTTCTTCCGTGACACCGCCGGCCGCGCCAATCGCGAGGTGGTCGGCATGGTCAAGCCCGACGCGAGCGAGTACGAGCTCGATACGCTGGGCCTGGAGAAGGAAGCGATCTATCGCGAGATCTATCGCAGCCAGATGGCGCCGATGCCGGGCCTGATCGCGCTGATATCGGCCTGCGAGGCCCGCGGGCAGAAGATGTCCGTCGCCACGGCCGCCACGCCGGAGAATGCCGCCTTGGTGCTCGACGGCCTCGATCTGCGCCGCCATTTCGTCACCGTGGTCTCGCCCTCCATGGGTTATCGCGGCAAGCCGCATCCCGATCTCTTCCTCGCTGCCGCCGAGGCAATGGGCCTGGCGCCCAGCCAATGCGTGGTGTTCGAGGACGCGCCGCTGGGCATCGAGGCCGCCCGCAATGCCGGCATGCGCGCCGTGGGCGTGAAGACCATGCTCGACGATGCAGCCCTCGACGGCCCGAACACCGTGTTCTCGATCAAGGACTTCACGGATGAGAGGCTGAAGGGCCTCCTGGCCTTCTGAGCATTCTTCCCATGTGGCGCGCCTCCATCCTTACCCTCTATCCCGAGATGTTCCCGGGGCCGCTCGGTGTCTCCCTGTCGGGCGAAGCCCTGGCGAACGGCACCTGGGCGCTGGAGACACGCAACATCCGCGATTTCGGCCAGGGGCGCCACCGTTCCGTCGATGACACGCCGGCCGGCGGCGGCCCGGGCATGGTGATTCGTGCCGACGTACTGGCGCAGGCCATCGATGCCCTCGGCGATGACGGCCGCCCGCGCCTGTTGATGTCGCCGCGCGGCCTGCCCCTGCAGCAGGCACATGCGCGCGCGCTCGCGGCCGGAGACGGCGCCGTGATCGTGTGCGGGCGCTTCGAGGGCGTCGACCAGCGGGTGATCGAGGCGCGGGGCCTCACTGAGGTTTCGATCGGCGACTATGTGCTCTCGGGCGGCGAGCTCGGCGCCATGGTGCTGATCGATGCCTGCGTCAGGCTGCTGCCGGGCGTGATGGGCGGCTCCACCTCCGGTGACGAGGAGAGCTTCGAGAACGGCCTGCTCGAATATCCGCATTATACGCGGCCTCTTGCTTTCGAGGGCCGTGAGATTCCCGAGATCCTGCGCTCGGGCCACCACAAGAACATCGCGACCTGGCGCCGGAGCGAGGCGGAGGCGCTGACGAAGGAGCGCAGGCCGGACCTGTGGGAAGCCTATGTGGCACGCCAACCGCCGCCGAAGAAGAAGAGAAGGTAGGTACCTGGTCATCCCGCGCGCGCCGCGGCACGAAGTGACGCTGCACAGACGCGGGACCGCCAGAGGAGACAAGCGCCCCGCATGACAGCGGTCCCGGATCTGCATCACCGAATTCGGTGGACTCGCCTTCCGTAATGGCGTATTGGCACGCCTCCACTTCAAGTAAGAGCAAGATGCGTCCTTCGGGTACGCGCGGAGATCGAACATGAACCTGATTCAGACTATCGAGCAGGAAGAAATTGCCCGCCTTTCGGCCGGCAAGGACATTCCCGAATTTCAGCCCGGCGACACGGTCATCGTGAACGTCAAGGTGAAGGAAGGCGAGCGCACCCGCGTTCAGGCCTATGAAGGCGTCTGCATCGCCCGCGACGGCGGCGGCCTGCAGGAGAGCTTCACCGTCCGTAAGATTTCCTACGGCGAAGGTGTCGAGCGCGTGTTCCCGCTCTACTCGCCGATGATCGATTCCATCAAGCTGGTCCGCCGCGGCAAAGTCCGTCGCGCCAAGCTCTATTACCTGCGCGATCGCCGCGGCAAGTCTGCCCGCATCGCCGAGCGCGTCGACTACAAGAAGTAAGTCCGACGCTTCTGACGGATTTCGACGCCGGCCCGGCAACGGGCCGGCGTTTTGCGTTTCCCTGGGACCGCCGGCTTCCAGCCGGCTCCGGGAATCAAGAAGAGGCGGCTGGAAGCCGGCGGTCCCAGGAAATTACGTATTCTTGGCCCACCACAGATCGGGGATGCCCCGGTCGTAGATCACGCCCGGGGCGCCATGTTCGAACTCGTCCCAATAGGCCAGCCAGTGGTTCGGGCGGTTGTACATCGGCACCCAGTAATAGCCCGAGCGCAGCACGCGGTCGAAGGCGCGGCACGCCGTAACGAGCGCGACCCGGCTGTCGGCGGCGGCGATGGCGTCGATCAGGGCATCGAGCACTGGATCGGCGATGCCGGAGATATTGCTCGAGCCAGGCACGACGGCCGTCCGGCTGGAGAAGGGCCCGCGCATGTCTTCGCCGGGTGTCAGGCCGTAAGTGGCACGACGCGAGATGACGTCATAGTCGAACGCGTCTGTGCGGCGCTGATATTGCGAGGAATCGACGGCGCGGAAACTCGCCGCGATGCCGAGCCGGTCCAGATTCTGGATGAAGGGGGCCGTGATCTTGTAGAGGAAGTCGCTCTCCTCCAGGAATTCGATGGTGAAGGCCTCACCCTTGGCATTCTTGAGGACGCGGTTGTCGAGGCTCCAGCCAGCCTCCTTGAGGAGCCCCAGCGCCGTGCGCAGATTGGCGCGGTCGAAGCCGCTCCCGTCTGAGACCGGCGGCAGCAGGGCTTCACCGAAGACGGCGTCGGGCACCTTGCCGCGATAAGGCTCCAGCAAGGCGAGTTCATCCGGCCCGGGCTTGCCCTCGGCCTTCAGCGGCGAATTCTCGAAGATCGAGGTCGTGCGCTGATAGGACGAGTACATCACATTCCGGTTCACCCATTCGAAATCGAAGACGAAACCGAGGGCCTGGCGGACACGGGGATCGGAAAACTTGGCGCGGCGCGTGTTGAAATACCAGCCCTGGGCGCCCGAGGGCGTATGGTCGGGCACGGTCTCGCGCTTGATGCGGCCATCGCGCACGGGCGGAATGTCATAGCCCTTGGCCCAGTTCTCGGAGCTCGACTCCTCGCGGAAGCGATAATTGCCGGCGCCGAAGGCGATGAAGGCCACCGAGGGATCGCGGTAATACTGCCAGGTCAGCCGGTCGAAATTGTTGGTGCCGATCTGGGTGGGCAGGCTCTCTCCCCACCAGCCCTCCACGCGCTCATAGCTGATCGACTGCCCGACATCGACCTTGCCCACCTTATAGGGCCCGCTGCCGAGCGGGGCTTCCAACGTGGACTTGGTGAAATCGCGGCTCGACCACCAGGCCTTCGAGAAGATCGGCAGGCCGGCGACGATCAGGGGCAGCGAGCGCCCGCGCCCGGGCAGCAGCGTGACGCGCACGATGTCGGGGGCTTCCGCCACCGCCTCCTTGAAGAAGCGTAGCGGTTCGGTGATGAAGGGATGCCCCTTCTCCTTCAATGTGTTGAACGACCAGGCGCAGTCCTCCGCCGTCAGCGCCGAACCATCGTGGAAGTCGAGGCCGGGGCGCAGGCGGAAGCGATAGGTCTGCCTGTCGGCCGAGACGGCCACCGATTGGGCGGCATAGCCATACACCGCATCCGGCTCGTCCACGGCCCGCGCCATCAGCGTAGCGAAAGTGGCATCCATCCCCACCGCGCCCGTGCCCTTGAGGACGTAGATGTGCAGGCTGTCGAAGGAGTTGAAGGACTGGTTGTAGCCGGTCTGATAGACCAGCTGCGAGAAGGCGCCGCCCTTGGGCGCGTCGGCACGCACATAATCGAATTTCTTGAAGTCGGGCCCATATTTCAGGTCGCCGAAGGTCGACAGCCCATGGCTCTCGACCTCCTGCCCCGAGGCGCCCGCCGGCAGCAGCGCACAGGCCGCGCCAAGGAAACCGGTCTTCAGGAGCGTGCGGCGGTCGAGGTCGGCCATGGGCAGTATCCTTGCAGCCTATTAGCGCAGACAAAGGGTTGGTCGTTGCAAACGCCGTCATCGCGAGCGTAGCGACGCGATCCAGAATCGTCACGCTTCCTCATACCCACTGGATCATGTCGCTACGCTCGCGATGACAGGACCATTTATTTGGCCGCCCCGGTCTTGGCGGCAAGGGCCGGGTCATACCACCAGACAGTGGGAAAGCCGCCGGTCGGGCTCTGCGTGGGCAGCACGGCCGGCTGGCCGAAGCGGTTCCAGCGCAAAGTGTGCCAGACATCGTTGTACCACATCGGCACCACATAGTTTCCGGCGAGCAGCACCCGGTCCAGCGCCTTGGTGGCGGCGACCAGTTCGGCCCGGTCCTTGGCGTAGACGATGCGTTCGGCCAGCGCATCCACGGCGGGATCCTTGATGCCGATGATGTTGCGCGAGGTCGGCTTGTCGGCGGCGGCAGAGCCCCAATAATCGCGTTGCTCATTGCCGGGCGACTGGGTCTGGCCTACGCCGAACAGGATTATGTCGAAATCGCGATTGTTCTCGCGCTGGTTGAACTGCGTGTCGTCGACCACCCGCACCGAGGCCTCGATGCCGATGCGCTTGAGATTCTCGACATAGGGCAAGGCGATCTTGGTGAACGTATCGCTGGAGAGCAGGATCTCTACCTTCATCACCTCGCCGTTCCTGGTGTTGGTGAGCTTGCGATCCTTGAACTCCCAGCCGGCCTCCTTCAGCAGGCCGATGGCTGCGCGGATATTGGCGCGCTGGGCTTCGTCGCTGCCATTGACGGGATTGGCATAGGGCGTGGTGAACACTTGCGGCGGCAGCTTGTCCTTGAGCGTTTCGAGGACGTCGCGCTCCTGGCCCTGCGGCAGCCCCGTGGAGGCGAGTTCGTCGAGACCGGCGAAATAGGAGCCGATGCGCTTATACTGGTTGAAGAAGATCGTACGGTTCAACGTCTCGAAATCGAAGACCAGGTTGAAGGCCTTGCGCACCCTGACATCCCCGAACTTCGCCCGCCTGAGATTGAAGGCGAAGGCCTGCATACGGCCGATGGTGTTGGACGGAAAGTCCTGCTTGACGATGCGTCCTTCGTTCACCGCCGGGATGTTGTAGAGCGTCATCCAGTTGGCGATGATATTCTCCAGGCGGAAGTCGTAGGAATCGCTCTTGAACAGTTCCGGAAGCTGCTGGGCATTGGTGTAGTAGTCGTAGCGGATCTCGTCGAAATTATAATGGCCCTTGGCGGTGGGCAGGTCGGCGCCCCACCAATCCTTGACCCGCTCATAGACGGCCCCGCGCCCGGCCTCGAAGCTCTTGAGACGGTAGGGGCCGGAGCCGAGCGGCGGCTCAAGCGTGGTGTTGGCGACGTTGCGCGGCTTGCCGTCCGGCCCGTTGGCTAGCCACCAATGCTTGGGCATGACATAGAGCTGGCCGAGGATCTGCGGCAGTTCGCGATTGCCCTTGGTGGAGAAGGAGAACGTCACCTGGTCCGGCGCGCTGACCTCGGCCTTGGTGACGTCGTGATAATATTGTGCGGTCTGCAGATTGTTGGCCTTCTGCACCTCGAAGGACCAGACCACATCCTCCGGCGTCAGCTTGGTGCCGTCGTCCCAGCGCGCCTTGGGATTGATGCGGAAGGTCACCGAGGAGATGTCGTCGGGAAAGCGCACGGCATCGGCGATTTCGCCATATTCGGTGGAAGCCTCGTCCTGCGCCGACGTCATCAGGTTCTGATAGACATTGGTGACGCCGGCCTCGATGTTGCCCTTCACCGAGACGCCGTTGATCGCCATCAAGGCAATGTTGAAATTGTCGAAGGTGCCGCTGATCGCCAGTCGCACCCTGCCGCCCTTGGGCGCATCGGGATTGACATAGTCGAAATGGTCGAAAGGCTCCTTGTGCTTGGGCTCGCCCAGCAGGGACAGGCCGATGCGCCAGGGAGGCGTCGAGTTCGCCGCCGCGCCGGCGGGGGCTTCGGCCGGCTTGGCAGCCTCCTGCGCCAGGACCTGCTGCGGCACGAGCAAGGCCAGGGTCGCGAAGGCAGCGAAGGCGGCTGAGGCGAGAGGGGAACGGACGGGGCGCATGGGATCTCCGTGGGTTTCCCTTGCCATCGGCAGGGAGACAGGGCCTGGGGCGGCCGGGACTTGTGGGCACGGCCTGCAGGCGCCGCTGGTGGGCAGCGGCGGCAAACCATCGAGGATAGGAGCCAATGCGGCGGAAATGCAGCTGATTCGGCAAGGTGACATCGTGTTCACCTTGCAGAGCATTCGGTATTTGGTCCACACGCGCCCGATCGCAAGGATGCACCGAACTCAGGGACGGGAGCCGGCAACGCTCGCGGCTGAACACGCCTTGCCACCACAACAATCTGCCAGGAAAGCGCGTGCCAACACGCTCGGCCGGGCTTATTCTGGCGACTGCATCTCGCATCGCATGGCCGTGTCCCTCGTCACGGGCATGCGATGCAGCGGGATTGCAAGAGGCGCGATCCGGAGGCACCGCCATGCTGGGAGCAAAGCTCGCCGTCGCCACCCTGCCCGTGCGCGATCTCGCCACGGCCCGGCGCTTCTATGAGGACCTTGTGGGGCTGGAAATCGCCTTCGAGCATGAGGGCAGCGCCATCGCCTACAAGGCCGGCCCCTCGATCGTGCTCGTCTACGCCTCCGCCAATGCCGGCACCAACCACGCCACCGCCGTGACCTGGGTGGTGGGCGACGACATGGCCCGGCTGGTCGAAGCGCTGAAGGCCAGGGGCGTCGCCTTCGAGCATTACGAGATCCCCGGCACCACGCTGGACGGCGACATCCACCGCACCGGCGAGCTCGAACTCGCCTGGTTCCGCGATCCCGACGGCAACATCCACGGCCTGGCGAGCGGGTGACTCCCGGGTACACGGGCGTCCCGCCCGTTCTTTCTTCTCAACATGCTCGGCGCTTCCAAGAACGGGCGAGACGCCCGTGCACCCGGAAAAAGCCCGCAATCGCGGATTGACGCCGCCCCATCCCTCGCTATAGTGCCGCCCGCGTTGCCCCTATGGCGGAACTGGTAGACGCGTCCGACTCAAAAAGAGGTTTGTCTACCAATCCACAGGAAATCACGACGAGTTGAATGTGTCGAATTTTCAGGGGCTTGGGTGGGAAGAAAAAGTGAAGTGAGCCATTCGGTTTTTGCTCTAGGTGCAGTATAGGTGCAGAGAGCGTCGGCTAGAATCGGCGGCGAATATGCGGGTGTGGTGGAATTGGTAGACGCGCCGGATTCAAAATCCGGTTCCGAGAGGAGTGTCGGTTCGAGCCCGACCACCCGCACCATCACTTTAGGCGACCTGTCGGACTGACGTGGCGAGCCGGCAATTCGGATCATGGGCGATCATTCGTCGGGGTGCACGCTGACGATTGCCTCGCTTCGGATCTCTGATCACAGCCTGAGAACAACTCGTATGGACAATGCTACAAGCGTCAAAGCCAGGACGCTTGCGAGCCATATACCACCGAACCAAGCAAGCCGTTTCCAGAGCTTGGGCGCCGTCTTTTCAGTGATATCCAGTTTCATCGACCTTGCCTCGGAACACCCAATAGGCCCATGCGGTGTAGGCGATGATGATCGGGACGAGTACGCCCGCACCGACGAGCATGAAGACCTGGCTGCGTTCCGGTGCGGCGGCATCCCAGATCGACACCCGCCCAGGAATAACGTCGGGCCATATCGAAATAGCCAGTCCTGCCATTGACAGTGCGAACAGGACAAGGGTCATCGCGAATGGAAGCCAATCCCGGCTGCGATCGATCGATCGCCAGAGGATGAGCGCGGCGATGGCGACGAGCAGAGGCATTTGAGCTGCGGCGAGCACGCCCGGCCATCCAAACCAGCGCTGATAGTAGCGCGCTTCAAGAAGCGGAGTCGCTGCACTGACGGCGACGAGCGCTGCGACAAGCGCGATGGTGAGTATACGTGCGTGCCTCCGGGCATGCGCCTGTATAGGGCCGTCTGTCTTCCAAATCAGCCAGCCCGCCCCAAGGAGCGCGTATCCCACCACGAGACTTGCGCCAGTGAGAAGCGTGAATGGGGTGAGCCAGTCCCACCAGCCGCCCGCATAGGCTCTTCCTTCGACATGAATTCCCTGAAGAAGCGCCCCTAGCGTGATCCCTTGAGCGAAGGTGGCGATAATGGAGCCGGCGCTGAAAGCCATGTCCCAGAACTGGCGATGGCCTGGGTCGCGCCATCGGAATTCGAATGCGACACCGCGAAAGACAAGGCCGAGCAGCATCGCGATGAGTGGCGCGTAAAGGGCCGGGAGCACGATCGCATAGGCGAGCGGGAATGCGGCCATAAGGCCGCCGCCGCCAAGTACCAGCCACGTTTCGTTGCCGTCCCAGACCGGCGCGATGCTGTTCATTGCGCGATCGCGCTCGCCGCCGACACGGAACGAGGGAAAAAGGATCCCGATGCCGAGATCGAAGCCGTCCATGACGACATAGGCTGCCACGGCAAAGGCGATGATGCCTGCCCAGATGATGGTGAGATCGATCATCACGAGCCTCCTCCTTCAACGGCCGGCGCGGGCGTGATGCCCGCCGCGCGAACCGGTTTCCCTTCGGACGGGTCGGCGCTCTCGTGTGATTGCGGCGGCTTGGCCATCAGCTTGAGGATGTACAGAGTGCCGGCCCCAAAGACGGCGAAGTAGACGATGATGAAGGCGATCAGAGACGCGGCCACGGCCGGCGCATCGAGAGGAGCCGCCGATTCAGCCGTTCTCAGGAGGCCGTAGACAGTGAAGGGCTGACGGCCGACTTCAGTCGTGATCCATCCGGCTATCACCGCGATGAAGCCGCTCGGGCCCATCACGATCGCGGCCCTGTGAAGAAGGCGCCAGTCGTAGAGGCGTTTGCGATACCGTGCTGCAAGGCTCCAAAGGCCGAGGCCAAGCATCGCAAACCCGAGGCCAACCATGACCCTGAATGACCAGAAGACGACACCGACGGGAGGATGGCGATCGTCGGGTATCGTATCGAGGCCGGCCAGTGGGGCATTGAGATCATGCTTCAGGATGAGCGACGAGGCCTTGGGAATCTGGATCGCATAGTCGACGCGCTTTTCGGCGCTGTTGGGAATGCCGAACAAGATGAGCGGCGCACCGTCGGGATGGCTGTCATAGTGTCCTTCCATCGCCATCACCTTGGCGGGCTGATGCTCGAGCGTATTGAGACCATGCATGTCACCGGCGATGATCTGTATCGGCGCCACGAGCGCCGCCATCCACATCGCCATGGAGAACATTTTTCGCGCGCCTGGATTGGTGCGATCTTTCAGAAGATGCCACGCACCGACCGCGCCGACCACGAAGGCCGTCGTCAGATAAGCGGCGATAACCGTATGAACGAGGCGGTAAGGGAAGCTCGGGTTAAAGATGATAGCCCACCAACTTGGCCCAGGGAGAAACTGGCCGTTCGCGCCGATCTCGAATCCTGTTGGCGTCTGCATCCAGCTATTGACCGACAGAATCCAGAACGCGGAGATGAATGTTCCGACCGCGACCATGCAGGTCGCCACGAAATGCAACCTCGGCCCGACCTTGTTGATGCCGAAGAGCATGACGCCGAGGAAGCCGGCTTCCAGAAAAAAGGCCGTTAGGACCTCGTAGGCCATCAGGGGGCCGATCACCGGGCCGGCCTTGTCCGAGAACACGGACCAGTTCGTCCCGAACTGGTAGGACATCACAATGCCGGATACGACCCCCATGCCGAAGGCAAGCGCGAAGATCTTGAGCCAGTACCGATAAAGATTGGCGTAAACGCCGTTTCCGGTTTTCAGCCAAAGCGCCTCCAACACCATCAGGTAGCTGGCAAGGCCAATGGAAAAGGCCGGGAAGATGAAATGAAAGCTGACGGTGAAGCCGAATTGAATTCTCGCCAGCAGCAGGGCATCAAACATAGCGCTTCTCTTTCAATCGCGTGACCGAGGCGAGCAGCGGGACCTGCGACATCTCATTGGAAGGAAACTTTTCCTTCGTGTGAGTCCCGAACCTAACCGGAAGGTGAAGGTTCCTGGAGCTATCGTCGGCATCGAAGCCTCGCGAGGCCGCCGATCAGCGATTTGACCGCTGACATTTATGTGTTTGTCGAACTATGTAATTGTGTAATCATATTGCGTCAACCGGCCCGGCATGCGACAAACGCGTTGATGACGTTTACGAGACCAAGACTTCAATGAACGACGTATCGATTCGTATACCTGCTACCGCCTTGCGGATGGGCGACACCGCCCCGGATTTCGAAGCACGCTCCACCCATGGCCCGGTTCGGCTTTCCGACTTCAAAGGCCGCTGGCTTGTGTTTTTTTCCCACCCGGCCGATTTCACGCCCGTCTGTACAACGGAATTCGTTGCGCTCGCCAAGGCGCACGACCGGTTTGCCGCGCTCGACTGTGCACTCCTCGGGCTATCCGTGGACAGCCTTTATGCGCACCTCGCCTGGACGCGCGCGATCCGCGAACTCTTCTCCGTGGGAATCCCGTTTCCGGTGATCGAGGACCCGACGATGCTCGTCGGCCGAGCCTACGGGATGATTGACGAGGCGGCCGAGAGCAGCGCGGGCGTGCGGGCAACCTATTTCATCGACCCGGAAGGCGTGATCCGCGCGATCACGCATTACCCCCTGACGATTGGCCGCTCTGTCGATGAGATGGTGCGGATGGTCGAGGCACTGCAAGCCACCTATTCGGGAGAGAAGCTGGCTCCCGCCGACTGGCAGCCTGGCCAGCCGCTGCTTCAGCCCGCCGATGAAAAGGCCCAGCATGAGGCCGACTGGTTCTGCCGGAGGGACGGATGAAGACGCTTTGGCAGTCGCGCGCGCAGGCCGATATTGCCGCGGACAAACTGCGCAAGTTCGCGCAGCCGCAACGTTTGATGATCCTCTCCCTTCTCCTCGAAGGGGAAAAGTCGGTTACCGAGATCGACATCTCGACCGGCATCGGCCAGCCCGCACTCAGCCAGCAGCTCGCTGAGCTTCGCAAAGCAGAGCTCGTGACGACGCGCCGCCAAGCGAAACAGGTATACTACAGCCTCGCAGATGAGACCGTCGTCCTGTGCGTACGCAGCATCGAAGCGGTGTTCGGCGCCGGGGATCCTGAACGGGCACTCCTGAGCATGGTGAGGCCGGAAGTCCGGCCGGAGCGTAGGGATATCGTGCGAGGTGCGGCAAATTTCGCCCGGATTAGGTGATCAGGACCCGCGAGTTCACACCGCCCTGAAGGCCTACAACCGGACCGCGAGTAAGACATAAGGTTGCTGCAAGAAGTGGTATGAGTTCGGCGAAGACGCCGCGCCTTGACCTGCGACAGGCTATTTCGGGACGGGCTCCAGCCTGTTGCTTTTCTTGTCCAGGAACGATCGGAGCCCTTCCCCCACTTCAGGACCGCTCTGCACGATCCCCGCCATGAGGCTTTCGGTGAAAAGCCCGTCGGTCGTCGACATGTCATTGATCCTGCCAATCGCCGTGACCATCGCATAGTTCGAGAGAGGCGCGTGCTTGGCCGCAGCCGCCGCGATCTCCAACGCGCGTTCCAGACCTTTGCCCTCCGCAGCGATCTCGTGACAGAGTCCCAGGTCCAGGCCACGCTGCGCATCATAGGTGCGCGCGGCGAGCATCATGTCGACCATTCTTCCGGGTCCGATGATCCGTCCCACACGCACCGTCGCGCCGCCACCGGTGAAGATCCCGCGCTGGCCTTCGGGAAGCGCGAAGAAGGTCGAGGGCTCTGCTACACGGGTATGGCAGGCCGCGGCGAGCTCCAGCCCGCCACCGACGACCGCACCCTTGATCGCCGCGATCACAGGCAGTCCGCCATATTGGATCTGATCGAAGGCCCAATGCCATTTCTGGCACATGCGCATGAATTGAGCCGGGGTGCGGGCGAGCCGCGCGTGTTCCTCGAGGCAAATCAAACCGATTGAACGGTTGGAGAGCAGATTGAACATTCGGTCAACGATCCTGGCAAACGACCGAAAGGGCTGTAGCTGATGGCGTGCGGCGACCCCGTCGCGCTGCCGCACGCTGGCGGCGGATGCCACTCGGCTTGCATTTCTGGCTATAAGAAGCTGGCATAGGTATCCTTCCGTCGATCGGCTCGATCGACCAAGAACTGGTTTAAAATTAGCGGCGAGCCACGCTCTCGAAGCGGAGCGGCTGACCGAGGGAATCGGCATTCCCAAATTATCAGATCGGTCAAGATTTTCTCCGAGTTTCATTCCGCACGTCGCGAGGCGAGGCAATAGCACTCCTGCAAGAGGCGAGCCGATACGCACACCTACTGGACCAAAAGTGATTGCGACCCTCGGTCGGACGCAGATCAGCGGATCGCGGCTTCGCCGAGGTCGTCGAACTTGTACCTGCCTCTTTCTGACGAGGCTGATGCCGGCAACCCTGCCAGCCGCAGGCTATTCAGCGCGACAGAGCTGGAACTGGCGAGCATGGCTAGTGCCGCCATCGAGGGTGACAACAGTCCGGTCATTGCGAACGGCACGGCAACGAGATTGTAGACAATGGCAAGGCCGAGATTCTGCCGGGTGATGGCGACCGTGCGCCGCGCAAGATCGATCGCTAGGAGGATTTGGCCGATCCCGCCGTGGATAATCACGACGCCCGCGGTCTGGGCGGCAGCACTATGGGCGCCGGACACGGACATCCCGCAATCGGCTGCGGCCAGCGCCGGGGCATCGTTGACCCCGTCGCCGACGAACAGGACGGGTCCGGGCTGGGCTTTGACGAGCTCGGCCTTCTCGATCGGCGTGCAGCCATGACGGACCCTGCCGGGCGGAATGCCGAGTGCCCCTGCAACCCTCAGCGTCGGATCGGCGGCATCCCCGGACGCGATCCATAGGGCGATGCCCGCCTTCTGAAGACGAGCTACGGTGCTGTGCGCTTCGGCAGCCGCCGCATCGGTGAGGCCGATCGTGCCGATGACGATGCCGTCGAGCCGCACGGCAAGCGTTGTGAGGCCATCGTCGCGTTCGGCGCCGTGCACGCTGATGCGGCGACCCTCGGCATCATCGGCCTCCGCTCCGCGCTCGTGGCGGGTTCCACCCCTTCCTTCTTCCCGGCCATGGCCCGCGATGATCGCGTGGGCGAGCGGGTGGTCGATGCCGGTTTCTGCGCGGGCCGCCAGCCGCAGCACCTCGTCTCCGGCCCATCCGGACGCGGGTTCGACGGTGACCACGGAAGGGCGGCCGGCGGTGAGCGTGCCCGTCTTGTCGAAGACGATCGTCGCCGGCCGGGCGAGCGCCTCGAAAGCGACGGGATCGCGCAGGCGCAAGCCGAGCTTCGCCGCAATGCCCGCCGCGCGCGCCTGGGCAAGGGGCACTGCGATCGACAAGGCGCATGGGCAGGCAGCGGCGAGCACTGTCAGGCCTCTGAGAACGGCATCGGCCGCAGCGACGCCGGCAATAGGCGCGGCGGCGAGCGTCGCCAGTGCAAGGCCTGGGATGCCCCAGCTCAGCGCCCCGGCCATCCGGTCGGCGCGCGACGCCGTGGTGCCCCGTTGCGCGAGTTCCAGCGCGATCGCTCCGCCCATGCGGTCGAGGTCGCGATCGCCATATGCGCGATCCACCGTGACGAGGATGCGGCGTTGCAGATTGATGGAACCCGCTTCGACACGCTGCCCGATGCCGACGGGGATGGCGCGGCTTTCGCCGGTCAGGACCGCGCGGTTGATGAGGCTTTCTCCCTGCTGGATGGTTCCGTCAACGCCGATGATCGACCCGGCATCGATCACGACGCAGTCTCCGATCCCGATCTGCGTGCCTGGGACCTTTTCATCGCCGGCCGAGGTGCGCCTGACGACGGTCTCGACCGAAGTCTCTTCGAGTGCCTTGAGAGCATCGATCGCGCTTCGCCGTGTCAGGAGATCGACGAGCCGACCGACGAGCAGGAGCGTGATCAGCATCGTCGCGGTGTCGAAGTACACATGTGACGAGCCAGATGCGAGCGAGAGGACGGAGAGGAGGTAGGCACCGCCAGCGCCGAGCGCGATCAGCAGGTCCATGCCGGGCGCTCGCAGGCGGATCGAGCGCAAGGCCATCCAGAAGATGCCGGCTCCCGCCCAAGCGACGACCGGCAGGGCCAGCACGCCGGAAGCGAGCGCGATCCACCAGCCGACGTCCGGATCGAGAACGGAGACATAGAGCACGACGGCAAGCGCCATGGACCACATGCCCGACATGACGGCGACGGCAAGGCGCAGCGAAAGGCGGCTGATGTCTGCCGACAGGATCGCCGATAGCTCCTCGGGCCGGTGGCGGTCGATCAGCCTGTACCCGGCGTGCGAGACGGCGGCTGCGATGTCGCAGATCGATAGCCTGGCCTCTTCCCAATCGACCAGCATCGATGCGGTCAGGTGATGCACCCCGACGGCGCGGACCCCCTCGAGCCGGCCGATCTTACGTTCCAGCCCGCGCGCGCAGCCACCGCAGGCCATTCCGCTGACACCGAACAGGCGGCGCAAGGCACTCAGTCCACGGCGCCGACCGGACGTTCCGGATCCGGGGTGCCGACGCCGAGCAGCACTCCGTTGACGGTCTGACCGTAGTAGATCTGGTCGCCGTCGTGGTACTGCTTGCGGGTTTCCTCGATCGTCTTGCCTTTCTGTCTCGCATCCTTCGGGCGCTCGAAGCTGTTGATGTAGGCAGCAACGTCCCAGGCGTCCTGATCAGTCAGTCGGCCGGGTTGTGACAATGGCATGTTGTGCTTGATGAATGCTGCCGCCGTATCGATGCGCGCCATGCCGGCGCCCCAGTTGTACGAACTCGCGCCCCAGAGCGGCGGGAATACATAGCGCCCGTTGATGTCTTTCTGGCCCTGTCCGTCACCGCCATGGCAGACGGCGCAATTGGCGGCAAACACCTGCGCGCCGCGTTCGGGGGAATAGCCGAGTTCCGTCTTGGCAACCTTGCCGAAGCCGACACCCTCCAGCTCCTTGTTCGTCGGCGCGTTGGTCGCCAGCCAGAAGAAGTAGCTTTCGAGGTCGCGATAGATGTCGTCGCCATGGGGCGGGGGTCCGCCTTTGACCGAGTGCTGGGCATTCATCGAGAAGGTGAAGCAGCCTTGGACACGATCCTCCATGGTGTTGATCTGCTTGTTCTTCGAACGATATTTCGGATACTGCACCCAGGCGGCCCACATCGGCGCCGAGAAGGGCTGGCGGCCGGCGCCGAGATGGCAGTTTGAACAGGACAGGCCGTTGCCGACATACTGTGAGGCGTTGGTCGAGGTGTTCATGAAGATCGCTTGTCCGCGCCGGACAGCGGCACCAAACTGATCGTTCGGGATCTGATCATCGGTCGGCGGCTGGAATGTGCCGGCGGTCGCGGGGCCAGCCCTATCTTCGGCAGCCTTTCGTCCTGGAATGAAACCACTCTCATAGGCGAGTGCGCCGAGCGCGGCAACGATCAGGCCCGCGCCGGCCGCGTGGATCCATAGTCGCGCGATATGTCCCTTCTGGGGATCGGCGGGTTTGGCTGGTGGGCTTTCTGCTGGCTCCGTCATGGCCGTTCTCCGATCTTTGCAATCTGGGCGTCTTCTCCTGCCGGCACGGGGGGAAGCGAGGCGAGATAGTCTGCGACCGCTCTGCGATCGGCGTCGGAGAGCGCGCGGGAGATCCGTCCCATCAGGTCGAGCGAGGAATTGTTGCGGTGTCCGCCGACCCAGGCCGCGAGCTGGCTTGCCGTGTAGGAGGCATGCTGGGCGGCGAGTGCGGGAAACTCCGGCGAGACGCCGAAGCCCGATGGTCCGTGGCAGGAGAAGCAGGCCGGCACGTTGCGGCTCCAGTCACCGTGCAGCGCCAGCGCTTCGCCGCGTGCGAGATCGCCGCCGAGTTCCGGTTTGGCGTTCGAAGGTACGCGCAAGGCGGCATAGTATTCGCCGAGCTGGCGTTTCTCCTCGTCGGTCAGCGAAGCCACGACGATCTTCATGGACTCGTTCTGGCGACGCCCATTATGGAAATCATCGATCTGCTTGACAATGTAATCGGCGGGAAGGCCTGCCAGACGCGGGACGTTTTCCTTGCCCTGGCCGAGATCGCCGTGACAGCTCGCGCAGGCCCATTGCTCTCCGCGCCCGGTGAAGATCATCGCGGAGACCGCCGGGCTGAGCGAGACGGCGGTCTGCGCCACGAAAGGCGGCTGGCTACCGAGAGCAAGGCCGGTGGCGGAGGCGATCTCGGCCCCGCCCTTGAAGCTGCCCTTGTCCGCGACATCGCCGCGCAGCTTCGCGACGGCTGCCGCTTCGATCGTCTCGGAGGACTTGCCGAAGCGGTGCGCCACATAGGTCGCGAGTTCACCAAGTTCGACATCGGTCAACACGCTGGCGAAGCTCGGCATATGGCCGTTGAAATTGTGATCGCCGACGCGGATCGGTCCGTCGATGCCGCGCAACAGGATCGTCGAGACGAGCTCGGGGCCTTGCGCGACGAAGGCGGAGCCGGCAAGCGGCGGAATGGCGCCGCGCACGCCCATGCCGTCAGGCTGGTGGCATGTCGAGCAGCGGGCAACGAAGAGCGCGGAGCCCGGCTCCGTGCTGGCGCCTGTCGCCACCCGGCTTTCCGCAATGCGCTCGTCGCGGGCCGCCGCGACATCCTCGCGCGTATCGAAGAGGGTTGCCGCCCCCCAGATGCCGAGTCCGACGGCGATGGCGATCAGCGGCCACGGCATCTTGCCGTGAAGCTCGTAGGGTTCGAAATTCTCGTCGGGCCGCCCGGCCTCGTCCTTGCGGGGAGATTTGTCTGCCGTCATCGCGCGCCCTCCGGACGGTTGTAGCCGTCGTCGCGCAGCGCGTTGGCGGGCGCGGGATAAGTCCGGTCGAGGGACTGCAGGTAGGCCGTCAGGTCGAGCGCTTCCTGCGTTGCGATCACGACGCCGGATTTGGGCGCGTATTCCGACGGTAGGGCGACGACGACATCGCCGGGCGCGGCCGCGCCCTTTTCCTCGAACAGGAAGGGATAGGCCGGCATGATGCTCCAGTCGAAGATGGCGCGGGGCTGATAGAGATGGGTCAGATGCCAGTCGCGCGAGGGAAGGCGCGCGCCGACATTCAGGAGGTCCGGTCCGGTTCGCATCGTACCGAGCTGGTGCGGGCGGTCATAGGTGTAGTCGGCGGCGATTGCCGGCCGGCCCCAGCCACGCACGCCGTCAGGCGCCTGGTCTGGCGAGCGCGGCTGCTGGCTGTGACAGTAGACGCAGCCGAGGGAGACATAGACCTCGCGGCCGCGCAATTGTTGCTCGGTATAGGGCTTGAGCTCCGGCGGGATGTCATGCCGGCTGATCTGGATGCCGGGCGCGATGACGAGCATGAGGGTCGCGAAGGCGAGAATGCCGAGGGCCAGAACGGAAAGAGGGAGATAGCGGTTCATTCTGCGGGCACCACCTTTGCGGCTGCCGCTGCCCGGCGCGGAAAAAGGATGGCGGCGACGTTGATTGCGAAGACGATGTGGCCGAGCGTCATCAGGCCGCCGCCGACGCTGCGAGCTTCGAGATAGGGGATCGTAACCGTCACGCTGTCGGAGAACGGGCGGGTCGCGTCGAGCATGGCGAGGCCCTGCAGGACGCCGCCGATGGAGAGCCCGAAGAAGTAAATCGCGAAGCCGACGACGATCAGCCAGAAATGCGCATTGATGAGCGCCGGCCATGGAAAGGCCCGGCCAGTCATGCGCGGCAGCATGTGATAGGCGGCGCCGAACATGACGATGGTCACGAAGGCGTAGGCGCCGAGATGGGCGTGGCCGACCGTATAGTGGGTGAAATGGGTGACGGTGTTGACCGAGCGCAGGGCCTCGGTCGAACCCTGGAACGAGGCGAGCGTGTACATCACCGCACCGAAGGAGATGAAGCGCAGCGGCAGCGATTCCTTCAGCGCCCAGAGATTGCGCGCGACGGTGACGTGCTGGTTGATGGCGACCGCGATCACCGGGATGAACATCATGACCGAATGGACGATCGACAGCGTCACGACCCAGGTGGGCACCGGTCCGCCAATCAGATGATGGATGCCCACCTGGCTGTAAAAGAGCGCAAGGCCCCAGAACCCAAGCAATGAGACGGAATAGGAGTAGATCGGTTTTCCGATGATCTTCGGAATGAAATAATAGGCCGTGCCGACGCCGAGCGGCGTCAGCCAGAGCCCCAGCACATTATGGGCGAACCACCAGTTGACGGTGGCTTCCTCGACGCCCGAATGGATGTAGGGGATGTTGGCGATAACGAAGAGACAGGGAAACCAGAGGATGCCGGCGAGGAAATACCAGCCGGACACATAGATGTGGTGGACCTGCCGGGCGATCGTCGTCTTGACGAGCGGGATGACGAAAAACACCCCGGCGAGCGCGAGCAGCATGTCAAGCTGCCAGGGGATTTCCAGCCATTCCTCGCCGTCGGTCCAGCCATTGGCGATGGCGATGGCGCCGAGACAGACGGCGATATTCCAGAGGATCGCGCCGATGATGGGTAGCCGCGGAGCGCGCAACGGCGTGTGGAAGATGCGCGGCAGGATCCAGATCATCGAGGCTACGCCCATCTGCGAAAGCCAGCCGTAAATGACGAGGTTGAGATGCAGGGTCCGCACGCGGCCGAAGGTGAGCGGCGCATAGGCCGACAGCCAGTCGGGCCAGTGCAGCTTCAGCGAGGCGATCAGGCCGAAGGTCGAGCCGACGATGAGCCAGAATGTCGCGGCGACCAGAAGGACGGTGACGGGCTTGGTGGAAATGCGATCGATGCCGGCGGTGGCCGCGTCGAAGTAGTGGCGTCTGGCAGGCGAATGCTCGGCATCGGGACTGTCGAGGTGCCCCTCATCGCCGGCCGCGAAAATCACTTTCGCGTCTTCCTGATCGAGCTTGAGCTGCTGGTTGCTGATCGCCCAGATCAGGAAGGCGAGCGCGAGCAGCGAGACGGCGAAGCTCAACGCCAGCAATAGTCCCATAGTCACCATGCGCTTATCCCTCCCCCTTGCGTCCTGGCTCTTGCGGCAGGCACACGGGGTTCAGCGCTCGGAAACGCACCTTAAGGCAAACTTAAGAAAACCGGCTGGCGAAGAAGAAAATGCAATAAGGCGCGGTGACACGGCCTCGACGTACTTTCCGCGCACTTCGCACCGACACTGACGGAACTTTGAACGCCGCGAGCGCTTAGGGCGCTTTAAAGGAAAGGAGCACGCGATGTCCCATCATCTCATGCGACCAAACCGTCGCGGGTTTGTCGGTCTGGTTGGGTCGACCGCGGCCGTTCTGGGCTGCGGTTGCGGTCGCGCCTTGGCGCAACAGCCTGCCGAACAGGGCGATCCGATCCCCGGCGCTGACAAATCCACCAAGAGCCGCATGCTCGGCATGGGCGCCGACCTCCTTCAGAACGATAGCCCGATCGGTGCAATCAACATGTACCTGAACGGGTTTCACTTTTACGCCGACGACATGGGTCGGCAGATCGAGGCGCACCACTATTGCACGCACGTCAACGAAGATTTCTTCCAGTGCGTCATCTATGACGGCAACAAGGCCAACTCGCGCCTGATCGGGATCGAATACATCGTCTCCGAACGGATCTTCAAGACACTGCCGGAGGAGGAAAAGCCCCTTTGGCACAGCCACCGGCATGAGACGACGTCGGGGGAACTCGTCATGCCCGGAATTCCGGAAGCGATCGAGCATACCGCCATTGCCAGCCTGGTCTCCACCTACGGGAAGACCTGGCACACCTGGCAGATCGACCAGAATTCCGCTCTACCGATCGGTATTCCGCAGTTGATGATGGGATTCACCGCTGACGGTCAGCTCAAGCCGGAAGCCCTTCAGTCGAGAGACAGGGAACTCGGGATCACGACAGCGGATGTGAAGAAGGCCCGCATGGATCTCGCGCAGTCAGCGCCGGTGCCCGATCCTGCGGCTGACGGCTGGAAGGACGGCCAGTCCCACCAGCTCGTCCTCAACGAGATGCCGCTCAAGAACAAGCGCTGACGGATCGCCCGACGCAGCGCGAATTGCACAATGGAAGCGATCGATCAGTACCTGGCATCCTTGGGCTTCTTGACGCCTTTCCAGTCGTTGACCTTGCCGGCGAAGTCAGGCCTCGGCATGTGGGTGAAGAATTCCGCCACATCGACCGCGTCCTGATCGGAGAGCACCCCGCCGGCTCCAAGCGGCGCCTCAAGATGCATGGCAGGCGGCATGGCGTACTTGACGAACTGCGCCGCCTTGTAGGTACGGGCAAGACCTGCGCCGATGTTGAAGGATTCAACGCCCCAGAGCGGCGGGAAGATGAAGTCACCGGCCTGATCCTTCATCCCCTCGCCATTGGCGCCGTGGCAGGACGAGCATTGGGCGGCGTAGATCGTCCGGCCTCTTTCGGGATCGGGCACAAGGCTCTCGTCGATCGGCCCGGCGTTGCGCACGGCTGTCTTGTCGCCTTTCGCCACGCCCTGGCGCAGCCAGTCCATATAGGCGAGCATGGCTTGCATCTCGGTGCTTTCCGGCCCAAGCGGCTTGCCGTTCATCGAGCGCTGGAAACAGCCGTTGATACGCATCGTCAGATCGACCTCGCGATTGGCGCGGGGGTTGAAGGACGGATAGCTGTTGGTCGTGTTGATGTAGGGATTGGCGTCAGACAGCTTTCCCTGCGCCATGTGGCACGAGTTGCAGTTCAATCCATTGCCGACATTGGCCGGGAGCAACCGCGCCGTCTCGTTGAGAAGCCGCTTCCCAAGCTGGATGGCTTCTGCGTTCGGCTGTGTTGCGATCGCGCTGTCTGCCGGAATGCGATAGTCGCCGATCCGCTTGCCATTGGCGTCCAGTACGGCGATCGCGTCCATAGGCGGCGCGTCCAGCGTCGGCTCGTGCAGAATCGCGAACGCTGCTGCTGCGACGGCTACGATGGCAACTCCGGTCAGGATAAGGGAGCGCCTGTTCATTTTTGTTCTCCCGGCACGTAGTGTTTAGGTTTGCGCGCAATCTCGTGGCGCATGCGCGAGATGTCGGCTTCACTGATCTCGCTGCCGTGATTGCCCCAGCCGTTGCGGATGAAGTTCAGGACGTCGGCAACCTCCCGGTTGGTCAGGCTGGCAAAGCCTGGCATGGTGAACGCCATCGTGTCGTGCGGGGTCTTCGGCATCCGCCCGCCTGCTAGCGTGACCTGGATGAGCGAGCTCGGATCGTCGGCGAACACCATCGAGTTGCCGGCGAGTGCTGGATAGATGCGAGGCGCGCCCTTGCCATCCATGCGGTGGCAGATCGCGCAATGCTCGACATAGGAGGTGGCGCCCGGCGCGCTGAAGTCGCCGGCCTTGAGCGCCGCGGTGGTGAGATCTTCCTTCGGCTGCCAGGTCGGGCTGCGGCCGTCCCGAGCTCTCAAGGATTTGAGGTAAGTCGCGGTCGCCGTGAGGTCATCGTTCGATAGATGCTGCGTCGAGTGCTCGACGACATCCGACATCGAGCCGAAGGCCGCGGTCTTGTCGTTGCGCCCGGTCTTCAGGAAGTCGACGATCTCGGCAGTCGTCCATGTCGACAGGCCGGTGTCCTCGCTGCGCAGGTTTTTCGCGTACCAGCCCTCGAGAACCGAGCCTGAAAGAAAGCGGCTGTTGGCGCCGTCGGCAAGCGCCGTTTCCTGAAACGCGATGCCGCGTGGCGTATGGCAGGCGCCACAATGGGCAAGCCCCTCGACCAGATAGGCTCCGCGCTCAAGTTGCGGATCCGCGACCGTCGTGGCGAAGTCGCGAGGCTGGGCGAAGGCGAGCTGCCAATAGGCAAGCGGCCAGCGCATGCTGAGCGGCCACGGCATGGTCGTCGGCTGGTTGTCCTGCCTGACCGCCTCGACGCTCGACATGAAGTAAGCGTAGAGCGCCTTGATGTCGTCGTCGCGGACGACGGCATAGGAGACATAGGGCATGGCCGGGTAAAGATGCGTGCCGTCCGGTCGAACTCCCTTGCGCACGGCCCGCTCGAAGTCTCCGTAGCTGTAAGCGCCGATCCCCGTTTCCTTTTCCGGGGTGATGTTGGTGGAATAGATCGTACCCATAGGGGTCTGCATGCCGAGCCCGCCGGCGAATGGTTTGCCGCCGGGGGCGGTGTGACAGGCGATGCAGTCTCCCGCGTGGGAGAGATATTCGCCCTTCCGGATCAGGCTTGCATCCGCGATATCGACGGACGCTTCGGTCTTCGGTTTGAACCAATAGGGTGTTGAAAGGGCGATGGCGTAGGACAGGCCAAGTCCGCATACGCCGGCAAATGCGAGTTTGAGCAACAGTTTCACGGCACGTTCCACTACTTTCCTTAATTATGTAACTATCTTGAATCGCCTCCATCTCGCTTTGATTTCAATCAATGAGAACGGGGCCGCTTTAGCGCCTATGCGAAGGGGCGCAGGCGTCGAATCAGATCGCGCGCCGTCACGGACCCGACCGACCGGGTGCCGCTGTATTCGCGACCGCTCTCGGTCTGGACCACGAAGAGCGTCGGCGGCCCGTCGGCGCGCAGGTATCTGAGGAGCTCCCGGCTCGTCTGATCCATCCGGGTGACGTCGACCTTGATCAACGCGATCCGCTGCATCGCGTGCTGGACATCGGGATCGGGGAGGATCTTCTGGTCGATCGTCTTGCAGACGGCGCACCATTCAGCTCCGATGTCGACAAGCGCTGCCTGGTAGTGCGGCGACAGCCGCGCCAGCGTCTCGCGATACTCACGGAGATTGGTGACGAGCGAAGGTGCAGCGTTCGCGTCAGCCGCCAAGGCATCGATCGTCGCCATGGATAGCGCGCCGACAAGAAGCTGACGCCGCGTTGCGACACCCTCAAGCTGTCGTAAGACCTCCTGGCGGCTTGCTGGTTTAGAAGCGCGTTCGCGGACGGTGACGCATTTCCATTTCATATGAGGCATGCAGGGTTCTCCGTGGTCGATGCCAACGGGAAGGTCTGGCCTTAAGGCAGGCTTAAGGTGGGGCTGAAGTTTCGGCCTTCTGAACTGAACGAATTCAGAAGGTTGAGAGACAATTGACGAACATCATGTTTACCGCCCCGTTGGGCAGGCGCGCGTTCCTGCTCGGCGCCAGCGCCTTGGCTCTGTCAGGCTGCGTTTCGACCGGCCAATCCGTTCCGACGATGGCGCCGGTCGCCGAGATCGAGCCCGAGCCGGTTGTCCCGCTGATGTATGCGGCGATGCCCGACGAGCAGTTCCCGATCCCTGCCGTGGATGTCTCGCAGATCGATCGGCGCTTCTGGCGAATGGAGATCGGTTATCAGACTGATGAAAGACCGGGTACGCTCATTGTCGATACGCCGGGCAAATACCTCTATCACGTCAAGCCCGGCGGCCGCGCCACCCGCTACGGTATCGGCGTCGGTCGTGAAGGCTTCGCCTGGTCTGGACGCGCGATCGTCGCCTACAAACGCAAATGGCCACGCTGGACGCCGCCGGACAGCATGGTCGTGCGGCAGCCCGAACTCGAACCTTACAGCATCGCCAATGGCGGCATGGATCCGGGCCTAACCAATCCGCTAGGCGCGCGAGCGCTCTACATTCATGAGGGCGGGCGCGACACGTTATACCGGCTGCACGGCACGCCGGAAGCCTTCTCGATTGGCAAGGCCGTATCCTCAGGCTGCATCCGACTGCTCAATCAGGACGTCATCCATCTCTATAACGAAGTCCGCGACGGCAGCCCGATCGTCGTCATTCCCGATCCGACCATGTCGCACCTTGCGGTTGGATAGCTGGTGTCGGATGCAGAACGAGGTCGTCAGCTACGAAGTTAAGATGCACGGCTACGCGCTACACGCAAGCTACTTCGGGCCTCGGGACCGATCGGCGTTGCTGTTGCATGGCGGCGGCAACACGGCGTCCGCCGACATATTACCGCTTCGCGTCGATCTCGCCGAGCGGGGCATTGGCACGTTGGCGTTGGATCATCGGGGCCACGGCCTGACCGGCGGCGATCCGCAGGAGAGTTCGCTGGCGCTGAGGGTCGAAGAAGCGGAAGCGGCGATCGGAGCGGTCCGACCGCGCAATCTGCTCGGTGCCGTTTCTATGAGCATGGGAGGCTATGTCGCCGTCAGGTTGTCGCAAATCGTCTCGCTGAACGCCTTGGTTATGATTGCGCCGGCGATGTACGACGGCCAAGCGTATTCAGCACCCTTCGGTCCGGCGTTTTCGGCCATCATCCGGCGCCATGAGAGCTGGCGCGACAGCGATGCCTTCGCCATTCTGAGAGGATTTGCCGGGCGCGTGCTCATCGTTGCGGGCCAAGAGGATCGAACGATCCCGGCCGGCGTGATCGAGGCTTGCGTGGAGGCAATGCCTCCTGGCCGCTCCGCCCTGATCTCACTGCCCGGCGTCGATCACTTCGTGATGAGCCGTCTTCGCGAGGGTCCGGCAGATTGTCTGGCCGGGATGTTGGATCGAATGGCTGCAACTCTTCTGGGAGACGATCAAGGGATTGCGTCCGCGACATTCGCATCGGAAACCTGAGCGGCGGTAAGGAGATCGGCGTGGGATGGATGCATCTGCTGGCGCTGCCCTTCATCGGCACCATGTCGTTTTCCCTCCTCCGTCCCGCAGCTTTCGTTTGCACCAACCTCACAGCTTTGAGCTTGGAGATCGGACAAGTTAAGGCGTGGATGAGCGTCAGAAATTAATTCGGATGAGCCAGGTCAATCAATATGTCTCGACCGACTTTCAAAGTGGCCAGTGGAAGCGCTGCGGTCTCGGAAAGAACAACCCGGCCAAGGTCTAGCGGAGAAGTAATACGGGTTTCGCCTCGGTCCTCCATCACTTGTTGCGGTGGCATCCCATTTTTCGCGGTGTTTGCCATTAGCAGACCAGCCGTTTCGCATTCATGATCGCAATGGTTAAATGGCGGATTTTCAGCCGTCACAGACTGGATTCGTTCCGCTGTCTTCACTTTCTTGACAGGTGGCACGTCCCGTTCCGGCCGCCACCTGGGAACTGGAATGGTCGGGTCTGCAACGAGTTCTTTCGAATGGATCTGAAGGGCAGGTGATGCGTCGACAGTCGATTGAATGACTGTGGCGCGCTGAGCGGATTGATCGACTAGCGGCCTTGCCGCCTCCAATCGCGGATGCACTTCCCCCGGACCATTGTAAGCGATCGCGCTGACCGCGACGGCAAACAGGGCCGTGCCGGCTACAATCGCAAGCTGGCGCGCGCGATTGCGTGGCTGGAAATCGCTGAGATCGATATCGTGGCGATGCTGCCACACACGCTCGACTGGCGACACGTCGGTGCAACAGGAACCGGGAGCGCTGGTCAGTTGCTGGGCGCAAAAATCCGGCATTTTCATACCCTTTCGAGGATCGGAATGTGCGGGCCGGCGATCTATGGAGCGATCGTCATCCGGCGGCTTGTGGCTTATCGGAACTGAACAAGCAGATCGTCGGCGCCCTTGTCGATTGCGACTTTCGACGCCTTGAATGCACCGAAACTGGCCCCGACATTCATTGCGCCGGGATATTGCTTGGCGACGAAAGCCGAGAGCAGGCGATTGTCTGCAGCATCGTAGATTTCGACGGCGTAGGATACCGAGCCGGTGAGCGAACCCTCCTTGCCCCGGGCAGCTTGGACTGCGTTATACGCTCCTCCCCCGATGTCGATGTGCGAGAACGGCCCGAGGACGGGTGTCGTCTTTTTTGCCCCGGTGAGCGTCAGATGAATTCGCACCGTGCCCGGCATCCTTGTGTTTACCAGCCTGAAACGGCTTGCGAGGGTTTGGGCGAAGCGCTCGCGCATGTAGGCCGCCAGTTCAGCTTTTTCCGGCTCGCTGACATCGATGAACTGGTTGTCGGGCCCCCGGTAAACCGTCACAGGGTCGATGATCGCCTTGTCATAAAACTTCCAGTTGGCGTTGCCGGCATATCGATAAGGCACGCGTCCACTGGGATCGGTGGGGTTCGGCTGGAGGTAAGATACAGAAGTCAGTTGCGAATAAGCCAAAGGGTCGGCCGTCGTGCACCCCAAGAGCGCCGAGCCCAGTAGCAAGCATGCAAGCGAATGTCTCAGGATGAATTTCACGTTACCTCTCCGGTTCGCAAGAACGAACATGGTCAAACCCATGGCGACTCGACCATAGGGAGAGCTTGCGTTGCCGTGTTTTCATATTTGTTCAGAAATGTTGTCCCGATGGCTCTTTGTGCCCTTGGGGAATTGCGTCAGCTCGCCAGTGTTAATGAACCTTGAGAGGATCGGTACGGAGCTCGCTATCCACGATGATGGCGGCGAGATAACACCCCCTGACAGCGAGAAGGCAGAAAAACGCGATCGACGTTGTGAACAGGAGATAATGCCTGACCTGTGAGCGCCTCGGCAGCCGATCCGCAATGACGCTTGCGTAGTGTCTGAAGGCACGCGCGAGCGAGACGAAAGTGAACAGAGCCAAAAGCATATAGCCACTCATCGATGCAGCGTTCAGCAACCAGGAAACCATCATGCAGGCTCCAAGAAACAGCAGCTCCCGCGGCGGAGCAGCGATACGGGTTACCTCACGCAAGCGGTATCGACTCGTCGATTGAACGGCGCCCACATGACCGCGCCCACTCATCAAGCTCGAACATCGGGGACGCAACGGTTGTTTGCCCGTTGCCACACGCCTTTGATCTTTGACCACCAACGCGGCGCGACAGCCTTTTGCTGCCCTGACTCACGGTGACGGGGCGCATCTTCGTTCTGTCGCAACACGGTCGGACGAGACAGGAACTCGACCCGATCCATAAATGCCTTGCCGTCGAAGCGTTTGGATGCACCTCCGTCACCGTTAGGGTCGGCATGAAAGAATATCTCGATGTTGATAACCGGAATGGTACGGATGCTCCTGAGAAGCGTTATGTCCGGTCGGGTAGTGATGGCGAATGCGAACTCGTTCGACCGCAAGGCATCGAATAATTCGGGTACTGTCGACATCGCGGCAGCTTTGTATCCGTGCTGCGCCAACCGGGTGACGATGGATTGTGCGGCGGGATTTGGCAGAAAGACGAGTATGTTCTCGCCTGCGGTTTCGAAAGACATGATCAGACTCCTCATCAGGACAAGATGAAGGTTAGGTCAGTCTCATTTTGGCGTGTGTTCGATTTTGTGATTTTATATTCGCCAGCATGACGGAGAGCGGTATCGCCCAGCTTTCGTAGAGGGCGGCCAGGCACAGGAAGACCAGCAGGCAGGACAAGCCCAGCAGCAGCGGCACCTGGGAGCCCGACTGGATCTCCTGAAGCGACTGCCCGCTCCATTCGTAGCCGAACCCGGCCGGCAGCCCGGCCGCGATCCGCTCGACCTCGGCGATGGCGTCGCCCGACGAATAGCCGGGCGCGGCCTGTCCGCTGATCCGTATCGCCGGAAACCCGTTATAGCCGACCAGCTGGGTCGGCCCTTTCGACCAGCTGTAGGTCGCGAAGGCGGAAATCGGCACCATGCCGCCCTCGCTGTTGCGCACGCTCATGGTCATGATGTCCTCGATGCTGCCACGCTTTGCCGGCTCGGCCTGAACGGTCACCCGTTGCATGCGCCCGGAATTCGGGAAGTCGTTGACATAGGACGAGCCGATATTGGTGGTGATCGTCTGGTTGATCTCGGCAAAGGTCACCCCGAAGGCGTTCGCCTTCTCACGGTCGAGCGTCAGCACCATCTGCGGGGCGTCGGCGAGACCTTCTTCCCTGACGCCCGCGAGGATCGGGCTCTTGCCCGCCTCGGCAAGGAACTGGTCGCGCGCCGCGCTCAGGTCGGCATAGCCGTGGTTGGCCCTGTCCTGGAGGCGAAACGCAAAGCCGTTGCTGTTGCCGAGCCCTGATATTGCCGGCGGAGAGGTCGCAAAGGCGATCGCGTCCTTGATCGACTGGAACGCGCCGTTAAGCGTCTGCGCCACCGTCGCCGCGGACCGCTCGGCGCCACGTTCGCTCCAGTCCTTGAGCGTCATGAACACCAGCGCGGCGTTTTCTCCCGCCCCGGCGAAGCTGAAGCCGTTGATCGCCACGACGCGTTCTACGGCGTCGTTGTCCAGAACGGTCCTTTCCATCGCCTCGACCGATTCCAGCGTGCGCGATGCCGTCGCGTCGGCGGGTCCCTGGACCTGCGCCAGCAGGGTGCCTTGATCCTCCACCGGCAAGAAGTCGGTGGGAAGGCGCATGAACAGATAGGCCGTGGCGCCGGCGATCAACAGATAGACGAGCATGACCCGGCCGCTCTTGTGCAGCAGCCGTCCGACCCAGTTGCTGTAACCGTGCGACGTCTGGTCGAAGCCGCGATTGAACCAGCCGAAGAAACCCTTCTTTGCATGCGCATGCCCCTTCGCGATCGGCTTGAGGAAGGTTGCGCACAAGGCTGGCGTCAGCGACAGCGCAAGAAAGGCCGAGAACAGGATGGAGGCAACCATAGTCAGCGAGAACTGCTTGTAGATGACGCCAACGGCACCTGGGAAGAACGCCATCGGCACGAACACCGAGGTCAGCACCAAAGTAATGCCGACCACCGCCCCGGTGATCTGCTTCATCGCCTTCTTCGTCGCCTCCTTTGGAGGCAAGCCTTCTTCCATCATGATGCGCTCGACATTCTCGACGACGACGATCGCGTCGTCGACCAGGATGCCGATCGCGAGTACCATGCCGAACATGGTGAGCACGTTGATCGAGAAGCCGAGCGCCAGCATGATGGCACAAGCGCCGAGAAGCGCGATCGGCACGACGATGGTCGGGATCACGGTGTAGCGGATGTTCTGCAGGAACAGGAACATCACCACGAAGACCAGCACGACCGCTTCAAAAAGCGTATAGATGACCTTCTCGATGGAGATCGATACGAACGGCGTGGTGTCGTAGGGTATCGACCATTCGATGTCCTGCGGGAAGGTCGGCTGAAGCTCCTGCATCCTTGCCCGGATTGCGGTCGCAACCTCAAGCGCATTGCCGCCCGACGCGAGCTCGATCGCCGCGCCGGACGCCGGCTTACCATTAATGCGCACGGACGTGTTGTAGCTCTCCGCACCGACCTCAATGCGGGCGACATCGTGCAGCCGCACGGTTGAGCCGTCGGACTGCGCGCGCAACACGATCGCCCCGAACTCTTCGGGCGATGCAAGCTGCCCCTTGATGAGAAGCGACCCGGTCGTGCGGCGGTCCGGTCCGACCGGCGCGGCGCCCAGTCTTCCGGCTGCGACCTGCGCGTTTTGGGAACGGATCGCGTCGGTGACGTCGCTCGGCGACAACTTGAACCCGACCAGCTTGTCCGGGTCGACCCACACACGCATGGCGCGCTCGCTGCCAAATAGCTGCACATTACCAACACCGGGCACGCGGCGCAGTTCGCTTGCGATATTGCGGCTCATATAATCGCCGAGACCGATCCCGTCGGTCTCGCCTGCCTTCGACGTCAAGGCCACGACGAGGAGCGTGCCGCCGCCCGTCGCATCGACGCTGATGCCTTGCTGGACGATCGACGAGGGAAGACGGGCCTCGACGCGCCGCACGCGGTTCTGCACCTCCACCGCCGCCGTCTCGGAAACCGTGCCGGGCTCGAAGGTCACGTTGATGGTGATCGAACCTGAGGCATCGGAGGTCGATTCGTAATAGAGCAGGCCGGGAATGCCGTTCAGCTCCTCTTCGATCAGCCGGGTCACCCCTTCATAGGTGTCCTCGGGCGATGCGCCGGGGTAGGTTGCCGCGATCCTGATCTGCGGCGGCGCGACGTTGGGATATTGCGAGACCGGCAGCACGGTGAGCGACAGCAGGCCGGCGAGCATGATTGCGATGGAAAGCACCCAGGCGAAGACCGGGCGATCGATAAAGAACGCTGCCATCGGTCAGTTCCCTTTCTGCTGTTTGGACTGGGCGAGTGTGCCGGCCGCCCATGCCTCGGCCTCGACCTCTGCGTCCGGCGCGATTTTCTGGAAGCCCTCGACAACGACGCGGTCGCCCGCCTTGATGCCGCTCGTAACCACCCAGCGACCGTTGGACAGCCAGCCAAGCTCGACGGTCCGAAGCTCGACCCTGTCGCCATCTCCGACGATGTAGAGCTGGGACTTGCCGGCGGTATCGCGCTGGACCGCCTGCTCCGGCACGGCTAGCGCTCCGTCCATGGAGGCCTGCTCGATGCGGGCGCGGACATACATGCCGGGGAGCAGATTGGCATCGGGATTGGGAAACTCGGTGCGCAGGATGACCTGGCCGGTCGCGGCATTGACGACGGCTTCCGGGAACAACAGCCGCCCATCATGGGGATAAGGCCTGCCCTCGGCCGATATGAGTTTTACGGACGGGCTGCCCGAGGCGTCGGCCTCCAGCATGCCGTCGGCTACGGCGTTCTTGAGAGCAATCAACCTGTCGGCCGGCTGGGTGAAATCGGCGTAGACCGGGTCGGTCTGTTGGATCGTCGCCATGACGTCGGAGGTCGGGCTGACAAGGGCGCCCTCAGTAATGAGGGCGCGTCCGATCCGTCCAGAGATCGGAGCGCGGATTTCTGTATAGCGCAGGTCGAGTTCGGCGCTCGTCAAATCGGCACGGGTGCGTTCGACGTCTGCGTTGGCTTGCGCCAGCTCGGCGATAGCCGTGTCCCGTGCCTCACGGCTAGTCACACCGGTTTGTGTCAGCTGTATCTGTCTGTTTGCCTTTTGCTGTGCCAGCTGCTGCGCGGCTACAGCTGATTCCAGTGTCGCTTTTGCGGAAATGACTTTGGCTTCGAACGGTTCAGGGTCAATGACGTACAGGACATCGCCCTCTTTCACGACCGCGCCCTGCTCGAAGACACGGCGCAGGACGATACCGGTGATGCGTGGGCGGACCTCGGAGATCACGGTCGGCGCAACACGACCAGGAAGCTCGCTGACCACGGGCAGCCGCTCCGGCTTGACCTCGTAAACCGCAACTTTCACAGGAGCCGGCCTTGCCGCCTGCTGCGATGGCTCTTGTGAGCATGCGGACAGGGCCGCGCAGAAAAGGGTTGTGAACGCAACGCCCGAGCGTCTCGACAATTGCAGCATGGAATTCTCGCCAGGTTCCAGCCCTCGGCGCCGGGGGCCTGCATGCGAGAAGACAGCGGCAGTTTTTTATCCGAGCGTGAGGAGCGTCCAGTTTCGTTGGTTCGAACGTAGGTGACCCGGACGTTGCCGTGGAATATTTTATGTTGAGAAATGTTCGCGCCCGGCTCGAGGCGGCGCAGCCTGCGGATTTTACGTGCCGGATCCGCGCAATAAAACAGAATATCAAAGGACACACCGCAATATCGGTTTGCCGCATCTTGTTCGACATGAGCGGGGTGAACGATCTGTTGTCGGCCTCCCATGTTCAGTAGCAACAAGATGAGGTCTTTCGATGCGTTTTACATTTGTCGCGCTTGCCGCAATGGCTGTGTCGTCCGCAATGCCGGCTATCGCCGCCGACCTGACATATGAGCAGCCGGCTCCTGCGGGATCGCAGGAGGCCTATGCGCCTTACGACTGGTCTGGCTTCTATCTCGGTGCCCAAGGCGGCTATTCCTGGAACAAGGCCACCGTACTGGGTGCGGACCGCAATCTCGACAGTGGCAGCGCCGGGGTCCACGGCGGGTATAATTTCCAGTCCGGTAACATCGTCTACGGCATCGAAAACGACTTCAATTACAATTTCGAAGACAAGGGTGACGCCAATCTCGAATGGGATGCTTCCGGCCGCGCCCGCATAGGCTATGCCCTCGACAGGACACTGTTCTTTGCGACCGGTGGTGTTGCGGCAGCCGGCGCCAAGATCGATGCGTCAGGGGTCGGCAAGAAGGACGATATCCTGATCGGCTGGACGGCCGGCGCCGGTATCGAGCATGCGTTCACCGACAACATCATCGTCCGTGGCGAATACCGCTACTCCGATTTCGGCGAAAAGGATTTCGGCTCGGACGTCGGTGATTTCAGCGCGACGCAGCACAAGGTTCTCATCGGCGCGAGCTACAAGTTCTAGGAACGCCGCGGCGCAGCACCCGCTCTCAGCCGGAGGGACGTGCCGCGGCGCGGATCTCCGCCTGAAGACCGGCTTGAGCTACGCCGATTTTAGGTATCGGCAGGATGTCCTGCCTGGCTTTCTCGGCGACGAGATCGATCAGCGCCGACATTCCGGAATGGGCCGCTCCTTCCTCGATCACGCTGTCATGCTCTTCCAGATGGCGGATTTCCCAATGCCCGAATGATCGGATCAGCAGATCCTGCGTATAGAGATGATCGGCGTGCGGCGGGCCGCCGGTGCCATAGCCGAGCTGTTCGACGCGATAGCCCAGCATGATCAGGAGCCCGCGCGGCCTCAGGCAGGTGTGGAAGCCTTCGAACATGATCCGGCGCAGCTCGGGCGGAGCGAACTGCACGAAGATCGCGACGACGAGATCGTAGGCCTCGGGCTCCCACTCCCATTCGGCGAGATCGGCAAGCACGGTCTGCAAGCTGACGCCGCGACGGAGGGCGAGCTCGCGCGCCTTGGCAAGGCCGACCGTCGAAGCGTCGATCGACACGACGTCGAGGCCGCGCTCGGCGAGCCAGACGCCGTTACGGCCCTCTCCATCGGCCACTGCGAGCGCCTTCATGCCTGGCTCAAGCCGGAAGGCTTGCGAGGCAAGAAAGGCGTTCGGCTCAGTCCCGAACAGATAGTCTTCACCTTCGAATCTACGATCCCAATCGTTCTCCATGGCAGTCGTCCCAGTGGCTTGAAAGGCTTCCGCTCGAGGAGACAGAAGCCTGTTTTTGTTAGGCAAGCATATTGTCGGTATGGCTAGATCACGACAACCTTCGAACCTGTCGGAACCCGGCGATAGAGGTCGATGACATCCTGGTTCATCATGCGGATGCAGCCCGAGGAAACGGCATGCCCGATCGTTTCCGGCTGGTTGGTGCCGTGAATGCGGAACAGGGTGTCCTTGCCGTTCTTAAAGAGATAGAGCGCACGGGCGCCGAGCGGATTGTTGGCTCCGCCCTCCATGCCGCCAGACCATTGAGCGTATTTCTCCGGCTCGCGCCTGATCATGTCCGGGGTCGGCGTCCACTTCGGCCATTCCTGCTTCCAGGCGATATTGGCCGTTCCCGTGAATTCCATTCCCTCGCGACCGACGCCGACGCCATAACGCATCGCCTTGCCGCCCTCCTGAACGAGATAGACGAAGCGGTTTTTCGTATCGACCACGATGGTGCCCGGCGGCTCGCTTGTGCGGTAGTCCACCTGCTGTCGGAGATTCTTCGGATCGACGCGGGATGTGTCGATCGCCGCGACCGGAAACCTTTCATTGGTCTGGGCGGCGTAGCTGGCGACTGTCGCGGGCCGGTTGCGGTCAAGCGGCTGCGTGACGGCGGTTGTCGGCGTCGCCGTGGTGGTGCAACCGGCTGCGAGCAGGCTGAACAGGAACGCGGAAAATAATCCGCTCTTTTTTGATAGACTCATCTGGATTCACGCATCGTTGTCCGCGCTCCGGTCAGGGAGGGCGGATGGTTCAGGTTCGGGGTTAAGGGAACGGGCTGCCCGCCATCGGATAGGGCAGGCAGGCATCATGTCGAGCCTCCAAGCCGTTCGATGGCGGCATTGAGCGCTTCGCGCGAGATCTCGCCCATGTGCATGGAGGCGAGTGTCCCGTCGGCTCTGAGGAACAGGGTGATGGGAAGTCCCATGCTTCCGTAGTGGCGGGGGATCTGCATCGACTGGTCGAGCAGGACGCGATCGAGCTTGAGGTTTTCTTTCGCGAGATAGGCACGGATCGTTTCCGAGCCTTCGCCCTGATTGACGAACAGGAAGGTGACGTCGTCGCGGCTTGCGGCGACTTCCGCGAGCAGCGGCATTTCCCTGCGGCATGGAGGGCACCAGCTCGCCCAGAGATTGACGACAGCGGGTTTGCCGATCACGTCGCTGACCGCGAGCGGAGGACCGTCCATTTGCTGAAGCGCGATTGTCGGGGCGGGCTGACCGAGCGTGGCCTGGGTGAGTTGGGTCACGCCGACCCACAGCACGAGGCTGAGGCCGAGGGCCCCTGCGGCAGCAAGCCCGGCCTTGAGCGAGCGGATGAACAACACGCTTACGAGCAGCACGCCGACAAAGCCGGCAATCGGCTGGAAGCCGCCCTGCCAGAAGGCGAAGATCCGCATGGGCTCGGCCGCGAAGCTTTGCCAATGCAGCGCGACATGACCAAGGCGGGCAGCGACCAGGCCGCCGATCAGCGCCCAGGTCGACCATTGTCCGATGATGGGGTCGACTCGGCGCGCGAGGATCGACGTCGCGATCGTGAAGGTGAAGATGCCGAGAATGGCCGCGAATTGCTCCGAGGCGAAGACGAAAGGCCCAATCGCGATGGCGTTCATCGCACCGTCCCGGTCTTGTCGGAGCCAATCTGCTCAACAGAGGCCTGCAAGGTCGCTTTGGTCACGTCTCCCACAAGCCGCGTTCCGGTCGCCTCTCGCCCTTCGGGATCGACGAAGATCATCGTCGGCGGACCGACCACCTGAAGGCCCTGCATGATTTGCCGCTGTTCAGGCGTGTTGCCGCTGACATCGAGCTTGATCAGATTGAAGCGGGCGAGCGTGGACTGGACGGCGGGATCGGAAAGGACGCTGCGGTCTATGACGGCGCAGGTGACGCACCAGTCCGCGGTGACGTAGAGCAGGCTCGGTTTACCGTTCCGATCCGCGATCCTCGTTTGAAGCTCGGCGGGCGTGCCCGCGCTGCGGAAGGCAAGCGCTTCCGAAGAACCGGGAGCGCCTCCGGTTCCAGCCGCAAGGTTGGCGAGAGGCCGGAAGGGATCGCCGGAACCGCTTGCAGCGCCGACAGCCAACACGATGCCGTAGAGTGCGGCCGCGATGCCGGCCGCCTTTGCCGCCCGGCGCCGCCCAGGAGCTTCCGGTCCGATCGCATCGAAGGCGCCGAGCCAGACCGCAAGACCGATCGCGAACAGGGCCCAGAGCGCAAGGCCCGCTTCTGCCGGGATGATGCGCGAGACCATCCAGATGGCGGTCGCCACGAAGACGAACCCGAACGCCTGACGGACGATAGTCATCCACGCTCCCGCTTTGGGAAGTGCCTTCGGGCCGAGCGTGCCGAAGGCGATCAGGGGAATGCCCTTGCCCAGGCCAAGCGCGAAGAGGGACGCTGCCCCGAGCGCGACGTCGCCGGTCTGCGCGATATAGATCAGAGAACCGGCGAGCGGCGCGGTCACGCAAGGCCCGACGATCAGTGCCGAGGTGAAGCCGAGCAACCCGGCCGAGGCCAGCGAACCGCGATTGCCCTGACCGAGCCGGCCGATCGCATTGACCCAGGCCGATGGCAGTTGCAGCTCGAACAGGCCGAACATCGACAAGGCCAGCACGACGAACAGGGCGGAGACTGCGCCGATGGCGAGCGGCGACTGAAGCGCCATCTGCAAATTCTGCCCGGACCAGGCCGCCGCCACGCCGAGCAGGCCGAACGCGCTTGCCATCGCCAGCACATAGGCAAGCGACAGGGTAAAGCCCCTGAGTGCGGTGACGGACTCGCCCTGCCGCGCGATCGCTCCGGCCAGGATCGGGTACATCGGGAAGACGCAAGGCGTGAAGGCGAGCAGCACGCCGAACAGCATGAAGCTTGCGAGAACCATCGCGACGCCGCCGTCCTTCAGCAGCGAACCGATCATGCCGCCATTGTCGGCCGCGACGGAAATGCCGGTCTCGTTTCCGGTCGCCGGCCCGTTCGCAGTCGTCGTGACGGCCGGGGTCGTCCACTCGCTCGCCTGCGTCGCAGGGGCGCGCTCCTCCGGATCGGTTACGGCAAGCGTCGTCGCATCGACATGGCGCATGATCGGCGGATAGCAGATGCCGTGGTCCTGGCATCCCTGATAGCGGACTTCGAGCGGAGCGGATGCCGACGCATCAAGGGGAACCACCGCGGCGACGTGATCGTGAAAGACGGTCGAGGGGCCGAAGGTCGGGTCGTCCTTGCTCTGGCCGTTCCCTTGGAGCTCAGGAACCGGAAGATCCGAGCCGCCGCGAGCGAAGCTGAATTTATCCTGATAAAGGTAGTATCCCGGCGCGATCGTCCATCGGATCTGGACGCTACCGTCATTTTGCCGTGTCGCCGAGAGCTTGAACGCCTGATCGACGGGAAGCGGCATTCCTCCTGAAGACGTCACCTGCGCCGATGCCGGCGTGATCGACAGCGCTGCAAACGCCATGATCATGGCCGCTAGAATGACGGACCAGACAGTTCTTGAAGGCAATGCACGCTCCCGCTTGATGTTACGACGGCGGGAGAGGTCCGATCGGCAGCTTAAGGCAGACTTAAGGGCATCTTTATTCGTTGAATGTGGGAAAATCTTTGCCGAACCGCCTAGAGCGGCCCGAACAGCGCTTCAAGCGCGGCGCCTCGGGGTGCGCCGCTCTGGAGGATAAGTTCGCCGTCGGTGCCCCGCGCGACGAGGCCGGGCGTACCGCTAAAGCCAAGCCTTCTCATCAGCTCGACATTGCCGGTGAGCTTGGTGTTCGTCTCCGGCGATATTTTTGCCAGCGGGGCAATCCCGCCGGAGGCGTGGTTCATCTCATTTTGCGTCAGGGCGGCTTGCGGATCGGCCGCTTCGATGATCGCGGCTGCCTTCGCGGCCGAATCGGCGCGGATCACGCCCACCATGACATGGCGAAGTTGGACCTTGCCGGCCTCGACCCATGGTCGCGCCGAACGCCATAGCTCATTGCAGAAAGGGCAATTGGCGTCGGTGAATGCGTAGACGACACGCTCCGCATTCGGATTGCCGTCCTGAACCCAGGCCGCGGCTTCAAGCGCTCCCCAGGCCTCCCGGTGCATCGGCTCACTCGTTGCCTGCTTCATCGCGGCATCGGCAACAGAATCGCCCTTGGCATCGATCAGGGTGCCGATCAGCGCATAATTGGCGTCGGGCATGATGTAGACGGCCAGCGGCTGCGTGCCCGAGCTCGCGGCATAGGCCTGCAATCCGCCCGGCACCTCCATGGGGCCGTGGATAGTCAGGCCCTGGCTCTTCAGCGACGCAAGGATCGCCTCGGAGTTGCTTGCCGTCTTTGACGAGACTGTTTCATTATTGTCATTACAGCCGGCGAGCATCGTTGCAAGAGCAAGAGCGGGTAGAAGCTTTTTCATTCGTGATGCACCAGTCGATGTTATGGACAGATCTGCATGTTTGCTGCCTTTTGCCTGCGAGCTTAAGGCAGCATTAAGCGCCGCCGCGGCCTTCGCCGTCACGAGCCGTCCACCAGAGAGTAGATGTCTTTCCTGAACTGCGCCGGCCCCGCCGGAACGCCCCAGGCCGTGATGTAGACGAAGTGGACCGGGACGGGATTGGTGATCGCGACGTCCCGGCGCTGACCATTGGTCAGGAATTCCGCGACGGTCTCGGGAGACCAACCCGGCGTGTCCTTGAGCAGCCAGGTCACGAATTCCGGAATACGCTGGACCCTGACGCAGCCGGACGAGTGAAAGCGGCTTGCATCGCCGAACAGGCCGGGGTCGGGCGTGTCGTGAAGATAGACCGAATGCTGATTCGCGAAGTTGATGCGGACGCGTCCAAGAGCATTGCGGCTCCCCGGCTCCTGCCGGAACATGTAGTTAGTCGCTTCCTCGGTGCTCCAGTCGATGCTCGACGGCGACACTTCTTTCCAGTTGCCGGTATAAATGCGCATCCCCATACGAGTCAGGTAATCCGGGTCCCTGCGGATGATCGGAATGAGATCGCGGCGGATGATGCTTTTCGGCACATGCCAATATGGGTTGAAGTTGATCTCGTGGATCTTGCTCGAAAGCAGCGGCGTTGCGCGATTGGGCTGACCGACGACGGCCGATTGGCGCAGCACCACGGCGCCATCCTCGACCATCTCGATCTGCGCCGAGGGAACGTTGACCGTCACCTGGCGGCGATCGTCGACCAGAGCGGCCTGTAATCTGGGAATGTTCGCAGCAAGACTCCGCGCCCTGTCTGCCGCCGGACGGTTGAGCGCCTCGAACGTGGCGGTGCCCGCCACCCCGTCCACGGTCAGGCCATGCCGCGCCTGAAACCTGCGAATGGCGGCATCGACGAAGCTGTCGACGACGGTGCCCGCGCCAAATTGCGGCGCCAGGTCACCCGTCACAGCGAGCCGTTGGCGCAGCCAGGAGACTTCGTTGCCCTGCGCGCCAAGGGAGAGCCGTTGCGTGAACGGATAGGCGGGCCATCCGCCTTCGGCCGCCCAGCCTGCGTAGGTTTCGGAGGCAATCCGCGTCGCGTGCAATGTCGTCGCCGAAAGCAGCGGCGTTTCGACGTCCTGCAGGCCGTCCATGCGGGCGCTTGCCGTGTCGAAGGCTCCGTCCCAGGCGCGAGCGGACGCGACGGCGAAGGTTGCGGATGCCAGCCCGCCAACCAGAAGAGAGCGTCGGTCCAGCATCACGTCCGTTTCCTCCTCGCTTCGAGAACTGCCTGGGCAAGGCCGGTTCGATCGAGCACGCCACCGTAGATCTTCGAGCCGATGGCGAAGGAGGGCGTGCCGGCCAGGCCGAAGGCCTTGGCCATGCGGTCGTTGCGCGACAAGGTGTCGGCCACCGCTTCAGGTGAGTGAGCCGGCGCGAGACCTTTGACACTGGCATCTTCGAGCACTTCGATGACATCGCTCTCGGCGAGCCGTCCTTCCGTACCCATCAGCGCTTCGTGAGCGCGGCCGTAGGCCTGCGGATCCAGCGCCAGAACATGCTCGGCCGCGAATCGCGACGCTTCGCCAAAGATCGGCCAGTCTCGCATCATGAGGCGCAGATTGCCGTCGTCGCTGACGAACTTCTTGAGCTCGGGATAGGTGCTTTTGCAAAACGGGCATTGGTAGTCGAAGAACTCGACGATCGTGACGTCGCCATCCGGATTGCCGAGCACTGGCGTCACCGGATCAAAAAACACTTCCTCACGGGACGGCTGCTGGGCGGCGACGCGCGTGACGGTCGTAGGGATCGCCAAGAGCGCGGCGGTCGAAATCAGAAAACATCGTCGTGACTGCATTCATTCGGTCCTCCGTGAGTTTTCGGACCGAAACGCAGTCTCAAGCTTAAGCTAGGCTTAAATGGACGGATCGACGGCTCCCCCAGTCAAACATCGACAATGTTGGGAGGGTGCCCTGGCAAACGGCCGGACATATTGAAACACTTCTGCCGACACAGGGTAGCCCAACCGTATTTTCTGTATGGGGCAGCATTCCGGCGCTATCCCTCGCACTGCTGATGCTGATGGGGTTGGTCTGGACCGGGCGTTCAACGTGACGGTCGAGTCGCAAGCGCAACCGGCTATCATTTCAAATTGATCACTGCGAAAGCTGGTCAAAGGCTTCGAAAGCCTTCGCCGCGTACATTACGGATGGGCCAGCGCCCATATAGACGGCCATGCCAAGGGTCTCGCTGATTTGCTCACGGGTTGCGCCAGCCTTTGCCGCTCCCTCCGCATGATAGGCAATGCAGGGCTGGCATCGTGTCGCAACGCTGATCGCCAACGCAATGAGCTCTTTCGTTGCCGGATCAAGCGCCTCTCCGGCATGTGCAGATCGGGCCATTTCGGAAAATGACTTCATCACCGCAGGCGCTTCCTGGCGCAATGATTTCACGCCGCCGTTCATGTTCTCGATCAGCTTCTTCCAGTCTTCGATCATTATATTCTCCAACGTTCAAACAAGCCGTCAGCCACAGGAGCGCTCAGGCCAGGCGGCTCCCATGACTGTGGATACCTCGATCAGGTCATGAGAGCGCCCGCGCTCCGATAGAGCACATAGGCTGCGACCACGAAAATCAGCGCCGCGAAGATGCGATTGAGCGTGTTCTTGCCGGCGGAGAGCCGATTGGCGAGCATCATGCCGAGAATGCCGCCAAGGATGCCGCCAGCGATGAACTCGAAGGCAATCGGCCAATCGACAAGGCCGGATGCGGCGTAGTTGATCGCCGTGGCGAGCCCGAAGCTGCCGACCGCCAGGAGTGATGAGCCGATCGCGTTGATCATCGGCATGCCGGTCGCGAGAATGAGTGCTGGCACGATCAGGAAGCCGCCGCCAATGCCGAAAAAACCGGAGGCGGACCCGGCGGCAAAGGCGACGGCAGCCGTGACGAGGCAAGTCCTCAGATCGGCCGGGCGCTCGGCAGAAGCGTTGGCTTTGCGCGGTCGAAGCATCATCACGCCGACGAGGATCATCAGCAGTCCGAAGAGGAAGAGGAGCCTTTGACCATCAATGACCTTGCCGAGCGTCGAGCCGGCGAGAGCGCCGAACGTCCCGACCCCGGCGAAGACGACCGCGCAGCGCCAGCGGACGTTGCCGCTGCGGGCGTGGCCGATGAGGTTGGCGAAGGCGTTGACCGATACAGCGAGCGCGCTCGTGCCGATGGCGATATGCGGCTGCGTCACGCCGACGACATAGAGCAGCAGCGGCGTGGCGAGGATCGAGCCGCCTCCGCCAACGAGGCCGAGGGAAAATCCGACAAGCCCGCCCGAGGCGAGCGCAGGGCCGAGATTGGCAAGCATGGCTCAACCCTTTCCGGCCAGGAATCGATCATGCGTGACCATTCCGATGAACATGGCGGCAGCGAAGATGACCGCGGGGGCGAGGCCGAGCGAAAGCGATGCGATTGCGGGACCGGGGCAGAAGCCGGCCAGGCCCCAGCCGACGCCAAAGATCGCCGAGCCGAGGATAAGTGGGCCATCGATCCGGGTCTTGGTCGGTAGATGAAGCTGATCGTCGAACAGAGGCTTGTTGATCACGAAGGCGACCCTGTAGCCGATAAAGGCGACGAGGACGCCGGCGCCGAGAACGAAGATCAGGCTTGGGTCCCATGCGCCGGTGATGTCGAGGAAAGCTTTCACCTTGGCGGGGTTGAGAAGGCCGGAAATCGCGAGGCCGAGCCCGAACAGAAGGCCGGCGGCAAGGGCCGTCAGGATGCGCAGAGCCGGGGTCATAGCCAGCCTCCCATCCGCATGACGAGCACGGTCAGGATCGCGGTCGAGAGGAAGGTGAGCACCGCCGCGAAGGATCGGGGAGACAGTCGTGCCAGTCCCGAGATGCCGTGTCCGGAGGTGCAGCCGGAACCCATGCGCGTGCCGACGCCAACGAGCAGGCCGGCGACGATAAGGAGCGGCCAGGACGCCGCGACGACCACCTGTGGCGCAGTGCCGAAGATGACGAGGTAGGTCAGCGGACCAAGAAGGAGGCCGGCGACAAAGGCGATGTCGTGACCGAGCCGCTCACCGCGACGGCCGAGCAGGCCGCCGACGATGCCGCTGATGCCGGCGATGCGACCGTTGAGCAACATGAGAAGACTGGCAGACAAGCCGATCAGTGCGCCGCCGGCCATTGGTGCGAAATAAGCGTCCATCACCAGGCCGCCCCCTCGAGCGCGTCCAGTGGGATCTTCAGGTAGCGCTTGCCGTTGTCCTCCGGCTCGGGAAGCCGGCCGCCGTTTATGTTCACCTGCAGGGCATGCAGGATGAGCTTGGGCATCGGTAGGGTCGCGTCGCGCTCCTGGCGTAGCTTGACGAAGCTCTCCTCGGTCTGGCCGGCAATGTGCGGATTGAACTTCTTCTGCTCGCCGACCGTGCTTTCCCAGCGAGGCGGGCGGCCGTCCGGCTGATAGTCGTGGCCGGTGAAAACGCGAGTTTCGTCACGCAGAGAGACGATGTCCATGATCGACCGCCAGAGGAGCTTTGCGCTGCCTCCCGGGAAATCGGCGCGGGCCGTGCCGGAATCCGGCATGAACAACGTGTCATGGACGAAGGCCGCGTCGCCGATGACATAGGTGATCGAGGCCAGCGTGTGCCCCGGCGAGAACATCACTCTCGCGTCGATCGTGCCGACCTTGAAGGTATCGCCGGCGAAGAACAGCCGGTCCCACTGATGACCATCGGCGGGAAAATCGGGCCAGTTGTAGATCCCCTTCCAGAGTTTCTGCACATCGACGACATGCGCTCCGATCGCGGTCGGAGCCCCGGTCTTGTCCTTGAGGTAGCGGGCGGCGGAGAAGTGGTCAGCGTGCGGATGGGTGTCGAGGATCCATTCGACGGTCAGGCCCTTTTCCGCGATGTAGGCGAGGATCGTATCGGCCTGCTCAGTGCTGGTCGATCCAGACTTCTCGTCGTAGTCGAGCACCGGGTCGATGATGGCGCATGTCTTCGTCGCCGGGTCGCTGACGACATATTGAATGCTGCCGGTGCGCTTCTCGTAGAAGCCCTTGACCTCCGGTTTGCCGACGTGCCGGTGGGCAGCGAGCCAGTCGCGAGCATGGTCGGGAGCAATGCCGACGTCACCTGCCACGGCGATCAGCTTGTCGTCACTGAACCCTTCGACGTCGGCGTCTCCAGCCAGCACCCACATGTAGAAGGAGCGTGCACCGGAGCGGCAATGTGCGAGCACCGGACCGTCGGAAACAACGATCGCCTCGGCGAAGCGCCGAACGTCTTCCTGCCGCATGTTGTTGCTGGTGACCGGGATGAAGACATAGTCGAGGCCCGCTGCTTTGGCCGCTTCTTCCTCGGCCGCCGATCCAGGCTGTGATGCCTCTTCGCCATCCGGCCGGTTGTTGATGACCGTCTTGAAGCCGCGCTTGGCAAGTTCGGCGAAATCCTCGGGCTGAAGCTGCCCCGCGACGGAAAACTTCTCTGTGACCGGTATCGGTTTCATGGGGCTCCTCCTTGACGCTTGTCAATCTGAATTACATACTTACATAAAACCAGATATGTAATTCTGCAAGTGGGAGGAATGCCATGGAAGCCATTCAGGACATCCGCGCCGCACAGGCACCGAGTCTCAGACACAGGATCGTCATTGTCGGCGGCGGTGCAGCCGGCATCACGGTGGCGGCCGAGCTCAAGCGGCACGATCCGAAGCTGGACGTCGCGATCGTCGAGCCCTCGGGCTCCCATTCCTACCAGCCGGGCTGGACGCTGGTCGGTGCGGGCGTCTTCACGCGCCGGCAGACCGAGCGCGAGGAGCAATCGCTGATCCCGAAGGGCGTGACGTGGCTCAAGGCCGCGGTCACCGGCTTCGAGCCGGACAACAATCTGGTCAGGATGAGCGACGGCCGGGCTCTCGGTTACGACTATCTCGTTGCCTGCCCCGGCTTGAAGATTGACTGGGACGCCATCCAGGGGCTGAAGGATACACTCGGCAAGAACGGAGTGTGCAGCAACTATCGCGCCGATACGGCCGAATACACCTGGCGCCTCATCCAGGACTTCCGGGGCGGGATCGCACTGTTTACCCAGCCGGCGATGCCGATCAAATGCGCCGGTGCGCCCCAGAAGATCATGTACATGATGGCCGACCATCTTCGGCGGCGAGGCAGGCTCGACAGTTCGAAGCTCAAGTTCTGCCTTGCCGGCGAGGCGCTGTTCGGCGTGCCGTTCTTCGTGCCGCCATTGCAGAAAGCGGTCGACGAGTACGGTATCGACGTCTGCTACCGGCATAACCTGATCGCCATCAACGGTCCCGCGAAAGCGGCGCTGTTTTCGGTAACCGACAAGGACGGCGCGGCACGCGACGTCGAGATGCGCTTCGACATGATCCATGTCGTCCCGCCGCAGACCGGACTCGATGTCGTGCGGGAAAGCCCGCTGGCCAACGCGGCGGGCTGGATCGAGGTCGATCCGGCGACGCTGCGTCATGTCCGCTATCCGAACGTCTTCTCGCTCGGCGACGCAGCGTCCACGACGAACGCCAAGACGGCGGCGGCCGTCCGGCTCCAGTCCCCCGTCGTTGTCGCCAATCTGCTGGCTGCCATGCAGGACAAGGCCATGCCCAGAACCTATGACGGCTATGGTTCGTGCCCGCTGACGGTGGCCCTCGGCAAGATCGTGCTTGCCGAGTTCGCCTATGGCGGCAAGGTGACGCCAAGTTTCCCGCTCGATCCCCGCGTGCCCCGCAAGAGCATGTGGTACCTGAAAACGAAGTTCCTGCCCTGGCTCTACTGGTCTCATATGCTGAAGGGCGGCACGATCGACATCAGGCATCGCGAGCGGGGCTGGTGAGAGCGTGGCCCTCTCACTTGCTTTCCGCCTGCTTCTTGCGCGCATCGGACACGACCTGCTTGAACCCCTGATAATCCAGCGTCGACGTCTGGAATGGACCGACGAGGTAGGCCGGCGTTCCCGAAAAGCCGATGGCGTCGGCCTGCGCCATGTTGCGCTTGATGATGGCGTCGATTTCGGCGGACTTGGCTTTCATGTCGGCGTCGAGGCGGGCCATGTCGATGCCCGCGGCCTGAAGTCCCTGGCGCATCTTCTCCTTCGGAACCCCGACGCCGGGAATTCCCATCAAAGCGTGATGCGCGATGTCGTACTTGCCCTGGTATTTGGCGGCGAGCGCCATCATGGCGCCGTCGATCGAGGTCGGGCGGATGACGGGCCAATCCTTGTAGACCAGCCTGATCTTGCCGTCCTCCTTGACGACGCGGTCGAGGTCGGGAGCGGATTTCTTGCAATACGGGCAGTTGTAATCGAGGAAGGCAACGATGGTGAGGTCGCCTTTCGGGTTGCCCGCGACCGGCGCTGCCGGATCGTTGAGGATCATTTCCTTGGATACGTCGGCGGCGGTCTGCGCGAGCGCCGCACGGTTCATCAGAGGAACGGTCAGTACCGCGCCACCAATGGCGAGCACGGCGCCGCGACGCGTAAGAGCTGGCATATAGGATCTCCTTTTGGCCTTGATACGGACAGGTCGACGCCTGCGCGTCCTGCGATCCACGCCCGTCACCTTAAGGCTGGCTTAAGGTGGGCACCGGATTTCCATTGTTCTGTCGCGTCCAAGGGTTTGTGTGCATGAGAGTCTTGTTGGTCGAAGACGACGCTGTATTGATGAACGGCTTGCAGGTCGGGCTGGGACTGGCCGGCTTCACCGTGGACGCCGTCGCCACTTGCGCCGATGCTTCGGCCGCCTTGCGCGGCTCTGCTTTCGACGCGATCGTTCTCGACCTGATGCTGCCGGACGGATCAGGCCTGGAGGTTCTGGGCGAACTGCGCGGCCGTCAGGTCGCAACGCCGGTGCTGCTGCTGACCGCGCGTGATAGCGTGCCCGACCGCATCGCCGGATTGGATGCCGGCGCGGACGATTATCTCGGCAAGCCCTTCGATCTGAATGAAGTCGCTGCGCGGCTACGCGCTCTAACAAGACGAGGCAACGGTGGCGGATCCGCCTGCCGGGTCTGGCGGGATCTTCGCCTGGAGCCTTCCACCATGGCCGTCTCGAAATGTGGTGAGGCGGTTCGTCTGTCGCGCCGCGAGTTCTCCATCCTCCATGCTCTGATGGACCGGCCGGGCCAGATCCTGTCGAAGTCGCAGCTCGAAGAGAGGCTCTATGGCTGGCAGGAGGATGTGGAGAGCAATACGATCGAGGTTCACATCCATAATCTCAGGCAGAAGCTCGGCCCCGGAATTATCGAGACGGTGCGAGGGGTGGGTTACAAGCTGGCGGAGGACAGTGCATGAAGTCGATCCGCAGCCGGCTGTTCATGATCCTGATGATCACAACCGGCGTCGTCTGGATGTCGGCGATCGTCTGGATTTATCTCAGCACGCGTCACGAGGTCGAACGGGTACTTGACGCGCGCCTGATCGAAGCGGCGCGCATGGTCAGCTCGCTGATCACCAGCCAGGAGATCGACCCGAAGCGCGCGGCACAGTTACCGACTGTCGAGCCGGCCCTCCACGCTTCCTACGACCGTCAGCTCTCGTGCCAGATCTGGGCGCTCGACGGAACTTTGGTCGGGCGCTCGGACGCCGCGCCGGCCACACCTCTTACCGATAGCGGCGAAGGGTTCTCCCAGACGGTGATCGCAGGAGAAATCTGGCGCGTCTACGCGGTGATGAACAGTGATCTCGGCATGCGCGTGCTCGTCGGCGACAATATGCGCGTCCGCGACAGGCTGGTCGCCGATGTGATCCGTGGCCTCGCGCTGCCCGCGTTGCTTATCCTTCCGATCCTGGCAGGACTGATCTGGCTGAGCGTTCGCAAGGGGCTTGCTCCATTGAACGCGATGGCGAGCACGTTGGAAACGCGCCCGGCGTCGGATCTGAGCGCGCTGCCCGACGCGGAAACACCGTCTGAAATCAGGCCCGTGATCCGTTCGCTCAACGGGCTGTTCGGTCGCGTCAGCGCGGCTCGGCAACGAGAGCGCGACTTTACCGCCTTCGCGGCACATGAGCTGCGAACGCCGATCGCCGGACTGAAGACACAGGCGCAAGTGGCGTTGGGAAGCGAAGACCCCAAGATACGAAACAATGCTTTGCGCCAGATGGTGATCGGGGTGGACCGCACGTCTCGTTTGGTGCGGCAGCTTACCGATCTGACGAATACCGAGAGCGGCGAAATCGCATCGGCTCAACAAGACGTGAACCTCGGGAAAATCCTCGGGCAAATGGCGGACGACATCGGTCAACATTATTCGGACACGGCTGCAATCGAAGTGGATCCACAGCTAGGAGGCATTTGCCTTTCGGTCGATCCGTCCCTGTTCACACTCGCGGCGCGGAACCTCCTGGAGAATGCCGCCCTGCATTCGGGGTCGGACGGAGTGGTGCGATGCTCGGTGCGCACCGAGAAAGATGGGATCAACGTCGTCATTGACGATAGCGGACCGGGCATACCCGCGGAGGAGTTACCGAAGGTTCGTGACAGATTTTACCGGGGCCGCAACAAGACCGCGATGGGCAGTGGCTTGGGTCTGGCGATCGCGGATCTCGCGATGAAGCGTCTCGGCGGAGAGGTATACCTCGAAAACCGGCGCGAGGGCGGGCTACGAGCGGAGCTGCGGTTTGCCGATACCGTAAAGAACGACTGCTCGGAAACGACTCCTATCCGACAGCGGCGAGAACACCCTTTAGGATCGATGGGCTAATGACACGACGGGGGGCGAAGAGATGTGATCCAATAGAGATTCGCCACCTGTGTTATTTCGTGGCAGCCGCCGAGCATGGCAGCTTTCGGAAGGCAGCGAACGTTCTTGGAATATGTCAATCAGCGATCAGTCGCCGCATCCGCGATCTCGAAGACGAGGTTGGTGTCTCACTTTTTAACCGCTGCACGAACGGAGTATCGCTGACCTATGCGGGCCAAATCTTCCTACTACGAGCTAGGCAAGGCCTGCGAGCGATCCACGAGGGGCGTCGCTACATTGGCACGGTCGGGCGTGGCGAAGAAGGTGTGGTCAGAATTGGCATCTTCTCGTCTCTTGCCTCGGGTTTCCTCTCCGATTTGTTGCGCTCCTACAGCAAGGACCATAGCGGCGTACGAACCGAGCTGATCGACGGCAATCCAGCGGAGCATGTAGCCGGCATCCGGCAGCTCCGCCTGGATGTCGCGTTCATCACAGGCACATCGGCTTGGACGGAGTGTGAAACGGCGCACTTGTGGTCGGAACGTGTGTTCGCAGTTTTGCCTGAAGAACACGCGTTGGCGCGCAAGGAAATATTAAACTGGACCGATTTGGCAGGCGAGCACTTCATTGTCAGTGACGTCGCGCCTGGCCCTCAAATACATGAATACCTTGTCCAGAGACTTTCTGATTTGGGACATCACCCTAATGTGCAGCCGCAATATGTCGGGCGCGACAACCTGCTGCCTTTGGTGGCGATTGGCCGCGGTCTGACTTTGACCAGTGAGGCCACGACGGCCGCCCAATTTCCCGGCGTGACATATCGACCGATTGCCGGAGAGGTCCTGCCCTTCAGTGCAGTCTGGTCCGCAAGAAATGACAATCCCGCATTCCGGCGGTTACTAAGCTTGGCCAAAGAAATTTCGCGGCAGTCTACTCCCCGGTTATGATCGGTCTTGTCCGCTTGTTGAAACGGACACATTTGCTGATCGCCGCGCCTTTGCAAATCCGCGATCACTAATGACGAAGCGTTCGAGCATCGGCACGATCAGCCGAATGGGATCAACGGGCGGAGTTCCCGGTTCCGCGAGGAGGCGGCCGTATGCGACAAGATCGCGATGGAGTTGGGCGGGCAACTCGACCGTGACTTTGATTGGCTTATCGTCCGCGATCGGTCCAAGTTTCAGCTTTGCCATGGTCAGCCTCTGTAGGGTTCGAGGACGAGATCGCGCGTGACGATGACGCGAACGGGAAAGCCCGGCCGAATGGTCAGCGTCGGCGCGACCTGCAATTGGCGCCGGACGATCTGCTGGCCGGCGTCGTTGATGGTATCCTGCGCACCGTCACGGATAGCGCGCACCAGGCGGTCCTCGTCGCTGACTGCCAGTTCCGTGCCGACTGCAAGCAGCGTGGACAGGCCGGCCGCCTTGGCGAGATCCCACCAGTGATAATCGACACCATCCTCGAGACCGGCATAGCCTTGCGTGTCGGCGCCCGGCTGGCGTTCCAGCACGATGGATCGGCCATTCGGGAAGATGAGCCGGTTCCAGACCAGCAGCGCCCGTCTTTGCCCGAACTGCACGTTGTTGTCGTACTGGCCGATAATCCGCGTTCCTTGGGGGATCAGAAGCAATCTTCCGGTGGGGCTGTCGTAGACATTTTCCGTTACCTGCGCCGTGATCTGGCCGGGTAGATCCGACCGAATGCCGGTGATGAGAGCGGCTGAGATTACCGCCCCGGCCTGGAGGATGAACGGCGAAGCCGGAGCCATGATCCGATCCGACGAAGTGGTCCGGCGATCAACGGGCGCATTCAAAAATGCAAGCTGCCGGTCCTGGGCGGTCTGCTGGCCGGGCTGTCCAGCGAGCCCGGCGAGATCGAAGCCGGGAACATTCGGCATGGTTGAGCCGCCGGGTGTCGTCGCTGTCGACCCAGGTTGGGTCTGAAAGAAAACGCGACTGGTGCGCGCCGCTTCTTCCTCGGCCCGGCGGCGCTGCTCCGCCTCATCGACGGTGGGCGTCGTTATCGTCGGTGGAACGACGGGCTGTCCCCTGTTCTGGGCGTCAAGGATCGGCCGCCCGAGATCGCCGGGCAGTGGCGGGCCGAGGACAGGTCCGGTGTAGTCGCGCGGCAGACCGGCAAGACCGTCTGCGGTCTGTCGGTTGTTGGTCGAATAGTGCTCCTCTCCGCCCTGGCCTCCATCGCGGGTCTGGAGAGCGTAGATCAGCGCGCCGCCGATCCCGACGAGGCCGACGGCTGTGAAGCTTGCCAGCACCTTTCGCGAAAGGCGGGTGACGCGCGGCCCCTCGGCGCGAAGGCGCATGGGAGCTGCATTGTTGATATTGTCCTCACTCATGATGCGGGTCTCCCGTCCGTCCGGACGATCCTGACGACCTGCTGTTTGTCGCCGCTGCCAAGGCGAAGCTCGGCCGCGCCGAACAGGCGATCAACGATCAGGATGTGTTGGTGAATACGGCTGTTGACGAGTTGCGCTTCGCCGTCCGGACCAATGACGAAGATCGGCGGCATTTCGCCCTGAACGATTCCGCGAGGGAACTCGACGTAAACCCTGCGGCCGTCGTCGTAGACGGAGACGGGTTTCCAGGGCGGATTCCCGCCGGTCAAACCGTAGCGGTAGTTGCGCGCCGCAACGGCCGGGATGACCGGCGTCGCCGGAATGCTCTGGCCTTGACCGGCGCGCGGCCGCGGATAGGACCAGGCGACGGATGGCATATAGGGTTTCGCGCCGGAACGCAGCTCGATCATGTAAACGCGCCGGTCAGTGGTCACGACGAGATTGGTCGTGATATCCGGCCTTGAAGGCTTTACGAGGATATGGACGCGGCGTGTCGTACCGCTGCCGCTCTCGGTGTCGCCGATAATCCAGCGGGCGGTATCGCCGGCCGCAATCGGGCCGGCCCCTGTCAGCGACTCTCCGGGTTCCAGCGCGATATCGGTGATCTGCCCGGGAGCTGCATAGACCTGATAGAGCGCTCCTTCGGACCAGGGGTAGATCTGGATCGCATTGAAGTACCCCTCCCGGCGCGGCTGCACGCGAGCGGCAGCGTTGGCGTTCTCGACGCGAGCGACTGGTGTGCTGGCCGCAGTGCCTCCCTTTGCCGGCGTCCAGGCCGGAGGAACGTGGATCGGACGGGGCCGATCATCTGTCACCGATACGGGAACGGCCGGCAAGGCCGGAACATTTCGATCGTAGCTGATTTCCGGCGGCTTCTGCGGCGTAGCGCAGCCTGCCAACGCCGAGGCGGAAAGCAGCAGAACCGGAAGTACGGATTTACGGAAAACCGGAATGGCGGGGTTACGGAAAGCCGATCTCATTGGCTCATCTCCCGCGACCAGTTGATGGCGTTGATGTAAATTCCGAGCGGATTGACCTTCAGCCGCTCGGCATCGCGCGGAGGCTGGATGACGATGGTCAGGATCGCGGTCCATCGCTCAGTCGCACCGAGCTGGCCATTCTCGAAATGCCGTTCCGTCCACGCCACGCGGAAGCTGTCGGGAGAAGCGCGGATGACGCTGGAAACCTCGACGGCGATCTGCTGCTTGCCGACCTTCGTGAAGGGATCGTTCGCACGGGCATAATCGTTGAGCGCCGCCGCGCCCCGGTCCGTGGTCCATTCATAGGCCCTGAGCCAGTTCTGCCGGACGATGATCGGATCGGCGGGAATGCTTCTGGTCTGCTCGATGAAACGTGCGAGATGCCAGGCCACCTGTGGATCGGTCGGACGATAGTCGGCCACGGCAGGCGCAACGGTCTGGGCCTGACCCAGGTTGTCTACCTGAACCACCCAGGGAACCACTGTCCCACGCGCGGACTGATAGACCAGTGCAGAGGCGAAGCCCGCCGACAGGATCAGCGAACCGAACGCCATGTAGCGCCAGTTCTTCGCCTGCACGCGCGCTGATCCAAGACGTTCGTCCCAGATCTGTGCGGCCTTCTGGTAAGGTGTTTCAGGCTCAGGTGTCTTGCCGTAATGCACGGCCGGTCGTTTGAAGAGATTCATGAGCGGTCACTTTCGGAGAGATTGACGGATGCGCCGGACCCATGGCTGTCGCCCGAGCGAACGGCATGGGCGGCAGCGCTGACGCCGTGGGCGACATGGCTGCCGCGCTTCATGCGCTGGGCCCATGCCGGCGGCTGATCGGGTGTTGTTGCGGGAGCGACGGAAGCGGGATCGGATTCGTCGGTGCCCGCGCCAGATGAGAAGGAGCCGCCGGTGGCGCTGACGCCTGCACGCGCGCCGTCGGAGAAGCTGGATTTCATGCTTTCCGAGGCACGGGACGCGGCACGGCGCAACGGGGAAACGGAGGCCGATCCGGCGGCGCGTGCTACGCCTCCGAGGCCGGACGCGACGCCAGACGCGCCCGACTGTCCCATAGAGCCCAATGTGTAGGCCGATGATGCCGCGCCGGCCGCCGCAGCTCCACCACGCGCGGCAGCGGCGCCGCCGGAAAGAAGAGCGGCTCCGCCCTTCGCGGCCAGTACCGCGCCGCCGCCAGCGGCGAGTGCCGCACCGCCGACAGCAAGGCCGGTGCCGACCGCAGCGCCTGCGCCAAGCTGCGGGCCGCCGCTGACAAGACCGGAGGCAATACCGGGACCGAAGATGCCAAGGCCGACGAGCGAGAGCGCCGCAAGGACGATGGCCATCGCGTCGTCGATGCTCGGGGTCTGACCGCCGAAGCCTTGCGTGAATTGACTGAACAGCGTCGAGCCGATGCCGACGATGACGGCGAGGACCAGGACCTTGATGCCGCTGGAAATCACATTGCCAAGCACGCGCTCGGCCATGAAGGCGGTCTTGCCGAAGAGGCCGAACGGGATCAGGACGAAACCGGCGAGCGTCGACAACTTGAACTCGATCAGCGTCACGAAGAGCTGGATCGCCAGAATGAAGAAGGCGAGGATGACCAGCGCCCAGGCAAACAAAAGGCAAACGATCTGAATCAGGTTCTCGAAAACCGCGATCCAGCCCATCAGGGGTGATATCGCGTCGAGCAAGGGACGCGCGGCATCGAGGCCGGTCTGTGCGACCTTGCCCGGACGGAGCAGATCCTGCGCAGTGAAGCCGGTGCCGGAGGCTTTCAGTCCGAGGCCGGCGAAGCTGTCGAAGACAATTTTGGCGAGGTTGTTCCAATTGGAAATCAGGTAGGCGAAGACCCCGACAAACAAGGTCTTCTTGACCAGACGGGCGATGATGTCGTCGTCGGCGCCCCAGCTCCAGAAGAGAGCGGCCAGCGTCACGTCGATGACGATCAGCGTGGTGGCGACAAACGCGACCTCGCCGCCGAGAAGACCAAACCCGCTGTCGATATAGCGGGTGAAGGTTCCGAGAAATGTGTCGATAACGCCCGAGCCGCCCATTGTTCACCGCCCTTCGCTGGAGGACGGCGCCGCCGGTGCAGACGACGGACGCAGGAAACGGTCGCGGGTTTCCGCCCAGACGCGCAGGCATTCCGCATCGCTAGCGGCCTGCTGGCCAAGTTGCTGGCACCGGCGCTGCCCCGCGCGTAGCGGATCGTGCGAGGGTTCGATAATGCGCGTGGAGAAATCCTCTTTCGGTTCCTCCTTTCGGGTCAGTTCGACGACCGCCGCCGTAATGGCGACGGCGACGAATGCGACAGCGCCCAGCCGGGCCAGCATCTTGCCGTCCATAAGCCCGCCCTCAATTGCCGTTGAACATCTGCGCGTTACCCGGCTGGTAGCCTGAGCCCGGCGTCAGGAAGCGGCGGCGCTGTTCTCGTCCCTGCTCCGCCGCAGCCGTGCGCTCGGCTTCGGTCAGCGCGCCGGCACGCCCGTTGGCCGCAAGCAACGCCACCAGATCGGAAAGCTGCTGCGACTGGAGTGCGAGGAGCTGGTTGCCGGCCTGCGTCGCCTGAAGCGCGCCCGTCGCGCCCTGGCTCTGGCTAATGAGTTCGCTCATCTGCGTGCGGTTGGTGTCGATGTTGCCGACGACACCCGCCTGGACGCGCATGGCGTCCTGAAGGCCGCCGACCGTGTTCTGCCAGCGCGAGCGCGCATCGGAGACGAGCTGCTGATCCGTGGCCGACATGGAGACGTTGCCGTACTGCTGCTGGAACGCCTGATCGATCCGCTGCACATCGAAGGCGATGTTCTGGGCCTGGGTCAGGAGTTGCTGCGTCCGCTGAACGTTCTGCTGGAGCGTCTGGAGCGAGGAGAACGGAAGGCTCGCAAGATTGCGCGCCTGATTGATCAGCATCGTCGCCTCGTTCTGAAGCGAGGTGATCTGGTGGTTGATCTGTTCGAGCGTGCGCGCAGCCGTCAGAACGTTCTGCGCGTAGTTGGAAGGATCATAGACGATCTTCCATGCAAAGGCGGGCCCGGTTACGACGGGGGAGACCGCGAGCGGCATGGCAAGCATGGTCACAGCGAGAAGAGCGGAGGAATTACGAAGTCGACGGATGCTCATGACTGAAGCTCCTTTTCGGGTTGGGGGATGAGCGTTGCGACGTTGGGAAGGAGATCGACGGCCCAGCCGACATCGCGGGCGTTGAGCCAGGCCGCGAGAAAGCCATCGCGGCCATGCTCGGCGACGATCTGGGCGATCAGCGTCTGGTCGGATTTCGAGGAAGCGGCGCAGAGCGCGAGGCCGACTTCGGACAGGCCCAGCTCGAACAGGCGATTGCCGCGCCGTGACTGGCAGTAGTAGTCCCGCTTGGGCGTCGCCCGCGCGAGGATCTCGATCTGACGATCATTGAGGCCGAAGCGGCGATAGATGGCTGTGATCTGTGGCTCGATCGCGCGTTCGTTCGGCAGGAGCAATCGGGTCGGGCAGCTTTCGATGATCGCCGGGGCAATGTCCGAATTGTCGATGTCCGAGAGCGACTGCGTGGCGAAAATGACCGAGGCGTTTTTCTTGCGAAGCGTCTTCAGCCATTCCCTGAGCTGGCTGGCGAAGCCTTCGTCGTCGAGCGCCAGCCAGCCTTCGTCGATGATGAGCAGCGTCGGCCGTCCGTCGAGCCTGTCGCCAATGCGATGAAAGAGATAGGCAAGCACGGCAGGCGCTGCGCCCGTTCCAACCAGCCCCTCGATCTCGAATGCCTGTACATCGGCCGAGCCCAGATGCTCGGCTTCGGCATCGAGCAGCCGGCCATAAGGACCGCCGACGCAGAAAGGGCGGAGTGCCTGTTTGAGGTCGTTGGACTGAAGAAGGACGCTGAGGCCGGTGATCGTGCGTTCGCCGACCGGCGCCGAGGCGAGCGAGGTCAACGCCGTCCAGATGTGCTCCTTTGCCTCCGGAGTGATTTTGATGCCTTCGCGCATCAGTATCGCGACAATCCAATCAGCGGCCCAGGCGCGTTCGTAGGTGTCGTGGATGCGGGCGAGCGGCTGGAGCGAGACGGAAAACTCGTCCCCCTCTGTCAGGCCGCCGCCAAGATCGTGCCAGTCACCGCCCATGGCGAGCGCTGCGGCGCGGATCGAGCCGCCGAAGTCGAAGGCGAAGACCTGTGAGCGGAGATACCGCCGGAACTGCAAGGCCATGAGCGCGAGAAGCACGGATTTGCCCGCCCCGGTCGGGCCAACGACGAGCGTGTGGCCGACATCCCCCACATGCAAAGACAACCGAAACGGGGTCGAACCTTCGGTTCTGCCGTAAAGCAGCGGGGGCGCATCGAAGTGTTCGTCCCGTTCCGGCCCCGCCCACACGGCAGAGAGGGGGATCATGTGGGCGAGATTGAGCGTCGAGATCGGCGGCTGGCGCACGTTTGCATAAACGTGCCCGGGCAGACTGCCGAGCCAGGCATCGACGGCGTTCACCGTCTCGATCATGGCCGTGAAGTCGCGGCCCTGGATGACCTTCTCGACCAGCCGCAATTTCTCGTCGGCAATGCGGGGATCGGCGTCCCAGACCGTGATCGTGGCGGTAACATAGGCCATGCCGGCCACATCGGCGCCAAGTTCCTGCAAGGCCATGTCGGCGTCGGCGGCCTTGTTCGCGGCGTCGGTGTCGATCAGCACCGATTGCTCGTTCGTCATCACCTCCTTGAGGATCGCGGCAATCGACTTCCGCTTGGCGAACCACTGCCGCCTGATCTTGGTGAGTAGCTTGGTCGCGTCGGTCTTATCGAGGAAGATCGCGCGCGTCGACCAGCGGTACGGGAAGGCCAGCCGGTTCAGATCGTCGAGCAGGCCCGGCGTTGTCGCGGTGGGGAAGCCGACAATGGTCAGCACACGCAGATTCTGATCGCCCAGGCGCGGCTCCAGACCGCCGGTGAGCGGCTGGTCGGTGAGCAATGCGTCGAGATAGACCGGCGTTTCGGGCACGCGGACGCGGTGGCGCTTCGTCGACACGCAGGAATGCAGATAGGTCAGCGTCTCGCTGTCATCGAGCCAACCGCAGGACGGCATGAAGCCGTCGAGCAGCGCCAGCACGCGATCGGTGCGGTCGGTGAAGGCGCGCAGGATCTCGTGCGGGTCGATGCCCGAGCGCTCACGGCCTTCGTAAAGCCAGGACTCGGTGCGCGCGGCTTCCTCGGCCGGCGGAAGAAACAGGAATGTGAGAAAATAGCTCGATACGAAATGTGCGCCGGCTTCTTCGAAATCGGCCTTACGCTCGGCGTCAACCAGACCTGAAGCCGGATCGGGAAAGATGCTATCCGGATAGGTGGCGGCCTCGTGCCGCTGTGCTTCGACAAAGATGCTCCAGCCCAGGCCGAGGCGGCGGAAAGCGTTGTTGATGCGGCTTGCAACTGCAACCAGCTCGGCCGCGACAGCGGAATCGAGATCAGGACCGCGAAAGCGGGCCGTGCGCTGGAACGAGCCATCCTTGTTCAGCACGATACCGGGCGCGACCAGGGCGGCCCAGGGCAGATAGTCGGCAAGGCGAGCGGCGGAGCGCCGATATTCCGCGAGATTCATCATGACCGCGCTCCTCACACCGCGAGGAAAGCCGGAATGCGCAGATGCCTGCGTCCGACCTCGACAAAGAGCGGATCGCGACGGGCCGCCCAGACGGCCACGAAATGACCGATCGCCCAGATAAGGAGGCCGACGAGCCACAAGCGCAGGCCGAGGCCCACGGCCCCGGCCAGCGTGCCGTTCATGATCGCGATGGAGCGCGGCGCACCGCCCAGCAGGATGTGCTCGGTCAAGGCGCGATGGACTGGCACCGAAAAGCCCGGCACCGCGTCGAGTTGTTCGAGGACGGCCGCCATCAGACTAGCACCCCGCCGCCGAAGCTGAAGAAGCTGAGGAAGAACGAGCTGGCCGCGAAGGCGATCGACAGACCGAATACGATCTGGATCAGGCGGCGGAAGCCGCCGCTGGTGTCGCCGAAGGCGAGCGCCAGGCCGGTGGCGATGATGATGATCACCGCCACGATCTTGGCGACCGGCCCCTCGATCGACTGGAGGATCTGCTGAAGCGGCTGCTCCCACGGCATGGAGGAGCCGGAGGCATGGGCCGGCGGCGTAGCGGCCAGCATCATGATGGTGAAGAGCGCGGTCGAACTGGCGAGACGCCTGTAGCTGCCGCGCATGATCGAGCCGGCGGGCAGCTCTGGACCGATGGGCACGGTCGACAGGACGGGCGGATTGGTCACATTCGGAACGACGGGCGAATTCATTCAGCTTCTCCATTCGAGGTGGTTGCGGGGATGATGCGGTAGTCGCCGGTGGCGGGATCGATGCCGTCGACGCGCGCGAGCTCGGCCAGCCGGCGCGACGAGCCGCGGCCGGAGAGGACGGCGACGAGATCGATAGTCTCGGCGATCAGCGCGCGCGGGACGGTGACGACGGCTTCCTGGATGAGTTGTTCGAGGCGACGCAGCGCGCCGATGCCGGAGCCGGCGTGGATCGTGCCGATGCCGCCGGGATGGCCGGTGCCCCAGGCTTTGAGCAGGTCGAGGGCTTCTGAGCCGCGGACCTCGCCAATGGGAATGCGATCGGGCCGCAGGCGCAGCGAGGAGCGGACGAGATCGGAAAGCGTGGCAACGCCATCCTTGGTCCGCATCGCGACAAGGTTCGGCGCAGCGCATTGCAGCTCGCGGGTATCCTCGATGAGGACGACGCGATCTGCTGTCTTCGCCACCTCGGCGAGCAGCGCGTTGGTCAGCGTTGTCTTGCCGGTAGAAGTGCCGCCGGCGACGAGTATGTTGGCGCGGGACTGGACCGCTGCGCGCAGCTTCACTGCCTGATCGGCCGTCATGATGCCGGCGGCCACATAATCGTCGAGCGTGAAGACCGCGACAGCCGGCTTGCGAATAGCGAAGGCGGGTGACGCTACGACTGGCGGAAGCAGGCCCTCAAAACGCTCACCTGTTTCCGGCAACTCGGCCGAGACGCGCGGCGAGCGGGCGTGGACCTCCGCACCGACATGGTGCGCGACCAGACGCACGATGCGCTCGCCATCGGCGGCCGTCATCGTCTCGCCGGTGTCGGCCAGCCCTTCGGAAAGCCGATCCACCCAGATGCGCCCATCGGGGTTCAGCATCACCTCGACCACGGCCGGGTCTTCCAGAAACCGCGCGATTGCCGCTCCGAGCGCGGTGCGCAGCATGCGCGCTCCGCGCTGGATCGCTTCCTGCCTGTGGTGGGTGGATGCCATGTCGTCCCCGTTTCTCGTGGGGACGCAACAGATGATCCCCGGATCGGGGATTATTAAAAGAGCCCGGAATCAGGCCGATTCAACAAGTTTCGGTCGTAGTAGTAGTGTAGCGTGCAAATACAGGAGAACGGCGGCGAGGGCCTCATATTGACGGATTACTTGCTGCGATTGTTCGCCGATTGCGCGTGAAAATCCGGTCGGCGATTCGGCGATCCTTACAAAGGCGACGAGGGGGGTGGAAACCAGTAAGGCTTCTTGTGGGAAGGGGAGTGGCGAAAGCTTCCATCGGCGAGAGTCGTTCCCCCGAGAGGCGATGGAGTCCGGTATCGGCCCTATCGAGCGTCTTCTTGGCAGTCGCGGCTATTTCGACTTCGCCGCGCCATAACGCAGGCCATCCAGCAGCAGCATGAGCATTCGTTCGGTGTGCGCCGGCCCATCCTCCCCTGAAGCCACGGCGAGGTTTCCGATCGCGCGCAGCAGATCGTAGGGCGCAATGTCAGCTCGGACTTCTCCCGCAGCGGCAGCAGCATTCAGCAGCATCGACAGAGCCGGTTCAAATCGGCTTCGGAAATAGTCCGGCAAGGTGGCGAATGCCGGATCGCCGGAATGGAGCGCCGCGGCCAACCCCTGTTTGGTAGCGAGGAAGCGCGTGTAGCGCTTCAACCAAGCTGCCAGAGCATCGGCTGGCCCATGCTCAGCGGCAAGCATCGCCGCCGCACCGGCGCAGGCATCAACCTCCCGGCGAAACACCGCAGCCACCAGATCGGCACGCGTCGGGAAACGGCGGTAGAGCGTACCCAGCCCAACGCCCGCCTGCGTCGCAATCTCCCGGATGGGCGCATCCACCCCCGAACGGGCGAACACGATCTTGGCCGCTTCCAAAACGGCTTCCTCGTTTCTGCGAGCATCAGCACGCATTCGCGGTGCGGGTGCTTCGGCATCGCCAGGAGCCGGTGACGCGGCTTCGCCTGCATTCCGGAGTTCGGTCGACAACATTTTTGCGATCCCTCTTGATAAACGGATCAATGATCCGTATTTATAGTATAGCGGATCATTGATCCGGTTTCCAGTTCGGAGGTTCGCAGTCTCATGTCCAGCCCGTTCGCAGAAACCCGCGCGCGCACTGCCGGATTACCCGCCGTTGTTTCCATCTCTCCCATTACCTTACTGTCACCGGGACGAGGCGTTGATCTGCACGTTCGGGTTTCCTTACCGATCTCAGGCTACACGCTGCCCGTCATCATCTTCTCGCACGGCAATGGCCAGTCGTTTCACGCCTATGGCCCCCTTGCTGATTATTGGGCAGCGCATGGTTTCGCCGTAATCCAGCCGACACATCTGGATTCGCGGATGCTCGGCCTTGCCGCGAACGATCCTCGCCGCCCCCAATTCTGGCGCTTTCGTGAGCAAGACCTAGCCACCGTCCTCGACGGGCTTGATCGCATAGAGAACGAAGCATCGCTGATCCGGGGGCGGCTCGACCACTCTCGTATCGCGGTTGCCGGCCATTCATGGGGCGCCCAGACCGCCAGTACCTTGCTTGGCACCACCCATCCCGATCCCGACGACGGATCGGTGGTCAATAGGAAGGACAACCGCGTGAAAGCGGGCGTGCTGCTGGCGCCGCCAGGTAGAGGCAATGGCCTGACAGAATATGCGGCCCATACCTACCCATTCATGTATCCAGATTTCTCGACCATGACGGCGCCGACCTTGGTCATCGTCGGCGACCGCGATGTCGGCAGACTTTCGACACATGGCGCCGAGTGGTGGCGTGATGCCTACGATTTGAGCCCCTCACCCAAGGTATTATTTACGGCCTTTGGCGGCGAGCATGCTCTTGGCGGCATCCCCGGCTACGAGGCACGCGAGACGACGGACGAACGGCCGCAGCGGGTCGCCGCGATCCAGCGTCTTTCCACCGCCTTCCTCCGCAGCGCGCTCTATCCCGGCGATCCCGCATTTTCCGAAACGGTCGCGACACTGGCAGCCGATGCCGCGGCGGAAGGCAGCGTCGAGACGAAGTAATCGGACACGCCTGTTCCCACTCCCTCGTAACCCGCGTCTATCCCCATCCGCAGCCGCGCTACGCCATCACCACAAACAGGAGTTTTGCATGAACACGATTCTCATCACCGGCACCTCGTCCGGCTTCGGGCTTGAGACTGCCCGCTATTTCCTTGATCGCGACTGGACCGTCATTGCCACAATGCGCACGCCTCGTGACGATGTGCTGCCAGCATCCGAACGTCTGCGCGTCGTTGCACTCGATGTGACCGACGCTGCCAGCATCACCAGTGCTCTGGATAAAGCAGGGCCGATCGACGCCCTCGTCAACAACGCCGGTGCCGGTCTGATGGGTGCGCTGGAAGGCGTGTCGATCGACGCAACGCGCCAGCTTTTCGAGCTGAACACGTTCGGCACCATGGCGATGACGCAAGCCGCACTGCCCGGCTTCCGGGTGCAAGGGTCGGGCGTGATCGTCAACGTGTCGTCCGCCGTGACGCTCAAGCCGTTGCCGCTGCTGTCCGCCTACACGGCCAGCAAGGCAGCCGTAGAGGTATTCAGCGAAAACCTCGCTTTGGAAGTGGAGCCCTTCGGTGTGCGTGTGCGGCTGGTCGTCCCCGGCCGGGCGCCGGAAACGCCCTTTAGCGCGACCGCCCGTGCCCGCTCGCAGAACGGCATACCCGAAGCCTATGCTGCGTGGGCCAGACAGGTGTTCTCCGCAGCGCCGCAGCTCGTCGAAACCACCACCGCAAGTGACGTGGCGGAAGCGGTCTGGCAGGCCGTGACCGATGCGTCTTCTCCGTTTCGCATCCCGGCCGGCGCGGACGCCGTAACGCTTGCCGAGCAGGTCGCGTAATAGCCGACCTCGGCCCCTTCACCGGTCGGATCGTTCGCCGCAACGTGGCCGCTCCGATCGGAAGATTCGAATGAGGCGGTGCCTTCCGAGCTGCGAGCGTACTACTTGAACGACACCGCTTGCCCGACACCTGTTCCCGAATGCTTTTTGGAGAACCGGCCGATGCGCATGGTGTTGAGACTTTCGGAAACGCTGCGAAACAACCGGTTTGAAGCCGCCATTGCACCTGCCTCGCATCGAGAAGCCCCTCGCCCAGATATGGCTCAAACCTCATTTTTGCGGTATGCGATTCCGATCCGGTTTTAGGAGAACGCACGAAGAGATCATTCACGCGCGTCGGGACCAGCCACATCTTCGGAAATCTCCTGACGAAGCTTCGGCCCCTGAGCCAGACGCCGACCGAGGGCGGTGATGAACGCTTCATACCGCTCGCTGGATTTGGCCCGCGCCGCCTGCGCCGCCGGCTCCGGTAATGCGGGCGTCGTGGTGATCCAGAAGCGGATGAACACCGCCAGTGTCTCGACAGCGATGCCGACATCGCGTTCGAGGCGGGTCATGCGACGATCAAGCTGGTCGAGGCGTTTTGAAATGATCGCCTCTCGCCGTTCGGCATCGTCCGGCGAGAGAAATGACGCGATCGCGGCTTCGGCGATCATGGATTGTGACTGATCCCGGCGCGCGGCGAAATCCGCCAGGGTCTTCTCGACGTCGGGGTCCACATAGATCGTGGTTTTTTTCTTCTTTCGGCGAGTGGTCATGGCGCCTACAGCTCCATGCCGTCATTCGGATCGAGCGAGACCTGCCGTGCGACGCCCTGCATCTGGCGGATCATGCGCTGGTTGCGCACGGCATCCTCGTCGATGTCGTCAGGCGGCTCGCTCTCGAACTCGTTCTCGATCGGCGCTTTCTTTTCTACCGGCTTTACCCGGTGGAGCTCGTGCTGCAGCCGCCGTTCGGATTCGGTCGGGTCCTCGTCGTCGGATCGGCCTGCCGGTTGCGCATTGAGCGCTTCCGGTCGTGCCGGGATCGGCAGGCTGGTCCAGTCGTCCGGACGAATCTGTTCCGGGCGCTTCAAGGAGGGCGGCGACAGCAGGCGTTCGCGGAAACGGGCATCCTCATAGTAGCGAGCCTTTTTCGCCCGGATCGGCGGAATGCCGGCGACCATGACGATCTCGTCGGTCGGCGGGAGCTGCATGATCTCGCCCGGCGTGAGCAACTGGCGTGCGGTTTCCGAGCGCGACACCATCAGGTGGCCGAGCCAGGGCGACAGACGGTGCCCGGCATAGTTCTTCATGGCCTTCATCTCGGTGGCGGTCCCGAGGGCGTCAGAGACGCGCTTGGCCGTCCGCTCGTCGTTCGTCGCGAAGCTCACGCGAACATGGCAATTGTCGAGGATCGAATTGTTCGGCCCATAGGCTTTCTCGATCTGGTTCAGCGATTGCGCGATCAGGAAGCTCTTCAACCCATACCCCGCCATGAAGGCCAGCGCGGTCTCGAAAAAGTCGAGGCGGCCGAGCGCCGGAAACTCGTCGAGCATAAGGAGGAGACGATGGCGCCCGGTCTTCGCCTGGAGCTCTTCGGTCAGGCGCCGGCCGATCTGATTGAGCAGCAGGCGGATCAGCGGCTTGGTCCGGTTGATGTCGCTGGGTGGCACGACGAGGTAGAGCGTCGTCGGATGCTCGCCGCCGACGATGTCGCTGATCCGCCAGTCGCAGCGCCGCGTGACCTCGGCAACGACAGGATCGCGGTACAATCCGAGAAACGACATAGCGGTTGATAGAACGCCGGAGCGCTCATTGTCGGATTTGTTGAGGAGCTCGCGCGCCGCGCTGGCGACGACGGGATGTGGGCCGGCCTCGCCCAGATGCGCGGTCTTCATCATGGCGCGCAGCGTCGACTCCACCGGGCGCTTCGGATCGGAGAGGAAGTTGGCGACGCCGGCGAGCGTCTTTTCCGGCTCGGCGTAGAGGACATGCAGGATCGCGCCGACGAGAAGTGAGTGGCTGGTTTTTTCCCAGTGATTCCTTTTGTCCAAAGACCCTTCGGGATCGACCAGAATGTCGGCGATGTTCTGGACGTCGCGGACTTCCCATTCGCCGCGGCGGACCTCGATCAGCGGATTGTAGGCCGAGGATTTCGGATTGGTGGGGTCGAACAACAGCACGCGGCCATGGTGTGATCGGAAGCCGGAAGTGAGCTGCCAGTTCTCGCCCTTGATATCATGCACGATGGCCGAGCCCGGCCAGGTCAGAAGCGAAGGTACGACCAACCCGACACCCTTGCCCGAGCGTGTCGGTGCGAAGCACAGCACATGCTCCGGTCCGTCATGGCGCAGATACTCATGTTCGTATCGACCGAGCACCACGCCGTCGGGGTCGAGCAGCCCGGCGGCCTTGACTTCGGCCTTTTCTGCCCAGCGGGCGGAACCATAGGTCGCAACGTTCTTCGCCTCGCGTGCGCGCCAGACAGACATGCCGATGGCGACCGCAATGGCGATGAAGCCGCCCGAGGCGGCGATCATTCCGCCCGTCGCGAAGATGCCCGGCGCATAGGCGTCGTAGAAATACCACCACCACATGATGGCGGCCGGAAAGTAGATCGGCACGCCGAGCAGCGTGAACCACGGCTCGCCGAGCTGCGCCTGGTAGCCGAGGCTCCACGCAACATACTGCGTCGCGCCCCAGATGGTAACGAGCACGATCAGGAAGACGATCGTGATCTGTCCCCAGAGGATCTTGGTGCCGGACATGGCGAGGTTCCTTTCTGACGGGTGTTAGAGGCCGAGCCCCCGCTTGCGGCCGAAGTCCCAGTCGACGCCGCCATCGTCGCGCGCGACGCCGGAGACGTGACGGCCGATCTGCTTTTCGAGAGAGGGAGACCAGGGGACGAGCTGGAAGCCGAGGCCGTCGTCGATCATGGCGAAGCGGCCAGAGGCGAGCGTGAAGCGCTGGCGATAGGAGCCGGCGACATATTCGCCGCCGTCGGCATGGTTGAATGGCAGGCCGGTCTCGGTGGCGAGCTTTTCGCCCAGCGCACTGACCTCGCGATCGCGTAGCGTGTTGAGCAGACGCCGCGCGAAGACGACGCGCCCGCCCTGCCGTTCGGCGAGACCTTCGCCGATCAGGTGCTCGGCGCGTTGCTCGAGGGCCCGCTGCACCTCGGCGCCGAAGCCACCCTCCGACAGCGCGATGGGCTCGCGGGCAACCGCCTGCCGATCGAGCCAGGTCGCACCCGCTGCGTTGACCTGAGAGTGGATATCCAGATCGGAGCGGACAGCGAGCGCGACGCGGCGCTGACCTTGCGCGTCCTCGTAGGCGCGCAGCTCGACAATCGATCCGGGTGGGCTATCGCCAGCGGCATCGAGATGCGGCAGCTTGATATGATGGGTGCGGCCGTCTACGCCGTCGACCACGGCATAGGCGGTGCCCTTCAGTTCGTCATCCAGACCGCGTTCGAGCAGGCGACCGACAACGGGCACGTCGAGGCTTTCACCGGCCAGCACATAACTCACCGAGCCGCGCTCGATGCCGCGTTCGGTGAGAGCGCGGTGCATGCGCTTGATGATGTCGCCACGCTCGCCGAGCTCGCGCAGGACGCTCTCCGCCTCGGGCCTGATGAACCATTGCGAATGGCCGACCTGTCCCGCGACACCGAGAATTTCCAGCGTCCGCAGCCGGCCGACCTTCAGAGCGTGGAATTCGTCCGGCTGTCGGTCGGCGTGTGGCGCGAGGTCGATGATGCCGGACTTGCCGGCGTCGCGGACAAGCTGGCGGTCGAGCTGCGTCCAGCGTTCGGTCTCGATCTGGCTTTCGAGAGTGCGGCGGATATCGAGATCGGTGCGCGGTCCCAACTCCTGTGTGATGAGCTCACGCGCCCGGTCCCGCATGCCCTCCTTGATGTAGTCGCGCGAGATCACGAGGTCCTGGCCATCGTCCCGCACGCCGCGCACGATCAGGTGGACATGCGGATGCTCGGTGTTCCAGTGATCGACGGCCACCCAGTCGAGCTTCGTGCCGAGATCCTTTTCCATCTGGCCGACGAGGTCGCGGGTGAAGGATCTGAGGTCCGCCATGTCGGGTGCGTCGTCGGGCGAGACGATGAAGCGGAAATGATGCCGGTCATCACCACAGCGCTCTGCGAAGGCGCGGGCGTCGGCATTCTCCGTTCCCGGCCCGAACAGCCGCGCCTTCTCCCCGTCACGGGTCACGCCGTCGCGGCGCAGATAGTCGAGATGCGTTCCGAGCGGCGCGGATCGAGGGGTGTGGCGGACCACACGCGCCTTGACGACGGCGCCGCGGGTGCGCGACGTGATGAGGCGATTGGCCTGGATGCTGGCGCGCTGGCCACGCCCGAAGCGTGAGCGATTGCCGGAGGTGACGCGGCCGGAGCGCGAGACGCCGCCGCCTGCTTTCTTCGCTGCGGCGAGCGCCTGCGCAACGAAAGGCCGGGCCTGCTGCGCGCGGGTCGATCGGATGCGGCCTGGACGGATGCGGAACTCGTGGTCATCGGACATGACGCGACTCCGCACGGTGCAAAAAGGACCAGAAAATCAGGAAGATGGGCGCGGAGCGCACGGTGCGCGAAGGCGCTGCACGGTGCGGAACGTGCCAAAAACATGAACAAAAACAACCGCCCGACCGAAGCGCACCGTGCGCCCTTTTATCCTGCCATCGTCCGGTTGCTGCGCCTGCCTCCGCCCCCGGCGTTCTCCACGACACGCCAGAGCCCGATCGGATGCGAAATGCCGCCGGGCCGCTCATGGCCGGTCCCCAACGGCATTCCGGGCGACGAACAGCCCTTTCGGCTGTGCGGCGACAAGCATCTGCGGCATCGCCGGGACGGGTGAAAGGGCGTCGTCCGGCGAGCGATGCAAAGTCTGGGAATTGGCGGCCGAAGCGCCGTCATCGCGCCCGACGAAGATCGCCGCCTCGCGCCAATCGAGCGGCCGGGCGACCGTCGAACCGCTCTTCGAAGGGCGCTCGCCGCGCAGCGCGGGCGCGAGCGAAGCGACATAAGCCCGCGTCTCGGCGGGCAGCGCTCGGCCCTTCGAACGATGCTCATCGTAGCGCGCTGGACCGGCATTGTAGGCCGCGAGCATGGCGGCGATGTCGCCATAGCGATCCCACATCTCGCGCAGATACGCAGTACCCGCGAGGATGTTGTCGCGCGGGTCGTAAGGATTGCGGCCGAGGCCGTGGCGGATGCGAAGCTCGGCCCAGGTATCCGGCATGACCTGCATCAGACCCATCGCGCCGGCCGAGGAGACAGCCCGCACGTCGCCCGCGCTCTCGGCGCGCATGACGGCGACGATCCATGCTGGCGGAATGCCGAAGCGGCGTGATGCTCCAGCGATATGCGCCGCGTGCGGATGCGCGGTCACGGCGCTCGCCGGAGATGAGGTTTGCGCCAGAACCGTCGGCGTTGCGGCTGCGGTGAAGATCAGGCCGGAAAGGAGAAGGAGCGCTGAGCGCCGGACGGCGGAAGTGCGTCCGGCGCGAGCGCGATGTCGGACCGCCGCCATTCAGTCCTCCTGCCGCTTTTTGGGAGGCTGGACGGTGGTCAGCACCCAGGCAGAACCGTCGTCACCGACGCGGAAGAGATTTGCGCGAAACGTGCCGCCGAGTAGCGGGCTGTAGATCGTGATCGAGACGAACTCGCCGGCCCGTTCGCCGACATGTATCCAGCCCGCGCCGATATCGAGGCCGTCTTCGTCACCGAGCAGGACGCGATATTTCGGGGCGTTCTCGGTGTCCGAAGGTTCGGCGGGAACGAGCGTCATTTCCTCCCTGATACCGAGCGTCCGGAACTCGCCTTCAAAGCCGGTTTCCCTGCGCGTGAAGTGTCCAATCTGGGCCATGGTCTTGATCTCCTGTCGTGCGGTGGGGTGGCGAAGGGCGCGCGCTCACCGCGTCGGCGTGCGCCAGACGAAGCGGCCGTCGCCGTCCTCGTCGGTGAAAAGCGGGGTGGCCCGGCCGATGACCGCCGCAGCGGGAAACGGGCCGAAGTAGCGGCCGTCGAGGCTGTCGGCGGCTTCGAGGTTCATGAGGAAAAGTTCGCCGCCGCCGATCACGCGGCAGCCCCGCCAGACCGGCAGGTCGCGGCCACGGCTGTCGCGGTCGCGAGCCTCGCCGAGCGGAACGTCGTCGACCGTGATGGCGCGACCGTCGCGGCACACGCGCTGTCCCGGCAGGCCGACGACGTGCTTGAGGATCGGCACGTCACGGCCGACATAGCCGCGTTCGACCATGAAGGAGGCGAACGGTTCGGGCGGCATGACGGCGACGAGATCCGGCACCTCGATCCGCCCGGTCTGCGATACCGTGTAGAAGCCGACCGGCGCGCTCGCCGTCGCGTTCCAGATGAGTTTCAGCGGCATCGGCATGGCGCTGGCCGCGGCGATGCCGAGCACGGCGACGGATGTCGCCGCGAGGTAGCCGAGCCGCGTCATCGTCCGAACTCCCGCCGCCGGAGCCAGGCTTGGTGGCGCTCGGCCGTGTACGGGCGCGGCGTCTCGCCGGCATTCATCCAGTGCGCGACGTGCCGCCAGTGATCGGGATCGGCGTCGGCGGGATCGATGCCGAGGGCCTCGATGCCGTCGACATGGCGAAGCACGTCCTCGACCTTGGGCCAGCTTTCGACCTTCAGCAGGATTTCGCCGCCAGGACGCACGAAGGGCAGCGTCTGGAACGGCTCTCCGCGGTCGACCGCGCGGACGATGTCCAGGCGCGAGATGATCGTTCCGTACTCGTTCGCCGCCCAGCGAACGAGGCAGAAGACCGTGCCGGGCGCGAAGCCGACCACCCTGTGCCGGCGGTCGAGTTTCTGCTCGTAGCTCTCGCGGCCGAATCTGATCCAGTTCTCGATGCGCTTCTCGATCCAGGTGAGTTCGACGAGCGTGGTGAACGCGGCTGGACCGTCCGGCAACGGACGGCCGCCGATGCGGAGCGCCGCATTACCGGTCATGGTGTGTCTCCTTGGGTGTCGGGGAATTCGCGCTCGAACAGCTCGCGCAGCATGTCGGCGACGGTGACGCCGCGGCCGAAGGCGGCGATCTTGATCCGGCCGCGCAGCTCAGGCGTGATGTCGATGGTGAGTCGGGCCGTGAAGGTCACGGCAGCGCCACTGCGTGGCGAAGGCGTGTCCGCACCCTTGATCCAGCTATCCGGATCGGCCGGACGTTGCGCGAACCCACGCTTTTCGGTGCGCGCCGTCATGACGGGTCTCCGTCATGGAACGGCAGCACGGTGGCGATGCGGTCGCGGGCGCGGTCGGCCATCGTGGGGTCGATCTCGCAGCCGATATAGCGTCGGCCAGAGAGCCGGCAGGCTTCGCCGGCGGAGCCCGAACCGGCAAACCAGTCGCCGACAAGACCGCCTTCCGGGCAGCTTGTCCGGATCAGGATTTCGAGGAGCGCCGACGGCTTTTCAGTCGGGTGGATCGCGCGGCCGTGGCAGTTGCGCAGGTAGATGACCGAGCGCATGAGGCGCGGCCCGCCGTCGTGGCTGACATAGTGGCCGGCGTCGATCTGGCCGGTATGGGGCGGACGCTGCTTGCGTCGCACGGTCCGGGCTGTCGCGTCGGACGTGGTCTGGACGTCGTTGTAGATGTCGCGCCAGGGCGTCTCGGCCGGATAGAACTGGACGGCCAGTTCATGCACGCGCTTGAAGCGGTCCGCATGGAAGCCGGTGCCGTTCTGCTTCTCCCAGACGATCTCCTGGGCGAGCCGCAGGCCGGCGTCGGCGAAGCGGTCGGCGGTTGCCATGAAGCTACGCAGCGAACCAAAGACCCACATCGAGCCGGTCGGGGCAAGCGCGCCGCGCGCGAGCGACAGCCAGCCCTCGACGCGGCGATCCCAGGCGAGCGATGTGTCCCCGTAAGGGGGATCGGCGAGGATCATGTCGAACGGGCCGCGCGCCGGCATGCGATCGCGGCAGTCTCCGGACAATATGATTTCGGGGGGAACCGTCATGGCGCGGTCCTCCCGATGCCGAGACGCTCGACCTCGGCCGCCAGTGCCGCGATCTCGCGCGCGGCGGGCGAACGCCGGTCGATGTCTGACGCAAGCCTCCCGGTCTGCGCGGCGTCGGCGAAGACGACGCGCTGGCCGATCGTTGTGGCGAGCACTGGCGGATCGTGGTCAGCCAGGGTCTCGGCCGTCTCGCGAGCGATGACGGTGCGGGCGCCGCAGCGGTTCAGCACGAATCGGGCGGTGAGCTGGGGCCGGTAGATGCGCGCCTCCGCCAGGAGCGCCAGCATCTCGGCGGAGGCCCAGCCGTCGAGCGGAGACGGCTGCACCGGGATCAGCACGAGGTCGGCGGCGAGCAGCGCGGAGCGCATGAGGCCGGCGACACGCGGCGGGCCATCGATGACAACGTGATCGACGTCTCGCGCGAGTTCCGGTGCCTCGCGATGCAGCGTATCGCGTGCCAGGCCGACGACGCCAAAGGCGCGTGGCAGGTTCTCGCGCGAGCGTTGCTGCGACCAGTCGAGCGCCGAGCCCTGCGGGTCGGCGTCGATCAGGGTCACGCGCTTGCCGCGCATCGCCAGTTCGCCGGCGAGATGCAGCGCGAGCGTCGTCTTGCCGACGCCGCCTTTCTGGTTGAGAAGCGCGACGATCATCGGCGTCCTCCCGGTGGATCGAGAGGAAGACGTGGCGTATCGGGATCAGTGGATGGAGAGGCCCCACCGCGGCGGCTTGCAGCCGTCTGTGGCGGCTCGGCCGGCGCGCTTGGCGCGCTCTTCCTGGCGGTAACGCTGAGGCTTCTGGCGGCGTCGCGGATGAGGTTTTCCACATCGCGCGCGCGCTCTTTAAGGTTAGAGTCTTTGTTAGACTCTAAGTTAAGGGCGCGATTTCGTGTGGAATTTCCGTGTGTTAAACCCTGTTTGGGTTCCTGATAGCACGAGGCTCGGGTTCCCGATAGCACGATAGTGCGGGTTCCCGATAGCACGAGGCCGTCCACAGCTTGTCCACAGGCGGGCAGCGGCTCGAAAGCGAGCAGCGCGCGGCCGCCGATTTCGGTTTCGAGGAACAGGGTGTAGCCGGGCAGCGGCTGGCGTCGGATGATGTCGCGCAGCTCGAAGGCGAAGCGCTTGAACGGCGACAGGCTGCCTGATTTCTGGTGAAGGTGCTGGAAGTCGAAGCGCCAGCCGGCGCGCTGGCGGCCACCGTGCTTGCGCACCAGGCGGTAAAGCCAGCGGTCGAGGCCGCCCGTTAGGTCGAAATAGGTCCGGTCGATGGTGAGCACGAGCGCATCGTCGAGGACAGCCTGGTAGAACCAGTCCGGCACGATCAGCTCGATGCCCACGGGGCGGCCGTTGCGGTCGGTGCGCTCCTGCCACTCGTTGATCCACGAGAAGCGATGACGGCGGCCTTCGGCAGGCTGGCGGATCGAGGTGGAAACCGTCGTCGACTGCAGACGGTCGAGCGCGGCTTTCAGGCGCTGATAGTCGCGTGAGCTCGTGCCCCGGCCGACATAGGTGAGGATTTCGTAGGGCGTGGCGGCCATCAGCCGCGAGGTGCGAAGCCCGGTATCCCGGGCTTCTACGATCTGGCTCGCCGCCCAGATCAGGATGTCGGCGTCCCAGATGGTCGCCATGCCGTGATCGGGAACCGCCTCGACCCGGATCGTCACGTTGCCGGCGACGAAATCGATCGGAGCAACGCGATGGGTCTTGGAAAGGGAGAAGAAGGGATAAGCCATGAGATCCTGCGCGTCTCGTGGCGCGAAGTCGCCGGGAAGCGCTCGGAACAGATCGAGCTGCCCGCGCTCCGAAAGGGATCGACGCCGCACCGCCATGAAGGAAGCCGGCCGCGGTCAGCGTGCGTAGCGGCCGACCTGCGGCCCGGAGGGAATGACGTGGCGCTTCGCCGGCAGCACGGCGCCGCGCGGATCAGATGTCGACGTCACCGCGCCGCGAGCCGCCCAGGTCTCGAGATCGTCGATAGCATAGACGACGCGGCCGCCGAGCTTGCGATAGGCCGGGCCTGTTCCGTAGGTCCGGTGCTTTTCGAGAGTACGGGCCGAGAGGCTGAGAAACTCGGCCGCTTCCTTGGTGCGGAGGAAACGCGGCGGGAGAACGACGGGTTCGTGTGGCATGGATCGGGTCTCCGTGGTGGTGGGGATGGCCGTCGCGGGTCAGCGGCGGGCAACGACCACGGTGGCGGAGGAGAGCCGGCGAGTTGCAGGGCAAAGTTGGGGGGTATCGAATTCGCCCACCATCGGAGGGCGAGACCGCGCTAGGATTGGCGGCGATGACGAAGGAGTTTCCGATAGCCGCCGGCGATCATCGCGCGGGCATCGCGCAGGAGCGCCTTGATGGCGTGGCGTGTGGATGATGCCTGCCAGTCGTCACGGTCGAGATGGTCGATGTGAAAAATGATCTCGGCGATTTCCTGCTGCGTCGCACCGGCACGATAGCCGTCGAAGGCGCGCAGCATCCGGCGCTGGCGGGCGCGCTGCTGGCGCGTCAGACGCGTGTCCGGGGGAATGGCGCGGCCATGCAAGGCTGAGAGGAATCGATAGACGGCTTCGATTCGGTCGAAGCCCTCGAGCCCAAGCGGAATGACGGCGACAGCGGACTCCGGCATTCCAACCGTATCGTCGGCGATCTGGAGATACTGACCATTGCCGAGGCCCAGTCGGAGATCTGCTCCTCCTTCGTGGCGGATGGCTTCTGGTGGCAAAGAATGGTCGCGCTCGTCATCTTCGCTAGGACTGAGGCTCGATGGGGCCGCGGTCAACACAACGACCCCTGTATCTTGCTGAGGAAGCCAGAAGACCGGAGCGTCAGGAGGCGGCGTCAGGGGGTCGACGGGGAAATCGCAATCCCCACCGCCGGATTTTCTCGCTCAGCGTGTCGGAACCAGCGCTGTGAGTGGAAAAAGCCTCAAAGTCCGCGTCGTAGGCATCGTTGCGGCGCAGCCATTCCCACGCAAGATCGGATGCCGTCAGTGTATCCAGACGGTCGTATTCTGCCGAGGAGCGCCATGTTGAAGCGTCAGGGGTCATCGTAATCCTCCCAAGTTTATTCCTGACGAATTCTGGGAGGTTTACGATCCTCGGTTGCGTTGATCTTACAAAGTCGTTGGCCCGGCAACGGGCGATGCCACCACGGCATCACGGTGATTTTGGCCGTTGAGCTTCCTTGACGAGTTCGCGGTAGCCTCGTTCGGTCATCCAATGCGCACGGGCGAGATGGGTATCGTGGATGTTTCGGCAACGGCGCGGTTCGTGGGCCGGATCGAGACCGAAGAGCACTTGAACCGCCTCACGCCAGCAGGCGCCATCTCGCTCGGCATCGAGTAGCCGCATGTAGAGCTTCATATGTTCGCGGTCGTAAGACGTAAGCGTTTCGCTCGGCGGAGGTTCGTCCAGAAACGTGTAAGTTGCTTGTCCCATCAAGCTACCAAATTCTTGCGAGCCATATTCGTTAACTTTTTCTCACACGGAAAGCCTCATTTTATGACAAGATCGAACAATCGCACGATCAACCCGATCTTCGCCCCGAATCGATCCCGTCTTGCAGGATGAGGACGCCTTCCCCCTTATCCGTCGAAAGCAGAACAATCCCCGCTGCCTCGAGGGCGCGTCGAACCTGATCACGCGTTGTCTCGTGCGTCCCCAATCCGCTCTCGGATTCGAGGCGCTTAAGCGCGGTCAATGCGACCCGGGCCTTGTCAGCGAGCGTCTCCTGCGTCCAACCCAGTAACGCGCGTGCGGCCCGTGATTGTCGGGCGGTGATCATGCATGATCACCTCCCATTCGGACCTACGCGCACGCCAGAATTACGACTATTTTAGTCGTTTGTGTTCGACATTGCGACCGAAATTTACCGACAGCACAGACTTCAAGGAAAATTCTCGGCAACTGATTCGGTCGCTACCAAAGCCGGAGGCCTTACCGGGAGAGGGAAAGGGGCTTGGGGAAAGGGAGGAGGGAACCGTCCCCTTTCCCCATGGGAGGATGTTTGAAGGAGGGGCTTTGCCCTTCCTTCATGGGGAGAGATTGAGAGGGGGGCTTGCCCCTCTTTCATAAGCCAGGGCAGCCGGTCGAACCGGCTGCCCTCGCTCCCGGCACAGAGATAAAGGCGAGAGGCGGCCTTAGCCGCCTCTCGCCTGGACCTTAATCGGTGTCGGGACCCCAGAGCGGGTTGCTCGCGGGATCCTCGATGTCTCCGTCGTCGGGCGCCAACTCGCGGACCACCGCCCTGATCTCATAGTCGCCGATCTTGGTGCGGCCCTGCGCGACGAGGATGCTAACCGCAGTCTCGTTCGCCTCGATCGCCCGGATCGCATCCTCCATGTCGTCATACGGCCCGAGGTTCTCGATGGCGATAACGTCTCCGTCCTCGTCGTAGCCGCCGTGAAGGTACATGGGCGCGTCCTTCAATCGTTCGAGAGCCCGCTCCGCCTCGTGGATAAGGCGAAAGCCCTCCGTTCGCTGCGTCCAATATTCCGCGCTGCCGCCATCGATGGTGATGATCTTGCGATGTGTCATGGAAAATCTCCTTTTCGTCTCTGACGAAAGGTGTCCACGCTGTAGCCCAGAGGGGTCAGGGACCGCTTTAGCGGCCGCCGTGCGGCAAGCGGAGGAACCGATTTTCTGGTTCGGCCCATCGGGTCGGAGCTGAAAATTGGAGGGGCCGCGCTGTCCTAGACGCCGGATGGGCTGGCGTACACTGGGAAGTCAGAGAGAGAGGAGCAGTCACGGCGTCGACCAGACGCCGTGTCCGAATAGGAATGGGGATCGTTTGGAAGGGGGTGTGACACCCCCTTCCATGGGAGGATGTTTGAAGGAGGGGCTTCGCCCTTCCTTCATGGGGAGAGATTGAGAGGGGCGGCTTGCCCCCCTTTCATAGGGCATCCGGCCGGTCGATCCGGTCGGAGATCCTGCGCTACGTCCCCCGGCAAACACTGCGGTCGAAAAAGGAATGGGAAGGTGGCCGCAACCACCTTCCCGGATACCATCACCAAGGGATTGGCGTATCGGGATCAAACGGCGTCATCGGCCGCGCTGCAGGTCGGCCGGGATCGGGCCGATAGTAGATGACGACGGCCGGGATGTTCAGCCCGGTTTCTTCGGCGAGCTGTTCGAGGATCGGTCGCAGGCCGCACAGTTCGTTGTCCGTGAGGTCGCGCACCCAGTGGTGCGCTCCGAACAGCTCATAGTCACACTCGTCGGCGATGCGATAAGTGCCCGCATCGTCGGCGTGACGCCATCCGCCGACATTGTACGGATGGTGATTGTGGAGCCAGAAGTGCTCGACCCGGATGCGCAGATCGCGCAGGTCGTAGGCTGCATCGTCGGCCTTGTCGGGATCCCGCTCGGCAAGCAATTCTTTCCATAGGGCGATAACCCGGTCGAGGTCCTCGCGGAACTCGTCGAGATGGGCGATCAGAATATCGTGCGCCTCGCGCGCGAGATCCGTATCGCATCCGAACCGGTTGGCGCGGACTATGAGCTTGAAGCCGGACAGCTTCACCATCAGCATGAGGGCTTGGTCCCAAGTCATGGAGTTCTCCTTTCGTCTCTCTGACGGAAGGAGGCCGCACCGCAGCATCGAGGGGTCAGGGAGCGCAAAGCGCCCGGCGGAGCCGGCGAGCGGTCCCCGCGATGTCCTTGACGCCGGAGAGGCGGTGCTACGATCGGACGGCAGAGAGAAGAGTATCCACGGCTCCGTCCAGGGGCCGTGTCCGTATCCGGCGGCCAGCCGGCTCTGCGCCGCTGAAGCCGTAATCGGAGGCGGCCGAAGCCGCCTCCGATCGAAGCGTCAATAGTCGTCGCCCGGCAACCGGTCCTCCAAGCCGATTTGCCAGCGCTTGTCGGTCCGGCGAGAAGGCAGGAATTGCTCGTCGCCGAAGAAATGCGCGATGACGATCGTGTCCGGCTCGTGGAACACGCCGAACTCCACCTTGTTTTCGATCGCCCAAAGCAGGGCGGTCGACAGGAACTCCTTGGAGATCGTGGCGGGCAGATGGATTTCGCCATCGAAGGGTTCGCGCGGTTCTTGATGGTCGTCGCCAGTCGCATCGACGTTGTTGTTTTCAATCGCAGTCATGGAAGATCTCCTTTTCGTCTCTGACGAAAGGTGTCCACGCTGTAGCCCAGCCGGGGTCAGGGACCGCGCCAGCGGCCGCTACGCGGTAAGCGGAGGAACCGATTTTGTGGAGTCGGCCTTCGGCCGGCGGAGGAAAATTGGAGGGGCCGCGCAGTCCTTGACGCCGGATGGGCTGGCGTACACTGGGAAGTCAGAGAGAGAGGAGCACCGCGGCGTCGACCAGACGCCGTGTCCGAATAGGAATGGGGATGGTTTGGAAGGGGGTGTGACACCCCTTCCATGGGAGGATGTTTGAAGGAGGGGCCTTGCCCTTCCTTCATGGGGAGAGCTTGAAAGGGGCGGCCGTGCCCCCCCCCTTTCATCACAGGAGCATCGGACCAAAAAGTGGTTTCCGGTTTTTGGGAACGATCGATGCTCCGACAGGCAAGTCGGATTGCAACGCGCCCATGCGCGTGGCGATTCCGTCCGAAGTTCTCGTGAAGGCCGCGAGGCGGCCCGAGATCCCGCCGATGCGATCCGCGGCGGCCGTCGCCGACAAAAAAGAGGGAGCTTACGCTCCCTCCCTCGCCCGCTCCCGGCGCTCGGCCTCCGCGCGTGCGGCTTCGAGGCGTCGCAGCGTCTCGGCCCGCTCCTTGCGGGTGAGGATGCAGCGGTCGAACTCGGCGCGCAGCTCGGCGATTTCGGCGTAGATGTCGAGAACCTGTGTCATGTGAACCTCCTTTGTCTCGATGACGGAGGCGATTGTCCGGGCGTTGGAAGGACGGGTCAGGGATCGCGAAGCGACCGGAGAATCCGGCGTCTGGGGGAGCCGATTTTGTCGTCGTGCAGCGGCGGCAAAATTGGGGGCACCGGGCGTCCTTGACGCGGCCCGACTGCCGGTATGATCGGCTTCTCATTGAGAGAAAGACGGTTGGGCACAACGCTGCAACCGCGTTCAGCGACAGATGCGCGACGGTGGGGAAGCCCGGCGCGGCCGCGATCCGCCATGAGCATGAAGGAACCCGGCGGCTTGCGCCGCCGGGTCTTTGGACCTCCCGCTCAGAACGGGATGTCGTCATCGTAGTCGGGCTGCCCTCCGTTTTCGTTTTCGGTCTGCTTCGCCCGGCTCAGGAAATCGACCGTCTCGGCGATGATCTCGCATCCGTAGCGGTCGTTGCCCTCCTGGTCGGTCCACTTCGAGTAGTGGATGCGGCCGCGAACCAGAACCTTCATGCCTTTCTCGCAATAGTCCTGGATCGTCTTGCCGAGGCCGTTGAAGGCGGTGATCCGGTGCCATTCGGTGTCCTGGACCCGGTAGCCCTTCTCGTCCCGGACGACCTTGCCGTCCGAATAGCGGGGGCGCGAGGTGGCCAGCGTGAAGTGGGTGATCCGGGTGCCGCCCTGGGTGGTGCGGGTTTCGGGGGCCTGACCGATGTTGCCGGCGAGAATGACGATGTTCTGCATTGTAAGTCTCCGTTGCTTCTCGGAGGGACCATCCCTCCGACGAGACCCGGCCAAGGCCGTCGGGAGACTCCTGCACTGACGCCTTCGGCGGCAGCTTGACCCCCAAGGCCCCAGGTGGAGCGGGCAGCCGCGCCTGCGCGGCAACACGGCTGGGAGCTGCGGGGGTTGCTGGAGGAAACAGAACGGACTTAGGGGATCAGTCAGTCGGAGGGATTGGTGCCTCTGAAAGCACGAACACGGGGACGCACAGCAGAACCATCGTCCTTGCCGGCAACAGCGAAGAGGCAGGCCCCATGGACCTGCGCCGCCTTCGAAAGACACTCGTTCATCTCTCCTTCCGGCCACCCGCGCCCTTCCTCGGACAGGCTGGACGGAACGAGAACAAAGAGGCTACCGGGCTCGTAGACGCGGAACAGCGCCGCGTCGCCACTGTCGATGGCGGAAGGCTCGATCCACTCGACCTGCGGAAAGGTTCGTGAAGGTCTCCGCGGCCGTATCCACTTTACGAAATGAATGAGCTGGCTGGCAGGGCCTGTCTACGGCCTGCAGACCTCACGCCAACGACCGACTTCCTCAGCCGGACGAAGCGGGCCAAAAGCGAAGTATGGTGTGGGCAGCACTGTCGTGGCAGCCCATCAGTGCGGGAAATCCAAGCCCGGCGGCGCGAGCCGCCGGCTTTCTTCGCTAAGACCGGCGGATCGCGGCCGGTCCATTACCGAGAAAATATCGACACGCCGAGGGCGTTCAGATTGACCATGGCCGCGATGCCGATGAACAGACCGGCGCTGGCGGAAAGCAGATTGAGCATCAAGCCGGGGTCGATCGCGTTTTTCGCTACACCATGGATGAGCGCATAGCCGGCGATGACGGCCGGCACGGCGAAGACGGCGAGAGCGATCAGCCGCAGCGCCGGATTCCTGGCAAAGCCGAGAACCGCGAGTACGAGACCGATCGACAGCAATGCCGCGCTGACGGCGGCCAGCCCCGACAAGAAGATGCCGGCTCCAGCGCCCCAGGCATATTGGGCGGCCGACAGGCCAACCATGAACGGCAAAGCGTAGATCGCGAGATTGTAGGCGAAGACGCAGAAGGCGATCGTCAAGGAGATGGCGAGAAGGATGAGCGACATGGAAACCTCCACATGATCGGTTGAGGATCACGACAGGCTGCCTGTAGATACGCTCCGCCTGCGACTATGCTACTTTTCCGGTTCTGCAAGGATGTTTCATAAGAGCCATCAACCTCTCCGATAGTCAAGTATTGGCGGCCGGACCAGCCGCCAGAGGCGGCGCTTACGCGCCGCCGTCGAACTGCATGGTGGGAATGCCGAGCTTGCGGGCCTTGTCCGCGAGGTTCCCTTGAATGCCGCCACCGCCGAAGACGAGGACGCCCACCGGCAGGACTTCGAGCATCGTGTCGTTGCGCTTGTACGGGGCCTGTTTCGCCGGGTACTTCTTGAAGTCGGGCTCGAAGGCGATATGCGGCACCTTGCGGCTGTTTGCCCATCGGGCGGCGATGCGCTCTGCGCCCGTCTTCGCGCCGCCGTGAATGAGCACCATGTCGGCGTGCTTCGCCCGGACCTGATCGAGCTTCGCCCAGATCAGGTTATGGTCGTTGAAGTCGGTTCCGCCGGAGACGGCAACCTTCGGACCGGCTGGCAAGAGCACCTCGTTCTCAGCCCTGCATTTCGCGGCAAGGAAGTCGCGGCTGTCGATCATCGCGGCGGTGAGATTGCGATGGCTGATCTTAGAGCCGGTGCGGGGACGCCAGGCGCTGCCGGTGTGGTGCTCGAAGGCTTCGGCGGCAACGTCGCGGAAGAGCTCCATGCTGTTGCGCCGTTCGATCATGGTCTGGCCCTCTGCCGTGAGGCGTTCGAGCTCGACCGACTTCACCTCGCTGCCGTCCTGTTCCTTCTGAAGCCGGCGCTGCGCCCGCTCGTTGTCATCCAGTTCACGCTCCACCCGGCCGGTGGCGCGGTGGAAGAGATTGACGGTTCCCCAGAGCAGTTCTTCGAGATCGGGTTCGAGGCGGGTGTCGCCGAGCGTCGCGACGAGGGCGTCGAAGATATCCGCGACGGCGGCGGCGACGGCGTTTCCCTCCGGGAGCGGCCTCGGATCGGGTTCGTCCTGATACGGCCGCCAGCCGTAGAGCTGGAGTTCGGTGAGGAGATGATCGGTGGGGGACGAGGTGTGGTTCGGCTCGAAACCTGCGATATCGTCTTCGTTCGTCATCGGAAGCGTCCTTTGTCTGGAGACCGCGCCCATCGCGGCCTTCGCAGGCGTCGGAAGCCCACGGACGGGACGGCCTGGCAGTCCTCGCCTCTCGCGAGGACCTCGATGGCCAAGCCCGGCTATTTTGTTTCGCGCTGCAAAGGCGGGGCTCGCCCCGCCGGCGGAAAATAGCCGGGCGCCGCGCCATTGCCCGGACGGCCCGTTTGTGGGCCGATCGCCCTCTCAGAAGGCCGTGGGCGCCGCTCTCTCCGACTTCAAAGGATGATCACGATGATGAATGGAGACGGCAGGTGAAGACGCCTGGACCGCGCCTCTTCCCCCGCCGATCTCTTCACCCTTCCACGAAACGGTGGACGTCATCAGGATGAAGCTGCTCCATCAGGGTCGCCCGGAGGGCGTCGACGCCGCGCCAGCGCAGATCTTCGTTGAAGTCTTCGCGCATCGGTGACACCGAAATCGCCTCGATCCCGACGCCCTTTGCTCTGGCGACCAGGCTGTCTCTTGCGCCGTCCCCGGCCGGGTCGCGATCCCGGAGGACATAGAGCCTGCGCAGCGTCTCCGGAAACAGGACGGCAGCGAGGTGAGCTGCGGAGAGCGCCGCCATCATCGGCATGTGGGGCAGAACCTGACGGGGCGACAGCACGGTCTCGATGCCTTCGCCAGCCGCGAGCACCTCACTGGCAACGCCGAAGCGGACCCCGTGCCCGAGAAGGTCGCCCATCGCCCGCCGGGGTGACTCGACCGGCGCCTTGCCCGAACCGTCCGGGGCGAGCCAGGTGCGATGTGCGCCGGTCTGGTTACCGTGAAGATCGGTGACGGACGCGACGATCGCCGGCCAGATCTCGGTGGGCGAATGCTCATCGGGTTTGTAGTAGCACCGCGGATGGTAGCGCAGCGCGGTGGTTCCCAGGAGGGAGGTGATCGCCCGCCCGTTGAGGTAGATTTCCGCGAGTGTGCCGCCGATCGGCTGGGCCATGGCGAAAAGCCGCCGCGACGCTTCGGGCGAACCGACAGCGACGTTCGACGTCCTGCCGGTCGGCGTCCTCGTCATCTCCGGTTCGGGATGCGGGAGAGCGAGGAAGCGGCGTGCTTCCTCGGCCACGTCCTTGAAGTCGACAAGACCAAGCGTTTCGCGAATGACGTCGAGCAGATCGCCATGTTCCCCGGTTGCGGAATCCGTCCATTTTCCCGCAGCGCCCTTACCGGATTCAGGGCCGGTCAGCCGCACGAACATCGAGCGGCCGGGGTTGTTCTGAACGTCCCCGACAATCCAGTATCGTCCGGCGCGGTGGCCTGATTTCAGGTAATGGTGGCAAACCGCCTCGGCATGATGGCCGAGACGGGATGCGAGTTCGGAAGCATCGTGACGAGCCATCACGCAGCCTCCTTTTCGCCGATGCGGTTCACCGGCCAGCGGTCGAGCACCCTGGCGAGAACCACCGGGCCATTGGCATCGACCGGCACGAACATGCGCAGCTTCCACGAGATGATCTCGTGGAACAGGCCGTAGGCCGTGAGGCGCTCGCGCATTGTGTCGTCGAAGCCCGACAGCTCAATGCGATTCGCGCCCATGACGCGGACGCGGCGAAGCTGAAGACCCTCGGTAAGGTCGAGAATGGTGCGGCCGTCCATCAGAGCGGTGAACGCATCGTCCGGCGTGATCGCGGCCGCGCCGGTCGTGGTCGCATTCGCGGCCCAGGCTGGCGATACCTTTCGGCCGATGATGCGCTCGCCGTGGTCGGTCTGAAGCCGATAGACGCGAGTCGAGTCGTTCGGAAGCCGCTTCCAGATCGGCAGAAGCAAGCCTGTGACCATGTGGAGCGTCGCGTCGGTGAACTCGGGCACGTCGGCAATCTCCGTCTTCCATGCCGCCGCAAAGCTCTCCCCGTCAGTTTCGACCCAATGGGTCTCGGCCATGAAGCGCACCGGGATGTTGTGCGCCTCGGTCGGCCGGATCAGCCGGACACGACGCTCGACCTCGCCATCGTCGAGCATGATGCTGCTGGCGGGGATCTGAACGGCGGCGCGGCCGGAGCGCTCGTTGACGAGCAGCTTTGCGCGCGGATCGTCGAGTTCGGCGAGAGCGGCTTCGAGCGCCACCGGACGGTTGCGCTTGCGCTCGTTGATCGTGAGCAGGCTGGTTTCCGCGCCTGTGCGCGGATGGGTGTAGATCGTCTGCCGATCGACGACGACGAAGCTTTCGGCGCTCAGCGTCTCCAGCCCGGCGTCATAGGTGCCCGAAGCGATCGCGCCCTCGATGCGGGCGGTCAGGAGCTGTTCGAAGGCCGTGAAGAGGATGCCCTGAAGCTCGATGGTGAGCGCGAGCAGCCGGTTGAGGAACGTCGTGATCGGCGGTAGCTCGTCCTTGATGCCGGTCGAGTCCATCAGCTTCAGGCCGGTGGCGGACTCGAAACGGTCGAGCGAGCATCCCTCGACTTTGCCGCGCACCAGCAGCATGTAGAGCTGGCGGAGTGCGTCGCGGGCGTAATGGCTTTCCAGATTGTCCTCGGGGCGGAACAGCCCTTGGCCGCCGGTCTGGCGCTGGCCGCGGGTGATCGCGCCCAGCGTGTCGAGGCGGCGGGCGATCGTGCTGAGAAAGCGCTTCTCCGCCTTCACATTGGTCGAGATCGGCCGGAAGAGCGGCGGCTGCGCCTGATTGGTGCGGTGCGTCCGGCCGAGACCCTGAATGGCGGTGTCGGCTTTCCAGCCCGCCTCGAGCAGATAGTGAACGCGCAGCCGCGTGTTCTTCCCCGACTTCTCCGCATGATAGCTGCGGCCCGTACCGCCGGCGTCCGAGAAGACGAGCACACGCTTCTGGTCGTCCATGAAGGCTTGCGTCTCGGCGAGGTTGGCGGCCCCGGCGCGTGTCTCGACCACAAGCCGGTCGATGGTGACGCCTCCGCCGCGCTTGCGGACGATGCGGCGCGACCGGCCCGTCACCTCGGCGACCATATCCGTCCCAAAATGCTGGACGAGTTGGTCGAGCGCTCCGGGAACGGGAGGTAGGCTGGCGAGCTTTGCTATCAGTGCATCGCGGCGCGCGACAGCCTCGCGGCTTTCGACCGGCTGGCCGTCGCGATAGACCGGACGCGACGACAGATTGCCCTCCGAATCCGTGAACGGCTCGTAGAGCTGGACCGGGAAGGAATGAGCAAGATAGTCGAGAACGTATTCGCGCGGCGTGATGTCCACGCGGACGTCGTTCCACTCCTCGGTCGGCAGTTCGGCCAGACGCCGCTCCATCAGCGCCTCGCCGGTCGAGACGATCTGGATGACGGCCGAATGGCCCGCCTCCAGATCGGCGGCGATCGAGCGAAGCAGGGTCGGCGTCTTCATGCTCGTCAAGAGATGGCCGAAGAAGCGCTGCTTGGCGCTCTCGAAGGCCGAGCGGGCGGCGGATTTCGCCTGCATGTTGAGGGTGCCCGATCCGCCTTCGCCGCCACCGGTGATGTTGGCGGCCTGCATCGCCGCGTCCAGATTGTTATGGATGATGGCGAAGGCGCCGGCATAGGCATCGTAAATGCGAACCTGCTGAGGCGTCAGTTCGTGCTCGATGAGCTCGTATTCGACGCCGGCGAAGGAAAGCGAGCGGGCGGTGTAGAGGCCGAGCGCGCGCAGGTCGCGGGCGAGCACCTCCATCGCCGCCACGCCGCCGGCCTCGATCGCCTCGACGAACTCGGCGCGCGTGGCGAAGGGGAAATCCTCGCCGCCCCACAGGCCGAGCCGCTGCGCATAGGCGAGATTGTGAACGGTGGTCGCGCCGGTGGCGGAGACATAGACGACGCGGGCATTGGGAAGCGCGTGCTGGATGCGCAGGCCGGCGCGGCCCTGCTGCGATGCGGCGACGTCACCGCGTTCTCCCTTGCCGCCAGCGGCGTTCTGCATGGCATGCGCCTCGTCGAAAATGATCACTCCATCGAAGTCGGGCCCAAACCATTCGACGATTTGTTTGACCCTGGAAACCCTCTCTCCGCGGTCGTCGGAGCGCAGCGTGGCATAGGTTAAAAATAGGATGCCCTCGTTCAGCGTGATCGGCTTGCCCTGTGGGAAACGCGACAGCGGCGTGACCAGCAAGCGCTCCATGCCGAGCGCGCCCCAGTCGCGTTGCGCGTCCTCGATCAGCTTGTCCGACTTCGAGATCCAGACGGCCTTGCGCCGTCCCTGGAGCCAGTTGTCGAGAATGATCGCAGCCGATTCCCGGCCCTTGCCGACGCCGGTGCCGTCGCCGATCATGAAGCCCTGGCGCAGACGCACAGCGTCCTTGGCGTCCTCGGCCGCGGCGGTCAGCTTGTCGAGCGTGTCATCCACCGCCCACGCACCGGCGAGGAAGTCCGAATGCGCCTCGCCGGCATAGATCACCGTTTCGAGCTGCGCGTCGGAGAGGAGATCGACGACGTTCGCCGGCAGTGTCGGTCGATAGCTCGGCTTTGGAGGGGCGACGCTCGCCATGGCGGCCGACTGCACGAGCTGGGTCGGATGGGCCCGAGCCCCGGAAATCCGGATGGTCTGGAGCCCGTATTCCTCATAGATCGCGTCGGACAGACGACCGGCATCCGCTGGCGTCCAGTCGACAGTTTCGTAGTCGAGCGCAGCGCCCTCCGGCTCGGGATGCGCCACGGCGGGCGCGGCCCTTGCCGTCCGGTTGACATAGGCGCGGACGGTGCGAGGCGCGACCACGGGGACGGCGACGGCCGGATCGATCGGCAGGCGCGGCGGCAGATGCTCGGCCAGCCATCCGAGCAGCGTGGCCACATCTGGCGCGACGCCGGGCGCAGCCGGTAATACGGACGGGTCGTCTGCCGGCACCTTGTCGATGACGGTTAGCCGCGTCGGAAAGGTCGTGCCGTGCTTGGCATAGACGGAGCCGTTGATCGCGGCGGAGAAGACGACGCGGCCGCGTTCCTGCAGCCGGCCATAGGCTTCGGACCAGGCCGGAGTGTCAGGGGCGAAGTTGGCGCCGGTGATGGTGACGAGACGGCCGCCGGGAGCGAGACGCGCGAGCGCGGAAGCGACATGGCGGAAGGCAGCGTCCGCCATGCGGCCGTCGACATTGGCCATGGCCGAGAACGGCGGGTTCATCAGCACGACGGACGGCAGAATGCCGGTGTCGAGATGATCATCGATCTGCGCCGCGTCGAAGCGGGAAATGGACAGGGCCGGAAAGAGAAGAGAAAGGAGACCGGCGCGGGTCTCGGCGAGCTCGTTGAGCACCAGCGAGCCGCTGGCGATCTCGGCCAGGATGGCGAGGAGCCCGGTCCCGGCCGATGGCTCCAGCACACAGTCGGCGGGCGTGATGGCCGCCGCCGTCACAGCCGCGAGGCCGAGCGGGATCGGAGTAGAAAACTGCTGGAAGGACTGGGCTTCCTCCGAGCGACGCGTATGCGTCGGCAGCAGGCCGGCGATCTTGGCGAGCTGCGGCAGAACCGTCGCCGCAGAAGCGGATTTACGGAAAAGCGCCTTGCCGTATTTGCGTAGGAAGAGAACGGTCGCCGCCTCGCAGGCTTCATAGGCCGTTTTCCAGTTCCAAGCGCCGGTCGCGTCGGACGCACCGAAGGCGGTCTCCATCGCGCCGCGCAGCATGCCGGTGTCGACGCGCTGACCGCGTTCGATATGAGGCAGGAGAAGCTGCGCCGCAGTGAAGAGAGCGGCCGGGATGTCGGAATCGGGGACGATCGGAAGCGGCGCGGTGGCGGGTGCCGCCGCGGACACGGAAATCATCTTCATGGGAAAAGCCTCGGGAGAGCAGGACAGGATCGAGCCTGCGCAGCGCTCTCTCTCGACCGCACAGGCTCACATCCGTCCCGGCCTCGCTCTCCCTCTCATGCCATCGGCCAAATCGCCGAAAGCCGCCGATCGCGGCCTACGGTGCTCCGCCGTCACGTCGTCGCGGCAAGGACTTTGGTTTACTATTTGGCGGAAAGGATCTGAGGCGAACTCCGCCTCACAGATCCGGAAAATAAGAGTATTTTAGAGGAATAGGCTCGTGACTAATTCACTGCTCCCGCGAGCGCCGAGATTCTATTGGCTCGTTATCCTTGCGTTCGCCGTGTCGGGGATTACTTCCGACCTACCGGGTTTTGGTGAAGAGCATTGGTCAACCTCGGCCGCATTCCGTGGCTGCGTTATCGCGATTGCGGTGATCCTGGCGGTCCTGTCCGAGGTCTGGGACATCGCGCCCACCCTCATCATCAATGCCGAAGCGCGCTACCAGAACCGGCAGGCGCGCGAGGTCTACACGATCCCTGTCGTTTTCGATGCGGCGCGGACTCTCGTACCGGGGATATCGCGACTACGCGTTACGCGCACGGACGACAATCGCGCGATCCGGCCGTGGGCGCTGCGCTTCGAACACGCCGCGGATGAGCAGAAGGGTGAGTGGTAGCGCGGCCACTCCTGCCGGTGATGCGACCATTTTAAACATGACGAGAGCGCCCCGCCTGAAGTTGGGGCGCTCACTCGCTTCAGCTAAACCGGCTGCCAGATTCGGTGAAGGTGTACGCGTTGGCGATGATCGTGTCGTCGACCACCTCATCCGAGGACAGATATTCGTACTCGTGCTCAAGCTGGCGATAGAGCCAACGGGCGAGATCTCGCAGCGCCTCGATCACGATCTCCTCGGCGTCGGCGGTCATGTCCTGATATGTCGGGCTGTCGCGCTCGACCGAGATCGACATGCAATACTCATGATAGTAATGACCGCGATGGCTGGCTTCGGCGTGGAGCTGGTAGAAGTTTCTGCGCTGTACCGCCAGCAACGCGTCGGCGATCTCATGCAGCTTCGTGTCCCGCGGTGCGTAGGATCGGATTTCGGACGCTGCGTTCTTCCGGTAGGAATAATAGCATTCGAACGAGGCCCCATCGCCCTGGGACCAGAAGCCCGTGAAGAAGATGCGCGGCTCCTGACGGGTGCCGCCGCCCATGAGGCGAACGGTGCGGGTCTTGAAGCGGATTCCGAGAATTTCCGCGATCCGCTGGAAGTCTTCATAGACAGCATCATACCAGTCGTAATCAAACCCGCCTTCTCGATACCAGGCGCGGGCCCTGTCCTTTGCCGCATCGGAAAGCTCATTGAGCCGGTAGACCGTGGTTTTGATGATCTCAGGCATCTGGACCACCTCCACCAAGCATGTCGGCGAGCCAGCCATCGGTGTAGGTCCAGGCGACTGTGTCGCCGGTGGCGAGATCGATCACATGTGCGCCGCCACCAAAGCCGTCGACGCGCGGGCGCGAGCAGATGTTGGCATATTGGAAGCCCCAACGCCCGGTCAGACCGAACGCAGCAGCACACAGTTTGACGAACTGGATCAGGCGTTCCGGGTCGCCGGTGACGTCATCGCGCAACCAGAGCTTGGTGGCGCCGTGCTCGGGCTGGATCGACAGGAGGAAGCCGTCAGAAGGCGGTACTTCTGAAGCACCTTCTTCGGAAAGCTGATTGTAAAGGTCGAGGGCGCGAGCGGCGTTGTCGGGCGTGCCGACGTCGAGCAGGCAGGAAAAGTGGGTGAAGTAGTCGGTCATGGCAGGCTCCTGAAACGACAAAGCCCGGCGCGAGGCCGGGCAAGATGGGGAATGGGACGCCGGTGGCGTCAGAGACGGAATTGCAACACAAGCCTCCGAGCATCGGCGTGGTGGCGAAGCATCTCGCGATAGAAGTGCTTGCGCGCGTCCCTGCTGGCCGGGTCTCGTCGGGCGGATGGAGCCAGCTTGCGGCTGGCGGCGCGGTCGCTGTCCCACACGCGGAGTTCAAGGCGCAGATAGGCCGCATACATAGGTGCCTCCTAGACGTTGATGCGTTCGCACAGCGCGTCGATCTGTGTGAGATCAAGGCCGGCGTGTGCATCGTCGTCGGTGAGGACGCTCCTGAGCGGCGGGTCGATGGGTCCGCGTGCAAGGGTGAGCTGAAGAAGCCGAAGGCCCGCCAGCAACGCATCGCGTTCCTGCGCGGTGACGCCGATGGTCAGGAACGCCTCGACGGTCTCGCCGCTTTCGAGCAGGCGCACGCCGCTGTGCTCGTCGATTTCGTAGTCGTCGAACTCCTGCACATATCCGGTGGCGAGCCACTCGCCATCGTAATGGACGCTCGTGGCGAGTGCTCGCGCCTCCTCGGGCGTGTCGGCTTGTAGGACGGTTTCATAGTAGACGAAGGCGTCATGGCCTTTGCTGACGACAAATTTCGGCATGGGAAACTCCATAGGATTTGCGCCCGGTAGAATGCCGGGCGAAGGGGATCGAAATTGCAGGGTGGTTCAGGCCGCCTGCGGCAGCCGAAGCAGTTCTGCGGCGGTCTCGCGCCAGACCGGATCGACCAGCCGCGCTTCGAGCAGCGCTGCGCGGAACCGAAGATCGCGGGCGGTTGCGTGATCGCCTTCACCGGATGCGGCGAAGACCAGGCCGCGCAGGCGGCTGGCCTCGATGACGATGCGACGGGCCTCGCCATCACTGGTAACGGGCTGCTGCCACAGGATGATGCCCGCACGGATCTCGCCTGCGAGCACCAGGCCGAGCGCGTTGTCCTGAACAACGATCAGGCGTGGCGTGAAGCGCAGCGCGGTGCCGTCGCCGATGCGGATATCGCCTTGCGAGACGCGGATGGCGGCAAGGACGATGGCGTCCTCCGGCGATGCAGCCTCGCCGAGCGAGACGCTGCGGTCGCGATAATCAGCATCGGTGGCGCCGGCATAGCCGACTGTGCCGAGGCAGGAAATGCGCAACGGGAACATCTGCATCGGCTGGAATCCGGGCAGCGCCCGGTCAGCGATCATCCGTCCTGTTGGGGCGATGGTGGAATGGTTGGCATGGGTCATCGGGATCAATCCGCGACGGGCGCCGGGAGCCTCTCTCTCAGCATCCAACCCGTCACAGCCAAAGGCCCGGCCTCTTCCTCTCTCCCCGCCGGTGCGGTCGCCGGCGATGGATCGGCCACCGCAACGCTGAAGACCCGGAGGCGTTCTGCGCGTTCCGGGCCTTTGGGGATGAGGCGCTTTCGCGCCTCAGCTCCATGGGTCGAGTTCCAGTTTCACCATCTCGTCGTCGCCATCGAATTCGTTGGCGGGGCAAGCGCCGTGGGTTCCGTCCCCGGCCTGGAACACGACGATCGCGACCATCAGTGTGGTGGCGAGGCTGGCGGCGAAGGCGGTGGCATCTGCGTAGGACATGGGTTCCGGCTCCTGTCTCTGGGGGCGGGGGACCATCCCCCGCGACAGGCGCCCGAAGTGTCTGAACAGATCTGCAATCACCCTCGCGCGTTCGGGCATGTCCCGAATCCGCGAGGGCGGCACGCTCGCGTAAGCCGACCCTTGATGAGGTGGAACGGCCCGCTCCGACAGCATCGAAGTGCTAAAAGGTGGTCGTTGTCGCAAACGCCACAAGGAGGGACCGTTCCGTGAAAGATGTTACCACTATTGGACTGGACTTGGCGAAGCACGTTTTCCAGGCTTTTGGCGCGGATGCCGAGGGCACTCCGCTATTCAACCGGAAGCTTCGTCGCGCCGAGGTGCTGCGTTTCTTCGAGAGATTGCCACGGTGCCTGGTCGGGATGGAAGCCTGCGCCAGTGCGCACTACTGGGCGCGTGAGATCTCGGCCTTCGGCCACGATGTCAGGCTGCTACCGCCTCAATACATCAAGCCGTTCGTCAAGCGCGGCAAGACCGACGCCGCCGACGCAGAAGCCATCGCTGAGGCGGTGACGCGAAAGACGATGCGGTTCGTCCCGGTTAAGACGGCTGAGCAGCAGGCTGCGGTGATGGTGCTCAAAACGCGGGCCCTACTGGTGCGTCAGAGGACACAAGCGATCAATGCATTGCGCGCCCATTTGGGAGAGCTGGGTATCATCGCTCCGACCGGCATCGCCAACGTCAAAGCATTGGCGCCAATCATCCGGGATGAGGAAGACACCCGACTTCCTCCGGCTGCGCGCTTTGCCCTGACCGAAATCATCAATCAGATCGAGATGCTCGCCACACAGATCGACAAACTCGAACGTGAGATTGTCATCCAGGCCAAGCAGGATGATGAGATGCGGCGCCTCGCGACCATCCCTGGCGTTGGCGCCATTATCGCCATGGCCGTAAAGGCATTCGTTCCCGATCCCGCCGGCTTCAAATCCGCTCGCCACTTTGCAGCCTGGATCGGGCTCACCCCGAAAGCGCATTCCAGCGGCGGCAAAGAACGGTTAGGGCGAATATCGAAGATGGGCAATCCGGTGCTGCGATCATTGCTGACGACGGGGGCGGCATCGGTGCTACGTCATGTGCAGTATCGCGACCGAGTTTGGCCGTGGCTGAAGAACATGCTCACGCGGCGACCCTTCAAGGTCGTGGCGGTGGCGCTCGCCAATAAGATCGCCCGGATGATCTGGGTATTGCTGACCAGAGGTGGAATCTACCGAGATCCAACAGGAATCGAGGCAGGACCTGTCGCCGCATAAGCGCAGGCCGCCGAGACGAGCTGCCCGGCGACCCCCGGCAGGTGAGGTGCACAACAGACGATGAACCACGGGACGAAATCCCGAAACAGGACAGGCCGAAACCCGTGACGCGCACAAAGCGCGCCCCCTTGATCCAGCCACCTGCTTCGCGGACTTCATCGAGGCCAGCGGTCATGACCGCACCAGTAGGCCGGACATATGACCGCACCGTCCTCATGTGGTGAAATCGACTGAAAAGCATCCTTGCACCGCGGGCCGTTCCACATATCACGGGTTGATTGATAAGGAGAAGGCTCAGACCAAGGTCAGCGAATGGATGCGGGGGTGGTGCTCTGCCTTCGACAGCATGCCGGAAACCCGTCGCAGTTGCGTCGCCGCGCCAGCCTCGGCGGGACGGTCGATGTCAGCCTGAGTTTCTGGCCGGGCACGGAATCAATCCCCATCGCAGACCGGAGATGGCGGCTTCGGATGTTAAACTGGAGCTCGACCCGGATGATGCAATCAGTTCCAATGCCCTTCGGCGATCTCGCGGACGATCAGGGCGCGAGCATTCAGCAGCAGATCATCGCCGGAAGTATCAATGTGGCCGTAGAACCGGGCGCGGGCGCCATTCCGGGTCCAGTCGGCGTAGTAGCAATATTCGCGGGCATCGAGCCGGAAAGCCCGCGCATCCTCGGCCCAATGGGGCTTTGGTTCCACGACGACGGTGATGCCGTCGCAGGCCTCCTCCCACGGAAGCGAACGCTCCGCGGGAGGATTGCGGCGGTCTTCGTCGAAGATGTCGTCGACCGTCATCATGATGTGCCTCCATCGGCATTCCCGATGAAGCCGTTCGGATCATCGGGATCGGGCGGCAGGTAGGCATCGTAGGGATTGCCGTCAGCGAGATGGCCGAACGGCGTCATGACGAAATCGCCGTCGTCCGAGCGGCCTACGGCGCAGAGCACATAGCGGCGATCGCCGGTAACGGCATCCAGGCACTCCATGAGTGCGAGATTGCCGTCGCCGGCGGCGCGCAGCAGCGTGTTGAAGTTGGTGCGGGCATAATCGGGAATAGCCATAGGGTTTCTCCAGAAACGAAAATGGCCCGCGGTCTTTCGACAGCGGGCCTGGTGGCAGGGAATGAGCGAGGGTCAGGCGGCCGCCCGCCCCTCGACGACGTCGGCGCCGACTTCATCCGCCGTGATCTCCTCGAGGCGGCAACGGCTGTATCCGGCCTTTGCCAGCCAGAGTTCTGCGGCCTCGCGGTTCTCCGCGAGATGCAGCAGCTCCTCGTCGTCGCCGATGGGGTGAAGCACGCGGACCATGCCGATCTTCGGCCGCTCGACGATCTCGAAGCCGAGATCGCTGTCGACCGAATGAGTGCGCATGACGGTGACGAGGATGACCGAGCCGGAGGCGAAGTTGCCTTCGTGCAGGGTGATCGAGGCAGGCGCGGTATAGGTCGCGCGCTCGCGGCCGGGCTGCTTGCGCACGAGCCGGCCGACACCGTTTCGGTTTTCCCAGGCGGCTAGCTTCTTGGTGAAGCGGGCCGGCGGCTTCGGGGTGCCGTCGAAGTACCGGATCAGGCAGCCGAGCGGCGCATCGTCATAAACGTGGTGTGCGGACATGAATCGTGTCTCCAGAAACGCAAATGGCCCGGCGGGATGCCGGGCCTTGAGGTGGAAGGGGAAGAGATGCGGGGCGACCGGAGCCGCCCCGTCGATAAGGTTCACTCGGCGGCCACGAGAACCACCGGATCGTCGGTGGTCTCTGCTTCGACCGTGTCGCCGCCGCCGGCGAGGAATTCCGGCAGCGCCACGTCATCCTCGTCCGGCTCGGACGCGGTTTCGACAACCGGCTCCGGCGTGAGAAGACGCAGCGGCTCGGGCAGCCAACCAGCGTCGGCCAGCAGGCGTTCGGCCTCCCGCGCCATGTCGACCTTCTTCAGGTGATCGATCAGACGCGCCTTGTCCTCACCAAGCGCCTCGTGGACGGCTTCGAGGATCCGGGGCTTGGTCACGCGGCCAAGATAGTTCGTCACGGTCGGCCGGAAGCCGGCTTCGGCCATGTCGAGACCGGTGACGCGAGCGAGGCGATTGGCTTCCGCCATGCGGGTCCGAAGGTCGTGCTCGGAAATGCCGGTCGCACTGTGCGGATTCGGCCGCTCGTAGAGCGCGTTGATCCCGAACGAGACGCAATGCGCCAGCAGCGCCATGCGGCTGGCGTCATCGAGCGCGTCGAGCCAGTCCCACAGCGCATCGTCGTCGGCCGGAAGGTCCGCCTTCCATCCCGCATGCCGCTCGGCGACGGACTTTGCATAGGGGCTGTCCTTGAGGTCGATGCCCTGCTCGCGGAAATACACCTCCTGGACAGAGACCCGGACGGCCGAGCCGCTGGTCGACCGCTTGAAGCGGTCGCGCACCAGCCGATGCAGCAGCGCCGTCATGGCGATATGCGGGTTTGCAGCCACGGCATCGCTCAGTGCTACGGTGCGATGGGCCGTCAGCTCGGCCACGAGGCGTTCGGGAAGAGGCTTGATGGTCTCCTCTTCATCGTCGGGCTCGACGGGCTGACCGCCCACGGTGATGACGGTGCGCTGGACATCCGGCGCGGTGACGCTATCGGCATCACCGTCGCCTTCCGCCTCCGGCGCTCCCCCTTCGACGGTCTCGACCGGCTCGTCCTCTGGACGCACCCAGCCGCGATCGACCATGAGCTCGCCATCCTCGTCTACGCTCACGAAAACGCCGGCGATGGCGATGTCGGCGGGATCGTAGATCGCCGGGCGGCGCTCGAAGGCTTCAAGCTGCTTTTCGATCTCGCCAAGCCGCTGGTCGATTTCGTCGGGCAGCTCGTCATGGTCGGCGTACTCCGCCTCAAGACGCTCCTGCTCGTCGCGCAGCTTCTCGCGGTCGCGCCGCTCCTTCTTGCTCAGTTCCGCGAAGGTCGGCGTGACCGCGCGCAGGTCGTAGTCGTAGCCGTAGGGAAGTTCGAGATCGACCGTGATCCACTTCCAGCCCTCGGCGGCCACTTCGTCGGCGACACTCTTCAGCTTCTCGGAGACGAGGCGATCGAGCAGCGGTACGTCATCCAGCCAGCCCTCCTCGTCGTCATCGAAGAGATAGCGCGGCAGAACCGGACCTCCGGCCGCGATATAGGCGTCGAGGCCGACGAAGCGGGCACGCTTGTCGGAGGCCGGAACGCTGGTTTCGGTCAGCATATTCCGGATGCGCCAGGGCTCGCGATAATGGGACTGCCTGACGGCGTCCCAGACCTGCTCCTGGCGCGCGTGATCGGGATGCGCGGTGAACGCCTCCAGCATCGCGAGCGTCATGCCGTTTTCGGCGTAGACCTCGTGCAGCGCGGGCGAGACCTTGGCGAGGGCGAGACGCTGATCGACGTAGCGCTCCGTGGTGAAATATGCGCTCGCGACTTCCGGCTTCGTCATACCGCCGTCGACCATGCGCTTGAACGCCTTGAACTGGTCGAGCGGATGGAGTGCGAGACGGAAGGTGTTCTCCGCCAGCGAGTCGTCGACGGCGGAGGTCTTTGCATTGGCCTTCTTGACGATGCAGGGGACCAGACCGTCCTCGGGGAAGCGTTCGGCAGCAACCAGGCGCGCGATCGCCCGGTAGCGGCGGCCGCCAGCCGGCGTCTCGAAATCGCCGGTTTCGTTGCCATCTGCGTCGAGGATGGCGCGGACATTGATGCCCTGGATCAGATCCTCGCGCCGGTCGATGTCGAAGGTGAGTTCGTCGAGGCCGGATTCGACGTCGATCTCCCGCACATTGTCTCTCGACAGATGGATGCGGTTGAAGGGAATGTCGCGCGCCCGCGAGAACTCGATCAGTTCGAGGACGGGCTTCTTCTTGGCAGCTCGGGCCATGGTGGTTTCTCCGCGACGGGCGCCGAGAGCCTCTCTCTCCGCTATCAACCCGTCACGAAATCCCCAGCCCCTCTCTCCCTCTAAAGCCGCGCGAGGCAGGCGCCGTCGCCCGCCGGCTTACACCCCCGCCGCCCCCGTTGCAGCCGACGCAAGGTGATGGCGGATGCGCTCGGCAAGGCGCTGCTGGTCGTAGGGCTTGCCGATCGGTCCCTCGTCGCAGAGGGAGACGGCCGCCTCGGTTCTCTGGACGGCGCCGGACGTGAGAATGATGCGAACGCCCGGCCGATGCTGGCGTACCCATGCCGCAAGGCCGAAGCCGTCCATCGTGTCGGGCATCTGGATATCGGAGAAGACGAGATCGACGGGGGCGCCGGATTCGAACAGGGCGACCGCCTCGGCGGCCGAGCCCGCCTCCACCACAACCCAGCCGCAGCCGCGCAGGTAGTCCGCGATGTCGAGGCGGATAAAGATGTCATCCTCCACGACGAGGAGGGTCTGCGGTTGGTCCGGTTCCGTATCCAATGTCAGCCCCCTGGCTGTTTTTCGCCTCCGGTCACTTGCGCCAGCGGCGACTAGAATAGTCGCTTCGCGGGTATCGGCCGAAACTGCCGAGACGCCTGAAGGTTCCGGGAAATCAACGGCGGTTGAAGCAAACAGAGCTTGCAAGCCGTTAGGGATCGGCGTTGCGGAAGCGCGGCGGAATCTCATCCTCCGGGCCTTTCCAGACGACGCGGTCGCCGACCCAGATGGAGATGAAGCCACCGCCCCTGGACCGCAGCCTCGGCGGCACGGGCTCGAGGTTGCGGCAAGTAAAATCCCCGGCGGTGCCCGAGAACGCCGGAATCCTGCTGTTGCCGAGCAGCACGCGGGCGCAGAATCCCGTAGGCTTCTTCACGCGGCGGCGAGACAGGCCGAGCCGGAAGAACTCATAGTCGCGCTTCAGGCTTTCGGGCGGCGGCTGCCAATGCCGGCAATCGCGACAGCGACCCGGCCGCTGGGGCGTCGGATCGTCGAGCGGCGGCCCGCCATTGTGACCGGGCGGAGGTCGGTGATCAGCCATGACGCACCGCGTTCGCCGATGCGGCCAGCACGGCGCGGAAGGCGTCGGGCAGGATCACGTTGTCCGGAGAGCCGGCGAACATCGGGGCGATCTGGTCGGGGCGATATCCGGCGAGGCCGCAGCCGATGGGCGTGATCTCGAAACGCAGGTCCGACCGGCGGGCGGCGTATCGGAGGAAGTCGGCGACATGGCCTCGGATGACCGGAAGCGGCAGGACGCGCAGATTGCGATCCTTCGTCGGGATCGCATAGGCGTTGCCCTGCGGGCCGACGCCTATGCGATCTCGACGAACTGTCCACCGCTGCCGACCTTGGAGTCGCGCAGGCGATGGCCCGACGAGGTGTAGAAGCTCTCGTGGCGCTCGATCAGGCGCACGCGCGAACGCAGGAAGAGGATGCCGGAGCCGAGATTGCCACAAAACAGCAGCTCGTCCGCCTCCGTGGTCTTCGGCCCGCCACCCACCTTGCGCTGGCCGATCTGGCGGAAGGCGGCGTCGAATCTCGACGGGTCCGGGGTCATCCGCGCCTTCAGCTCCGGGTGGAACTTCCAGGGCGGCCGGTGCGGATCGACGCGGCCGACGTCGATCTGTTGAAGCAGATCCGCGAAATAGCCCGGATCGGCCGGATAGGGGCAATCGCGCCAGATCTCGCGGACGGTGCTCCGCAGCGCGTCGGGCAACACGAACAGGCGGGCGCGGGCCTTGCGCCAGGAGGCCGCCCGCATGCGGCGGCGCTCCCGCTCTGCCTCGTCCCACCAGATGGCCCGGCGGGCCATCTCCTCGTCGACGCCGTGCTGGCCGGCGGCGATCTCGTCAGCGAAGAGCGGCAGCGCCTCGCGTTCGAGGCGCTGCTTGCGGAGAAACGCCGCACGCTTTCGCGACGTGTCGCCATAGGGTTCGGATCGATGCCAGCGGCGAAAGCGCATCACACGCCGTCCCACCTGGACCGCCCTGCCGCACGGATAATCCGTTCGGCGCGGCGAATGCTGCCGGCTTCGCGCGCGGCCTCGGCCCAGACCGAGATCGGGAACTCGCCGGTGAAGAGGATGTCGCGCTCGATACCCAACCCGAACGGCAGGCGCACCGCGATCATTTCCTCTAAGGAGAAATATCCGAGTTCCGGCTCGCCGAGGTCGGCCAGGCCGAATAGCGTGTCGCCATCGGCGTCCAGTTCGGTGGCGAGCCAGACGCCTTCGCCGAGCGGGTTGAAGAACTTCACCACAGGCACATGGTCGACACCGCGCTGGCGGCCATTGGCCAGAAGCTGCGCGCGCAGCTCGTCGGTCACGAGGATCACGCCGCCCTCCTGTCGATCGCTTTGGCGCCAGTATCCGTCGTTTCGGCCTCGGGCAGGAATGACAAGATCCAGTCCGCGGCCTTGCTTGCCTGCGAGGCGGCGCGGACGATCGCGCGGTTGTTCTCGCGCAGCACCTCCAGCCAGGAGCCGATATAGTCGGCATGGCGGACGGTCGGGACGATACCGAGCGATGCGCAGCAGAAGGCAGCACTCATCTCGGCGATCAGCTCTTCGAAAGCGTATTTCTTCGTGCCGAAGGACGTCGAGAAGTCGCGGTTAAGGCGGCTGTGATGTCCGCTGGCGTGCCCGAGCTCGTGCAGCGCGGTCCTGTGCCAGTTTATCGGCTCGAAATAGGCTTGCGGCGGCGGTACGACCACGTAGTCGTCGGCGGGGACGTAGAAAGCCCGGTCGCCGCCGATGCGAAAGTCGATACCGGTTGCCCGGATCAGCGCTTCGACCCTCGGCTCGATTAGGCCAGGCGGCGGTGGCGGCATGGTAATGGCTATGTCGTCCGGCAAGCACTCGCACTGCGCCGTATTGAACACGGTGAAGCGCTTGAGGAACGGAATGGCGTGGGCCTCCTCGCCGGTCTCGCGCGCCCGCCGCTTCACGTCCTCCGGCACGAAGCGGTCGGCATAGACGACGGTGGTGCCTTGCTCGCCCTTGCGAACGTTTCCGCCGAGCGCGGCCGCCTGGCGATATGTGAGCCAGCCCTGACCGGGAAAGCCGTGCTGAACGACGGCGCCCCAGAGGATCAGGATATTGATGCCGCTATAGGTGCGGCCGGTGCTGGCATTCTTCGGCAGGCCGAGCGGCGCTTTGGCCGTGGACTTGCCCCAAGGCTGGACCCAGGGGAAGCGGCCGGCCTCAAGTTCGGCGATGATCTTGCCGGTGATCTCGTCATAGAGGTTCGCCCGGTCCGAGCCGGCGCGTGGGGTGCGGTCATGTCTGGACATCGCGGTTCTCCGCGACGGGCGCCGGGAGCCTCTCTCCCAGCCCTGAACCCGTCACGGCAAACCCGTCCGCACTCTCACTCTAATGGGGGCGTTGCGAGGTCTCCCCGCAGAAGGGGGTGTGTCGGCAACAAAGTGCCGACAAGGGGGAAGGCTTTCCCCCGCAAAACCTCAAACGCGTAGAAGCGCAAATCCGCGTTAACGGCAATGAGAATTGTCGCGACAATCGTCGCCCCCTTATCGGTCGCTCCGGCCAGGTTGGAAGCTGCCGTCAGCAGCAGGCACCAAGCATCAATGCCGGTTTGCGGATGGCGGCCGCCTCTGTAACGAACCGCTCCCAATATGAGGAGCGGAGTCGACCCCCGTCAGAACCGGAACCCGAGCAGACTACCGCTCGGATCGGTATCCGTTAGACGCAGACGGATAAGCGCCTCAAAGTCGAAGCCCTGCGAAAAGTCGCTGACCGGAACCATGTCGGTGTTGAGGGTACAGATATATTGAAAGTCGTATTTCTCGGCCATCGCTGCCGCGAGTTCGAGCGCATGGGCGCGCTGACGAGGATCGACGCCGTCGAAGATTGTGCTGTCATGGATCAGGAAGTCGATCCCGAGACCGCGCTGGCGCGCGAACGAGATCAGCATGAGATCATAGCAGAAGATCTTCATCTTGCTGATGCCTTCGCTCGGGCTACCGGCAATCTCGACGTCGAATTTGTATCCGGTGTCATCGATGTCGATGACCAAGCGGCCGGGCGACTTATACAGGCTTTCGGAAAACTCCGAGAAGAGGCTGAGCGCTTGTGACCAGAGCGCGCGCCGCTCTTCATAGTCGAGTGTGGTCGCGCGTTTCAGCTCGACGGTCTCGACCTTGATCGTGTCCGCCTTTGTGGTCATCTGGCGAAGCTGGGTGATCCTGTTGGTCAGTTCATCGACCTTGAGCCGCGTCGCGGCATGCAGCTCCTGCAACTGCGTCAGTTCTTCCAGCGCGCCCTGTCCGGCAAGCGCGCTAAGGTAGCCGGCACGGCGATCCGTCAGGGTCGCGATTGCTGCGTCACGCTCAATGACGGCAGCTTCCAGCGCGGCAATCTCGCCTGCGATAAACTCGCGACGGTTGGCGATGATTTGCGCGTTGAATGCCCGCGCATCGTCCAACGTCTTCTTAACGGCGCCGGGCAGGACGATGCCCGCCTCGCCGTAGAGAGCTTCCAGCCGGTCTTCGGTTGGAGCGTCTTCGCTGACCAGCGAGTCGCGGTAGCGCTCGAGGCGACGCTTATCGACGATGTTGGCGTTGACCAAGCCATGGATTTCACCAGTCAGGAGATTCGCTTGGGCCTCGATCTCCCGATACTGTGGAAGCACGCGGAAATTCGACAGGGCCTCGCGCTCACGGTCGAGCTGTGTCGTCAGACGCAGGCGTTCGGCTTCAAGTTCACCGAGGGACGCCAGTTCGCCGTCCACGGCTCCGGTCTTGATCGCCTGCTTGAGCGCATCGAGTGCGTTCTTTTGGTCCTTGAGCTGCTGCCAGGTCGCAGCCTTCTCCCAGTTCAATCCGAGAAGGAAGGCGTTGTGGACTTGGATGTCCCAGGTCTTCTGATTATCGAAATACTTGAACGGAGTGTTGTAAGCGGCGGTCTGGTTGCGCACGAAATAGGACAGCAGTGACCGCGCCGAAGGCTTGTAGCCGGACTCGGCAGACAACTCGGTTATGCCGAACAGCGCCCAGGCGAGGACGGCCCGCCATTTCTTCGCGTCGAGGCCGGGGACGCCTTCTTTGTTCGGCGTCGGACGGACAGGCCAATCATCTGTGACGCCCTCAATGGCGAAGAAGCCCGGGGTGTCGGTTGCTCGCGTCACCGCGATGTCGCGGCCGGATAGGGAAAGCTCCAGCGTGAAAGCCCAACCATGCAAAGCCTCCACGCGCAGGCCTTTTCCGGGTGAGGAGTTGCTGGCGAGGCAGAAATCGATGATCTCGATGAGGGTCGATTTGCCCAGAGCGTTCGTCGTGTCCCTGTCACCGGCCGAAGAAGATCGGTCGGCGAGGATGAGATTGAGTCCTGGCTGCAGGAGCGCGGTGTGAAAGCCCTTCTGATTGGCGCGAACAGCACGGATCATGAGCCGGTCCTGACGATGAGGCCGTCCCGGATGTCGATGGCGCCAATCAGATAGAGGAGGTTCGAGGCCAGCACGAACCGCTCGAAAGTCCCGACGTTCGGCTCCGTGCGCAGACGTTCCCAAAGACCTGAAACGGTCATGGGAATGCTGAGGTGCGCAAGCAGCGTCGCGCCGATACCGATCAGCGCCTCGTTCTGCGGGATATGTTTCGTCGGGAGAATCATTTCTCAAACACGTCGCAGATTTCGAAAAGATAGATCAGCACCGCGATGCCCGCAGTTCTGTCAGCCTGCCGACGCAGGCCGCGTTGCGCAAACGCGCACATCAGCTCAAACAGTTCGTCGCCTTTGTGGCCCTCTTTCCGGCACGCGTAATACTCTTCAAGAAAACCGGCTTTCAGCCGCTCGGGAAAGTCTGGATCGAGCTGCGCCTCGGCCTCGACATAGTCGCCTACCGTAGCTCGCGAGGTGAGACCGGCAGCGATGATGTGCCGAGATCCGTTCGACAGCGCGTTCTTCTTGATCTTCTCGTCGGGCGCAGTGAGATCGAATGATCCATTGCCAGCGGGGGCTTGGCTGGCGACCCACGACACAGCGTTCTGTAATTCGGGAAAGGCGACGTCCGCGAAGGCCTCTTCCATGGCTTGGCGGACCTGCTTTTCGTGGCCTTCCTTCAGTTGCAGAAGCGTCGCGGTCGGCCAATCGGCCTCGACCTTGTCGATGATCGTGTGGTGATCGGTGCAAAGATAGATGAGGTTTCGGACGTTATCGCGCTCGTTATCGGTCATCGAGGCGTCATAGCGGGCGGCGGCCGGCTTCTCGCCACGGATATGCGCCGCCTCGCCGACATAGGTGTCGTCGCCCACCTGGGCGTCGTAGGTGAGATGCTTGCCGCATTTCGGGAAAGCACAGACGCCGCCGCTTCGAAACGCCAGTATTATTCTCGTTGGATAACTAGCGCCCACGGCGACCGCCGATCTGCGCGCGCGTGCGAGGGCTGCGGGCCGCCGCCTGCGTAGGAGCACCGACGTCGCCGAGCTGGTGAATCCGCAATGCAGGCCGTTTCGGCAGCTTGACCGTCAGTTCGAGTTCTCCCCCCACGGCCTCGACATAGCTGCGAAGCGTGGAGAGATACATATCGGTTTGCCGCTCGATCTGAGAAACCGAGGGTTGCTTGATGTTGAGGGCGGAGGCGATCTCCGCCTGAGCCTTGCAGGCGATCTGCCGCAGCTCGCGCAGGCCTTCCACCTCCTGCTTCAAGTCCTGATACCGGGCGTCAATGGCTGCCTGCTCTTCGGGCGGAAGCGCGGCGATGATGTCGGTCAGGCTACGGCCCATCTCATTTGCCCTTCTTTGCGGATTTCAGGCTTTCCAGATGCTCTGAAAACCGTAGATCCGCCTTTGCGATTAGCGTCTTGTAGAAGCGCTTCTGGCTGACGCCAGATTTGTCGCCCGCCACAAGAACGACGGCCTTTCGCTCGGGATCGAAGGCGAAGGCCGCTCGCCATTCGCCGTCGCCGCCCTCGAACCGCAACTCCTTCATATTGGCGTGCCTAGATCCCTTGAGCGTATCGACATGAGGCCGGCCAAGCTGCGGACCGTAGTCGGCCAACAGCCTGGCGGCAGCGATCAAAGCGACGCGGACGTCACGCTCAAGAGTTAGAACCTCGGCCTCGAAGGCAGGGTGGAATTGGACCTCCCAACTCATATAGGTTAGAACCTATATCCGGTCAATGGAAAGGATACGAGGCGCCGCTGGCGAAGCCGTCGTTGAACGACGGCAGCTCTCCGCCCACGCGTCGAGGTCGTCGACCGCATAGCGGACCCATTTGCCGAACTTGTGGTAGGCCGGCCCCCCGCCCAGGGAGCGATAGCACTCCAGTGTATGCGCTTCGAGGGCCAGGTAACGCGCGGCCGCTTCGGTGTCGACAAAGCGGATCGGTCCTGCGTCGTCGACAAATTTCGCGCGCTTGAGGATGTCCGGCGTCGGCCAACGGCGATCAGGCTTTGCTCTGTCAGGCATGGTTCGCCTCCGTGGCCTCTGCGCGCTTCGTGCCGGGCGGAACAGAGCGGTTCTCGCCGCTCCGGTGACGGTAGGGTCGGTAGTTGCCGAGACGCGTGCGCGACGTGTAGGCGCCGTCTTCAAAACCGAGTGGCTTTCCGTCGGGGCCGAGCGCGAGCTGGGCCGCTTCGACAGCCGGCGCGACACACGGGGGTTCCGGGGCCGCCGCCATCGGGGGCGCGGAAGGCTGAACTCCGCCGATGAGGGATATGCGGCGCTGCGTGACCGCCTCGGCCGCCGCTCTTACCGGGTCATCCTCGGTGTGGACGTACTTCATGAACATGGTGACAGTCTTATGCGCGGTGAGCGCCATCCCGACTTTCACTGGAATGCCCGAATTGGCGATATCGGTAGCGGAGCGATGACGAATGCCGTGCGTCCCAATGTGCGGGAGCCCTGCGCGCTGAAGGATACGCCGCCAGCCCTGATAGTAGGTGTGCTTTGACATCGGCAGGTTCGGGTCGAAGACGGATGGGCACACGAAGGGCGACTCTTCAAGCCTGGGCGCGGTCTCGAAGAGCCGGTGCGCCTCTGCGCTCATCGGCTTCGACATTCCGCCCGTCTTGCTGTCGGGCCAGACTACGCGGCGGTTGTCGAAATCAATCCACGCCCATTCAAGCTGAAGGATTTCCGACATGCGCGCGGCGAATTCGAACTGAAGTCGGATGGCCAAGAGGATGAAGGGATGCTCCAATCCCTCGGCCTCGGCGCGGTCGAGATACTCGAAAAGCTTGCGAAGCTCCGTGTCGGTGATAAGGCGGGTCTTGCCGCGTTCCGGGTATTTGGGAATATGCCGGCAGGGGTTAGAGCCGTCTGGGCGCAGCCCCCAGACCTCGGCCATGTTGAACATCTTCCGGACGGCCGCCAGGACTCGATTGGCGTTGGTGGGGCTCTTGGCCATCTTCTTCATGAGATGCGCGATGTCAGCGCGTGTGACATCTGGCACCTTGAGATTGCCAAGGATCGGGACGATGTAGCGCTTGCCGTAACCCCGGTTGGACTCGACCGTTGTGGGTTTGTTGCGGCTTTCGGAATAGTCGGTGATGAAGCGGTCGAACAGCTCCTTCACCGTCAGCGCCTGACGGGCCGCCGCGCGCTCAGCGCTCGGGTCGACGCCACGGCGCACCTCCGCGAGCCAGTCCTGAGCAATGTTGCGCGCCTGCTCGACAGTGATCTCGCCGTAGCGGCCGATCGCGGGCTTTCGCCGCTGTCCATTGTGGGCGACGTAGGCCACCATGAAAATCTTGCGGCCGGTTGGGGTGACCTTGACGAGAAAGCCGGGTATCGTCGTATCCCTGAGTTCGTAATCGCGCTCCTGCGGGGTTGCGGCGTCGACAGCGGTCTTGGTGAGTTTGATTTTGGGCATTCCTAACCTCCTTTGAGGTCGGATTTCAGGTGCAGAATAGGTGCACCTGGAAAACCAACCGTAGCGAATATCCGGTTAGGTATGGATGCGTAGACAAGAGAAAAAAGCCATAGGCTTCAATCGGTTATCGTAAAATCGGATACCGCCGGATATACAAAGGATAGGCGATATCCGATCTCTCAAAATCGGATTCCGCAAGGAGTGCTGGTTCGATTCCGGCTAGGGGCACCAATCTCACTTCATGCCGAAGGATGTGTCGCCGCGATCAGTCATGCGTGCCACGATCCTCACCCTTCCCTCCTGCTTCCACCCATGACACTCTCCCGGTGCAGTCACACCAGGGAGTCCTGCCATGTCTTCGTCCCCCGCCATCATCGTCACCGGCGCAGCCGGCAATCTCGGAGCCGCGGTGGTGCGCGAACTCGCCAAAGGCAGCGCGCCGCTCGTGCTGATGGAGCGTTCGGCCGACAAGCTGGGGACGCTCGTCGCCTCGCTGCCGGCGGGGGTCGAGGTACTGTCGATCGCCGGGACGGACATGACCTCGCAGGAGGCCTGCGAGGCGGCGGTGGCACAGGCAATCGCTAAATTCGGCACGGTCGGCGGGCTCGCCAACACGGTGGGCGGCTTCGCGATGGCGCCGGTCGCCAAGACGCTTTCGCAATGGGATGCCATGCTCACCGGCAATGCCCGCACGGCGCTCGCCATCAGCGCCGCGGTGCTGCCGGCGATGCAGGCGGCGCGCCAGGGTCGCATCGTGCATGTGGCGGCGCTGGCCGGGCAGAAGGCGTCGGCGGGAATGGCCGCCTATGCCGCCTCCAAGGCGGCGCTGCTGCGGCTGACGGAGGCCATTGCCGAGGAATATCGCAAGGACGGCATCACTGCCAATTGCGTGCTGCCCGGGGTGATCGACACGCCGCCGAACCGGGCCGCCATGCCCAAGGCCGATACCAGTTCCTGGGTGGCGCCGGAAGCGATCGCCCGGCTGATCGCCTTCCTGCTCTCGCCGGAAGGCGGTGTGGTGACGGGCGGGGCCATCCCGGCGACAGGCGTACCAGCCGCGTGAGGCCACGAGGTTGTTACCTGGGAGAGCGGACGTCACAATGACATGCTTGCATGTCGCGATATCAGCCCTTCCTTCCGCAAGCTCGGCATTTCCAAGAGCGGACAGGATGTCCGCGCTCCCAGGATATGTGCCACGGTCGGATGTCGCCCCCGGGCAATTGCCCGGCAACAATCCAGGGCTATAGTTTCTTCCAAAATCCTGCCGGAGGAGGAACCGCATGCCGACCCCTTTCATCCGTCTCGCCAAAGCGGGCGCGCTCGCTCTGCCCCTCGCGTTGGGCCTCGCCATGGGCGCCGCATCGCCCGCCAGCGCCAAGGGATGCGAGGACCTGGCGGCCGGGCGCTGCAAGGTGAAGTTGCCGGGCAGCATCACCATGGCCTATGTCGAGACCGGGCCGAAGGACGGGCCCGCAGTGCTCCTCATCCACGGCCTCACTGACAATATCCGCTCCTGGTCGACCACCATGGCGGCGCTGCACAAGCGTGATCCCGGCCTGCACATCCTCGCCATGGACCTGCGCGGCCACGGCCAGACCTCGATGCCGCCCCGTGCCGCCTGTTCGCCCGCGCCGGAGAAATGCTTCCGGACCAGCGACTTCGCCGGCGACATCGTCGCCTTCATGAAGGCCAAGAAGATCGCCAAGGCGACACTTGCCGGCCATTCGCTCGGCAGCTTCGTCACCCAGGAAGTCGCCCTGGAGCATCCCGAACTGGTCGAACGCGCCGTGCTGGTGGCGAGCTCCACCAAGGGCGTCGACAACGTCGCCCTGCGCGACTACGTGCTGAAGGAGCCAGTGGAAGGCTCCTGGAAGAAGGCACTGGAGGCCAAGGGCTGGAAGTATCCCGCCGGCTTCTACATGCTCACCCCGCTCAAGGCCAATCCCAAGGCCGAGGACTGGATCGCCAAGAACTGGGTGGTGGATCCGGCCGCCGATCCCGCCTTCCTCAAGCCCTATGTGCCGGAGACGGCCAATGTCCGGCTCGGCACCTGGATCGGCGCCAGCAAGGCGCTGCTGGCCACCGACAACACCGAGCGGCTGAAGGGTTTTTCGGTGCCCGTGCTGGTGCTCTGGGCGACGCAAGACAGCATCTTCCTGGAGGCCGACCAGACCTGGCTGAAGCAATCCCTCTCCGAGGCAGCCAAGACCAAGGGTATCCCCGCTTTCTGGAAGCGCTATGGAGTGATCCCCCTGCCGGCCTCCGGGGCGCAGGTCAGCGATATCGGCCACAACGTGCAATGGGGCGCGCCGGACGCCGTCGCCGCCGACATCGAGGCCTTCATCAAGACGGGCGCGCCCACCAGCGATCTCCTGCACAGCGACAAGCCGCCGGCGCTCGACCACATCGTCACCGAACCGGGCAAGGCGGAGGTGATCAAGCTCGGCCAGCCGGCCACGGGGAATTGATGGAGCGGGACCGGCAGGTTCGGTGAGAAGTGTAACGGTTCCGGGCCGACCTGGAGAGACTGACTCAGCAATCGCAACGAGGCCGGGAAAAGCTCAATTTTGTCATGCCCGGGCCTGTCCCGGGCATCCAGCTTCCTCTGTTCGTTGAGACTGCGGCCCTGGATTACCGGGACAGGCCCGGCAATGACAAAAGTCGAGTTCCGTCGATCTTCGGTCGGTCTCTTCAGATCGGCCTATCGAAACGCGTCTTCGCGCATTCACTTTAAGGCTTGTTAAGTACAGCAATTCACTTTATGACTTGTTAAGTGAACCTGCCGAGGCCCTGATGAAGCGCGCCGACGATCACAATGCCGACAGCGGCGCTGCGCCCAATCTGGAAGCGCGGCGCTCCAGCATCCTGGGCCAGCGCGTCAAGGCCTTCCGCACCGCGCGCCGCCTGACCCTGCGCGAACTCGGCGACCTCACCGGCACCACCGCCAGCTTCCTCTCCCAGCTCGAACGCGGGCTTTCCGGCGCCAACACCTCCACGCTGATGGGGATCGCCAACGCGCTCGGCATCAATGTCGCCGACCTCTTCGACGAGGGCGAGGCTTCGCCGCACAGGGTCGTCTCCCGTTCCGAGCGCCCGGCCCTGCCGGCCAGCGGCGGCTGCCACAAGACCTTGCTGTCCCGGCGCCCCCTTCGCGACCTCGAAGTCTATTCCGGCGAGTTCGACGTCGGCGGCTCCACCGGCGACCAGCCCTATACCCATGGCAATTCCCACGAAATGTTCCTGGTGCTGCGCGGGCGCCTGCAACTGACGCTCGGCCAGGAGAGCTTCATCCTCGAGGCGGGTGACAGCATCGAATATTCGTCCTCGACGCCGCACAAGACGGCGAATATCGGCGACACGCCGGCCGAGGTGGTGTGGATCATCTCGCCGCCGACCAGCGGCGCTGCCGACCTCGATCAATATGTGATCCGGAAATCGCTCGCATCCGGATCGCCAGAACAGACAAGCGAGTCTTCAGAGGGATAACGGGATGACAATTGCAACGGCATTCGCCCAACGATCTTGCGCAAAAGCGTTTTGTGCCGGCCTGGCCGGCGCTGCCTTTACCCTGCTCGCGGCCTTCCCGGCCCTGGCCCAGAGCGCGCCGCCGGCCGGCACCATCGCCGAGGGATCGCTGAAGGACAAGACCCTGACCTTCGTCTCCTATGGCGGCATCTACCAGGACGGGCAGAACGCGGCGCTGAAGGAATTCGCCGAAAAGTCCGGCGTCAAGCTCCTGAACGACGGCCCGACCGAGCTCGCCAAGCTCCAGGCCCAGATCGAATCGGGCAACGTCACCTGGGACGTCGTCGATACCGGCGACCTCGCCCCCTTTGCCTATTGCGGCAAATATTTCCAGAAGCTCGACTTCACCAAGATCGACGTCTCGCACATCCCGCCCGGCCAGGTCGGCCCCTGCAGCGTGCCGGCCATGAATTACGGTATCGTGCTGATGTACAAGACCGACAAGTTCAAGGACCATCCGCCCAAGAACTGGAAGGACTTCTTCGACACCAAGAATTTCCCCGGCACGCGCGGCATCGACGGCAGCGGTGACCCGCCGGTCGGCCTGCTCGAACAGGCGCTCCTGGCCGACGGCCACCCGGTGGACAAGATGACGCCGGCGGATATCGACACGGCCATCGCCCGCATCAAGGCCCTCGGCCCCGACACCGTGTTCTGGAAGACTGGCGCCGAATCCCAGCAGCTCGCCGAGTCCGGCGAGATCGACATGCTGCTGATGTGGACGGGACGCGCCATGACCGCGGTCAAGAACGGCGCCAAATACACCCCCGTCTGGCAGGACTGGCTGGTGGTCAAGGACCAGCTCACCATTCCGGTCGGCGTCAAGGATCCCGCCGCCGCCCATGCGCTGATCAACGCCTATCTCGGCAAGACCGCGCAGGAAGCCCTGACCCAGAAAACCTCCTACTCGCCGGTGAACAACGAGTCCAAGCCCGAGGTCGACGCCCAGGTGCAGGCCTTCCTCACCAACACCCCCGAGCGCGTCAAGCAGGGCTACGGCTTCAACACGGCCTTCTGGACAGAGAACTTCCAGGCCCTGAACGAAAAATGGGGCTCCCTGCTGGCGGGGAATTGAGGCGGGGCAGAGTAGGGCGAGACCTGCCTTCTCCCCTTGCGGGAGAAGGTGCCCCGAAGGGGTGGATGAGGGGGACACGCAACCTTGATGGTTGTCCGCCAACACCCCTCATCCGTCATTGCTTCGCAATGCCACCTTCTCCCGCAAGGGGAGAAGATTAGTCGTGCCTTGCTCGTCCCGGCCGAACCGTTTGAACTCAGGAGCCGCACGTGACGGACACCATGCAATCCTCCATGGCCATCGGCCGGCGGCGCAAGCTGAGGCCGCTTTCGGCCTATCCGTCGCTGCTGGCGGTTCCTGCCGTGCTGCTGCTGATCCTCGCCATGGGCTATCCGCTGGCGACGGTGGTGGTGCGCAGCTTCGCCGAACCGAGTTGGGGCCTGCAGAACTATGTCTGGTTCTTCTCCACGCCGGCGAACCTCACCGTGCTGGCCCGCACCTTCTCCATCGCCGCCTGGGTCACGCTGGTCTGCGTGATCGCGGCCTATCCCTATGCCTATCTGATGACGGCGGTCGGGCCGAAATGGCGCCTGGTGCTCATTCTCTGCGTGCTGGTGCCGTTCTGGGTCAGCGGCGTGGTGCGCACGCTCGCCTGGGTGGTGCTCCTGCAGGATTCCGGCGTGATCAACACGGCGCTCCAGGCGCTTGGCCTCGACGGCATCAAGCTGATCCGGACCCCGCTCGGCGTGGTCATCGGCATGGCCCAGGTGCTGCTGCCCTTCATGATCCTGCCGCTCTATTCGGTGATGCGTAGCATCGACCTGCGCCTGATCCAGGCGGCGCGCAGCCTCGGCGCCAGCCCTGTCAGGGCCTTCTGGCAGATCTACCTGCCGCTGTCTCTGCCAGGCGTCTTCGCCGGCGCCATCATCGTCTTCATCCTCTCGCTCGGCTTCTACATCACCCCGGCTTTGCTGGGCGGGCCGCGCAGCACCATGCTCTCCACCTTGGTACAGAACCAGGTGCTGAGCCTGCTGGCCTGGGGCCGCGGCGGCGCCATGGGCGTGATCCTGCTGGTGGCGACCTTCCTGCTGCTCGCCATCGCCGCGCCCTTGATGCGCCAGCGCCACAAGCAGGCGTCGAGGAGCTGACGATGAAACTGCTGCGTCTCTTCCTCGCCCTCTTCTGCCTGCTGGTCGCGATCTGGCTGGTGCTGCCGACGCTGGTGATCATCCCGATGTCGTTCAACCAGAACAAGTCGCTGGCCTTTCCGCCAACCGGCTTCTCCTGGCAGTGGTACGAGAACTTCCTCACCAATCCGGACTGGTCGTCCAGCTTCATCAACTCGCTGCGCATCGCCACCATCGTCGCCATCATCGCCACGCTGATCGGCACGCTCGCCGCCCTAGGCCTCAGCCGCATGAAGCATGCGGGCGGCGGCATCCTGCGCGCCCTCCTCATCACGCCGATGGTGGTGCCGGGCGTGGTGCTGGCGGTGGGGATCTATTCGGTCTACCTCACCTATAAGCTGGTCGGCACGGATCTGGGCTTCGTCATCGCCCACACCATGCTGGCGATCCCCTTCGTGCTGATCGCCGTCTCCGCGAGCCTGGAGATGTTCGACGTCAGGCTCGAAAAGGCCGCAGCCAGCCTCGGCGCCAACCGCTTCACCACCTTCCGCACCATCACGCTGCCGCTGATCGCGCCCGGCATCCTGTCGGGCCTGCTCTTTGCCTTCGTGACCTCCTTCGACGAGATCATCGTCGCGCTGTTCATCACCAATCCCTACCTGAAGACGCTGCCGGTGCAGATCTTCACCTCCATCACCCGCGACGCCGACCCCACGGTCGCCGCGGTGGGAACCATCGTCTTCCTTGCCACGACATTGCTGATCGCCGCCGGCCTCCTTCTCGGCGCGCGCTCGAAGAGGAGCTGAGATGTCCAACGCAGCCGCCATCTCCACCCCCGCCGCATCCACCCAGGGCGCGGCCGGCGCCGCCATCGACATCCGCAATGCCAGCAAGCATTACGGCAGCTTCACCGCGCTCGACGATGTCAGCCTCCATATCGAGCCCGGCGAGTTCATGACGCTGCTCGGCCCCAGCGGCTCTGGCAAGACGACCACGCTCAACGTGGTGGCCGGCTTCACCGAGCTTTCCAGCGGCGCGCTCGCTGTCGGCGGGGAGGACATTGGCGGCCTGCCGGCGCACAAGCGCAATATCGGCGTGGTCTTCCAGCATTACGCCCTGTTCCCGCACATGACGGTCGGCAAGAACGTGGCCTATCCCCTCGCCTTGCGCGGCGTCCCCAAGGGCGAGCGCGAGGCCCGCGTCCGCCGCGCCCTCGACATGGTCAAGATGGCTGATTTCGCCCATCGCTATCCCAGCGAGCTCTCGGGCGGCCAGCAGCAGCGCGTGGCGCTGGCCCGCGCCATCGTGTTCGATCCGCCGCTGCTCCTGATGGACGAGCCGCTCGGCGCGCTCGACAAGAAGCTGCGCGAATGGCTGCAGCTCGAGATCAAGCGTATCCACCGCGAGCTCGGCACCACCTTCGTCTACGTCACCCACGACCAGGAGGAGGCCCTGGTGCTGTCCGACCGCATCGCCGTGTTCAACCATGGCCGTATCGAGCAAGTGGGCACCGGGCGCGAGCTCTATGACGAGCCAGCCACCTTGTTCGTCGGCAAGTTCATCGGCGAATCCACCACCTTGCGCGGCAGCGTCGAGACCTCCGGCAGCGAGACCTGCCTCTCCATCGCCGGGCAGAAGGTGGTCTCGCGGGAAAGGCTCGCCGACGGCCGAAAGCCGGTGATGCTGCTGCGGCCGGAGAAGCTCTCGCTCGCGCCGGCGGCCACGGGCGCGCGCGACGGCCGCAACAGCCTATCCGGCCAGGTCAGCGAGGCGATCTATCTCGGCTCCAGCTCGAAATACCAGGTCGTGCTGGCCGACGGTTCGGTCGCCATCGTGCGCGCGCCCCTGGAGAGCCGGCCCTTCGTCATCGGCGAGGCGGTCGATCTTTGCTGGGCGGCCGGCGATGCCAAACTCTTGGCCGACGACGAGCGCGCCGACCTGACCCTGACCTGAGTTTTTTCTGCAATCCATTCATCGCCGGAAACCGGCATCACCATTCATTTCCTTACGCACGAGACCCCCATCATGGACGTCAAGACCAACGGCAACATCTCGTTCTGGTATGCCGATATCGGCGGCGTGCCCGGCTATCGCCCGGCGCTGCCGGGTGACCGCAGCGCCGATGTCTGCATCGTCGGCGGCGGCTTCACCGGGCTGTGGACGTCCTATTATCTGAAGCAGGCCAATCCCGGCCTCAACATCATCGTGGTCGAGAAGGAATTCGCCGGCTTCGGCGCCTCCGGGCGCAATGGCGGCTGGCTCTCGGGGGGCTTCGGCTGGTCGCGCGAGAAATATCTGAAGACCTCCTCGCGCGGGGCGGTCGTCGACATGGAAGCGGCGATGCATGGCTCGGTGAACGAGGTGATCGCCGTGACCGAGCGCGAAGGCATCGACGCCGACGTTCGCCGCAACGACACGCTGACGGTGGCGGTCAACCAGGCCCAGCTCGGCCGCATCCGCCAGTCCTACGACTACGAAAAAGGCTGGAGCGTGCCCGATGCACGCATCAGCCTGATCGGCCGCGAGGAGATGCGCAAGCGCATCGAGATCCACAATGTCGAGGGCGCCCTGGTGCATCACGACACTGCCCGCGTGCAGCCGGCCAAGCTGGTGCGGGGCCTCGCCGCCGTGGTCGAGCGCCTGGGCGTGTCGATCTACGAGCAGACCGAAGTGACCCGTATCGAGAAGGGCGCGGTGACCACCAAGCGCGGCACCGTGCGCGCGCCGATCATCATCCGGGCGACGGAGGGCTTCACCGCCGGCATTTCCGGCTTCGAGCGCCTGTGGATCCCGATGAACAGCGCCATCCTGATGACCGAGCCCCTCAGCGAGGAGCAGTGGAGCCGGATCGGCTGGAACGGCTACGAGCTGCTGGGTGACGCCACCCACGGCTATTGCTACGCCCAGCGCACGCGCGAAGGCCGCATCGCCATGGGCGGGCGCGGCGTGCCCTATCGCTATGGCTCGGCCACCGACAATCGCGGGCAGACCCAGGCCGAAACCATCGCGCAGCTCTACGCCATCCTGATGCGCCATTTGCCCCAGACCAAGGGGTTGAAGATGGACCATGCCTGGTGCGGCGTACTCGGCGTGCCGCGCGACTGGTGCACCACCGTCGGCCTCGACCGCAAGAACGGCATCGGCTGGGCCGGCGGTTATGTGGGCCTGGGCGTCTCCACGTCCAATCTATCCGGCCGTACCCTCGCCGACCTGATCCTGGAGCGCGACACGCCGCTGACGCGCCTGCCCTGGGTCAACCGCTCCGTGCGGGAATGGGAGCCGGAACCCTTCCGCTGGCTCGGCATCCATTCGATGTACCAGCTCTACCACATGGCCGACCGGCGCGAGGCGGCAGGCCTCCAGCAGACCTCACGTCTCGCCACCTTCGCCAACAAGATCACCGGGCGCTGAGAAACCCCGGTTCCAGCTATTTCAACGCGTTTGAATTGGAATGACCATGATCGACAGCCGTACCTTCGCCGATCTCACCTCCCTCGACCTCGGCCCCTTCGGCCCCAAGCCCACCACCCTCAGCGAAGGCCAGGTCGAGGCGGCAAAAACCCTGTGGAAGTCCGAGGACGGGCTGATGGAAGTCGGCGTGTGGGAGTGCACGCCGGGCCGCTTCACCGCCTCGCGCGAGCGCAATTCGGAAACCTGCCACATCGTGTCGGGGCGGGTGTCGCTGCATGACGCCGGCGGCCAGACCCGCGAGGTACGGGCCGGCGAGGCGCTGGTCCTGCCGAAGGGCTGGAAGGGCGAGTGGACCATCCACGAGACCACCCGCAAGCTCTACATCATGCATTACGACGCGGCCTGAATGCGTTTGTGATGCCGCTCGGCCAGGATGGCGTTGGTCTCCGCCCCGAGCAGAAAGGCCAGCGCCACCAGCCACAGGAAGAACAGCGCCGCGAAGACGCTGCCGAGGCCCGCATAGAGCTTGGAGTAGGCGGCAAAGTCGCTGATATAGATGCTGAAGGCGTAGCCGCCGGCGAGCCAGAGCCCCATGGTGATCAGCACGCCGGGCCAGATCAGGCCGAGCGAAGGGCGGCTCGCCACCAGGAAGAGGTGCACCAGGATGATGGCGCCGCCGAGCACTGCCGTGGTGATGCCGTAGCGGGCGATCTCGATCAGCGGCTGCAGCGGCGCCAGCACCGGCGTGATACTGATCGCCGCCTGCCATATCACCGGCCACAACACCACCAGCAAGGCGAGCGTGACCAGAGCGAGCGAGGCCAGCAGCACGAAGAACAGGCTCTGCAGCCGGCACCACCAGAAGGATCGCGTCTCGACCAGGCCATAGGCCCGGTTGATGCCGACGCGGATGGCCTCGACGCCATTGCTGGCCAGCACCACCGCCACGATGGCGCTGACGGTGAGCAGGCCGGGCCGCGCCGTGCCGAGCACCCGGGTGACCTCGCGGGCGATCGGCTCGGAAACCTCGTGCGGCCAGGTTTCGAACAGCAGGCGCACGATCTCGTTCTGCAGGTCGGCAGTGCCGAGCACACCGGCCAGGGAGGCCACGAAGATCAGGAAGGGAAACATCGCCGTGAGCAGGGACAGCGCCATATGGCTCGCCAGCGCGTAATCGTCATGCTCGGTGACCCGTTGCGTGAGATCGGAAATGAATTTGTACGCCCGCATGGGCCAACCATGCCATCGCATCGCGGGATTTGCCAGAAAGGGCATGGCAGCATCCCGCAGAAACGGTGGATGCAACGGCGGGCGGGGCCGCAGCAATCGCTCGATATCACACCCCTTCACGAATCGCGGAGGGACCGCCCTCTCACCACTGTGTTACTCGCCCGTTCATCTTCGATGAGCTATGGCTTGTCGGTGTTTCCGATCGGAGTAGGCCGCATTTCAGCAAGAATGCATCCTGCTCTGGCTCCCTGTTTCAACCCGTCCTTGCGATTGCCGGTGGTTCGACCGGCTCACAAGGTGCTCTAGGCCTGGACGAGACCGATGCGGCGAAACCTGGTTGCAGCTCTGTTGTTGCTGGCCGCGAGCGGCCCGGCGATGGCGCAGCCGCGTGCCGTGGTGGAGCTGTTCACCAGCCAGGGCTGCTCCTCCTGCCCGCCGGCGGACAAGATGATGGGCGAGCTCGCCCGCGATCCCAGCGTCATTGCCCTGTCCCTGCCGGTCGATTACTGGGATTATGTCGGCTGGAAGGACACGCTGGCCGACAATACTTTCACCCGCCGCCAGCGCGCTTATGCCGAGGTCCGCGGCGACCGGGCCGTCTATACGCCGCAAATCGTGGTGGATGGCGTACAGCACGCCGTCGGTTCCAATGGGCAGGAGGTCCACCGGGCCATCGAGATGGCCGCCACCCATCCCAATGTCCTTAGTGTCCCCGTCACCATTTCCGGCACGCAGGGCGCCTACAGCATTTCGCTGGGCAAGAGCGTCCACAAGGGCGAGGTCTGGGTGGTTCCCATCGAGACGAGCGCGGAAGTCAAGATCGAGCGCGGCGAGAATACCGGCAAGACGGTGACCTATTCCAATGTCGTGCGCTGCTTCCGTAAGGTCGCCGATTATGACGGCAATGCCGCCACGCTGGCCCTGAAGCCGGACGTGACCAATGCTCCAGGTGCCGACAGCTTCGCCGTGCTGGTGCAGGCCGACACCGCCGGCAGGCCGGGCGCCATTCTCGGCGCCGCCCTACACAAGCCGTGAGGACTGTGGGAGTGTCGACCTCCCGGTCGACATCTCTCTCCTACCCACGCGACGTTTCAAGAATGTCGACCAGGAGGTCGACACTCCAGCGCACCGCGATCTTGGAACCTGCGCGACTTGCGGATAGGAAGGACAGATTGGCAGCCTGCCAGACAGGCCTTCTTTTCCGCCGGAACTCGTCATGATTGATCAGAACGATATTCGCGCCGCCTACCAGCGTGTCGCCTCTCATATTCGCCGCACCCCACTTCTCAACACCCAGGCCGGCACCTTCGGCCTTGACCACGGCGTGCAGCTCAAGCTCGAATTCCTGCAGCATGCCGGTTCCTTCAAGCCGCGCGGCGCCTTCAATAACCTGCTGTCGCGCGAAGTGCCGGCAGCCGGGGTCGCCGCCGCCTCCGGCGGCAACCATGGCATCGCTGTCGCCCATGCCGCACGCGCGCTGGGCCACAAGGCCCGTATCTTCGTGCCGGTGATCTCCAGCCCCGCCAAGATCGCGGCGATCCGCGCCCGCGGGGCCGATCTCGACATTGGCGGCGAGCGCTACGCCGATGCCCTGGCCGCCTGCGAGCGCTATATCGCAGAGACAGGCGCCCTCTCGGTGCATGCTTTCGATTCCTGGGAAACCATGGCTGGCCAGGGCACGCTCGGGCTGGAATGGGAAGAGCAGGCCGACGGAGCGCTCGACACCGTGCTGGTCGCTACCGGCGGCGGCGGCCTGATCGGCGGTATCGCGGCCTGGTTTGCCGGCCGGGTCAAGGTCGTCTCGGTGGAGCCGGAAGGCTCGCAATGCCTCAAGGCGGCGCTGGACGCCGGCGGCCCCGTCGATGTCGGCGTCGAAAGCGTGGCCGCGGATTCGCTCGGTGCGCGCAATTGCGGCCCGAGAGTCTATGCCGTGGCCAGCCGCTATGTCGGCGAGGCCATCACCGTACCCGACAGCGCCATCGTGGAAGCGCAGAAGCGCGCCTGGGCCGATGCCCGCCTCGCCCTCGAGCCCGGCGGCGCCACTGCCCTGGCCGCCTTGGTCGGCGGCGTCTACCGGCCCAGGCCCGGCGAGCGCGTCGGCGTACTGGCCTGCGGCGCCAATGTGGATCTGACCACGATCGCCTGAGACTGCGCAAATTTCATCGAAGCCGTGCCGCCGAGGGGTGCGTAGCCCCTCACCCTTACCCTCTCCCCGCAAGAGGCGGGGCGAGGGGGACTTCGACGATGCGGCTTACAAGCAAAGGTCTCATCTCGCCCTACCGTTGGGCCAGATGAACGTCCGAAGGCAAAAACGCCACGCTTGTGCCCCCTCACCTCGCCTCTTGCGGGGAGAGGGTAAGGGCGAGGGGCAGCACAGACCTTTGCGAGTACTTCTATCGTCTCTCGCAAAAACGCCTCAGCTCCGCTTGCGCCGGTAATGCAGGATCACCGCGCCGGTGTCGAGCGGGTGGGTCTCGATCAGGTCGAGCCCGAGCTTGGGCAGGCCGGGCTCGAACAGGCGCTTGCCGTCGCCGAAGATCGTCGGCGTCACCATCAGGCGATATTCGTCGACGAGATCGTGGCCGACGAGACTGTTGGCGACGCCGGCACCGCCGAAGCAATAGATGTCCTTGCCCTCGAGGCTCGACTTCAACGCCCCGATCGCGGCCGCGAGATCCGGCCCTGCCAGGGTGGCGTTCCAGCCGGGATCGCCCGACAAGGTGGAGGAGACCACGGTCTTGGGCAGGCGGTTCATCACTGCGGCATGGGGAATGCCGGCGGCAGGGCTGGAGGGATCGGTCTCGGCCGGGCTCCAGAAGCCCTTGTTGAAAAGGAAATTGACGCGGCCATAGACGAGATGGCCGGCCCGCTCCAAGGCATAGCCGGACCAATGGGTTTCCAGGTCGCCCGACCAGGCCGGCGGCACGAAGCCGTTCGGCCCCTCGATATAACCATCCAGAGTCGTGAACATCGCCAGGATCAGTTTGGCCATCGTCATTCCTCCCATGCATACCAGTTGCAATAAGCAATCAGTTGCCTTTTAGCTCAACTGATCCTATTTTGCAAGTGGTATAGTATTTATGATTTGACGAGACTCCCGGGAATCCCAAAGGCGCTCCAGCCAATCCGTGGGTTCGGCTTGGAAACAACGAGTTGCAGCGAACGGGCGCCCACCCACGAAGGCGCTCTTCACTGTTTGATATCTGGCAGGCCTCTCCTGATTGCGCCCCCAGGCCCGGTCGGGAGGAATCTGCCCATGGCGTTTTGCGATTTCCTGGAAGCACCAAGAATCGCAAAGACGCGCCCAACCAAAGAGTTGGAGCAAATAAGCGTTCACATTTGAATGCGTTTTGCTCTAGGAGTGCGACGATGAACATGGCCTACCGGTCGGGCTGTCCGATCAACCTTACCCTGGAAATGCTGGGCGACCGCTGGAGCCTGATCGTCATCCGCGACGTGATGTTCGGCAATCGCCGGCACTATCGCGAGCTCCTGACCCACTCGGAGGAGAAGATCGCGTCCAACATCCTGGCCGACCGGCTGAAGCGACTGGTCGAGGTCGGCTTGCTCAGCCGGCGCGACGATCCCAGCCATAAGCAGAAGGCGATCTATAGCCTGACGGAGCCATCTATCCAGCTGGTGCCACTGCTGGCCCATATGGGGGCCTGGGGCCGCCGATACACGCCAGTCTCGCGGCCCTTGTCGATCCGCGCGCAATTGCTGGAGGAAGGAGGCCCGCCCCTATGGGAGGCCTTCATGGAGGAATTGCGGGCCCTGCATCTGGGCACGCCCGCACCCGCCCGCTCGGTCCTGGCCGAATTGCAGGCGGCCTATCTGGCCGTGATGGCGCAGGAGGAAGGCGCGGCGGTGTGAGGACGCGTTACCACCCCTCATCCCCCTGCCGGGACCTTCTCCCGCAAGGGGAGAAGGGGTCTTCAAGCCCAGGAATCAGCCCCCAGCCTCAGCCCTTGTTGTTGGCCTTGTAGCGCTCGATCGCCTCGAGGATCATCGCCTCGGCTTCCTTGGCGTCGCCCCAGCCTTCGACCTTGACCCACTTGTTCTTCTCGAGGTCCTTGTAGTGCTCGAAGAAGTGCTCGATCTGCTTGAGGGTGATCTCCGGCAAGTCGGTGTAGTTGTTCACCTTCTCGTAGCGGCGGGTCAGCCGCGGCACGGGCACGGCGATGATCTTCTCGTCGCCGCCGGATTCGTCGCGCATCTTCAGCACGCCGACCGGGCGCACCGCGATCACGGCGCCGGGGATGATGCCGCGCTGGTTGGCGATCAGCACGTCGATGGGATCGCCGTCATCCGACAGCGTGTGCGGCACGAAGCCGTAATTGCCGGGGTAGCGCATCGGCGTGTAGAGGAAGCGATCGACCACGAGCGCGCCGGAATCCTTGTCCATCTCATATTTGATGGGCTCGCCACCGACGGGAACTTCGACGATGACATTCACCTCGTGCGGCGGATTGCGTCCGGTCGAGATCGCTTCGATACGCATCGTAGATCACATCCTGTAAGGCAGGCTCTGGCGCAGGATGCCTCCAGACCCCGATCAGACTGCAGCCTTAGGCGGAACGCGCATGGGTTTCAACCCGAAGATCACAAGAATATGATGCCGGTTTCACGAGAAACACTGTTGGCGACCCTTCCCGTCACGGCAGCGTCACAAGGGAAGCTGGCACGGGAACTCCGATCTATGCTTCGAAGACATGGGCAGGCCCGGCCACGCTCAGGCGTACACGCGTGCCGGTCGGCGGCAGATCGAGGCCGGTACCGCTGATCCGGAGCCGATTACCATCGGCCAGTTCCACCGTCACGGCCCTGAGGGCACCGCCGAATTCGACGTCCACCACACTGGCAAAGCAGCCCTGCGCGGTTTCGTCCATGCTTGGCGTGAACTTGACCTGCTCGGGGCGCAGCATCAGCTCGATGTCTCCCCGCTGGCCATGCGTCCCGGCCGCGAGGCGCCCCAGCACGCAATCGACCCAGCCGACCCCGGCCTGCCCCTTCAGCAGGATGGCCTCGCCCAGGAAAAGCGCCGTCTCGCGGTCCCGCGGTCGGCGGTAGAGATCATGCGGCGCCCCGGCCTGCACCAGCCGGCCCTCGCGCAGCACCGCAACCTGGTCGGCGAAGGACAGCGCCTCGGTCTGGTCATGGGTGACCAGGATGGTGGTGACGCCGGCCGCCTGCAGCAACGCCGCCACTGCCTTGCGGGTCGCCTCGCGCAGGCCGGTATCGAGGGCCGAGAAAGGTTCGTCCAGCAGCATCAGCTTGGGCTGGCGCGCCAGGGCCCGTGCCAGGGCCACGCGCTGCTGCTGGCCGCCGGAAAGCTGGTGCGGCCGGCGCTCGAGCAGGCGCGGATCGAGATCGACGGTGCGCATCAGCCCATGGATGCGGTCATCCCGATCCATCGCACCCCGCTCCAGGCCGAAGCCGATATTGTCGGCGATGGTGAGATGGGGAAAGAGCGCCCCGTCCTGGGTGACGAAGCCGATGCCGCGACGATGGGCGGGCACGATGGCTGGGCCATCTGCCAGGACGGTGCCGTTTAGGGCGATGCGGCCGGCATCCGGCCCCTCGAAGCCGGCGATCAGCCGGAGCAGCGTGGTCTTGCCGGATCCGGAGGGGCCGACGATGGCGGTGCGGCTGCCGGACGCGACCTCCAGGCTGACGCCATCGAGCGCCACCATGGCGCCATAGCGCTTGCCGGCCTTGTCTATACTCAGGAAACTCATTGGCCGATCGATCGCCTGGACTGGTAGTGAAGCAGGAGGGTGAGAGGCAGCGACAGCAGTACCATCAAGAGCGCGAAGGGCGCCGCCGCCACATAGTCGATGTCGTTGGTCAGCGACCAGAACCGCGTCGACAGGGTGACCGTGCCGATGGGCGCCAGCATCAGGGTTGCGGTCAGCTCCGTGGTGATGCCGAGGGCGACCAACGCCATGCTCGCCGCGACACCGGGGGCCGACAGGCGCATGGTGACCTGCCAGATCGCCTTCAGAGGGGGGCGCCCCAACGCCATCGCGGCCCGTTCGAGTTCGACGGGAGCCTGCGCCAGGCTGGCCCGCAGCCCCACCACCGCACGCGGCAGGAACATCAGGCCGTAGGCCAGCAGCAAGGTCGTCATGGTCTGGTAGAGCGGCAGGGCGATGCGCACCGTGATCGTCACCAGCGCCAGCGCCACCACCACGCCCGGCAGCGAGCCGACATAGTAATGGCAGGCTTCCAGCACCTTCTGCATGCGGCCCGGCGCGCGCACGGACAGCCAGGCCATCGGCAGGGCGGCCAGCGTGGTGGCGGCTCCGCCGAGCAAGGCGAGTCCAAGGGTCTGGCCCAGGGCGGAGCCGATGTCATCGGACGACCAGGCGGCCGCACCACCCAGATAGAGCCAGCGCGCCAACGTCAGCAAGGGCACGCCGAGCGACAGGAGCGCGAGGCCGAGCGGCAGCACCAGCCAGACCAGGGTGCCACGACCGAGCCGGGCGCGGGCTGCCGGGCGGGCGGCGCCGGAACCGACGCGGGCATAGCGCTCCTGGCCGCGCACCCGGTTCTCGAGCCCCAGCAGCACCAGGCAGGCGAGCACCAGCACGCCGGCCAACATGTTGGCGGCAGGGCCGTTATAGGCCGACTGGAACTGGTCGACGATGGCGGTCGAGAAAGTGTCGAACTCGATCATGGCGTAGAGGCCGTATTCGGCGAGCAGATGCAGGCCGACCAGCAGCGAGCCGCCGCAGATCGCCAGCCGCAATTGCGGCAGGATCACCCGGAAGAACACCCGCAGCGGCGACTGTCCCAGGCTCGCCGCCACGTCCTCGAGCGCCGGATCCAGCCGCCGCATCTGCGCCGCCACCGGCAGATAGAGGAACGGCAGATAGGCCATGATCGAGACCAAGACGCCGCTCCACAGGCCGCGCATGCCCGGAACGAGGCTGATCCAGGCGTAGGAATGCACGAAGGCCGGCACGCCGAGCGGCGCCACCGCGAGCCACGACCAGATCCGGGCCCCGGGCAGGTCGCTGCGCTCGGTCAGCCAGGCGAGCGCCACCGCCAAGACGATGGCGATGGGAATGGTGACGGCCTCGAGCAGGACGGTATTGACCAGCAATTCGCCGACGCGCGGGCGCACCACCAGTTCATAGACGGTCTGCCAGCCGGTCTGAATGGTGATGAAGATCACGAAGCCGAGCGGCAGCAGAGCGAGCAGGGACACCAGTACCGCAGCCACGGCAACGGCGTCACGCCCGGTGAAGCCGGGTGAGGAGACGCGCAGACTGCCGATTTCGGGCTGGGATGACGGCGATGACACGAGGTGTCCTAAAAAGCGAAGGCCTCCGGCGCAGGGCCGGAGGCGCAATAATGTCAGGTTTGCGACGGCCGCGCCATATCGGCGCGGCGCGGTGTTCCGTCGCTCAAAGCAGGCCGGCAGCCGTCATCAGGTCGGAGACCTTCTTGGAATTGAGCTGCGCCGGATCGAGCTTGGGTGCGTTGAGATCGGCCAGCGGCACCAGCTTGGGATTGGAAGCGGCATCCTTGCCGACGGCATATTCGAAGGAAGTGCCGGTCTTGAGGATCTCCTGGCCGCCCTTGCCGGCGATCCACTTCACGAAGGCCTCGGCTTCTTTCTTGTGCTTGCTGGAAGCGAGCACGCCGCCGCCCGAGATGCTGACGAAAGCACCCGGATCCTGGTTGCGGAAATAATGCAGCGCGACGTTCTTGGAGTTCTCGCCGGTCTTGGCCTGGTCGCCGAACCAGTAATACTGGTAGATGATCGCGCCTTCGACCTCGCCGTCATTCACGCCCTTCATGGCGATGCCATTCTTCTTAAACGGCTTGACGTTGGCCTTCATGCCCTTGAGCCAGGTCGCCGTGGCTTCTTCGCCCTTCAGGGCCAGCAAGGCGCTGACGATGGCCTGAAAATCGGCGCCGGCCGGCGCCGCACCCCAGCGGCCCTTCCAGGCCGGATCGGCCAGATCCAGCAGGGACTTCGGCAGCTTGTCCTCGGTCAGCTTCGTCTTGTTGTAGGCGAAGACGGTGGTGCGGGCTGCGATGCCGATCCAGCGGCCATGCGAGGGCTTGTAGGCCTCCGGCACCTCGGCCAGCGTCTCGGCCGAAAGCGGTGCGAACAGCTTGGCATTGTCGACCAGCACCATGGCCGGCGAATTCTCGGTGAGGAAGACGTCGGCGGGCGACTTGTCGCCCTCCTGCACCAGCTGGTTGCCGAGCTCGGTGTCACCGCCATTGCGCAGCGTCACCTTGATGCCGGTCTCCTTGGTGAAAGCCTCGGCCCAAGCCTTGGTCAGGCTTTCATGCTGCGCATTATAGACCGTGATGCCCGCATCCTCGGCCTGGGCGGCCAGGGGAGCAGCGATCAGGGCGGCGGCAAGGGCGACGGCCCCGGCCAGCGCTGCACGGCGATGCGGCAGGAAAACTTTCATCAGAACCTCTATCGGTTGGCTTCAGCCAAGGGATGATTGAACACCCGTTCTCTAGGCTCACCGAGAAGTTTCCGTCAAACACTTTAGATTAGAATTAGAATTATTAAAAACTAGATATTCATATCGTTTATTATAGAAATAGTATCTGGTATCTGAGGAACCATGAAAGGAAGACTTTCCTCTCTACAGATTCGTGGAATTAGACGCTGGATTTGCTATCGACCGCCGTAATGATACCGAGGATTACAAATGCGTAACCGGCTTCCCGGGCATCGCAAGGCCCGCTCACGCTTCCTGCGCGGGTTTTGCCTACCAGCAATGGAGAAAGTCGACCGCCATCGAATTGATGACCGTGTTCAGAAGGCGATGAGAAACAAGTGGGCCATTGACCGATCGGACCGTCGGCAAAAATGCAAAACAGCCCAGGCCTCGTTCAGGCGCCCCAGGCGAAGGCGATCTTCTGCAGCTTCACCTCGCCGAAGCGCTCCACCATGCTGTCGACGGATTGGCCGCCGAGGCGCCGGTAGAAATCGCAGGCCCGCACATTATCGGCCAGCGCCCACACTACCATGCCCTTGACGTCGTGGCCATTGAGATCGCGGCGCACCGCGTTGAACAGCCGCTTGCCCAGGCCGATGCCCTGATATTCGGGCCGCAGATAGAGCTCGAAGATTTCGCCTTGATAAGGCAAGCCGACGGCCCGGTTGCGGCCGTAGGTGGCATAGCCGGCGATCACGCCGCCGAAGGACATCACCACGATGCGGGTCTTGCGGTCGATAGCATAGCGCCACCATTTGGCACCGCGCCGCTCGACCAGGCGTTCGAGCTCACGGCCGGGAATCACGCCACGATAGGCGTAGCGCCAAGCGACGTCATGCACATCGGCGATGGCATGGGCGTCGTCCGGGCGAGCCAGACGGATTTCGATGGCGTCGGTCCTCATACTAGAAAGATAAGCGGGCCTGGCCGGTTCCTGCAAGTGAATTGCTCGTAGGAATGCACCTGCCGGAGCAAGATGCAGCGGACCGGCCACGCCGTCTCGACCCAGTGCCTTGATTGCACACGTGTTTGCGATTCCCGCTGGTTTCATCGGATCGCGAAGCGCCATGGCGTCGCGCCGGCCCGCCGCGGCACACAAATCTGTTGCAAGCCGGACGCCCAGCCTGTTGAAAGGCCTGGAAAGGACCCGGCATGACTTCTCACCTCGCAAGCGCCCTTCCCGTTCCGGCGGATCATCCCGTAGCGGCCAGTGGAAGAATCGGCGTTCTCCTGGTCAATTTGGGCACACCGGACGCGCCGACCTACTGGCCGATGCGGCGCTACCTCAAGGAATTCCTGTCCGACCGGCGGGTCATTGAGGTCTCGCGCCTGCTGTGGTGGCCGCTGCTCAACGGCATCATCCTGACGACGCGACCGGGCAAGAGCGGCGCCAAATATGCCTCGATCTGGGACAAGGCCGAGAATGCCTCGCCCCTCCTCGTCATCACTCGGCGCCAGACCGAAAAGCTGGCGCAGACCTTCGCCGCCGATTCCCGCCTCGTGGTGGATTTTGCCATGCGCTACGGCAAACCCTCCATTGCCTCGCGCATCGACGCCCTGCGCGCCAAGGGCTGCGACCGCATCCTGATCGTGCCACTCTATCCCCAATATGCCGCGGCAACCAGCGCCACAGTCTGCGACAAGGCCTTCGAGCACCTGATGACCCTGCGCTGGCAGCCGGCCGTGCGCATCGCGCCGCAATGGCATGACGACCCCGTCTATATCGAGGCCCTGGCCAACTCGGTGCGCCAATCCCTCGCCAGGCTCGACTTCGAGCCGGAGGTCCTGCTCGCCTCCTTCCACGGCGTGCCGAAGAGCTACCTGATCCAGGGCGATCCCTATTACTGCTTTGCCATGAAGACGGGGCGGCTTCTGCGCGAGGCCCTCGGCTTCGGCGAGGATCGCTTCAAGATCACCTTCCAGTCCCGTTTCGGCAAGGAGGAGTGGCTCAAGCCCTATACGGACGAGACGGTGGAGGGGCTGGCCAAATCCGGCGTGAAGCGCCTTGCCATCGTGGCGCCGGGCTTCGTGGCCGACTGCCTGGAAACGCTGGAAGAACTCGGCGAGGAGAACAAGGAGATCTTCCAGCACAATGGCGGCGAGCATTTCGCCTATCTGCCCTGCCTGAACGACAGCCCCGAGGGCCAGCACGTGCTCGAGCACGTGGTTACACGCGAATTGCAGGGCTGGATCTGACGGGAGAGCCCTGGCCAGCCCCGTCCGGACTACTTCAGGATGGCGGCCGCCCGGTCGAGGGCCGGGCCGAAGCCCTTGAGCGAGACCGTGAAGACGAGCGGCTTCACGCTGTCGTCGACCGACTTGGCCGTGAGCTTGAGCTGCTTGCCGGCCTTGAGAGCCGTGATGGTATTGGCATCGAGCGCCAGCGGCACCAGGCAGCCAGCGGGGATGCAGGTCTTGTAATTCAGCGGCTTGCCACTGGTCCCGGCATCGAGGGTGAGGGACACGCCGGCATCGAATTGCAGGCCGAACGGCATCACGAGATTGCCGCTGATGCCGCCATTGGCCGTGGGGTTCAGCTCGACAGCCAGCACACGCTGACCGGTCTTGGTATCGCTCTGCACCTGCTGGACCGCGCATTGCTTGGCATTGTTGACGACATTGCAGAGCACGCGCCAGTCCTCATAGCTCTCTTGGATGGAGGAGGCCCCGCCCGGCAACGGCGATTTGGCAGGCGCGGGCTCCTGGGCCGGAGTCTGGGCCTGGGCGGCACTCACCAGAAGCGCAAAAGCGAGACTAAGGCTGGTCTTCAGCATCGATTCCTCACGGCAGAAAGGCATCATGCCCCGATGGGGCAATCGCCGCAGCCATGACACGAATATCAGCGTCTGGCGATAGGTTGCTGCCGAAAAACACGCAACTTTCGACGCCTGATATACCGCGACGGTAGGATGGCACGCCGCCGCTCTCGCCGCCCCGCCCTTTCTCCTTGACTTGCCGCGGCTTCGCGATCCAACTGGCCGAGGGGAAAGATCCGGGCATCTTGCACGAGGTGACGACCATGGACGTCGACAAGGCCATTGCACTGGTTTCCGCGGCCGGTATCGAACTCACCGATCGACGCCGCAACGGCAGCGATGACGGCTGGTCCCTCAGCTTCTCCAACGGCGCGGGACTGGAGATCCGGGACAATGGCGAGGTTTCCGCCACCGGCAAGGGCGCCGAGGCCGTCGCCAGCCTGCTGGGACTGCCGGCCAAATCCGCCGGGAGCTAGAGCAAAGACCCCACGACCGTTGCGGTTTTCAGGCGAAGGAAATGAGGAGTGTCAGCCTCCTGGCTGACATGTTGGAAACTACGCGTCCGCAACCAAGATGTCAGCCAGGAGGCTGACACTCCGCATAGCTCCCCGTTTTCATTTTGCCGGCTCGTAGCCGTCGGTGAGCGTGCCGAGGAAGGCCACGACATCGTCGATTTCGGCCGGCGTCAGGGCCGGTTCGTCGTCGGCCTTGCGGTCGAAGGGCGGGTCGGTGTTGACGTTCGCCTTCGCCGCTTCGGGCAGATCGTCATATTTGTCGATGCTGCCATCGGCCTTGCGCGGATACCAGCGCTCCGGGTGGGTCTCGCGCTCGACGTAGAAACGCACGGCATCGCGCAGGGAATGCATGCCGCCATTGTGGAAGAACGTCTTGCGCAAAGCGATGTTGCGCAGGGTCGGCGTGCGGAACAGGCCGCAATAATCCTCGCGCTTCAGGAAGTCGGTGCGCAGCGGCCCACACAGCCCCAGGTCGTGATAGCTGGGATCCTTGTTGGCGGGAATATCGGAGTTGCGCGGCACCGCAAGCGCGATCTGGCCGTAGTCGGTGAATTGCGGCGGCGTACCGTCATTGCCGCGCTGGCTGATGTGGCAGGAGGCGCAATTACCCTTGTCGGCCGCATTGAACAGGTCGAGCCCCCGCGCTTCCTGGGGGGAGAGCTCCGCCTTGCCGGCCAGAACCGCGTCATATTTGCTCGAATAGGGGTAGAAGGACCGATAGTCTTGCTGGAACACTTCCAGCGCCTTCAGGGCCGTCTTGTAGACGAGGTCCGGGTCGCCGGCCGCCTTCGGCCCGGCAATGGCGGCGATGGCCGTGCCATACCCCGCCGCGAGCACGCGGCGGGCCACCTCCGCCCCATCCCGGTTGCCCATCTCGAAATCCGAGAGCAGCGGGATCTTGGCCTGGTCAGCGCCGCGATCGACACGCCCATCCCAGGTCAGGCCTCCCGTGGGGCCATTGTCGACGCTCTCGTCGGCCTCATCCTCCGAATCGTAGAAATGCTCGGTGAAGGGCGGCACCACCTGCAGATATTTCAGCGACGGTACGGCGCGCACGCCGGGCTGGTGCATGTCGCCGCCGCCAAGCTGCACCGCGCGGTCGTTTACCGGCCCGAAGGCACGGGCGGGATCGTGGCAGGAGGAACAGGCAAGCTTGCCTGATCCCGACAGGGCGGGATCGAAGAAAAGAGAGCGGCCGAGGGCTCCCAGCGCCTGCGCCTGCTGGCGCACCTGCGCACGTGACATCTCCTGCCCGGCCTGGACCGAGGTCATCGCCAGCACCGGCAAAGCGAGCCCCAAGACGCCGCCCCATCGCCTCACACGTCTGTTGCAAAGAAAGCTTATGGCTGCATTCCTTCATTGCGATCGGGGGTGGCGTCTTCAGCCGGCCGGGCTAAGATGAGGGGCTGTGGGGGACGATAGCAACAAGCAAATCGAGGCAGGAGACCCAGATGCGCATGAAATCGGCGGCGGTCGTGTATGCGTTGAGCCTTTCCATCGGTGCCTTCGGATCGGCGCTGGCTGCCGAAGGCACGGGCGGCCAGAAGGCCAAGCCTGCGCCTGGAGCGTCCGAGGATCTGAAGCTGATCGATACCGTGGTGGTGATCTATGCCGAGAACCGCAGCTTCGATAATCTCTATGGCAGCTTTCCGGGTGCCAATGGCGTGGCGAAGGCACCGGCAACCGCCCGCATCCAGCGCGATCGCGACGGCAAGCCCTTCCGAGAATTGCCGCCGATCTGGGAAGGCCTGACCGCCAAGGGGGTGACGCCGCCGGTGACCCAGGCCGAGACCGAGCACCTGCCCAACCGTCCCTTCCACGCGGACGACCCCAAGGGCTTCAACCTCGGCTACGGCACCATCACGCGCGACCTCTGGCATCGCTATTACCAGAACCAGATGCAGATCAATGGCGGGCGCAACGACAAATTCGTCGCCTATGCCGATTCAGGGGCCCTCTCGGTCAGCCTGTGGGACGGCTCGAAAACTGCCATGTGGAAGGTCGCCCAGAAATACGTGCTGGCCGACAATTTCTTCATGGGCGGCTTCGGCGGCTCCTTCTTCAACCATCAATGGCTGGTCTGCGCCTGCGCGCCCTATTACCCCAACGCCGACATCAATCCGGCCAAGCCGTCGATCGCCGTGGTCGAACCCGACGGGGTGACGCTCAAGGCGGCTGCCAATTCGCCGAAATCGGCAATGGACGGCATCCCGAAATTTGCCGGCGATGGCAATCTCACGCCTGATTTCTATGCCGTGAACACCATGCAGCCGCCCTATCAGCCGAGCGGCAACGAGCCGGCCAAGGATGGCGACAAGGCATTTGCCGATCCGGCCAAGCCGACGACGCTGCCGCCTCAGACCGAGCCGACCATCGGGGACCTGCTCAGCCTCAAGCATGTGAGCTGGGCCTGGTATGGCGGCGCCTGGCAGGATGTGCTCGACCATGGCAACAAGACGCCGATCCCGAACTTCCAGTATCACCACCAACCCCTGAACTATTATGCCAGCTTCGCACCGGGTACCCCGGCCCGGGCCGAGCATCTGCGCGACGGCGGCCTGGCGGGCGTGGAATTCATCAAGGCGATCGACGCCGGCAAACTGCCGCAGGTCTCCTTCTACAAGCCGCAGGGCGACCTCAACGAGCATTCGGGCTATGCCGACATCCAGGCGGGCGATGCCCATATCGCCGACGTGATCAGCCATCTCGAAAAGAGCCCGCAATGGCCGCATATGCTCGTCGTCGTCACCTATGACGAGAATGGCGGCCTGTGGGACCACGTCGCCCCGCCCAAGGGCGACCGCTGGGGCCCGGGCTCGCGCATCCCAGCGATCATCGTCTCGCCCTATGCCCGCCGCGGCTTCGTCGACCATGCGCCGATGGACACCACCTCGATCCTGCGCTTCATCACGCGCCGCTTCGAGCTGCCGACCCTGCACGGCATTACCGTGCGCGATTCGGCGATGGCCGCCCGCAAGCAGACGCCCCTCGGCGACCTGACCAGCGCGTTGGTGTTGAAGGATAAGTGAGGTAACGGCCTATCGCGGACCACACAAAATAAAGCGTGACTATCCCTCCCCGACTTCGGGGAGGGTGGACCGGCGTAGCCGGGCCGGGTGGGGGAGAGCGGCGCGGCCCTGCGATTCCATGGCTATCGAAGCACCACTCTCCCCCTTCCGTCACCGCTCCGCGGCGACACCTTCCCCGAAGTCGGGGAAGGATAGTGGCGCTTTATTCTGAAAAGATATCGATGATACCCGGCGCCGAGCTGAGCGGAATCACCCTTCCTCTTCCTCCCAGCGGCTGCGCAGTGCCTCGAAGATCGTATCGATCACCGAGGCAAGCGCATGATCGACGTCATGGTTCGAAAAGCGTAGTACCTTGAACCTGCGTTCCGCCAGGAAGGCATCGCGGATACCATCCCGGGCAAGCCCTTCAGGCATTGCATGCTGGTTGCCGTCGACTTCGACGACCAGGCGTCTACGCAGACAGGCAAAATCCGCGACATAGCGACCAATCGGAACCTGGCGGCGGATGTGGAACCCCTGGGGTCGCATCGCACGCAGACGCTGCCAGAGTTTGACTTCCTGCGGTGTCAGCCTTTTGCGCAACTCCCTCGTCGCCGCAATCGACATGCCACCCCACCGCTCCCCTACCCCACCAGCGCCAGGAAGCTCTTCACTTCCTCGTCCTTGGTCGCGAAGGAGGTGACCAGGCGTACGAGGTCGGCGTCGGCAGCGGGCCGCCTCTCGGCCGGCAGACCGTGAACGGGCCATTCATAGAGGCGGGCACCGGCCTGCCTGAGCTGGGCGATCAGGCTTTTCGGCAAGATCGCGAAGACTTCATTGGCTTCGGTCTGATGGCCGAGCCGATGGCCTGCCGCGACGAGGCCCTGCGACAGGGTTGTCGCCATGGCATTGGCATGGCGGGCGAGATCGAGCCAGTGGTCTTTCTCCAGCATGGCCAGGAATTGGGCGGCGATCGGCCAGGCCTTGGAGACGACATGGCCGCTGCGCTTGCGCAGCCATTCGAGCTCAGCGGCCTTCTCCGGCTCGAACAGCACGACAGCCTCGGCCATCAGCGCGCCGTTCTTGGTGAGGCCGAAGGCGAGGGCATCGACACCCGCCTTCCAGGTGATGTCGGCGGCACTGACGCCATCGGCCTTTTCGAGGAAGGCGAAGGCATTGGCGAAACGCGCGCCGTCCATGTGCACCTTGAGGCCGCGTGCCCGGGCAATGTCGGTCAGCGCCGTGATCTCGCCGCGGCGATAGACGGTGCCGTTTTCCGTCGCCTGGGTGATCGACAGCACGGCGGGCCTGGGGATGGCGGAACCGGAGCCCGAGCCGCGCGCCAGCGTGGCCTCCAGCCCTGATGGCGTCAGCTTGCCGCCGGCGCCGGCGATCGGCACCAGGCGCGCGCCCTGGGTGAAGAACTCGGGCGCCCCGGCCTCGTCGCCGACGATATGCGCCTCCTCATAGGCATAGATGGCGCCATAGGGCGGGCTGAGGGCGCTCAAGGCCAGGGAATTGGCGGCACTGCCGGTGGCGGCGAAGAGCACGCCGACCTCGCGGCCGAACAGATCGGCCAGGCGTGCCTTCAATTCGCGGGTAAGATCGTCCTGGCCATAGGCGGGGGCGATGCCATCGGCGCCGCGTGCAAGCGCCTCGATGATTTTGGGGCTGGCTCCAGCCCAATTGTCGCTGGCGAAATTCATGCCTTGAAGTAGAGCGCTCCAGGCCTGATGCGCAAGGGGGAAGAAGCAAGCTTTCCGGTGCGACGTGTCAGCGCTCCCAACCCTTGCCGCGCGGCCAGGGCAGCAGGACGAAGCTGGCGATGCCGGCGGCCAACAGGACGATGATCACCACAAAGACGGGCGTGAAAGGATCGGCTTCCTGGGCCGCCGCGACGGATCCCACCAGTCCTGTCAGCCATTGCATCACGGCGACGCCGAGAAAGATGGCGGTGTTGAAGATGGCGAAGGCCCGGCCGGCGACCTCTTCGGCATAGGCGGCACGGACATCGGCATATTGCAGGATGAAATAGCCTGTCATGAATCCGAGCAAGACCACGGCGGCGACATCGATGAGGCTCGAGGTCTGCCCAGCCAGGGCCGCAAAGGCGGCAATGCAAAGGGCCGCGCCGGCAATGATCCAGGTGCGCCGGCCGCGATTGCCGGGCCTCAGCAGGCCGAAAGCGGGCGGCCCGAGCAGGGCTGCGACCGAGGTCGCCAGCATGACGTGGCCGCTCACCACCAGGCTGAAGCCGTGCCGCTCCATCAGCATCGGCACGGCCCACAGTCCGCGCAGGGTGAGGAAGGAGGCATAGGAGACGCCGCCGAGCAGGAGGATGCCGAGCGAATGCCGCTTGGCCAGCAGCGGGCCCACCTTGACAAAGGCGTCGAGCAGGCCTGAACGGCTACGCCCCGGTGCGGGCGCTTCGTCCCGGACGAGCAGGATAGTGGCCGCCAGGACGAGGATCGAGATCCCGGCAAGTGCCAGGAAACCGGCCCGCCACGACCAGGTTTCCACCACCAGGGCGAGCGGCGTGCCCGTCATCAACATGCCAATGCCGCTGAAACTGAGGACGAGGCCGGACAGGCGCGCAAATTGCGAGGCGGGATAGCGATTGGTGACGAAGACGATGGCGCCGATGAAGGCCGGTGCGCAACCGACGCCGATCAGGACCTGGCTGGCGATCAGAACGGGCAGATTGGGCGCGAGGGCCGACCCCAGCGCACCGAGGCAGGCAAGCAGAAAGGCAGCGCAGACGGTGCGGCGTGGTCCGAACAGGTCGAGGGCCACGCCGATGGGGATCTGCGCCAGTGCGAAGGACAAATGGAAGGCACCGGCGAACAGGCCTATCTCCTGGGTAGAGGCACCGAATTCCAGCTTGAGTTCGCCGGCGAACAACGTGGCGACGGTACGGAATGCCTGGCTCATGGCCGCCACCGCCGAGAGGGCCGCCAGCATTGCCCAGAGCGGGATTCGGCCCCCGGCACTGCCAGCTTCGGCCTGCCGGGGCGGCGTTCCCTCGAAGGCATGTCCGTTTCCTGTCAGCGCGGCGCTGTTATCGCGATCCATGGCGCCCTCCTCGCGGCGGCCTCGCCATCTACATAACCATCATGATGGTTAGCATTGTCGAACCGGCCGCGTTGACTGTCAACCCCCAAGGAGGTTAGAATTCTTCGAGGCTTGCTGCGCCACGTGGTCCGGCCAGCCGGAACCGGTCCGGGCTCGAAGGGATGCCATGACGTTGATTTCACCGGTGCGCGATGACCTGTGCATCGCCTTCGCGAATACGCGTTCCTGGCGAAGACGGGAGACGCCGGTCGAGCGGCTACGCGGTGTGGCGGATCTATTGGCCTGGACGAAGCGGACGGGCGGAGAGGCGGGCGAACGCATCGAGCAGGCCGGCCGCTGGGTCGCTGAACACCCTGATGATGCCGACCGCCTCTTCGACGAGGCGATCCGTCTGCGCGAAGCGCTCTATCGCGCTCTGGCCGCAATCGCCGAGAAGCAGGCCGTCGAGGAGCGCGACTTCGCCGCTCTCGCCCAGGCCATCGCCCAGGCTCCCAGCCGCAACCGTCTGGTGCGCGCGAAGGATGGCTATGCGTGGCATGTCGGGCCTTTCGAGCCTTCGGCCACACATCTGCTCGCCCCGGTGCTGTGGTCGGCCGGCGATCTCATTCCCGCCGCCGATCGATACCGCATCCGGCGCTGCGCCAACCCCGAATGCCGTTTCCTCTTCCTCGACGAGAGCAAGAGCGGGACCCGCCGCTGGTGCGACATGGCCACTTGCGGCAATCGCGCCAAGGCCAGCCGGCACTATGCCAAGGTCAGGCAAAGCGACGCTGCCGTGTGAGTGACGCCGGCCCGCCTCAGGCGAACGAAACCTTCCGGCCGGCCCAGCGGGCGATCAGGGCGTCGAGGGAGAGGAAGCCGCCGCCGAACTTGGCGAGGTAGAGGGCGCAGACCATCCAAGGCAGATGCTCGTTGTAATGGTCGGGATAGACGAAGAGCTGGATCACCAGCGCCATGCCGAACAGGCCGAGGCCGCCGAGCCGCGTCGCCAATCCGACGAGGACCAGGACGGCAAACACGCTTTCGCCCAGCAGGGCCAGGTGGGCGGCAAGCTCCGGCGGCAGCAGCGGCAGCTTGTATTCTTCCTGGAAGAGATAGACGGCGCTGTCCGACAGCGAGAACAGCGTGCCGTCGGCCACCTTGGTACGTGCCGACCACCAGAACACCCGGAATAGGGCAAGGCGGGCGATCAGGGCGATCAGCCAATGCGGGATGAGCGTGAAAAGATGGATCAGGCGATCCGCCAATCCCGGCGCCGCCGGCTCGGGGGATGCGAATGTCGTGCGGGTCATGGCAACACTCTCCGACAGGTTCAGATCTGGAAGCGGCAGGCGATTCCGGCCGCAACCAGCCCCGCAATGGCGGCGGCCAGGTCGAAATCCTGGGCTTCGGCGAAGGCGGTCTCCGCCGCCGCCTCCAAGGGATCCCCGGCCAGCAGCGCGGCCAGGAAGGCATGGCCGCCCGGCGGCAGGATCTGCACCTCGACGTCGAGGCGGGGGCGGGTCACCAGCACGTCCTCGCCGGACCAATCCATGATCTCCCGCGCCTCGCCGCCGGCATTCATCTGCCAGATCGTCGCCACCGGGAAGGCCGAGCGCAGGAGACGAACCGCCGGATGGATCTCGACCCGCACCTCGTGCAGCCGCGCGGGATCGAGGGCTGCGAGCGCCGATGACGGAGCCGGCTCGGCATCGGCGGCGTGATAGGCCTGGGCCCGGGCGATCTCGAGGCGCATCACATCCGGCAGGTAGGCGACCTCCCGTGCCGGCTCGAAGCCTTCGGTGAAAGCCGGCAGGTCATCGCCATAGTCGAGCAGCAGCGGCGAGCGTGGCGGATGCTCGCGCGCAAAGCGGATAACCAGGGCCCGGAAGAAGTCTGCGCCGACGATGGCGATCGAGGCAGGAAAGCGGCTCTCCAGCGCCGCGGCGAGGCCGAGCGCGACATTGTCGCGATAAACGGCAAAGCGCCGGTTGGGCGCCACGCCGTTATGGGCTGCAAGCCCCTGCGGCAGCGCGGCGGCCGGGTCGAGCACGGCCCGGCGGAACAAGGATTGCGTGTCGGCCAGCATCAGGCGGCCCTCGCCTTGATGATGCGCGCCATCGCCGCCTCGGCAAGCGCCGCCTCGCGGGCCAGAACCGGCCAATCCGGCACGTCATTGTCCCACTCGATCAGGGTCGGCAGCCGCCCGGTCCGGGCGATGACGCGTTCATAGAGCGCCCAGACCGGATCGGCGACCGGCCGGTCATGGGCATCGATCAGGAGCGGCGCGCCGGCATCGTCAATCGTCTCGGCATGGCCGGCGAGATGGATCTCGCCGACGAGATGGAGCGGGAAGCGATCGAGATAGGCCTCGGGCGAGGTCGCGTGATTGGTGGCGGAGACGAAGACATTGTTGATGTCGAGCAGTAGGCCGCAGCCGGTGCGCCAGGCGATCTCGCGCAGGAAATCGGTCTCCTCGATGGAGCTTTCCTCGAACAGGAGATAGGTCGAGGGGTTCTCCAGCAGCATGCGCAGCCCCATGATATCCTGCACTTCGTCGACATGGTCGCAGACGCGCTGCAGGGTCTCGGGCGTATAGGGCACCGGCAAGAGGTCGTTGAGGAAGACCTCTTCATGGCTCGACCAGGCCAAATGCTCGGAAAAGCTCGCCGGGTGGTAGCGCTGTTCGAGCATCTTCAACCTGGCGAGGTGATCCTTGTCGAGCGGCCGCGCCGCGCCGATGGACAGGCCGACGCCATGCAGCGACAGCGCGTAGTTTTCACAGATAGCTCGAAGCTGGGCATGCGGCGGGCCGCCCGCCCCCATATAATTCTCGGCGTGAACCTCGAAGAAGCCGATGTCAGGCCGGGTGGTGAGAATGGTCTCGACATGCTCCGGCTTGAGCCCGGCGCCGGCGCGCAGTGGCAATGTCATGCTGGCGGAATGGTTCATGGGATTCTCCGAGGGCGTTCCGGGGCATACGCATATCTCGAACCCCTGCCCAAAGAGGCTCAACTGGCCTTCTCCCCCTTTTGCGGGAGAAGGTGGCCTTGCAAAGCAAGGACGGATGAGGGGTGTTAGCGCGCACCTTGCCGAGTTGCGTTTCTCCCCTCATCCGCCCTTCGGGCACCTTCTCCCGCAAGGGGAGAAGGCTCGTCGCGTCTTGCTCGGTATGGTTTGGATAGGAGCATACCTCGGCAAACGCGCCGAGATGAGAGAGCAATCAGCTCTTGACCGGCGTCAGTGAGCCCATGCCCGTCGGCGTCTTCATGGTGACGCAGCTTCCCTTCGGCACCAGCTTGAAGGACTGGCCGTCATAGTCGATCGTCGAGGTGCCGGCGCAGGAATGGGCACCGGCCGCACAGTCGTTCTGGCCCTTGAGGGCGACGCCGTAGCATTTTTCCTTGGAATCGTCGGCCCTGGCGGGAGCCGACAGCAAGGCGGCGGCACTGGCAACGGCGCCGACCAGAGCGAAAGCGGTGCTGGCCTTGGTGAACACGGACATGGGAGTTTCCTTCTGTTGCTGGATGGCGGAAACGGCCGGTTGCCGCTCCGCATGAACAGGACTATGACCCGCTCCGGCATCGGAGCCAAATCAAGTGAGCGTGCCGAAAACCACACTTTTTGCGCTAAAACATGTGATTCCAGCCGCTGTAACGATATTCGCCGCCGCGACGTAAGTTGTTACCCACCGGATCTGAAGGAAATGCTCGCGGCGCGCTTTCCGGCGCACGGGGCATCACAGCCACATGCTTGCATGCCGCGGTATCCGTTCTTTCCTGTCGGGGAAGCAGGGCGCCTTCAAGGGCCGTCGGGACGCCCGTGCCTCCGCAATACGCTCCGGCATTGACAGTGACACCTCTTGCTCCGATATAGCCAGCGTTCCCGACAGCCCGCCTCTCCTCAAGGAGGATCAGACATGGCCGCCCTCTCCGATCTCGCCGAAAAGCCGCACCAGGCCGGCGCCGTCCGCACCGTCTTCATCGACGGCGAAGCCGGCACCACGGGCCTCGGCATCCGCGAGCGATTGGCGTCGGTGGCGGGCGTTGCCCTGCGCAGCATCGCACCCGAACTGCGCAAGGACATCGCGGCGAAGAAGGCGCTGCTGGCCGAGGTCGACCTCGTGGTGCTCTGCCTACCCGACGCGGCCGCCAAGGAAACGGTGGCGCTGATCGCCGAGCTCGACGGCAAGAAGCCCAAGGTGCTGGACGCTTCCACGGCTCATCGCGTCGCGCCCGGCTGGGTCTACGGCTTTGCCGAACTGGCGCCGGGTCAGGCCGAGGCCATTGCCAAGGCGAGCCACGTCGCCAATCCCGGCTGCTACCCCACCGGCGCGATCGCCCTGCTGCGTCCCCTGGTCGATGCCGGCGTGATCCCGCAGGACTATCCCGTCAGCGTCAACGCGGTCAGTGGCTATTCCGGCGGCGGCAAATCGATGATCGAGGCCTATGAGGCGGGTACCGCTCCCTCCTTCGAGCTCTACGGCCTGACGCTGGAGCACAAGCACGTGCCGGAGCTGCAGGCCTATACCGGCCTGACCCGCCGGCCGATCTTCGTGCCGTCCGTCGGCAATTTCCGCCAGGGCATGCTGGTCTCGGTGCCGCTGCATCTCGACACGCTGCCGGGCAAGCCGAAGGCTGATGACCTCCACGCCATCCTCGCCGACTATTATGCCGGCGCCAGGCTGGTCAGCGTCGAGCCGCTGGACGGCGCCACCAAGATCGAGGCGGAAGCGCTCAACGACACCGACCGGCTTGAGCTTCGCGTCTTCCCGCACGAGGCCCATCGCCAGGCTGTGCTGGTGGCGAGGCTGGACAATCTCGGCAAGGGCGCCTCCGGCGCCGCGGTGCAGAACATCCAGCTGATGCTGGGTGTCTGAGCCTGCGGTAGCGGCTGCTCCTTCTCCTCGCTCTGTGCGCGTGCATCGCGACGTAGCAGCAAACGGCCATCTCGTGCCCTTGGGACGGCGGACGAGCGCCTGACCTGGTCTCCGCTATTGCGAGACCAGCCGGCAATAGGCGTCCAGCGCCTCCCGGTCCGCGACATCGAGCGCCGTGTCGGTCCAATAGTCGACCAGACAGAGCGGCTCAATGGCATTCAACCGTGAGAGAGCCTCTCGGAACAGCCCGAGCCGGACGTCATCCGGCGAGGACAGCTCGAAGAAGATTTCCCGAATGATGCCGGCATCATGGCTACATATCAGATAGAAATCTGCATCGTGACCGAAACATAGGGCATCCGGATTATAGTAGCCCCATTCGTCATGGTTCTCGAAGCCGGCCGACGCGGTCGCGTTGAACTGCATCACACGAGGAAGAAAAGCCAGGGCTGCGCCGAAAGCTTCCGGCGTCAAGGCGACGAATTGCGCCTGTTCCTCGGGAGCATCGGCAATGACATGCACGTCCGTCCAGCCCATGCCGTCGGGCGCAGCATGATCGACGGCGTGTTGTGCGGCCTTGTCCAGATCCGTTCGGTAATGGGCAACCGCCATCAAGGGATGAAGGGAGCGCATGCCCCAATCGTCCTCATGGATATGGATCTTGCCGGGGGTCAATCCAGTCTCCCCAATGCAGCCCGCGAGCGTTGGGGTAATGCCTGTGCCGCTCTATTTCACATATTCCCGCGCAGCCTGCTCGAGCTGGCCATGCAGGTAATCGGTGAAGGAACGCCAGACCTCGACGTGAAAGTCGTTCGCGCCCTTGCGCCACAGCACGATTTCCGTCTTGGCATAGAGCGTGCGGGTGGCGGTGCCGACGGGAAAGGCCTTGGGATCGAGATCCAGCATGACGCCGGCATTGAGCACGTCGGCGGCCAGCGAGCCCGAGATCAGGATGCCGACATTGCGGTGGCTGACATCCACCAGCGAATGCGGCTCCTGCACGGCCGCCTCGATGGCGGCGTAGACCTCGGCCTCGGTATTCTCCGGCGCGAGCAGCAGCCACTCGTCCGGGCCGAGCTTGAAGGCGGTGCGGGTGCCGTCGGTGGCGGCGGTATTGAGAGCGGTCGGCAGCGCCAGCCCGAAGGCCTGGCCGGCCGCGACGGCAGCGCTGTCCGGCCCGCGCAGCACCAAGCGGGCGCCCCGCGGCGCCGCCTCGATGGTGAGGCGGCTGCGGGCGGTGATCGGCGCGATGCCGTCGAGCGGATCGCGGCGGGTTGCGATATCAGCCATTGAGCCGCGCTCCTTCCTTGTCGATGAAGATCGGGTCGACCACCTTCACGGCGATCGAGCCGCCGGGCATCGGCACATAGACCGTCTCGCCATAGCGCGAGCGGCCGCGCTCGAGATTGCACAAAGCGATGGAACGGCCGAGATTGGCGCTCCAATAGGCCGAGGTGACATGGCCGAGGGCATGCTCGCCGATAGCGGGCTGCGCCACCTCGGTGATCTGTGCGCCCTCTTCCAGTACCACGCCGGGATCGACGGTGGCGAGGCCGACGAACTGCTTGCGGTTGGGATCCTGCAGATCGGGACGCATCAGGCCGCGCTTGCCGACGAAATCGGCCTTGGCCTTGCCCACGGCCCAGCCCACGCCGGCCTCGTCCGGCGTCAGCGTGCCGTCGGTGTCCTGGCCGACGATGATGTAGCCCTTCTCGGCACGCAGCACGTGCATCGCCTCGGTGCCATAGGCGCAGCCGTCATATTTGACGACCTCGGCATGGATAGCCTGCCAGACGGCACGGCCATAGGCGGCCGGCACGTTCACCTCGAAGCCCGCCTCGCCGGTGAAGCTCATGCGGAACAGGCGGGTCGGGACACCGCAGATGCGGCCTTCCTTGACCGACATATGCGGCATGCCATCCTTGGAGATGTCGATGCCCTCGACCAGCGGCGCCAGCACGTCCCGGGCATGCGGGCCCTGCACGGCGATGACGGCCCACTGTTCGGTGGTGGAGGTGAACCAGACCTTGAGATCCGTCCACTCGGTCTGGAGATAATCCTCCATATGCGAGAGCACGCGGGGGGCACCGCCCGTGGTGGTGGTGACGTGGAAGCGATCAGGCGCCATGCGGCCGACCACGCCGTCGTCATAGACGAAGCCATCGTCGCGGGTCATGATGCCGTAGCGCAGGCGGCCCGGCTCCAGCTTCATGAACGGGTTGACATAGATACGGTGCATGAACTCCGCCGCATCCGGGCCGACCACCTCGATCTTGCCGAGGGTGGAGGCGTCGAACATGCCAACCTTGTCGCGCACCGTCTTGCATTCGCGGTTGACCGCATCATGCATGCTCTCGCCAGCGCGCGGATAGTACCAGGCGCGCTTCCACAGGCCGACATCCTCGAAGTCAGCGCCCATCTCGACCTCCGCCTCGTGCATCGCGGTCTTGCGCACGGGATCGAACAGGTCGCCGCGCGCCGTGCCGGCGAACAGGCCAAAGGTGGTCGGCGTATAGGGCGGGCGGAAGGTGGTCAGGCCGACCTGCGGCACCTTCTTGTCGATCGCCTTGGCGGCGATGGCCAGCGCATTGATGTTGGAGGTCTTGCCCTGGTCGGTCGCCATGCCGGTGGTGGTGTAGCGCTTGACGTGCTCGATCGAGCGGAAGCCCTCGCGCGTCGCGAGCTTGATGTCCTTGGCGGTGACGTCGTGCTGGAAGTCGACAAAGGCCTTGACCCGGTTGGCATTGCGGTCATGCGGCAGCGCTCCGGTGTAGAACCCTTCCTGCGAGGTCTCGCCAGCGACGTCGAAGGTCTTGAGGGCGCCCTTGTCGAAGCCGGCGTCACGCCCGGCCTCGTGGCCGGCGGCAAAGCCGTCATTGATCACCGCGCCGAAGTCGAACACGCCGCGGCAGGCGCCGGCCGAACGCTCCTCGTCGCGGGCGAAGCCCGGCACGAAGATCTGCTTGGCCTCGTCGTAGCGCAGCTTGCCGCGCGACTGCGAGAACAGATGCACGGTCGGCGTCCAGCCGCCCGACATCAGCACGAGGTCGCAGGAGACGGTCTCCCGGTCCCTCACGGCGCCGTCGGTGCCGACACGGCCGAGCCTGACGGCATTGACGCGCAGCCGCCCGCTGGTGCCCATCATCGTCGCACCGAGGCTTACGCGGATACCGGCCTCCCGGGCGGCACCAACCAGGGCACCGCCATCGGGCCTGATATCGGCGATCACGGCGATCTCGACGCCGGCGGCCTTGAGGTCGAGCGCAGCCTGATAGGCGCTGTCGCAGGCCGTGAACACCACCGCCCTGTTGCCTGGCTTGACGCCGTAGCGGTTGACATAAATGCGGGCCGAGTCGGCCAGCATGATGCCCGGACGGTCGTTCTCCGGGAACACCAGGGGACGCTCGATCGCGCCGGCGGCGATGACGACCTGCTTGGCACGTACCTGCCAGAGCCGCTCGCGCGGCGTGCGGGCTTCCGGCTGGGCGACGTGATCGGTCAGCCTTTCGGCCAAGGCGACGAAATTGTCGGAATACCAGCCGAAGGCGGTGGTGCGCGGCATCAGCCGGACGCGGTCGTTGAGGGCCAGCGACATGATGATGTCGGTGGCCCAGTCGCGTGCGGCCCGGCCTTCGACGGTCGCCGTGGTCTCGGCCAGCAGCGAGCCGCCGAGCTCGGCCTGCTCGTCGACCAGAATCACCGAGGCGCCGGTCTCGGCCGCGGCGATGGTGGCTGCCAGGCCTGCCGGCCCGGAACCCACCACCAGCACGTCGCAATGGGCATAGCGGTTGAGGTAGCGATCGGGATCGGCCACCTTGGGCGCCTCGCCGAAGCCGGCCGCGGCGCGGATCTTCGGCTCATAGACCGTTTTCCAGAAGCTCTGCGGCCACATGAAGGTCTTGTAGTAGAAGCCCGACGCGAAGAAGGGCGACATCGCGTCGTTGACGGCGCCGGCATCGAATTTCAGCGAGGGCCAGCGATTCTGGCTTGTCGCGACGAGGCCCTCATAGAGCTCGACCTGCGTGGCGCGCAGATTGGGCGTGGTGCGGCCGGCATCCCGGATCACCGTGACCATCGCATTCGCCTCTTCCGAGCCCGCCGACATGATGCCGCGCGGCCGGTGATATTTGAACGAGCGCCCGATCAGGTGCACGCCATTGGCGAGCAGGGCCGAGGCGAGCGTATCGCCGCGCACGCCTTGATAAGCGATGCCGTCAAAGCTGAAATTGATCGGCTTGGCGCGGTCGATGCGCCCGCCGGCAGCGGTACGGAGGGAGGCGGTCACGAGCGCGCCTCCGTGTTGGAGGGCGTAGCGGCAGCAAGCTCAGCGGCCAGCGCCGCCAGGTCGGGCTTGGGTTCGCCCTGCTTATAGGTCTTCACGAACTTATCGGTCACGGTGTGGCGCACGGCGTTGAAGAAGCGCGCGCAGCCATGCACATGGCGCCAGCGCTCGGCGATCAGCCCCTTGGGATTGGAGCGGGTGTAGAGGAAGCCTTCCCAGACCTCGTCCGTCGGGTTGTCCGCGAAGGCCGGACGGGCAATATGGGCCTCGCCCATGTTGCGGAACTCCAGTTCCGGGCGATCCTGTTCGCAATAAGGGCAGCGGATGAGCAGCATGACGGTCCTCAGTGCGCGACGGCGGCGGCGGCCGCTTCGTCGATCAGGCGTCCGGTGCGGAAGCGATCGAGGGTGAAGGGAGCGGCGATCGGATGGGGCTCGCCCGTCGCCACCGTATGGGCGAAGACATGGCCGGAGCCCGGTGTCGCCTTGAAGCCGCCCGTGCCCCAGCCGCAATTGACGAACAGGCCGGGCACCGGGGTCTTGGACAGGATGGGCGAGCGGTCGGGGGTGACGTCGACGATGCCGCCCCAGTTGCGCATCATGCGGGTGCGGCGCACCACCGGGAAGAGTTCGCAGATCGCGTCGAGCGTATGGGCCGCGATATGCAGGCCGCCCGTCTGCGAATAGGAGACATATTGGTCGGTGCCCGCGCCGATGACGAGGTCGCCCTTGTCCGATTGCGACATGTAGGCATGCACGGTGTTCGACATCACCACGCAAGGCATGATCGGCTTCAGTGGTTCGGAGACCAGCGCCTGCAAGGGGTAGCTTTCGAGCGGCATGCGCACGCCGGCCATGTCCATCACCACCGAGGTGTGGCCGGCGGCGACCACCCCGAGCTTCTTCGTGCGGATGGTGCCCCTGGAAGTCTCCACCCCCGAGACAGCCCCGGAGGCATCGCGCAGGATGCCGGTGACCTCGCAGTTCTGGATGATGTCGACGCCCAGCGCGTCGGCGGCGCGGGCATAGCCCCAGGCCACCGCATCGTGGCGGGCGACACCGCCGCGACGCTGCAGGGCGGCGCCCATGATCGGGTAGCGGATGTCCCTGGAGATGTTGAGGATCGGGCAGAATTCCTTCGCCTCTTCGGGCGTCAGCCATTCATTGTCGATGCCAGCCAGGCGGTTGGCATGGATATGGCGCTTGAAGACCTGGATGTCATGCACGTTGTGCGCCAGCATCATCACGCCGCGGGCCGAATACATCACGTTGTAGTTCAGCACCTGGGACAGGTTCTGCCACAGCTTCATGGCGTGGTCGTAGAGCTTGCCGCTCTCCTCCCACAGATAGTTGGAGCGGATGATAGTGGTGTTGCGCCCGGTATTGCCGCCGCCCAGCCAGCCCTTTTCGAGCACGGCGATATTGGTCATGCCGTGCTCGGCAGCCATGTAATAGGCGGTGGCGAGGCCATGCCCGCCGGCGCCGATGATGATGGCGTCGTAACTGGCCTTCGGTTCGGGCGAGCGCCATTGCTCGGGCCAGTCCTGATGACCACGCAGCGCGTTGCGCGCCAGGGAAAAGACAGAAAACCGCACGTGTTGCCGCCCGTTGGATGGAGTCTTGAATGGCGCGACTATCATCATCCCGCCGATGAGCAGTCTAGCACGGAAGCGACGCGCCTTTTGTCGCATTGGAAGAAATTGCACAAAAGGCCCTGTCCACCAGGTCTCTGATAGGACGCATTTGGGATAGTATTTGACCATTGGGTCGCATCCGAATATCTCATATTTGTCAAATTACGACATTAAACGCGACATATGGTCGGGCCCACATCAGAATTCTTCAAAAAATGTCGCAATATCGTCCTGCCTCGTCGTTTCGGACAATGCGGTACAAACCGCCCCGCAACCGTCGCTTTTGACCATAATGGGCACGTAGATGCCCGATGCCATCATGAGGGCGAGCGCTCCACAGGGTGCGCTTTCCCGCCTCCGTCACGCTTCGTACCGCCGGCCCCCCCGGCGGAGGTTCTAGGGAGAATCGCGTATGAATATCCGGCCGGATATCGGCGCCACGCATACCGTCGGCTTTCTGCTCACCCCGAATTTCTCGATGATCGCCTTCGCGGCGGCCGTGGAGGTCCTGCGCCTGACGAACTACGTCACCGGCGCGAAGGCCTTCGCCTGGCGGCTCTATTCGCCCGACGGCCAGCCGATCGAGGCCTCGAACGGCGTAGCATTGGCGGTCGATGGTTCCTATGGCGATGTCGGGCCGATGCCGGAGATCATCGTGTGTTCCGGCATGGACGTGCAGAAATACGATCACGGCCCGCTGATCGCCAAGCTGCGCAAGCTTGCCTTCTACGGCGTCTCGATCGGTGCCGTGTGCACGGGCACCTATATCCTGGCCCGGGCCGGCCTGCTCGACGGCCATCGCTGCGCCATCCACTGGGAAAACTACGACAGCTTCCGTGAGGAATTCCCCGAGATCGACGCCACGCAGGAACTGTTCGAGATCGACCGCAACCGCTTCACCTGCGCTGGCGGCACCGCCTCGATCGACATGATGCTGGCACTGATCACGGCCAAGAAGGGTGCGGTGATCGCGGCCCTCGTCACCGACGAACTTATCCATCACCGCATGCGCGATTCCCATGAGCGCCAGCGCATGGAGCTGCGCGCGCGCCTCGGCGTCTCCCATCCCAAGCTCCTCGCCGTGATCGGCGAGATGGACAAGCGCCTCGAACGCCCGGTCTCCTGCGCCCAGCTCGCCCGCACGGTGCGCCTGTCGCCGCGCCAGCTCGAGCGGCTGTTCCAGCGTTATCTCGACACTACGCCGACCCGCTATTATCTCGAAATGCGCCTCAACCGTGCCCGCCAGTTGCTGCGGCAGACCTCGATGCCGATCCTCTCGGTGGGCCTGGCCTGCGGCTTCGTCTCGGCCTCGCATTTCTCCAAATGCTATTCCGAGCATTTCGACCGCACCCCCTCCGAGGAACGCAAGGGCATGCGGGTCGAACGCAACGTGGCAACGGCCATCGCCTGACCTGCGAAGGCACTCACGACCATAGCCGCGATGCTGCCAGCATTGTCGACCTCCGCCCGGTCGAAGAATCCGGCGGGCCGGCGGCAGGCCGGCCTGTGATCTATGCAGCCATCACGCCGCCGGGCCCGTCAATTCCCGCCCAGCAGGCCGGCGGCGATGTTGATCGCCAGGGCCAGGATGGTGGCGTTGAAGAAAAACGAGAACACGGCATGTGCGGCGACGATGCGGCGCATCAGCCGCGAGCGCAGATTGGTGTCGGACGTCGCCGAGGAAGCGCCGATCGCCACCGAGAAATAGACGAAATCCCAATAATCCGGCGGCTCGGGATCCCCGCCGAAATCCAGGCTCGGCTTACCCGGCTGACCCCCGCCATTATAGTAGATATGGGCATAGTGGATGGCGAAGATGGTATGGATGAAGAACCAGGAACAGACGATGGTCGCCACCATCAGCGGCAGGGACAGGCTGTCTCCGCCGGCATGCTCCTTGGTCGCCTGAAGCTCGAAGATCACCCCGGCAAAGCTGAGGGCTGCGGCCAGCATCGACAGCACCAGGATGATCACTGCCCCTTCGTCGAGGGAATCGGCCTTGTGGGAGAAGCGCCCCGGTGGCAGGCGCGACAAGCTGTAGCTGACGATCACGACGAACAGGATGGTGGCCAGGCACCACCCGGCCAGCAAGCGCTCGAGCCAGGGCAGGCCTGGGATCACGAGGCCGAGCGCCATGCCGGCGACGAGACTCCGGAGCAGGACCGGCCTGGCAGTCAGTGGACGCAGGAAATGCCTCACCCCGGAAGCCTCGCTTAAGGTCTCACCTGCGCCTGTCCGCGGTAAAGCGGGCGGCAGCACGCAGGACGTCCGCCTCGGCACCAAAACCGGAAAGGGCGGCGAGGGCATCGCCGGTGAGACGTTCGAGTTCGGCCCGCGCCTTCTCCAGGCCCCACAAGCCGACCAGGGTCGCCTTGCCGCGGCCGGCATCCTTGCCGGTGGCCTTGCCGAGTTCCGCGCTGGAGGCCTCGATGTCGAGAATGTCGTCAGCGATCTGAAAGGCCGCGCCCAGAGCGCGTCCATAGGACAGCAGGGTTTGATAGGTTGGCGCATCGGCGCGCCCGATCACAGCGCCCATTTCCACCGCGCACGACAGGATCGCGCCCGTTTTCATCGCCTGGAGCTGGACGATGGCCTGGGCCGAGAGCTCGGATGTGCCTTCGAAACGCCCTTCCGCCGCCAGGTCCAGCATCTGGCCCCCGGCCATGCCCGCGCCGCCGGCGGCCTTGGCTAGCAGGCGCACCAGTTCGGCGCGCATGGCCGCATCGGTGCCGGTGGCGGCATCCGCCAGTGTCTCGAAGGCCAGGGTCTGCAGGGCATCGCCTGCCAGGATGGCCGTAGCCTCGTCATAGGCCAGATGCAGCGTCGGCTTCCCGCGCCGCAATTCATCGTCATCCATCGCCGGCAGATCGTCATGGGCGAGGCTGTAAACATGCATGAGTTCGATCGCAGCGCCGGCGCGCAGGGCCGTGGTCTGGTCGCCTCCCAGCAGGCGGGCGGTTTCGACAACCAGGAAGGGGCGAAGCCGCTTGCCTCCGCCCAGGGCGGCATAGCGCATTGCACTCAACAGCCGAGTCGGCACCGGGGGCGTGGTGGCGACGTCGAAGATCGCCACCAGCACATCTTCGATCTCACTGGCGACGGAGGCGAGGCGGTGATGGAAATCGACGGTCATGAACTGCTCATGGAAACTTTCCTCTCCCGGCCCGGGAGAGGATGACGCAAGATTGTCGGGAGGCGGCCTGTGCCGGCTGCGATGATGGAACGCGGAACGGGGCACCGCGTTCCATCGATCGTCTCGACTGCCACGGACGGGCCGAGCGGCCTCAGGCCAGATACTGCCCGCCATTGATGCTCAGCGTCGAGCCGGTGATGTAGCCGGAATCGTCGGAAGCCAGGAACACTACGGCACGGGCGATTTCTTCGGGCTGGCCCAGACGCCCGGTCGGGATCAGCGGCAGGATGCGGGTTTCCAGCACCTTGGGGTCGATCGCCTGCACCATCTCGGTGCCGATATAGCCCGGTGCGATCACATTGGCGGTGATGCCCTTGGCCGCCCCTTCCAGGGCCAGTGCCTTGACGAAGCCGATATCGCCCGCCTTGGCGGCTGAATAGTTGACCTGTCCGGCCTGTCCCTTCTGGCCGTTGATCGAGGAGATCACGACCACGCGGCCGAAACCACGGTTGCGCATGCCCTCGATGACCGGACGGGTCATGTTGAACAGGCTGTCGAGATTGGTGCGGATGACGGCGGACCATTGGTCCTTGCTCATCTTGTGAAAGAAGCCGTCGCGGGTGATGCCGGCATTGTTGACCAGGATGTCGATCGGGCCGAGATCCTTCTCCACCTGCGCCACGCCGGCGGCACAGGCGTCGAAATCGCCGACGTCCCATTTGTAGGTTGCAATGCCGGTTTCGGCCTTGAACTTGGCCGCTGCCTCGTCATTGCCGGCATAGCTGGCGGCAACCGTGTGGCCAGCCGCCTTGAGCGCCTTGGAGATGGCCGCGCCGATGCCACGCGTTCCGCCGGTGACGATTGCAACTCTGGTCATGGTGCCTCCTTGGTAACGATGGTGTTCTTCATTGGACTAACGTGTTTTGCGATTTGAGGGAGTCACCCGAAATCGCAAAGACACTCCAGCCAATCCGCTGGATTGACTTGGAGACAGAGAGTTGGAGCAAATAAGCGTTCAGTCATGGGGGCCCGCTTTGCTCCAGGAAGTCACGAACCGGCTTTCGCCCCTGAGGACCGGCCCGACATGCACCGCCCCTTCCCCGTACCGGGAAGGAGCCGAGACCGAGGGCGTCCCCTGTTCCTCCGGTGGAGGAACCGTCCTTCCAGAAGCCTCCCGCGGTACCTGGCGTTCACCAGGCCGCTAGAGGCTTGCGCATCGCCGTGAGCCGATCAGCGTTCGACGGTCAAAGCGATGCCCATGCCGCCGCCGATGCACAGCGTGGCAATGCCCTTCTTGCCGCCGCGGCGGGCGAGCTCATGCAGCAGTGTGACCAGCACGCGGGCACCGGAGGCACCGATCGGATGGCCGATGGCGATGGCGCCGCCATTGACGTTGACGATGGAGGGGTCCCAGCCCATGTCCTTGTTGACGGCCAGGGCCTGCGCCGCAAAGGCCTCGTTGGCCTCGACCAGGTCGAGATCCTTGACGCTCCAGCCTGCCTTTTCCAGCGCCTTGCGCGAAGCCGGAATCGGCCCCGTGCCCATGATGGCGGGATCGACGCCGGCAGTGGCCCAGGAAGCGATGCGGGCAAGCGGGGTGAGGCCGCGCTTCTCGGCATCCTTGGCACTCATCAGCACAACGGCGGCCGCACCATCATTGATGCCGGAGGCATTGCCGGCGGTCACCGTGCCGTCCTTGCTGAAGGCCGGACGGAGCTTGGCCATGCCGTCGAGCGTGGCGCCATGGCGAGGATATTCGTCGGCATCCACGATGACGTCGCCCTTGCGGCCGGGCACCGTGATCGCGACGATCTCATCCTTGAAGCGGTCTGCCTTCTGGGCGGCCTCGGCCTTGTTCTGCGAGGCGACGGCGAAGGCGTCCTGCTCCTCGCGGGTGAGCTGCCAGCGAGCCGCGATGTTCTCGGCGGTCGTGCCCATGTGATAGCCCTGGAAGGCATCGATCAGGCCGTCCTTGAGCATGGAATCCAGGAACTTCACATCGCCCATCTTGGCGCCGGCGCGCAGATGCGCCACATGCGGGGCGAGCGACATCGATTCCTGGCCGCCGGCCACGATGACGGAGGCGTCGCCATTGGCGATCTGCTGCAGGCCGAGGCCGACGGCGCGCAGGCCCGAGCCGCAGAGCTGGTTGAGGCCGAAGGCGGTCTTCTCCTGGGGCACGCCGGCCGCCATCGCCGCCTGGCGGGCCGGATTCTGGCCGCCGCCGGCGCTCAGCACCTGGCCGAGGATGACCTCGTCGACCTCGCCGGCCTCTACCTTGGCGCGGGCCAGCGCTTCCTTGACGGCTGCCGCACCGAGCGTGTGGGCCGGCGTTGCTGCGAAGGCGCCGTTGAAGGAGCCGACCGGCGTGCGCGCGGCGCTGACGATGACGACATCACTCATGGCAATTTCACTCCTCTAGTGTTCCGTTCTGCGACGGCCCGGCGGACCAACTCTTTCAGAAGCAGATTTTCCCTGCTTCATCCTCGCAGGGATGAAGCAGGGAAAGTCTGCGAATCCTCCAAGTCCTTCAGATTGCGGCCGAGCCGATCCACGCCCGCTCAACCACCATCTGCCTGGGCATATGGGACGCTTGGCGCGCCGCCGTCAATGCGCCAGGTGAGTTTACCGCGCTTGCACAAAGATGTTTTCGCGACCGCGAAAAGAGCCTAGATTTGTCAGACCGTGGGGGTGATCATCCTTCCGGAAGAGCGTTTCCGGAACGGGATACCGTCGTCGGACGGGAAGCCGCCGCGGCAACCCGGGATGGTTCGGAATTTCCAGGCTTGTGCAGGCGAGCCCGTTCGGAAATTCTGCAGGGCAGGGACGAGCGTAAGGGGCAGTAGGATGGCGAAAGCTAAAGAGCCGACCACGATCAAGAAATACGCCAACCGGCGCCTCTACAACACGGGTACCTCGACCTATGTCACGCTCGAAGATCTCGGCGCCATGGTCAAGGCCGGCGAGGATTTCGTGGTCCACGATGCCAAGACCAACGAGGACATCACCCGCCAGGTGCTCACCCAGATCATCTTCGAGCAGGAGAGCAAGGGCCAGAACCTGCTACCGATCACCTTCCTGCGCCAGTTGATCCGCTTCTATGGCGACAGCATGCAGGCGCTGGTGCCCAGCTTCCTCGAATTCTCCATCGACAATCTCACGCGAGACCAGCAGAAGCTGCGCGAACAGATGACGCAGCACCTCACCAGCGGCTGGGGCCAGGCGCCCTGGGTCAATGGCGGTTTCGGGGCGCTCGAGGAGCAGGCCCGCAACAATATGGCGGCCTTCCAGCGCGCCTTCCGCCTGTTCTCGCCTTTCACCCAGGCCGACAGCGAGGATGTGAAGGAACCGGCTGCAACCGCAACCTCCAAGAGCAGCGACGATCTCGACACGCTCAAGAAGGAGTTGGCGGAGATGAAGTCGCGCCTCGACCGCATCAGCGACGAGAAGAAGTAGGACGCAACTCCCCTTCTCCCACGAGGGGAGAAGGCAGATGGCGGCTCACGTCCCGGTCAGTGCCATCGGCGCCTGGCGGCCGGCATCGCGCAGACGCGGCAGCTCCAGCCGGAGCGGGCCTGCCACCGTTCCCATCAGGCGGCTGCAGCCCCAGTTCACCAGCTGGCGGGCGACGATCTCGTCATCCACCCATTCGGCTGCTACATCGAGACCCTGCCGCGCGCCGGTCTCGATCAGGCTGCGCAGCGCGAAACGGCCCTGCGCGACCTGGTCGGCCATTTCGACAAGCACGCCGTTGAGCGTCACCTGGCGGATTTCAAGGAGCTTGAGTTCGGCGAAGCCGAGATGGCCGCCGCCGAAACCGCCAATGCCGAGCCGAGCACCGGAGGCGCGGATCGCCCGGCAGTAACGCCCGTTGTTGGCGAGGTCGGCCTTGGCCAGCGCCTCGTCGAGTTCGATGGTCAAGCGCTCGAAACAGTCGCCCGGGCCCCGGCGCGGATCGACGACCACCGGCAGGGGCAGGATCAGTTCGACGCCGGGATGGCGGTCGAGCACCATGCCGGCCAGGTCCACCAGCCGCAAGGCGAGCCGGCGGACAAGCGCGCGGTCGCAGGTCGGGGTCAGCCAGGCCGGTTGCATGGACTCCGGCTGCAGCGTGGCGGAAGCCGATGTCGCGGCATTGGCAGGCATCCGGATAAAGGCGCGAGCGCGGAAAGCCTGCCGTCCCGAAGACCGGGCCGCCAGCACCGGCTCGAAACCGAGGAAGACGCGGTCTTCGTTGAGGGCCAGCGCCAGGCGCTGCGCCGCGTTCGCCGAAGCGGCCAGGTGATCGCCTTCCGCGAAGATCGCGATACCCCCCGGCGTTTCGCGCTCGCAGCGGTCGAGGGCCTGCTGGGCCGCGTGCAAGGCCGTGCCGGCGGTCTCCGCCGAAGGTGCGATGTGGACGGCACCGATCGAGACCGTCGGCCGGACCATGCCGACCTCTGCCTCCACGGTGATGCGCTCGACCACCAGCCGGAAACGTTCCGCCGCCGCCCTGACATCCCCGGCCTGGCAACCGGGCAGCATCACGGCGAACTTGCCGTCCGCAATGCTGGTAAGACTGTCGCCGATGCGCAACACGCTGCGCAATCCGCGCATCACCTGGGCGCAGACGCGATCCGCCACCACGGCGCCGAAAGCACCATGAAGGGCGCCGAGCCTGTCGATGGTCGCCAGGAACAGCCCGGCCTGCCGGCCCGCTGCGCAGGCATCGGCCAGGGCGGCGGCGAAAACACGATCATGAATGCCGATCACCCCATGGGCGGCGGCCCCGGTCTCGTCTTCCGGGCATTCGGCCACGACACGCACCAAGCCGCGCGCGACCACGGGGCGACCATCCGGCCCGGCGAACCAGCGTCCACGATCCTCGATCCAGCGCTTCCGGCCAGCCGCATGCGGGCGGTAGCTGTAACGCAGGCAATAGGGCGTGCCCTCGGCCGTCCCGCCATGCGGGCTCTGGAGAATGGCCTCGTGCCGGCCGCCGGGCCGATCGAGGTCGATCAGGCGGGCGAAGGCCTTGCCATCGGCGATGTCGGCTGCGGCCCGCACGCCGAGCACGGCGGACGCACCTGCCCCCCAGGCGAGGCGGTCAGTCTCCAGACACCATTCGTAACTAGCCTGGCCGAGGGCGCCGAGAAGGGCGCCGGGATCGAGGGTCGGCTGGTCGACACAAGTGCCGGAGGCCGGCACGGCACTATCATACATGCTTCGCGTCCTGCGCCCGCTGCATTGGGCGTGAAAGGGGGAAGCAAGAACAATGCCGTGGAATGATTAATAGCTCGGAAAGACGGCCCTCGGGGATCGCAGACCCTTACACGCTGCCGGCCACCATGGCGCGGATCACCACGCGCAACAGGCGGGCAAGGCGCTGGTCGAGTTCGAGGCGGTTGGCATCCCGGTCGGCGGCGATGGCCGCCGGATCGATGAAGCGGTGCAGGGCATCGCCAAGAAAGGCGATCAGCCTCTCGTTCGAACGGGCTCGGAAGAGTTCGATGGACCGCCCCTCATCGACGACGCGCTCGATCAGGCTGCGGATGCGGCGGCGATGCTTGCGCACCACGGCGCGGTTCTCGCCGATCGCCGACAGCCAGGCCGCATAGAGATTGGGCTCCTGGTCGAGGCGCTCGCGATAGAGCCGCGCCAGCAGCAGCATCATGCGCTCGAGCTTGTCATCGGCCGGATCGGGTGCGTCGGCGACCACGGCGAGCTGCGTTTCCACCGCCTTGTGCCAATCGGCGGTGACGGCATCGATCAGCGCGTCCTTGGAGGCGAAATAGCGATAGACCGCAGCATGGCTGACCTGGGCCTCGCGGGCGACGGACACCACGGATGTGCGCTCCAGCCCATGCTTGCGCACGTGATCGGTAGCGATGTCGAGGAGACGCGCGCCGGTCGGTTCGCTCTTGCCGCCCATGTTCCGTCCCCCGCCGGTTCAGCCGTCCACCAGCGAAGTCTTCAACGGCGCCCGGTGGGGCTGGGCGAGATAGGCCTCCGAACGCATCTCGATCAGGCGCGAAATGGTGCGCTGGATTTCGAAGCCCTCGCGCCCTTCCTGATAGGGATAGATTCCGGTTGGCTCCGCCGCCGCGGAGGCGACCAGCTTGGCGCCGCGATCATAGAGGCAATCGATGACCAGGATGAAACGCTTGGCCTCGTTGCGCTGCTCCTGCTTGAGCACCGGGATGTCGTCGATCAGCAGGGTGTGAAAATGCTCGGCGAGGGCGAGATAGTCGGCCGAGCCCAGGGGTTGGCCGCAGAGTTCGGCGAAGGAAAAACGGGCAACGCCCATGGCGGCTTGCGGCACTTTCAGAGCACGGCCCTTGACGGTCAGCGCCAGCGGCAGGCCCTCTTTCCTGCCCGTAAGGCGCTCGAAGGCCGCATCCATCCCGGCGCGGACCTGTGGCCCGCTGCCGACGAGATAGGTCTCCCCGCCGGAAAGCTTCTCGAGGCGATAATCGGTGCGCGCCTCCAGCTTCACCACCTCCATATGCTGCTGCAGCAGGGCGATGAAGGGCAGGAACAAGGCCCGGTTCAGGCCATCCTCGTAGAGCCGGTCTGGCACCACGTTGGAGGTGGCGACCACCACCACCCCATGTGCGAACAACTGCGTGAACAGGCGGCCGAGGATCATGGCGTCGGCGATGTCGGTGACGGAGAATTCGTCGAAGCACAGGAGCCTGGCTTCCCTGGCCAGCACCTCGGCCACCGGGCCGATCGGATCGTCGCCCTTGACCCGCCCGGCGCGGATCTCGGTGCGGTAATGGAAGATGCGCTCATGCACGTCGTTCATGAACGCGTTGAAATGCACGCGGCGATGGCTGATGCCGGCCGGAACCGCTTCATGGAACAGGTCCATCAGCATGGTCTTGCCGCGCCCGACCTCGCCCCAGATATAGAGGCCTTTCGGCGCCGGCTTGGGCTTGGCGCGCCCGAACAGCCAGCCTAAGGCACCGGGCTTGCCTGTCGCCGACATCTCACCCAATCCATCCAGGACGGTCTGCAGGCGGGCGAGGACTGCCTCCTGGGCCGCGTCGCGTTCAAGTCCGCCGGCGACGACGAGGGCAAGGTAGCGATCGAGCAGGGAAGTCGGGGCGGGTGCGTGCAAGGAAATGTCCCGTATCGTCGGTTTCTATTTGGGCGCTCGGCGGCCTTAACTATCTGACTAATGATGAAAGAGACACCGGCCTTTGTCTTGCCCTGGCTCGACCCGGTTTCGTTGCTTGGGCCTGGATTGTCGGGTCAAGCCCGGCAATGACAAGGACCGGCATCTTCGATCAGGCCCGGGCCGGCGGGGCATGCGGCACCATCTCATAGGGCGGCTTCCAGCCCGGCATGGCCGCGATGCGGGCGCGCCAAGCCAGGATATTGGGATAAGCCTGGAGCGGCAGCCCCGTCTCTTCCTCGAAGAAGACATAGCCGGCCAGGGACAGGTCTGCGATGGTCAGTCTGTTGCCGACCAGGAAATCCCGGCCCGCCAGATGCTTGTCGACGATGGCAAAGGCGCTCTTGGCCCGCCCGCGCAGGAACTCGGTCACCGGGCTCTCGCCACTCTTCTGCAGCCCGACGAGAAAGCGCAGGGTGGCGTAGTAGCTGGTGAATTTGTGGTTGTCGAACAGCATCCAGCGCAGGATCTCGCGCCGTTCGTCGGCATCGTCGGCGCCGAAGCGGCCGGTTTGCTCGGCGAGGTAATCGAGAATCACGCCCGACTGGCTCAGCACCTTGCCGTCATGCAGCAGCACCGGCGCTTCACCCATCTCGTTGACAGCGCGGAAATCGTCGGTGCGGGTCTCGCCATTGAAGAAATCGACCGGCAGGCGCTGCCACGGCGTGCCGGTCAGGGCCAGCATCAGCGCCACCTTGTAGCAATTGCCTGATTCACCAAAGGCGTAGAGCTTGTAGTCGGCCATGCGGATCTCCTCGTCGCGGCCAGTCATAGACAATAGAGCCGCGATGGCATAGGCCCGGCACGCAGTTCTGCCGCTCCGCCACGACAATGGCAGCGCCGACCGTGTTGACATCCAGCGCCCTCGTCGCTAGAACCCCGCATCTTTCGAATTTGGGAGCTCTTGCGTCTTCTCGCGTGCTCCAACCTGAGGCACGAGTACCATGAAGATCCGCAATTCGCTCAAGTCGCTGCGCACGCGCCATCGCGACAATCAGCTGGTCCGCCGCAAGGGCCGCGTTTACATCATCAACAAGACCCAGAAGCGCTACAAGGCCCGCCAGGGCTGATTTTGCGCCGAATTATCGGGTCTGCCGCGTTTGAACCCGGCCGCATCGCTGCGGCCGGGTTTTTGTCTTTGAATCCGCCACAATCTCGCGCCAGTATCCAGGCATGAGGATCGCGATTCTGGCCCTGATCGGCATGCTTGCCGCCCCTGCCATCGCCCTGGCCGAAACCCTGCCGGCCGGCGATCCTGCGCTCGACCGGCTCTATGAGCGCCTTGCCAAGGCCGAGTCGGAAAAGGAAGCGGACAATATCGCGCTCGCCATCGAGCGCCTGGAGCTGCGCTCGGGCAGCGACACCACCGACCTCCTGATGGATCGGGCGCTGACGGCGATCAAGGCCTCGAACACCGACAAGGCCATCAAGATCCTGAATGCCGTCATCCATCTCAGGCCCGATTACGCCGAGGCCTGGAACAAGCGCGCCACCGCCTATTACCTGAAAAAGGACTATATGCGCTCGATCGCCGACGTCGCCGAGACACTGCGGCGCAATCCGCGCGAATATGGCGCCTGGAACGGCCTGGCCATGATGCTGGTCGACCTGGGCGACAAGAAGAACGCCTATGAAGCGCTCAAACATGCCCTGGCGATCAATCCTCACATTGCCGGCGCCCGCAAGATGATGGACGAGCTCAAGCCCGAGGTCGAAGGGCGCGATATCTGATCCCCGGAGCCGTGCCTTGGATGAGGCTGAGGCATTGCCAGCCCGGCTTTGCCTCCGTCCGGAGGGACTTTCGAGCTGGTTGCAAAACGGCTAGAAGCATAGTTCCTTCTCGCTTCCCTATGCCGAAAGGCCGCGATTGACCCTCTTTCTGCTCTTCATCGGCATTCTTCTCCTTGCCCATGTGCTCGGAGCCATCCAGGCCACCGCCGTCATCGCCGCCCGCATCGCCGCAGAAAACCCGCCCGAAGGCGCGTTCGCGCCCGTCCCCGGTGGACGGTTGCACCTGATCGATCTCGGTGCCGGCCATGGCAGCGAGAAGCTGCCGGTGCTGCTCCTGCATGGCGCGACCTCCAATGCCCGCGACATCGTCTATGGCATCGGCGAAGATCTGGCGCGCCAGCGTCGCGTGATTGCAGTGGACCGGCCGGGGCATGGCTGGAGCGACCGGCCGAACGGGAGCGGCGATGCCGCCACCGCGGCCCAGGCCAAGCTGGTGATGGCGGCCCTGGATGCGCATGGCGTCGACCGCTTCATCGTCGTCGGCCATTCCCTGGCCGGCTCGCTCGCCACGCTGCTGGCCGTCGAACACAAGGATCGGGTCGCCGGCCTGGTGGTGCTGGCCGGGGCGACCCATCCCTGGCCGGGCGGCATCAACTGGTATTACCGTCTCGCCGCCCTGCCGGTTCTGGGGCGGCTTTTCGTGCACACCGTGATGACCCCTGCCGGCAGCTGGGGCCTGAAGAAGTCGGTCGACGACTCCTTCAGGCCAGGCGAGGCTCCGGCCGATTATGTCCGCAAGGCCAGCGCCGCGCTGGTGCTGCGACCGAACGAGTTCCGCTGGAACGGGCAGGATGTCGCTGCCCTCAAAGCCTGCCTGACGGCCCAATCTCCCCGCTATCACGAGATCGCGGTCCCCACGGCCATCGTTGCCGATCCGGCCGATCACGTGGTGTCGACCAGCATCCATGCCGAGGCGCTGCACCGGCAGGTGCAAGGGTCACGCCTGGTCCTGGTTCCCGGTGGCGGTCATCAGATCCACCACACGGCCAAGCAGGTGGTGCTTGAGGAGATCGGTCGTGTCGCCCAGGCCGCCGATGAACAGGATTCGATGCGACAGGCGGCACAATAGTTCGCCGGCTCTTTATAACAGCCCCGGAGTTGTGCCCCCACGAAAGTGCCGCCACGCCTGGGGTCGAGCCAGCCGAACCACCACCGGCCACTATGGGATCCAGCCCGAGTTCCCACATTTAGGGTCCATGGACTCAAAATATTAGCCGGCAATAGTATTGCCGGCTAATTTCTTAGCAAACCCGTCGTGACAGAGCAGTCAGGCCCCTTCGCCACCATCGGCGCCGATCACGGCGATGCGCACCATGTTGGTGGCGCCCGGCGTGCCGAAGGGAATGCCGGCCATGATCAGCACGCGTTGGCCGCTCTGCGCGAAACCGTCCTGCGAGGCATGGCGGCAGGCACGATCGACCATGTCGTTGATGTCGCGGGCATCGTCGGTCAGCACGGCATGCACGCCCCAGACCAGAGCGAGCCGGCGCGCCGTGCCGACATTGGGCGTCAGCGCCAGCAGGGGCTTCTCGGCGCGTTCGCGGGCAATGCGGATGCCCGTCGAGCCTGAGGCCGTCCAGGCGATCAGGGCGGCGAGGTCGAGCGTTTCGGAGATGGTGCGCGCGGCCGCTGCAATGGCGTCGGCACCGGTCTGCTCGGGTTCGCTGCGCTGGGCGTTGATGATGGTACGGTGCAGGACGTCGCGCTCCACCTCCTCGGCGATGCGGTTCATGGTCGCGACCGCTTCGCGCGGGAATTCGCCGGCAGCGCTCTCGGCCGAGAGCATCACGGCATCGGCGCCCTCATAAACGGCCGTGGCCACGTCCGACACTTCGGCGCGCGTCGGCACGGGCGAGGTGATCATCGATTCCAGCATCTGGGTCGCCACCACGACCGGCTTGCCGAGCTTGCGCGCGCCGCGCACGATGCGCTTTTGCAAGCCGGGCACCTTTTCGAGCGGCAGCTCGACACCGAGGTCGCCGCGCGCCACCATCAGGGCATCGGACGTCTCGAAGATCTCGTCGAGACGCAGGATCGCCTGGGGCTTTTCAATCTTCGACATCACCAGGGCACGGCCCTGGATGATCTCGCGCGCTTCCAGAATGTCCTCGGGACGCTGCACGAAGGAGAGGGCGACGATGTCGACGCCGGCGCCGAGCCCGGCCTCCAGATCGGCATGGTCCTTCGGCGTCATCGCCGAGACGGCGATCTCGGTATCGGGCAGCGAAACGCCCTTGCGGTTCGACATCTTGCCGCCGACGATCACCTCGGTGACGGCGCGGTCGCCGGTCGCCTCGGTGGTCTTCAACCGTACCTTGCCGTCGTCGAGCAGCAGGGTATGACCGGGCCGCAGGGCCGACAGGATTTCCGGATGAGGCAGGTAGACCCGGCTGGCGTCGCCGGGCGTCGGGTCCGAATCGAGCGTAAAGCTGGTCCCATTGGCCAGTTGCACAGCGCCACCGACGAATTCGCCGATCCGCAGCTTGGGGCCCTGGAGGTCGAGCAGGATACCGATCGGTCGGCCGCATTCCTTCTCGACGTCACGGATCAGGCCAACCATTTCGCGCATGCGGTCATGCGAGGTGTGGCTCATATTGATGCGGAACAGGTCTGCACCGGCGCGAAACAAATGGGCGATCATCTCCCGCGACGACGAGGCAGGACCCAAGGTGGCGAGAATTTTTACTTTTCGCTGGCGTCGCATACGACTGTTTCTTTCTTATCTTGGTTTTTTGCGCGGATCTCGTGGCGCTGACACAGCGCATCCGCAAGGATGAGATGGCACTCTAGTCCGATTTTCACGCCAGTTAAGTGACATAAATGCCACGCTGGCCCGCTAATTCGCCCAGAGCGTTTGGCGATAGAGCGGAATCACCTCGAACCGCAAAGACGCGTCGAACCAAAGAGCTGGAGCAAAGCGCGTTCAGGCGTGAACGGGCTTTGCTCTAGGGTGCCGAAGGTGGTCGCTCAGGCGGCAGAGGGGGCGCGGGGGTGGCAGGCGTCCCTTCCGCCGGGGGAGCTCCATCGGCACCGGGCTGTGGCGCAGCCGCGTCCTGAGGCGGCTTGTCGGGGGCGGGCGCACTGGGGTTTGGCGGGTTCGACGGCTGTGCGCCTTCCCCGGCGGGTTGCGCCGGCGGGGCGGGAGCCGGCGCGTCCTGCGGCGTCATCGGCGACGGCGCGGCGGGCGAGACCACCGGCGGCGTTGTCACGGCCGGCGGATTGGCCGGAGCGGGCGCCGCACCGGAGGCCGGTGGGGCAGCCGGTGCCGGTGCAGCCGGAGCCGGAGCCGAAGGCCCTTGCGCGGGAGGCGTGTCGGCCGGAGCATTCGACTTGGGCTTCCCCCCGTTCTGGGCCTGCTCGGAAAGCTGGACCGTCCAGGCCTTCTGTTCGCTGGTATCGATCTCGAAAAAGCCGGTGCGGTTATAGCCGCGCGCCAGGCAGTTCTCGAAACCGCGAATGGTGAATTCCTTGTCGCGCGAGCACATGAAGGCGTTGCCGCTCCATTCCCCGCCCTGGTCGTAATCGACCGCATAGACATAGTAGAACCGCGCCGCCAGCGGGCCCTTCAGGATGGACTCGCAGCTGCGCGCCGCGACGTTCCACCACCCCTCGGTGAGCCAGCCCTGCTTGTCGCGATAGCCGACGGCGACGCCCACCCGGCTCGACGTATTGTTGCACAGGCGGAAATCGGCCATGGCCGGACTGGCGGCGAGCAACGGCGCCAGACAGATCACGGCTGCAGCGAGCGGGAGGCGGAGAGAGGAAGAGATCATCCGGAGCGATTCGACCTGGAGGCTGTTGTGGACCCTCTTGATATCGTTTCGTTCGGACGCAAGAAAGGCGGCAAGAAGGCGTAAACCACGGTTGCCACCACTGATTTCGGCCTCTGCGTCATTCTCAGGCCGGGCGTGGGCGCGACACCCAGATGCCGGCGATGATGATCAGCCCGCCGAGCGCCTGCAGCAGGGAGACCGGTTCGTCGAGGATCAGCCAGCCGAGCGCTGCCGCCGCCACCGCCTCCAGGAAGATCACGAGCGAGGAAAACACCACCGGCAGCGAGCCGAGCGCGACCGACAGCAGCCCCTGTCCGCCGGCGTGGCTGACCCAGGCGAGAGCAATCAGGACGAGCCAGCCCGTCGCCGCAGCCGGCAGGAAGCGCTGGCCCAGGCTCTGCGTCGCCCATAGCGCCGCCACGGCCAGAATCACCACCGCCACCACCGACATATAGAAAGTGAGCCGCGCCGCGCGGTGGCGCAGCCTTGCTTTCTCCACCGCCAGGAAATAGGCGCCGAAGAAAATTCCCGTCACCCCGGCATAGCCGTCGCCAATGAGGTGGCCCGGGGCAAAACCGAGAGACTGGACGACGAGGGCCAGCCCGCCCAGCAGACACAGGCCGAGGCCGATCAGGGCGGCGCGGCTCGCCTTGCGCCGATAGACCAGCCACCCCAGGATCACCACCCACAAGGGCGCCATGGTGGCAAAGAAAGTGGCGTTGGCCACCGTGGTATTGGTGATGGCGAGATGCCAGAAGAAGAGGTCGGCAGCGAAGAACACGCCGGTGACCAGCACCGGCAGGGAGAAGGCCGGGCCGGTGTCCGGCGCATCGGCCTTGCTTTCCTCGATCCGCATCCAGGCATAGAGCACCGGCAGGGCCAGCAGCACGCGGTAGAAGGCGCTGGCGAAGGGCCCGACATCCGTCAGCCGCACAAAGATCGGCGAAATGCCCATCGCCACGGCTCCGACGATCAGTGCGGCGAAAGCAGGCCAGAAGGCGTTTCGCACCGGGGCCGCTGATTGGACTGCAGAGCTCATAGGGAGTGGTTCCTGGCAGGTCACGCATGCGAACCAGCGTATCCGCATCCGCTCGAATTCGCGGATGGGGAAGATGCATTGGCGGTGGCGCCGGCTCAGGCTCGTCTTTATGCTGCCTCATCCGATCCCACAATATCCGTGCCTTTGGTCAGTATCTCCCTTGCAGTCCGATTTTTCGCCTATCGAAAGGCTGGATGGCCAGCCCGACTCAGGTCTCATCCTGCTCTGCGACCACGCCTCCAACGCCCTGCCCGCCGACTATGGCACGCTCGGCCTGCCGCCGGCGCAGCTCGAACGCCATATCGGCTATGACATCGGGGCACGGGCGGTCACGCACGCTTTGTCGGCACGGCTGCGGGCTCCTGCCTTGCTCACCCGCTTCTCGCGCCTGCTGATCGACCCCAATCGCGGCGCCGACGACCCCACTTTGGTGATGCGCCTGTCAGACGGCGCCCTAGTGCCCGGCAATGCCCGGACCGACCATGCCGAGATCGGCAGGCGGATCGAACGTTTTCACCGTCCCTATCATCGGGCGATCGGAGAGCTGGTGAACGAGAAGCTCGCCCGCGGCATCGTGCCGGTGCTGTTTTCGGTGCATTCCTTCACGCCGGTCTGGCGCGGGGTGCCGCGCCCCTGGCACGTCACCCTGCTCTGGGACAAGGATCCGCGCATCGCCAGGCCGTTGATCGAGGCCTTCAAGCGCGACCCTGCCCTGGTGGTGGGCGACAACGAGCCCTATGACGGTGCCCTGGAAGGCGACACGCTCCATCAGCACGCCACGTTGCGCGGCCTGCCCCACGCCCTGATCGAATTGCGCCAGGATCTCATCGGCACCCAGGAGGGCGCGGAGGACTGGGCAGACCGCATCGCACACGCCCTGTCGCCCCTGATCATCGATCCCGCCATCCGGCGCATCGAACATTGGGGATCGCGCACCGGGCCTCAGCTCCAGCCCTCGGATCGATGACGGTGGCTGTGGTAAGAGGTACCCGGCGATCCCTGTCGCGGGCTTCCGCGAGGCAGGTGAGGAAATCCCTAACCTTTATCGGAAACCTTCAAGGCGGTTTTCGAGGCGCCTTTGCGATTCTCGGCGGTTCCGCCAAATCGCAGAACGCTCTGGGACTTGACCCGACTCGGCTTTATCAGCCACATCCGCCCCCAAATTTGTCTCAGGAGTAAGCAATGACGGACGCAACCTCGGTCGCCGCAGACCAGCTCAAGTCGATCATCGAGCGCATCGAGCGCCTCGAAGAGGACAAGAAGGCGATCGCCGACGACATCAAGGAAGTCTATGGCGAGGCCAAGGCCAACGGCTTCGATGTCACCATCCTGCGCAAGATCGTGTCCCTGCGCAAAAAGCCGGCCGCCGAACGCGCCGAGGAAGATGCCATCCTGGAGCTATATCTCCAGGCCCTCGGCATGGAGTAAGGCTTCGTCCGTCCATAAGCGGATCGAGTTGGCTCGACCTTTGTCATTGCCGGGCTTGCCCCGGCAATGCAGCTCCTTTCCATGCAGCGAAGACGGGCCGCTCGATCCCCGCTGGCCTGCAGCCTCAATTGTTGCGCGTCGTCACCCAATAACGGGGCCCGGGACCGAGACGGCCGGCGCGGTCGTCCGGATTGGCGAGCTGGCAGAATTCCAGCGACAGGCATCCGCAGCTGATGCAGCGCGTGAGGCCGTTCTTCAGCCGCTGAAGCTCGGCGATCCTGGCATCGATCCGCTCGGTCCAGGGGTGGGACAATTGCGCCCAATCCTCGCCACCCGGCACGTGATCGCTGGGCAACCGGGCGAGTTCCTGCCCGATCTCCTCCAAGGTCATGCCCAGGCGCTGGGCGAAGACGATGAAGGCGATGCGCCTGAGCGTCGAACGCGCAAAGCGCCGATGCCCCGAACCGGCACGTTCGGCCCGGATCAGGCCGCGCTCCTCGTAATAACGCAGGGCTGACGCCGCCACGCCCGATCGGCGCGAAATCTGATTGATGGTGAGGGTGGGATCCATCTCGAAATGAAAGCACATTTATTGCTTGATCTCAAGTTAACTTGAACTTTTAGAGAGACTCCTGCCTTGCATGGAGACTGGGTTCGATGACGATTCGAGCAATCGACCGACACGCCAAACGATTCGAAATCAAGGAGCGTTCCTGCCTTCGGCGCCTTGAGCCGAGAGACCATGGGAGGCCGGCATGAGCAGGCAGCCGCTCCGCCTGGGCCTGATCTATGGCAGCAGCCGCCGCGGCCGCTTCTGCGACACCATCGGCCAATGGGCCCATTCGCGGATTGCCCACACCCGGCAGTTCGACATCGATATCGTCGATCCCCAGCAGATCGATCTTGCGGCACTGCTGCATCAGGAAGATTGCCCGGCGAGGCAGGCACTGCGCCGCCGGCTGGCCGACGCCGACTGCTTCGTCCTGGTGACGCCGGAATACAATCACGGCTATACGGCCGCCGCCAAGCTGATCATCGATGCGGCCGGCCGCGAATGGGCGGAAAAGCCGATCGCCTTCGTCTCCTATGGCGGCATTTCGGGCGGGTTGCGGGCCATCGAGCAATTGAGGCTGGTCTTCGCCGAGTTGCATGCGATCGCCCTGCGCGACAGCGTGAGCCTCGCCAATGCCTGGCGGGCGATCGACGCCGAGGGCCGCCTCATGCCCGGCCCCGAGGCCAGCCAGGCGATGGACGTGCTGGTCGGGCAGCTTCACCGCTGGGCAGGCACACTCCGGCAGGTCCGGCAGATGGATGCCGCCATGGCTTCGGCATAGACCTGGCGAACCTCGGTCGTGCCGCAGCCCGCCACATCAAATAGGTGTCAATCTTCATGAGGGGTGATAGTACCTCCAGCCAGTAGCGAAGCAGCCGCGAATTTGCTCAGATGGCACGACAGGCTCGCGCCCGGCGGCCTGCGGGGAAGACGGCACAATGGTCAGCGATGTCGCCATCATCGGCGCAGGGGTCGTGGGTTGCGCGATCGCCCGACGCTTTGCGCTGGAAGGGCTCGCCGTCACCCTGATCGAAGCCGGCGGTGATATCCTCTCCGGCGCCAGCAAGGCCAACAGCGCCATATTGCATACGGGTTTCGACGCCCCGCCCGGCAGTCTGGAACACGCCTGCATCCGCGACGGCTATGCCGAGTATCTCGAGATCCACCAGGCGCTCGGACTGCCGTTCCTGCGCAGTGGCGCCCTCGTCGTCGCCTGGGACGAAAGCGAGGAAGCCGGCCTCGAAGGCATCCGCGCCAAGGCGTTGGAGAACGGTATCGACAATGTGGCTGTGATCGGCCGGGCGGAGCTGCGCGCCAGGGAACCGGGCCTGTCCGAATCGGCGCGCGCCGCCCTCTTCGTGCCGGACGAGGCGCTGATCGACCCCTGGAGCCCCTTCCTCGCCTATGTAGAGCAGGCCATGGCCCATGGCGCGACCGTCCTGCGCGGCACTCGCGTCATCGGCGGCCAGTTCGACGGCCTGGTATGGCGCCTGGAAACCACGGCCGGGCCTGTCGAGGCTCGCAGCGTGATCAATTGCGCCGGCAACCATGGCGACGAGATCGACAAGGCTCTTCTCGGCCATTGCGCCTTCGAGATCCGTCCACGCAAGGGCCAGTTCGTGGTGTTCGACAAGGCGGCCTACAGGCTGGCTTCGGCCATCATCCTGCCGGTGCCCAATGAACGCACCAAGGGTGTGGTGGTCACGCGTACCGTGTTCGGCAACCTGCTCGTCGGCCCCACCGCCGAGGAACAGCAGGACCGCGACCGGGCCGACGTCGACCACGACGCCCTCGAAGCCCTGATCCGCAGGGGTGTCGAGATCCTGCCGGCCCTGGCCGGCATGCCCGTGACCGCCTGCTATGCCGGCCTGCGGCCGGCCACGGAAAAGAAGGACTATCGCATCGATGCCTATGCCGAGCGCAACTGGATCAGCGTCGGCGGCATCCGCTCGACCGGCCTGTCCGCCTCGCTCGGCATTGCCCGCCATGTGCTGCGCCTCTACCAGGAGGCAGGCGGCAGCATCGCGCCAGTCGCAGCCGGCCCCGCCTCCCCGATGCCCAATCTCGCCGAGCATCTGCCGCGCGATTATGACCGGCCGGGTTATGAGGAAATCATCTGCCACTGCGAATTGGTGACGAGGCGCGAGATCGAGGCCGCCCTGTCCCGCCCGCTGGCCGCCGGTGATTTTGGCGGCCTGAAGCGACGCACGCGTTGCGCCATGGGGCGCTGCCAGGGCTTCAACTGCAGCGCCAGGCTCGCGAGCCTGACTAAGGGCCGTTTTGCCGTACCCCTCGACAGCGGAGCGGCGCGATGAGTGCGGCCGAGACGATGGCTCCGGATGTCCTCGTGGTTGGTGGCGGCCCCGCCGGCCTGTCGGCGGCGACCACGCTCCGGGAACTCGGGGTCCACAGGGTGGTGCTGCTTGAGCGCGACACAATCGTGGGCGGCATTCCGCGCCATTGCGGCCACTCGCCCTTCGGCATGCGCGAATTCCGCCGCATCCTCTCGGGCACGCGCTATGCGGCGCGGCTGGAGGCCCGAGCGAGGGACCGGGGGGTCGAGATCCTCACCCGCCACTCGGTGCTCTCGGTGCAAGACGGGCTGGTCAAGGCTGTGTCACCCGATGGCCTCGTCGACTACCGGCCGCGGCGCATCCTGCTGGCCACCGGCACGCGCGAGGCCTCGCGTGCCGCGCGGCTGGTGTCGGGCGAACGCCCGCTCGGCATTCTCAACACGGCGGCGCTGCAGGCCTATGTGCATCTGGAAAAGCTCGCGCCTTTCCGCCGCCCCGTGATCGTCGGCACCGAACTGGTGGCGATGTCGGCCATCCTCACCTGCCTGTCGGGCGGCATCCGCCCGGCTGCGGTGATCGAGGCGAACGCCGACCCCACGGCCCGCTTTCCCTTCTGGCTGCTGCCGCGCCTGCTCGGCATTCCCGTACACTACCGCAGCGAAATCGGCGCCATCAATGGCAAGGGTCGGGTACAGCAGGTGGTCACGCGCTCGCAAGCAGGAGAGCTCGGTATCGATTGCGACGGCGTGCTGTTCACCGGTGCCTTCACGCCGGAATCGGCCCTGGCCCGCCTCGGCGGCCTGGCGATCGACCAGGGCAGCGGCGGCCCGGTCGTCGATGGCTTTGGCCGTACCCGGGACGGTGCGATCTTCGCCGCCGGCAATCTGCTCCGGCCGGTGGAAACCGCTGGCTGGTGCTGGGCCGAGGCACGGCGCATCGCCGGCAGCATCGCCCGCGACCTCGAAGGCGGGTTGCCCCCGCGCCGTGCCACCATTCCGATCCGCACCGGTGCGGGCATCAAGCTGGTCGTACCCCAGGAAATCGACTCGGGGGAAATCGGCCATGCGGATCTGCCCCGCGCCTTGCCGGAACTCCAACTGCGCCTCTCCGAACGGTTGAGAGGAACCCTGACGCTTTCGGCCGGCGATTCCGCACTGTGGTCGCGGACGATCGCATCCGGGCCGGAACGACGAATCCTGATTCCCACCGCACGTCTCGCCATTCCGCCTGCAGCGGTCGAGCTGACGCTGCAGGTGGTCCAAAGCTAAGCGCCATAGGAGCAGTTCTCGATGGCAAACATCGTTGCAATCGATCAGGGCACCACCTCCACCCGTTCCCTCGTGGTGGACGAGGACGGCGCCATCGCCATCGTCAAGGCCATCCGGCACGGCCAGCATCATCCCAATCCGGGCTGGGTCGAGCACGATCCGGAAGAATTGCTGGCCAATATCCGGATCTGCCTGGAAGCCGCAGGTCCGGCGGCGGCGATCGGCCTGTCGAACCAGGGTGAAAGCTGCCTGGCCTGGGATGCCGTCACCGGCAAGCCTCTCTCCCCCGTGATCGTCTGGCAGGACGGCCGCACGGCGGACATAGTCGAAGGGTTGCGGGCGGACGGCAAGGCCGCGACCGTGCTGGAACGGGCGGGCCTGCCGCTCGATCCCTATTTTTCCGCCACCAAATTCCGCTGGATGCTCGACAACCTTCCCGAGGTTGCCAAGGCTCGCGCTGCGGGACGGCTGCGCCTGGGCACCACCGATGCCTTCTTCCTGCAACGCCTGACGGGCGAGTTCGCCACGGATGCGACTACGGCGTCCCGCACCTCGCTGATGAATCTGGCGACGGGAGCCTGGGACGAGGAACTCTGCGCCCTGTTCGGCGTGCCCCTCGACAGCCTGCCGCCGATCCGGCAGACCGTGGCAGCGTTCGGCAAGACGCAAACCGGGCCGATCACGGCTTCGCTGGTCGACCAGCAGGCCGCCCTCTACGGCCATCGCTGCCGCCGCGCCGGCGACCTCAAGATCACCTTCGGCACCGGCGCCTTCTGCCTGGCCGTCACCTCGACGATCCCCAAGGCACCATCGCTGACCGGCGGGCTCTTGCCGACCGTAGCCTGGCATATCGGCGATCGCCCGACCTATGCCCTCGATGGCGGCGTCTATGACGTCGGTTCGAGCATCGAATGGGCGATCAAGACCGGGATCGCCAGCGGCGTCGACGATTTCCACCAGTTCCGGCGACCGCCGGCGATCGAACGCGGGCTCGTCTTCGTGCCGGCCTTTTCGGGCCTCGCCTGCCCCCATTGGGACCGCACCGCCGCCCCCGTCATCATCGGCCTGACACCGGCCTCCGATTTCGCGGATCTGCGCCAGGCCCTGCTCGAGGGCATTGCGCTGCTCACCTGCGACATCCTGGCGGCGATGGAGGCCGAAGTGCAGACGGGCGATGTGATCGCCATCGACGGCGGCCTGTCGCGCAGCCCCTATTTCTGCCAGTTCCTGGCCGACAGCGCCGGCAAGGCCGTCGCCTTGTCCGATTTCGACGAGACCACCGCCCTGGGCACGGCCCAACTCGCAGCCCTTGGCATCGGTGTGGAGATACCGCCCGTCTCGGCTTCGAACCGGAAGCTCTACGAGCCCGGCGAGGCCCCCCGCGAGCGCTGGCGTGAACGCTTCCGCGCCGCCGTCGGGCGCACGTCGGGCTGGCGCTAGAGCGTTTTGCGATTTGGCGGAATCGCCAAGAGTCGCAAAGACGCGTCTATAACCAAAGAGCTAGAGCAAAGACGCGTTTCCGTCTAAACGCGCTTTGCTCTAGGAGCGCTTGGAACATTGTCCGGAGAAATTGGCTAAATGTGCCTTCGTTGATTTTGAGGGGCTACGCGACCCTGGCGACAGGGGCGAGCGAGGCGGCGATTTCCATCCCGAGATTTGACAAGACCCGTCACATGGCAGGTTGCGTACCTAGCAGGCCCAAAGCCCGCAGGTCCCGGCGCAGGGTTTCGGGATCGCGGAAGCGGATCGCCTGGAAGCCGAGGCGCGAGGCGGTGGCGATATTCTCGGCATTGTCGTCGATGAAGACACAATCCTGGGCCGACAGGCCGGTTTCCTGCAGGAACAGTTCAAAGATCGCCGGATCCGGCTTGGCCAGCTTTCTTTCGCCCGAGACGATCAGCACCTCGAAATGGGAGAGGAAAGCATAGCGCTCAACCGCGATCGGAAAGGTTTCGGATGACCAGTTCGAGATCGCATGCAGGGCCACTTCTTCCCGGCGCAGTTCCTCCAGGATGGCGACCGTCCCCTCGATGGCCCCGCCCAACATCTCGGCCCAGCGCGCGTGAAAGGCGGAAATCAGCCCGCCATGATGAGGAAATTCCGCGGAAAGCTCGGCTACCCCTTCGGCGAACGGCTTGCCGGCATCGAACTGGCCGTTCCAGGCCGGCGTACAGACCTCGGCGAGGAAGCGGCGAGCGCTCTCCTCGTCCGGCAGGAGCTGGCGATAGAGATAGAGGGGATTCCAGTCGATCAGCACGCCACCGAGATCGAACACCACCGCCTTGATCGGGTCTGCCACAGCTGTCTCCCTTCACCTGTTTATGCGTCTAATTGCATGATTATGCGCTTTTACGCAGCTTCATGCATGAACGCAATCCCCTCTACGCTTGCCTTTGCAGCATGCTGCCTAATATCGCGCCTTGCTTCGCTGGCGCGCACGCCCGAAATTGCCGGAATGAGCGACGCGCCCCTGCATGTCCTGCTGATCGACGACAATGCCATGAGGGCTTCCGTCATCGAGGAGGGCCTGCGCGAGGCGGGGCACCAGCGCGTCACCATCATTACCCAGATGCGCCATCTGCTGCGGCAGGTCGTCGAGGCCGATCCCGACGTCATCTTCATCGATCTGGAGAACCCCAATCGCGACGTCCTGGAGCAGATGTTCCAGGTCTCCCGCAGCGTGCACCGCCCGGTGGTGATGTTCGTCGATCAGTCCGACAAGGCTGCGACCGAGGCGGCCATCGATGCCGGCGTCTCGGCCTATGTGGTGGATGGCCTGCGCAAGGAACGCGTCCGGCCGATCCTCGACATGGCCATCAGCCGCTTCAACGCCTTCCATCGCCTGCGCGAGGAACTCGACCGCACGCGCCAGGCGCTGGAGGATCGCAAGACCATCGACAAGGCGAAGGGCATTCTGATGAAGAGACGGGGCATCAGCGAGGAGGAGGCCTATGCCCTGCTGCGCAAGACGGCGATGAACGAAAGCCGGCGTGTGGCCGAGGTGGCGCGCAGCCTCGTCACCGCTGCCAAGCTGCTGGACAAATAGGCCTGATATGAGCGGTCACGACGCGGACGGTGCAGAATTCCGGGAGTACGGGCGATGAGCAGCAAGGACAGGGACAGCACCGCCGATCTGACGCTCGGCTTCATCCCGCTCGTCGACGCCGCCCCGCTGGTCGTCGCCAGGGAAAAGGGCTTCGCCGCCGCCGAGGGCCTCGAACTCAGGCTGATGCGCGAGACCTCCTGGGCCAATATCCGCGATCGCGTCATGCTCGGTCATTTCGATGCCGCCCATATGCTCGGGCCGATGCCGATCGCCTCCACGCTCGGCCTCGGGCATGTCGAAGTGCCGATGATCGCCCCTTTCTCGCTGGGCCTCGGCGGCAACGCCATCACGCTCGCGCCGCCGCTCTTCGCCCGGATGGAGCAAGAGGGCGCGGATCTTGCCGCCGGCCCGGCTGCCATCGGTGCCGCCCTGGCCAAGGTCGTCGCCAACAGGCAGGCGGCGGCGCAGCCTCCCCTCACCTTCGCCGTCGTGCATCCCTTTTCGGGGCATAACTACGAATTGCGCTATTGGCTGGCCGCTGCCGGCATCGATCCCGACAGGGATATCAGGCTGGTGGTCCTGCCGCCGCCCTTCATGGTCGACGCCATCAGCGAAGGCCAGATCGACGGTTTCTGCGTGGGCGAACCCTGGAATTCGCTCGCGGTCGAGGCCGGGGTCGGCGTGATCGCCGTGACCAAATCCACCCTCTGGCGCCAGGGCCCCGAGAAGGTGCTCGGCTTCCGGGCCGATTTCGCCGAGCGCGCCCCGGACCGGCTCGCCGCTTTGCTGCGTGCCCTGCATGCCGCGGCCCGCTGGGCTGAAGATGCCGGCAATCGCGAAGAGCTCGCTTATATCCTCGCCGAGCCTGTCTATCTCGACAGGCCGCCCGAGATCATCGGCCGGGCGCTGAGCGGCACACTGGTGCGCCGCCAACACGAGGCGGCCGCCGAGATCCCCGATTTTCTGGTCTTCCACGACCATGCCGCCAACTTCCCCTGGGCGAGCCACGCCCTCTGGTTCTATTCGCAGATGGTGCGCTGGGGCCAGGTGGACTACAGCGCCGCCCTCGTCCGGCGGGTCGGCCAGGTCTATCGCCCGGATCTCTATCGCGCCGCCCTTGCCGGCACCGGCGTCGACCTGCCCCGGGCAAGCGCCAAGGTCGAGGGCGCTTTGCGGCAGGCAACGCCGGTCGCCTCGCGCCATGGCACCATGGTGCTCGGTCCGGACGGCTTCTTCGACGGGAGGCTGTTCGATCCCGACGACATCGAAGCCTATCTGCGCTCCTTTGGAGTGTCAGCCTCCGGCTGACATCGTTGTCGTCGCCAAACGTTTCGTTTCCAGGATGTCAGCCGGAGGCTGACACTCCGACATTTCCTGCGCTGCGCTGAAAATATCGGCAAATCCATGCTGCGGCGCACAATATTTGATCTTGCCTAAAAAAGCAGCCTGCTTCTAAACTGCACACAATAAGAGACAGAGGTCTCTTTCCGCAGCAGGGTCAATGACGGCCCGATAAGCGGCTTTCCTTGAAGATTCTGGGCCGAAAAGCCCGGCGTCCATTGATGGACGCGAAACGGCAACGCCGCCGAACGATTCCTGCTGCCTTTCATCGGCAGGAATCGTTCGGCGGCTTTTTGTTTTGGCGCATTCAGCACGCGGAACACGACGATGCAGACGCGGGACTTTCTCAAGGCCGGACACTGGCCCACCCTCTTCGCCGCCTTCTTCTACTTCGACATGAGCTTCATGGTCTGGGTGATCCTCGGGCCCCTCGCCGTGCAGATCGCCGGCGACCTTCACCTCGATGCCGCCCAGAAGGGCCTGATGGTGGCACTGCCCGTGCTCGCCGGCGCCTTCCTGCGCGTGGTCAACGGCTTCCTGGTCGACTATCTCCGGCCCAAGCTCACCGGCATCCTGGCACAGCTCGTGGTGATCGCCGGGCTCGTCGGGTTCTGGGCCGTGGGCATCGGCTCCTACAGCCAGCTGCTGTTTCTCGGCCTCATCCTGGGCATGGCCGGCGCATCCTTTGCGGTAGCGCTACCCCTCGCCTCGCGCTGGTATCCGCCGCACTATCAGGGCATCGCCCTGGGCATCGCGGGCGCCGGCAATTCCGGCACGGTGTTCGCCGCCTTGTTCGCGCCGCTGCTCGCCACCATGGTGGGCTGGACCAACGTCATCGGCCTTGCCGCCATTCCATTGGTGGTGGCTCTCATCGTCTACCTCGCCTGCGCCAAGGACAGCCCGAACCAGCCGCCGGCCAAGTCCTTCGGCGAATATGCCAGGATCCTGCGCCAGCCCGACGCCTGGTGGTTCATGTTCTACTACGCCGTCACCTTCGGCGGCTTCTCGGGCCTCGCCTCCTCGCTCGGCTTCTATTTCAACACCCAATACGGGCTGGATGCCGTCACGGCGGGCTATTGCACGGCGGCCTGCGTGTTCGCCGGCTCGCTGTTCCGTCCCATCGGCGGCGCGGTCGCCGATCGCTTCGGCGGGATCCGCGTTCTCAGCGTGCTCTATGCCGTCGCCGCCGTCGCCTTGATCCTGGTGAGCTTCGGCTTCGCCCAGCTCTGGCTCGGCCTCGGTATCCTCGTCATCGCCATGCTCGCTCTGGGCATGGGCAACGGCGCGGTGTTCCAGCTCGTGCCGCAGCGCTTCCGCGCCGAGATGGGCGTGATGACCGGGCTGGTCGGCATGACGGGCGGCGTCGGCGGCTTCTACCTCGCCTCGAGCCTGGGCCTCTCCAAGCAGTTCACCGGTACCTACCAGGCCGGCTTCCTGATCTTCGCCGTGCTGGCGGTGCTGGCCCTGGCTGCGCTCACCCGCGTCAAGCGCCGCTGGCGCACGACCTGGACCATCGAGGACGGCACCGCCACTGCCAGAATCTGAAACGGTTGGATCAGAGGATCGAGACATGACGGAAAAGCTCCTCATCATCGGCAATGGCATGGCCAGCGTCAGGCTGTGCGAGGAACTTGCCACCCACGCGCCCGGCCGGTTCGAAACCACCGTCGTCGGCGCCGAGCCACGGCCGGGCTACAACCGCGTGCTGCTCTCGGCGCTGCTTGCCGGCGATATCGGCCGGGACGGCATCAATCTGCGGGACGAAGCCTGGTATGGCGCCCAGGGCATCCGTCTGCTCACCGGGCAAACCGTCGCCGGCCTCGATCCGGCAGCCCGCACTGCCCATCTCGCCAATGGCACCGCCCTGCCTTTTGATCGGGTCGTGCTGGCAACCGGCTCTTCGGCCATCCGTCTACCGATCCCCGGCATGACCCTGCCGGGCGTGACCACCTTCCGCGACCTCGCCGACCTGCCGGCCCTGCAGGAAGCAGCCCGTCTCAACCGGCGCATCGCCGTGATCGGCGGCGGACTACTGGGCATCGAGGCCGCCTATGGCCTGGCCAAGGGCGGGGCCAAGGTCACCCTCGTCCATGTCATGGACCGCCTGATGGAACGCCAGCTCGACCGGCGGACCGCTGCCTTCCTCAAGCGGGCGGTGGAGCGCAAGGGCATCCGCGTCCTGCTCAATGCCCAGACTCAGGAGGTCGCGGGCGACGACAAGGCCGAAGCCCTCGTCTTCGCCGACGGTTCCCGCCTGCCCGTCGATAGGGTGGTCGTGGCCGTGGGCGTGCGCCCCGCTATCAGCCTCGCCAAGGACGCCGACCTGCCGGTCGGCCGCGGCATCCTGGTGGATGACGGCCTAGCCACGGTGGTGCCTTTCATCCACGCCATCGGCGAATGCGCCGAGCATCGCGGCCAGGTCTACGGCCTGGTCGAGCCCGCCTATGAGCAGGCGCGCGTGCTGGCACGCCGCTGGGGCGGCGACACCAAGGCCGCCTATGAGGGCACCGCTTTGTCCACCAACCTCAAGGTCTCCGGCATTCCGGTGTTCTCCGCCGGCGACTTCCTCGGCGATAACAATGACGACATCCTGCTGGAGGATCGCGGCGCCGGGCTGTGCAAGCGCCTGGTGCTGAAGGACAACCGCCTAATCGGCGCCGCCATGGTCGGCGAGGCCGAGGATGCCGTCTGGTACAAGGACCTCATCCGGCGGGGCAGCGACATCTCCACCATCCGCGAGAGCCTGATCTTCGGCCGCGCCTTCTGCGAAACCGTCCCGTCGCGGGTATTGAGGGAGGCTGCATGATGGGCGGCGACTTTACCTCCGACCAGAAACGCTATCTCGAAGGTTTCGTCTCCGGCATGCAGGCCGTTGGGGGCGCCAAGTCGGTGCCCGCTGCAGCGTCACCAGTCCCGATGGGCCCGGACGCTACGCATCTTCAGGCGCAGGATGCCGTGACCGCCGGCGGTGGCAAACTTGTCGACCAGGAGAAATGGAAGCGGGCCGAACATCCCTTCGACGCCTATCCCCGCCTGAAGGCCCAGGCCAGGGACAACGCCTTTCCCAAGCCCGAGGACAATTTCCGCTGGCGCTATTTCGGCCTGTTCTATGTCGCGCCTGCCCAGTCGAGCTACATGGTGCGGCTGCGCATTCCCAACGGCATCCTCAACCATTGGCAGTTCGCCGGCATGGCCGATGTCGCCGAACGTATGGGCGGGGGCTATGCCCATGTCACCACCCGGGCCAATCTGCAGATCCGCGAGGTGATGCCGGACAATGCACCCCGCGTGGTGGAAGCCATCCAGGATCTCGGCCTGTGCTCACGCGGCTCCGGGGCCGACAACATCCGCAACGTCACCGGCTCGGCCACCGCCGGCATCGATCCGCAGGAACTTGTGGACACCCGGCCGCTGGCCCGCGAATGGCACTACCACATCCTCAACGACCGTTCGCTCTACGGCCTGCCGCGCAAGTTCAACGTCGCCTTCGACGGCGGCGGGCTGATAGCCACGCTGGAGGAAACCAACGATATCGGCTTCCAGGCCGTGCGCGTCGACGGCGAGATCTGGTTCCGCCTCGTCCTCGGCGGCATCACCGGCCATCGCGACCTCGCCCGGCCGACCGGCGTATTCTGCAAGGCGGAGGAATGCTGCGCCATCGCCGATGCCATCGTGCGGGTGTTCATCGACAAGGGCGACCGCACCAACCGCACCAAGGCGCGCATGAAATATGTCCTCGATGCCATCGGCTTCGAGACCTATCTGGAGGCGGTGGAGGCCAAGCTCGGCCGCACGCTCACCCGCCTGTCCGAGGACGGGGCCGAGCCCCGGCCCGCCTTCGACCGCCTGGCCCATATCGGCGTGCATCCGCAGAGCCAGCCGGGCCTGAACTGGATCGGCGTCACCCTGCCCGTCGGCCGGATGGATGCCGGCCAGATGCGCGGCCTTGCCGCTATCGCCCGCGATTTCGGCGATGGCGACATCCGCCTCACCGTCTGGCAGAACCTGCTGATCTCCGGCGTGCCGGATGGCAAGGTCGCGGACGCCAAGGCGGCGATCGAGGCGCTCGGTCTCGACTGGAAGGCGACGTCGCTGCGCGCCGGCCTGGTGGCCTGCACCGGCGCTACCGGCTGCAAGTTCGCCGCTGCCCATACCAAGGAACATGCGCTGGAGATCGCCGACCATGTCGATGCCAGGCTTGCAGATGCCAGGGTGGCCCTCGACGTGCCCGTCAATGTGCATCTCACCGGCTGCCATCATTCCTGCGCCCAGCACTATATCGGCGATATCGGCCTGATCGGTGCCAAGGTGACCCTCAACGAGGAAGGCGACCAGGCCGAGGGCTATTCGATCGTGGTCGGCGGCGGCTATGGCGACCAGGCCCGGATCGGCCGCGAACTCTGGAAGGAGATCCGGGCCGAGGATTGCCCCGGCAAGGTCGAGGGGCTGCTGCGCGCCTATCTCGAACGCCGCGAAGGACCGGCGGAGAGTTTCCAGGCCTTCACCACCCGGCATGAGCCGGAAGCCTTGCGCGGCCTGGTCGACGACAGGGAGCTTGCCGGCGCATGAACATGATCGCCATCCCGCCCCAGCGTTCGCTCATTCCCGAAGGCGCCCCCTTCAGCCCGGAGCAGAGAGCCTGGCTCGACGGCTTTTTCGGTGCCGTCCTCGCCGCCCAGAGCGGCATGGCCGCTGCCGACCTGCCGGCCTCCGCTGCCACCGTGCCCGAACGGCCTGCCGGCCCCACTTTGGCCGACAATGACGAGGCACCCTGGCACGACCCGAGCATGGGCCTCGACGAACGCCTCGCCCTGGCCAAGGACAGGCCGCTGGCCCCGCGCCTGATGGCGGCGATGGCCCAGCAGGATTGCGGCCAATGCGGCTACAACTGCGCCGACTATGCCAATGCGCTCTTCCTGCGCAAGGAAGAGCGCCTCACTCTGTGTGCGCCCGGCGGCAAGGAGACCGCCCGCATGCTCAAGGCTCTGGCGCAGGAGATCGGGCACGGCGGCACCGCTTCTCCTGCAAGCCCTGCCGCGAAGGCCGAGGAGGCTCCGACCGAGGTCAGCCAGCCCCCGGCTGCTGCCGGCCTGCCCGGCCGCTCGCGCGACAACCCGGTCGCCGCACGCTTCCTCTCGCGCCGCCGGCTGAATGGCGAGAAATCCGCCAAGACGACCTGGCATGTCGAATTCGACCTGTCCGAGAGCGGGCTCGATTATATCGCGGGCGATAGTTTCGGCATTGTTCCCAGGAACCAGGCGGGCCTTGCCGACCAGATCATCGCTTTGCTCGGGGCCCGACCCGAAGCGCTGATCGACGGCAAGAGCCTGCGCGACAGGCTGATCGAGGATATCTCGCTCGGCACGCCGCCCGACAGCCTGTTCCAGCTCCTGTCCTATCTCAGCACCGGCGATCTGCGCCGCAAGGCCCGGGCACTGGCCAATGGCGAGGATCCGGACGCAGATGCGGCAACGCTCGACGTGCTCGCCGTGCTCTACAAGTTCCAGGGCATCCGCCCCGGCGCCGAGGCTTTCCTCGAGGCCCTCGATCCCCTGCAGCCCCGGCTCTACTCGATCTCCTCCTCGCACAAGGCCAATCCGGGTCGGATCTCACTTACCGTGGACACGGTGCGCTACCGCATCGGCGCGCGCGACCGGCTGGGCGTCGCCTCGACCTTCCTGGGCGAGCGCATCGCCGAAGGCGAGGCGCTCAAGGTCTATGTGCAGAAAGCCCACGGTTTCCGCCTGCCGGAGAACAGCGAGACGCCGGTGATCATGGTCGGGCCGGGCACGGGTGTCGCCCCGTTCCGCGCCTTCCTGCAGGAACGCCAGGCAGAGGGCGCCGGCGGGCGCAACTGGCTGTTCTTCGGCCACCAGCATCGCGACCATGACTTCTTCTACGAGGACGAATTCGCCGCCATGCGCGAGAGCGGCCTGCTCACCCGCCTGTCGCTGGCCTGGTCGCGCGATGCCGAGGGCAAATTCTACGTGCAGGACCGCATGCGCGAGGTCGGTGCCGATCTCTGGCGCTGGCTGGCCGAGGGCGCCCATTTCTATGTCTGCGGCGATGCCAAGCGCATGGCGCGCGACGTCGAGCGCGCTTTGGTCGACATCGTGGCGCAGTGGGGCGCCCGCTCCACCGAGGAAGCCGCCGGCTTCGTCAACGGGCTGAAGAAGGCCGGCCGCTACCAGGCCGACGTTTATTGAGGGGCGGTGCGATGAAGCAGGCGGAACGCAGCGCTGCACCCCTCTTGCCCAAAAAGGCGCGGAGACCCTACCCATGAACGTCTCCATGCCCGCCCCCGATCCTACGACGATCGAGCCCGCCCCGGTACCCGTGCGCACCACCTGCGCCTATTGCGGCGTCGGCTGCGGTGTCGTCGCCACCGCCGACGGCAAGGGCGGCGCGGCCATTGCCGGGGATGCCGCCCATCCCGCCAACCAGGGCCGTCTCTGCGTCAAGGGCGCGGCGCTCGGCGAGACGCTGGCCACCGGCCATCGCCTCCTTCATCCCACCATCCACGGCGTGCGCACCACCTGGAACCGCGCCCTCGATGCCGTGGCCAAGGGATTCAGGGACACGATCGAGCGCCATGGCCCCGATGCGGTGGCGCTCTATCTCTCCGGCCAGTTGCTGACCGAGGACTATTACGTCGCCAACAAGCTGATGAAGGGCTTCATCGGTTCGGCCAATGTCGACACCAATTCCCGCCTGTGCATGGCCTCCACCGTGGCCGGCCATCGCCGCGCCTTCGGCGCCGACATCGTGCCGGGTTGCTATGAGGATCTCGACGAGGCCGATCTCGTGGTCCTCACCGGCTCCAACACGGCCTGGTGCCATCCCGTGCTCTGGCAGCGCATCGAGCAGGCCCGCAACAGGCGCGGCACCCGCATCGTGGTGATCGATCCCCGCCGCACGGTGACCGCCGACAGCGCCGACCTGCATCTTGCCGTGGCGCCGGGCATGGACGCCGTTCTCTTCGCCCGCCTGCTGGTCGAAATCGCCGAAAAAGGCGCCGTCGACGCAGGCTATCTCACCCGCCACACCGACGGGTTCGAAGCCGCCCTCGCCAATGCCCGTGAGATCGCGCCCAGCCGCGCCGATGCCGCCGCCCGCTGCGGCCTCAGCGAGCAAGCTCTCGCCGCCTTTCTCGACTTGTGGATCGAGACCCCGCGCGTGATCACCTGCTTCAGCCAGGGCATCAACCAGTCGGCCCAGGGAACCGACAAGGTCAACGCCATCCTCAATGCCCATCTCGCCGCCGGCCGCATCGGCAGGCCGGGCTGCGGCCCCTTCTCGCTCACCGGCCAGCCCAATGCCATGGGCGGGCGGGAGGTGGGGGGGCTCGCCAACCAGCTCGCCGCCCATATGGGCTTTTCGCCGGACGAGGTGGATCGCGTCGGCCGCTTCTGGCAGGCCTCCCGCATGGCCGAAAAGGAAGGCCGCAAGGCAGTCTCGATGTTCGAGGTGATCGAGCGCGGCGAGATCCGCGCACTCTGGGTGCTCTGCACCAATCCCGCCGCCAGCCTGCCGCGCGCCGACGCCGTGCGGTCAGCCCTGCGCCAGCTCGATTTCCTCGCCGTCTCCGAGGTCAGCGCCCATGTCGACGGCCTCACCGATGCCGCGACCGTGGTGCTGCCCTCGGCTGCCTGGGGCGAGAAGAACGGCACCGTCACCAATTCCGAACGGCGTATCTCGCGCCAGCGGCCCTTCCTGGCGCCCCCCGGCGAGGCGCAGCCCGACTGGTGGCAGATCTGCGAGGTCGCCAGAAGGCTCGGCCATGACAAGGCCTTCGATTTTGCCTCGCCCGCCGCGATCTTTCGCGAGCATGCCGCGCTGTCGGCTTTCGAGAATGACGGCGCGCGCCTGTTCGATATCGGCGGTCTCGCCGATCTCACCGACGAAGCCTATGATACGCTCGAACCCGTGCAATGGCCGCTGCCATCGGGCCAAGACGCCGGCACGCAGCGCCTGTTCGCCGAAGGCGGCTTCGTCCATGCCGATGGCCGCGCCCGCCTCGTCCCGCTGGCACCGCCGGCACTGGCCACCGAGCCCACCGCCGAACATCCGCTCCTGCTCAACACCGGACGGGTGCGCGACCACTGGCACACCATGACCCGCACCGGGCTCAGCCCGCGCCTGGCCCAGCACCGCAATGCCCCCTTCGTGGAAGTGCATCCCGCCGACGCCGAGCGCTTCGGCCTCAAGGACGGTGCCTTTGCCGCCGTGAGCACGGGCGAGGGCCGGGTCGAACTGCGCGTGATGGTCACCGACAGCCAGCAGCCCGGCTCGATCTTCGCGCCGATCCATTGGACCGATGCCAATGCCGCCCGCGCCCGCGTGGGTTCGCTCGTGCATGCCCGCACCGATCCCGTTTCCGGCCAGCCCGATTCAAAGACGGTGCCGGCTTCGATCCGGCCCTGGGCGATGCAGGCGGAAGGCTTCATCGCCTCGCGCCGCCGCCTGCCCCTGCCGGCCTGGCTCAGCCACGCCCGCATGACGGTCGCGGATGGCGAGATCGTCCATTTCGCCAGCCCGCGCGCGCCGGCAGCGCTGCACGACCTCCTCTCGAACTGGCTCAATCTGTGGACGAGCCCGCTGCACCAGCGCAATCCCGCCGCCGACCTCTATCGCTCGGCTTCGCTCGTGGACCATCGCCTCGAGATCCTGCTTTCCACCGGCCCGCGCCGGGACGAGGACGGCGCAGCCTGGGCCACGGACCTGCTCGCCCGGGACCGGATCGACGCTGCCACCCGCCGTTTCATCCTCGCAGGACGCGCACCCGATCCGGGCATCCGCCCGAGCCGCCAGGTCTGCGCCTGCTTCGGCATCGACCAGGCCCGCATCGAGGCGGCGGCACGCAGTGGCGCCGGCAGCGTCGAGGCGATCGGCGCGGCCTTGAAGGCCGGCACCAATTGCGGGTCCTGCCGGCCGGAAATCCGCAAGATCCTGGAAGGCTGCCGTCAGCCGGCTTGAGCAAGCGTCAGCCTCGTGGCAGAGACAGCCCGGCATCGGGAAGGAGGCGGACGAGACGTCCGCGGTCCCAGCCGCGCTGCTTCCTGCGCGAGCCTGTCATGATTTGCGGCTGAACCACCGCGGCTGGGACCGCGGACATCCTGTCTGCCCTGTCTTGTTCACTCGCCCCGGGCGATCCAGCGTGCCGCCTTTTCCGCAATCATCAGGGTCGGCGAATTGGTATTGCCGCTGGTGATCGCCGGCATCACGCCGGCATCGACCACGCGCAGGCCTTCGACGCCGCGTAGGCGCAGATGGCTGTCGACCACGGCCTCGGGATCATCGGCCCGGCCCATCCGGGTGGTACCGACCGGGTGGAAGATCGTGCTGGCGATATCGCCAGCCAGGCGCGCCAATTCCTCGTCGCTCTGGAATTCGATGCCTGGCTTCCATTCCGCCGGCTTGTAGGGGGCCAGCGCCTTCTGGCTCACGATGTTGCGGACATGGCGCAGGCTGTCGGCGGCAACCTTGCGGTCCTCCTCCGTCGAGAGATAGCTGGGCGCGATGGCCGGCGCCTCGCCTGCCCGGTTGGAGCGGATGCGCACGCTGCCCCGGCTGGTTGGATTGAGATTGCACACGCTTGCCGTGAAGGCCGGGAAATCATGCAGCGGCTCGCCGAAGGCGTTCAGGCTGAGGGGCTGCACGTGATATTGCAGATTGGCATGGGCACGGCCGGGGTCGGAGCGGCTGAAGGCGCCGAGCTGGGAGGGTGCCATGCTCATCGGCCCGCTGCGGCGGAGCATGTATTCGAGGCCGATGCCCATCTTGCCGGTCAGGCTGCTCGCCAGCGTGTTGAGCGTGCGGGCCCCTTCAATCTTGAACACGGCCCGGATCTGCAGATGGTCCTGCAGGTTCTCGCCGACGCCTGGCAGATCATGCACGACCTCGATGCCGTGCGACTGTAGCAGGCCGGCCGGGCCGATGCCGGAAAGCTGCAGGATCTGGGGCGAGCCGACCGCGCCGGCCGAGAGGATGACCTCGCGCTTGGCCTGGATTTCTACGAGCTCGCCGCCGCGCCTCAGCGCCACGCCGGTGCAGCGCTGCCGCCCATCGTCGCCGATAGCAAAGGTCAGGCGCTCGACCTCAGCCTGTGTCCACACGGTGAGATTGGGACGTGCGCGCGCCGGCCGCAGGAAAGCCTTGGAAGTGTTCCAGCGCCAGCCGGCCTTCTGGTTGACCTCGAAATAGCCGACGCCCTCATTGTCACCGCTGTTGAAATCCTCGGTGCGCGGCACGCCGGCCTGCACCGCCGCTTCGGCGAAGGCATCGAGGATATCCCAGCGCAGGCGCTGCTTTTCGATGCGCCATTCGCCGCCATGGCCGTGCATGTCGGAAAAGCGGCTGTTATCGCCGGTAGCGGGATCGGCACCGCCATCGAGGCGATGGTGATTCTCGTGGGCCTTGAAGTCGGGCAGGCTGTTCGCCCAGCTCCAGGCCTCGTCGCCAGTCGTTGCCGCCCAGCCGTCATAGTCGCGGGCCTGGCCGCGCATATAGATCATGCCGTTGATGGAGGAGCAGCCGCCCAGGGTCTTGCCGCGCGGATAGCGCAGCGAGCGCCCGTTCAGGCCGGGCTCGGCCTCGGTCTGGTAGAGCCAGTCGGTGCGAGGATTGCCGATGCAATAGAGATAGCCGACCGGGATATGGATCCAGGGGTAGTTGTCCGGCCGCCCCGCTTCCAGCAACAGCACCTGCCGGCTGGGATTGCTGGAGAGCCTGTTGGCCAGAAGGCACCCGGCCGAGCCGGCTCCCACCACGATGAAGTCGAAAGGACCCGCCAAGGAGCTGGCCTGCTCAGCCTTGCCGCGCGACATGCTTCCACCCTCGATATTTCAGCCACCAGTCATAGCCGGGCTTGCCGCTGCTCTCCAAACGGAAATGAAGGGAGCCGGCGCGGTGCAGGCGGCGAGTCAGGAGGGAGTGAAGCCCCGCCGGCTACCGCGACGAAAACCGGCAGGGCCACACCCGCACAAACCCCTTCGAGGGGAAAGGGGTCTGCACACTTTGCTTGTCGATCATGCCGGAGGCTATTTCCGGCGGAACAGCAGCGATCAGATGCCTTTCTCGATCGCCTCGTTCAGGTCCTGATATTCTTCGCAGCCGGTACCGCAGAGCGTCTTGATGGTGTCGAGCTGCTGTTTGGCCAGATCGAGCCGACCCTTGATGACATAGGCCTCGCCCAGATATTCGCGGACCTGTGCGTATTGGGGATCGGCCGCCACCGATTTCAGATAATAGCCGATGCCCTCGTCGGTCCGGCCGAGCTTACGCGTGGCATAGCCGCGATAGTTGAGAGCCTTGGCGGTATTCGGATCCTTGAGCAGATCCAGGACCTGCAGCGATTCGTCATAGCGGTCGGCCTTGGCGAGCACCCAGGCATAGTTGGCCATGTCGTCATCGGGCAGCGCTTCGGATTTCAGCTTCAGGCAGGCTTTCTTGCGGGTGCTCCAGACCTGCCCGCGCGGACAGGTGGTCATGTCGGTGATCGGCTTGCCGTTGGTGACCCCGCCTCCACCGCTGGAGCCATTGCCGCCTCCCCCACCGCCGGCGCCGCCGCCGGAACCACCGCCACCGGAACTGCCACCACCACCTCCGCCGCCCGCAGCGAGGGCCGCACCCGCGGCCAACATGAAGGCTGTCGAAAGAACGGTGACCGCCAGGCGGCGCGTCGAGGATCGGATAAAGGACATGATGTCTCTCCCTTGCATGGATGCCGGGAGAACACATGGAGCGGGATATTATTCGCCGGCGGGCTGTACTAGGTCGCCGGCCGGTTCGGCATTTCCGGGCAACCCGCTGACCAACCCCGTCGGCGCCGGCCGCTCTTCCAGGAAAATGCACCTTGCTTTCCTTGACTCTACGGCTCACGCCTGTATAAGCCACGCCAGCGCGCGGCCTTTGGGCCGCGTGCCTTTTTTCGTGGCCGTTCATTCTCGCAAGGAAGGACGGCGAATATCAACGACTGGAAAAGCCGGCCGCTGCGGGGACTTTGCTCAGGCAAGGACCCGATCCGTTTCGTTTCCCTTCAGGGAAGCAAGGCGGGCGAAAGCCGGGTCCGAACGAGGAAAAACATGTTCGCGGTCATCAAGACGGGCGGTAAGCAATACCGCGTTAATCAGAACGACGTTCTCCGGGTCGAGAAGCTCGACGCCAAGGTTGGAGAAGTCATCGTATTCCCCGAAATCCTGGCCGTTGGCGGTGACGCCGGCCTGACTTTCGGTACCCCCACGGTTGCCGGTGCTTCGGTTGCCGCCGAGGTTGTTGAGCATGATCGTGATGACAAGGTCATCGCTTTCAAGAAGCGCCGCCGGCAGAATTCGAAGCGCAAGCGCGGCCATCGCCAGCACCAGACCGTGGTGCGGATCGCCGAGATCCTCACGGGCGGCGCCAAGCCTTCCAAGGCCGCTGCTAAGCCCGCCAAGGTTGCCAAGGACGAGGCTCCCGTCGCTGCCGCCGCCGTTCCGGCTGGCGATCTCGACGCTTCCAACCTCTCGCTGATCTCGGGCGTCGGCCCGACCATCGAGAAGAAGCTGCGCGCCGCTGGCATCAGCAGCTGGAACGACATCGCCGCCTGGACCGATGCCGACATCGCCAAGTGGGATGAAGAGCTCTCGCTGCGCGGCCGCGCCACCCGCGAAGAGTGGGTCGAGCAGGCCAAGGAGCTTCTCGCCGGCAAGCCGCCGCGTGCGAAGGTCGACCAGGCCGAGCAGGCTTCCGGCAAGGACCTCTGAGCCGGTTTCGGAGGGACGGGGTCGACAACAGCCCGGCTTTCGGGCATTGTCGCCCCCAATTGATGGATTTCACCGCCGTGTCACAGCACCGGCGTAGATAGAATTCGAGGAGTTATCGCCATGGCTCACAAAAAAGCAGGCGGTTCGTCGCGCAACGGTCGTGATTCGGCCGGTCGTCGCTTGGGCGTGAAGAAGTTCGGTTCGGAAGCCGTCGTCGCTGGCAACATCATCGTGCGCCAGCGCGGCACGAAATGGCATCCGGGCGTCAATGTCGGCATGGGCAAGGATCATACCCTTTTTGCACTTACCGACGGCCGAGTGGACTTCCGCACCCGAGCCAACGGCCGAATTTACGTCAACGTCGCCACGACCAAAGTAGCAGCAGAATAATCCCGGCGGGTCAGAAGCTCCGCCGGCTCCACTGGACCGGCGGACCTGAAAAGACCCCAATTGGGACTCCAGGTTGACGCAGGGGCGGTGGAGAAATCCTTCCGCCCCTTCTTCTTGCCAGGAGCCCATCATGCCCCCTTACAAGTCTCTCCCGGCCACGACCATTGCCTCGATCGAGATCGAGACGCTGCGCCTCGTGCTGCGCAAGCCGCATCAGGGCGACGTGCCGAGCATGGCGCGCCTCGCCAATGATTCGGCCGTAGCGCTAATGACGGGGCGCTTGCCCTTCCCCTATGGCGAGACCGACGCCGAAACGTTCGTGCGATACCAGGAAGAGGCTCGCAAGACCGGCAAGGAACTCGCCTTCGCGATCGAATGCCGCGACAGTGGTGCCTTCCTCGGCTGCATCGGCTTGCGCTTTCCCAAGCGCGAGAGCGCGGAGATCGGCTATTGGCTGGGCAAGCACCATTGGGGCCAGGGGCTGGCGACGGAAGCGGCGCGGGCCCTGATCGACCATGGCTTTTCGACCCTGCCGATCGCCACGATCACCGGCGAATGCCGGGTGATCAACGAAGCCTCGCGCCGGGTGATGGAAAAGTGCGGGCTGCGCTATGTCAATTCCGGCCTGCAGCATGCGCCGGCCCGCGGCGGTGCCCTGCCGATCGATCGCTTCAGTCTGGCCCGCCCCGACTGGGCGAGCTTCAAGGCTTGGGTGCCGGCCGTGGTCCGCGAGGCACCGCCGCCGCTGGCGGAGCTGACTCCATAGAGGCCCCGCCGATCACGGATGCTTCCGCCTGGGCGATGCGCAGCGTATTCCAGCTCGTCGGCTCGGACGGCGCCTGCCTGGCATTGACCAGGTTGGTGCCGAGGCCATTGGTGAGGGTCACCTGACCGCCCTTGGTGGCGACGGTGACCACGCCATGCTCGACGAAGACGCCGAAGACGCCTTCACTGGGGCCGGCGAAAAACTTTGTGCCGCGGGCGGCGATCAGGCCGAACGGCGTGGTGACGTTGAGCGGGCCGGAAGGCTGGTTGTCGGGCCGGTCGAACAGCATCGCGCCGCGCTCCAGCACCAAGTCGCCCCCTCGGTCCACCAGGAATTTGTCGATGCGCACCCGCGTGCGCTCACCCAGCGACAGCCGGGTGGCGTCGCCCAGCCGCGCCGCCAGCCGGGCGCCCTCCCCCGTTGCCAGCATGTCGTCGATGAAAACCGGCTCGCCGACCTGAAGGGCGCGTTTCTCGCCCCTGAGCTGCCCCGTGGTCTGCCCCGTGACAGCCAGCACGGTGCCGGCCTCGACGATCTGCATTGCCGAGGCGACACCCGGCCGCAGCCCGGCAAGGGCCAGGCCGGCAAGCACGGTACGGCGGTGAATCAACATGATGACGCTTCCTTGTCCCTATCCGTCCTGGGGCGGAAAGCCACGAAACACAATCCTTGTCCGAATGCCATAGGCCAAGGATTCCGTCTGGGCCGTGACAAGTGGCACGTGGCCAGCGCCGGCTCCAATCCAGATCGAACCCAACGCCGCAGAAAACCTCTAGAGCATTTTGCAATTCGGCAGAAGCGCCCGGAATCGCAAATATGCATCGAACCCGGTTTCGAGATCGGGTTCGATGCTATGGGGCAAAGCCGTTTTCGGTCCAAATGCGCTTCGTTTAGTAGCCGCTGCGCTCGCAGACGCGCTGGCGCCGCTTGACGTAGCGCCCATAATAGTCGTCATACACCCGCACGACGCGATAGTAGCAGCGGGGACGATATTGCCGGCGATAGCCGCCGCCATAGTCGTCATCGTCATAGCCGCCGCTGTTGTATCCGCCGCCACCATATCCCCCACCGCCATATTGGGCGGAGGCCGGCAGCGGCGCCAGGGCGGCCGCGCCCAGAACGGCGCCCAGCAGCAGATAACGAAGCTTCAGGCCGGAAATCGTCATCGCAGTTCTCCTCGCTCGAACACGATTCCGAAAAGCAGGGCCCGGCAAGCCGTGCGGGCAGGCTTTCGGATGATGATTGCTCAAAAGCGCTGCCTGTCGGGGGAGAACCCGCACGAAACCATTCCGGCCACGCCGCTTGGCATGGCCTCTGCCTTGTTTTCCCCCCGGACGGGAACGGATCGCAGGATCCGTCCCGGCGACGCTGACCGGCCCCATTGCTCCGCAAAGAGCAGACGAACCCGATCAAGCCATCATCACGCCGTCACTCTAGCCCGTCTGTTCCCGCTGAAACAGCTCAACTTTTGCGGGAGTTGCCCTTTCTTCTCTACCGTCGTCAGGAGGAAACGCTCGAGTTGTCCTGGCCCCGCGTCTTCCAGAGCGAGAAGACGATGCCGCCGACGATGATCGCAACGGTCACGATCAGGGCGAGCGCCGGATCGACCTTGCCGACGAGATGGCCCCAATAGATCTTGCCGCCGATGAAGACGAGGACGAGGGCCAGCGCATATTTGAGGTAGTGGAAGCGATCGATCATCGCTGCCAGAGCGAAATAGAGCGCTCTCAGGCCGAGAATGGCCATGATATTGGCAGTGTAGACGATGAAGGTATCGGTGGTGATGGCCAGGATGGCCGGCACCGAGTCCACGGCGAAGACGATGTCGGCGACGTTGATGACGATCAGGGCCAGCAGCAGCGGCGTGGCATGCAGCAATTTCCGGCCCGTGGCGTGGTCCGGCTGGCGCACCACGAAGCGGCTGCCATGCAGCTCATCGCTGATGCGCATATGGCGACGCAGGAAGCGCACCAGCCCGTTTTCCTTGAACTCGGCATGGTCGTCCGAGGCTACCAGCATGCGCAGGCCCGTCAGGATCAGGAAGGCCGCGAAGATATAGAGGACCCAGCCATAGCTCTGCACGATGCTGGCGCCGGCCGCGATCATGATGCCACGCAGCACCACGGCGGCCAGGATACCCCAGACCAGGGCGCGATACTGATAGGCCGGCGGCACGGCGAAGTAGCGGAAGATCAGCGCGATGACGAAGACATTGTCGATCGACAGAGACTTCTCGATGAAATAGCCGGTAAAATAGTCGAGCGCCGGGCTGGTGCCGTCCGGCCTGGTATCCATGCCCCACCAGATGGCACCACCGAAAGCCATGGCGATGGCGATATAGACGGCCGACAATTTGAAACTGTCGGCGACACTGAGCACCTTGTCGTCGCGGTTGAGCACGCCGAGGTCGAAGGCGAGCAACAATGCCACGAAGGCGAGGAAGGCCAGCCACATCCAGGTCGGCTGGCCGGCAAAATCGGAATACAGGAAATCGAGCATCATGCCGGACCCTTTTGCTTCGAGAACATCGAAGCCGGCTCCGACATCGCGTCATGCAGGGCATGCGCCAGAGGGGCCCGGTAACCGGCGCTCTCAAATCGCCGAAACGGGCCTGTCCCGTCAAGGGGAGGTCACATTAAGCTTTGCTCATCTGGAGCAGGACGGGCTGTAGTCGTCCCGTGAGCACCCGGCAATGAAAAAGGCCGGAGCGCAAGGCCCCGGCCCGAAAAGTCAGTTATGCGACCAGCCTTAGTGGGCAGTCGTCATTTTCTTTTCGATTTCGCGCTTCAGGCGCAGGGCCGGCGCGGTAAGCTCGTGGCTGGAAGCCTTGATCAGCCAGGCGTCGAGGCCACCATTGTGCTCGACGGTACGCAGGCCGGCCGCCGAGACGCGCAGGCGCACGGAGCGGCCGAGCACGTCGGAGATCAGCGTGACGTTGTGCAGGTTCGGAAGGAACTTGCGCTTGGTCTTAACGTTCGAATGGCTCACCTTGTGGCCGGTCTGAACGCCCTTCTCGGTCAACGAGCAACGGCGGGACATCTTGTCTATCCTTCTCGATTCGGAACGGCGCCGCTGCAGCGGGGCCAGGGCAGATCCGGAAGAACCTGCCGGTGTTAAGAGGGTCCGGCAATCCTGCATGGCTTGCGCCGGCAGAATCGCTTGGGCAAAAAGAAAACCGCCACCCCAGAATGGGGGCGGAACCTCCCGCCAAAATTTGTGTGGGTTGCTATAGTCGGGAGCTTGTGCCGCGTCAAGAGTTTGACTCTAAACTTGGGACGCATGCGCGAGAGGGCTTGCCTTCCGCTGTGCTTGCCTGTATCAGGGCGGCGCATCCGTAAGGATCGCCTTCTGAAAGACCGTTGGCGCCGCTTTAGCTCAGCCGGTAGAGCACATCATTCGTAATGATGGGGTCGCGTGTTCGAGTCACGCAAGCGGCACCACTCTCAGCCTCACACCGATCGTTCGCTTTGTCAGGACTGACGTTCAATTCCACATTTCAGGATAAAAGGCCGGGCAGACGCAATGCCGGCTGGTGCGCGGCGGATCGATCAGGCGACCCGCCAGCGGTGCGAGCAGCGTCTCGACCTGCTCTGCTGAACGAATGGTCGCTTCCCTGACCTCGTAGGGCGCATCGGGGTCGCTCAGGCTGATTTCCAATCGATTCGCCCGCGCATGGACATGGACGGGCTGCCCAGCCAGTTGGATATGGCCAGGCTGGCGGATGCCCTTGGTTCCGGGCACGACGGAAGCAAAGCTCTGATAGGCCTTGGCCGTGTAGGCAACGCCCGGCACCGGTTGGGGAGAGCCGGGCGCAACGGCGTCCAGCACAATCCCCAGGCCAGCGCAGACATCCACCAGGCCGGCCTCCGCCTGCAGCGCAATCGCCACCAGCAGTTCGTCTCCGTCATTGGCATGGCCGCCGACAGCACGGCAGAAGCGGAAATAACGCAGCCTTCGCGCCCATTGCGCGATCTCCTGCCGGTCATGGCGCTCGAACAGATAGCGGTTCCAACGATCGTCGCTCATGCGCGTGCAGGTCCCCTGCCAAAGTCCTCGGCACAGCTTCTCGATAGTGCTCCTTCGTGGCCGATATCGAGAAGCTCTGCAAACATTCAAGATCCTGCAGCTTCCCCCACCCCGTCATACCGGCCGTCACCAGCACATTGGTTGCCCTGCCAGGAGGCAGGACGGATGGAGCGCCACGGCACCGCGATTGAGCGCGATCCGGTCTTTGCCATCCAAAAACGCCGGGGACGAGATGATGGATCTGGCTGGCGGTTCCGTCGAAGCATCCACGCCTATCTCGGCATCCAGCCCCCTGCCCTTCGGGAAAAATGGCTTGCCCGGATCAGCAAAGCCACAGCATGATCACAATTGCCTTAAAAGGCGTACTAAAGACAAGATCAGTCAGGGGGAGACATATGAGTAGCACCGCGGCCGTGGCGGCAGTAGACCCACATGATACCCGTCGACGGGTGATGGCGATCGTCGGCTCATCTTCCGGAAATCTTGTCGAATGGTTTGACTTCTACGCCTATGCGTTTACGGCACTCTACTTTTCGAGTGCCTTCTTCGGCTTCATCAAGAATGCCGAGCCGACCACCCAGCTCCTCTACTCCTCGGCCGTCTTCGCCATCGGTTTCCTCATGCGGCCGATCGGCGGCTGGCTCTTCGGTTGGATTGCCGACCGCTATGGCCGCAAGAACTCGATGATGATCTCGGTCCTGATGATGTGTGCCGGATCGCTGGCGATCGCGCTGCTGCCGACCTATGCCACGGCGGGCATCCTGGCACCGATCCTTCTCCTCGTCTGCCGGATGGTCCAGGGCCTGTCCGTGGGCGGCGAATACGGAACCTCGGCGACCTATATGAGCGAGGTTGCGCTCGCCGGGCGGCGCGGCTTCTTCGGTTCTTTCCAATATGTGACGCTGATCGGCGGCCAGCTCCTCGCCTCGGCCGTCATCGTCATCCTCGAACTCGCATTCAGCGACGAGCAAATGCGGGCGTGGGGCTGGCGGATTCCCTTCGTTGTGGGCGCTTGCGCCGCGGTCGTTGCCTTCTACCTCAGGCGCTCCCTGCACGAGACCTCGTCGGCGGAGACACGCGCCCGCAAGGAAGCTGGCTCGCTCGTCGGCCTGCTGCGCCGGCATCCGCGGCCTTTCCTGACCGTGATCGGCTACACGGCCGGTGGCTCGCTGATCTTCTACACCTTCACCACCTACATGCAGAAATATCTGGTCAATACGGCGCACATGGCCAAGGAGACGGTCAACGTCACCATGACGGCGGTGCTGTTTACCTATATGTGCATGCAGCCCCTCTTCGGCGCGCTTTCCGACAGGATCGGGCGGAAATGGTCGATGATGCTGTTCGGCGGCCTCGCGACGCTCTGCACCGTGCCGCTCCTGACGGCCATCGGCAGCGTTCAGAGCCCGATCATGGCCTATTTCCTGGTGGTGGCGGCACTCGCGATCGTGTCCTTCTACACCTCGATTAGCGGGCTCGTGAAAGCCGAGATGTTTCCGGCCGAGGTCCGCGCGCTTGGAGTCGGCCTCTCCTACGCCATCGCCAATGCCGTCTTCGGCGGTTCCGCCGAGGCAGTAGCGCTTGCCTTCAAGGATGCCGGCCATGAGGCATGGTTCTTCTGGTACGTCACGGCGATGTGCGCGATTGCCTTCCTCACCGCCCTCACCATGCTCGCCAACCGGCCGACCTATCTGGCGGGCGAGGGCACGGAATAGGCCCCTATGGCCCCGTGCCGCAAAGCGCGAGCAGGTTTTCGGTGAAAACGAGGGGCAATGGCGCCAGATCTGCGTGATGGCGCCATCGGCAACCAGCCTGAGCTTCCGCCCGCTCGCCGGTGCGGTCCCCAGGAGGCATCCTCGATGCCTCTTGGGATTGTCCATGACGCCGAACAGACCGAGGGGCCGGCGCGCCTCGTTCACCCGCCGATATTGGCTGCTGCCAGCACCGCCATGTTGACGAGATCGGTGTCCTTGGCGGCCAGCGGCACGATCTGCACCGACTTGTCGAGGCCAACCAGGATCGGGCCGATCACCGTGGCCCCGCCGAGCTCCTGCAGCATCTTGGTGGCGATCGAGGCCGAGTGGAAAGCCGGCATGATCAGCACATTGGCAGGCCCTGACAGGCGGCAGAACGGATAGAGCGCCATGGCCTCGCGGTTGAGCGCGACATCGGCCCCCATCTCGCCGTCATATTCGAAATCGACGCGCCGGCGGTCGAGAATACGCACGGCATCGCGCACGCGCTCGGCCCGCTCGCCCTCGGGATGGCCGAAAGTGGAATAGGCCAACATGGCCACGCGCGGCTCATAGCCCAGGCGCTTGGCCACCGAGGCCGCCTCGATGGCGATGGCAGCCAGCTCCTCCGAGGTCGGCATGTCGTGCACGGCGGTATCGGCCACCAGCACCGTGCGCCCGCGCGCAATGGCGATGGAAAGGCCGAGGACGCAATGGCCGGGCTTGTCGCTGACGACGCGCCTGACGTCCTCGAGGGCGATCGAATAATTGCGGGTCAGGCCGGTGACCATGGCGTCGGCATCGCCCATCGCCACCATGCAGGCGGCGAAATGGTTGCGGTCGATCGAGGCCAGGCGCACGCAGTCGCGCATCAAATAGCCCTGGCGCTGCAGCCTGTCATAGAGATATTGCGCATAGGCATTGGTGCGCGGCGAGATGCGGGCGTTCTGGATCACCATGCCCTCGCGCAGCTCGACGCCGGCAAAGGCGGCGGCGGCCTCCACGCGATCCTCGCGGCCGACCAGGATGGCGGTGCCCAGCCCCTGGTTGACGAAGGACGCGGCAGCGCGGATCACCGCCTCCTCCTCGCCCTCGGCGAACACCACGCGCTTGGGCGAACGGCGGACCCGGTCGAAGATGCCGGCCAGCGTGCCGGCGACGGGATCGCGGCGGGCCGAAAGCGCGGCGCGATAGGCAACGAGATCGGCGATCGGCTTGCGGGCGACACCGGTCTCCATCGCGGCCTTGGCCACGGCCACCGGCACGCGCGTCATCAGGCGAGGATCGAACGGGGCGGGAATGATGTAGTCGCGGCCGAAGCGCGGCCGCGCGCCCTGATAGGCGCTCGCCACCTCGTCCGGCACCTCCTCTTGGGCAAGCTCGGCCAAGGCCTGGGCTGCCGCCACCTTCATCTCCATGTTGATGGCCGTGGCATGCACGTCGAGCGCGCCGCGGAAGATATAGGGAAAGCCCAGGACATTGTTGACCTGGTTGGGGTAGTCGGAGCGGCCGGTGGCGATGATGACGTCGTCGCGCACGGCGTGGGCCTCGTCCGGCGTGATCTCCGGATCGGGATTGGCCATGGCGAAGACCACCGGATTGGGCGCCATCGAACGCAGCATCTCGGTGGTGAGGGCGCCCTTGACCGACAGGCCGAAAAAGACGTCGGCGCCGTCGAGAGCCTGCGCCAATGTGCGCCGGTCCGTCTCGGCGGCATGGGCGGATTTCCACTGGTTCATGCCATCGCTGCGGCCTTTGTAGACCACGCCCTTGGTATCGCAGAGCAGGACGTTGTCCGGCGCAAAGCCCATGGCCTTGACCAGCTCGACGCAGGCGATGCCGGCCGCCCCGGCGCCGTTGACCACCAGGCGGGTGGAGTTGATGTCGCGCCCGGTCAGCTTCAGGCAGTTGAACAGGCCGGCGGCAGCGATGATGGCGGTGCCGTGCTGGTCGTCATGGAAGACCGGGATGTCCATCAATTCCTTGAGGCGCTGCTCGATGATGAAGCATTCCGGCGCCTTGATGTCTTCCAGGTTGATACCGCCGAAGCTCGGGCCGAGATAGCGCACCGCGTTGATGAAGGCATCGGCGTCCTTGGTATCGATCTCCAGATCGATCGAATCGACATCGGCAAAGCGCTTGAACAGCACGGATTTGCCTTCCATCACCGGCTTGGAGGCCAGTGCGCCGAGATCGCCGAGACCGAGAATGGCGGTGCCGTTGGAGATTACCGCCACCATGTTGCCCTTGGCCGTATAGTCATAGGCCAGCGCCGGGTTCTCCGCGATCGCCCGCACAGGCACCGCCACGCCCGGCGAATAAGCGAGCGAGAGGTCGCGCTGCGTCGCCATCGGCTTGGTCGGTACTACCTCGAGCTTGCCTGGCTTGCCTTGGGCGTGGAAGGCCAGGGCCTCCTGATCGGTGAAGCTGGGGCGGGCTTGATTGGAGCGGACCGGGGTCGAGCCGACTGGGCGCGGCGGTTTCTTATCCGTCATTGCGGGGGCGTTTCCATTATCAGGGGAACCGACCCTAAGCACAATTACGGGCTTCGTCCACGGACGATGCCGCGAAGGCCGCCGTTCCTGCGGCTTCTGCTAGGAAAGAAAAAAGAGCAGGAACCGCGCTGCCGGCCCATGCGGTTCGCTGGGATATAAGGGCGTCAGGCCGCCCGGCGGCCGTCGCGATAGCCCTCGAGCCGGCCCTTCAGCGTGTTGAGGTAGTAGATCGCCCGGCCGCGCTGGCCACGTGCCCGGCTGAGGACATAGCCCCCGAAGGAGCGCAGCATGTAATTGAAGGAATAGAGCGTGCCCATGCGATGCTTGGCCAGGACATAGCCCATGCCGCGGCCGTAGCCGCGTGCCTTCTGCTGCATGCGGACATCCATCATGTCGATGCGGATCTCGGGATGATGGCCATAGATGGCGTCGTCATAATAGGAGCGATAGCCGCGCTCCAGCATGCGCAGCACGATGTCGGGCGCCTCGCAGGCCTGCCAGGGCGAGGTGGCGCCGACACCGACATCCTCGTCATAGCCGCCGACGGCCTCGAAAACATCGCGCCGGCAGAAGGATACCCATTCGATCAGTGTGTCGAAGACATCGCGGGCGCCGGTCCAGCGTGCCCCCTCGGCAAAGCGGCCATTGATCGAGCGCCCCGTCTCATCGGCGGCCCGGCCGTTGACGATGTCGGCTCCCGTTTCCGCGAAGGTCTTCAGCACCTTTTCCAGCAGCCAGGACGGGTAGGTGCAATCATCATCCGGAAAGCCGAGAAGCTCGCCCTCGGCGACCTTGGCGCCATTGTTGCGGGCCCGGCTTGCACCCGGCACGCCGGGCGTACGCAGATGGCGGATCGGGAAGGCGCGCATCTTGCGCGCCAGCACCTCGGTAACCCGCTCGTCGCGATTCTGGTCGACGATGATCACCTCGAAATCCTTGAAAGTCTGGGTTTCCAGGCTGTCGAGCATCAATGCGATCTCCTCGGAGCGTCCGAGCGTCGCCATCACCAGTGAAAAATGTACGGCCATCGTCTGCGCCTTGACCTACAATTTGAGAATCCGCGCAGGATCGAGTTGCCCCCGTACCAGATCCCACAGAGCTAGAAGATTGCCGGCGAGCCGTCCGCGCCGGTCGGTCCAAGGCTCCGGAAAGGCGCTCTTGACCAGATTGGAAGCCAGGTTCTCCACACTGCCCTCCAGCACGCCGCGCAGGCTCATATTGCCCTTGCGCATGATATAGACGCGGTTGGCGATCTGCGAATAGCCGAGCCGCCGGCCGGGACTGCGGCCGCCTGACTTGGTGCCCAGATGCACGCCGCGCAGGCGCCCGCTCTTGACGATCCGGCCGAAAGGCGCGAGCTGCCGGGAGAAATCGACATCCTCGAGCCAAGCATAGAGCGGCAGCTTCTCGTCGAAGGCAAGGCCGTGCCGGCGTACCGGCTCGAGCCGCACCGCCATGTTGCAGCCATAGCCGTTATAGACAGGCTCCAGCGTGTCCGCCGCGCGATTGGGGCCGGCCGCCGCCAGCCTGTCGAGGCCCTCGCGCATGCCGAGTCCCGCTCCCGGGGCGCCATCGGCGAGCACCGTCCCGGTGACCATCACCATATCGGGATTTTCGACAAACAGCCTGACGGTCTCGGCCAGGAAATCGGGCGCGGGCAGGAAGTCGTCGTCAAAGAACATCACGATGTCCGCATCGGTGGCGGCCATCAGGGCATTGCGCTGATGCGGCAGGCCGACCGGGCCCGCGATCATCTTCAGGCCCGGAACGAGCTGGCGGAGGGCGGCCTCGTCGGCATCGGCGGGCTTGGCCGGGCAGATCAGGAAATCGTCGGGCCGGCGCTCCTGGCCCATCATTACCCGCACGGTCTCGGTCAGCACATCCCGTCGGCCCGCCGTCGCGATTGCGACGGCAATCCGCATGTTTTCATGCGCCTTCACGCCGATCTCTCCATGATGCAGGTCTTCCTTGCCATCGCCACGCATGTCGTCAGGTCCTGAACCGAAACCGTGCCCGCGACATGATCTGGTCGACCAGGCCGGTCAGCCCGAGCGCATCGCCGAACCAGCGCGACATCAGATAGACACTGCCGACATAGGTCACGAGATAGACCGCGCCGGCAGCGCCAATCCTGACCAGATTCATGACGATATCGGTACTGTCTTGAAACAGGGTCGAGACATAGACCAGGAAAAGCGCACTGATCACCAAGGCTGCGCAAGGCCCGACAAAGGCGGCAAGCTGGGCACGATAGCCCAACCCGATCATCGATTTCACCGCCATCATGGTCGAGACCAGCACCGCAAGCGTAGCAAGCCCCTTGGCTGCAATCGCTCCCATAACGCCGAAGCACAGGATACCGGCGATGGTGAGCGGCACGCGTACGGCAAACTCGATCAGGTTCCTGAAGGTGATCTGCCGCGACTTGTTGAGACTGACGGCCAGCGGCGCCATCGGCAGCGCCGGAATTGAGCCGATGCAGGCCAGGGCTATGCCGGTAAGGATAGGGGCGGCCTCGGCCCATTGCGGGCCGAGAAAGACATGAATCAGGTGCTCGGCCATGATGGCGCCGAAGCAAAGGATCGGCGCCATCAGCAGGAAGATGCCGACGCTGGCTTTGAGATAGCTGTTCCGAAGGCCGCCATTCTGATGCGCATTGACGAAGGCCACGTTCAACGGCGTCCCGAGCGGGGCGGCCAGGACCTGGAACGGCAGCGAGGAAAGATCGTTGGCCATCACATAACGCCCGAAGGCGGCGGGCGGAATGAAACGGGGTAGAATGAAGCGGTCCGCCTGCCAGTTGATGGCCGACAGGATCTGCGACATCAGGTTCCAGGTCAGGATGTCGGCAAAGACCGGCCAGGCCTTCAGCGTCAGGCGCGGGCGCATCGGCGCGAGCCAATAGGAGCCGACCAGGGCGACGAAGGCGACCAGAATGGTTCCGAGCGCGATCGACCAGTAGCTCCGCGTCAGAATCGCCACGATGATCGCGGTGGTCACGGCAATGGTCTTGCTGGTGATGTCGAGCCCTGCCTGGCGGCGGAAATCCATGCGCCGGTTGAATTCCACCAGCATGGGACTGACGCAGCCGCGCATGGCGGGCGCCAGCGCCAGGCTCATCACCAGCGGCACCAGCCGGGGCTCGCCATAGAAGATCGAGATGGGCCAGGCGCAGAGAATGAAGAAGCCGGCGATAATCAGCCCGCGCAGGGCGCCCAGCGTGAAAGCGGTGTTGTAGACCTCCGCGGTCGGCTCGGGAACGCGCAGCATGGCTGCGCCGAGCGGCAGTTCCATCACGGCCTCGACGATGAAGATCAAGGTCATCGCCATCGCGACCAGGCCGAAATCGCTGGGCCCGAGGAAACGGGCCAGCACGATCAGGGCGACGAAATCCACCGACTTGCCAGCAAGCCGCGCTCCGGCCGTCCAGGCACCGGCCTTGGCCGTCTGTTTCGAAAGTGCGCCGATTTCAGCCCTCATGGCGGCACAGGCTCCCCTCTGCCTGCCCTCTTAGGGACCAAGCAGTTTCGAAGCCGGCGCCGGAAGCTCCGCGCTGCCATTGGGGAGATACGATCAGGATCATCATCGAGGTTGAATTGTATGGAACGTGGATATCACGGCGCGACGACCGGAGCCTTTCATCAGCGAACAAAAATCTCGACCCGGGGTTCGTCCCCCAGACCGGCTATCAAAACAAGTCGTGGCTTATCCGGCCGCGGATGACCGCCGATGATGACGGCTGCTACCAGCGATGGCTATTTTATGCAAAGGCCTCGCAGCCTGACAGCTATCCATTCGAAGGATCGCCAAAAGGGAACCACTCCCCCTTTTGGGAGGTGGTCCGCGTCGCACCCTCTGGGCTATCCTCAGGCAGCTCGGCAAAGACCTGGCGGCTCCCAATCATCACACATCAGCAGCCCGTTGCAACGCTCCGTCGATGGAGCACCCGCGAGCCTGAAAGGAATTCGTACCCATGAGTCCCATCACCCGGCGCCTGTTCCTGGCCCTTCCCGCCCTGGGCCTGTCCGCCGCTCCGGCATGGGGGCAGGCCGCACCGGATCTCAGCGGCTACAAGCTCATCTTCAGGGACGAGTTCGACGGCACCGAACTCGACCGCGACAAATGGCACATCGGCACCAATCCCAAGGGCGAGCAGTGGGGTTCCGACAGCTATTTCGTCACCGCCAGCCAGGCGGATGCCGAGCTCTTCGGCCAGGTCTACCGGGTCGCGGACGGCAAGCTGCGGATCCGGGCCAACCACAAGGCCGACTTTGCCGATCCCACCGGCTGGAAGCGCAAATGGTATTCCGGCATGATCAGCACGGCCTTTCCCAACGGCAAGCCGCCGAGCGCAGCCTTTCGGCGCGGCTATGTCGAGGTCCGCCAGAAGTTCCCGGCCGGAAAGGGCGTGTGGCCGGCCAATTGGGCCCTCAACCTGAAATCGCAGACCCCTGAGGGCGATCCGCTCGGTTCCATCGAGATCGACGGGCTGGAAGCCTATGGCGTCGACATGACCATCTTCCACACCATCGTCCACAATTGGGGGAACAAGACCTCTTCCCCCGCCATGTCGCAAAAGCTCCCCGACCTGACCGCCGATTTCCATACCTATGGCTATCTGGTGGGCGACAACGAGGTTTCCGCTTTTCTCGACGGCAAGCTCGTCCACACGGTTTCACTGTTGCGGGCCGATAGCGTCGACCGCTTCTTCTGGATGTTCAACCTGGCCATGGGCGGCGGCTGGCCGATCACCGTTCCCGAAAACGGCCATTACGACATGCTGATCGATTATGTCCGCATCTATTCCAAGGATCCTGACGCGGTTGCCATCAATCCATGATTTCTAACCGATGACTTCTAACCCATGACCTCGGCTCTGGCCGGCCTGATGGCCTCCGCCGCCTGCTTTCTGGCCCCCGAATCGAGGTCGCAGGTAGCGCAGGCAATGCCGGCCAGCATGTAGAAGGGCAGGCCGAGATCGATCAGGGTACCCGAGATCGTCGCCATGATCAGACCCACGAGACAGCCGATCCGCAGGGCGGCGCGCAGCTGGATCGTGGCCCAATCGAGGGGGCGGATAGCGGGCTTGAACAGCACCATCAGGATGAAGATCCCGTAAGTGAGCGCGCCGATGGCACCGAGATTGGCCAGAACCGCCAGCGGGAAGCTCGAGGCGCGCACCGTGCCAATGCCGGCTCCCAGCCCATAGGTCGCGAAGAATGTCTCGAGCGCCGTCTGGTTCCACATGCCGCGCTCCGCCGCCGACTGGCTCGTTCCCTTGTTCAGGACGAAGTCCTGTATCATGCCGTAGATCGTTTCTGCCAAGGCGGGAGTGAGCAGCACGGCTGCGACGATCACGGCAAGCAGCAGGGGCGCAAAAGCGAGATAGGCATAGACGCTGCGCGGCAGGGGCCCTCCCCGCACGAGCCGCAGCAAGGACTCCGCATAGAGGATCGCCAGCACCACCGGCAAGGCAACATAGCCGCTGGTGGAAGTGCAGAAGATCACCAGGAGCAAGTTGATCAGCGCCAGCCAGAATGTGAGCTGAGGGCGGATATTGCCGAGCCAGAGCCGGAGAGCAAAACTGCCGGCCCACATCGACGACGAGGCGAAGGCGGCCGCCTCGGTGAAGGAGCCATTGATGCGCTTGAGCCCGTTGACCACGGTATCGTCATGCATCGTGTAGGTGGTGTTGCGCATGAAATCGAGCAGGAAGGCGGTTCCCGTCCAGAAGGTGGCGAGATCGACGGCCGCGAAGAAAATATTGAGGGCGCAATAGGCCACCACGGCATTGGTGACAGCCTCCAGGCCTTCCCTGGTCCGGGCAACGATGTAGCAGATCAGAAAGCAGACGATGTCGCCGATGAAATAGACGCTCTGCGTCAGATTGCCGGTGGTGGGAGAAAGCGGCACCAGAATGGGCGCAGAGCCACCGTCGGAGGTGGCACCGATGGCGGCGACATAGGAGGCCCCGGCGAAGAAGCGCGGCAGGATGAAGGCCCCGACGATGCCGACAGCCGCCGTCGCAACGAACCAGAATCCCTCGCGCGGAAAGGTGAGGCGTGCCGTGACGACCGACCAGGTGCCCGGGCGCGTCAGGACGGATGCCGCCGTGAAGCCCAGCAGCAGATGGGCCGGCTGGATGGTGGTGCCCGCCAGGATCAACGCGGCGGAAGAACCAAAGATCATGCATGGGATGAGCACGGAGACGCCGAAGATCGGCCCGCGCCTCAAAGCCAGGACTCCAAGCAGAATGAAGAAGACGCCGATGGGTTCCAAACTCACGCCAGGCCCTTTCTGTCTGCCCATGGCAGGGTACGTTCCAGCAGAAACGCCCGCTCCAATCCTTGCTTCGGCCCGGCCTCGCAGCGTTCGAAAGCAGTTCGAACCGCGGAACGCCAGTTTTCCGTTTCAGGAAAGATATTCCCGAATGGCCCCGCTCACGCAAAAATGCCCGCGCGGGTTCCGCCGTCGGGACAGTATCACATCATGGCGCACGACGATTCCAGTTCGAACGCCTCCGAAGCATGGCAGCCGCCGCAGCGATACCGGCCTGGCAGGATCGGTGTCCAGCGGGCTTTTCTAGACAATGGCACACGCAGCCGACAGATATCCATTCGGCGGATATCAATGAGAAGGAGCCCCATCCCTTTAGCCAAGTGGCCTGCGCCGGGCTTTTGTGGATTATGCTCAAATCGTCTTGGCCATGATGCCGCCGGTTTCGAATGTCGAAGCTTGGCGGAAGGACCTTGCCACGGCGGTCAGCCCCGGCGATGCAACCACACCATGGCGACGAGCCTTCGCAAGCCGCATCGACAAGAAACTGTTTGGCGTTTTCCTTTCCGACGAGAGCTGGCTTTGCGCATCCTGCATGTCTTGAATCATACACGCCGCCTCAACGGTCATGTGCACCTCACCATCGATCTCGCCTGCATGCAGGCGCAACTCGGTCATGAGGTGGCCATTGCCAGCGGCGATGGTGACTTCGACGCCTTGCTGGCGGCCCATGGCGTTGAGATCATCCGGATCGACCAGCGCCAGAAGCCCCTGGTGGCGCTGCGCGCGGTCGCCGCGCTCACCCGGCTGCTGCGTTCGCGCCGTTTCGATATCGCGCATGCTCATATGATGACGAGCGCGGTGCTGTGCTGGCCGGCCTGCAAGGCGGCGGGCGTGCCGCTGGTCACCACCGTTCACAACGAGTTCGCGCGCAGCGCCGTCGCCATGGGCGTGGGCCGGCGGGTGATCGCCGTGAGCGACGCCGTCGCCCGCTCGATGGCCAAGCGCGGCATCCCGGCTTCCCGCATCCGCACCGTGCTGAACGGGAATATCGGCTCGCCGCGCCTCTCGGCGCCGGCCGGCCCGCCTGCGGCTCTGGGCACGCCCTCGCTTCTCTATGTCGGCGGCCTGCATCCGCGCAAGGGGGCGCCCGTCCTGCTGCGGGCCTTCGAGCGGATCGCCAGGGAAGTTTCCGGGGCCTCGCTGCATTTCGTCGGCGACGGCCCGCACCGCGCCGAATACGAGGCCATGGCCGCGGCCATGCCATGCGCGGCGGCGATCACCTTTCACGGTGGCTGGGACGACCCGCGGCCTTTCTTCAGGGGAGCGGATGTCTTCGTGCTGCCCTCCCTGGCCGAACCGGCGGGGCTGGTGCTCTCCGAGGCCAGCGAGGCGGGCTGCGCCATCGTCGCTTCCGATGTCGGTGGCGTGCCGGAGATGCTGGATGGCGGCAAGGCCGGCTTGCTGGTGCCGCCTGATGATCCTGCCCGCCTGGCCGAGGCCCTGGTCTCCCTGCTCACCACCCCCGGTGCCCTGGAGGATGGCAAGAGCCGCGCACGCGCGAATGCCGAGCGCATGACCCTGGACCGCGTGGTCGAGGAGACCTTTGCGGTCTATCGCGAATGCCTGCCGGCTTCGGCCCCAGGCGGGTCTCAGCCCCAGGTCAGCGGGTCGAGGCCTAGATAGAAGGCGAGCCGCTCCCTGTCCGGCCGCTGCAGCCCGAGCACCTCGAACAGGCTGGTGAAGGCCGCTTCAGCCTGCTCCGGTCCAGACCAGCTCTCGCCGGCATTGGCCAGCATCAGCGCAAGATCGGCATAGCGGTCCGCCGTGCCGAGGCGGCCGAGATCGATCATGCCGGTGCAGCGCAGCGTGGCGGGATCGACCATGAAATTGGGCATGCAGGCATCGCCATGGCAGACGACGCGATCCCCGGCTTCTTCCGCCAAGCGCTGTTCGCGCTGTGCCTCGAGCGCACGAAGGAGGCCGGCCGGATTCGCCTCCCGCTGCTCGGGCGGCAGGAAATCCGGATTGACGGCGCCGCGTGACACCACGTCAGTCGCGCGTGCAAGCATGGTCGACAGGCCGCGTTCGAACGGGCACTCCTCGATCGCCAGCGCGTGCAGCGCGCCGATCCGCGCCGCGATCGACGGCCAGGCCTGCAATAGCTGATCGCCGTCGAGGTCGCTCGCCGGTACGCCGGCTATGGCACTGGTGACCAGGCAGGCGCCCTCCTCCCCCGCACGCCAATCGAGCACCTCGGGTGAACCGAGCTTGAAGCGGCTCAGCCATTCGACCCGCCGGCATTCTCCCTCCAGGGCCATGGCGCCCCTGCCCCGTGATAGTTTGGCAAAGGCCGGGCCATCGCTGCGCCGATAGACGCTGTCGCCCGATTCGCCATGGCCGACCACCAGCCATTCTTTTCCCGATGGCAAGGCTGGCAGCAAGCTCTGGATATTGGCGGCCGAAGGCATGGCGAATCGCTCCGAATTGGGAGCCGTGACCATAGTGCAGAATAATACCAAGTCCCGGGAACGATGTGCATCGGCCGATCTTTCGCGCCCTGGCATGAGGCGGCGGCCGGAACGCGGAGTGTCGACCTCTGGTCGACATCTTCTTTCCGAGTTTTCAAGAATGTCGATCTGGAGATCGGCACTCCAATCCCGCACTATCCCTGCAAAGCTAGCGCCTATGCCTGTCCCCTCCCCGGCACCGGAGCGGCCGATCCTGCGTCTCGAGCTCGGGCATGCCACCGGCTGAGCGGCACCCCATTGGTTCGCAGGGGCTTTTGCCCTATATCAAGGGCCTTCAATCACTCGGAAGCACCATGTCTGGCCTCGCCAACCGCCCCTATCTGAAGATGAACGGCATCGGCAACGAGATCGTCGTGCTCGATCTCACCGACGGGTCGCATGTCGTCACGCCGGCGGAAGCCCGGGCCATCGCGGCACATGAGCCGTTCGATCAGCTGATGGTGCTCTATCCGCCGCAGCAGGCGGGAACAGACGCCTTCATGCGCATCTTCAACGGTGACGGTTCCCAGTCCGGCGCCTGCGGCAACGGCACGCGCTGCGTATCCTGGTATCTGATGCCGGTGCTCGGCAAGGACCGCCTGGTGCTGCAGACGCCGACCAGCCTGGTCGAGGCCCGGCGCGCCGGTGCGGATTTCACCGTCGACAATTTCACCGTCGATATGGGCCCGCCCGCCCTGGACTGGCAGGCGATTCCCCTGGCCCGGGACGCCGGCGATACCAGGGCGATCGACTATGCCTATGGCCCGGCCGGGGCTGTCGTCCTGCAATCGCCGAGCGTGGTGAGCATGGGCAATCCCCATGCGGTGTTCTGGATCGACCGGGACCCCGCCGAGATCGACCTCGCGGCCATCGGCCCGGCCATCGAGCACGATCCCCTGTTTCCCGAGCGGGTGAATGTCTCAATCGCCCAGGTTCGCGATAGCAGCCATATCGCACTGCGCGTGTGGGAGCGCGGCGCCGGCCTCACCCGCGCCTGCGGTTCGGCCGCCTGCGCCACCGGCGTGGCTGCGGCGCGGCTTGGCCTCACCGGGCGCGAGACGCGCATCAGCCTGCCGGGCGGAGACCTCCGGATCGAATGGCGCGAGACCGATGGTCACGTGCTGATGACCGGCGCGGCGGAACTCGAGCATGAGGGTCGCTTTGCGGCCTCCTGGTTCGCCGACGCGGCATGACCGAGATCGTCACCTTCGGCTGCCGCCTCAACATTCACGAATCCGAGGCGATGAAGACCGTCATCGGCTCGCGTAACGATTTGACCGTGGTCAATTCCTGCGCGGTGACGGCCGAGGCGGCGCGCCAGGCCAGACAGGCCATCCGCCGGCTCAAGCGCGACAATCCGGAGCGGCGGATCGCCGTCACCGGCTGTGCGGCGCAGACGGATGCAGACCGCTTCACCGCCATGCCGGAAGTCGATTTCGTGGTCGGCAATGCAGAGAAGCTGAAAGCCCGCACCTGGGCCTCGCTGAGCGAGACTTCGGGCAAGCTCGTGACCTCTGACATCATGGCGGCCAAAGACATCGCCTTGCCCGAGATCGAGCGTTTCGAGGGCCGGGCACGCGGCTTCGTGCAGATCCAGAACGGCTGCGACCACCGTTGCACCTTCTGCATCATTCCCTTTGGCCGTGGCAATTCGCGTTCCCTGCCCCCGCAGACGGTGATCGCGCAGATCCGCCGGCTGGTCGAGGCCGGCTACAAGGAGATCGTGCTGACCGGGGTCGACCTCACCAGCTATGGCCCCGACCTGGTCGATCCCCTGCCCTTGGGCACCCTGGTACGGGGCATTCTGCGCGAGGTGCCGGAGCTGCCGCGCCTGCGCCTGTCTTCCATCGATTCGATCGAAGCCGACGCCGATCTGATGCGGGCCCTGGCCGAGGATGACAGGCTGATGCCGCATCTGCACCTGTCGCTGCAGGCCGGCGACGACCTCATTCTCAAGCGCATGAAGCGCCGCCATCTGCGCCAGGATGCGGTCCGCTTCTGCGCCGAGGCCCGGCGCCTCCGGCCCGACATCGTGTTCGGGGCCGATTTGATCGCCGGTTTCCCCACCGAGGACGAGACGATGTTCAACCGCTCGCTCGATCTAATCGAGGAGTGCGGCATCACCTATCTGCATGCCTTTCCCTTCTCGCCGCGGCCCGGCACGCCTGCGGCGCGCATGCCCCCCGTCGACGGCGCGGAGGTTAAGCGGCGCGCCGCCCGCCTGCGGGAGGCCGGCGACCGGGCGATGGCACGCTTTCTTGCCAGCGAAACCGGCGAGACCCGCGAGATCCTGATGGAGCGCGGCGGCATCGGCCGCACCGCGCAATTCGCGGCCGTGCGGCCCGACAAGCCGGCGGCCCCGGGCAGCTTCCTGCGTGTGCGGATCGACGGCCGGCAAGGCCGGGAACTGACGGCGACGGCTCTGTAGGCGGCGCCAGCCGGCGTTTCACAAAAGCGCGCACGCCTCGGCGGCATGGTTGCATGGCGCGATGTGCGCATTCTGGAACCGGCAGGACTGCGGGAAAGAGGCGGCCCGGATGACCGCGCTCCCCGTGACACAATTGCGCCACGTCTGATTCATCGGCCATTCAGCCTGGAGACGCCAAGATAGCTCCGACAGTACCGGCATCGGCAAGCTTTACGTAACGTTTACCTTGTTAGAATGTGCCTGAGAGACTCTATGCGCATGATGGACTCGCCGACCAGAGCCTCCTGCCGAAAAGCGGACGCCTTTTTCGGCGAGAATGACGCGACGACAATAACCTATGGCGTCGGGCCCGAACCCGAATTCGGATTCGATGCCGTAAGCGGCCCCCGGAGACCGGCGTGACGATTTCGCATTTCTTTCGATCGGCGCTCGGCGCCAGCCTTTTCATCGCTACCGGCCTGGCGCCTTCCCTGGCAGCTGCTGCCAGCGCCAAGACAGCGATAAACTACGGTGTCACCCTTGCCGGCTTTCCCATCGGCACGGCAAACATCGCCATCAATCTGAGCGATGGCGGCCCCTACAAGATCGACGCCTCCGCCAAGGTGGGCGGTCTGATCCGGCTGATCAGCGACGGGCGTGGCTCGGCGTCCTCATCGGGCAAACTCGGCTCCAGCCAAGTCCGGCCAACGGCCTATACCCTCACCTCGGTGGCGGGCAAGAAGCCGCAATCCGTGCAGATGGCTCTCGCAGGCGGCAATGTCACCGCCCTGCAGCTGCAGCCCGACCTGCCGCCGCGCAAGGATCGCGTACCGCTCACGGATGCCGACAAGCATGGCGTGATCGATCCGCTTTCGGCCGTGCTGGTACCCGTCACCGGCAGCGCGACCCTTGGCGCCTCGGCCTGCCGACGCTCGCTTCCGGTGTTCGACGGGGCGCAGCGTTTCGACATCAGGCTGTCCTATGCCCGCACGGAGCAGGTGAGCGGCAAGGGATATGCCGGCCCCGCCATCGTCTGCTCGGCACGCTATGTGCCGATTGCCGGACACCGGCCTTCGCGCTCTCAGACCAAGTTCATGGTCGATAATCGCGACATCGAGCTATGGCTGGCGCCGATCGGCGAGACCCATGTGCTCGCTCCGTTCAAGATCATTATCGGTACCCAGATCGGGCGTCTGACCCTGACCGCCTCCCGCTTTGGCGGCGACGCTGAGTGAACCCGATGCGGCTGTCCCGAAACGGGACGCCGGGGGTTAAGCCCGTGCAGCCCGATTTCGTCGCAATTGACTTCCATCCCTTGCCAGGGGTGGAACAGGGTTGTCTTTAGCCAACTATTGATTGGCTTGTTCAACCCGATGAGAAGCCGGCCGCCTGTTTTACCGGTAGGGTCTCATCGGCGCGATCCGTGCGGAGCTACGATGAGAATGGCCAGCTGACGCATTCCGAACCTATCGCCTCCTCCCGCCTCAATCGACACCGATCGACCGTGGAAACATCGAGAAAGCCTCGGATCTTTCCGATTCGTCGGTGATTCGTTCGGGGTTCGGCTACATTCTCCGCCACGATTAACAGCTGCCGGCCGCCATTAAATTGCCGGCTTAGCTTTCCGTCAACCATATCCCGACAAGAAACGTCGACAAAGGCCAAGCCAGCGACTTGGCGAGCGAGTCCTAGACCAACCTGCAAGCACTACGGTCCAGGATGGCGAGCCATCGAAACGGGTTTTCCCGGTAAGAGCGGGCGTCCTCGCCCGCTCCTGCGCGCCAGGGCGTTTCGCCCAAATGTTGTCAGTCGATCTCGAAGACACCGGTGACGGGCACGTGATCGGAGGGCTTTTCCCAGCCACGGGCTTCGCTGAGAATCTCGATCGACCGGGCCGTGCCGGTCAGGCTCGGGCTCGCCCAGATATGATCGAGCCGCCGGCCGCGGTTGGAGGCGATCCAGTCGGCAGCGCGATAGCTCCACCACGTATAGAGTTTGGCCGGCTCGGGCGTGAATTCGCGCATCAGGTCGATCCAGCCTCCGACGGCAATCATCGCCTTCATCGCCTCGGTTTCCACCGGCGTATGCGAGACGACATCGAGCAGCTGCTTATGGCTCCAGACATCATGCTCGAAGGGCGCGATGTTGAGGTCTCCCACCAGCAAGGCCCGGCCATTGGCTTGCGGAAAATCGCCGGCAAACCAGGCATGCATCTCCGCGAGAAAATCGAGCTTGTGGCCAAACTTCGGATTGAGCTCGCGATCGGGAATATCCCCGCCCGCCGGCACGTAGAAATTGTGAACGGTGAGCGGCTGCTTCAGGCCGGCTTCTGCCCCGAGCCGGATCGAGATATGGCGGGCGTCGCCCTTCTGGCAGAATTCGCGCTTGTCGACCGTCTCGAAAGGCAGGCGCGAGAAGATCGCTACGCCGTGATAGCCCTTCTGCCCATTGAAGGCGATGTGCTCGAAGCCCAGCTTACGTACATCGTTGAGAGGAAACTTGCCGTCCTCGACCTTGGTTTCCTGCAGACACAGAATGTCCGGGTTCTTCTCCCTCACGAGCCGCTCCACCAATCCCATACGCAGGCGGACCGAATTGATATTCCAGGTGGTGAGGGTGATCTGCATGGAAAAGATACTCGGGTGAGGGGGTCCCCACGCCTTGCGTGGGGTGGTCCTGGTCGAAGATCCCGGTTCGGGCAACCAACGCCTACAGGTGGGAGCCGAATGATCCTGCCCGCCAACTCTGCCGGGCCACGCTATCGGCCCGGCGGCCATCGGGGAAAGATCGGAAGACGGTGCCCCGATCCGATTCAGGGATCCGAACGGATGCCGAACTTTCTCGCTACGGCGGCACTGTTCCGAAAGGAGGAGGTCACTGTCGGCGCGAAACTAGCCACGCAAGCGGCGGCAGAGATCGTCGAGCTGCTCAAGCGATTTGTAGCGAATCTTCAGCTCGCCACCATCGCCGCGATGATCGAGCACGACCTTGAGACCGAGCACGTCGGAGATGGTCCGCTCCAGGGCAATCGTATCGGGATCCTTCTCGACGCGGCTGCGCGCCCGCAGGGTCTTGCCGGCACTTTGCGACTGATCCTGTACGATGCTCTCAGCGTCGCGCACCGACATATTCTCATCGATGATCAGCCGGGCCACGCTTTCGGGATCGGAAACCGACAGGAGGGCGCGCGCATGCCCAGCCGTCAGCTTGCCGCTCACCACATTGACTTTGATCGCATCGGGAAGCTTGAGCAGGCGCAGCGTGTTCGCCACATGGCTACGGCTCTTGCCGATGACCTTGGCAAGATCGTTCTGAGAATAGGAGAATTCCTCGATCAGGCGGTCATAGCCGATCGCTTCTTCGATCGCGTTGAGGTCGGCTCGCTGGACATTCTCGATGATGGCGAGTTCGAGCGCTTCCTTGTCGGAGGCTTCGACGATCGTTACGGGTACATCATGAAGCTCGGCCCGCTGCGCGGCGCGCCAGCGCCGCTCGCCAGCGATGATCTCGTAGGCATCCATGCTGCCCGCAACAGCACGGACCAGGATCGGCTGGATGATGCCCTTCTCACGAACCGAATTTGCGAGATCCTCGAGTTCTTCCTCGCTAAAATTCTGACGGGGATTCTTCGGGTTAGGCCGCAAGAAACCCGTGGGCACCCGACGCTGGCCGCGCGCCCGTTCGATCGCCGCGCCTTCGTCGCCCGCATCCCCGATCAGGGCTGCCAGGCCGCGTCCCAGCCTCGGGCGCATCTTGTCATCAGAAGTCATGGTCGATCCTTACGCAGCACGTAACAATTTCTCGCGCTGAATCACTTCGGAGGCGAGACGAACATAGGCCTGGCTACCCGGGCATTTGAGATCATACAGCAGGGACGGCTTACCATAGGACGGGGCTTCCGACACGCGAACATTGCGCGGGATCACCGTCTGATAGACCTTCTCGCCCAGGAAATCGCGAACATCCGCCATGACCTGCCCGGAAAGATTGTTGCGGGCGTCATACATGGTCAGCACCACACCATGAATGCTGAGATGTGGATTGAGCGAATTACGCACCTGCTCCACCGTGCGCAGGAGTTGCGACAAGCCTTCCAGAGCGAAGAACTCGCATTGCAGGGGCACCAGCACGGCATCGGCAGCTGCCATGGCATTCACGGTGAGAAGATTGAGCGAGGGCGGGCAATCCACCAGGACATAGGAGCAGGGGAAATCGGTCGATGAAGTCAGCGCATGGATGGCCTTGCGCAGGCGGAATGCGCGGTCCCGTTCACTCGCAATTTCAAGTTCGACACCGAGCAGATCCATATTGGACGGCGCAATATGCAGCCGCGGCACGACCGTCTCGACGATTGCCGCGCGCAGATCGCAATCCCCCACCATCACGTCATAGGTGGTCCGCACGCGCTGCTTCATGCCGATTCCGAGGCCGGTTGAAGCGTTGCCCTGGGGATCGAGATCGATGATCAGCACGTCCTCGCCGATCGCGGCAAGCGCGGTGCCGAGATTGATGGCCGTCGTGGTCTTGCCGACCCCACCCTTTTGATTGGCAATAGTGAGAATACGCGGCAACGTCATGGCACCTATCTTTCCTGCAGCACGAAGCGTGGAAACGGCATCTAAATGTCACCCGCCAGGCGCTTTGTCGCGGCTTTGATCGAAACAATCTGCCCGGTCGAGTCAGTAAGGCTCGGTATCAATTCTGCTCGGATATTCCAATATTTAGTTGCTTGGGTCAATTCCTGCCCTACATCTTGGCCCTTGAGAAACAGCGCGCGGGCTCCCGTTTTCAACAGCTCCGCACTGTAGTCGAGCAATTCGGGCAGCGACGCCAAGGCGCGGGCCGTGATCAGATCCACCGGACTTTGCCAGTTCGAGACAAAATCCTCTATCCGAACCGCATGCACCGTCGCTGGCGCGCCGGTTATACGCGCCACCTCACGCAAGAAAGAAGCCTTGCGACCATTCGACTCGACCAGATGCACCTGAAATCCCGGCACACTCTTGTTGGCGATCGCCAGGACCATGCCGGGAAAGCCGGCGCCACTGCCGAAATCGACAATCGTCCTGGCATCCCCAAGCAGGGGAAGCAATTGTGCGCTATCGGCAATATGGCGAGTCCAGGCCTGGGAGAGGGTGGACGGAGCCACCAGGTTCTTGATCTTTTGCCAGCGCTGCAGGAGCTCGACATACAGGTCTAAGTCTCCAACTGTTTCACGTGAAACAGGGAGGGATCGCAGCGCTTCCTGGCGGTCAATATCGAGTGTCATGGCGGGACCATGGCTGATCCCACTCGCGGTGGCAAGCGAGACCTGAGGTAATCCAATGCTGCGGCCGACCGGCCTCATGAACCGGCGTAGGCTATTTTTATCGGGCGTACGGCATAGCCTGAATCTGGTTCACTTAGCTGTCTGCCGGTTTGCTCGGCCTTGTCATCATCGGCTCAATCCGGTGATCCAACCAAAATCTCCGCGTCGTGCTGGCGGCTTCTAAATAAGCAGACATTTCCTTCCTTGAAAGACCTGCATTGGGCTTAGCCTGCGGCTGTTGGTCATGCGACATGCATACCGTTTCGCGGTTCTGGAAAAGATTCGATACGAGTCCGAATCGATCAGAGAGCGGCCCTTGCCTGTTTGCGCTTGCGGAGGGCCGCAAGCAGAAGGGTGGTTGCCGCCGGCGTGATGCCATCAATCCGGCTCGCCTGGCCAATGGTACGCGGCCGCACGCTGGCGAATTTCTGCCGGGTCTCATTGGAGAAGCCCACTACGGCCTGGAAGTCAAAATCACCAGGTATTTCAATATCTTCGTCACGACGAAAGGCAGCCACATCCGCCTTCTGCCGCTCCAGATAGACGGCATACTTCGCCTCGATCTCGACCTGCTCGAGCACGGCACCCTCGAATCCCGCGGCTTCCGGCCACAGACGGGCAAGATCGGTGAAAGCCACATTGGGATAGGCAAGGAGATCGAAAGCGGAGCGCCTGACGCCGTCACGATTGATATGAATGCCAGCCACCTCCGCCTGGTTGGGCGTCACCGAAACGGATCGGCTCCAGGCAAGGGCCGTTTCGAAGGCCGCCTGCTTGGTCTTCCAGGCCCGTTCCCTGACAGCACCGACCAGACCAAGCGCGAGGCCGCGATCGGTCAGGCGCCGATCGGCATTGTCGGCTCGCAGGGTCAGGCGATATTCGGCACGCGAGGTGAACATGCGATAGGGCTCGCTGACGCCGCGGGTGACGAGGTCATCGATCATCACGCCGATATAGGATTCGTCGCGGCGGAAACTAACGCCTTCGGCGCCACCCGCCCGGTGCGCCGCATTGAGTCCGGCGACCAGGCCCTGCGCGCCCGCCTCCTCATAGCCGGTGGTGCCGTTGATCTGGCCGGCCAGGAACAGTCCGCGCACCCGCCGTGCCTCGAGCGTGGCATCGAGCTCGCGAGGGTCGATATGGTCATATTCGATGGCATAGCCGGGCCGGATCATCCGGACCTTCTCGAGGCCTGGAATGGTCGCGAGCATGGCCTGCTGCACATCCTCAGGCAGGGAGGTCGAGATGCCATTGGGATAGACCGTATGGTCGTTCAGGCCTTCCGGTTCCAGGAAGATCTGGTGGCCGTCCCGCTCGCCGAAGCGCACTACCTTGTCCTCGATCGACGGGCAATAGCGCGGACCCCGGCTCTCGATCTGCCCTGAATAGATCGGTGCGCGGTGGATATTGTCCTGGATGACCTTGTGGGTCTGTGGCGTGGTACGAGTGATGCCGCAGGAAACCTGCGGATTGGGCAGATGCGTCGTCAGTGTCGAGAACGGCTCCGGCGGCTCGTCGCCGGGCTGCATCTCGAGCGAGGCCCAGTCGATGGTTCGGCCGTCGAGACGCGCCGGCGTACCCGTCTTCAGTCGCCCCAACTCGAAACCGATGCGGGCGAGGGTTCGGGAAAGACCGAGGGCAGGGGCTTCACCGACGCGGCCGGCCGCAATCCTGGTATCGCCGATATGGATGATGCCGCTCAGAAAGGTTCCGGTGGTCAGGACAACCGATCCGCATCCGAATCGATCACCCTTCGTGGTCGATACGGCCCGGACCGCGCCATCCACGATCTCGATATCGTCCACCTCGGCTTCGACCACGGTCAGATTGGCCTGCTCGGCAATCGCCGTCTGCATGGCAGCGGCATAGAGCGCACGATCGGCCTGCGCCCGCGGTCCGCGCACGGCGGGGCCCTTGCGACGGTTGAGCACGCGGAACTGAATGCCACCCTGATCGGCGACCCGCCCCATCAAACCATCGAGCGCGTCTATCTCGCGCACTAGATGTCCCTTGCCGAGCCCACCGATCGCCGGATTGCAGGACATGGTGCCGATCGTCTCGGCCCGATGGGTAATGAGAGCCGTCCGGGCGCCAAGCCGCGCGGCGGCTGCCGCCGCCTCACAGCCAGCATGGCCCCCACCCACCACGATCACATCGAATTGCCGGTTCATCATCGAATCCATTCGCCCGCCATTCGCGGCCTCGAACGCCCATCCGTCATGGCGGACGCCACCGGACGTTCCAGGGGTTCAGCGCCTGCATCGTCCGGCTGCGCTCACGGTGATGGCGCAAAATATCCGTGTTTCGGCTGCAGCTCTTACGCTGAAGCGGCCTCCGCGTCAAAACCAGCGTGTGGCCGAGAGCTGGAGGAGTGGTTCCAGCCAGTCACGCTGGCGTTTCCAATGCTTCGTTCCGCTCACTTGCCGATGCAGAACTCGCGAAAGATCACATCATAGATCTCGTCGATATCGACCCTGCCGGTCAGCCGGCCGATGGCCCTCACGGCCAGGCGCAAATCCTCGGCGACGAATTCCACCAGCGTCGTCTCATCCGCCGCCTGCACCGTCGCCAGATGGGCCTTCACGATCTCGAGCTCCCGACGATGGCGCTCCCGCGTCACCAGGGCTGTCTCACCGCTCTCTAGGGCTGTTCTCGCCGCCTGCTCGAGCCGCTCCAGCAAGGCCGGCATGCCGGCACCGCTGCGAGCCGATAGGCCGAGCTCGAAGCCCACAGGCAGAGTCTGCGGCAAGGCAGCCTGGCCGTCGTCCTGCTTGGTGAAAACGCGCAGGAGAGGAACGGGCAGATCGGGTGGGTCGGCGCGGGCATCGCCGGCCTCCAGCCAGATTACCAGATCCGCACGGTCCAGGCTTGCCCGCGCCCGTTCTACGCCGATCGCCTCGACGACATCCACTGTATCGCGCAAGCCGGCAGTGTCGATCAGGGTTACCGGATAGCCGCCCAGATCGAGATGCACCTCCAGCGTATCGCGAGTGGTGCCGGCAACGGGGGAGACGATGGCGACATCGCGCCGGGCCAGGGCATTGAGCAGCGTCGACTTGCCGGCATTGGGCGGGCCCGCAATCACCATCACCGCGCCCTCGCGCAACCGCTCGCCGCTGCGTGCGCCTCGCAAGGCCGCTTCGATCTCCGCCAGCAAGACTTCGGCGCCCGAGCGGACCGACTGGAACAGGGCAGGGACATCATCCTCGTCGGGAAAGTCGATCTCGGCTTCCATAAGGGCCAGCAGACCGGCAAGACGCTGGCGCCAGGCCGTAGCCGCACGCTCCAGCGCACCGCCCGCCTGCCGCAGCGCCTGCCGCCTTTGGCTGCCGGTCTCCGCCTCGACCAGGCTGGCGATACCCTCCGCCGAGGTCAAATCCATCCGGCCATTGGCGACGGCCCGTCGGGTGAACTCTCCCCGTTCGGCCAGACGAAAGCCCGGCAGGCCGGCGATAGCGGCGATCACGCCAGAAATGATGGCGCGACCGCCATGCACCTGCAATTCGGCGACATCTTCGCCTGTGAAGCTGGCTGGACCCGGAAAGAACAGCACCAGCGCCTCGTCGAGCACCTCGCCGCCTTCAGGATCCTTCAGACGCCGCAAGGCGGCGCGGCGCGGCGGCGGCACGCTCCCGGCAATCGTTTCCAGTCCGAATCGAACCGAGGGACCCGATAGCCGGATCACGGCAACGCCGGCACGGCCGACACCCGAGGCGAGTGCGACGATGGTCTCAGCCATGCGCGAGCACTCCACCCGCTCCGGCAGATCCTGCCCTTGATGACGCCGAGGTGCTTTCACTTCCCGGCCGGCGACCCCATACTCTCTTCTTGAAAGAGAGGCTGCCATCATGTCCACCGCGCTGCAAAACAACCTCGCTCATGAAACCAGCCCCTATCTGATCCAGCACGCCGACAATCCCGTGCATTGGCAACCCTGGGGCGAAGAGGCTCTGGCGCTCGCCCGGGCCCAGAACAAACCGATCCTGCTCTCCGTCGGCTACGCCGCCTGTCATTGGTGCCATGTCATGGCGCATGAGAGCTTCGAAAATCCCGACATTGCCGCCGTCATGAACGAGCTTTTCATCAACATCAAGGTGGATCGCGAGGAGCGGCCTGATATCGACCAGATCTATATGACCGCACTTCACGCTCTCGGCGAGCAGGGCGGCTGGCCGCTCACCATGTTCCTTACGCCTGGAGGCGAGCCCTTCTGGGGCGGTACTTACTATCCGCCCGAATCGCGCTATGGCCGCCCCGGCTTCGTCGACGTGCTCCAGGCCATCGCCAAGGCCTACCATACCGATTTCGAGCGGGTCGGCCGCAATCGCCAGGCGTTGCTCGGCGCACTCAACCGCATTCCCCAGCGTGGCGATCGCACCTTCGGCGCCGACGGCGTCGCCCAGGCGATCCGTGCCCTGGCCGGCATCACCGATCCGGTCAATGGCGGCACCAAGGGAGCGCCGAAATTTCCGAATGCCTCCTATCTCGAATTGCTGTGGCGCGGTGGACCGGGCAGCGAAGCCCGCAAGCTGATGCTGCTGACGCTGGAGCGCATCTGCCAGGGCGGCATCCGCGATCATGTCGGAGGCGGTTTTGCGCGCTACAGCGTCGATGAACAGTGGCTGGTGCCGCATTTCGAGAAGATGCTCTACGACAATGCCCAATTGCTCGAATTGCTGGCGCTGGCCTGGCTGGAGACCAGGCGCGATCTCTATCGGCAGGCGGCCGTCGAGGTGGTCGAATGGCTGCGACGCGAAATGATGGCGGGAGATGGCCACGCATTCGCCGCCTCCCTCGATGCCGATTCGGAGGGGCATGAGGGCCGTTTCTATGTCTGGAGGCCGCATGAACTCGTCGAGATCCTCGGTGTGGATGATGCCGAATTCGTGGCCCACAGCTTCGATATCGCCGACGGGGGCAATTGGGAAGGTCAATCCATTCCCAACCGTCTCGGCAGGAACGACCTCGAATCGGCTATCGAGATCGGCTGGCAGGATCTCAGACCCAGGCTGATCGCCGAGCGAGCCAAGCGTGTTGCCCCAGCTCGGGACGACAAGGTCTTGGCCGACTGGAACGGCCTCGCCATTGCCGCGCTTGCCCGCGCCTCCAGCGTATTTGGCAAGCCGGATTGGCGCGATCTCGCCCAAGCAGCCTTTCATTTCGTTGCCGAATCCATGGCCGACGGGGCGCGGCTTGGCCACTCCTGGCGCGCGGGCCGGTTGTTGAAGCCCGGCCTGGCCACCGATCTCGCGGCGATGATCCGTGCCGCGCTCGCCCTGCACGAAGCCAATGCGGGCGAGAACTATCTCGACCAAGCCATCGGCTGGGCCGAGGCGATCGAGCGCGATTACGCCGATGCCGAGGGCGGCGGCTATTTCCTCACGGCTGAGGACGCCGCCGCCTTGATCACCCGCCCACGCTCCACGCTCGATGATGCCGTTCCCAATGCCAACGGCATCATGGCGGATAATCTCGTCCGCCTTGCCGCCCTGACCGGCGACGAGCGCTGGCTTCAGCGTGCAGACGCGTTGCTGACAGCACTCTCCCCCGCGATGGCCGGCAATGTCTTCGGACATGCTTCCCTGCTCAATGCCCTCGACCTGAGGCTTCACGGCCTGGAGATTATCGTGATCGGCAAGGGAGCAGCAGCCGAACAGCTATATCGCGCCGCTCTCGATCAACCCTTTCCATCCAGAATCGTTTTCAGAGCCGAAAGCCTCGACGACTTGCCTGAAGGCCATGCGGCTCGCAACGCCAGTATCGGCAGCGACCCCGCGGCTTTCGTCTGCTCTGGACAGCGCTGCTCTCTTCCCGCCGGAGATACAGACGGCCTGGTCGCGACTATCGGATCCATGCGGGCACCCGGATGATGCCAGGTCAGGCCTTCCTGCGGAGGCGGCCCTGTTTCACGTGAATCACCGCATGCCTTGTTTCACGTGAATCAGCTCGGAACTCCTTCGATTGACCGAGACAGGCGCCTGATCCGTCATCGCAGGACATGGGCCTTGCCGCCAGCATGCCAGAGCGGACATGGGAATGGATCCCCGGTTCGGAAGCTAGCGACGACAAGGCTCGTTCAAGCCCGCATTGCTGCCGGAATGCGCTGCATTGGGTGCGAGGGTGATTCACGTGAAACAGGGTTAATTCCGTCCAGCGGCTTCTGCCGTCACTCGGCAGGCTGCCTCCGAGCAGAACACGTCGAGATGGAACGCCTGTATGCTCTCGCTCGTTGTTCCCAACCCTATCTCATGGACTGCCGGAACGACTTTGCGATATCTGGCCAAGCCACCGCCATATTAGCCCTTGCAGGAGCGGTCTTCTCCCACAGTACCAGAAGGAGAACTGCACCTTTTCTTGCTCGGCTGCTCCATTCCGTCTCCGAATCGATGCCGATAGCAAAACGGCCCGGCATGCTGCCGGGCCGTTCACAATAGCGTCCTGATGGATGTATCAGGTGTTCATCGAGTCGAAGAAGTCTGCATTGAGCTTGGTCTGCCGAAGCTTGTCGAGCAAGAACTCGATGGCGTCGACGGTGCCCATCGGATTGAGGATGCGGCGCAGCACATACATCTTCTTGAGAATGTCGTTCGCCACCAGCAGCTCTTCCTTGCGGGTGCCCGAGCGGGTGATGTCGATCGCCGGGAAGACGCGCTTGTCGGAGACCTTGCGGTCCAGGATGATTTCCGAGTTGCCGGTGCCCTTGAACTCTTCGAAGATGACTTCGTCCATGCGCGAGCCGGTCTCAATCAAGGCCGTCGCGATAATGGTCAGCGAACCGCCTTCCTCGATATTGCGGGCAGCACCGAAGAAGCGCTTGGGGCGCTGCAGGGCGTTGGCGTCGACACCGCCGGTCAACACCTTGCCGGAGGAGGGCACCACGGTGTTGTAGGCGCGGCCGAGGCGGGTGATCGAATCAAGCAGGATGACCACGTCGCGGCCATGCTCGACCAAGCGCTTGGCCTTCTCGATCACCATCTCCGAAACCTGCACGTGGCGGCCGGCCGGTTCGTCGAAGGTGGAGGAAATCACCTCGCCCTTCACCGAACGCTGCATGTCGGTGACTTCTTCCGGACGCTCGTCGATCAGAAGCACGATCAGATAGCATTCGGGATGGTTGGCGGTGATCGACTGGGCGATGTTCTGCAGGAGAACCGTCTTGCCGGTACGCGGCGGCGCCACGATCAAGGCGCGCTGGCCCTTGCCGATCGGCGAGACGATGTCGATGACGCGCGAGGAATAATCCTTCTTGGTGGCGTCGCCGATCTCGAGCTTCAGCCGCTGGTTGGGATAGAGCGGCGTGAGGTTGTCGAAATTGATCTTGTGCTTGGTCTTGTCCGGATCTTCGAAATTGATCGTGTTGACCTTGAGCAGGGCGAAATAGCGCTCGCCATCCTTGGGAGAGCGGATGATACCCTCGACTGTGTCGCCGGTGCGCAGGCCGAACTTGCGGATCTGCGAGGGCGACACATAGATATCGTCAGGGCCGGGCAGATAATTGGCCTCGGGCGAGCGCAGGAAGGCGAAACCGTCCTGCAGCACCTCGACGACACCCTCGCCGACGATCTCGACCTCGCGATTGGCGAGCTGCTTGAGCACGGCGAACATGAGTTCCTGCTTGCGCATCGAGGAGGCGTTCTCGACCTCGAGTTCCTCCGCGAAGGCAAGCATTTCGATTGGGGTTTTGGATTTGAGATCCTGAAGTTTGATTTCCCGCATGGGGGTCCTTGTTGGGGGATCGATTCGTTTCATGACGCGCATCAAAAAGCGCGGATAGAAGGATTTTCGGGGGGAACAGGTCTTGTTATCGCCAGACTTAGTCTTGCGTCAGCGCCGTGGCCGGGTTCGACACCCATACCCTCAAGACGCCAGCCTGCAATGGAAGGAGAAGCGCTTTATACAGCCGGCTCCGCGCCTGGGCAAGCGGGCGGACCGGCCAAATGTCGAAAAAGCGCGAAATCCTCAGAAGGGCTTCACCACCACCAGAATGACGATCAGGATCATCAGCACGGTGGGAATTTCGTTGATCATCCGGAAGAATTTCGCCGGGCGAACATTGCGGTCCTCGGCGAATTCTCGCGTCAGCTTCGAAAACCAGCCATGTACGCCCGAAAGCACCAAGACGAGCAGGAATTTAGCATGGAACCAGGGCTGGTGGTAGAAGCCAGACGACCACACCAGCAGAAGGCCGAAAATCCAGGTGGCGCCCATGGCCGGGTTGATGATGGCCTTCAGAAGACGGCGCTCCATCACCTTGAAGGTCTCGCTCTGGATCGAGCCCTTGGCAGCCTCGGCATGATAGACGAACAGGCGCGGCAGATAGAGCATGCCCGCCATCCAGGCGATCACGGCGATGATGTGCCCCGCCTTTACGAGATCATAGGCCGTGCTGCCATAGTCCATCGCGTCGTTCCTGCCATTTGGTGGTGCCGCCCCTTCTCCTCATCGGCGAGAAGGCTGCTTTTCCGGCACGGACGATCATCAGTCTAGCAACCCTAGCCCCTGATTCGCTTCAGCATCTGTTCGACATGGGCGATCGGCGTCTGCGGCACGATGCCGTGCCCCAGATTGAAGATGAAGGGCCGGCCTGCAAGGTTTTCGAGGATGCGGTCGAGCGCCCGGTTCAACGGATCGCCGCCCGCCACCAGAGCCAGCGGATCGAGATTGCCCTGCACCGGCTTCAGGGGCAGTACCTCGCGCGCGGCCCAGGCCGGATTGACAGCCCAGTCGAGCCCGATGGCATCGACTGCCACGGCTTCGGCATAATCGCGATAGAAAGAGCCGGCGCCACGCGGAAAGCCGATGATGCGCGCCCCGGGATGACGCGCCCTGACCCCCTCAACGATGCGCTTCGCCGGTTCGATAGCCCAGCGCTCGAACTCGTCCGGCGGCAGGATACCGGCCCAGCTGTCGAATATCTGGACAGCGTCGACGCCATTTTCAAGCTGGGCTGCCAAATAATCGATCGAAGCCGCCACCAATCGGTCGATCAGGGCGGCGAAAAAGGCCGGATCCTGATAGGCGGCGAGGCGCGCCGGGACCTGGTCCTTCACCCCGCGGCCGGCGATCATATAGGTCGCCACCGTCCAGGGCGCTCCGCAAAAGCCGAGGAAGGTCACATTGGCCGGCAAGGCTGCCTTGACCTGGCGGATCGTCTCGAAGACCGGCGCAAGGTGATCGAGATCGACCTGAGGCTTGAGCCCGGCCAGACCGGCGAGATCGGTGACCGGCTCCAGCCGCGGGCCCTCGCCCTCCTCGAACCAGACTTTCTGCCCCAAGGCGTCGGGTACCACTAGAATGTCCGAGAACAGGATAGCGGCGTCGAAGCCGAAGCGCCTGATCGGCTGCAAGGTCGCCTCAACGGCGAGATCGGGCGTGTAGCAGAAGTTCAGGAAGCCCGAAGCCTTGGTCCTGATCGCCCGATATTCCGGCAGATAACGTCCTGCCTGGCGCATCAGCCAGATTGGCGGCACTGCCTGAGCCTTGCCGGCGAGGACGTCGAGGAGAGGTTTGGTCATGTCGGTCAGGCTTTCTCGGCAACACCAAGCAGGGCAATCGATCGAACCGACGTTTCGGTCGGCTGGCCCGGCTGAAAGATTGAAACGTCGCTGGAGTATCAGATCCATTCGTGAAGGGCGTATGGGAAATCCAGCCCGTGTGGATTCTCCCGATCGAACCGAGAGCGCGATCCGACCTACCGCCAAAGAAAATAGAAAAGAGAGATATGAATCTTCATTCTCTTTCTTCTTAACGCTTCGTTTACCGTGCTTCCTCGCCGTCCACAATCTATTCACAGGCGACAGGAGAATGCCGCCGAAAATTCAATGCGAAAAATCGGGAGAAAGCCTTTCGGATTCCGGCCGTTGAATCAAGGCAGTGGCGGCAAGCTCAGGGGGAGGGCGCCGAGTCTCACTTAGCGCCTTATGAGTCTTTTGCAGCCAAGCACGTGGAATCCCATCCCAAGCGATCAGCCTGTTGATGAAAGATCGAGTTCTTCCACAGCCTCTCTTAAGAAGGGGTTAAGGCCTTTCAGCTGTCCCCACTTGTCCACAATGCCATCCCGCGCCAATTTGAAACTTACAGACATTGCAGGGTTTCCCGGCGGGGCCTCTTTGTGGACCTCGCTGGGAAACTCTGATTAGGTCCTGTCATGGTCACAAGAAGCTTCTTCCATCTTCACCTGGTTTCGGACTCCACCGGCGAGACTTTGATCATGGCCGGGCGGGCTGTTGCCGCCCAGTATCCGGCGGTCTCGGCGCTCGAGCACATCTATCCGCTGGTGCGCAGCGAGCGCGATCTCGATCGCACCATCGCCGAGATCGAGGCCAACCCTGGTGTGGTGCTCTATACCCTGGTCGAGCCCGAGCTGGCGGAGCGGTTGGAGCGCAGTTGCCGCGAGATGGGTGCGCCAGTGCTGTCCGTGCTGCAGCCGATCTTCGACCTGTTCAAATCCTATCTCGGTACTGAGGTAATGGTGAAGCCCGGTGCCCAGCATGTGCTGAACGCCGATTATTTTCGCCGCATCGACGCGCTCAACTACACGATGATGCATGATGACGGCCTGATGCCGACCGACTACGAGGAAGCCGATGTATTGCTCCTCGGCGTCAGCCGGACCTCCAAGACGCCGACCTCGATCTATCTGGCCCATCGCGGCGTCAAGACCGCCAATATTCCGCTGGTGCCCGGCGTGGCGCTGCCGCCGGAGGTCGAGCATCTGAAGAACCCGCTGATCGTCGGACTGTTTGCCTCACCCGAGCGTATCGTGCAGATCCGCGAGAACCGGGTGCTGACGCTCAGCCCGCATCACGACGTCGATACCTATACCGACCGCATGGCCGTGGCCGAGGAAATCGCCCAGTCGCGGCGCCTGTTTTCCCAGCGTGGCTGGCCGATGATCGACGTCACCCGCCGCTCGATCGAGGAAACCGCAGCAGCCATCCAGGGCTTGCTGCGTGCCCATCGCCGCGCCCGCATCGTGGAGACGTGAGGGCAAGCGCATGCGGGTTCTGGCATGGTTGGCGGGAATCCTGGGAAGTATCCTCCTGGCCTATTACGGCGGAGGTTCTCTTCTGCCCGACCATGTCAGCATCTATCGCAAGACGGAAATCGGCCGGCCACCCTCTGCCGTCTTTCCGCTGATCAACGACCTCAGGGCCTTCGACCAGTGGTGGCTGTTCACCAGCCCGAATCCAGCGCCGAAGCCTGATCAAGCCGGCCCGACGACGATCAGCGGACCTTCATCCGGCGTCGGCCAGAAACAGATCTGGCTGGTTCGCAACGGATCCGATCGACAGCTGGAGATCCTCGGCCAGATCGAAATCGTCGAGAGCGAGGCCGATCGGCATGTCGCCATTGCCGTCGATGTTCCCGACTGGCTGTCGGGACGTTTTCGTTTCGACCTTGCCGGAAACGGCGACACCCAGCTCGAATGGGCATCCGATGTTGCGCTGGATACAACCTTCAAGCGCTGGGCCGGCTATCTCTTGGCTGACAAGGCCATAGGCCCGCTGGAGGAGATTTCGTTGGCGCAGCTCAAGGAACTGGCCGAAACCGGCACGATCCGCCGGCCTGAACCGGTCAAGCCTGCGAAGACGGACTCTCCACCCACGGCGAGCTGACGAAGTTCGGGAACGATTGCCGATGATAACCGATGCAACACCTGTGGCGCCGAAGCCGCGCCCGGTTCTGAGCTTCCTCATCCACCTCGCCTTCAGCCTCATCGGCATCGCCCTCGCTTCGCTCACTGCGGCCCTGACCTATATCGGCGCGATGATGGTTCGATCCGACACCGGCCTCGCAGACGCCGGCGATGTCCAAGCGCTGATCGGTTTCCTGACCTATATGACCGTGTTGCTCGCGGGCCTGCCGGCGCTTCTGACCCGTACCCTTCTGCAGTTGCTCGGCTGGCAGGCACCCTGGCTTTATATGGCGGCCGCTGCGATCGTTGCGGCCGTCAGCTCGGTCTATCTGATGTTCGGCACCGAGTGGATTTCCAATGGGAGCACCGAATTGGCCCGGGTAGCCTGCGGCTTCGGCTTGATGGGCGCTCTCTGCGGCCTGGTGTTCTGGCTGGTGGCAGTGCGGCTACCGGCCCGCTTTTTGAGGCAATAGGTCTTTTCGGCCGAAACGGCATCCCATCCTTTCACCAGTGCCGTGGGACATTCGTTATTGCCTCACGGCGGTGGAAAAGCACCCGCGATTCACTCCCGTGACTTCGTGGGCAAGCCTACCATCTGTAACGCAGCCCCGCGGTCCCCTTGAGGGTGTAGTTGTCGCCGCCCTTGCCGGATAGCGCCATGGCATAGCTTGCCTCGCCATAGGCACTCCAGTTCTTGTTCCAGGCATAGGTTGCGCCGGCGCCGACCTCGCCCCACAGGCGGCGATTGCTCTGCACCAGCGAGGCGCCGGAGACCTTCACGCTCCTGCCCTTCAGGAACTCGTAAGTGAGGTTGGCGATGCCGTAGAACTGCAGGCTCGCCGTCTGGCCATTGGCATCCTGCCAGCTCGACAAATGTTCCAGCCGGATGCCGGCGCGGCCCTGGAGGCTGTCGCCCCGGCCGAGCGCAATGCGGTTGCCCAGATTATCGGTGAAGCTGGAGAAGTCGACATGGGTCCAGGCGAGCTGGGCCTGCGGCACCACCGCCCAGCCAGAGCCGAGCTCATAGCGCTTGCCGACCTCCAGGCTCGCCGCGGTCGACCAGCCCTGGTTGCGGCCGTTCTTGTTCGACAGGCTCGAATCGTACCAGGTGAACTGGCCAATGGCGTCGGCATAGAGACCGTCATGGCCGAGCCAGGTCAGGTTGGCGCCGATGCCATAGCCCTGGGTAGTGATTCGGCCCTTGGCCCGGGCCGCTCCCGTCGCCGGGTCGTTGCTCACATCGATGCGGGCTGTCGAGGTGCCGATGATGGCATAGGCGCCGAGGGTGAGATCGCCCGCCGTCGTCTCCCTAGCCACGCCTTCATAGCCGGCCTGCAGGAAGCCGATGCTCTGATTGTAGGCCGAGCCCGTCCTGGGCGCGAAGGAAGAATATTGCCCCCCCATCCGCCCCCAGGCACCCTGGCCGATCAGCGTTGGCCCACCCTTGGCATAGGCCATGGCTCCGGCGGGCGGCAGATTGGCCGCGACCACGGCCGTGCCATCGGGCCAGATGCGATTGCCGGTGCGCTGCTGCAGGGTGCCGAGCGTCGCCTGCGCGAAGTTCGACAGAACGTCCGCATAGGGCAGGGCCGTCTGGCTGTTGGGCGACAATTTGCCGGTCGAGCGCAGATACCAGTTCTGGTTGTCGGCATCGTCGCCCACGCCGCCGAGATAGAGGTTGTAGTCATAGGCACCCGCCGCCACGGCAGCGCCGAGGCTGAAGGCACCGGCCTGCGAAGTGCCGCCGACATGGATCACCTCGATGCCATTGGCGGTGGTCGCCGCACCGGGACCGCCGCTGTTGCGGATATTGAGCGTCGTCGTCCCAGAGACATCGCCGTCGACGATCAGCTTGTCGGTCGGCGCATTGTCCGAGGCCAGATAGGTGTTAAGCTCGAGCGTGCCGCCATTGCCGACATAGTCACCCGCTACCGTAAAAGTCTTCCCCGTGTTGGGATTGTTGGCGTTGAGGTCGATCGTGCCGGCATTGGCGACGCTACCGGAGACAGTAACCGCCTGGATGCCCGCTGCCGATGTCACTGTGCCGCCACCCTTGACGTCGAGCATCTCGGTGGCGAGGTCGCCGGTAAGGTTGAGCGCGCCACCCGAGCGCACATTGACCTTCTCCCAATTGGCGATCTGAATATTGTCGGGCATTCCAGCGGAGGTCGAAGACCCCGTGATGGCGCGGTCGAGGTTCAGTGTGTCGATCATGCCGTCACTGCTCGACACGTTGTCGCCACCGTCGAGGGCGGTGAGGGCGGAAATATCCGCGCCGCCGGCGATGTTGACGGTATCGCTGCCATTGCCGAGCCTGATCGCTCCGGAGACCTTCGAGCCGCTCTGCAAAGTGGCGGTTGCATTGCCGTCGGTATCCCGGACACCGAGGCCGGAGGAAGCCGAGACATCGGAGCCAGCCTGAAGGTTGATCGCAACGGTGGAACCGGTGATGGTATTCGTCTGCACGCCGGCGCCCGAACCGCCCGTGACCAGGGCGGCGACATTCACGGTCGTCGTTCCCGTGCCATAGTTGGTGGCACCGATACCGTCGGCGGCGCCCTTGATCTCGCCCGCCGTCTGCTCGACCTTCAAATCCGTTCCATAAGTGGTCGCGGAGACACCGCTGCCTGAAGTACCGGTCACCGCGCCGGCCGTCTTGATTGTTGTCGCGCCCGTGCCGACATTGGTTGCGTTGACGCCGTCGCTGGAGCCGGAAATCTTGCCCGCCGTCTGTTCTATCTTCAGATCCGTGCCGTAGCTATAGGCCAGGACGCCGGCTCCGGAGGACCCCGTCACCGTACCAGCCGTCGTCACGGATGCCGTGCCCGTACCCCCATTTTCGGCGTTGATGCCGTTGGTGCCGCCCGAAATCTCGCCGGCGGTCTGCTTCACCGTCAGATCGGTGCCGGTATTCGAGGCGTAGACACCATTTTCGGAGGAACCGGTCACCGTGCCAGCCGTGGTGACGGCGGTGAAGCCCTGGCCGCCATTGGTGGCCTTGATGCCGGTACCACCGCCCGTAATCGACCCCGCTGTCTGCTCTAGCGTGAGATTCTGCCCATAATTGGTCGCCAGGACACCGGTACCGTTTGCGGCCGAAGCGCTGACCGTGCCCGCCGTGATGACGGCGGTCGAGCCCGTGCCGGTATTGGTTGCGCTGATGCCGCTGGAGACCCCCGATATCTTGCCGGCCGCCTGCTCGACCTTCAGATCCTTGCCGCTACTGATGGCAAGGACACCGATTCCGGCAGTACCGGTCACCGTGCCGGCCGTCGTAACGGTGGTCGACCCCTTGCCGACGTTGGTGGCGCGGATGCCAAAAGTGGATCCCGAGATTGATCCAGCCGTCTGGGTTACCGTGACATTGCCGGTGGAGGCGTTGTTGACGATCGAGGCTACCACGCCCGCGCTCTGCGGTGCGAAGGTCCCGGCAACCGTGCCGGCCGTCGTCACACCGACCGAGCCCAGGCCGTAATGCTGGGCAAGAATGCCGGCATCGCCGCCGCTGATGCTGCCGGCCGTCTGGTTGACGGTGACAGTGCTGGTGGACTGCGCATTCCATGCGGAGGCATAGACAGCCGCGTAAGAAAAGTAGCCGCTGTTGGTTGCTCCCGTCGACGTGATCGTTCCGGCCGTCGTGACCGTTGTCGCGCCCAATCCGTAATTCTCGATCCGTATGCCGCTCATCATGGCGGAAATGGTGCCGCCGGTCTGGTTGATGGTGGCATTGCCCGTGCCGGCAGAATTGCCGTAGACGGCATAGACTCCGAAGGACTGGAAATTATCCATCGAACCGTTCACCGTTCCGGCCGTGGTGATGGTCATTGCCCCCGTGCCGCTTTGGAAGGCATTGATGCCGTACATGAGGCCCGCGATGGTTCCGGCGGTCTGGTTGATCGTCAGGTCCGTGCTGCCGGCATTGTTCCGTGCGTTCACCCCGGCAGTGTAGGGGTTGGAATTGTAGACCAGGCTCGTGGCGGATCCGGCCGATGTGATGGTCATGGCACCGGGGCCGTTATTTGTCGCGGCGACGGCATCCCAGCCCGTTCCGGTGACAACGGACGTCGAGTCCAGCGATAGGGAGGTAAGCGGCGTGTCCGTGATATTCAGGTTGCCCATATTGCCCGAGCAGGCATAGGCATTGGGGCCGGCAGTGCAGGCGGCCCATGCGCGGTCGGCATTTCTGACTAGGGCGCCAGGCAGCATTACCGGCGCTGCGATGAGGCCGGCGGCCAGCGCGGCCAGCGAAATGGAGGAAAGCGAGGTGCGGAACACGAACGGGGCAAGCAATCGGCTCGCGGTGGTCCTGATCGGCTGGTGCCTTTGTCCTGCAGAGGATTTGTTCTGAGAGCCGAAGGAATTCTTGCGTCGTTTTGTCATTTTTCTTGCTTTGACCGGTTGGTGCGATAGCGCACATATCGAGGCCGGCGACGCAGGGCGGTGTGCGATTTCGCACACTCAAAAGCATTATGTCGTTGATACTAGGGGTATTCTGCCCACGCTTTGCGTGGCGAAGCCGTCCGTGGCCTGCGGGGCGTGAGCGGCCCTCCAGACCGATGGAGGGGCGGCATGTGGCCTTAATTTTTTCAGCAAAATCAGAAGATTAAATCCTCTGTCGCTGCTGGAGCCGGGGTTGAGCGATCGGCCTGGTGGCAGAAATTTCACCCGGTCTTTGACGGCTATTGCGAGTCAGAAGGCTAAGCCAAAATCAGTATTTGCTGCCAGACCATCGCTGTTTCACGCGGACGGCCTGCATCAAACCGTGTCTTCGAAACCTGAGACGATATCCTCCACATACTGCCTCGCCTCGGCGGAGTGACGAGGCCGGCTCCAGTCGGACGGCGTTCGTCACCCTCCTGCATCGTGACAAAAGCCGCGAGCGCTTGCGTTCCGCCGCGAAAAGCCTATCTTGTTGAACGAACGTACAACAAGAGATCGACCCGCGATGGCCCGCAATCCGCGATATGACATTCTGTTCGAGCCGGTACGGATCGGTCCGGTCACCGCGCCCAACCGCTTCTACCAGACGCCCCATGCCACCGGCATGGGCTATCTCAAGCCCGAAAGCGGCGCGAGGCTGCGCGGCATCAAGGCCGAGGGCGGTTGGGGGGTGGTGTGCACCGAATATTGCTCGATCCATCCGAGCTCCGATGATTCTCCCTTCGGCTTTTTAACCCTGTGGGACGAGGATGACGTGCGCTCGCTCATTCCCACGGTCGAGGCCATCCATGCCCATGGCAGCCTCGCCGGCGTGGAGCTGTGGCATGGCGGCTCCCATGCCAATAATCGCCTCACGCGCGAACCGGTCCTGGCCCCGTCGGCCCGTCCGGCCCTGATTCCCCAGCCTGGCAGCGCGCGCGCCATGGACAAGGCCGATATCAAGGCGTTCCGGACCTGGCACCGCGACGCCGCCCTGCGGGCAAGACGTGCCGGCTTCGACATCGTCTACTGCTATGCCGGTCATGACTATCTGCCCTTCCAGTTCCTGTCGCCCCGCCTCAATTTGCGCGGCGACGAATATGGCGGCAGCCTCGCCAATCGCACCAGGCTGCTGCGGGAACTGATCGAGGACATGCACGAGGCCGTCGGCGATCGCTGCGCGGTTGCCGTGCGTCTGTCGGTCGACGAATTGCATGGGCCTCGCGGCATCACCTCGCAAGGGGAAGGCCGGGAAATCCTCGCCATGCTGGCGGAGCTGCCGGATCTATGGGACGTCAACGTCTCCGGTTCGCTCGGCAATGACTCCCGCTCCGCCCGCTTCAGTAACGAAGGCTTCCAGGAAGAGCATGTCGCCTTCGTCAAGGCCGTTACCAGCAAGCCGGTGGTGAGCGTCGGGCGTTTCACCTCGCCCGACAGCATGGTGAGCCAGGTCCGGCGCGGCATTCAGGATTTCATTGGCGCGGCCCGCCCTTCGATCGCCGATCCCTTCCTGCCCAGGAAGATCGACGAAGGGCGGGAGGACGAGATCCGCGAATGCATCGGCTGCAATATCTGCCGCTCGGCGAACAACGAGGCCGTGCCGCTGCGCTGCACGCAAAATCCCACCATCGGCGAGGAATGGCGGCGCGGGTGGCATCCCGAACGCATCGAAACGGCAGCTGCGGGGTCGTCCCGCGTGTTGGTGGTAGGAAGCGGCCCGGCGGGCCTCGAATGCGCCCTCACGCTAGGGCGTCGCGGCCACCGCGTAATGCTGGCGGAAGCCGAACGCCGGCTCGGCGGGCGCATCAATCGCGAATCCACCCTTCCGGGGCTCGCCAGCTGGGCCCGCGTGCGCGACTACCGCCTGCATATGATCGGTAAGCTCTCCGAGATCGAGATCTTTCCCGAGAGCCCGCTGGGCGCCGAGGATATCCTGGCGCTTGAGGCGGAGCATGTCGTGCTCGCCACCGGCAGCCACTGGCGGCGCGATGGCATCGGCAGCCTTGGCGAGGAGGTGGCGGAACTCGGCACCGACCGGATCCTCACGCCCGACGATGTCTTTTCTGGCGCCGAGGTCACCGGGCCGGTGCTGATCTATGACGACGAGCACTATGCCGTCGGTGGTGCGCTGGCTGAGACCTTCCGCAGGCAAGGCCATGAGGTGTGGCTGGCCACCCCGGCAGCCGTGCTGTCGAGTTGGACCGTGATGACGGACGAGCAGTTCTTCATCCACAGGCGGCTCTTGGAACTTGGCGTGGAACCGCTGCTCGGCCAGTACCTGGCCAGGGCAGCGGGGGGCGTGGCAGAACTCGCCTGCACCTATACTGGCCGGATCCGCCGGCATGATTTCGGCACCCTCGTCCTGGTCACCGGCCGCGTGGCGGAGGATGGCCTCTATCGCGAACTGGCCGACACGGCGGGTCGATGGCAGGAGGCCGGCCTCCGCTCCGTCACTCGCATCGGCGATTGCCTTGCACCCTCGTCGATCGCCGATGCGGTGCATGCCGGCCATCGCTGGGCACGCGAGCTCGACAGGCCGCCGGCCGAGATCGTGCCGCGCCGGGAACGGTCGCTGCCGGCTTGAACGTTCCGCGCTTATCGCAGGGGGCCGAGTGCGCTTTCGAGCAGGCCAAGGCTGGCTTCCTCGGCCTCGGCCGGTGTCACCACCTTGGCATCGAGGCACCATTCCAGCCAGAGGCCATCGACCAGGGCAATGAAGTTGCGGGCGAGCCCGGCCGCGTCGACCTGACGGCCGCGATGGGTCGCGAGCGTGGCGATTTCGAGGGCCAGTTCGCCCCGATACGCCTCGTAGAGGCGCCGGTGGGCCCGGCGCAGCTTGTCGTTGACCGCGATCTCGCCCCAGAGCGCCAGCCAGACCAGGAGATTGTCGCGGGTGAAGGAGCGGGGCTGGAAATTGGAACGCACCAAGGCAAGCAGAACGGCCTCGGGCGAGCGCTGCGCCTGATCTTCGCGCTGCCGGCGGGCCTGCGCGATATGCTCGCTGACGCTTTCATAGAGCGAGGACTGGTAGACCTCGACCAGGAGATCGTCGAGGCTGCCGAAATGATGGTTGATCAGGCCACGCGAGACCTGGGCTTCCTTGCAGATGCTGTCGATGGTGAAGGCGGCGATACCGCCCTTGGCCAGAGCGCGTATCGCCGCCTCGATCAGCTGGCGCCGGCGGACGTCCGCGGTTTCACGGTTGAACCGGGGTGCGCGCTTGGCGGGGCGGGGCGGTGCAGGCGAGGCTGAGGTCAAACCGGATCGCTTTCTCCCGGCACCGGCAGGACGCCCTCAGTCCTTGGGCGGCGTGCCGATATCGAAGTTGAAATATCTCTTGGCGAGCCTGTCGAACTCACCGCTTTTGTAGACGGCAGTGATGCCTGCATCGAGCCTGGCCTTCAAGTCGATATCGCTCTTGCGCAGGCCGCCGGCGATGCCCGCCTCGAAAATCGGGTCCCTGGGCACGTTCTTGACCTCGCAGCATTCGCCGTCCTTGCCCTTGAGAAAATCGGCCAGCGCGATGCTGTCGGCCAGGCCGAGATCGAGCCGCCCGGCGACGAGATCGGCATTGGCGGCATCCTGGGTCGAGTAGGTCTTCACGATGGCTTCGGGATAGGCGCGAGCGATATAATCGGCATAGACCGTGCTCGTCTGCACGCCGACAGTCTTGCCCTTCAGTCCGCCGGGCGAGAAGTCGAAGCTGTCGCCCTTGGCGCCGACGAAGTGGGCCGGGGTGGTATAATAAGGGATGGTGAAGGCGATTTGCTGGGAGCGTTCCGGCGTGATGCCCATCGAGGCCCAGATCACGTCGATCTTGTTTGAATTGAGCGCCGGGATGATGCCGTCCCAGGCGGTCTGGACGATCTCGCAATCGAGCTTGGCGGCTTTGCAGACGGCCTTGGCGAGATCGACTTCGAAGCCGGCCCATTGCCCCTCGGCATCCTTGGCCGCGAAGGGCGGATAGGGTTCGGCGGCGAGGCTGACGCGGGTCGGCGCGGCCTCGGCCCCGGTGATGGCGACGTAGAGCAGGGCGGCGGCGGCGATACAACGCGTCCCGATGTAAAGAGGCATGGTGTCTTTCCGTTCTCTCTGGCTGCACAGGCATGACCGCGGAGGATCGGATGATCGGCAAGGGCAGGCATAGACGTTTCCCGGTGCCGAGCATCCTCCGCCACGGCCGTTGTTCTTTCTTATTGAACAAACGTACAACAAGGGAAATGGCGATGCAATGCTCATGCGGCCATGATGAACGCGGCCGACCCGAAGGCGTCGCGCACCAGCAACGGCGAGACGCCGGCGGGAAGCGATTTTGCTGTGAATTCGCGGAGTTGCGCGGGCAGGACGCCGCTCCCCCTTGCGACATGGCATAGGATGAGGGAGCTTTATCGACCAATGCGAGCGGGGTGTGAATGACCGGGGACCGGAGTCTATGGCCGCCAGGCGACCGTCCGGCGATCGTTTTTCTTGTTCATTTGGCTTTCAGCCTGCTGGGCATCGCCCTGGCTTCGCTCATGGCGGCGCTGGTCTATGTCGGCGCGGTGGCGTTTCAAGGCGGAAAGTTCTTCCCGCTGGATCTGCAAGAATCCTTCCCGGCCGCGACACCGGTCAAGAGCCTGGCCGTCCTGACGGCGATATTTGCCGTCATTCCCGCTTTGTTGGCCCGGGGAGTCGCGCAGTTGATCGGGTGGAGATCGCCCTGGCTTTACATCGCCGCGGCCGCGATTTTTGCCGTCGCCGCCTATTTCGAGATGGTCCGTACCGCGAAGCTTTTAGCAGAGGATCCCCGTCTTGCCATGGATGCCACGGCTTTTGCCGCGCTGGGTGCAACCTGCGGCCTGATGTTCTGGCTGGTGGCGGTACGATTGCCGGCTGGCCTGGCGAGGCGATGAGCCCGTCCATACCCGCCGGCCTCGCGCTCAAACCCTGGTGGCCAAGGCCTCGAACAGTTCGAGATTGAGCTTGTCGGTGGGATCGTCCACCGGCTCGGGCTGCGACGACATCTTGACGATAACCACTTCGGCGGCCGGGTTCACATAGAGCCACTGACCGTGAATGCCGATGGCCAGGAAGGCGCCGTTGGCATAGCCGGTCTGATACCATTTGTTGCGGTAGCGGCCCTGGCTGAGCAGATGCACGAAATCGCCCTGCTGCCAGGCCTCGGCGCTGCCGCCCCGGCAGGTGTCCTCGACCCAGCGCTGCGAGACGATGCGGTTCCCATCCAGACTGCCGCCCTGGCGCATCATGTCGCCGACACGGGCGAGATCCCGCGCGCTCATGCTGATGCCACCGGCAGCCCGTGCCGTGCCGGCCGCGTCGACGGTGACGATGCCGTCCTGGCGGGCGCCGAGCTTTTGCCACAGACGCGAGGAGGCGTAGTCGGCGTAGCGCTCGCCGCTGGCCCGTTCGACCACGATGCCGAGCAGATCGGAATTGGGCGAGCGGTAGCGGAAGGGGCCGCCATGCTCGCCGGCGCCCTTGGGCATGGAAGCGATGAAGCCGAGCAGCGTACCGGGATCCTGGCCGGGCGCCGAGGGATTCCACAAGGTGGCGCGCCGATAACGGGCAAATTCGCCGGTGGGATCGAGATAGGCTTCCTCGAAGGAAAGACTGACGCGCATGTCGAGCAGATGGCGCACGCTGGCGTCGGCAAAGGCCGAGCCGGCGACTTCGGGCACATAGTCGGCGATGGGCGCCTCGGGATCGAGCCGACCTTCATCCTCGGCGATGCCGGCCAGGATCGCGGTCAGCGACTTGGAGATCGAGAAGACGATGTGCCTGTCAGCACTGGTGAAGCGCGGGGCATGGTAGTCGGCAACGAAGCGGCCGGACTTCATCACCACCAGGGCATCGGTGGAGGTCTGCGCGAGGATGGCGGCGAGGGGATGGCTGTCGCCGCCGATCGTCAGCCTTTCGCGCAGCAGGCCGGAAGCATCGGCGTCCGGCGCCTCGGCCTTGGCGATGCCCGCCGAGATCCGCGCCGACGGGACCAGTTCGGAAACGTTGCGGAAAGCCCAGACATTCCAGGGCGCCTGGCGCCAATTGGAGAGCTGTACGGCATTGCGGGAAAAACCGTAGGCGGATTCGAAGGCTGAATGAGGCATGGGTGCTGAAGATGCGTCAATAATTGATGGGAGATCAGGGCATTGCACAGCCAGCCTTCTCCCCTTGCGGGAGAAGGTGGCGCGAAGCGGCGGGTGAGGGGAGAAACACAACCTTGCCAGGAGGGCGGTGCGAGACCCCTCATCCGGCCCGGCTGCGCCGGTCCACCTTCTCCCGCAAGGGGAGAAGGCAACAGCGCTCCGGTTGAGACTGACAGTCCCTATTTCTGCAGCTCGGTCCAGATCTTGCTGTAGAGCTCGGTCACTTCCGGCGGACAGGCGTGCGAGAATTCGGCGGTCTTCATGACCTCCTCCGGCACGTTTACCTCAGGTGCATCCTTCATGTCGGCCGGCATGAATTTTTCCGAGCCGGCGATGCCGTTGGCATAGCGGTGGAAGGCCGAGTTCATCGCCGCGTTTTCCGGGTCCATCATGAAGTTCATGAACAGCTTGGCGTTCTCGACGTTCTTGGCTTCCTTCAGCACGACGATGTTATCGCTCCAGAGCTGCACGCCCTCCTTGGGATAGCCGTAATGGATCTGCGGGTGACCCAGGCGCTGGCGCAGGGCCGAGCCGTTCCAGTCGCTGGAAGCCTTGAAGTCGCCGGCGCCCATCTTCTCGATGGTGTTGTATTCCATCGCGATCCAGTTGGGCTTGGCCTTGACCAGGGTGTCGCGCACCTTCTTGAGCAGGGCCTTGTCGCCGTCGCACATCTTGCCGCCATTGTAGCGCAGAGCGGCGTGGATGACGTCGTTCATCTCGGGCACGACATTGGTCTTGCCCTTCAGCTCGGCCGGCGTGTCGAAGATGATGCCCCAGGTGTTGATATCCCCCTTGTAGACGTCGGTGTTGACGACGACGCCGACCGTGCCCCAGGCCCACGGCACGGAATATTTGCGGCCGGGATCGAAGGGCGGATCGGCCCATTCCTTGGCGACGTTCTTGAAGTTCTCCATCTTGGACGGATCGACTTCCTGCACGAGGCCTTCGGAGATCCAGATCGGGATGAAGTTCTGCGAGGGCATGGCGATGTCGTAGCCCGTGCCGCCCTGGCGCACCTTGGCGAGCGCCGTGTCGTTGGAGTCGTAGTCGGTGATGGTGACCTTGACGTTGTATTTCTGCTCGAACTTCTTGATCATCTCCGGGCTGGTGTAATTGCCCCAGTTGAAGATGTTGAGCGCGCCCTCCGCGCTGGCAAGGCTCGTGGATGCGAGCAGCGCCAGGGCGGCAGCTGTGGCCGTCGATTTCCAGTTCATTTCTGTCTCCCGTTACGAAGCCGGGGCACCGGCTTGAGCTCTACAGCCCCTCATTGGCGACGCGGCGGCCGGGCGGGGGTTCGAGCCCCCGCTCCGGCGGCTGCGTCAATCTTTCTTCCTGCTGATGAAGAAGAAAATCGTGACGATGACGACGGACAGCAGCAGGAAGACCGTCGACAGCGCGTTGACTTCGGGTGTGACGCCGCGGCGCAGCTGGCCGAGCATGTAGGTCGGCAGCGTGTCCTGGCCGCCGGACTTGACGAATTCGGTGATCACCACGTCGTCGAGCGAGGTGACGAAGGCCAGCATCAGGCCGGCGAGGATGCCGGGCCAGAGCAGCGGCAGGGTCACGCGCCGGAAGGCCCGCCACGGCGTGGCATAGAGGTCGGCGGCGGCGCGCTCCAAGGTGAGGTCCATGCCCTCCAGGCGGGCGCGGATCGGCAGATAGGCGAAGGGCACGCAAAAGGCTGTGTGGGCGGCGATCAGATAGGCCAGGCCGTCATAGCCGGTGACGATCTTGATGCGGGAAAAGAAGATCAGCAGCGCCACGCCGGTGACGATCTCGGGCACCATCAGCGGCTGGTTGATGGCCGAATAGGTGAAGGTGAGGCCCGGATAGGCTTCGGTACGTGTGGTCGCCAGCGCTGCCATAGTGGCGCAGACGGTGGAGAGCACCGCGGCGATGGTGGCGATCTGGAAGGAGCGCAGGGTGGCATCGACCACCTGGTCATTGTTCCAGGCCGCCACGAACCATTTCAGCGAGAAGCCGCCCCAGGTGGAGACCGAGGAGGATTCGTTGAAGGCGTAGATCACCATCACCACGATCGGCAGATAGAGCAGCACGAAGCAGAGGAGCGCGATGGTGGTGAAGCCGGGCTGGCGGCGGATCGAGAAGGGCTCAGCCATGTTTCACTCCCGAACCGCCGGTGTTGCGCACATAGACCAGCAGCGCCACCATCACGATCGCCATCACCGTGATGGAGAGCGAGGCGCCCAGCGGCCAGTTGCGGCCCTGGCCGAACTGCAGCTCGATCAGGTTGGACAGCATCATGTTCTTGCCGCCGCCGAGCAGGTTCGGCGTGACATAGGCGCCGAGCGCGGGAATGAACACCAAGATGGAGCCGGCGACGATGCCGGGCTTGGTCAGCGGGATGATGATGCGGCGGAGCACCTGGAAGCGGCTGGCATAGAGATCATAGCCGGCCTCGACCAGGCGGAAGTCGAACTTCTCCATGCTGGCATAGATCGGCAGCACCATCAGCGGCAGGTAGACATAGGCCATGCCGGCCAGGATGGCGGTATCGGTATAGAGGATCTGCAGCGGTGCCGAGATCACGCCGAGCTTGATCAGCATCGTGTTGAACAGGCCTTCGTTGCGGATGATCTGCAGCACGGCGAAGGTGCGGATCAGAAGGTTGGTCCAGAACGGAATGGTGATCAGGAACAGCCAGAGGTCGCGCCGGTTGGCCGGCCGCGTCGAGATGAAATAGGCGGTGGGAAAGCCGAGCGCCAAGGTGACCACCGTGGTCATCAGTGCGAGCTTCACCGAACGCCAGAAGATGGTGAGATGGGCGCTGGCCAGTGACAGTGTATCGTCGAACATGTCGCGTTCGAAGAACACGGAGACCCAGCCGTCGGTGGAGAATTTCCACTTTACGTCGCCATAGGGGCCGGGCTCGAGGAAGGAATAGACCAGCACGATCAGGAGCGGGCCAGTGGCGGCGAGCAGGATCACCAGCAAGGCGGGCGCGGAAAGCAGCCAGCGGTTGCGGATTTCGCCCTGTCGGGTCTTGGCTGCGATTTCGGCGGCGTCCGTCATCAGTCCCTCAACACCCGGGCTGTGCCTTCGGCGAAGGTGACGCCAGCGCGCTGGCCAGGCTCGAAGGCCTGTCCTGGGCTGCTCGCGGCTCCAGCCCCAGTATTCTGCCGGCGCACGGTGAAGCGGGGGCCGTGATCGAGCCGTAGGTGAAAATGCGTATCGGTGCCGAGATAGACGACGTTCTCCACCGTTCCGGCCAGGAGGGCACCTTCGGCGGCGGTGAGCTGGGCATGTTCGGGGCGCACCACCAGCCAGGTCTTGTCGGCGGGCTGGTGCCCGTCGCTGAGACCGGCCGTGATTTCGCGGCCCGAGGGCAGCTTGACGCGGGCCTGGACGCCGTCGCGGCCGAGGAAATCGGTCTCGATGAAATTGGTCTCGCCGATGAACTCGGCGACGAAGCGTTCGGCCGGCGTGTCGTAGATGTCGCGCGGGCCGCCCACCTGCAGGATCCGCCCCGCCGACATCACGGCGATGCGGTCCGACATGGCCAGGGCCTCTTCCTGGTCATGGGTGACGAAGATGAAGGTGATGCCGGTCTCGTGCTGCAGGCGCTTCAATTCAAGCTGCATTTCCTTGCGCAGCTTGTAGTCGAGGGCCGACAGCGGCTCGTCGAGCAGCAACACCTTGGGTTGGGGCGCCAGGGCACGGGCGAGGGCGACGCGCTGCTGCTGGCCGCCCGAGATCTGGCTGGTCTTGCGATCGGCCAGATGCTCCATGCGCACCAGACGCAGCATCTGGGCGACCCGCGTGCCGATCTCGGCCTTGGGTTTGCCCAGCATCTCCAGGCCGAAGCCGATATTCTCGGCCACCGACATGTGCGGGAACAGGGCATAGCTCTGGAACACCGTGTTGACAGGCCGCTTGAAGGGCGGCAGGCCGGCAATGTCCTCGCCATAGAGCTGGATCTGCCCGGACGTAGGGAAATCGAACCCCGCGATCAGGCGCAGCAGCGTGGTCTTGCCGCAGCCCGACGGCCCAAGCAGGGTGAAGAACTCATTCTGGCGAATGGAAACGTTCACCGTATCCAGAGCGACGAAGGCATTGTCGCCAGCGCCGAAAACCTTCCGCACATCGCGAACTTCGATTGAATTGACAACCGTTCCGTCCGGCACGCACAACCCCTCATCTGCCTGGGCTTACAGCCAGGCTCGTCTCGGTTCATTTTTCTTGGCTTTTGATAATGTGATCACAATATCCGATAGTTTGCAACGGTCCGGCGTGCAGGATTTTTAGGCGCCCCCTGCGGCAGAACGCGGCGGTTGCGGGGCTTTTTTGGCCGCTCCCCTACGCAAAAGCCGGGCGGACTGCTAAGGCAGGGTAGAAAAACGGGATTTTCAGACGAATGAAAAAAGTTGACGGTCGGGCTGAAGGCAGGACTGGCGAAACATCGCCGCGCTTCATTCTGGCCTCCAAGTCGGCCATTCGCGACGAGATGCTCCGGGCCGCCGGGCTGGCGATCGAAGCAATCCCGGCATCGATCGACGAGCGCGGCTTCGAACGTCGATGGCAGGCGGACAATCTGGCTCCCGACCGGGTTGCCGAAGCGCTTGCCCGCGAGAAAGCCCTTGCCGTTTCCCGAGACGAGCCGGACGCGGTGGTGATCGGTGCCGATCAAACCATGGCCTTGGGCGAGCAGCGCTTTTCCAAGGTGGCAACCTTGGCGGAGGCCCGCGACAAGCTCCTCGCCTTGCGCGGACGGCAGCACGAACTGCATTCGGCCTATGCCCTGGCACGGAATGGCGAAGTCATCGCAAGCGGCGTTGCCAGCGCCCACCTGACCATGCGCGATTTCTCCGATGCCTTCCTCGACGACTACCTTGCCCGAGCGGGCGAGGCCATCCTGGGCAGCGTCGGCTGCTATCAGCTCGAGGGGCTGGGCGTGACCCTGTTCGAAGCGATCGAGGGTGACTATTTCACCATTCTCGGCCTCCCCCTGCTGCCTTTGCTCGCCGCGCTGCGCGAGCTCGGCCTTGCGCCCGCCTGAGCCCTTACAGGACCTGCCATGAAACGTGCCTTCGTCGTCGGCTATCCCATCTCCCATTCACGTTCGCCGCTGATCCACGGGTTCTGGCTGAAGGAGCTCGGCATTCAGGGCAGCTATGAGCGCATCGCCGTGGAGCCCACGGCCTTCGAGACCTTTATCGCGACCCTGGTCGAGCAGGGTTTTGCCGGCGGGAACGTCACCGTACCGCACAAGGAAGCAGCGTTCCGCCTTGCCAGCGTGGACGATCCTGTCGCGCGCGATCTCGAAGCGGTCAACACGCTCTGGTACGAAAATGGCGTGCTGAAAGGCATGAATACCGATGTCGCCGGCTTCCTTGCCAATCTCGACCAGGAGGCTCCGGGCTGGAGCGACGGGATGAAGCAGGCCGTCGTGCTGGGGGCTGGCGGCGCTTCTCGGGCCATTCTCTACGGGCTCCTGCAGCGTGGCGCCGAGCGGATCCTGCTGGTCAACCGCACGCTGGAACGGGCCGAAGCACTTGCCCGCCATTTCGGCTCGAAGGTCACGGCTTTGGCCTGGGACCAGGCCGAGACCGCCCTTGCAGGGGCCGATCTCCTGGTCAATACCACCTCGCTCGGCATGAAAGGCCAGCCGCCGCTCGATCTCGATCTCTCGCGCCTGCCGAAATCGGCACTGGTCACCGACATCGTCTATGTACCGCTGGAGACGCCGCTGCTCGCAGCAGCCCGGCAGGCCGGGCTTGCCACGGTGGACGGGCTCGGCATGCTCCTGCACCAGGCCGTTCCCGGTTTCGAGCGCTGGTTCGGCGCCAGGCCCGAGGTGACGCCGCAATTGCGGGCGCTGGTGCTGGCGGACATCGAGGCGAAAGCGTAGGATTTCCGGGTTTTAGGATTTCGCGGCTTGGGATTTCCTGGCGATCCCTGCTGGCGTCCCAGTGTGATCACGATGCGGGTGGGGGCGCGTGCCCCCTGGAGGCAATGATGACCTTCATCCTCGGCCTGACCGGCTCGATCGGCATGGGCAAGTCGGCGACGGCAGCGATGTTCCGGGCGCGGGGCGTGCCGGTGCACGACGCCGATGCCACGGTTCATCGTCTCTATGCCGGGCCAGCCGTGGAGGCGGTGGAGGCGGCCTTTCCGGGGGTGTCGGTGGACGGGGTGATCGACCGCGCCAAGCTCGGCCGACAGGTATTCGGCAATGCCGAGGCGATGCGCACCCTCGAGACGATCGTGCATCCGCTCGTCCATGCCGCAGAACAGGATTTCCTGGCCGCTGCCCGGGCCAGAGGCGCGAATCTCGCCGTGCTCGACATTCCGCTGCTCTATGAGACGGGCGGCGAGCGGCGCTGCCGGGCCGTGGCGGTGGTCTCGGCGCCCGCCCGCATCCAGCGCGAGCGCGTGATGGCGCGTCCGGGCATGGAGGAGGAACGCTTCGCCGTGATCCTGGCCCGGCAGGTGCCGGATGTGGAAAAGCGTCGCCGCGCCCACTTCATCATCGATTCAAGCAAGGGTCTCGACTTTGCCCAGAGTCAGGTGGATGCCATAATCGCGGCCCTGTCCTCCACCGCTTGAGTCGGTGAGGTGAAAAATGGTCATTTGCAGCGTCGCTTCGCTTGCCAAGACGAAAGTCTTGGCTAGGCTCTCTCCTCCCATTTGACTATTTTTGACCTCATCAAATTCCAAACCATAGCTGACGACGGACCCTAAATGCGCGAGATCATCCTCGATACCGAAACCACCGGCCTCGATCCCAATGAAGGGCATCGGCTGGTCGAGATCGGCTGCGTGGAGATGATCGACCGCAATCCCACCGGTGCCACCTGGCACAAATATTTCAATCCCGAGCGAGACATGCCGGTGGAAGCCTTCAACGTGCATGGGCTCTCGGCCGAGTTCCTGTCCGACAAGCCGCTTTTCGCCGAACTTGCCCAGGAATTCGTCGATTTCGTCGGTGACGCCCATCTCGTCATCCACAATGCCGGCTTCGACATGCGATTCCTCAATGCGGAGCTGAAGCGGGTCAACCTGGCGGCCCTGGCGATGGACCGGGTGGTCGATACCCTGGCCATGGCGCGGCGCAAGCATCCCGGCGCGCGTGCCTCGCTCGACGAGCTCTGCCAGCGCTACGGCATCGACAATTCCAAACGCGTCAAGCACGGCGCCTTGCTCGACGCCGAGATCCTGGCCGAAGTCTATATCGAGCTGACCGGTGGACGTCAGACGGCGCTGAGCCTTGCTTCGGCCTCCGCCGCCATCGTCGCGCGCGGGGGCGGCGGCGCGGTCAGGCCTCGGCCCAAGCCGCTGCCCTCGCGCATCCGGCCCGAAGAACTGGCCGCCCATGAAGCGTTCATCGCCAGCCTGGGCGAGAACGCCTTGTGGAAGAAATATGCGGGGTAGCGGCACCCCGGTCGGGAGATCGGCCTTTTGTCTCAGGCCGCACGCAACCGCCTGAACAGGCGGCCATCGATAGCCATCAAAGCCACGCCGATCAGAGCCATCCCGACGAAATGCTTCGGTTGGAGCCTTTCTCCAAGCACGAGCGCGCCGAGCAGGATGGCACTGATCGGGATGAGGAAGGTCACGAGGGCCAGATTGGTGGCGCCTGCCGTGGTCAGGATGCGGAAATAGAGGATATAGGCGAGTGCCGTCGACAGGGCAGCCAGGCCGAGGATCGCCGTCCAGACCGGCAGGCCCGGCATGGCCAGTGTCCAGGGCCGGTCGACCAGAAGGGCTACGGGCGCCAGCATCAGGGCAGAAGCGGTGACCTGTCCGGTGGCGGTAACCATCGGCGGTACGCCGAGTATCTTGAAGCGGCGGCCAAAAATGGCAGCGAGGGCATAGGAGAGGGCAGCGCCGAGCACGGCCAACTGTGCCGCGACTTGTGAACCCAGGCCGGCGAGCACCTGCGGGCCGACCATCAGCGCCACCCCGGCAAGCCCGACGAATACACCGACAAGACGATGGCCGGTCATGCGCTCTTCTCTCGTCAGCAGATGGGCGGCGATCACAGTCCATAGCGGTGTCGTGGCGTTGAGGATGGCGGCAAGGCCCGAGGCGATCTCGGTCTGGCCCCAGACGATGAGGCAGAAGGGTGTCACGTTGTTGAGAAGGCCCATGCCGAAAAAAGCGGTCCAAAGACGGGGCTCACGCGGCAGGGAATGGCCGTAGAACGGCAAGACCGTCAGCAGGATGAGCGCTGCCAGGCCGACGCGCAGCAGGACGATGGTGAACGGCGGCAGGGCCGTCACTGCGATGCCGGTGAAGAAGAAGGACCCGCCCCAGAGCAGCGAGAGGGCGAGCAGCAGGCCCCATTCGGCGAGGCCCATGGAGCGATTGGGCGTGACTGGTATCGTCATGGGACATGTCCACAGAGCGAGTTTTCCCGAGATCTGCGGCACTGGTCGGGCCGATGCCACCCGCTTCCTGCGATCCCGGAAAAGATGCGTTTCGACCTGTCGCTATTTCCTGAGGTTTATATCAGCCGTCTATGGCGAACAAAGCGTAGCCCGACCCCTCGCGGCCACTGCGGCGCACCGCAAGCCGGCGACCATCGGCTGACCAGGACGCTTCCGAGGCGAGCCTCGGGACGACCGCATTGACGAGGCGCTGGCCGGTCCCGATGTCCCAGACCTGCAGGATACCATCCGCCCCGACCGGGTGCAGGATCACGGATAGTCTGCGCCCATCCGGTGACAGCAGCAGCCAGCTGGTCGAAATCTGTTGGTTGGCAATGCCGAGATAGCGGCTCGATCTGTGGCCGTCGGCCTGTATGATTTCGATCACGCCCTTGTCTGCGCGGACCACGGCCGTGGTGCCGTCGGGCGTATTCACCGGCATGTCGCCGGAGCCGAATGCCCTGTTCCAATTCACCTGGCCCCGATCGATCTTTTCCCCCGCGATCGTCCAAGCTCCGGTGAAAAGTCGAAACCGCCGATTGTCCGGATCGAACTGGCCGAAGCCGGACCGGCTTGCGGGAATGTCGTCCATCGGCTTTTCCCAGCCGGCTTCGCTGCCCACCAGGGGCATGAGCTTGAGGGTCGCCGCCACCTGTTCAGTGGCGGCAGGGGCAGCCGCCTTGCCCGGCTGCGGTACGGCCATCGCGGCATGGCGGCCGTTCCAGGCGAGCAGAATGGCACCGTTTAGGCGGCCTTCCTCGAAACCGCCGAGCGGTGTGCGGTTGAGAACCGCGCCCGACTCTGCCGATACTTCAAGCAATGTATAGCGTTGGGGAATGGCGCCGGTTGCAGTGGCCGGCTGGGTTTCGGTCATTGCCAGGGCCAGGCGATCGCTATCGCCCTCGAAGGCCATCGCCGGATTGTTGAGGCTTTTGCCGTCGAACAGAGCCGGAAATTCATGGGCGGCGATGCAGCCGCTGCGGCGGAGCCAGACGTCGATGAGGCCGCAGCTGTGCAGTTGCTGGCCGATGGCGTAAATGCCGCTGCCAACGAGCATGGCCGCGGCAAGGCATCCGACGATCAGTCGCCGCGTTCCCAAGCCAATTCCTCCTGCATCCGGTTCCTGCTGCTGCGGAGCGCGGCGCTATGATCGAAATTCGATCATAGCGCCGCTTCGGGAATGGCGCTTGTTTCACAAGATACCAGGCGGTGCCTCGGGTGTGCGCCGCCGGCCCTGTTCAGGAGAGCTTCGCAGTCCGCGACGATCAGGCCTGGCCGACGGTCGGCTGGCTCTGGGCGAGGCGGTTGCGATAGAGCGCCACGAAATCGATCGGATCGATCATCAGGGGCGGGAAACCGCCATTGCGCGTGCAGTCGGCGATGATCTGGCGCGCGAAGGGGAAGAGCAGGCGCGGGCCTTCGATCATCACCATGGCATGGATGTTGTCTTCGGGAATGCCCGCGAGGCGGATCACCGCGCCATAGAGCAGCTCGAACTTGAACAGGGTGTTGGCGCCTTCGCCGGCGCCGCCTTCGATCGAAAGCTCGACTTCATAGTCGGGGCCGCCGAGCGGCTTGCCATTGACGTTGACGGTGAGCTGGATCTGCGGCGAGTTCTGCAAATTGCCGAGCGAACGCGGTGCGTTGGGGTTCTCGAAGGAGAGATCCTTGATGTATTGCGCCAGCACGTTGAGGGAGGGCTGGACTTCCTGCGCCTCTTCGGGGCCGTTCTGCTGTTCGTTCGCCATTTCGAGTTCCTTAGTGGGTGTGCAGCCCTTGGGCCGAAGGAAAAAGCGCTCCGGAGCGTCGTGTGGTTCGGCAAGACCGCCGAACCTGGCAACGACGCGTCAGAACAAAGGGCTAGGGCAAGGCGCGTTCCAGCTTGGAGACACCGTACTCTAGGAATCACAATTCAGCGGCAGTCCGATCGTGACAGGCCGCTGAGCCAGCGCGCGGGTACCACGCCAGGACCGTGGCGACAAGGGGAGCTTGAACTTCCGCCCGACAGGGACTCGCCGCGCTTTGCTAATTTTCAGGCTATGACTGGTGCAGGGCGTCGTCGATCTCGGCCTTGGTCGGGATGGAGGACTGGGCGCCAGGCCGCGTGCAGGCCAGCGAACCGCTGGCGGCGCCGCGAGCCAGGGCAGCGTCGAAACCGAGGCCCTGGTCGAGGGCGGCGGCATAGGCGCCGGTGAAACTGTCGCCGGCGGCGGTGGTGTCGACCGGTGTCACCTTGAGGGCCGGCGCCGTGTGGCGTGCGCCCTTGCTCCAGCCGACCACGCCTTCGGCGCCCAGCGTGACGATGCCTGCGCAGCCGAAGCGCTCGCTGATCACGCGGGCGGCTTCGACAGGGTCGGTCGCCTCGATGCCGGCAGCCTTGGCGACCACCAGGGCCTCGTGCTCGTTGACGACGAGATCATCGACCAGCCGGAGAACCTCTTCGGGGAGCGGGCCGGCTGGCGCCACGTTGAAGACGACGCGGGCGCCGCGCGACTTGGCATGCTTGATCGCCGCGAAATTTTCGGAATCGCGGATCTCGCGCTGCAGCAGCACGATATCGCCCTTGGCGAGATCGAACGTCTCGAGCTGCTCGGCGCGTGTGGCCTGGTTGGCGCCGGACGCGACGACGATGGCGTTCTCGGCCTTCTCATCCACCGTGATCAGGGCGACGCAGGTCGGCTTGTCGACCGGCAGCACCGGGGCAACATCGACGCCGGCTTCGCGCATCACCGAGAGGGCGAGATCGGCAAAGCCGTCATTGCCGCGCGAGCCGATGATGGCGGTCTTCGAGCCGGCACGTGCCGCCGACACCGCCTGGTTAGCGCCCTTGCCGCCGGGCACCATGAAATAACCTTCGCACAGCACGGTTTCGCCGGGGTGGGGGATATGGCTGACATTGGTGACCAGGTCCACGCCAAGCGAACCGAACACGACGATCATAGGGCGGTTTCCTCGATTGTTTTGGAAAGCATAATGGGAAAGGCAAGGCGCGCAACTCGGTCTTGATGGGAAAGGTTCAGGCCGTGCGCTCGCCGTTGAGCGCCCGGATGGCGGCCGTGAGGGCAGCCGCGCGCTCGCCGACTTCGGCGGCGCTGCGCCCGGCGGCGTAGAGGTCCGAACCCACGCCGAAGCCGTCGACGCCGACGGCGAGATAGGGCGGAATGGTCTGGGGCGAGACGCCGCCGACCACCAGGACCTTGGTGCTGCGCGGCAGCACGGCGCGCATGGCCTTGACAGCGGCGGGCGAGGCCATCTCGGCCGGGAACAGCTTCAACGCATCGGCTCCCGCATCCAGTGCGGCGAAGGCCTCAGTCGGTGTGAAGAAGCCAGGAAGGGCCAGCAAGCCGCGCGCCTTGCTGGCCCGGATCACCTCGACATCGGTGTTGGGCGAGACGATCACCGTGCCGCCCGCCTCGGCGACGCCGGTGACATCCTCGACGGTGAGCACGGTACCGGCACCCACCAAAGCGCGTCCGGCGAGGCTGCGGGCGAGAAGGCCGATAGAACGAAGAGGATCGGGCGAGTTGAGCGGCACTTCCAGGATACGGATGCCGGCCGCGACGATCGCCTCGGCGATGGCTTCCACCTCATCCGGCTTGACCCCGCGCAGGATGGCGACCAGCGGCATCTCGGCCAGGGCGGAGGCGAGGGTGAGGCTCATGGTTGTGTCCTTGTTGTCGGTTCGAAGGGCTTGAGGTCAGCGAGCCGCGGCCAGGGTGGAAAGACCGTCGAGGAAGGCGCGTTCGGGCGCGAAGATCTCAATCGCACTGCCGCGGGCCCGCAGCGCCGAAACATAGCGTTTGGCCAGCACGCCATCAGCGACCAGCGTGACGAGGTGGTCGGCGCCATAGCGCTTGAAGGCACCCTCGATCTCCGCATTGATCAGCAGGCCGGAGAGATAGGGGCCGACCTTCTCGCCGCTCATCTCGCCGGCGAGCACACGGGTGCGGGCCTGGAACAGGCGGTTCAGCAGGCCGCGTTCGTCGGTGGCCGCTTCCAGGCCGTCATCGAAGCCGGTGAGATCCTCCGGTTCGGCGGCGAGGCGGGCAAGCAGGCTGTGCTGGCGATAAAGGGCGTAGGTCTCACCCGTCATGAAGGTGGCAAAACCGGTGATGATGCCATCCTCGATCCTTGCCCATTTGGAATGGGTGCCGGGCAGGCAGACCAGGCCGTTGCGGACATCGGTGCCGAAGATCAGGGTTTCCTCGCCGCGCATGACGTCGGGGCCGGTTTCATCGTGTGCGATCACACCGGGAACGATCGAAATCCGCTCGTCGATGCGCAGCAGCGCCTCGGCGAGGCTCTTGGGCGAAGCGGGACAGGTCGCATAGGTGGCCTCTGCCCAGCCATTGCGGGCGCCGACCATGCCGGCCATCAGCACCGGAGCATCGGGGCTGGCCTTCATCCAGGCGCCGCAATGGCGCTCCAGCACGGCTGCGAAACCACCGGCCGGGACTGTCGACATGCCGTCCTCGGCCGAGACCCGGTCGAGCACCTTACCGGCACTATCGAGGCGATAGGCCCGGAAACGGCTGGTGCCCCAGTCCACGGCAATGAGTTCGGAAGTCATGCTGATCCAATCCGGTTGGTGTTGGGTTCGACGCGCCTACATGCGCGCCCGTCCGCCGCCGCGCAAGCGCCATGGCGAGCATCGAGCCTTTATCGGTGCCGAGGATCGAGGCGCTCGACCCTCGCTGAATACGAAGGTTGGCTTAATACCAGCCACCATCCACGATGATTTGCTGGTTGGTCATGCCCGAGGATTGCTCCGAGGCAAGGAAAAGCACGGCCTTGGCGATATCGTCGGGCACGAGTTTGCGCTTGAGCACTTGGTTTCGCGCAATCGCTTCCTCGCCGGCCTTGTCGACCCAGAGCGCGAGCTGGCGCTCCGTCATGATCCAGCCGGGAATGACGCAATTGACGCGGATATTGTCCTTGCCGAATTCACGGGCCAGAACGCGGGTCAGGCCGTAGGCCGCCGATTTGGCGGTGGCATAGGCGCTCAGATCCTCCGAGCCCATCAGCCAGGAGCCGGAGCCGAGATTGACGACGGAGCCGCCGCCGGCAGCGATCATGTCGGGGATGGCGGCTTGGGCGGCGAAGAAGGCGTGCTTGAGGTTGACGGCGATACGGTCGTCGAAATAGTCGGGCGTCACCTCGAAGAATTTGTGACGCTGGTCATGGGCGGCATTGTTGACCAGCACGGTGACCGGCCCGAGCGTGGCGCTGATATCGGCGATGGCGTCCTTCAGGGCCTCGATATCGGTGATATCCGCCTTCTTGAACAGGACGGTGGCGCCGCTTTGGTTGAGTTCGTCCGCCAGGGCCTGGGACGGCTTTTCGGCGATGTCGATGAAACCGACCTTGGCGCCCTGGTCGGCGAATAGCCTGACGGTGGCGGCGCCGATACCCTGCCCGCCGCCGGTGATGACGACGGTGCGGCCTTTCAGATCTGGATAAATGGCGTTCGCCATCCCTGGGACTCCCTGATGTTTCTCGGTCTGAACATGGATTCGTCCTACATATTGCGCGGTTCGCATGCGCCGTCCAGCGTGTGTCGAGAGGGATGGCTCGACTTGACGCCCGAAAACCGCGAGACGGATTGCGGTCATGCGCCTGAGACGCTGACAAAGCCGTTCGGAACGGCTAAGTAGGGCAACAATGATCGACATGCAGACCCGACCCGCCTTGGGCGGGCACCGTGCTTTTAAAGGTATCCCATGAACTGGATCGCCAACGTCGTTCCGCCGCGCATCAAGGACTTCTTCTCGCGCCGCGACACGCCCGAGAATCTCTGGATCAAGGATCCGGAGACCGGGCAGATGGTCTTTCACAAGGACCTGGAGCAGAACAACTACGTCATTCCAGCCTCGAATTATCACATGCGCATGACGGCGACGCAGCGCCTCAAGCTGATGTTCGACGATGGCAAATGGGAAGACATCGCGCTTCCCGAGGTCGTACCGGACCCGCTCAAGTTCAAGGACGAGAAGCGCTATGTCGACCGCCTGAAGGATGCCCGCACCAAGACCGCCATGACGGATGCGGTCAAGCTCGGTGCCGGTACGGTTGACGGCGTGTCGGCGGTGATTGCCGTGCAGGATTTCGACTTCATGGGTGGCTCGCTCGGCATGGCGGCCGGCGAGGCGGTGGTCAAGGGCCTGCTCACGGCGGCTGATCGTGGTGTGCCCTTCGTGGTGTTCGCGTGCGGCGGCGGGATGCGCATGCAGGAAGGCATCCTGTCCCTGATGCAGATGGCACGTACCACGGTGGCGATCCAGCGTTTCCGTGAAACCAGGAAGCCCTATATCGTGGTGCTGACCAACCCGACCACCGGCGGTATCACCGCGTCCTATGCGATGCTTGGCGACGTGCAACTGGCCGAGCCGGGAGCCCTGATCGGCTTTGCCGGTCCGCGCGTCATCGAACAGACCATCCGCGAAAAACTGCCCGAAGGCTTCCAGCGCTCCGAATATCTGCAGGAGCACGGTATGGTCGACATGGTCGTGCATCGCAACGAGATGAAGGCCACGGTGGCGCGCATCTGCCGCCTGCTGACCAAGACCCCGCCCAAGGAGATCCCGGCGGAAGCCGCCTGAGACAAAGGGCTGTAATCCGCCGCTGCCACGTCGGCAGCGCCCATTTCGATCGTCGCGGCGTGGAGGCTCATTCGAGACGGTTCGGGCAAGCCATCTCTCCGCGGGACGAATTCATCAGGCTGCCTACCCAAAGGACGGCTCCGGAACGGGCTGGAGCGCAAATGCCAAAGCCGACGCGGCTTGGATGTGCCCCGTTCAACCCTGTAGTTCATTCCTCGATTCTTCGGTTCTTACACCCATGACGCAGTCCGACGCCTATCTCTCCCGCTTCATGGCGCTGCATCCGAAAAAGATCGACCTCTCGCTCGACCGGATCGAGAGGCTGCTGGCCAAGCTCGGCCATCCCGAGCGGCAGGTGCCGCCTGTGATCCATGTCGCCGGCACCAACGGCAAGGGCTCGACCATCGCCTTCCTGCGCGCGGCGCTGGAAGCCGCCGGCTATGGCGTGCACGTCTATACCTCGCCCCATCTCGTACATTTCCACGAGCGCATCCGGCTGGCCGGGCCCAAGGGGAGCGCTGGCGCCCTGGTGAGCGAGGACAAGCTGATCGAGGCCTTCGAGGCCTGCGAGCAAGCCAATGACGGCGCGCCGATCACCTTCTTCGAGATCACCACCGCCGCCGCCTTCAAGCTTTTTGCCGAGAATCCGGCCGACGTCCTCCTGCTGGAGGTGGGGCTCGGCGGGCGCATGGACACCACCAACGTCATCGACAAGCCGCTCCTCAGCGTGATCACCTCGATCTCGCATGACCATGCCGATTTCCTCGGCACCGACATCGAGGGCATCGCCCGCGAAAAGGCCGGCATCCTCAAGCGCGGCGCGCCCGGCGTGATCTATCCGCAGATCGACGCTGTCAGGGCCGTGATCGAAAGCGTGGCGGCCAAGGTCGGCGCTCCGCTGGTGATCGGTGGGCAGGATTTCGACGTGCATGAGGAGAATGGCCGCCTGGTCTATCAGGACGAGAGCGGCCTGCTCGATCTGCCTTTGCCGCGCCTCGCCGGGCGGCACCAGCACCGCAATGCCGGCCTTGCCATCGCCACGCTGCGCAACCAGACCCTGTTCATCGTCGAGGATGCCCATTTCGAGAAGGCGATGCAGGCGGTGGAATGGCCCGCCCGCCTGCAGCGCATTGCCCAGGGTGCCATCCCCGCCCTGCTGCCGCCAGGCTCCGAGATCTGGCTCGACGGTAGCCATAATGTCGATGGCGGCCGCGTGCTGGCCGAGGCTCTCGCCGAGCTGGAGGAACGCAATCCCCGGCCGCTGGTGCTGGTGACGGGCATGCTGACCACCAAGGATTCCGACGGTTTTCTGCACAATTTCGCCGGTCTTGCCCGTGAGGTGCATACCGTGCCGATCGAGCACAGCGCGGCCGCCCGCGCCCCTGAGGCCGTGGCCGAAGCGGCGCGCCACGCGGGCCTCGCTGCCCGCGCTCATGGCAGCCTTCAGGCCGCGCTGGAGGCGATCGCCAGCGAAGCCTTTCCGGTCGCACCTCGCGTTGTGCTCACCGGCTCGCTCTATCTGGCCGGCGAGATCCTCGCCTTCAACGGCACGGCGCCGAAATAGGACCGGCTTTCAGCTTTTTTCCGCATTGGCGAGGATGATCTCGCGCCAGAGGCGCGTCGGAGTCACCCAGGCGTCGGGCGCATTGTATTTGCCCGAATAGATCACGGCGGCGATACCGGCATCCGGCATCAGCCAGAGGCGCTGGCCGCCATTGCCGAAGCCGGCGACCCAGGGATGCTCGCCGCCGGGCAGGGCTGTCGTCGCATCTGCGCCGATGAACCACAGCCGGCCATAGGCCAGCCCGTCGCCGGTCGGTATCGCCGGCTTGAAGGAGGCCTCGATCCAGGCCGGGGACACGATCCTGTCACCCTTCCAGAAGCCATCGGCGAGCATGAGTTCGCCGATTCGCAGCAGGTCGGCGGCGCGCAGGCGCAGGCCCGAAGCCGCCGACGCGACGCCGTCGTCACCGGCGATCCATTCGAATCTGTCGATGCCGAGCGGCTCGAACAGCGTTTCCCTGGCGAATTCAGGCAGGGTCTTGCCGGTGCCGCGCCGAATCAGCTCGCCAACCAGGGCGACGCTGCCACCCGAATAGATCCAGCGCGTGCCGGGCTGCGCGACGACGGGCCGGTCGAGGACGAAGCGATAGCGATCCGGCGCCATCTCCATGGCGATCTCGCTGTTGAGCGGATCGGTATAGGGCCGCCCTTCGTCCCATTCGAGCCCGAGCGTCATGGTAAGGGCATGCTCGATCCGCAGCCCCTGCCGGTCGGGTGCGGCGATGAGGTCGGGATAGTCCGGAAAATGCGGCAGCAGGGGCGCGTCCGGAGGTGGCACGAGCTGGCGATCGAGGGCGATGCCGTAGAGCAGGCCGACGATGCTCTTGGTGACCGAGCGCAGGTCGTGCAGCGTCTGCGGCCCGAAGTCGACCTCGCCGAGCGGCCTGCCCCAGCTCTCGTCCACTCCGGCCTGGTAATGTTCGAGAACGATGTGTCCGCCATGGCTGGCGAGGACGACATGCAGGTCACGCAGGAGGCCGGAGGCGATGCCGGCGGCAAGCTTGTCCTGCATGGTCAGCCTGCCACCCATGGTTCTTGCCGGCGAGTCCGTCGAGGTCATGATGACTGGCTCCCTGTACCGCGAAACATCCGCCCTGATTCAGTCCGGCCTGACGATGCTGCGCAACGGGCTGCCCGCCGCGGCGATGCGCGCAATGCCATCGGCCAGGCCCTCGACCATCACGGTCATGGTGTGGCCGGTGGCGTGGATCATCGTCTTTTCGTCGCGGACCATAGCGACGTGACCCTTCCAGAACAGGAGGTCGCCGCGCCGCAATTGCGCGAGCGGGCCGGCGGGATCGAGCCGCTCGCCCGGCAGTTGGCCTTCCTGCATGTCGCTGTCGCGCGGGCAGGCCAGGCCGCAGGCATGCCGTGCCGTCTGCACCAGGGCCGAACAATCGAGGCCGAGGCTCGACTTGCCGCCCCACAGATAGGGCACACCGATGAAATGTTCCGCGACCGCGACCGGGTCATCCTGTTTGAAATCGACGGGCCTGGCATGGGCGGCGAAGACGAAGCCCCAATCCTCGAGGCGAAGGAACGGCCCCTCGCTGGCGACCACGGAAAGCGCGGAACCATGGCTCAGCGCCAGCATCACCGGCGCCTTGATCGATGGCACTGGGTAGATGAAGCTGCGCAGCACGCCAATGTGATGGGTGGCGGGGCGTGGGGCCGCCAGCGCATTGGCGGACAGCCAGCCCACATACCCATCCCGACCGGCCTGGCCCCAGGCCCAGCCTTCCATCTCGTCATAGACGGTGAAGCTCTCGCCGAAGAGGAGCTCGGTATCGATGGAGGCTGAGAAATCCGGATCGGGCCGCAGCGGCACCGCCGTCTCGATCACGCGGCGCTCGCGGCCCTCGACATAGCGCGGCGCCGTGACGGTGCCGCGCAGCGAGGCGGCGGCAAGGTCCGGCCGGGCCGGGGTAATGCGACGATCATGGGCAGCCAATGCAACAGGTCCTTCAAACGGGTCTTGTCTTCAATGGAGCAGCCTGTACCGTCCCGCAAGATCTTCGCACGCCCAGGGTCGTCAGCGCGGAAGGTCCTTGCCAAGGGCGACCAGGATGTCGCCGAGCTTCTCGACATAGAGCGCGCCATCCACCGTGCGCTGGATGATGACATTGCGCCGATCGAACTCATCGCGCCGCCTCGCGGTGAGCTTGAGCTTGGCTAGGCTGTCGAGCGCTCGGGTGATCACCGGCTTGGTGACATCAAGCTTGCTGGCGAGACCGCGCACCGTATGGGGCGGGGCTTCCAGATAGACGGTGAGCAGGATGGCGAGCTGCCGGCTCGACAGATCGGGCTGGGCATCGCGCACCAGCGTCAGCATGACATCATGCCAGAGCCGCAACGCTTGCGCCGGCCGCATCTCCACCGCCATCGCCCTCTGTGCCTCCCTGCTGCCGGCATTCGAGCGACCAGAATAGGGGTGAAATCACGCAGATTGGGTTAATTTGAGGAATGTCAGACGAGTGTCCTAGAAAGGCAAGGAGCTGTACCGATTAGCGTTATATCAAGAAAAAATCTAACCTAAACCCGAGATGATGGTACATATTTTGAAATTCAGTCAGTTATTTCATATTAATTTAAATAATTAGAAAATCTATGGTAGATTAATATACAAAGTACGAAGATATATTTATAAATTATTAAAAATATACCTTATTTATTCCGAATAAAAATCTAAAAGTCGTGCTAAATACAAACTTTCCAGGGTGGAAACCAATTCATAGTTTGGTTAAGAGGAGCGTGCGTGATATAGCTGGCCCTGCAAAAGAATGTTGCTGTTTGGGTTGCGGCTACAGGGAGCCAGGGTGAATTCCCGCACGGTTTCAACCTCAAGACAGACCAACTGGCAGACTTAGGATGTATTCGGTGTGAGTACCATTCAGTACCAGGCACCCAGCTTGTTTGTTGCCATGAGAAGGCAACGACATGTGTTTGCTGCCTTGATCCTGCGTACCATGAGGACTCGTTTTTTTGGCCATGGTCTAGGCTATATCTTTGCGGTTGGATGGCCAGTTTCGCATATCCTGATATTGATCGCTATAATGTCAATCAGTCATCGGGCCGCACCTTTTGGTGACAGTGTTGTTCTATTCATCGCAACAGGATCAATACCATTTATGGTATTTTCTTATCTTGCTCGCTTTATGATGGTTGATCTTATTGCAAACAAACCGTTGTTGGCTCTTCCTGAGGTGAAGTTGGTAGATGTCCTAATCGCGGTAGCGGTGTTGGAAATGTTATCGGCCTTTACTGTGACCATTATCATGATCATTCTAGGCTGGGCCTTCGATATTCCCATTGTACCATATGATATAGCAGAGGCCTTTTTTGCTCTCTGCGCGGCGGTCATCCTAGGATTGGGGATGGGCGTTCTCAACAGTGTCATCATGATGATGAACCAAATGTGGATGACGGGGTACACACTGTTCAATATTGCAATGTGGGCAGCATCCGGTGTCGCTTTCGTGCCGAGTTCTGTACCGGACCCGTACCGCACCTGGCTTTCCTACAATCCGGCGCTTCAGGTGGTCGAATGGATGCGATCGGCCTACTACCGTGGCTATGGTGAGGATTTGCTTGATCGAAGTTATGCGATTGAATTTGGTATTGTAACCCTTGGCCTGGGACTTATCCTGGAGCGCCTCACTCGGGGCTACATTCTTTCGACGCGCTGATGTGAGTCGATCATAAATAGATCGCTGCAATTTGAAATTGGTCTTGGACGCAAACCTTTTCCCGACGATTCTAAATGCGAAGACATGGATAGCCTGTTGTCAAACTCAATATTGAAGCCATGTGATGGGTTCTGGAATGACCCTCGCTGGAACACAACCGAAGCAAAGGTGGGCGATCCGGCAATTGCCCATGTGGCCGAGGCCATCTTCACACCGATGGTCGCCTTCGGTAAATGGGGCGTGTTCGATCTGCAGGGCGCGATCATTCGCGATGCAACAGACTACAAGGGACCTCAAAGCGAGGATTTGGTCCAAATTCCGCAAATGCCTTGTGCTCTGGGCGACGTCATTGACCGGGGCACATCCAATGTGATTTTCGGTGGACGTATCAATCTCTATTACGGGCATTTCTTGTTCGAGACACTGCCTCGCCTATGGTCGATCGCGCGACATGGCCTGGCGGGCAGGAAAATACTCGTCCAAGCACAATGGCCGATGGATCAATGGTTCGATCGCCATTTCGTGCAGGTGTTTTTGTCCGCGCTTGGCATAGAACGATCTGACATCATTCAGTGTACTCAACCTGAAATATATCACGACGTCGAAATCCCTCTGCCTTGTCTTCGGCAGAATGCTTGGGTTCATTCACAAGCGACGCGCGATCTATTTGTTAAAATAGGCTCCCGTATCCTTGAAGGAATTCCAGAACGACCTGTCGAAAATCCAGTGTATATTTCGAAAACAAAGTTACCGCATAAAATTAGTGGCATCATAAATGAGATAGAGATAGAAAATATATTGAGGGCTGCAGGAGTTGACATTGTATATCCTGAAAGCATGTCGCTTAAGGATCAGTTGGTACTGTTTAGAGATAGAAAAACAATTTTGGGAACCGTTGGGTCTGCTTTTCACTCTGCCGGATTTGCCCAAAGTCGGGCCCGCCAGGTTATGGTAGCGCATGGCGCACGGGTTAATCCGAACTATGGTCTGCTGGATATAGCGTTCAACAGCAAGACAGAATATTACTATACAGACCTCATAGTCGAGGCTGGCAAAACGTCAGACACCGGCTATGCGTTGCATTGTAAAGATACACGAGCTGTAGCTGAATCGCTTTTGAGGCTCGTTGCATAATTGCGATGCCTGGCGAGTTTCCGGCTCCGATAGTGCATGGCAGGGAAGGAATCAAAGGGAAGGGTAACTTACCTTTGATTCCCAAATAAGAGACTTAGTTCCAGATCTTCATTGACATTGGGATTCAGAAATCAAAGCCAAAAGAATCGCCTCATTTCCTCAGCCGTTCGCAGCTTTGAGGTCGGCAGAATTTCGCATTCTTCAATAAATCTCCCGTATCCATACAATTCCAGATCTATCTTTGACCATTTACGCCAGATATTCCAATAGTTTTCTTCAAGAACTTTTGACTTTGGATCAAGATTAGTACACAATACGAGGCCAGTGGGCGGGGCATCGAAAACATAAATATCAAGATCTGGTCTATATTCCTTAAGTATAGGTAATACTTTCCATACGTCTCCTGTCCAAAAAGAGCCATTGTGAGCTCGTGTAAGCATTGACGTGTTGGTGGGAATGCAATCGTGAATACAAATAATCGAATTCTTTTTACAGAATTTTTCTGTATTATAAAAATCTCTCAATAATGTTTCGGCTTCGTGTAAGCCGTCCAAAAATGCTAAATCAATTTCAGTATTTAGTAGTGCCACGGGATCGTATTCTTTAAAGAAATCATCGCTTTTCATCTGGAAATACATCGTGACGGGACGTTTTCCTGCAGGCTCTGTTGGCCCACCAAAATATGGATCGACGGCAAGCGATTTGCACTTAGCAAGGTTTAGAGAGTGGCCTTTGTTCGTTCCAATCTCAAAATATGACTTTGGATCCAAATAGCTATGTAGCCAACTCATTACCTCGAAATATATATTCCCGCTTAGTGAAGTAATATTTTTATTTTCAGGGGTATTTGAAGAGTCGGCCATCAATTCTACCTCTAGGTGCCCTTTTAACCTGTATGCTAGGCCTCGTGGACAAAGGGCAGCCACAGCAATGCGGATGCGAGGCTGACGAAGCCGAGATATGACTCTCTGGTTTTGTCATATCGGGTGGCGATGCGACGCCAGTTCTTGAG